>NZ_JAAATX020000037.1 GCF_009908265.2 Paragemmobacter amnigenus | reverse complement strand
CGGCGGGATCGGCAATGACGTGCTGGACGGCGGTGCCGATGACGACGCGCTCACGGGCGGCGAGGGCCGCGACACGCTGTCCGGTGGCGAGGGGGCCGATGCGCTGGACGGCGGCGCGGGCAACGACGCGCTGGATGGCGGCGCGGGGGCGGACCAGCTCTCGGGCGGCGAGGGCACGGATACGCTGGCCGGTGGCGAGGGCAACGACACGCTGACTGGCGGGGCGGGGTCTGACACGCTGCGGGGCGAGGGGGGGGATGACACCTTCCTGCTGCAGCCGGGCTTTGGCACGGATGCGATCACGGGCGGCGAGACGG
>NZ_JAAATX020000036.1 GCF_009908265.2 Paragemmobacter amnigenus | reverse complement strand
TGCTGCTGCCGCAGGACGGCGTGGTGGACGGCACGGCCGCGGGCGACGCGATGGGCCCAGGCTACACCGACGCGCAGGGCGACCAGATCGACGACGCGGCCAGCCCGAACGACGTGATCGACGCGGGCGGCGGCAATGACACGGTCGATGCCGGCCAGGGCGACGACACGGTGACGGGCGGCGCGGGCGATGACGGGATCACGGGCAATGCCGGTGATGACAACCTTGCCGGTGCGGCGGGTTCGGACACGCTGTCCGGCGGGATCGGCAATGACGTGCTGGACGGCGGTGCCGATGACGACGCGCTCACGGGCGGCGAGGGCCGCGACACGCTGTCCGGTGGCGAGGGGGCCGATGCGCTGGACGGCGGCGCGGGCAACGAC
>NZ_JAAATX020000035.1 GCF_009908265.2 Paragemmobacter amnigenus | reverse complement strand
GTCGTTGCCCGCGCCGCCGTCCAGCGCATCGGCCCCCTCGCCACCGGACAGCGTGTCGCGGCCCTCGCCGCCCGTGAGCGCGTCGTCATCGGCACCGCCGTCCAGCACGTCATTGCCGATCCCGCCGTCGATCACGTCATTGCCCGTGCCACCGGCAAGGCTGTCATTGCCGCCGCCGCCGTTCAGCGCATCATCGCCCGCGCCGCCATCGACCGTGTCGTTGCCCGCGCCGCCATTGACCGTGTCATTGCCAGAGCCAAGCAGAACGCTCTCGATCTCCGAGAAGGTCGCCGTGCCCGACGCCCCGCTGATCGTGCCCGCCTCGGGGCCCGACATCGTCACCGTCACGCCTTCGGTCAGACCCGTCGCGTCGATCACGTCGCCCGTGACCTCGCCCGTCTCGCCGCCCGTGATCGCATCCGTGCCAAAGCCCGGCTGCAGCAGGAAGGTGTCATCCCCC
>NZ_JAAATX020000034.1 GCF_009908265.2 Paragemmobacter amnigenus | reverse complement strand
TCACCGCCACGCCCTCGGTCAGACCCGTCGCGTCGATCACGTCGCCCGTGACCTCGCCCGTCTCGCCGCCCGTGATCGCATCCGTGCCAAAGCCCGGCTGCAGCAGGAAGGTGTCATCCCCCCCCTCACCCCGCAGCGTATCAGACCCCGCCCCGCCGTTCAGCGTGTCGTTGCCATCACCCCCGGCCAGCGTATCCGTGCCCTCGCCGCCCGAGAGCTGGTCCGCCCCGGCGCCGCCATCCAGCGTATCGTTGCCGATGCCACCGTCCAGCGTGTCGGCCCCTTCGCCGCCCGCAAGGGTGTCGCTGCCATCCCCGCCCGTCAGCGCATCGTTCCCGATCCCGCCATCCAGCGCGTCATTGCCAGTGCCGCCGTCGATCGCGTCATCGCCCGTGCCACCGGCAAGGCTGTCATTGCCGCCGCCGCCGTTCAGCACGTCATTGCCCGCGCCGCCATCGACCGTGTCGTTGCCCGCGCCGCCGTTCACCGTGTCATTGCCGGAGCCGAGCTTGACGCTCTCGACCTCGCTGAAGGTCGCCGTGCCCGACGGGCCGCTGATCGTGCCCGCCTCGGGGCCCGTCATCGTCACCGTCACGCCTTCGGTCAGACCCGTCGCGTCGATCACGTCGCCCGTGACCTCGCCCGTCTCGCCGCCCGTGATCGCATCCGTGCCAAAGCCCGGCTGCAGCAGGAAGGTGTCATCCCCCCCCTCGCCCCGCAGCGTGTCAGACCCCGCCCCGCCAGTCAGCGTGTCGTTGCCCTCGCCACC
>NZ_JAAATX020000033.1 GCF_009908265.2 Paragemmobacter amnigenus | reverse complement strand
TGTGAATTCTCGGGAGGTTGTTCACCCGAAGCGGGGTTAGGCTGCAATCGCCAAACTCCAGCCGAGGATTCCGCAGGATGAACAACCCGCACCAAGGTGCCCGCCTTACCGTCTACAGTCGAGAGCAGATCGTCGCCCGTCTCAGTGCCGGACAGAAGGCAGCGGAAGTGGCTGCTGCCTTCGGCGTTTCCCTGCGCACCGTGCGGAAGTGGCTTGCGCGGTTCCGCGCGGGCGGGTGCGCGGCGCTGTCGAACCGCGCAAGCGCCCCCGTCCGTGTGGCGGGGCGTCTGCCGGATCGCCTGGTCGCGCTGGCGCTGCACCTTCGCCGCGAGTTGCGCCTGACCGGGGCGGAGATCGCCGTCAAGCTGGGCCTCGCGCGGTCGACCGTGGCGCGCTGGCTGGCCCGTGCCGGCATGGGACGGCTGGCCCGGATCGACCCGCCCGGGCCGGTGCGCCGCTACCAACGGGCGCGGGCAGGCGAGCTCATCCACCTCGACATCAAGAAGCTCGGCCGCTTCGACCGGCCCGGCCACCGCGCCACCGGAACGCGGAGGGGCTGCCGCAACCGCGGCGCGGGCTGGGACTTCGTCCATGTCGCCGTCGATGACGCGACGCGGCTGGCCTATGTCGAGGTGCTCGCCGACGAGCGGCGCGACACCACGACGGCCTTCCTGCTGCGCGCCCTGCGCTGGTTCCGCGGGCACGGCATCCGGGCCGAGCGGGTGATGACCGACAATGGCAGCGCCTATCGCTCCCGCCGCTTTGCAAAGGCGCTGCGATGGCTGGGCATCCGACACATCTTCACCCGCCCCTACACGCCCAAGACCAACGGCAAGGCGGAAAGGTTCATCCAGACCCTCCTGCGGGAATGGGCCTACGGCCTGCACCATCCAACATCAGCAGCGCGAAACGCCGACCTCACGCGCTGGCTTGACTGGTTCAACCAGTCACGACCACATTCTGCACTGGGCGGCCTCCCGCCAATCGCAAGGGTGAATGACCTTCTGAGAACTCACA
>NZ_JAAATX020000032.1 GCF_009908265.2 Paragemmobacter amnigenus | reverse complement strand
CAAACTCACCCTTACCGCCACGGCGGTTCTTGCCACCTCGACCGGCCTTGCGCTGGCGCGGGACAATGTGCAGGTGGCGGGGTCCTCGACCGTGCTGCCCTATGCCACCATCGTGGCCGAGGCCTTTGGCGAGAATTTCGACTTTCCCACGCCGGTCGTGGAAGGTGGCGGGTCGGGTGCGGGCCGCAAGAAGCTGTGCGAGGGCGTGGGCGAGACGACGATCGACGTCGCCAATTCCTCCAGCCGGATCACGCAGAGCGATCTTGACCTTTGCGCCGCGAATGGCGTGACGGGCCTGATGGAAGTGCGCTTCGGCTATGACGGGATCGTCTTCGCCTCCAAGGTGGACGGGGCGGAATTCGCCTTCACCCCCGCGCACTGGTTCAACGCGGTGGCCGCGCAGGTGGTGAAGGACGGCGCGCTGGTGGCGAACCCGCACAAGGCGTGGAACGAGGTGGACGCCACCCTTCCCGCGCAGGACATCCTTGCCTTCGTGCCCGGCACCAAACACGGCACGCGCGAGGTGTTCGACACCAAGGTCATCCTTGCGGGCTGCGAGGAAATGGGGGCCTTCGAGGCCTTCAAGGCTGCCAATGGCGGGGACGAGGACAAGGCCGAAGAAGCCTGCCTGACGCTGCGGACGGATGGTGTGTCGGTGGATATCGACGGCGATTACACCGAGACGCTGGCGCGGCTGGAGGCCAACCCGCTGGCCGTGGGCGTGTTCGGGCTGAGCTTCTACCAGAACAACATGGACAAGCTGCGCGTGGCGACCATGTCGGGCGTGGCCCCCTCGGTCGAGACGATCGCGAGCGGGGAGTATCCGGTGTCGCGCCCGCTCTACTTCTACGTCAAGGCGCAGCATATCGGCGTGATCCCGGGCCTGAAGGAATACATCGAATTCTTCGTGTCCGACGACATGGCCGGTCCCGATGGCCCGCTGGCGGCCTATGGTCTGGTGTCCGACCCCGAGCTTGCCGCGACGCAGGACGCGGTCGCGAACGAGGTGGTCATGGGGCCGCTG
>NZ_JAAATX020000031.1 GCF_009908265.2 Paragemmobacter amnigenus | reverse complement strand
CCCGCGTCGATCACGTCGTTCGGGCTGGCCGCGTCGTCGATCTGGTCGCCCTGCGCGTCGGTGTAGCCTGGGCCCATCGCGTCGCCCGCGGCCGTGCCGTCCACCACGCCGTCCTGCGGCAGCAGCACCGTCTCGATCTGGCTGAACTGGATCGTGACCGTCTCGCCCGCATCGTTCGTGTAGGTGACCGTCCCGCTCTTCGGATCGGCGGGGTTCAGCGTCACCACCGCGCCCGGCAGGTTCGTCAGGTCCAGCACGTCCCCGACCCGGCCGCCCGGGTTGTTCTTCGGGTCGATCACGGCTTCCTCGCCGCCCTCGCCCCCCGTCACCGTGATCGTGCCGCCGCCCGCGATGCTGCGGTCGAAGCGGAACTCGTCATCCCCGGTGCCGCCTGTGGCCACATCGCCCGCCGCCAGCAGGAAGTCGTCATCCCCCGCGCCGCCGTCCAGCGTGTCATTGCCCGCGCCGCCCACCAGCGTGTCGGAGCCCTCGCCACCGGTCAGCGCGTCGTTGCCCGCACCGCCCGACAGGCCGTCATTGCCCGCGCCACCATCCAGCGCGTCGTTGCCCGCGCCGCCGTCCAGCGTGTCGGCCCCTTCGCCGCCCGCAAGGGTGTCGCTGCCATCCCCGCCCGTCAGCGCATCGTTGCCGATCCCGCCATCCAGCGCGTCATTGCCAGTGCCGCCGTCGATCACGTCATCGCCCGTGCCCCCGGCAAGGCTGTCATTGCCGCCGCCGCCGTTCAGCACGTCATTGCCCGCGCCGCCATCGACCGTGTCGTTGCCCGCGCCGCCGTTCACCGTGTCATTGCCGGAGCCGAGCTTGACGCTCTCGATCTCCGAGAAGGTCGCCGTGCCCGACGGGCCGCTGATCGTGCCCGCCTCGGGGCCCGACATCGTCACCGCCACGCCCTCGGTCAGACCCGTCGCGTCGATCACGTCGCCCGTGACCTCGCCCGTCTCGCCGCCCGTGATCGCATCCGTGCCAAAGCCCGGCTGCAGCAGGAAGGTGTCATCCCCCCCCTC
>NZ_JAAATX020000030.1 GCF_009908265.2 Paragemmobacter amnigenus | reverse complement strand
TGACCTGCCACGGGATTTTTCCTCCACCTGCGATTAGAGTCCGGCCCATGGAGAGGACGGACGATGAAGAAGGCACGACTGACGGAAGAGCAGATCATAGGCATCCTGCAGGAGCATGAGGCGGGCGCGAAGTGTGCCGATCTCTGCCGCAAGCACGGGATGTCTGAGGGCACGTTCTATGCCTGGAAGGCGAAGTATTCCGGGATGACGGTGTCCGAGGCCAAGCGGCTGAAGGCGCTGGAGGACGAGAACGCGAAGCTGAAGCGGCTCTTGGCCGAGCAGATGCTCGACATGGCGGCGATGAAGGAACTCTTGTCAAAAAAATGGTGACGCCCGTCGCGAAGCGCGAGGCTGTCGCGCATCTGAAGGCCCATCTTGGGTTGTCGGAACGGCGGGCGTGTCAAATTGCCGGGGCGGACCGCAAGATGGTGCGCTACCAGTCGCAGCGCGCGCCGGACACGGCCCTGCGCGGGCGGTTGCGCGATCTGGCCAATGAGCGGCGCAGGTTCGGCTACCGACGGCTGTTCGTCCTGCTCAGGCGGGAAGGCGAGGCGTCGGGGATCAACCGCATTTACCGGCTCTACCGCGAGGAAGGGTTAACGGTGCGTAAACGCAAAGCGCGCCGCAAGGCCATCGGAACGAGGGCCCCGATCCTGATGGAGGCGCGGGCCAATGCGCGCTGGTCACTGGACTTCGTGCATGACCAGTTCGCATGCGGGCGGCGCTTCCGGGTGCTGAACGTCGTCGACGATGTCACGCGCGAGTGCCTTGCGGCGATCCCGGATACATCCATCTCGGGCCGCCGCGTGGCGCGGGAGCTGACAGCGCTGATCGAACGACGTGGCAAGCCCGGGATGATCGTGTCGGACAACGGGACGGAACTGACCTCGAACGCGATCCTGAAGTGGTGCGCCGAGCACAAGGTCGAATGGCACTACATCGCGCCGGGAAAGCCGACGCAGAACGGCTTTGTGGAAAGCTTCAACGGCAGGATGCGGGACGAGTTCTTGAACGAGACGCTGTTCCGCAACCTTGCCCATGCCCGCGACCTGATCGCAGCCTGGGTCACCGACTACAACACCGAAAGGCCCCACTCGGCCCTCGGCTACCAGACCCCTGCAGGTTTCGCTCTGCACCTGACCACCGCAATCGCCCGTCCCGCTGCACGCGATGAGAGCTCCGCGCGCCGGGCGATTGCTCAACCTACGCCGAAAGGCGTAAATCAGCTACCGGCTCCGGTCGCGGCTGGATGAAAGTTCAGTGGCAGGTCAC
>NZ_JAAATX020000029.1 GCF_009908265.2 Paragemmobacter amnigenus | reverse complement strand
CCCACATTCTCCAAGTAAGTCGCTGATTTCGCTGTCGTAATCGTGATATTTCGCATATAAATCATGGCGTTGACGGCTGCGAGGGGCGCGTTTCATGGATCACCTGGAGGGTGCGGGCTTGGCGCGGGGAGATCGGGTTGATTTCGACCGCCGTGTGCGTCTGGAGTTCCGTGGTGCGCAGATCAGTTCAGACGGTGGCCTGCTGGTGATGCGCGAGCTTGATGACGTGCTCGGCCTGTCCAATCTGGCGTCGGAGGCGCTGCGAGACAGCCGCACCGGGAAGAACACGCTCCATCGGCTTGACGGATTGTTCCGGCAATCGGTGTTCGGACGACTGGCCGGATACGAGGATGTGAACGATGCCGACCGCTTGGCCCTCGATCCCGTGATGCGTCAGGTCGTTGGCGGCAGGGCCGTCGAGGCGCAAGCTGCTTCGGCATCGCAGATGGGACGGTTCGAGACCGAGACGCTGGCTCTGGCCGCGAACCGGGCGGCGCTGGCCGATCTGAACGGCCAATGGATCGACCGGTTTCATGACCGCAACGGGTTGAAATACATCGTGCTGGACATGGACAGCTCGGTCAGCCCCACCCACGGCGATCAGGAAGGTGCTGCCTGGAACGGGCATTTCGACTGCACCTGCTATCACCCCATCTTCTTGTTCAACCAGTTTGGCATGCTGGAGCGCTGCGCCCTGCGTAACGGCAATGTCCACAGCGCCGATGGCTGGCGGGATGTCCTTGATCCCGTCATTGCCCGATATGCTGGCCGCGACCTTGGTGGACGCTTCTTCCGGGCCGACGCTGCCTACGCGATCCCCGCGATCTATATGCGGCTGGAAGAAGCCAGGTTCTTCTACGCCATCCGTCTGCCCGCCAACGCCGTCTTGCGCGAGAAGATCGCGCATCGGCTGACACGGCCCGTGGGACGGCCTTCGCTGACCAAGGTCAAACGGTTCTTCGAGGACTTCGAGTATCAGGCGGCGTCCTGGGACAAGCCGCGCCGCGTCATCGCCAAGATCGAATGGCATCCGGGCGAGCTGTTCCCCAAAGTCGGCTTCATCGTCACCAACCTGCCGATGGAGCCAGACTGGGTGGTGAGGTTCTACAACCAGCGCGGCACCGCAGAGCAGCACATCAAGGAAGGCAAATATGCCTTTCGCTGGACGCGGCTGTCATGCCGGAAGTTCCGGCACAACGAGGTGCGGCTGCAACTGCACGCGCTGGCCTACAACCTGGCAACCTTCCTGCGCTGCATCGAACTGCCCGAGGCCATGGCGGACTGGTCGTTGACCAGCCTGCAACTCAAGCTGATCAAGATCGGCGCCCGCGTCGTCCGCCACGCCCGCGCCATTACCTTCCAGTTGGCCGAGGTCGCCGTCACCGGCCCGATGGTGCGGGCCGTCCTTGCCGCCATCCGCCGTCTTCGAACGCCTCCGTCATGCGCATGACCACGATCCATGCCCAAGCTGAACGAAAGCGGCAGGACAGGTCCGTCTGCCGCGCGGAAAAGCGGCTCTGCCGGGCCAGAATGCTGCGGGTTCGAGGCTTGATCCACCCGACTTCGGCCGTTTGCGCGACGACAGACACCGCTCGGGGCGAAAAACGCTTGCCCAGCGAGCAAAATCAGGCGA
>NZ_JAAATX020000028.1 GCF_009908265.2 Paragemmobacter amnigenus | reverse complement strand
AATCCCTCCCTAAACGATCACAAAATCCCCCAGAAAAGACAACAACAGACGCGGGGTGGAGCAGCCCGGTAGCTCGTCAGGCTCATAACCTGAAGGCCGCAGGTTCAAATCCTGCCCCCGCAACCAGAAAATCACGTCTTATCAAAGACTTGCACAGCGCCCCGCGGGGCGCTCTTTGCATTCGCCCGTTTACATCAACGCCACATCAACACCGCCACAGAAAAACCGCATCAGCACGCACACTACCGCTTTCGACGACGTTGGTGGGCAAGGCGCTGTTACGCACCGTTGCGGGTGAATCCTGAACCCAGCATCATCGACCAGTAGTTCTTAAACGATGGATTGAAGATGAAGGACTTTGGCCCCGGCTTTCCTGAATGGACTGAACTTGGACAGGATGGCGGTCTTGATCCCCTTGGAATGCAGCGCCCCATCGAGGCGATCTACCAGTCCCTTCTGCCAGGCATAAGCACCATCACGCTTCGCTTCAGGTATTACGGGGCATCCGCCCGGTGCTGCAGGCGGTCAAGGCGCGCGCCTCGCACATGGTGCGGGTCGAGATCGAGGTCGATCATCTGGACCAACTGGCCGAGGTTTTAGACGAGGGTGGTGCCGATGTCGTGCTGCTGGACAACATGGACAGCCCGACCCTACGCCAGGCCGTGGCGATGGCCCAAGGCCACGTGGTGCTGGAGGCGTCGGGCAACATGCGGCTGGACCGTATCGCCGAGGTGGCGGCGACGGGAGTGGGCTACATTTCTGTCGGCGCTTTGACCCATTCGGTGCGCGTGCTGGACTTCGGTCTTGATGTCTGACGTCAGTACCCGCGCTGGCGCCCGCGCGTGGTTTCAGTTTGATCGCAAAACTTTGTTTTCCGAGAACTGGTCTTCTCTGAAGGACCTTATTCACAACCGACCTGGACCTAAATTATGATATTAGAGCCTGTCTGCATCTGATTGAATCGGAATATGGATTCCCGGCGTCGTCATTTTGTGATTCACTGCACCCACCAGATGATGGGTGCAGAACATGGTGGCTCCACTTTCAATGGCCTCCAGACGCGGGTATCGATCGCTTCAGCGGTGCGGATCGGACAGCGGCAACGCACGGGACGGGGCAGGATCGGAGGTCCCCGCCGTCTGGTTCTGACAGGCGAAGCCGGGGACTGGCTGCTTGCCCGGCTTGCCGAGAAGCCCGATCTCACGATACGCTCCCTGACGGCGGAACTGGCGGCACGAGGTGTGACGGTTGCGCATGACACCGTGTGGCGTTTTGTGAGGCGCGCGGGTCTTCGGCAAAGCGGAAGAACGCTCCATCGACACCTCATGGCGAAGGGTCGGAACCTTGTTCGACGCCTTCACACCCACCGAGTGCCAGACCGGACCCCAGAGCGTGCGGGATCCGGTTCGCGTGTGTCAGTCAGGCAGCCTCAGTCGTCCGAGCCGCCATAGCCTCCACCATTGCCTCCACCGTTTTCGTCATCGCCGTCGCCTCCGCCATAGCCTCCGCCGTTTTCGCCATCGCCGTCGCCTCCGCCATAGCCTCCGCCGTTTTCGCCATCGCCGTTTTCGTCATCGTCCAGGAAATCCTCCTCCGAGGTTTGGATTTCCACCCCCGTGCGGCCAGCATACTCGTCCTCGGTCGATTGGGTTTCCTGGCTCAGGATCTCTCCGGTCACGTTGGAATAGATCACCTCGACGGTGCTGTTGCCGTTCACAGCCTCCACCTTCGTTTGGGTCGGGCCTTGCTGGACCTCGACATAGCTGTATCCATTGGCAAGATAGCTGTCGGCCAGCGACTGGGAGTCAATTGCCGCATACGCCATGTTTGCGAACAAGGCTGCCGTGGCGGTGAGTATCAGGAGGTTGCTTTTGATCTTCATGGGTCGTTCCTTTCTAATGTTGCGTTTCTCTTGCCTACACGACGATGGGCAAGGACCGGACCAGAAGGCGTGATTGTTCGCCGCCGCGAAATAGGTCGGGGGTTTAGGCCGACATTCCCCAAGTGGCCTGCCGCTTGACTTCAAGATCGCCTGATTTTGCTCGCTGGGCAAGCGTTTTTCGCCCCGAGCGGTGTCTGTCGTCGCGCAAACGGCCGAAGTCGGGTGGATCAAGCCTCGAACCCGCAGCATTCTGGCCCGGCAGAGCCGCTTTTC
>NZ_JAAATX020000027.1 GCF_009908265.2 Paragemmobacter amnigenus | reverse complement strand
TTGATGCGTCTGGTTATGAGCGTCTTTATGGCGAATCGGTTTCGGATCCCGAGGGTTTCTGGCGTGCGCAGGGTCGTCGGGTTGACTGGATCCGGGATTACAGCGTGGTGAAGAACACGTCCTTCGAGCCCGGGAAGGTGTCGATCAAGTGGTTCGAGGACGGCACGCTGAACGTCAGCGCCAATTGCATCGACCGGCACATGACGACGCGGGCGAACCAGACGGCGATCATCTGGGAGCCGGATGATCCGAAGACGCCCGCGCAGCACATCACCTATGCCCAACTGCTGGAGCAGACCTGCCGGATGGCCAACGTGCTGAAGAAGCACGGGGTGAAGAAGGGGGACCGCGTGGTCCTCTACCTGCCGATGATCCCCGAGGCGGCCTATGCGATGCTGGCCTGCGCGCGGATCGGGGCGATCCATTCGGTGGTCTTCGGGGGCTTCTCGCCCGATGCGCTGGCCAACCGGATCAACGATTCCGAGGCCAAGGTGGTGATCACCGCCGACTGGGCGCCGCGGGGGGGCAAGAAGACCCCGCTGAAGGGCAATACCGATGCGGCGCTCTTGCATTGCAGCGACCATGTGAAGTGCATGGTGGTCAAGCATACCGGCGACCAGACGAGCTGGGTGGACGGGCGCGACATCGACCTGAAGGCCGAGATGGCGGAGGTGTCGGGCTATTGCGCCTACACGGAAGTGGGCGCGGAGGATCCGCTGTTCATCCTCTACACCTCCGGCTCGACGGGCAAGCCGAAGGGGGTTGTCCATACTTCGGGCGGCTATCTGGTCTATGCGTCGATGACGCATCAGCTGACCTTCGACTACCATGACGGCGATGTGTTCTGGTGCACGGCGGATGTGGGCTGGGTCACGGGGCACAGCTACATCGTCTATGGCCCGCTGGCCAATGGCGCGACCACGATCATGTTCGAGGGCGTGCCGACCTATCCCGATGCCGGCCGCTTCTGGGAGGTCTGCGCCAAACACAGGGTGACGCAGTTCTACACCGCGCCGACGGCGATCCGGTCGCTGATGGGTCTGGGGCCGGAATGGGTGGAGAAGCACGACCTGTCCAGCCTGCGCCTGCTGGGCTCGGTGGGCGAGCCGATCAACCCCGAGGCGTGGAACTGGTACAACACCCATGTCGGCAAGGGCCGCTGCCCGATCGTCGACACCTTCTGGCAGACCGAGACGGGCGGGCATCTGATCACGCCGCTGCCCGGCGCCATCCCGCAGAAGCCGGGCTCGGCCACCAAGCCCTTCTTCGGGGTGAAGCCGGTGGTTCTGGACCCCGCCACGGCGGCGGTGCAGGAGGCCACGGAGACGGAGGGGGTGCTGTGCATCGCCGACAGCTGGCCGGGGCAGATGCGCACGCTCTGGGGCGACCATGCGCGGTTCGAGGAGGCGTATTTCAGCCAGTATCGCGGGTACTATTTCACCGGCGACGGCTGCCGGCGCGATGCGGACGGCTATTACTGGATCACAGGGCGCGTGGATGACGTGATCAACGTGTCGGGCCACCGGATGGGCACGGCGGAAGTGGAAAGCGCGCTGGTCGCGCATCCCAAGGTCGCCGAGGCCGCGGTGGTGGGCTATCCGCACGACATCAAGGGGCAGGGCATCTATGCCTATGTCACGCTGATGAAGGGCGAGGAGCCGACGGACGCCCTGCGCAAGGAGCTGGAGGCCTGGGTGCGGACCGAGATCGGCCCGATCGCCAAGCCGGACCTGATCCAGTGGGCACCGGGCCTGCCCAAGACGCGGTCGGGCAAGATCATGCGCCGGATCCTCAGGAAGATCGCCGAGAACGACTTCGGCAGCCTTGGCGACACCTCGACGCTGGCCGATCCTTCGGTGGTGGACGAGCTGATCGCGAACCGGATGAACCGGGGATGAGCGAGGTCGTGACCACCCCCGCCGTGCTGATCCTGCTGGGCCCGCCGGGCGCGGGCAAGGGCACGCAGGCGCGGATGCTGGAAGAGGGCTTCGGTCTGGTCCAGCTGTCGACGGGCGACCTGCTGCGCGCGGCGGTGGCGGCGGGCACGGAGGCGGGCAAGGCGGCCAAGGCGGTGATGGAGGCGGGCCAGCTGGTCAGCGACGACATCGTGCTGGCGATCCTGAAGGACCGCATGGCGGCGCCCGACGTGGCGCGGGGCGTGATCCTGGACGGGTTCCCCCGCACCGACGGGCAGGCGGCGGCGCTGGACGCGCTGCTGGCGGCGTCCGGGCAGAAGGTGACGGCGGCGATCAGCCTGGAGGTCGACGACGAGGCCATGGTGGGCCGCGTCTCGGGCCGCTTCACCTGCGCCGGTTGCGGCGAGGGGTATCATGACGACTTCAAGCAGCCCGCGGTGGCGGGCACTTGCGACAGATGCGGCGGCACGGCGTTCAAGCGCCGCGCCGACGACAATGCCGAGACGGTGCGCGAGAGGCTGAAGGCCTATCACGCCCAGACGGCCCCGCTGATCGCCTATTACGAGGGCAGGGGCGTGCTCCAACGGATCGACGCGATGGGCAACATCGCAGACATCCAGAGCGCGCTCGCCGCAATCGT
>NZ_JAAATX020000026.1 GCF_009908265.2 Paragemmobacter amnigenus | reverse complement strand
AAAGGCCTCGGCCACGATGGTGGCATAGGGCAGCACGGTCGAGGACCCCGCCACCTGCACATTGTCCCGCGCCAGCGCAAGGCCGGTCGAGGTGGCAAGAACCGCCGTGGCGGTAAGGGTGAGTTTGAACACGGTCATGTCGCAGCAATCTCCATCATCTGCCCGCCCTGCCCCGTACGGACAAGGCCTGCCGTCCTGCTAGACGTCCCGTGTAACGTCAGGGCGAAGGCTGGATGACAGTTCCATGACAGGCCCGCCCCATGGCGCAGCTCTCGCGCGGTCCCGGCGGGCCGGGACTAGAGATCGTACATCACATTGATGCGCGCGACATATTTCGGGACGTTCCCCAGCAGCCGGTCCCCCGCATGAAGGACCGTGTCGCGGTTGGACCCGTGCCGGAAGAACAGCGCGCGGCCCGTCCGCGGCGTGACCGAGGCGCGCAATTCGCCCTGATCGTAAAGCGTGGTGCTGCCGCCCTGCAGGCCATCCTCTGCACCGTTCATATAAAGCAGCATCGTCAGCATCGAATGCGTGCCCGACCACTGCGCCATCCGCTGACCGTCTTGCGAGAGGCCGAAGCCGGGCCAGTCGCCGTCGATATGCAGGTTGAACTCGTCACCGCGGTCGTAGCGGTAGGTGTTGATCCGGTGGCTCAGCGCGGGCGTCAGCCTGCGACCGTCCAGCTCCTGCGGAAGCAACGGCGCGATGCGCCGGAACAGCTCGTCCATCACCGCGGCGGGCGCGATCCAGTGCACCGTCTTGTTGCGCCGCATGCCGGGCGGCGTGTTGATCCCGGGTGCCGCGTCGCGAAAGCCCAGCGTCTCGGTCACGGCGATCAGACGCCCGCATTCCTCGCGGGTGAGGACATTCTCGATGACAAAGGCAAGCTTGCCGCCCAGATCGATCTCGTCCCGCGTCGCGACGGGCGCATCCTCGCGCCGCAGCAGATCGGGCAGGTCGACGGCATGGATCGGCGTGCCCTCCTCGAAGCCCCCCTCGGGCAGGGTGCCGGTCAGACGGGCGACAACCCGCGTGCGATCAAGGACAGGACTGGACATGCGACACCCCGCGTTTTGCAGGCTGATCGCACGGACAGGCGGAATTGGCAAGAAAATATTACCAATATGGCAATACCCCCTTTCGGGCCGCGCCGCCCGGACCACATCAAGCCTTGTCCTTGCGGCGCAAGACCAGGGACGCGACAATCCCGACAGGGCGGCAAAAATGAAATGCCCCGCCACGGGGCGGGGCATTTGCTGTCTTCTATTCGCGCCTCAGAAGCGCAGGTTCAACATCTGCCCGATGGACAATTCGCCCTGCTCGCTCATGCCCATGGTGGACACGATTGCTCCCGACCCGTTCGCAATCTCCTGACTGCGCTCGACAGAGAAGGTCAGAGCATCACGGTCCTCGCTGCTTTCGAAGTCGATCAGCGCGGCATAGTCCAGACCGGCCCCGCCGATGGCATTCAGGCTGAGATAGCCGCCGAAGCCGCAATTATCCGCCTGCCCGCCCCCGAGCGAGAAGTCGCAGAACAGGCGCGGCGCCGCCTCGATCTCGAAGCCGTCGGCATCCGCCGCATCGTCGAGATTCGAGAAGATGATCTCGGCCGTCGCACGCGCACCTTCGTAATCGGCCAGCTTGATCGTCCCGATCTCGGTCCGGCCCAACTGGCGGGCAACGACGTTCACATCACCTGCCGCCGCATAGGCGACGTCGATGGCCAGACGCGGTGCGATCTCCATCTTGCCCGACGTGACCGATCCCGACAGAGCCAACCCGCCGAAACCTGCGAGATAGGTGTAATCCCCCGTCGCCGAGATCGGATCGCGCGCGCCGAAGGCAAGGTCGAAGCTGTGGCGTCCGGCCGCCACGGCAAGGTAGTGGTCAAGGTACAGGCTCGACGACAGCCGGTCCGCACCATAGATGCCGGCATTCAGGCCAAAGCCCAGAACGCTGCCCTCGCCACGGCCCGAAATCTGGTTCGAGCTGACATAGCCACCCCAGAACCTGCCGCGCACGCTGTCCTCGTCGGCAAAGCGCTCGCGCTGGATCGAGAAAGCCCCGGCAATCTGCTGGCCCATGCCTTCGATGGTGGAACTGGTCACATCCGCCGTCACGATCCGGCGCACACCCGTCACACAGTCGACGGTTTCCCCTTCGACGGTGATATTGGCATTCAGCGTACCACCCTCGGTCGAGGCGCTGCCATCGGCGTCCAGCGGCGTGACGGTGCCACATTCATCCGACTGCCCCTCCTTCAGCCGGTCCAGCGCACTTTTCGCCATACGGCTGAAGCGGGCGGCCTGCATCTGAATGGTCTGGCGCAGATCGGCCTCGAGGATATCGCGCAGATCCTCCTCGATCTGGTCGATCAGGCCGAAGGTCACGACGGTGGGCGTGCCGTTGTTGATGCCCGGCGTGGCGTTGCCCGTGGCAGAGCTTTCGACCGAGAAAACGCTGTCAGGCGATTCCGCTGTTGCGACGGCGGTATTGTTCACCAAACCGGCGGCAAGATCGGCCTGCGTGACGGTATGGCTCGCGACATAGGCGAGCGTTTCACCCGGATCGAGAACATCGGTATCCTCGTACAGGTCGGTACCGCCATCGATCAGCTGCACTTCGTCCAAGGTCAGCGCATCATTCACTGACACATTGGTCAGGGTCACCGCGCCGGTGTTTTCCACCGTGATCAGATAATCGATGACATCGCCCACCTGCACCGGCTTTTGCAGACCGGAGGTATCAGCGGTTTTGGTCACGGTCATTTCTTCCGCGCCCAGAACGGTCACGGTCGGAGAGCCATTCCCCGCACCGGGAACCGAGTTTCCGGCCGTGCTGGAATCCACCGTCGCGCCCGGACCGACCGGGTTCGGGTCATCAGCAATTGTGTTGGTATTCAGGTCGACCGGATTGTCGTCATTTATCCCGTTCAGGTTTTGGTCGAAGAACGACCCGGCAGCCGTCGCCGTGGCGAGGTTCGAGAACGACGTCGCACCGGGGTAATCAGAGACCAACACGTCGATCGTATAGGTCAGGGATCCGCCGGGTGCCAGAACGTCCCACACACCGTCGCCTGCAGCCGCATCGACCGAGCCCGTACCAGTCGCCACGGGTTCGCCTTCGTCCAGCGCCACAGGCGCGCCCGGCACGTTGGCGACCGAGACGGTAAGGAGGTCGTTGAGAGCGATACCGGTAAGGCTTACCGGGTCTGTGCCGGTCGTCGTGTTCGTAACCGTGATCGTGTAGGAAAGCGTTCCGGGAACCGAGTCATCGACCGTCTTCTGCACGGTCAGAGAGGGCGTCCCGGCGGGCGGTGCCAACAGCGAGTTTAGGTCCGCAAGCAAGGTCTTGGCGGTCGCGGCGTTGCCCGAAATTTCGGGATCAAGGTCAGTCAACTGACCCTCGTTGCGGATCGGATGGTCGAGGAAGATATTGGTGCCCGCATCCGTCGCAGTGGCGCCAAGGACCGTGAACAGAATGGTGTTCCCCGCATCGACGATGGGCGTCGTGATGGACGGCGGCGGCACGATGCCAAAGCCCGTGACATTGCCATTCTGCGTTGTCCGCCAGTTGATGATGGCGTCGCGGATGATGATTTCGGAGGCACCGATCGGCTTGATGATCAGGTCGACCTTCAGGTCGTTACCCTGAAGCGCAAACGTGGTCGCTGTTCCCGGCTGGGTGATTTCGACATAATCGATCAGCAGGGGATCAGGGAAAACCCGCTTCCCCGCCAAAACGTTTGTATTCTGGCCGACATCCCCAAACGCGCCATCCTCGAACCGGACAGTCGGACCGGCATTTGCCACTCCGGCCATCGACAGCAGCACTGACAATGCCGCCCCTAATTTCCACTTCATTGTGCAGCTCCGTATTCACAACTGGGTGAACCTCTAGCTGTGAATTCTCGGGAGGTTGTTCACCCGAAGCGGGGTTAGGCTGCAATCGCCAAACTCCAGCCGAGGATTCCGCAGGATGAACAACCCGCACCAAGGTGCCCGCCTTACCGTCTACAGTCGAGAGCA
>NZ_JAAATX020000025.1 GCF_009908265.2 Paragemmobacter amnigenus | reverse complement strand
CAAACCGTGAAGCTGACACCTAGATCATCGGAACCGAAATCCCTACTAGGCCGATATGCTGCGATCTGACGCCGATGCGCCCAAACCGCCCGCATATCCCTTCATTCATCATCTTGTCAAAGAGCGTTCCAGACACAAAACAAGCCGCACGCTGCTACCAGCGTCGCTTCCCGCCTTGCCTCCAGAGTTTTTTCGCTACGACTTCTGCCGCAACTTCCGTCGACTTCGTTCTGCGTTTCAGCGTCTCTTCGTCTTCGGTGAGGCGTTATCTACGGATCGCGTCGGGGGACCGCAAGAGGAAAAATGACAGGGTGATGACGATTTTTTCGGCAACCCAAGAAAACTTGGGGTTTTCGCGGGGGCTTGCGTCATTTTCCGCTTGGCCCCCGCCCTGTCCGCCCCGAAGATATCGCCTTCGCGGCGGCCTGTCGGGCGAATCCTGACCGAGTCACCCCGATTGACCCCCCTGCCCGACCGTGAATCACCCCTCCGCCCGGGCAAACCCCTCGGCCGCATAGGTCACGCGCCCCCCCGCCACGGTCAGCGCGATTCCCATCGCTCCGATCCGGTCGGGCGCCACCGACTCGATATCCCCGTCCAGCAGGACCATGTCCGCCGCCATCCCTGCCCGCAGCGTGCCGGTGATGTCGTCCCAATGTCCGGCCCAGGCGCCGCCCGCCGTATAGGCGTGCAGCGTCTCCATCAGGTCCAGCCGCTCGTCCCCTGCGCCCTCATAGGGAACCCGCGTCAGCGCGGCCTGTATCCCGCGCATGACCGAGACATCCGTCACCGGCCAGTCGCTGGCATAGGCAACCGGCGCGCCCGCCTGTTTCAGGCTCTTCCAAAGATAGGCGTCCTTCCAGCGGTCGCGGTGGAACACGTGGTCCATGGTCGACATCGGGAAATCCATCACCCCGGGCGGATGCGGGGGCTGCACGCTGGCCGTGATCCCCAGCGCGCCCAGCCTCGGCACATCGGCGCGGTCGATCAGCTCGATATGCTCGATCCGGTGGCGCATGTCGCGCAGGCCGTTCGCGCGCCCCGCCGCCTCGTACCCGTCGATGGTCTGGCGCACGGCGGCATCCCCGATCGCATGGACGGCGATCTGCAAGCCGCGCCGGTCGATCTCGGTGCAGATGGCCTTGAACCGCTCCGGCGCGAACAGCGGGTCCGCCCGATGCCCCGGATGCCCGGGATAGTCGTGCAGCATATAGGCGGTGCGGCTGTCCACCACCCCGTCCATGAACATCTTGACGAAACCCGAGCGCACCCAGTCGCCCCCATACTCTGCCGCCATGGCGCTGGCGCGCTCCAGCTCCGACAGCTCCATATGCGGCTTCATGTGGAAGGGCACCTTGACCCGCGCCGTCAGCCGCCCCTGCGCCTCCAGCGCCGCGAGCAGCGCGCAGGTATAGCGGTTGCCGTCCATGTTCACCATCGTGGTGATCCCGTGCGCCGCGCAATGCGCCAGCCCCGCCGCCACCTTGTCCAGATCGGCGGCAAAGGTGGCGTCATCCGGCCACGGCTCCGGCTCGCCCCCCGTGGCAATGCCCAGCTGCAGATGCGCCTCGCCCCCCAGCGCCAGCACGGGACCGAAGGCCTCGAACTCGCGCAGCTCGCCCGTCGCGGTGCCATCCGGCCCCATCACCACCTCATGCCCGTGCGGCATCGGGGCCCCGTGCAGCAGCCCCGCCTCCTGCAGGGCCAGCGTATTGGCCCAGACCGTATGGTGATCGGGCGCCATCATCGCGATGGGACGGTCCGCGATCACACGGTCCAGATCCTGCCGCGTCACCGGCGCGCCAAGGATCTCGTAAGCCGCCCCCTGCGCCATCAACAGCGCACGGTCAGGATTCTTCGCCGCATATCCCAGAAAGGCCGCGCGCAGCGCCTCGAACCCCATGACGCCCCCGATCTGCAACTGCACCAGCTCCGCGCCCCCCAGCACCAGATGCAGATGGCTCTCCACGAAACCGGGCAGCAGCGTCCGCCCCCCCGCATCGACCACGCGGCACCCCGCACCGGCCAGCGCGGCAACCTCCTCGCCCCCCACCGCAGCGATCCGCCCGCCACGCACCGCAACGGCACTGGCGAAAGGCCGCCCCGCATCCATCGTGATCACCCGTGCATTCTTCACGACCAGATCGATATCCATCCCTGCACCCTGCTCATTCATCTCGGTCCAAATACCCTGGGGGAAGCGTCGCCCCGGCGACGCGCGGGGGCAACGCCCCCGTTCAGCGGCCCGCCACCCGCTCCGCCATCAGGCACAGGATCTCGAACATGATCGAAATCCCCAGCCACGCCGTCCCGCCCGACGGATCGAAGGGCGGGCTGACCTCCACCAGATCGGCCCCCACAAGGTCCACCCCCCGCAAGCCCCGCACCACCTCCAGCGCCTGCCAGGAATTCGGCCCGCCCACCTCGGGCGTGCCCGTCCCCGGGGCAAAGGTCGGGTCGACGAAATCGATGTCATAGGTCAGATAGGTCGGCCCCTCGCCGACGATCTCGCGCGCCTCGGCCATCACATCCTCGACGCCCCTCCGGTGGAATTCACCCACCGGAATGATGCGGATGCCGTTGGCGGCGGCGAAATCCCAGTCCTCGCGCCCATAGGCCGTGCCCCTTATGCCGATCAGGACATAGCGCGCAGGGTCAATCAGCCCCTCTTCCACCGCGCGGCGGAAGGGCGTGCCATGGTTATAGCGGCTGGTCCCGAAATAGACGTCGTTCAGGTCGGTATGGCTGTCGAACTGCACCATCCCCACGGGACGCTTCTTCGCCACCGCCCGCAGGATGGGCAGGCTGCACAGGTGATCCCCGCCCCCCGTCAGCGGCAGGATGCCCGCCGCCACCACGCGGTCATAGAACGCCTCCATCCGCGCCAGACTGTCCATCAGATCGCCCGGATTGGGCGCCACATCGCCCAGATCGGCACAGCGCGCCAAGTCGAAGGGCGCAACCCATGTCGCCCCGTTCTGCGCGCGGATCATGGTGGACAGGTCGCGCAACTGGCGCGGCCCGTGGCGCGGCCCGGGCCGGTTCGTCGTCCCCCCGTCCCATGGCGCACCGATCAGGCCGATCTGCACCTCGGCCAGTCGCGGATCGTCCAGCCCCACATGCGGCAGCCGCATGAAGGTCGGAATGCCCGCGAATCGCGGCAGGTCAAAGCCCGAGACCGGACGGAAGAATTCATTACCCTGCATGGCCCGCGCTGCCCCGTCTGCTGATTCCCCGCCCATCTGACCATCCCGCCCCCCCGCCTGTCCGGTCCGGAACCGACACCGCCGCGCCGGAAAGACAGCACGCCGCCGCCCAGCCCCCGCGGCCCGCCGTCTCGCCCCTTGACCGCATCGCGCCATTCCCCCTTTATCTCCGCACCCTTCGGAGGACACCATGTTCAGCAAGCCCGACACCGCCCCCGCCGCGCCACAACCGGCCCGCGCGCCCAACCCGAATGCCGGGAAATCCGTCCTCGCCTCGGACCTGCGGATCACGGGCGAGATCACCTCCACCGGTTCGGTCGAGGTGTTCGGCGACATCGAGGGCAACCTCACCGCCCGCAGCCTGATGATCGGCGGCGAAGGCGCGGTCAAAGGCACCGTCTCCTCCGAAACGGTCGAGGTGAAGGGCAAGCTTGACGGCCGCGTCTCCACCCAGTCCTTCACCCTGCGCGCCACCGCGCAGGTCGAGGCGGACGTGACCTATACCTCGCTGGTGATCGAAAGCGGCGCGCAGATCGAAGGGCGGTTCAACCGGCCCAAGGGGTAAGGCTGCCCCCGCCCTGACCTGCCCCGCGCACTTCGACGTTCGGTACGCGATGGCAAAAGCAATCCCGCCACAAGACCCCGAGTGCAACGGTCGGACCGGACCGTGGCCAAAAGCCACGGTCCGCGCACGTCCCGCCCCACCGGGACGTGCGCCATGGGCGCCCGCCCCGGCGGGACGCGCGCGGCCCTAGCTGTGAGTTCTCAGAAGGTCATTCACCCTTGCGATTGGCGGGAGGCCGCCCAGTGCAGAATGTGGTCGTGACTGGTTGAACCAGTCAAGCCAGCGCGTGAGGTCGGCGTTTCGCGCTGCTGATGTTGG
>NZ_JAAATX020000024.1 GCF_009908265.2 Paragemmobacter amnigenus | reverse complement strand
TCAGCAGCGCGAAACGCCGACCTCACGCGCTGGCTTGACTGGTTCAACCAGTCACGACCACATTCTGCACTGGGCGGCCTCCCGCCAATCGCAAGGGTGAATGACCTTCTGAGAACTCACATCTAGCGGGCTGCGCGTGACACGGTCGGGAAACGACGGGTATTCGCTTTTTATTTATGTTTATATTAAATACTTTTCATTAATAATAAACTTATCCAAAGAAAATTTTGAATCTTTGGACAATTTCTGCCTGATAAATGACCAAAATCCATCCCAGCCAGGCAGTCTGCACAAGGCCCGTCAGCTTTCATCGCACTGCTGCCCGATCCGCCAAAGGCAGGCGGCCCTTCCACATGCATGCACACCATTCGGGCCAAGCGAGAGGCCCTTGACGGTGTAACAGACGTCCCCGTCCGGGCGGGAACTGCCGCGTCTCTCTGCCCAAGGTCAGAAAAGTCTCCAACGACCGCACATGCAGACGTCTGTCTCGCGGCGGGCGCGCTCAGGCTTTTGTCCTGTCGGGTGAAAGGCGGTCGCACAAGGAAAAGTGGCGGAGGGAGTTTGACAAAAATCGAACTCTCTCCGGTGCCCGTGGCTGCGGCACGGGAGCGCCGCGAACTGCTGCGCATTAACGGGGGACAGTAATCCGACGCTAATCTGACAGCCCGCCCTTCAACCCCATAGCATCCCGAACAATTTAGTACGCCTCCGACGAGCTGCACTCAGTTGATCATGGATCTTTTGGCGCTGATTGCCCGAAGCTGCAGCATCCCAGCTGGCTTCCAAGTCTGCTATCCTAGCTTCGGTCTCTTGCAGTTCTTTCGCAATCTTTTCACGATCCGCCTCATGAATGGCTGCCGCAACAGTGGCTGCTCGGTTTGGTTTCTGAGGTCGTAGCTTTTCTTCGTGGCGTATGTCGTAGATCACCGCGGAAACAAGCTCTCTGGTCCATTTTGATGAGCGAAGCGTTCTGACATTACGATCGTTGAGAACGATCTGGAAATCCGCCAAATAGTTGGCTCCCTTCTTCGCTGCAATCTGTATGATCTCTTTCACGTCCTCGAAGTACCGAGACGATGGGTCCCGCCCAATATAATGCGCTCGTTCAGCCGGTCCGGGGATGCCCTCCGTTTTCAACGCGGCAGGAAGTCCAAACGCATCAAGGCGACGATGGTCCGCCGGTGGTCGCGCTGGAGCACGGGGCTCCGGTTGAGAGGGCTTCATACCTTCGTAAGTCACCCCGACGTCTCGGCGCTCTCCAGCGATTTCATCGAAGAACGACAAAACATCGCGTCGTAGACTGGCGAATTGGCCAACATAGAACTGGCCACCTTGGTCGGCCAGCAGAGTAATCCGGTGCTGATGTATTGTTTCCACAAACTCGGCTGAAAGCTGTACTTTTCCACCCCTTGCTTTGACCTCTGTAATCAACAGAAGGCGCCATCCGTCCAGGTTGGGAGATTCTGTACGGTCGAGACTGGGTGCGCGCTTTCGATCTAGCACCCACGCATGTCCGACGATCTCCTTTATAAGTCCTATCTTTCTGCGCTCTGGCCGAGCACCAATAACGGCCACTCGCGCCGCAACATTTGGCCTGTCGGTACAAGGGTGCTTGGGCCATGGCGGCCCTAGATCATCAAAGAATACCCTGCTTCCGTTTGAATTCGCATAAAAGTAAACGCTTGCTTTGCAAACGGGACAAGTAGCGTTTGGAGCAACGAAACAGCTAGATCCAAGACGTGATGCGCCGTTCCTCTTGAGAAAATCAGCCGACGTCCTGCGTGCCATCTCGTTGCGTAAAGCCGCGTTGTCGACGGTTCGCCCATGCGCGACACACCAACCACACTGACAGCTTGGGTAGTGATTATAGCCGGGCATAAGTCATTCGCCTCGCCGACATGGATTCAATTGCAGAAAAGCTGGTTCCCGATCTGCGTGCAAGTTGAGCCGTCGTCGAAGAACGTGGTGTCACCGATCTGAGACGACGATGTCCCGTCGCTGTAAAATGTAGAGCCGCCAATATCGGTCGCCGTAAAGCCATCATCGAAGAAAGTTGTGTCGCCCAGCTCGGTCGCTGTGCTGCCGTCATCGAAGTATGTCGTTTCACCGATACGCATGGCGCTTGTACCGTCAGAACACATCGCCATGTCATCAAAGATCGTGCAGTTCTGTGCTGCAGCAATCGTCGGCAACCCGAGCACGGCAAGAATAGTAATTATTTTCAGCATGTTATTTCCCTTCAATCACGTCTGAAAAAATCAAGGCGTCGTATTCTGCGATAAACGCTGCTTCCGAGCGCCCGTCGAGAACTTTGACGGCAAAGCGCCGCGCCGCGCGAGAATGGGTCACGAACCGCAGTGACAAGTAAGCAAGCAGATCCCGCTTGAGGGCATCTTCGGAGCGCGAGAAGGCAAGGGCCAGCACATGCTGAACCAACCGCTCAAGTGCCGTCTGCTCGCTCACCAATAGGCCGTCAAACGCTAGCGACAGAAAACGATTTGCCTGGTTCTCCCAATCGATGCCCACCGCCACTTCGGCAAGGCGATATTCTTTCGCTTTTCGCAGTGCCTCTTGCTTCGCAGGCTCAATGATCCCGTCGTCGAGGAACGAGCGCAGCTTCCTTCTCTGTCCGCTCGGCACAGGGGTCTTCGAAACAGCGGCCTGGAGCCGAGAGAGCGCTTCTGGGCTTGGAGTGCCGCCCGACGGAACACTTGGTGTCGGCGCATTGCGAGCTGGCAAAAGACTGCTGATCCCGAAGCGCATGCGTGGTGCCCTGTCTTCTGACGCCGAATAGCTTGCGCTTGCCCTAGCCATAGGAAGGATCGCATTTCGATCTTCGATGAAGTCCCCAAGTTGGCTGCCGTCGTCAGCATCCATCAGCGGGATCTTACGTGTTTCGGAGATGCCATCGCTCAGCGCACCGGCTTCATCGATCAAGACGAGACTGGTGACATTGCTGCAAAGACCCTCCATTACCGCCAATCGTTCAGCGGCAGCGTCATCAAGCTGACCCAGGCACAGCGCGGCGGCGTAGCGGCCAATGTCGTCGGCAGCTCCCATAGCCATCGCGTCGCTCCATTGTGCGCTGACAGTCACGCCGCCGAGCGTTTGCACGACACGAACCAGGTCTGAACCCTCCGTTTCAAGCTGACGCTCTGTACGGAACGAGCGCATTTGCGAAAGAGCAACGGACACAGATTTTTCCACGTCAGCATCTGGCGTGTAGAAGAGGTCACCCCCGGTCGCCGCGCAGAAATGCCCGATATTGGCATCAAGACTGGCTCGTCCCACCAGCACGGCGCTGACGCGAACGTTCTTCCCTTCGACCTGCGGTGACAGCTGGTCCCAGGTCTGACCATCCGTCAGCACAAGGATATCCTGCGCACCAGTGCGGGCAACGGCCTTGATGGCCTCGCCAAGGCGGGTGCCGCCGCCTGGCTGCTTCAACCTCTTCAGGATCTGAAGAATTTCAGCGCCGCGTCCGGTCCCAAGCCGCTGGCAACTATCATCGAACTGCCAGATGGCGATCAGGTCCTCGTCCGTCACGTTCTTCAGTGACTTCGCAAGACCTCCCCGAATGGCGGAAAGCACGGTTTGCCCATCAGTCCCGACCGGGCTGCCCGTCGAACCAGACCGATCAATGAGGATGGCGATTTTCAGACTGTTTTCGCCGCTTGGCTCTCGGCGCAGATCGAGCCGAACCTGCCGCCCGCTTGCTGACACGCCGAGCAATGTTCCCATCGCGCCGCCCGCGATTTCGATCTCGACGGATTTATTCATAAGAACATCAATCGCCTGTCCATCAGCCAACGAACCAAAGCCGATAAGATGCGGCACTCCGCTATCCGAGTGAACGCGAAGCGATGCCACGTGCTGCACAGATGCCGAAGTGATCAGGTTATCGGCCGGCTGTAGCGGAGACACGCCATAAAGCTGACCTGTGGTCATGGGCAGGCGCAGCAAAAGACCATTTTCTGTGGCGGCCAACGGCATCACGGTGCGCAGTTCGACAGATACTTCTTTTCCCGGAGCCAACTGACCTACCGATAGGACATGGATGCCGCGCAAGACTTCTTCGTGAAGGATCGCCATCTTGCCCTGATCAATTGCGCCCTCATAACTGGTCCGAGCTGCCGTCTTGCCTTTGGCAACGGCGCGGAGCGGGCGCCCATCAATCTTGGCCGACAGACCCGTAACGACGGCATTGAAACCAACCGGCATGGTGAGCACGGCTTCGATGGGGACATCTTCAACATTCGCGAAGGTGCGGGTCGTAACAACAATCGCCAGCCCGGACTGGATGGAGACATCAATTGCGGTGCTACTGAGGGGCATATGCTTGCCGTCTCCATCGCGGAATATAGTGACGCCGTCATTCAGTTCTTCGAGCAGGTGACCGAAGACCATACCGTTCGCCATGAATTATCCCTTCGAAACATAGGTTCTTAAGGCTGCAGCGATTTCGGCGACGACTGCATCAACATCGATGGCATCGGGCGCGATGTCAGGCGACACACGCAGTTCTACTCCACCGGATTGCACAATCGGCACCGCGTCGTCGAAAGCCATGAGCACCTTGATAGAAGCCGGCTTCATCCCCATCCTGTGAAGGGCGAGGTATCTTTGGGCCTTGATCAGGTGTTCTTCGCCATAAGCATCTGCCGCACGACCAGTCTTATTGGCGGGAGGCAGTATGCCCTCCGCGATGAGAAACCGGATCTGACGTGGTGCGGTGCCGATGCGTTCGGCCAGCTCTGCGAGCGTCATCACTCCCCCTAACGCGACATGAAGTATGTCACGATCATCGCGGCGTCAAGTAACGAGACAAAAATGACCTGCCACGGGATTTTTCCTCCACCTGCGATTAGAGTCCGGCCCATGGAGAGGACGGACGATGAAGAAGGCACGACTGACGGAAGAGCAGATCATAGGCATCCTGCAGGAGCATGAGGCGGGCG
>NZ_JAAATX020000023.1:2500-5510 GCF_009908265.2 Paragemmobacter amnigenus | reverse complement strand
CTGGTTGCGGGGGCAGGATTTGAACCTGCGGCCTTCAGGTTATGAGCCTGACGAGCTACCGGGCTGCTCCACCCCGCGTCTGTTGTTGTCTTTTCTGGGGGATTTTGTGATCGTTTAGGGAGGGATTTTTGTGTTTCTTTCTAGGTTTGGCGGTGACCTACTCTCCCACGTCTTGAGACGGAGTACCATTGGCGCGACGGCACTTAACGGCCGGGTTCGGGATGGGACCGGGTGTTTTGCTCGTGCTATGACCACCAAACCGAGGAAGAAACACGGGGCACGGTTGGTTTTCCGGTCCCCATTTCATCAGTATTTGTATTGTTCCAAGCGCATTTGCTTTTGATCAGACAGCCTTGCTGTTTCTGGATCAAATCAAGCCTATCGGGCAATTAGTACCGGTCAGCTGAATGCATTGCTGCACTTACACCTCCGGCCTATCGACGTGGTGGTCTTCCACGGCCCTCAAGGGAGACCTTGTTTTGAAGGGGGCTTCCCGCTTAGATGCCTTCAGCGGTTATCCTGTCCGTTCATAGCTACCCAGCACTACCGTTGGCACGATAACTGGTCCACCAGTGGAACGTTCACCCCGGTCCTCTCGTACTAGGGGCAACTCTTCTCAAGTCTCCTACACCCACGGCAGATAGGGACCGAACTGTCTCACGACGTTCTAAACCCAGCTCACGTACCTCTTTAAATGGCGAACAGCCATACCCTTGGGACCTGCTCCAGCCCCAGGATGAGATGAGCCGACATCGAGGTGCCAAACGATGCCGTCGATATGGACTCTTGGGCATCATCAGCCTGTTATCCCCAGAGTACCTTTTATCCGTTGAGCGATGGCCCTCCCACTTGGGACCACCGGATCACTATGGCCGACTTTCGTCTCTGCTCGTCTTGTCAGACTTGCAGTCAGGCTGGCTTCTGCCATTGCACTCAACGACCGATTTCCGACCGGTCTGAGCCAACCTTCGCGCGCCTCCGTTACTGTTTGGGAGGCGACCGCCCCAGTCAAACTCCCCACCATGCAGGGTCCCGGACCCGGATAACGGGCCGCGGTTAGACATCAAGAGTGCGAAGGGTGGTATCTCAAGGGAGGCTCCACAGAGACTGGCGTCCCTGCTTCGATGCCTACCACCTATCCTGCACATCACAATCCTGATGCCAGTGCAAAGCTGGAGTAAAGGTTCATGGGGTCTTTCCGTCTAACCGCGGGTAGTGTGCATCTTGACACACAGTTCAATTTCGCTGAGTCCACGTTAGAGACAGCGGGGAGATCGTTACGCCATTCGTGCAGGTCGGAACTTACCCGACAAGGAATTTCGCTACCTTAGGACCGTTATAGTTACGGCCGCCGTTTACTGGGGCTTCAATTCGGAGCTTGCACCCCTCCTTTTAACCTTCCAGCACCGGGCAGGCGTCAGACTGTATACGTCGCCTTACGGCTTCGCACAGCCCTGTGTTTTAAGTAAACAGTCGCCACCCCCTAGTTTGTGCCCCCCGCCCATAGTTGCCTACAGACGGGGCCTCCTTCTCGCGAACTTACGGAGGCATTTTGCCGAGTTCCTTTAACGTGGTTCTCTCAAGCGCCTTGGTATACTCTACCAGTCCACCTGTGTCGGTTTAGGGTACGGTCTGATGGAGGGCTATTTCCAGGAACCTCTCAGCAGCCCAGACAATCCGATAAGCCTGAACTACACCTGAGATCCGTCACATCCTCCTGGCCCAGGAATATTAACCTGGTTCCCATCGACTACGCCTTTCGGCCTCGCCTTAGGGGCCGGCTTACCCTGCTCAGATTAGCTTTAAGCAGGAACCCTTGGACTTTCGGCGAGAGGGTCTCTCACCCTCTTTGTCGCTACTCATGTCAACATTCTCGCTTCTGATCTCTCCACCGGATGCCTCACGGCCCGGCTTCACAGAAAGCTCCTTGCCTCCAATGCACCGCAAGCGATGCAAGAGAGGCATTGAGCTATATCACAGAACGCTCCGCTACCACGCACATTGCTGTGCATCCTGAGCTTCGGCTCGTGGCTTGAGCCCCGTTACATCTTCGCCGCAGGACAGCTTGTCTAGACCAGTGAGCTGTTACGCTATCTTTAAAGGATGGCTGCTTCTAAGCCAACCTCCTGGTTGTTTTGGCCGTCCCACATGCTTTCCCACTTAGCCACGAATTAGGGGCCTTAGCTGCAGGTCAGGGTTGTTTCCCTCTTCACGACGGACGTTAGCACCCGCCGTGTGTCTCCCGGATAGTACTCTCGGGTATTCGGAGTTTGCTTAGGCTCAGTAAGTCTGTGGGACCCCATCACCCATGCAGTGCTCTACCCCCCGAGGTATTCGTCCGAGGCGCTACCTAAATAGCTTTCGCGGAGAACCAGCTATCTCCAGATTTGATTGGCCTTTCACCCCTAGCCACAAGTCATCCAGACCCTTTTCAACGGGTGTTGGTTCGGACCTCCAGTTGGTGTTACCCAACCTTCATCCTGCTCATGGCTAGATCATCTGGTTTCGGGTCTGATCCAACGAACTCATGCGCCCTTTTAAGACTCGCTTTCGCTGCGCCTACACCTATCGGCTTAAGCTCGCTCGTTAGACCAAGTCGTTGACCCATTATACAAAAGGTACGCCGTCAGGGCTCAAGGCCCCTCCGACTGCTTGTAGGCGTCCGGTTTCAGGTACTGTTTCACTCCCCTCGTCGGGGTGCTTTTCACCTTTCCCTCACGGTACTGGTTCGCTATCGGTCAGCAAGGAGTACTTAGCCTTCGGGGGTGGTCCCCCGATCTTCAGACAGGATTTCACGTGTCCCGCCCTACTTGATATGTCCCGTGGAGCTTCCTGTACGGGGCTGTCACCCGCTGTGGCCTGCCTTTCCAGACAGTTCCAGTCACTCTTCCAGGCTCGGCTGGTCCGCGTTCGCTCGCCACTACTAACGGAGTCTCTATTGATTTCCTTTCCTCCGGGTACTTAGATGTTTCAGTTCCCCGGGTTCGCTCTAAAACCCCTATGTATTCAG
>NZ_JAAATX020000022.1 GCF_009908265.2 Paragemmobacter amnigenus | reverse complement strand
AGAGGCTGAAGGCCTATCACGCCCAGACGGCCCCGCTGATCGCCTATTACGAGGGCAGGGGCGTGCTCCAACGGATCGACGCGATGGGCAACATCGCAGACATCCAGAGCGCGCTCGCCGCAATCGTCCGGTCGGTGACAGCCTGAACCAGAGCCGTGCCCGGGCGATGCCCGGACAGGCAGGAAGGGAGGCGGAGCGCAGCCGGAAGGCGCGCCCGCGACTGTGGGACGGCCCCGGCAGGGCCGGCAACAAGGAGGAAGCCTGAATGGCATCTGTTGACATGAACGTCAGGGACCGGTCGCGTCCCATGACGGCGGAAGAGAGGAAGGTCATCCTTGCCTCTTCTGCCGGTACCATCTTCGAATGGTACGACTTCTATCTTTACGGCTCGCTCGCCGCGATCATCGGCGCGCAGTATTTCACCGCCTTCCCCGAAGCGACGCGCAACGTCTTTGCGCTGCTCGCCTTTGCGGCGGGGTTCATCGTGCGTCCGTTCGGCGCGCTGGTCTTCGGGATGCTGGGTGACCTGATCGGGCGGAAGTACACCTTCCTGATGACGATCCTGATCATGGGTCTGTCGACCTTCCTCGTCGGTCTGCTGCCGGGCTATTCGTCCTGGGGTGCGGCTGCGCCCGTCATCCTGATCGCGCTGCGCATGGCGCAGGGCCTGGCTCTGGGCGGGGAATATGGCGGTGCGGCGGTCTATGTGGCCGAGCATGCGCCCGCCAACCAGCGCGGCTATTTCACGGCCTTCATCCAGACCACGGCGACGCTGGGGCTGCTGCTGTCGCTTGTCGTCATCCTGTCGGTACAGGGCTATGTGAACGGCAACTGGGAACCGACGCCGGTTCTGGACGCGGCCGGTGCGGCGGTGATGAATGCCGACGGGACGCCGAAGATGATCAAGGCCTTCGACCTTTGGGGCTGGCGCATTCCGTTCCTCGGGTCGATCTTCCTGCTGCTCATCTCGCTCTACATCCGTTTGCAGATGAATGAATCCCCGGCCTTCAAGAAGATGAAGGAAGAGGGTGCGGCATCGAAGGCTCCGCTGCGCGAGGCCTTTGGCACCTGGAAGAACGGCAAGTTCGCCATCATCGCGCTGTTCGGCCTTGTCGCCGGTCAAGCCGTGGTGTGGTACTCGGGCCAGTTCTACGCGCTGTTCTTCATGCAGAACGTGATCAAGGTCGACAGCTTCACCGCCAACGTTCTTGTGGCGTGGTCGCTGATCCTTGGCACCGGCGGCTTTCTGTTCTTTGGCGCGCTGTCGGACCGGATCGGGCGCAAGCCGATCATCCTTGCGGGCTGCCTGATCGCGGCGCTGACCTACAAGTTCGTGTTCCCGCTGCTGACGCAGATCGCGAACCCGGCCCTGTATGCGGCGCACCAGACCCCGGTCACGGTGACGGCGAGCGAGGCCGACTGCTCGTTCCAGTTCAACCCGACGGGCACGGTGAAGTTCACCAACTCCTGCGACGTGGCGAAGTCGACGCTGGCGCGGACTTCGGTCAACTACACCACCAACTTCGATGCGAATGCTGCGGTGGCGCAGGTCGCCATCGGCGAGACGGTTGTCGCCGCCTATGACGCGGCTGCCAATTCGGCCAAGGTTGCGGAACTGACCGCTGCGCTGGAAACCGCGAAGGCGGGGACGGATCAGGCGGCCATCGACGCGGCGCAGGCGGCGCTGGATGCCGAGAAAGGCGTTCCGGCTGCCTTTACCAAGCAGGTGAACGACGCGCTGACGGCGGCGGGCTATCCGCTGTCGGCAGATGCGAACGAGACGGTGGCGAAGGCCCAGCACTTCTTCGACATCTTCACCGGCCAGAAGCTGGCGGTCGTGGCGATCCTGACCTACCTCATCCTCCTTGTGACGATGGTGTACGGCCCGATCGCGGCGATGCTGGTGGAACTGTTCCCGACACGCATCCGCTATTCCGGTCTGTCGCTGCCCTATCACATCGGCAACGGCTGGTTCGGTGGTCTGATGCCCGCGACCGCCTTCGCGATCTCGGCCCAGACGGGCAACGTCTATGGCGGTCTGTGGTACCCGATCGTCATCGCCGCGGCGACGGTGGTGATCGGGGCCCTGTTCGTTCCGGGCGGCACCCACAAGAAGGACATCTTCGCCGACAAGTGACCGGCGTGATGCGGACAGGCCGGGTGAAAAGCCCGGCCTGTTTTCTTTTTCAGCGGGCCGTGCGCTGCATCCTGCTGGGCGCGCAGGCGTCGGCGCGCGATCGGAGCCGTCGGGTCAGCGACGGGCGCGATCCCAGACGGTCCAGCCGAGAAGGACGAGTCCCAGAAGGAGGATGTTGGCCACGATGCCCGCAAGGATGGCGGGGATCATGCCGCCTGCGGCATCGGCAAGGCCCGTGCCGGTGGTTAGGGGAAGCAGGGCCGCGATGAAGACCACACCCGCCGCGAGCGGAACGGAAAGCCCCATCGTGGCGCGCGTCCGCCGGGCGGTGAGGACGAGGAAGAAGATCAGACCGGCGCGGAACGGGTCCAGCAGCATGGATACAACGGTTTCGATCATCTGGCGCAAGCCCCCTGCCCTTGGCACGGCGCGAGGTTTCCACAAAGCACGGACAGGGGCAAGCCGTCGGGGCCCGCGGCGCGGCGGGCAAGTTCCGTGCCAGCTGTCGGGGGTGTTGCCGGTCTGCCTGGTGCGGGCGTGGCATCGCTGGGGCGCGGCGCGGTGTGCTGGACAAGGGTTGCGGGGGCACCCTAGACTTTGCGCCAGTCCGGGAGCGAGTGACGCGATGAGTTTCGCCGTTGATGATGCGACAGAGACGCTGCGCCGACGGGTTCTGAACGGAGAATTCCCGCCGGGGGCGAAATTGCGCGAGGTGGCCGTGGCCGAGGAGTTGGGTGTGTCGCGCACCATCGCCCGTCTGGCCATGAGCGGTCTGGAACACGAAGGATTGCTGACCCGCGAACCCAATCGCGGATGCAGGGTCAACTATTTCTCGATCCAGCAGATCGTCGAGGCGATCGAGGTGCGGGGCGAGCTTGAGGCGATGGCGGCGCGGCAGGCGTCGGAGCGGGGGTTGGACAGGGCGATGGCGGACCGGCTTTCGGCCATCGTGGCGCGCGAGGAGGCGCTTTTGCAGAACGGCGTGCAGGGGGCGGAAGCGCGCGCCGAGTGGGTCGCGCTGAATGTCCGGTTCCATGAGGCGATGATCGAGGCGTCGGGCAACTGGGCGGTGCGGGTTGCGATCCGGCAGATGTGGCGGTTGCCTCTCGTCTCTCCGGATGCGTTCATCTTCGAGCCGAAGGATGCCGCGAAAAGCCGTCTGCAGTTGCTGGCAGCGCATGAGGACCATGTCGAGATCCTGCATGCCGTGCAGGCGCGGCAGGGACACAGGGCCGAGGCGCGGATGCGCGAGCATGCCTGCGCCAGTGCGCGCAACAAGCGGTCGAACCTTGCCGATCCCGAGGCGCAGGCCCTGACGCGCGGGCTTCCGGGCGGGGCACTGGTGCGCGCCGACCTGTAGGCGTGCAACCGGCACGGGGGCCGCGGCGTTTTGCGATGTGGCCGGGGTGCGCGGTGGCTTGCCGGTCGGGTGCGGGGGGGGGGCATGGACGCGCCGGAAACTGGACGGGAAAGGACGGACACATGGCACTGACCGATACCTGTGCCGCCTTCGGCATGACCGCGCTGACCGACAGCCGGCTGGTCTTTGACGAGGGCATCTTCACGGGGGCGGAGGCGGGGCATGTCGGCACCCTGCTGCGCGCGGCCGGAAAGACCGAGGTCCAGACGCATTGCAACGCCTTCCTGCTGCGCTCGGGCGACGCTGTCCTGCTGGTGGATACGGGGACGGGCGGGCTGTTCGGCCCGTCTTCGGGGCGGCTGATGGCAGCCCTTGCCGAGGCAAGTGTCGCGCCGGAGGAGGTGACGCATCTGTTCCTGACCCATCTGCATCCCGATCATGTGGCTGGCGCCGTCACCCCGTCCGGCGCGGCGGTCTTTCCGGCGGCGGAGTTCCTGCTGACCGCGGAAGAACGCGCCTTCTGGATGGAGGAGTCACATTTTTCGGGCGCGGATGAGGCGCTGCGGGGATGGCAAAGGCTGGCGACCACCGCGCTGGCAGCTTATGGCGACCGGTTGCGGCTGGTACGGGGCGACGAGACGATCCTGCCAGGGATCAGCGTCCTGTCCCTGCCGGGCCATACACCCGGCCATGCCGGTCTGCGGATCGAGGCCGGGGGACGTGACCTGCTGCACATGGGCGATGTCGTGCATGTGCAGGACGTTCAACTGTCCGACCCGTCGCTGGGTGTCATCTTCGACGTGGACGCCGCCGCTGCACGCGCAACGCGGCTGCGCACGCTCGAGATGCTGGCGCAGGACGGCTCTGCGGTGACCGGGGCGCATCTGCTGGACCCCAAGTTCGGGCGGATCGAGCGGTACGGCCCGGGATACCGGTTTCAGGGGTTGTGAGGCGGGGGATGGGCGAGAACGGACATGGCCGCCCGGTGGGGCGGCTTTTGGCTGAGGAAATGAAAGGGGAAATTCTGGTTGCGGGGGCAGTCAACCGCCGTCATTTGCCCAGATGGCGTACCAAGATTTGAAGACAAACGTAGCGACGAGGAGAAATCGGATAACCCCCTAAGGTTCTCATAACCAGACACTACCCCAAAGCATACCCCGATCCGCGCACGGTGCGGATAGGGTCATAATGACCGTGAGCGCATAGGGTCTTACGCAGGCGTCCAACATGGACGTCGACGGTGCGTGTGTCGACGTATATGTCGCGGCCCCAGACACGGTCCAGCAGCTGGTCGCGCGACCAGACCCGTCCTGGCTTTTCCATGAACGCCGTGAGGAGCCGGAATTCGGTGGGGCCGAGCCGGAGAACCTTGTCGCCGCGGTAGACGCGATGGCTTTCGGCATCGAGGCGGATGTCGTCGAACTGCAATACCATTCCGACCGTCGACGGGCGAACGCGCCGGATCTGTGCGCGCGCACGTGCCATAAGTTCCACCATCGAATATGGTTTGATCACGTAATCATCCGCGCCAGTTTCCAGTCCACGGACACGATCCACCTCATCGGCGCGTGCCGACAGGATGATGATCGGAATCGCGCGCGTCTCGGGCCGCATCTTCAGGCGACGGCAAACCTCGATTCCCGAAACCTTCGGCATCATCCAGTCGAGGATGATCATGTCGGGATGATCCTCGTCAACCAGCAGCAGGGCATCTTCCCCATTGTCGGCCTGGATGACGTCGAAACCTTCGGCCTCAAGATTGTATGCCAGTACCTCACGCTGTGCGAACTCGTCCTCTACAAGAAGTACCTTGGGCTGCTGCACCATCGGACGTTCGTTCATTTCATTCCTCCGTGGAACGGGAGGTCGTGGCCGTCGCATCGGCCTTCGGGCGCTCTTCTTCTGGTACCTCGCCCGTCACCAGAAAGATCACCTGCTCGGCCACGCTGGTGGCATGGTCGCCCACACGTTCAATGTTCTTCGCGATGAAATGCAGATGCATGGCAGGCGAGATGGCGCGCGGGTCTTCCAGCATGTGGGTCAGAAGCTCTCGGAACAGGGAGTTGTACATCTGGTCAATGTCCCGATCCCGGTCACGGATGTCAGCCGCCAGCACCTTGTCACGGCCGATGAAGGCGTCGAGAGAATCCTTCAGGCGCAGCACAGCAGTCTTTGCCATCCGGCAGACCGATCCGGTCGTTCCACCGAGCGGCGACATATGGGCAAGGATTAACGAACGTTTGGCCAGATTCTTGGCGTAATCCCCGCAACGTTCCAGCGCCGCGGCAACGCGCATAACGGTCAGAACAATCCGCAGGTCAGAGGCCGTCGGGGCCCGCAGCGCCAGAAGCCGCGCGCATTCGGAATGGATCTGCTGTTCCAGCGCATCGATGGCCTTATCCCCGTCGCGGACCTTCAGGGCCAGCCCCTCGTCCCGCATTTCAAGGGCCTCGGCGGCATCCAGAATCGCGCTTTCCACCAGCCCACCCATCCGCATGAGCAATGCCTGCACAGCTTCGAGATCGCGGTCGAACGACGAAATGATATGGGGTTGGGTCATGTCTCGCTCCTCAGCCGATCCGGCCGGTGATGTAGGCCTCGGTGCGGGGGTCCCGGGGGTTGGTGAAGATCTGTCCCGTTTCCCCGTATTCGACGAGATTTCCGAGGTGGAAGAACGCGGTCCGTTGGGAAACCCGCGCCGCCTGCTGCATGGAATGGGTCACGATCACTACCGTGAAATGGGCGCGAAGCTCGTCGATCAATTCCTCGACCTGCGCTGTGGCGATGGGATCAAGGGCGGAACAGGGTTCGTCCATCAGCAGGACTTCGGGGCTTGTCGCAATGGCCCTTGCGATGCACAGGCGCTGCTGCTGGCCGCCGGACAGACCGGTGCCGGGTGCGGCAAGGCGGTCCTTCACCTCGTTCCAGAGAGCGGCCTTCTTGAGTGCTGTCTCCACGATCTCGTCAAGTTCCGCCTTGGTGCGGGCGAGACCGTGGATTTTCGGGCCATAGGCAACGTTGTCGTAAATGGATTTGGGAAACGGGTTCGGCTTCTGGAAGACCATGCCGACCTTGGCGCGCAGTTGCACCGGGTCGACGCGGGGATCGTAGATATCCTGCCCGTCCATGGTCATCTTCCCCATCACCCGGGCCGAGGCAACGGTATCGTTCATGCGGTTCAGGCAACGCAGAAAGGTGGACTTGCCACAGCCCGACGGGCCGATGAACGCCGTCACGGTGCGGTCGAGGATCGCCACATCCACATCCTTCAACGCGTGCTTGTCACCATACCAGACCTGTACGCCCCTGGCGTCCATCTTGCTGCGGGTTTCGCTCACGTCTCTCTCCACCACTGTCATCACGTTCATTGTTTTGGCTATCCCTACCAGCGGCGTTCAAAGCGGCGGCGCAGCAGGATCGCCGCGACGTTCATGACAAGCAGGAAGGCGAGCAGCACGATGATCGCCCCCGAGGATCGTTCGATGAATGCCGGGTCGGAGCGCGACGCCCAGCTGTAGACCTGCACGGGCAATGCGGTGGCAGGGTCCATGATCCCGCCATCCAGCGGGCCCGACGGATAGGTCGTCACGAAGGCCACCATGCCGATCAGCAACAGAGGCGCGGTCTCGCCCAGCGCCGAGGCAAGGCCAAGGATCGTGCCCGTCATGATCCCCGGCATGGCCAGCGGCAGGACATGGTGGAAGACGATCTGCATCTTCGACGCGCCGATCCCCAGCGCAGCATCTCGGATCGACGGAGGCACAGCCCTGATTGCCGCACGTGTGGCTATGATGATCGTCGGCAACGTCATGAGAGAGATCACAAGTGCCCCCACAAGGCTGGACGATTGCGGCAAACCCATGAAGTTGATGAAGATCGACAGACCGAGGATACCGAACACGATCGAAGGCACGGCGGCGAGGTTCGATATGTTCACTTCGATCAAGTCGGTGAGCCAGTTCTTAGGCGCGAATTCCTCGAGGTAGATCGATGCCGCAACCCCTACTGGAACAGTGAAGATTGCCACCAGCACCATCATGTAGACTGACCCGATGATCGCCACACCCAACCCCGCGGATTCGGGGCGCAGATCAGAGGCGTCGGGGTCGGTCAGAAATCCAGAATTGAAGCCAAGAGATAGTATACCCGCCTGCAAAAGCCGATCTGCAAGGTCGAGCTGGGCGGGCGTGACCAGGCTGTCACGCTCTGCGCTGGCCCGCGTCACCCTGCCCTTCAGATACCCGTCAATCCGCCCCGTGGCATAGGCGTTAACCGTTATGGTCTGGCCCACGATCGCCGGATCGGACAGCACCTGTTTGCGAAGGCGCCCCGCCGCATCGCGCGAGATCATCTCGCCCGCTTCCTTCTCCGTCACATCGCCAAGCGGAACACCCGACGTCTCGATATGGGCAAGAAAGGCCTGCGCCAGAAGGCGCTGGTAGCCAACTGTCGTGACTTTCGCCATCGCCGCAGGATCGCGCGCGCCCTCCTTGTCCACGATTGCCGCGTCTACCACGAGCGGGAATGTCAGCCGCGCCTGATAGAAGGCCTGCGAGCCATCGCGCAAAATCGTGAAGATCATGACGAACAAAGTTGCGAGGCTCAGCCCGATGGCGGCAACTCCATAGACCTTGAGTCGCCATTCACGCGCTTTGCGACGGCGGAGACTGGTACTGCCGGACAGCAGCGGATGCTGGTCCGCCCGAGGACCGGTCGGCGTGGTTGCCGTGTCTTGGGTCATTCATACTGCTCCCGGTATTTCCGCACGATCCAGACGGCGAGGACGTTGAGCGAAAGCGTGATCACGAAAAGCGAGATCCCCAGCGCAAAGGCGACCAGCGTCTCTGGCGAGTTGAACTCTGTGTCACCGGTCAACTGGCTGACGATCTTCACCGTGATGGTCGTCATCGCCTCGAACGGGTTGAGGTCCAGCTTTGCCGCAGCTCCCGCTCCCATCGTCACGATCATCGTCTCGCCAATGGCGCGGCTGGCGGCCATGAGCACGGCCCCAACCACACCCGGAAGGGCAGCAGGAAGTACCACTTGCGAAATCGTTTCCGCCTTGGTCGCACCAAGCCCCGCCGACCCGTCACGAAGGCTTTGCGGTACGGCGGAGATGATGTCGTCTGCAAGGGACGAGATGAAGGGTATATTCAGAATGCCGATCACGATGCCTGCCGTCATGACGGAAGACCCGGAATTGCCCAGTCCGAAGGGCATGGCAAACCAGTCGCGCAGGGCGGGGCCGACCGTGACCAGTGCGAACAGGCCGAAGACCACCGTGGGGATCCCCGCGATGACCTCGATCAGGGGCTTCACGACGCTGCGCACCCGCCTGTCGGCAAACTCCGCAAGGTAGATCGCGGCGAACAGACCCACGGGAACCGCGACCAGCATCGAAATCGCGCTGATATAGAGCGTGCCCCAGAGCAGGGGCAGGAACCCCAGCTCCGAACTGCCCTGAAAGGCGGGCGACCACGTCAAGCCTAGAAAGAAATCCCCGATCGGGAACATGGAAAAGAAGCGAAAGCTTTCCGACAACATCGACAACACGATCCCCACTGTGGTGAGAATCGCGATCAGGGACGCCAGCATCAACAGCGAAAGCATCACCCTTTCGACCCGATTGCGGGCGCGGAAGTCGGGGTTGGTCCAACGATAGGCCAGAAAAACGCACAGGACCGCCACGGTCAGAACCAGGACGCTGCGGACAGTGCCTGCCATAGAAGCAGCCGCACGATATTGCTGAGCGGCGGCCAAGGTCTCTGGCAGTACCTCTGCCCCCAGCGCCACACCCGACGCCTCGAGCTGCTCGCGAACGTTACCGTCAGTGGTATTCAATTCTTCGGCTGCGTCTGGCGTCATAGTCCCTTTCGCAACGGCCGCATCCAGACCCGCCGCGATCCGGCGCACATCTGCAAAAAGCAGCGTGCGCACCGAGGTATCTTCGACCATTGCTTCCGGGAACATGCCGGCCAGGCGGCTCTCGATCACAAGCGGTTGGGCGATCTGCCACAATGTCATCAGGGCCAGCGCAGGAACGAAAGCCATGAGCGCGCCGTGCCAACCATAATAGGCAGGCAGGGAATGAAGCCTGCGTGTGTCGCCCTGTGCCATTATCAGAACGCGCCGACGGCAAAGAACGAAGCCGGCTACTGCAAGCAAGCAGAGAAGGGAAACAGTCAATAGGACCGACATGCTGCGTCCAGTGCCCCAGAAAGAAGGAAGGGCGGCACAATCTGCGCCGCCCATTTGACCGACGGGTTTATTCCAGCGGCCCCATGACCACCTCGTTCGCGACCGCGTCCTGCGTCGCGGCAAGCTCGGGGTCGGACACCAGACCATAGGCCGCCAGCGGGCCATCGGGACCGGCCATGTCGTCGGACACGAAGAATTCG
>NZ_JAAATX020000021.1 GCF_009908265.2 Paragemmobacter amnigenus | reverse complement strand
GAACGGCGATGCGCGCTTTGCCCGTGTGCGGGCGCGGGCGGCTGTGGCCGCGCTGGAGGGGGCGGGGGTGGGTGCGGGCGAGATCGCCGCGCTGGCCGCGCGGATGGCCGAGGTGCGCGCGGCGCTGGAGGCGGCCACGGCCGAGGCGGCGGCGCGGGTGGCGCGGATTGACAGGGGCGACGTGATCCTTGACGGGGCGGGTCTGGCGGGGCTGCCTGCCGAGATCGCGCGGCGGCTGGTGCTGGCCGCCCTGATGTGGATCGGTTCGGCGGAATATGGCCCAAGGGGGGCCGAGCTGGAGCGGTTTCTGGCGGCGATGGCGGGGGGCCGTGCGGCCACGCTGGCCGGTGTGCGGCTGACGGTCGCGGGCGGGCGGCTGCGCCTGACGCGGGAATTGCGGGCCGTGGCGGGGGTCGAGTGTCCGGCTGGCGGCGTCTGGGACGGGCGCTGGCGGGTTTCGGGTCCGGATTCCAAGGGTTTGACCCTGCGCGCGCTGGGGGAGAAGGGGCTTGCGCTCTGCCCTGACTGGCGGGGGGCGGGGATGCCGCGCACCAGTCTGGTCGCGTCGGTTTCCCTGTGGCGCGGGGGCGAGGTGGTGGCGGCACCGCTTGCAGGCTTTGGCGCGGAATGGCGGGCCGAGTGCACCCCACCCGAAGGTGTGCTCTCTGCGGCAGCTTTATCGCATTGAACCCGGGGGCTTTATCTCTATCTTAAAGGCAACGGGTCGCTGGCCGTTTTCTGGTCTTGCGGCGGTATGAGGAGAGACTTCGTGGGCAACGCGCGGAACATCGCATTCTGGGTCGTACTATTTCTGCTGATCCTCGCCCTGTTCAATCTGTTCAGCGGAAACCAGTCGACGATGTCGTCGCGGACGCTGTCCTATTCGGATTTCATCGCCCGCGTCGACAGCGGCGAGGTGCAGAGTGTCACGCTGGATGGCGAGCGCGTTGTGGTACGGGCGCGGGACGGGTCGCAATATGTGACGATCAAGCCCGATGGCGAAACCCTGACCGAGCGGTTGATTGCCAAGGGCGTGGAGGTGAAGGCCGAGGCGCAGGAGCAGTCGGGTTTCCTGTCGGTGCTGGGCATCTGGCTGCCGTTCCTCGTGTTGATCGGGGTCTGGATATTCTTCATGAACCGGATGCAGGGCGGCGGGCGTGGCGGTGCCATGGGCTTTGGCAAGTCGCGGGCGAAGCTGTTGACGGAAAAGCACGGCCGCGTGACGTTTGACGACGTGGCGGGCATCGACGAGGCCAAGGAAGAGCTGGAAGAGATCGTGGAATTCCTGCGCAACCCGCAGAAGTTTTCCCGTCTTGGCGGCAAGATCCCGAAGGGGGCGCTGCTGGTGGGCCCGCCCGGTACCGGTAAGACGCTGCTGGCGCGCGCGATCGCGGGCGAGGCGGGGGTGCCGTTCTTCACCATCTCGGGTTCCGACTTTGTCGAGATGTTCGTGGGTGTGGGCGCAAGCCGCGTGCGCGACATGTTCGAGCAGGCCAAGAAGAACGCGCCCTGCATCGTCTTCATCGACGAGATCGACGCCGTGGGCCGTGCGCGTGGCGTGGGCATCGGCGGCGGGAATGACGAGCGCGAGCAGACGCTGAACCAGTTGCTGGTGGAGATGGACGGGTTCGAGGCGAACGAGGGTGTGATCATCGTCGCCGCCACCAACCGCAAGGATGTGCTGGACCCCGCGCTGCTGCGGCCCGGTCGTTTCGACCGCCAGATCCATGTGCCGAACCCCGATATCAAGGGGCGCGAGAAGATTCTGGGCGTGCATGCCCGCAAGGTGCCGCTGGGGCCGGATGTGGACCTGCGCACCATCGCGCGGGGGACGCCCGGATTTTCGGGTGCGGACCTGATGAACCTTGTGAACGAGGCGGCGCTGATGGCGGCGCGCGTGGGGCGGCGGTTCGTCACCATGGAGGACTTCGAGAACGCTAAGGACAAGGTGATGATGGGGGCGGAGCGTCGGTCCATGGTGCTGACGCCCGACCAGAAGGAAAAGACCGCCTATCACGAGGCCGGGCACGCCATCGTGGGCATGAACATGCCGAAATGCGATCCGGTCTATAAGGCCACGATCATCCCGCGCGGCGGTGCGCTGGGGATGGTGGTGTCGCTGCCGGAAATGGACCGGCTGAACATGCACAAGGACGAGGGCAAGCAGAAGATCGCCATGACGATGGCGGGCAAGGCCGCCGAGATCATCAAATATGGCGAGGAGGGCGTGTCGTCGGGTCCTGCGGGGGATATCCAGCAGGCGTCGTCGCTGGCCCGCGCGATGGTGATGCGCTGGGGCATGTCGGACAAGGTCGGCAATATCGACTATGCCGAGGCGCATGAGGGCTATCAGGGCAACACGGCCGGATTCTCGGTTTCCGCGCATACCAAGGAGCTGATCGAGGACGAGGTGAAGAAGCTGATCGATGAAGGCTATGAGACGGCGCGCCGTATCCTGATCGAGAAGGCGGATGACTTCGAGCGGCTGGCGAAGGGTCTCTTGGAATACGAGACGCTGACGGGTGACGAGATCCGCAAGGTGATCGCGGGCGAGTCGCTGGGGGGCGATGACGACGCGGACAAACCCGCGTCGGGCGGCGGGACCACGTCGATTGCGGCAATCCCCAAGACCAAGCCCAAGGCACCCAAGGCCGGGCCGGAGCCCGAGCCGGTGGTCTGACCCTTGGCCGGCGGACGGAAAGATTGGGACCCCGGGACCTATGCACGGTTCCGGGGTCTTCGTTTGCGGCCCGCGCTGGACCTTCTGGCGCAGGTGGACGGGCTGCCTGCGGGGGATGTGGTCGATCTGGGCTGCGGTGACGGGGCGGTGGCGGGGCCCTTGCGCGCGCGGTATCCGGGGCGGCGGCTGGTGGGGGTCGATTCCTCGCCCGCGATGCTGGCGCAGGCGCGGGGCTATGATGCGACGGTCTGCGCCGATATCGGGGACTGGCGCGCCGAAGGGGTCGCGCTGGTCTTTTCCAATGCGGCGCTGCACTGGCTGGGCGATCACGGGGCGCTGATGCCGCGGCTGGCGGGGATGCTGGCAGCGGGGGGCATGCTGGCCGTGCAGATGCCGCGGCAGTTCTTCGCGCCGTCCCACCGTTTCCTGCGCGATATCGCGGCGGCGATGTTTCCCGAACGGTTCGATTATGCAGGTTGGCAGGCGCCGGTGGCGACTGCGGCGGAGTATCAGGCCATGCTGTCGCGGCTTGGCGCGGTGGAGGCGTGGGAGACGGACTATGTGCAGCGACTGGAGCCTGCGGGGGCGGGCCATCCGGTGCGGCGCTTTACCGAAAGCACCGCGATGCGGCCCTTTCTGGAACGCCTGACGGAGGCGGAGGCCGCGCGCTTCGTCGCGGCCTATGAAGAGGCGCTTGCGGCGGCCTATCCGGCGGGCGAGGATGGCGCGGTCCTGTTCCCGTTCCGGCGGGTGTTCTTCACGCTGAGGGTCTGATGCCTGTTCTGAAACCGACCGGCCATGTGGGGCGCATCGTCTGGCTGGGCCTTGTGCGCGACCGCGACGCGGCGCTGGAGTCGCAGGCGGTGGAGCGGCTGGTCGCCACATTCGCGGGGCCCGAGGGCGAGGCGCATGGCGGGCTGGTGCGGCCATCCTGCAGCCGCGTGGTGGCGCAGTATCCGAAGGGGACCACGATCCGCAACACGCGGCAGTTTTCGGTGCTGGCGGCCGAGGATCTGGCGGCGATCGCGGCGAAGATGGGGATGGAACGGTTGGACCCCGCGCTGGTCGGCGCGACGATGGTGGTGGAGGGGATTCCGGATTTCAGCCACCTGCCGCCGTCGAGCCGCTTGCAGGCCGAAGGGGGGGCGACGCTGGTCGTCGATCTGGAAAACCGCCCCTGCCAGTTGCCCGCGCGGCCCATCGAGGCGCGCCATCCGGGGTTTGGCGCAAAGTTCAAGGCCGCCGCGCAGGGACGCCGTGGCATCACCGCATGGGTGGAGCGCGAGGGCACCTTCCGGCTGGGCGAGGCGATCCGGCTGCATGTGCCCGACCAGCCCGTCTGGGCATATCTCGAGGCGGCGCGGCGAAACTGATTCCCTGAGTGGAAAATTTGTTTCCCATCAGAAAATTCCCGCTTTGCGCCTGTCGGTTTCCGATCGGAAACGCACGGTGGCGAATATGGGGGCGAAAATGTCGGAAAAGCCACTCTCATTGGCCGTTTACCCCGCTATCACGTCGTAAACGGGGGATTACCCCGCAACGGGAGACGGGACATGGCCTTCAAAACCGACATCGAGATTGCACGCGAAGCCAAGAAGAAGCCGATCATGGAGATCGGCGCGAAGCTGGGCATTCCGTCCGAGCACCTGCTGCCCTACGGCCATGACAAGGCGAAGGTGAGCCAGGACTTCATCAAGTCGCTGGCGGGCAAGAAGGACGGCAAGCTGATCCTCGTCACCGCGATCAACCCGACCCCTGCGGGCGAGGGCAAGACCACGACGACGGTCGGTCTGGGCGACGGTCTGAACCGCATCGGCAAGAAGGCCGTGATCTGCATCCGCGAAGCGTCGCTTGGCCCGAACTTCGGGATGAAGGGGGGCGCGGCCGGCGGCGGTTACGCGCAGGTCGTCCCGATGGAGGAGATGAACCTTCACTTCACCGGCGACTTCCACGCGATCACCTCGGCGCACAACCTGCTGTCGGCGATGATCGACAACCACATCTACTGGGGCAACACGCTGGACATCGACGAGCGCCGCGTGTCGTGGCGCCGCGTGATGGACATGAACGACCGCGCGCTGCGCGATATCGTCGTGTCGCTGGGTGGCGTTGCCAACGGCTTCCCGCGCCAGACCGGTTTCGACATCACCGTCGCCTCGGAAGTCATGGCGATCCTGTGCCTGTCGAATGATCTGGAAGACCTGCAAAAGCGTCTGGGGGATATCGTCGTCGCCTATACCCGCGACAAGAAGCCGGTCTATTGCCGCGACATCAAGGCCGACGGCGCGATGACCGTGCTGCTGAAGGACGCGATGCAGCCGAACCTCGTGCAGACGCTGGAGAACAATCCGGCCTTCGTGCATGGCGGCCCGTTTGCCAATATCGCGCACGGCTGCAACTCGGTGATTGCCACCAAGACCGCGCTGAAGCTGGGTGAATATGTCGTGACCGAAGCCGGTTTCGGGGCCGATCTGGGTGCCGAGAAGTTCTTTGACATCAAGTGCCGCAAGGCCGGGCTGAAGCCGTCGGCGGCGGTGATCGTGGCCACGGTCCGCGCGATGAAGATGAACGGCGGCGTGGCCAAGGCCGATCTGGGGGCCGAGAATGTCGAGGCCGTCAAGAAGGGCTGCCCGAACCTTGGCCGCCATATCGCCAACGTCAAATCCTTCGGCGTGCCGGTGGTGGTGGCGATCAACCACTTCTACAGCGACACCGATGCCGAGGTGGCCGCGGTGAAGGCCTATGTGGCCGAGCAGGGCGCGGAAGCGATCCTGTGCAAGCACTGGGCGAATGGCTCGGCCGGTATCGAGGATCTGGCGCATAAGGTGGTGCAACTGGCGGAATCGGGGGCTGCGAATTTCGCGCCGCTCTATCCCGATGAAATGCCGCTGTTCCAGAAGCTGGAGACCATCGCCAAGCGCATCTATCACGCGGACGAGGTGATTGCGGACAAGTCGATCCGCGACCAGCTGAAGGCGTGGGAAGCGGCCGGTTACGGCAACCTGCCGATCTGCGTGGCCAAGACCCAGTATTCCTTCACCACCGATCCGTCGGTGCGCGGTGCGCCCACGGGCCATTCGGTGCCGGTGCGCGAAGTGCGCCTGTCGGCGGGTGCGGGCTTCATCGTCGCGATCTGCGGCGAGATCATGACGATGCCGGGCCTGCCCAAGGTGCCGAGCGCGGAAGTGATCCGACTGAACGATCAGGGCCATGTCGAGGGCCTGTTCTAAAGCGATCTGTCACGTTGCCCTTTCGGGTTGGCGCCCTTACATGGGTGCCATCCTGAGAGGGGGCGAGGCATGAAGAGGCCGCAAGACTGCACGACGATGGCCGATATCCGGGCCGAGATCGACCGGCTGGACGAGGCGCTGGTGGCGATGTTCGCGGAGCGGACCGCCTATATCGACCGGGCGGCGGCGATCAAGGAAAAGGTCGGCCTGCCCGCGCGGATCGACGACCGGGTGGAGCAGGTCGTGGCCAATGTGCGGCGTCATGCGGCAGCCCACGGGTTGCCGCCGGACAAGCTGGAAAAGCTGTGGCGCAAGCTGATCGACTGGTCGATCGAGCGCGAGGAAGACCATTTGCGGAAGGGCTGATCCTGCGGCCCTGACGGTTCGGAAGGACGAGGGCGGATGACGGCCACGGTGATCGACGGCAAGGCCATTTCAGCGCGGATGATGGCCGAGATACGGGCCGAGGCCGGTGAACTGGAGGCCGCAGGATGGGCGCCGCGGCTGGTGTCTATTTCGGTGGGCGACGTGGCGGCGGCGGAACTCTATGTCCGCAACCAGCAGAAGCAGGCCGAGGCGGCGGGCGTGGCCTTCGAGGCGAGGAATTACCCCTCCGACATCTCGCTGGAGCAGTTGACCGGCGTTCTGGCGGGGCTGAACGCGGACCCGCGGGTGAACGGGATCATCATCCAGCGGCCACTGCCTGCGCATATCCCCGTCAAGGCGCTGCAGAAGGCCGTGCATCCGATCAAGGATGTGGAGGGGATGCATCCGTCAAGCATCGGGAACATCGTCTATAACGACCTGACGCTGGGCCCCTGCACGGCGGTCGCGGCGGTGGAGATATTGAAGAGCCTGCCGTTGAAGATGGAAGGGCTGGACGTCTGCGTGATCGGCCATTCCGAGATCGTGGGAAAGCCCATCGCATTCCTGATGATGGGGCTGGGGGCGACGGTGACGGTCTGCCACCACATGACGCGGCAGGTGGCGGTGCATTCCCGCGCGGCGGATGCGGTCTTCGTGGCTGTGGGCAAGCCCGGGCTGGTGACGGGGAACATGCTGAAACCCGGGGCGGCGCTGATCGACATCGGGATCAACCGGGTCGAGGGGCGGACGGTGGGCGATGCCGATTACGCTAGCTGCGCCGAGGTGGCGGGGTGGATCACGCCTGTGCCCGGTGGCGTGGGGCCGGTGACGGTGGCGGTCCTGATGAGGAACGCCGTTCTGGCGACGCGGATGCAGAAGGACCATTACCGCGCGGCCTTTGCCGCGGCGGTGTAAGAAAACAAAGGGGACAGAGACATGGTTGCCAAGGTGATCGACGGAAAGGCCTTTGCCGCCAATGTGCGGGCGCAGGTCGCGGCGCATGTGGCGCGTCTGAAGGAGCAGAACGGGATCACGCCGGGTCTGGCGGTGGTGCTGGTGGGCGAGGATCCGGCGTCCAAGGTCTATGTGCGCAACAAGCACGCCTCGACCATCGAGGTGGGGATGGAAAGTTTCGAGCACCGTCTGCCGGCCGAGACGTCGGAGGCGGAGTTGCTGGCGCTGATCGACCGGCTGAACGGCGATCCGGCGGTGCACGGGATTTTGGTGCAACTGCCGCTGCCGGGACATCTGAATTCGGAGCTGGTGATCAACCGGATCGACCCGGCGAAGGATGTGGACGGGTTCCATATCTCGAACGTCGGTCTGTTGGGGACGGGGCAGAAGTCGATGGTGCCCTGCACGCCGCTGGGCTGTCTGATGATGCTGCGGGATCATCATGGCAAGCTCGCGGGGCTGAATGCGGTGGTCGTGGGGCGGTCGAACATCGTGGGCAAGCCGATGGCGCAGTTGTTGCTGGGCGACAGCTGCACGGTGACGATCGCGCATTCGCGGACCAAGGATCTGGCCGAGGTGTGTCGGCGGGCGGATATTCTGGTGGCGGCTGTCGGGCGGCCGGAGATGATCACGGGCGACATGGTGAAGCCGGGGGCGACGGTGATCGACGTCGGCATCAACCGGATCGAGCGGGACGGCAAGGCAAAGCTGGTGGGCGACGTGGATTACGACAGCGCCGCCGCCGTTGCCGGGGCCATCACGCCGGTGCCGGGCGGCGTGGGGCCGATGACGATTGCCTGCCTGCTGGCCAATACGCTGACGGCCTGCTGCCGCGCCAACGGGCTGGCCGAGCCCGAGGGGCTGACGGCGTAAGGCGCGGGGTTCACCCCGCCTTTGGCGACCGGTGGCGGGGTGAACCCCGCCCTACGGCGGACGACGCGCCCCGGGCTTGACCCGGGGCCTCTTTTTTGGCGGAGGTCCCGGGTCAAGCCCGGGACGGGGTTTCAGAACGGGATCGGGATCGCGCGGGGACCGGTCAGGATCGCCAGCGCGCCTTTGGTCATCAGGGATTGCAGGGCGGTGTCGTGGGTCGGCAGGCCGCCCGTATAGGTGCCGTAGGCGGGCAGGATCAGGCGCGCTGCATCCAGCAGGAAGCAGGGGCGGGCGGTGCCCTTGATGCGGGCCTTGGGGTGGTAATGGCCTGAAATCTCGGCGCTTTGCGACGGGTCCGCGATGTGGCGGAAGGTCAGCGGGCCAAAGGTCACGGTGGCGCGGTGGGTGCCGCCGATCTCTACCGGGCCTGCGTCGTGGTTGCCTTCGATCCATGTCCAGTCGCGCCCCGCCATCAGGCGGGCAAGGCGGAGGCGAGCCGCTTCCTCCAGCCCGTCGGCGGCGGCGAGGTCGTCGAAGCTGTCGCCAAGGCAGATTACGTGGGCGGGGGCGGTGCGGTCGATGTCGGCTTCCAGTTTTTCCAGCGTGGCCCGTGTTTCATAGGGCGGCAGGAGCGACCCGCCGCGGCGGGCGAGGCGTTCGGATTTGCCGAAATGCAGGTCGGAGACGCAGAGGAGCGATCGCGCGGGCCAGTGCAGCGCGCCGGAGGGGAGCGCGTGGAGGGTTTCGCCGGCAAGGGTGAAGGCGTGGTGCATGGGGCGTGGTTAGCCCCTGTCGGGCAGGGGGTGCAAGGTGTCAGGCGAGGCCTGCTTCCTCCATCAGCCTGCGGGCCGCGTCTTCGACCATGCGGTCGCGGCCCGTGCCGTGGATGGGGATCTTGTTCGGTTCGAGGAAGAGGGGGGCGGCAAGGGGCGTGACGCGGGGCAGGCGGATCAGGTCGATGCGGTTGCCGACGCGGGCGAGCATGTCTTCGATGCGGGAGAAATCGACGAGGCCGCGTTCGGCCTCTTCCCGCGTGACTTGCAGCAGCAGGTGGTCGGGGTCGTATTTGCGGAGCGTGTCGTAGAGGATGTCGGAGGAGAAGGTGGCCTGTCGGCCTGTTTTCCTACGGCCCTGGTGGGAGCGTTCGATGAGGCCCGCGATGATGGCGGTGGCGCGGAAGGTGCGTTTCATCACGGCATTGCCGCCGAGCCATGTTTCAAGCCCTTGGCGGAGGCGTTCGAGGTCGAAAAGGGGTGTGGCGTCGGTGACGGGGTCGAGGCCCCAGATGAGGGTGGCGTAATCGGTGGCGGTGAAGCCGAGGGGGGCAAGGCCCTGATCTTCCATGACTTTCGTGACCAGAAGGGCGAGGGTCTGCATCGCGTTTCGGCCCGCGAAGCCGTAGATGCAAAGGTGTTCGCGTCCGTCATGGGGGAAGGATTCCACCAGCAGGCGGTCAGGGCTTGGCAGGCGGGACACCTCGCGTTGCAGGGCGAGCCATTGGGCGGTGTGCGCGGGGAGGTCGGGCCAGCTATCTGCCTGGAAGATTTCGAGGATCCGTTGCGTCAGCAGGGTGGAGGTGGCGAATTTGGTGCCGTTGAAGGTGGCCACTTTCGGGTCTCGTCCCGGCTGGCGGGTGACTTCGACGGTCATTTCGCGCAAGGACTCATACCGGACGATCTCGCCGCCGATCAGGAAGGTGTCGCCGGGGGTGAGGGTGGAGGCGAAGCCTTCCTCGACCTCTCCCAGCGGGGTGCCGCCGAAGCGGTTCTTGAGGCGGACCTTAAGGGTTTCGGTGTCGATGATGGTGCCGAGGTTCTGGCGGATCACGGCGGCGGTGCGGGGGTCGCGGAGCTGCCATTTGCCGTTTTTTTCCAAGAGTCTCTGCCACTTGTCATAGGCGCGGAGCGCGTAGCCACCCGTGGCGCAGAAGTCGAGGCAGGCGTCGAATTCGGGGCGGGTGAGGGTGGCGTAGGGGCCGGTGCGCTTAACTTCGGTGAACAGATCGTTAGCGTCGAAGGGGCCGGAGGCGGCGGTCATCAGGATGTGCTGGCAGAGCACGTCGCGCGGGCCGGGGCCGCGGGGTTCGCCGTCCAAGTCATGGTCGCGGACGGCGTCGAGGGCGGCGCGGCATTCGACCACTTCGAAGCGGTTTGCGGGCAATATCAATGCCTTGGACGGGGCGTTGTAGCGGTGGTTGGCGCGGCCGATCCTTTGCACGAGGCGTTTGACGTTCTTCGGCGCGCCGACCTGTATCACGAGGTCCACATCGCCCCAGTCGATCCCGAGGTCGAGCGAGCCTGTGCAGACCACGGCGCGGAGGCGGCCTTCGGTCATCGCGGCCTCGACCCTTTCGCGCTGTTCGCGGGCGAGGGAGCCGTGATGGATGCCGATGGGCAGCCCTTCGTCGTTCTGTAGCCAGAGGTCGTGAAAGAAGAGTTCCGCCTGCGCGCGGGTGTTGTGGAAGATGAGGGTTGTGCGGTGGCGGCGGACCTGATCGAGGATCGCGCGCATGCCGTAGCGGCCGCCGCCCCCGCTCCACGGGGGGGGCGTTTCGGTTTCCAGCATGGCGATGTCGGGGTCGGGGCCGGGGTCGGCCTGCAGGATGTTGCAGGCGGTGGGGGAGAGGTAGCGGGCCAGCGCGGGCGGGTCTTCGACGGTGGCGGAGAGGCCGACGCGGCGGAGGTTCGGCGCGAGGGTTTCGAGGCGCGAGAGCAGCAGCATGAGCTGGTCGCCGCGTTTGGATTCGGCCAGTGCGTGGAGTTCGTCGATCACAACCCTTTGGAGGGACGCAAAAATTCGGGGCGCGTCTTCGTAGGAGAGGAGGAGGGCGAGGGATTCCGGTGTCGTCAGCAGGATGTGGGGCGGGTCGGCGCGTTGGCGGCGGCGCTGGGTGTAGGAGGTGTCGCCGGTGCGATCCTCGATCCGGATGGGGAGGGCGGCGCCTTCGACGGGGGTGCGCAGGTTGCGGCGGATGTCGGCGGTGAGGGCCTTGAGCGGCGAGATGTAGAGGGTGTGGAGGCCGGGGGCCGGGTTTGTGCCCAGTTCGGCGAGGGTGGGGAGGAAGCCTGCCAGCGTCTTGCCGCCGCCGGTGGGGGCGATGAGCAGGGTGGCGGGGGCGGCGGCGCGGGCCAGCATGTCTTGCTGGTGGGGGTGGAGGGTCCAGCCCTTGGCCGCGAGCCAGTCGGAGAGGGGGGAGGGGAGGTGCATGGGGGGAAGGTAGGGCGCGGGGCGGGGGGGGGGAAGGGTGTG
>NZ_JAAATX020000020.1 GCF_009908265.2 Paragemmobacter amnigenus | reverse complement strand
CGCCCGCCTCATGCTCCTGCAGGATGCCTATGATCTGCTCTTCCGTCAGTCGTGCCTTCTTCATCGTCCGTCCTCTCCATGGGCCGGACTCTAATCGCAGGTGGAGGAAAAATCCCGTGGCAGGTCAACGGTACTTCAAAAGCCTGCCGGATTCGCATGCACCGGATGCCGAGTTTCGCGCCGGGTTCCTCAATGCGATGGAAGCCTCGCTGACAGAACGGTTGGGCAAGGTCGAGTGGGGCAAGGATGGTCCTGCCGTGACCGAGCGGCTCGATACCGGGTTGAGGGATGATCTCGAGGCCTTTGCGCGCCGCGCGCCGGAAAAAGCAGTGATGCTTTGGGCTGACCACAGTGATGCGGTCCCGCCCGGGCCGGAATTGCGCGCGGCGGTGCAAGCCCGGGAGGAAGTGGCGGATCGAGAGGTGGCCGCGTATCAGGATGCCCTTGCCGAAAAACCGCCCATCATCGCCACGGGCGACTGGGTCACGACCGATGCAAATGTTGAGTTGCGGCCCGTGGCGGTGGCAACTGACCGAGGAATTCACACAGGCTACGAAGCAAATCTGCCGGGAGGGGCGAGTGAGGTCACCGTCTCGGAGCGCGGCTTCCCAAATTCGCGCGAGGCGCTGCGCCATGCCTACGATTTCTACGAGGGGGGCGAGGAAGGCCTTGGGCTGGCGGTAAGGCGCGCAGCGGAGATGGACCGCGACTTGGTAGAAGAGCCCGATCGCGGGCCGGAAGGGCTTGTCCTTGAGCATCGGCCTCAGCCCGAGTTCGCCCCTCCCGAGACTGCGATCTATGCGGGAGATGATGCGCAACTGGTCCTGACTCTTGGCCGGGACACTGAAGACACCCGCGATCTGGCCGAGCGGCTCGTCGCCGACCCGGAATTTCGCCAGGTGGTGGCCGAGCATATCCCCGATGCAGAGGCCACGCTTGGCACCGGTCGATTTGTCGATGGTGAAGGCTCCAGCGGCTTTTTGCCCGACGAGCTTTTGGCCGTTACCTCTTACGGTCGCGATGGCGGTGCTGAGGTTTTGGCGAAGTTCCCCGATGAGGGTCCGCTCAGTGAAGCCTTGGCCAAGCATCTGACGCAAAACCCGGTGATCGCGGCCTATGTCGAAGAGGAACGGCAGCGGAGCGATTTTGCTTCCGACCCGGCGCGGGCAATCTCGGCCTGGGTGGCGCAATCAACCGCGCAGATCGACCGATTGCCGTCTGACCGACAAGACGACCTCCGCGCAGAAATGCAGGGGATCGCCAAAGAGGCGGCGGCAGCCTTTGGACTGGATCGGGGGCCGACTGAGCGCGAGAACCCGCCGCGTTCGACCCTTTACAGCACCTCCATCAGTGCAACCGCGCTTGCGGTTGGTGGCGATGAGACCGCATTCCAAAACGGCGGCGCGAATATCCTCTTGGCCGATCTGAGCCTCAACGCCCGCTTGGCAGGCATCGACAGTGAAAAACTCCAGAAGCGTCTGGAAACCGGGGCCGCGAATGCCCACGAAGAAGAATCCTGGGTGAAATCCGATATTGCCGACGTCGCCAAGCGGCATGGCTTTGATCTCGGCAGCGCCCAGGGGCGGAGCTCAGCGGCCGAACGGGTGGACCGTTTCTACGAGCATGCAGCCGAACTAATCCAGTCTGCCCGCAGCATTGAAGTGCCCCGCGGCCCTGACCCGCTGGTGGAGGCCTTGGGTTCTCTGGCACGCGTCCATGCCAGCCAAGGCTCTGTCGCCTTCCGCAACGAAAATCAGGCGCGCGATTTCGCGGAAGAGATGAAGGAACGCTACGGAGCGACAGTGTTGAAGGACATCGCTTTGGGCCGGACCGAGGTACTTGCCAAGGATGTGCCGGACCCGGCCGCTCGGGCGGCGATGGCCGTTGCCGTCGTCTCGGCTGCCAAAGAGCATCCTTCACTTGGCCTCAGCGCGTATGAAGCGGAGGCAGCGGAACGCAGAATGGTGGCGCAAGCGGCGGCACGACCTCCGGAACACGCGCGGGCACATGCTCATGATCGCAATCAAGACCGGGAGTTTTGATCATGCAACGCATTGCACTGCTGCTTCCCCTTGGTCTCACCTCCGGCCTGCTGGTTGGTCTCATCGCCGGGGGCCTCGTCCTCAACTTGATCCTTGGCCGCGACCCGAACGCAACCGGCATCTTTGTCCTGATCGCTGAGTTCCCCGGTTTCTCCCGGCTGACCTCAGTGCCCTGGGTCCTGCCCTGGCAGATCGTCGGCGCATCGACCGTGCTCTTCACGGTTGCGGCCGTCGCGCTGACCTTCCGCCAGCAGCTCACCGAATACGGTCAGGCCAAGTTCCAGGCGCGCGCTGAAATGAAGGCCAATGGCCTTCTGCAACCTTTGGGCGCGGGGATGGTCTTCGGCAAGCTCGGGGCCCCTTCCAAGACCGCACCTTATGTCAGCGCCACGTTCCAGAAATTTCCACATTGCCTTGTCGTGGCGCCCACCCGGGCAGGCAAAGGCGTGGGCTACGTCATTCCGAACACGCTGCTCTTCAACGGCAGCATCGTTGTCCTCGACGTGAAGGGCGAAATCTTTGAGGCCACTTCCCGGCACCGTCAGGCTGAAGGCGATGCGGTCTACCGCTTCTCACCCTTCGACTTTGAACATCCGACGCATCGCTACAACCCGCTCGAGCGCGTGGCCCGCGTTGAAAACTATGAGCAGCGCTACACCGAACTGGCCAAGATCTCGGATTATTTCTTGACGGTTTCGGACAAAGGGACGGCCGGCGATTTCCTGACCGAGGGGCGTGAACTCTTCGTCGCCGCAGGGCTTCTTGCGATTGAAAGGTGCAAGCCGACGATCGGCGAGATCAGCCGCATCCTTTTTGGACGGGGCGCCACGCAAGAGGTTTACGGCGAGCATGCCGAGGAGGTGAAACACCCCAATGCCGCCCAGACCTTCCGCAAGTTTGCAGGTTATTCCGACCGGACCCTGTCATCCCACGCCTCAGTCCTTGGTGGCGCAGGCATGACCCTTTGGAACAACCCGGCCGTCGACCGCGCGACTTCTGGCAATGATTTCTCCTTCGCCGATCTTCGTAAACGCCCGATGTCGATCTATGTCGTCGTCAACGCCGATGACATCCGCACCCTGTCACCTCTGGTCCGGCTGTTCTTCGGCGAGCTCATCGCCACCATGCGCTCCACCCTCCCCGACCCGAAAACCGAGCCTTGGCCGGTCATGGTCATGCTAGACGAGTTCGACCAGCTTGGTCCTATGCCCATTGTTGAGCAGGCCCTGAAGCAGCTGGCTGGTCATGGCGCACGGGTGTCGATCATCACCCAGTCGATCCCCGGCCTTGACAACATCTATGGCGAAAACGTCCGCCTGTCGCTTGAGTCCGCCGCCGGCATGAAGCTCTACCTCGCGGCAAACGACAAAAAGACGGCAGGGGAGATTTCGGATGCATTGGGCAAGACGACGAAGCTATCGGTGTCAGACAGCGTCTCGCGGGATCGGGATTTCATGCAGCGGCGGTCGGTCAGTCGGCGGATGGAAGAACGGCCGCTGCTGACTCCTGACGAGGTGCGGCGGCTGAACCCCGATCAAGCCATCCTCATCCCGGAACGGCAGAACCCGTTGTTGGTCCACCGGATCGTGTATTTTCAGGATCCGACGTTCAAGAAGCTGTTTGATGCCCAGAAAGGTGCCCTGCCCTATCCGCCAAAGGAAGCTGCAGATGTGCAGGTGCTGACCCAACGGATGGAGGCGCTGGAACGGCGTTTGGCCGAAAGGATGGTGGTGGATTTTGTGCGGCCGGAGAAGGCAAAGGCTGAAGCCCCGGTTGAGCCGGAGCCGAAACTTGCGGCCGAAATTGTGGCTCGGGGGGAGATCGCGCCAGAGGCCGAGCAGGCTGCAGTCGATACTGAGGTCCTCGTCACGGTAGAACAGGCCGAAGCCATCGTAGAGCCCGAGGTTGATCTCGCAGCCTTGAGACCACCCATCACAATCGCGGTCTCAAAGATGAGCAAGTTCTCCCACAACCTCGCAGGCTTGGAGCTCTAGGGCCATCTGGGGATCAACTTCGGCGCATTTCGCGATCTTGAGCTGACCTTTGATCTTGCTGATGCAGGCATTTTCCAGGTTCAGGGGCGATGGTTTTCAATGAAAATAGTGGACTAATCGGCACCTTCCGTGCGAACAAGGGCGCCTTTTCCAATGCCCACGAGGATTTGCCATGCGACCCGGTCGCCCCACGCACTTGACCCTGACGCGCCGCGCGCTCGGCACCCGGCTCGCTGGGTTTGCCGCCGCAATCGGTTTTGGGCAAAGTGCAGCGACCAGCGTGTCAGCCCAACCAGCGTCCACCGTAGATCTCGAACTGCGTGACGCGGCCCTCAGGGGTCTCGCCTTGGCAAGCCATCGCGGTGATCCGGTTGCCGCAGCCGCTGCAGAGGCAGCGCTTGCCCGACTGGCGGAAACCGATCCTGAAGCCGCGCTTCTCGGCCGCATCTACCAGTTGCTGGACGTGCGTCCCGCCGCCTATTGGCACGGGGACTTGCCTGCGGCCGCGGCAGCAGATCTTTCAGCGCTCCACGGGGCGATCCGTGCCAGCCAGCCAGTGGCCTTCGGATACACCGACCTTTCCGGACAAGCGACGACCCGTACGGTCCTGCCCTTGGCCTTGGTGCATCCGCCCCAAGGAGTGAAGCTGCTGGCGTGGTGCGAGGAGCGAAGGGACTTTCGTCAGTTCTTCGTGCGCGCCATGCAAGGGCTGACGCTTAGGGAAGGTGATTTCAGCTGGGATAGGATGGCGCTGCTGAAAGGGTTGCTGGACATGGAAGCAACTCGCGCCTGAGGAATGGACCAGACCAAAAATGATTGGTGGTTTCGGATAACTGAGACACTTCGGCTTCCCAGTTGCGGCTCCACCAGATATGTCGGATATTTACTCATCAATCTTGGGGGATGGCGAAATGGGGCTTCCGCGCACCTTCGTTGGCTTTAGCAGCACCGACATTCACTACTATCGCTTGATGCTCGCATGGAAACAAAACGAGCACATAGACTTTAATTTCGCCAACTGCCAACTTGGGCAAGAGATCAATTCCGAAGACGAGGCTTACATAAAGCGTAAGTGCCGTGAACGGATCGATTTGGCTGGCACGTTTGCCGTCCTTATTGGGCAGGACACCCGATCCAAACACAAGTACGTTCGCTGGGAAATGGAGGTCGCGCTGGAGAAGAGCTGCCGCATCATCGGAATTAACCTCAACGGATCGCGCTTTATGGAAGATACAACATGCCCGCCCATCATAAAGAATGTTGGCGCCATTTTTGTTCCATTCTCTCCAAAGATCGTTGCGCATGCGCTCACCAACTGGACGATGAAGACCAAAGATAATTGGAATTATAAGCCCGAATTTTATCAACAGCTCGGATACAAGTGACCGTGGGGTGTGGCGAAATGCACATAGCTGGCGGGCTTTACCAGGAAATTTGTCTCCACCCAGCATGGAACGCCTTGTTCGGCTCAGGTGGTCGCGCAGCACAAGCGCTGGCTGCTCTTGGAAGCAAAACAACTCTTCACAGCTATTTCGAAAATGATCATTCGATTTGTTTAGAGCCGTACTTGGACTGTGGGATCGCATTGGACCTTCACCTTCGGAAATCGCCGATAGCATTTGCCTACTTCCACCCGCTCTCCACCCCGCACCTCGAGCCGAGCAACATAGCGCAAGAAACCTCGTTCCATGTCGAAGCGGACACAGTTTTGCGGTTTGGCTTGGTCGAGGGCGACGCAATAGTAAACGCAAGGCGAGCGGTCTTTGATCCACAAGGATGGCACAGTCCTCTCCACTTTAGGGAGAATGGCTCACAGGCAAACGAAGTCGCAGTCGTGCTCAATGCACAAGAGCTTGCAAGCAGAACTAGCACTTCCGACATCGAGTTGGCGGCCGGAGAGCTGATCAAGGCAGGCGATGCTACGGTGGTCGTGGTCAAGCAAGGCGTGCGCGGCGCGATTGTCGTCGATAGCAGGCAACCAACTCGGATCATACCAGCGTTTCGATCGCCAAGTGTTTTCAAGATCGGCACTGGCGACGTCTTTTCAGCTATTTTCGCTCACTATTGGGGGAGCGAGAACCAAGATGCAGCGACTGCTGCAGAGCAAGCGTCGCTCGGCGTGGCATACTATGCACAGTATCGCGACTTTCCGCGGGGACAGCTTGATCGGGTGAACGAACCAGTTGGCCCTGCTTTCCGCGGCTCCGTGGCAGTGTGGGCGGCGACTGACACATTGGGGCGTCATTACATGCTCGAGGAGACGCTTCATCGGTTGCGCGAGCTCGGCATCGACGCCGCTCATGTCCGCACCACTTCGCTCGATCAGCATTTTGCTGCGCTATTGGTACTTCCTGACGGCCTTTCTGGCGATTTCATCGAGGCTATAAGAGAAAATGCTGTGGCCACTCGGCCTGTTGTCGTGCTGGACGAGGCCGAAATGTGCGATCGTGAAGGGCTCCTTCAGTTGGTCTTTATGACCAAAGAGTTTACAAGCGCGCTCTATCAAGTGGCTTGGGCAGCCTCGACACCAGGAACAATCTGAGGTTTAGCTTGTGCTAATGTTTTGCTTGGCGTCTCACTGACATCGTCTTGGTACGGAGACCAGTTTGGCTGATATTTATGTCATATACGGACGCGAAAACGAAGACCGCGCCTCACAGATTGTCGACTTACTAGCGAGACGTTGGACCGTGTGGTGGGACAAGCTGGTTAAGGAACGCTTTGTCGACGAGATACAGGAGGAGCTCCCGGTCGCAAAATGTGTCCTAGTGCTATGGTCAGCAACATCGCGAACAAAGGATACTGTGACCGACGAAGTACGCCTCGCTCAGGATCATAAAGTACCGATCGTTAGCGCAAGTCTTGACGGAAGTCCTCCAGCTTACGGGTTTGGAGGATATGCGACGACTGATCTCTCAGCGTGGGACGGACAGGAGGATGACCCCGCCCTTTCGCGGCTTTTTGACCGCTTGACGGCAAGAAACCCGCCTACCCAAAGAGCGAAGCGTCCTGCAGCGATAGCCAATGGGCTTCTTCCATTACCCACCGTGTTCTTGTCAGTGTCGTCGTTTGAAACACAGCTCATTCCGCATGAGGCAGTCAAGGCGCTTTCGGTAGCGCGAGCACCTGCCGTGCTGGTCTCCGCCTGGGACCTAGTCAAGCGGCGCGATCCAAATTCACTGATCGATGAGCTCATCAAGTATAAAGAGAACGGAGGGTTCCTTCTGCTTGATTCAGGCAATTACGAGGCCAGCAGGCTTTCGGCAAAGCGCTGGACAACGAGTGATTTTCACGAGGCCATGCGAACGGTCTCATTCGACTGGGCATTTTGCTTCGACAAAACAAACCCGCGCAATGAAGCTACGCGTTCTGCCGAGGAGCTAGCAACAAAGATCATCGCCGTAGTAAATCGCGATCAAACGTTTACAGATTCACCAGTCTTGCCAATCATCCACGCCCCACGCCTTAAGTCTGGCGGATACAAGGCAGAGATAATTCCAACGGTTGCTCGACTAGTGGCCGAAGCAATTCATCCCCCCATGATAGGAATACCAGAGCGAGAACTTGGCGATGGCCTTAGCCAGCGCGTTGCTACAATGCAGGCAGTCCGGCATGAGCTAGACCGGCTGCCCGTCTACCAACCAATTCACTTGCTCGGCACTGGCAATCCTTGGACAGTTGGGATCATGGCAGCTGCTGGCGCCGACAGTTTTGATGGTCTCGAGTGGTGTCGAACCGTTGTAGACCATGAAACTGATAGATTGAACCACTTTCAACATTTTGACCTATTCACCGACCAGACCCGTTTTGCGGATTTAGCGATTGCCAGTCAAGCACTTGACGATGCCGGCGTCGGTTTCGCAGGGAAAGTCGCCTTCCACAACATCGACTATTTCATGCGCTTCAACGTGAGGCTGCAGGAAATGGCGAGAGAAGATCGATTGGAAAGCTTTGTGACCAGTAGGCTAGGTAAGGCAGCTACCGAGATGCTTCTACGCCTTAACCCGGAGGTGTTTAAGACATGATCTACGAAGGCCGACAACTGCAGGCCGCAGTAGCGAGCATCTGTCCCGACATCGAAAGCCGTGTCGCACAATTCCGCGATCCCGCAGACGAACGCGCGTTATGGTGGGAATTATCGGTTTGTGTATTGAGCAGTCAAGTACCCTTCAATCTAGCGATCGCAGCAGCTGAAGCCATTGACAAGTTGGGAGTACTTTATTGCAGTCAACAACGCGAAAACGTTGGAGAAGCGATTCATTGCATACTGCGCACGCACTTGAACGTAGGCGGTCGCGAGAGGCTCTACCGCTTCCCATCAGTCAGGGCTGTTCAGCTTGAACGAATTCATGCCAGTGTACTTGCGAACGCCGACAGTCTTAAAGCTTTACTCGCAGGTTTCGAAACGGCGAACCACGCACGTAGATGGCTTGTGGCCAACGCACACGGTCTTGGCCCTAAACAGGCAAGCATGTTCTTGCGCAATGTCGCCCTTACGTATGACCTAGCCATAATTGATCGGCATGTTCTCGACTATATGTCGCTTACCGGTCTGCAATCGAATGCTGGGAGTGCAGTAAGTTCGCTTAAGCACTACCTACCGCTTGAGGACGTCCTGCGCGTTCACGCAGAAGACCTGAAATGTCCCGTGGGTATTCTCGATTGGGCAATCTGGATCGTGATGCGCATCGCCAAACAACAAAAAGGGTATGCACAATGAGCATCGTCACACTAGTTTCCGGCGGGCTTGATTCCACGTTGGTAGCCCTTCTTGCCCGCGATGAAGGGCTAGAACAGTATCCGTTGTTTGTCGACTATGGGCAGCGTGCAAAGGACAAGGAGCTCTCCGCTTGCCGAGCGGTACTCGCCCGACTGGGGTTACCAGAGCCCAAAGTGGCAGAACTCAGTGGTTTTGGAAGCTTGATACGCTCAGGATTGACTGATCCAACGATGCGCGTTCTGGAGGATGCATTCACACCTGGTCGAAATCTGCTGTTTCTTTTGCTGGCGTCGGCTTATGCCGTTCAGCGAGGGGCCGATGCCGTATCTATTGGTTTGTTGCACGAGGATGTCAGCTTATTTCCCGACCAGACCAACGCGTTCTTGGTGCAGGCAGAGGTTATGCTCTCAATGAGCATGGGGAGAAAGATCCGTGTGATTGCTCCCCTTGCTGAATTCCATAAGATTGACGTCGTCGCGCTGGCGCAAGAGAAAGGTATCGTCGGAACGTATTCCTGTCACCTAGGCAATGACGAGGCATGCGGCGCCTGTATTGCGTGCAATGAATTCAAGTTTGAGGAGGCATGACATGGGCGGTGGAGGCGGAGGTGGCTGGAACCAGCTGGGAAACATCAGCGCACTTGAACAAAAGGCTCGCGAGGCTTTGGCCGGTGGGAAGCGGAATGTCTTCATAAGTTTTGCGACCGAAGACATGAACGAGGTCAATCTATTGCGAGCCCAGGCCAAGAACGAGAATAATGATATCGAGTTCAACGACCACTCGGTGCGAGCGCCCTACGATAGCGAACGAGCAAAATACATTCAGCAGAAGATCACTGAGCGGATCAATAGGTCGTCAGTGACAGTTGTTTATGTGTCAAACAATACGGCGGACAGCCAATGGGTAAAATGGGAAGTGGAAAAGAGCCTTTCTCTAGGAAAAAAGGTGGTCGCGGTTCACGCAGGAGACCGCTTTACTGGCCGCCAGCCTAAATGGCTGGCGGCGAATGGCATTAAGATGGTGCCTTGGTCGAAGCTGGCTCCAGAGCTGAAATGACCATTTCTGCGATTGCTTGCCTCGCTGGTCGCCGTATCGACCCTATCGATGCCGACGCACCGCGTTTTCCACTATACCGCGCCTCCGCGGTCGGGATCGCAATATCAACAGTCCTGGTGGAGCGAAAGATCTCCCGACTGGTATGCGCTGCTGCCTGTGGAGCCGATATCTTGGCACTGGAGGCTTGCCAAGCGCTGGCCATTCCCGCCACAATCGTTCTGCCATTTTCGGTGGCGGTATTTCGAGAAGTGTCAGTCATCGATCGCCCAGGCGATTGGGGCCCGAGATTCGATCAAGTGATCGCTCGAGCTCGCGTGCATTCGGACCTGGTCGAGCTCGACTTTACCAAAAATGACCAACGGGCGTTCTTAGAAGCCAACCACGAAATCGTGGCTCGCGTCACCGCAGCGAATGCCGGCGAGAAATTCGCTATTGTAGTGTGGGATGGTGCCAAGCGAGGGGAAGGCGACGCTACTGCTGACCTAGCTGATGAAGCCCGGCAAGTGGGGCTCGAAGTCATCGAGGTTTTAACAGTGGACCACATTCGATGATTGGGCTGAAGCACCTCATAGGCTGGTTTCGACAAACAAGTAGCCCAGGACCCGATCCGCATATTATGGGCCTGCGCCAGAACGGCAGCCGGACCGCGTTGGTCTTCTTACATGGTTTTTCGGGCACGGCTGGCGGGACGTGGTCAGACTTTGCCGGTCTATTCTTAGAAGATCCTGATTTTTCCGATTGGGACGTGTTCAGCGTTGGATATCCATCGCGGCTGTCGCTCGATTTTCCGCTGTGGGAAGCGGATCCAGGCATCCAGCTGTGCGCACGCAGCCTTGCTACCAAGATGACCTCGAGCGCGTTCGCGGAATATGATTGCATCGCGTTAGTCGCGCACAGCATGGGTGGCCTAATCGCTCAGCGCGCCGTGCTGGATTCGGATTGTTTTGACGGTCGCCTGTCGCACTTAGTCCTGTTTGGGACGCCGAGCGCCGGTCTAGTAAAGGCTGGCTTGGCCCGCCTGCTCAAGTTTCAGCTTCGGGACATGGATCAGAGTGGAACGTTTATCTCTCAGCTGCGAGCCGACTGGGCGCGAAAATTCGGAAACGGGAGTCCGTTCGCATTGTTGTCTGTGGCCGGTGAGATCGATGCCTTTGTTCCCTCGACGTCATCGCTTGATCCGTTCCCCATCAGCCAACAAGCAGCAATCCCCGGAAATCATCTAGAGATTGTCCGTCCTTCCACGCGTGATGACTTAGCCTACGATATTCTACGGAGCGTCTTGCGCGGCGATGCGCCTCCGCACGCAGTCACCGACACAGCGCGGCTCGCAGTCGAGCGCCGGGAGTTCCAACATGCAGTCGACCTGCTCGAGCCCAGAGTTGCTGAAATCGACGACAATGCCATAGTCACCTTGTCACTTGCACTAGAAAGTCTCGGCCGATCGCAGGCAGCCCTAGATGTGATTGAGACTTGGGCGGACGGCCGAGATCGCTTAGATCCACAAGGGGTTCTCGCCGGTCGGTTGAAGCGGCGGTGGCTGCTCGAGCGCCGCCAAGCAGACTTTGACCGGGCGCTGCTACTTTACACGGAGAGCCGCGCGGCGGCGATAGATAGCGGGAACTTCGCCCAAGCCTATTATCAGGGAATTAACGTTGCTTTTCTGCTTCTCGCGGCAACCGCCGATCATGATCCAATCCCCCAGGCAGCACTAGAAGCAGCCCGCCTTGCTTTGGCGCATGTAGAACTAGCGCCGCCCAACCCTTGGGCGACCGCGACGCGCGGCGAGGCTCTGCTTCTACTGAGTCAGTTCGACGATGCGATAGCTGCGTATCGCCTAGCGAGTGACGCTGCCCCTTCTCTACGTGCCCGCAATTCAATGTATGTCCAAGCTGCAGCGGTGACAGTGCGCATCTACGGCAATACCGCGCGCTATCGGATTGATGGTGCTTTTGGCATAGTGCCACCTGAACAGCAGGCGCGGACTAACCGAGCGAATCAATTGAGGTAAACATGTCGGATGACCGTAAACTTTGCTTTGTGATCATGGGGTTTGGGAAGAAGACAGATTATGAAAGCGGCCGGACGCTCGACCTAGACGCGACATATGAGGCAATTATCCGCCCTGCAGTAGAGCGCGCCGGTCTACGCTGCATACGTGCCGACGAGGTTATCCATTCGGGAGTGATCGACCTGGAAATGTACGAAATGCTGCTGCGAGCCGACCTTGTGGTCGCGGACATATCCACCGGAAATCCCAATGCCATCTACGAACTCGGCGTCCGCCACGCGCTTTGCCCGAATTCAACTATCGTAATGAAAGAAGATGCTGGTCGGCTCTATTTTGACCTCAACCATGTCAGCACTTTCCACTACCGGCATCTAGGAGAAGATATTGGCGCACGAGAAGCTGGCCGTGCTGCACGCGATCTTCAGATTCTAATCGAGACTGCGCTTGCCTCGGGCAAACCCGACAGCCCGGTTTACACATTTCTTCCGCGATTGCGGCGTCCGATGCTAACCGAAGAGGAATTTGCCGACTTGGTCGATGAGATAGAAGCTGAGCAACTGCGGCTAGCAGAACTGATCCATCGGGCAGAAAAACTGGCCGGAGACAGCGATCACTTAGGGGCCGCTGCAGCTTTCCGTGCGGCTAACACTCTTAAGCCAAATGATCCCTTCATCGTGCAGCAATTGGCGCTTGCGACTTACAAAGCTGGTCAACCCGATCAGATCTCGTCACTAATCGAGGGAATCAGGATCATCGACGCGCTCAATCCAGATCAATCGAACGATCCAGAAACACGTGGAATTACTGGGGCGATGTATAAGCGACTGTGGCTTGCGACCCACCAGCCCGCACAGCTGGATATGGCGATCCGCCACTATCGCCGCGGCTTCGAGGTGCGAGGGGACTACTACAATGGTGAAAACCTTGCCACTTGCTACGATATGCGGGCAGAGTTGCAAACCAATCCAAACGAAGCGCTTTTCGATCAAATGAGCGCCCACAAAACACGCGAGGACATCGTTGCCAACCTCAGGCCTGTCCTAGAGGATCAAGCTTCATCGGAGCGCAGCGACCTAAAATGGATTCACGCTACGATGGCCAATTGCCTCTTTGCCCTTGGTGATGACGCTGCCGCGAACTTCCACGAAGTGCAGTTCCGCTCACTTCAACCCGCTGCGTGGGAGATCGCGACCTTTGAGGACGGGCGATCCCGTGCAGTGGTCACCGGTACGGCGCGCAAAGCTAGCCGATGACACACCATTCTGTCGGGATTGCACCGTCTATGCTGGTGTCGACTCGATCACATCGGACGTTACAATCAAACGAATGCTGACGTTTCTAACTTTGAGCATGACCGGGCCCCATTTCCTTTCCAGTTTTATATGGAGATTCCGTGGGCTGTTTACCGCTCCCAGTCGCGCCCCTCTGATCTCTCAGGCTGTGATGCCAACAGCCGCTCAGCGTGTCGTACCTCTTTCAGCGTCAGCCCGAACGCCACATGCGACTTAGCCGAAGAAACGATGGCCCGCGCGATCCACTTCCGCTCGTCCGCGTCCTCGAAATCCTCTGCCAGCGCATCCGTCCGCCCACTGGCGAGTTCCGCCATAACCCCTTTGCCGTACCGCTGACGCAACTCTTCGGCGAACCGCTCCGCATGGGCATCGCCCCGGAATTCCACCTTTCCATCCGTCTGCATGATGCGACCCATCGACCCGAGGGCACGCTGTAAACGATCATTGTCCGGTGCCACCTCATGCGCCCGGGTGTGCTTGATCAGTTTGGCCGCCGTTTCATAGAAACCTTCAAGATCATCGACGACCTTCCGACTTTGATCGGGGTTACGAAGATCGGCACGCCGCCGCCCAGACAGGGTTGCCAAGTCACTGCTCACCCAGTCGCGCTCTTCCCAGGCATTGGCTGCACCGGTCGCCAACCGTTCAGCTATTCGGTCACCGCTGAGACCCAAGGCCACAGCTTTGCTGACGATGTCCCTTCTCAGCCGGTCGGCGGCACCTGGCTGAAGATCAACAGCCTCCCTACCCTGTGTCAGGCGGTCACCCTCAAGTCCCGTTCCATAGAGTTTGGTCTGCGGCAGCATCTGCAAAAGTTGCGCACCTCTCGCATCGCCCAAGCCTTTGGCGATATCGATAGCATAGCCATAAAGCTCGTCCCGCATGTCCTTGCGCTCCGCGACAGGCATCTTTCGGATCTTGCCCTCTGCCTCTGCCATCCATCCGCTGAAATGCCGGTCCAGATCGGCCCGCACAACTGTGGCCACATCACCCGGAAACGGCCGCAAGACCCCGCCCCGCCGCAGGGCTTCTTCCGCCTTGGCAATCTTCTCGCCAATCTCCGGCAGCCCGGTCAGTGCCGCCACATGCTGCAGACTGCGCATGGCATCCGCCGTGCGTGCCATCGTCGCCAAGGCATCCTCCAGCGCCTTGCCCTCACGCGGCCGTTCTTCCGGTGTCCGTCCCTCGACCCGCGCCCGTTCGATCTCTGCCCGCGACGGCCCATAGGTCAGAAGGCCACGCTCGGCGCGCGAGGTCGCATCCAGGAACACGCCCTCCTCGGCCGCGATCGCCACCATGCGGTCCTTCATGACCTCCAGGTTGAAGGCATGCTCCTTGGCCATGAAGAACCAGCTGTCGTTCACCGTGCCCCGGTTGTTGATGACCATGTGGACATGCGGATGCGCCTTGTCGGTGTGCAGGGCCGCAACATAGGACCAGACGTCGTCCTGATGCTCGCCGGACTGGAACATCTCGAAAGCCCAGGCCTCCGCGATCAGCTTTGCCTTCTCCGGCCGGACATGGGACGGGAAGCTCATCAGGAGATGGGTGGTGTGACCGTTTTTGGGCGAGCCACGCCAGTCTTCGACCCAGTCGCAGACAATTTCGTTCCGTTCGTCCTTGGTCAGACCCTTGGCATCGGCATCGAGCACGACCCCATTGCCGAAGATCGAAGCCGACTTCGAGAACAGATAGTCCATCTGCGCCGCCAGTTCCTTGGCGTTGGCCGTGCCGCCCTTGCCGATCTTTTTCAGGATCGCCGCGTTGGATCCGAGCGAGAACCGCCAGAGCTGGCTCGCCCGGGTCGAGAAACTGAACCCGCGCTTGGGCGAGGAGTTGCCCGCCTTCACCCGGCCCTGCTGCGGCCGCAGAAAGTTGATCTCCCCGAGAACGGCCTCGGCAACCCCGATGGGACGCGACCCAAGCCTAACCATGGCGCGCGCCCTCCTGAGCCTCGACAAACTTCCGGAACAACGCCACGCCCTGCCGCCGACGTTCGGCGATGATCTGGCTCAGCGCCTTCGCCACCATTGGCAGAGACCGCCGCAACTCATCCACCGACGCCCATTGCGCCCTGACCATCGGTGCCCTGCCCCGGTTCGCCGCCAATGCGATCTGGTTCACGTTGGTGCCGATCTTGCCCAGTTCGTAGCGGATTTCCTCCAGCTTTGCGCTGTCCTCCCGGCTGAACTCGAGGAAACCTGAGGCCATCCGCACTACCGAGCGCACCCCGTCCGAGCGGGATTTCGCGCCAAGCTGGGTGCAGAGCGCATCAAAGGCGTGGAGCTCTTCGGCAGGTAGGCGGCAGCTGATGACCTGGCCCTTGTCCTCCGACCGTGGCCGTCCGCGCCCAGCCCTTTGCTGCACTGCAGAATCAGCAACTTCATTGCCAGTCTTCACCAAAACTTTGGACCACGATTTAAGTCTTGTTTCGCGAGGATCTGATTTTACCGCCAACTTCTGCCACCGATTATTTGTAGACACATCGCATTTCCTGCCACTCTTCCTACCCCTTCCTTCACCTCCCTTTCAAGCGCAATCTAAGCGCGATTTATGCTCTTGCAGATTGTGCTGACCTTGAGTAACTCCCCCGCCACCGAATGCGTTTCGCTGATCGCGCAACACACAAGGTGAGACAGGGATGGTGCACCCCCAGCCACGTGGCCAGAGGCGCATTTTCCTTGAGAGCATGGGCCTAAAGCCTTGTTTTGTTTACCGTGCGGATCCTGTCGTTCAGTGTTCAGGGTCCGGAGAAAGGAAGTGTGGGATGCGTCTTGTGGCATCAGGGATGTGTGTTCGGGGTTCCGCCTTGTGATACACGCATTGCGCGATCAGATAAAAGATATACGCATCCAGTAATCAGACAAACGATTAAAGAGGCGCGCTTCACGCAATAAGAATTGCGTGAGCCGATTTCTGATATCCATAGTAAGCGTTCAGATTAAAGCGATGTGAGTTAAGATAAAAGATTTAAGCGATCCGCATTGTAAGAAACGCAATCGGCGAAGTGAGGAAGGTGGTATGGGTTACGGAATACGTGTTGTGCTGGTGATGAACCGCAAGGGGGGATCGGGCAAGAGCACCCTCTGCCGCGCCTTGGCTTCTGCTGCGGCTGCAAAAGGCGAGACGGTGACGATTTTCGACACCGATGCCTCAAAGTCCTGCCTCAAGTGGATGCAGGCGGGAAAGGAGGCAGGCAACTGGTCTCCTTTGGTTGAAGTGATCCACACGCTGGATGCGCACCGGGTGGCCGAAGCCATCGGGCAGATCTATGAGCAACCCGATCAAGAGCACCTCATCCTGATCGACACCTTCGGTGGCGGGTCAGAAGCACAGGACGTTCTGGCGGTCGCAGCGCACCGGATCATCTGCCCGATGATGCTGTCGCGGGGCGATCTGAGTGAGACGCTGGAAACCGCCAACTGGTACCTGAAGCTGCGTGGTCGGGTGGAAAAGCCGGGCGAACTTGCGGGATTTTCAGTGTTGCTCAACCGGGTGCCTGTGCGGGTGTCAGAGACCGAGCGGGCGGTGGCTGAAGAGCTGTTCAAGTCCTTGCCAGCCCTTGAGACCTATCTTGGTAGCCGCGCCGCTTATGTTCGAATGGACAGAGAAGGGCTTCTCGGGGTGATTGCGGACAAGACGCCGAACCGGGCGCTTGCTGCGCATGTCCAGAGTGCCGTGAAGGAGGCAGGAGACCTTCTGGAAGAGATCGACCAGCTGATCCAGACACCGGAAGAGGTCGCATGATGGCGCAGCGCAAGGACATGATGCGGATCATCCGCCAAGACGCGGGGTTTTCGGCCAAGTTGGGGTTTGGCGGGAAGGTGGGCGAAAGTGAATCGGCCGATCGGGCAATCCAGGTGCCGCCGACTGGGGTTGAGGCCTTGGCGGAACCGAAACCCCCGTCATCGGCGACTGCGGTGATGGCTCCGCCAATCAGCAACACTGGCGAAGTTGGTGGCAAACCCTTTGAGCCCAGAGAAGAGTCCCGGGAAGAGGTGAGGGTCTTCGGCGCACAAAAGGCTTGGGGTGGGAAGGCGACTGGTATTGCCAGCGGATCAGTTGCCCGCGGGCAGGTTGTCCATGTCTCATTGTCGCTGACCACCCGTCAGGCGCGGCTAGCAGAAGAGTGGGCCACGGCTGCACGTTGCACCGTCCAGTTTTTGATCCGTCGCGTCGCTCAAGGTCTGCGCGATCAGGTCTTCGACGATTGGGAACGTGATGGGATGCCGGAGGTCGAGGAGTCCCGCGGCGCACGCGGCAAGCACCCGACCAGCGTGACCTTGACCTTGCGCCCGCAGTTCGCTGCCGACCTCGCGAAAATCCATGACCCGCTTGGCATCATGGGATTGGCCCGTGCAATGGGTCCTGCCTACCGCGCGCGGTTCCAGGACGCCTTCGACGTGGCACTGGCCAAGGTGAAAATTCAGACAACAAACGAGGGAGACGAACAATGACCAGCACAGAAGACCCTGCCCTCGCGCGCACCATCCCGCCGTCTGAATTCGACATTGGCATGCCCGTCGAATGGATGGTAGATCCGGATCGGCCCGAGACGATCCTCGGGGTGACCTATGAGTTCAGCCAAACCGGCGAGCGCAAGACCGTTTGGTACACGCCCAACAAGCGGCGGGCAAAGAAGGCTCTGGTCGTGTCAAAGTTGAACCAGGGTTGACGAAGATCGGCGCGGCTTGACCGCCGTCTTTCTCCGGGCTGGCTTTCGCGCCAGCTGGCTGGGGTAACGAAGAGACCCGGCGGCTTGGGCCACCGGGTCTGATCTGCGGGGTCTCAGCCCGCGAACTGATCCTCGCGGTCGACCAGTTCGGGGTCTTCGCCTTCACCTGCCTTCGGGCGGCTCAGGAAGTCGACCTTCTCCGCGATGATCTCGCAGCCGTAGCGGTCGACCCCGGCGGCATCGGTCCACTTGGTGTAGTGGATGCGGCCGTGGACCATCACCTTCATGCCCTTTTCGCAGTTGTCGGCGACCGTCTTGCCGAGACCGTTGAAGCAGGTGATGCGGTGCCATTCGGTATCCATCACGCGGTAGCCGTTCTCGTCGCGCTGGACCCGACCTTCGGACAGGCGCGGGCGCGACGTGGCGAGGGTGAAGTTGGTGATCTTAGTCCCGCCCTGCGTGGTGCGGACTTCCGGGGACTGACCGATGTTGCCGGCGAGGATGACGATGTTCTGCATGTGAAGCTCCTGTATCTGGCTGAAGGGACCATCCCTTCGACAAGACCCGAAAGAAGCCTGTCGGCTGAGGCTTGCACGGTGGCCTTTCAGCCACCGGAAACCCCCGAGGGGCCGGGGTGGTGCGGGCAGGTGCGGCGATCCACTTCGGATCGCAAACCAACACGGCCCGGACCTGAGCGGGGTTGCGAGCCAGAGGCCGAACAGGCTTAGGGGATTGTCAGTCGAAGGGAGGTGCCGGAGCCGGGATCACGGGAAGCGGCAAGGCAGAACCGCTCAAACTCGCAAACGGCAGTGTCAGGCCTAGGAATAAAAAACCCGGAAAGAGGGAGGGGCCATGTCAACAACTGCGTGCCAGATTGCCGCAACCGTTTCGTCGAAAGGGAGTTTGCACGATCAGAAAAGCGACGCGGGGACAGACCGAATGTGACGCCGCCCTGCGTATGTCGTAAGCCTGTGTCGCCATCTGCGATCTGAAGGTCATGATAGTGATGCCGGTCACGGATCGCCCTGCTAACAAGTGCCGACGCCCCGGCTGTGCCCGCAAGGGTTGAAAGGAATGTTTGGGCGAAAGAATGATACAGCTGCCCAGCCGGAAGGGCGGTGATGCGTTCTGACACACCCATTCGGCCGCTGGAACAAATCGAAATGCTAGGCACCGGCAGAGCAAAGCCGTGACGCGAGGAGTCAGGGTCGTGGAGTTGTTGACCGATAGGGCTCGGCAATGATGATCTCGATCGATCCAGCCAAAAACTTTCGATGAGCTATAGAACCCACATTCTCCAAGTAAGTCGCTGATTTCGCTGTCGTAATCGTGATATTTCGCATATAAATCATGGCGTTGACGGCTGCGAGGGGCGCGTTTCATGGATCACCTGGAGGGTGCGGGCTTGGCG
>NZ_JAAATX020000019.1 GCF_009908265.2 Paragemmobacter amnigenus | reverse complement strand
GCAATCGCCCGTCCCGCTGCACGCGATGAGAGCTCCGCGCGCCGGGCGATTGCTCAACCTACGCCGAAAGGCGTAAATCAGCTACCGGCTCCGGTCGCGGCTGGATGAAAGTTCAGTGGCAGGTCACCGTGTCTCGCCAGTCTCATGCACCCCATGGATTTCTGTCCGGGCCATGGTACGGGCTGTGTTGCCATCGATATGCGCGACCGAGGGCCGCTCGGCGGGATCAGCGCGGAAGAACGCCTCGCCCGCCTGGCGGGGGTCTTCGAATTCCTGTGCTGCCCCCGACAGGGTTAGGCGAACCGAGAAGTATTCCTTGGGTCGCTCGGTTGCCGGACGCTCCAAATCGCGGCGCTCTGTTTCCGGGCGCTTCAGCCCTGCATTGCTGTCGTTTTCCATGGGGTACCTGCGGGGCAAAGAGCCGGGAATGGGGAAGAAGTGGGGGCGCTGTCGGGTGACGCGGCGGCGTCAGTCGTCGAGGCCGGGGAAATACATTTCCATGATCCCGCGCTGATCGCCGATGCGGCCCATCTGCAGGATCACGTCGATCGAGGTTTGCAGGTATCGGATGACCTCGCCGAAGCTGAGCTTGGTGCCCTGCGCCATCACCAGAAGCGACAGCCGGTCCATCGCCTTTCGTGCCGAATGAGCGTGCAGCGTGGTGAAAGACCCCGAATGCCCCGTGTTGATCGCGTCCAGAAACGTCGCGGCTTCGGCCCCGCGCAACTCTCCGAGGATGATCCGGTCAGGCCGCAAACGCAGGGTCGCCTGCAAGAGCTTGTCGGCAGACCTGGGTGAACCCTCGTCACGCTGCGCGATCAGGCTGACGGAATTGGGCTGGCCGGGGAGGAGTTCGAGTGAATCTTCGATGGTAACTATCCGCTCGTCGGAGGCGACCATTTCCAGAAGCTTGCGACCGAGCTCGGTCTTGCCTGTCGATGTCCCACCCGAGACGATGACGTTGAGCCGCTCGGACACGAGTTTGCCCAGAAACGCCTCGACATCCGCGCCCTCTGATCCGGCGCGGATTTCTGCCACCATCGCGCGGCGTTCCTCTTCGAGAGAGTTTTCTTGGCCCCGCATGAAGCTGAAGGATTTGGCGCCGCGCCGAACATCGCCGTGCCGGGACCGAAACACCCGGATGCCGATCACCGTGCCGCCCGAGACGGCAGGGCTGCCTACCACCTGACAGCGCAGCATCAGATCGCGGTAGCGCACGGCTGCGGAAACCAGCGGCGAAGTTTCCGTGAAGGTGTTCGAGGTCGAGTTGGCAATCTGGGAGGCCAGATCCCGCACGAAGCGGGCGGGCAGGGCGGCAAGACCGCTTGAGGTCATATGGATCTGCCCCGCGCGTTCCAGCCAGATCGACCCATCGGCATTGATTGCCAGTTCCATGACGGCCGGGTCCGACAGGGCAGCATCGAGCTGCCCGAGATAGGTGTCGAGATAGCTCATCAGTAAAACGCCAGATCGGCATCGACACGGATCATCACGACTGCGCCTTGGTTGACGCTGATCGTCGGAGGGATGCTGAGATAGTCGGCCATCACCGTATTGACCGCCTCACCGAGATCGGTGCCGACGTTTTCGGCGGTGTCCGAGGCCACTTCATTGGCCGCGTATTTGTCGGCTGCCAGTGTTGGCACGGCCCCGATCAGGGAAATCAGCGCGGCCGTCCCAAACCGCTGGAGGAAATGGTTTCTGACCGCACCGGGCAAGCCCGATCGCCCGATGCGGTCCGTGCCATAGGCGGCAAGGGACACGGATTGACCGTCTGTGGTGACCAGCCGGTCCCAAGCGATCAGCACACGCCGCTGGCCGGCATCAACTTCGGAATCGTAGCGCCCGAATAGACGCGAGCCGCGCGGAATCAGCACGCGGGACATATCAAACGACCAGACATCATGGCTCACGATGGCAGAGACATTGCCAGCCAGATCGGTACTGATCGCGGTCTCAAGTGCCGCTTCGATCAAGGTGCCTTGCATGATGGTGTGGGCAGGGTCGGCGATGACCTCCGCCTGCCGGACCTCGGCTGCCTTGGCCCCCGCCCTGCGAAACGCATCATCGCCGGTGGCCGCCTGTCCCGGCGCACCCGGAGCAGGGGCCGCTCCGCCAGCCTCACCGCCCATGTCCATGCTGGAGCGCAAGGCCACCATGTCGGAGTGGATTTGCGCCTCGTTCAGCATCTCGGCTTCTTGCCTGCGCCGGGCCAATTCTTCTTCCCGGGCGCGCGCTGCCTCGGCCTCAGAATCACCATCGATCAGCGCTTTGGTCTCAAGCTCTGTCTGCAGCCGGATGTTTTCGCGCTCAAGATCGGACAGCGCTGCCGCCCGGGCCTTTGCATCGGCATCAAGGGCAGAAACCTGCGCTTTGAGGTCTGCCAGTGCCGCCTCATCCGTGACGGTCACCGGATTGGCTTTCAGATCGGCGATCTGCGCGTTCAGCGCCTCGATCTCGGCCTGCAAACGTTCGGCCTCCGAGGTATCCGGCGCCGCCGGGACGATCTGCGGCTTTGGCCGCGAGACACTGAAGCCATCGGTTCCCGTGCCATCGCCCTGAAAATCGCTGACCGAAGCCGTCTCGATCGCAGGTGCGGGGGCAGGGGCATCGGGTGCGGCCAGAACCAGCCAGGCCCCGACGCCGACACCGGCGACGGCTGTGACGGCGGAAAGCGCGTAGGGGTTCAAGCCCCGGCGGCGCTTCGGGGCCTCGGAAGGTTTCATGCGCTCCATGCGGGCGGTGAGTTTTTCGGCTTGGGTCTCGTCGGTCATTGGCTTACCCCCGGCTCGGCCGTGACGCAGACGTACTCTTCGCCATAGCGCAGAACCCAACGTTCAGAGCGCGTGCTGACGGTGATGGTGGTGCCGCGCACAGAGGAATTGACCGAGTATTCTTGCCCCTTTGCATCGGCCCGGAAGATCGTCGGCATCGGCGCGCCGGGTGGGATCACGAATGTGGTCTTGCGGCCGTCATCCGAGATCGACACTGGCGCAAAGCCGGGCAGGGCGCGGCCCTTTTTCATGATTTTGTACGTCATGGGCAGGGAGGGTGGGATGTCAGTGCCGGTTGCTGCCGCACGCGTGCTGCCCGGCACAGTAAACTTCACCGAATAGTTCGGCTCACCACGACCACCTTCCGTCACTTGCAGGAAATAGATGTTGCGCTGCGTCTCGACCGTCAGGTTGGTCGTGGCCCCTGCGACGACGGGCTTGATGATGAAGAGGTTGGCGCGCTCCAGCTTGTCGATTTTGAAGCTTTCGAGATCGCCGATGGCGATGGACTGGATCTTCTCACCCTCACCAAGTTCGACAAGGGTCACGTTTCTGAGGCGCGTGTTGATCCGGTACACTTGGCCTTCCTGATAGGTCGCATAGGTCACACGGGCATCATGGCTGCCGGGCTTGGGTGCGGTTTCGGCCAAAGCGGGCAGGGCGGTGATCGAGATCAGAAGCCCGAGCGCAGGAAGGGTCAGGGGATGGGTCATGTCATTCCTCCGTGGGGGCGAGGGTTTCTGCGGTGATGCGGTAATCCGTCACCAAAAACCCGGTTGGGTTCTGCCAGACCAGATCGAGCGCGGTCTGTTTGGACGGATCAAATCGGTAGGTGACGGTGGCGGTGAACTTGCCGATACGGTCAGGCACGCCCTCACCATCGGACACCCAGGTTTTTGTGAAACGCACTTGGGCGGTGGTATCCGTCACCGGGGTGATCGACAGGATGTCTATGATCACTTTGGAATTCTGGCCGTAGAGCTTGGGTGGATAGTTGGCGTTGCCTTCCGTCCAGAGGCTCACGAGGCCTTGGCGGGCATTGCCTTCGGACCAGGTGTAGGCGCGCAGAATGCGGGTTTCATTGTCGTGCTGGTCATAGGTTTCGCGGTCGGTGACATAGGCGAAGAGCAGGCTTTGCCGGATGGCTTCGGCCTGTTCGATCCCGGCCTTTTCCACGGCGACCACGCGTTCAGCGACCCCAGTGTCCTTGTCGACGATGGCGAGGAAGGCCTCGGTCTGTTTCAAGGGGAGCATTGTGACGACCGCGATCATGCCCATCATGCCGATCGCCAGCCCGCCGCCGGCCACCAGATAGGCGATCCGCTCGCGCTTTTTGACGCCGTAGAACATCTCGGCTTCGAGAAAACTTCTCAATTCAGGGGGTGAACCTGTCATCGTTGTGCTCCGGAAATGGGGATTTGCGCGGTCGGCAGTCGTGCGGCGTGGGCCAGTTCTTCAGCGTCAACTGTCGCGAATGAATTGACCCAACCGCGCCCTTGCGGCTTGGCCGCGCTCGGCATCGGACCGCGCCTGATCGCGTAGATGGTGGTGTTCGGTCTTGCCGTGCATGAAACCCGAGCGCACTTCGCTCATCCGGCGCGCCGAATAGTCGGAAGCCTTTTCCAAGGGCTTGCCCGCAACCCGTAGCGCCTGCGGTGCGATGCTTGCGAGACTGATCTGGCCGGTGATGTGGGTCACGGCATTCGGGATCGCCATCAAGGCAAAGATCCCGACAAAGACGATGACGAAGAAGCCGAGGATCGAGCCGAGGTCAGTCACGTCCTCAGTCTCCCGGAACACATCATGCGCCACGGTGACAACAGCGACGATGACCCCGGCGGAGGCGACCGGATACATCAGATAGCCGATCATGGCCGAGAGCCAAGCCTCAAACATGCCCTTGGTTTTCTCGAAGATCGTGGCACCGATGGCGATCGGAGCGACCCCGAGAAGGAAGGCGATCATCAGCTTCGAGAAGCCAACGATGAAAACATAGACTGCCATCAACACACCGAGGACGACGTAGAGGACGGCGGCCACAAAACCGCGCATGATCGAGGACATCGCGGAAGATACAGAGTCGACGTTTCCGGCCATCATGTTGGCCATGTCATCCATCGCCGCCGTGGCAGAGGCCCCAACGCCACTGCCACCCAAGCGGAAATACTCCAGCGCAAGCGCGCTCAAGCCGTTGCTGGCGGCCTCATAGATCTGGGTGAAGTTGGACCAGGTCAGACCGAACATCAGGACCATCACGATCCGGAACGACAGCTGAACCGCGTCGCGCATGGAAATCCGATAGACATTCAAGGCCGCATTGATCCCGACCATGACGAGCAGAAGGGCAAGCAGGGTCGTGTAGATCGGCCCGACAGCTCCGGCTGTCGCCTCGAAATACTGCCGCCCCGCAGAGGTGATCGCCGCATCCAGCGTTGTCAGGATGGTCGAGACGCTGTCCATCAGAAGCTGCCGCCACACATGGTTTCGGCGATCGCGATCAGCTTCTTTGCCTCCGCGGAAACCAACTCTGTTTGTTGCCAGTCAAGACGCTCGGTATCATGCCACTCGCGCAAAGCAGCCGCGAGCTCCTCGACGCCTGCCCAGTTTGCTACTTTGCCAGAGCAACCGCAGTCCCTCGTGGAAATGACATTTCGAGCGCGCACAAAGCTGTAGATGTCGCGCAGAGCCCGTGCTTCAGGACCAGACCGCGCCAACGCGTAGCCTGCGGGCCAGGCGGCCTCACAGTTCCGGAATTCCTCGTTCCTTGCTCCCGGGATCGGCTCCACATTTTCTGGCACATCGACCTTCGGCAAAACGTCGAGATAAGCTTCCTCTTGGGCAAGGTCTGCCGGGACAGGGGTTTCGGCCCATGCTGCGGCCGAGAAAACCGCGATCAGCCCAATGGCACCGCCCATCATTCGCACTTTGAAATCATTGGCCATGCTCATTCTCCCCCTAGGACTTTGATGAACTTCTGCTCTTCGGCGGCAGTGGCGGCGTCCATAACGCCCGCTTCGCCCATGCCCATCAGCTGGGCGGATTCCATGTTCCAGATATTGGCGAGCGCGATCGACAGTTCCGCCGTCACGCGGGTGTTGAGGTCGATGGCTTCTTTCAGCCCTTCGGTGTCGGGGATTTCCTGCACGAGCTCGTGGACCCGCTCGAGGCTTTCCGAGGCCTTGACCGAGGAGGTTTCTGCGGCGGCCGAGAGGAAAGCGGCGGTGTTGGCTTGCGTGCCGATCCGCGCTGCCCCTTCGTCTTCACTGTTCGCAAGAGTGTCGACGGTGGCCACATCAAGCCCGGCAGAGGCGAAGAACTCCGAGACATATTGTGCGGCGGGCTTGTCACCCACTTTGCCCGAGGTCGTCATCAGAGAGTAATTGCCATCTTTCGCCGAGATCAGCCCGCCGGTCAGGTCCGCCACATCCGGAAGAATGTCATCGAAAAAGGTGTCCGGGTCCGGGATGCCCAGGGCCTCCAAAGTCAACCCGTTGCGCAAGGCGTCCAGCTGCGCCTTCAAAGTGGCGATCTGTTCGATCTGCTTCAGTATCTGCTCATCGAGTTTGAGGTTGGAGGCGATCATCTCCTTCACCTGCAGTTTGGCCTCGGTCAGCACCTCGCCGATCTTGGCGATGCTGGTGAGGTCAACGGTCGGCACGCCCTGCGCTAGGGCAGGGGAGAGCATCGCGGCAGAGATCAGAAAAGGGCCTAGACCCCGGACAAGATTGCGGATCATTCGGAACCACCCTTCACTTTGATGAATGTTGCGTCGATGGCATAGGCCTGCAGCCAGAGGGCATAGCGGGCCTGATCGACCTTCACGCGGGTCGCCTTTACCCGCTCGACCATGAGGCCGATGCGGACGGCTTCCGCTCGGGCATAGCTGTTGAGGTCGAGGGCCTCTTTGGTCGATTTGGTCGTTGGGATGCGCTCGATGATGGAGCGCAGGCGCTTCAGCGAAGCCTCAATCTCGAGAGAGGCGGCCATCCCATAGTGCAGGCCAGCGTCAGCCGTGTTGCTGGCCTCGGCGATCGCCATGTCGCGCGGATCGAAGGTGCCTACCTGATCCACGCCAGTGATCTTGCCCGCATAGGCGTTGAAGAACCCGGTGATGCGGACGACGTAATTCTGCGTCTCCTCAAAGGGCGGGATGCCACCGTATTTGGTGACATTGCCGGGACCGGCGTTGTAGGCCGCCAAGGCCAGCGGCACCGAGCCAAACTTGTTGAGCTGGGTCAGGAAGTACCGCGCGCCACCATCCAGCTGCAGCATCGGATCGTCATAGTAAGCGGGGTAAATGCCAAGATCCTTGGCGGTATCGGGCATAACCTGCGTCAGACCAAAGGCTCCGACGGGCGAACGCGCACCGATGGAGAATCCGGATTCCTGTTTCACGAGGCTTTGGAACCAGATGCGAAACTCGACCGGGTTCAATCCGGCGCGGGCAAGACCAGGGTGACCTGCGTATTTCTGCGCGGTGGCCACGATCATCTCTTCGATGCTGGTCTTGGCATCGCCGAAAAGCCGGTCCGCATAAGGGTTGTTGTCCTCAACTGCGTAGAGGACTTCAGCCTCAGCGCCGGGGATCATTTCAAGATCACCGATCCACGGTGTCTGGCCGGTCATCATCGCCAGCGTGGCATCCAGCGCATCGAGCTGATCCTGGTGCAATTCGTCGATGCGACGCTTTTTGTCGGCCTCAAGTTCGCGCCCACCGGTCAGATAGGACATCTGAGCGATTTCCAGTCCGTGCTGGATGATCGACTTCGGGTCGACAATCGGCACGCCTTGCGCCGTCGCAGGCCAAGGCAGGACCGCAGCGCCCAAGGCCAATGCCCCGATCATGCCAAGAGGTTTATTGGCAGGGAATGACATCAAGACCCGAAGTGTTGCCGCGCGAGACCAGCCCGGCATCCGGGCTTGCGCCCATGGTGGAAGTGGTCACAGTGGAACCGGCGGTGGCCCAGCAATTGGTTTTGGCAATCGGCACGCCTGTGCAGGCGACGAGTCCGAAGGTTGCACCCATCATGACAGCCCAAAACCGGACTCGCATAATCAAGGTTATGTAATATATTGATTTCATTAGATAATCATTCCTTCCAGAATTTGGGCCGATTGGCGTAGTCGGCACCAAAGGCATTGAGCCCGGCCTGACCACCGCCGAGCGCCGTCAAGAGCGGCCCCAGAGCTTTGAGATCGACATTCAGTACAGTTGAGCTGCGCGGCGTGCGTGACAGCACCATCCGTTGGCCCGGGATCGGGCTCAGGACAAAATCCAACTCGCCATCGGTAAGGCGAAACCCGTCATAGTCGGCACTGGCCGCTTCGCCGTTCGGGAACAAGAGCTGGTTCGGCAGCGCTTCCAGGATCGAGCGGGCTTTGGAACCCCGGATCTGGCTTGGGAACTGCGTCATCATCACGACGACGACGTTTTTCTTGCGGGCCGTCACCAGCCATTCAGCGAGCTTCTTGGCGAAGTATTCGTCGTCGAGCACCTTCCAGGCTTCATCGATCAGGATCAGCGTCGGGCGCTTTTCCTCGATCAGCATCTCAATGCGGCGGAAGAGATAGCCGAGGATCGCGGTACGTTCGGTGCCGAGGTCGAGGATTTCGGTGAGATCGACGGCCGTCACATCATGGCTGGTGAAATCCACCACAGGCTCATCGGCCTCGCCAAAGACCCAGCCATAACGTCCTTCTGGTCCCCATTCGCTGATCCGCTGCGCCAGATCGAGACCGTCGCCGACGTCACCAAACAGTTCTTGAAATGCGCGGAAGTTGCGCAGCCCTTCCCAGGCTTTGCCGTTCTGGGAAATGGCGGATTTCAGGGCCTCGGATTGCAGCGGTGTCATCGGTCCGCTGCGCTGTTCCAGAAGAGCTACTAGCCAATCGAGAAACCATGCCTCGCCACGCTCACCGGATTCTGTGGCAAGAGGGTTCAGCCCGGTCGGTCGTCCGGCCCGGATTTCCGCGTAACGGCCGCCAAGTGCGCTGACCGCCATCTTCAGACCGGCTTCCTTGTCGAAGATGATCGTCCGGCCCCCTGCCCTTTGGGCTTGGGCCGCGAGGAAGGCGACGGTCGTGGTCTTGCCGCCACCAGATTTGCCCAAGACGAGTGTGTGGCCATTTGTCGGTTCGGCTTTTGGGTCGCCGGGTTCATGGAAGCTGAACCGATGCAGCGAGCCTTGCAGCGTCTGGAATAGCGTGAGCGGCGTTTGCCATGGGAGGCGCGCGGCCTCTGTGCCGGTGTCGGCCGCATGCAGCGCTGCCATATCGGCGAAGTTCAAAGACGAGACCGTCATATCTCGCGCCCGGTAGTCCATATTGCCAGGGTGCATCGCGAAGAAGGCGGCCTCTAGGGCTGTGACTTCGCGAACCAACCGCATGCCGTTCTGGTGGGCGATACCGCGGATGCGGGCGACTTCGGTGTCGAGAGCCGACTGATCACCTGCAAAGACCGTGATGGTCATCTGGTGGATGCCAAAGCCAAGCTCGCCGCTTTCGGACTTGTCGGCAGCCTCGAAGAGCTGCGCCTCAATCGTGGCGGCGATGTCCTCCGAGGCCCGCATTTGGGCGACGCGACGTTTGACCCGCTCGGTAATGCTGCCGCGCTCGATCGGCGTGTAGCTGTGGGTGATGATGGTGTCGCGGGACGCGCCCAATGCATCCAGCATGCCGGGCCAGGTCGAATTGGCATAGGATTTGACATAGAGGACGGCGCCAACGCGGGGCGTGTCAGCCCCCTCCTCCACTGTGAACTGGCCTTTGCCGAAGCGGATGGCGGCATCGCTGGCATCCTCGGCGATGATGCCGAAGGGGCTGCGCGGTTTGCTGCGCAACTCGCCGGTCAAAAGCGAGGAGTAGAAACCGATCAGGCTGCCATCGCTGATCTTGAGGCGGTGGGATTTGACGCCGAGACCGGTCTCAAGGATCGAGACCACCTCGCGCAATTCTTCCAGCCTCCGGTCAGTATCCTCCCCCCAGACCTTTGCCGCCGCCTTGCCAAAGAGCGGCACCGCCAGCGGGGCAACCTGTCGCCGGACCACTGTCAAGATCAACACGGATTCCTGAAGATTGCGGCGCTGCAGTTCACCGCCCCAGGCCCGGTCGATATCGGCGGCAAAGCTCTGGCCGTGGATCGGTTTCAGCTGGGTCTGGGCCGGCCGCATCATCCGGTGGAGATAGAAGCTGAAACGCTCATCCAGCGTGTCGAGGAGATGAGCGAAGCCCGCGCGCAGCGCGGTGATGGCTGAGCTGCCGGAGGTGATCCCGTCAATGCCAGTCACTTCGAGCGAGATCATCAGCCCGTTGTCGCGGGTGCGCACCACCTCGTCATCTAGCTCGATGACATAAGGCAAATGCGCATAGATCTTCGGGTCCGTCGAGATCAGGGCTCGCGCCCTGCCCCGCAGCACCTCTTTCTCAAGAAACATGACGCCGTCCTTTCCTCAGGATGGCCATCGGCGTCACCTGCATCATCACGGCAAAGATATGGTGTCCGTTTGGGTTCAGCTTGGTGGCCACGCGCGCAAGCCCGTACCAGACTGGGGCGGTCAGAAACCACCAGACAGGCTTGAACAAGATGAAGGGCAGCACGGTCATTGCTCCCACCGCCATGGCATAGGGCATCGGCAGGCCAAGAAACTTGGCTTGCCGCGAAAGCCCGAGGATGACCGCGCTTTTTTCCATTGGTCTGGTCTCGCCTCAGCTGAAGGACGAGCGCAGGTTAGCGACGATGGCGGGGCCGGCGAAGACGAGGAAGGCGCCGACAACGACCAATGCAACCCAAGCCCAGGAGATCCGGTTGAAGGCGGCAAGGAACCCGGTCACGACAAAGGCGATGCCGAAGAAGGCTGTCGCGAGCGTACCCCGGAACGAGGCCAGTACGCCGGTGGCCACGGTTTCGGCTTTTGTGAAGACCACCTGCGCCAAGGCAGGCTCAGATTGCGCCAGAAAAAGGGTGCAAAGGGTCAGGCCCAGAAGAGCCACGTGTTCGTTTTGCATGATGGGTTAGTCCTTCTTGGTTCAGAGCTCAGTGAGGATGCGGTCATAGACCGCCATCACCTTCATGATGTGGGATTGGGTCTCGGCGTAGGGCGGTACGCCATCGTATTTGCGGACGGCTTCGGGGCCAGCGTTATAGGCGGCAAGGGCTAGCTCCAGGCTGCCAAAGGCTGCCATTTGTTCCAGCAGATAACGCGCGCCACCGTCGAGGTTTTCGATGGGGTCGGCTGGATCGACGTTCAGGTAATCAGCCGTCCCAGGCATCAGCTGCGCGAGGCCAAGCGCACCGGCGTGGCTGACAGCGCCTTGGGTGTAGTTGCTTTCAACCTTGATCATCGCTTGGAAAAAGGCAGACCATTCGGCCGGCGAAAGCTCCAGTCGCGCCAAGGCCGGATGGTCTTGGTAGCGGGTGGCAATCAGCCGGACCTGTGGCAGGACATCCCTTGGGGCTGCAACCCCTTTGGTGCTGTAGGAGACGTCGGCAACCGCTTCTACCCCCTCCCCCTCCCGGATCTCTTCTTGAACCGGTTCAGAGCGAACGGGTACGATCAGCTGCCCCTGACCGTCATAGCGCAGGACGGATGTTTCCAGAGACGCGAGTTCGACATCACCCCCCTGCCCTGCCGGCTCATTCCAGCGGATCACTTCCGCCGGGGCGGCTCCGCATGCCAGTGCAGACAGCGCCAACGACAGCAGGCACGTCGAGATGGTCGAGATTAAGCTTGCCGAAGGCGAGCCCAAACATGCCGATTGGCGAGTTGACAATGCGTTCCCGCGCAAGGGCCGTAACCAATAGGAAGCGTTCGCCGGTGGGGCTGACAACGTAGAACAGCCATTCCCCCGAGAACCGTTCGTCGGGGTTGGGCGCAGAAACACACTCGATCTCAACAGTCGCTCCTTCGGATGCGGCCAGCTTGCGGAAATCGCGTTCCAGCAAGACAGGCAATGCGCGCCGTTTGGTATTCATGGGGTCCCCTCGGATCATCTGTTGGGAACGTTGTATCGCAGATTTCTCTGTGGGGCGATGCTTAACAGAACATATGGCGCATTCAACACAAAAATGACAAACATGATGAAAGAAGATTATATGGCCTAACCTGTGGTTGATTTGGCAAACTCTCCTTGCATGCAGCCGCAGCCTTCGGTGCACAGAAGAATGGAGCCGCAAAGTGAGACGCAGACGTTGAGAAAAGCTCAGGAAATACTGGCATATTTGCAGGTATCAATAGCGCTTGCGCGATCCAGAGAAGCGCACCAGATGCGCCGTCGGGCGAAGTTCCTGCCTGCGATCATTGCGGCTGTGTTCATGAACACTGCAGCCCACGCACAACCAGAGGTGATTCGTTGCCTGCCGCCCGAAGTACCAGTCACGAACCTGCCCGAGGCGGTTCTCTTGGAGTACCGGGCTGAAATCGCAGCCGAGTTCGAGGCCTACTTTGCGGCCGTCAGCACCCACATCGCCTGCCTCGATACCGAGCGCAGTCGCGCCTTGTCCGAGGCCCATATGGCAACCGAAGCCTATTCAACCTTCCTCAACATCCCACCAGCCCAGAAGGACCTCCCGTGAAACCATTCCTCCCTGCCCTTCTCTTGGGTATCGGTCTCTCGACCGCAACTGTCACCCCGGCAGCGGCCTATCCCGTTGACTGCGCGATCCTGCTCTGTCTCGCCGGGGGTTGGCCTGCGTCTGCCGAATGCGCTCACGCGAGGGCGGTCTTCATCCGTCGCATCACGCCATGGCCGATCGAGCCGCCGCTGCAGATCTGGAACTGTCCAATGCGGGCGAGTTTCCGAGCTGAGGCACGGCCTATTGAGCAGCCCTACGACATTGCATTCCGGGCTGATGTGCCTCCGCCAGCCCTGTCGCTCCCCCAAGTCTCGGCCGATCCGATCCTTGTCGACGCTCAGGCTGATGTCGACATTTCCGACTCGGCTTTTGACTTCGTCCGATCGATCCGCGTGTTTGAAATCACCTACCAGCAGCGCCGCAACTCTGATGGCGACTGCAACAGTTGGGGGACGGTCTACTTGGGCAGCTACGGTGAACAGGGGGGCTACAGCCGCAGGCGCAGCGGCATTTCCGCCGTGCCGGAGGCCTCAGATTTTGGCGTCCCGCCCGACTGCGGCAACTACTGGCATCGCTCGGTATTTGTCGAATGGCGGGATTATGAGGGCAGCTATGGCCATGAAGAGGTGCACTACTAGTCCCATCGCTTATCGGCCCTGAACCAGACCGGAAATCGACCCCCATAAACAGAAACGACGCCAGACCATAGGTCCGACGCCGCGCTGATTTCTTCGTTGCACAAGAAATCTATCGCGAGTGAATGACCCGTTCAACCGGCAAAGCGCTTTGCCTGAGCGAATTCTTGTGCTCCATCGTCTGGCGTCCTGCATATAGGACGACACGCCCATGACCCTGACCACCGGCGCTATTCTGCGCCGCATCACCGAGGCCGACCTTTCGGCCGCAAGCCACAAGCTCGCGACCATTATCCTTGACGGCATCGCCTGGAAGGACGGCTACAATGGGCTTGAGCGAGGTACAGCCGCGTTCACGCTGGCGCATCTGGCCGAGAAGATGGGCATGTCGCGGCAGCATTTGACCGCGCTTCTCGCCGAACTGGCAACGTCCACTCTTGAACTTGTTCGCTGGAAGCCAAATGGCAAATTCGCGCCCTGGCTGTTTCGCTTTGGCGCGGCCGAAGACGATACGATGCCGCCAGATGTCGTGTCAGCCACAGGTGACACATCACTATCTAGAGAGTCTAAGAACAAAACTGTCTTCGCTGGGCGGATTGAAATCGATGTGCAATCCAACGTGTTTCACACGCCTTGGGCTGATCTGATCAGGGCAACGAAGGTTTCCCTCGCCTGTTGGAATGTCGATACCCAGGCGATTTGGGACCGCTTCGTGGCCTTCAACAAGGCGCGGGGAAACACTGCCGTGCCAGCGGGATTTCTACTTGGCTTCATGCGGAAGTGGCGGACTTCCTCAGGTGCAGGAGCGATGCCGATATCCGACGCCAAACCTCAGCGCGTGCTTGGTCTGGCTGAGCAGGAACTGCATCGCCTGATCGCAGCTGCGCCGAGTAAGAACAGGGAGTTTCACGCTTCGGATCTCTGTCGGCTGATCGGTCAGGCGGCATATGACGGGCGCGTTCTCGACATGGTACGGCAGTTAGGCTGCCCAAGATTTGCAGCAGTGCTCGCGGTCCATGGACGTGCGGTGATGAAGGGGGAGATTTCAAGGTGACATTGGATGCCGGACTTTCTTTGCGCTTTGCTTCTTTCGTCCATCTGTGTTGGACGAGTTAATAGATTTCTAAAGCGTGCACCGTGCTGAAGGGCCCTAATGATTGCTGTCTCGGAGCCGCGATGCCCGCTGCTCAAAGCCGCGCTTCAATGAGTCGAAAGAGCACCGGGGAAGCCGGGCGGCATCTCCGCAAGGGCTGTGGCGAAGGCCTCTTCTTCCCTCGCCCTAATGTCCTCGAATATCTGCACGACCTGTTCTCGCGAAAACTCGGCGGCCAGTCCCGTCTCAACGAAGTGCCGGCCCTGAATTTCCGAGACCTTGTAGTGGCGGCACTCTCCGGTCCGCATTGCGAGCTTCACATCCTTGATCTGAAGCTGCCCGGCCTCCAGCGTGGGCTGCACAGTCAGTACGTCATAGAGCGGTGTCATGGTGAAGCGGCCGCCCGGCATCAGCGCGATGCTGAAGTTCTTGGCATAGCCATCCGTCGCCCCGATCAGCCAAAACAGGATCGCGGCCTTCAGGAAGTTGGCGCGGTCGCGCAGCGGCTCGTCGCTGACCTGTAGCAATCAGCAGATCTCGACGATGCCGGGGCCGCCGTCGTTCTGGTACTTCCGGGTCGGCGGCACCGAGAGCGCCTGGCAGCAGTCCTCTTGCGGCAGGTGGATCTATCGCCCGTCGCGCGCGAAGCCGGTCGAAGCGTTCGATGACCAGCACCTTGGTGTCAGCGAACGTGGCAATCTCGGTTCGGGCCGCCGGCAGGCCAAAGGCTGCCATGAGCGGCAGGCAGAAGTGCTCGCTCTCGACGCTATCGGTCAGATCCATGCCATTGGGCAAGGTGCCGATCGGCGGCTTCAGGATATGGGTGGTCGGCGTGGTGCCAGATGGCTCTATCCACCGACCATCGTGAAGCAACAGCGAGGTCTTTTCCTGTGCACCCGCGACCGAGATGCGGAAATCCCGCTCGGCCCGGATGCCAGGGGGCGTGCGACCAAGGTCTTTGAGCATGGCGGCGATCTGGTCGTCACTCAGCGGCTCGCCAGTCAATATGTCGCTGGGCCCAGACACCTCGCCTTCTGGCAGGAACTGCAATGCACCCACTTAATCGCGCCCGATCCGGGCCAGCAGGCTGTAAGCATCCACGCCGTCCGCGCCCACGCGTACTGCCACCCGGCGGCGGATGTCGTCGCTGTCGGGTAGCAGGTTCTCGAAAATGGCAATGATCGGGGGGCCGACATATCGCTCGGCCCGCAACGGCAGAGAGCGCGAGATGGGCAGGGTGTTTTCCCAAGCCAGCCACTCGAGGGCATAGCTGAAGGCGAAGGCCCCGTCCGGGTCGCGGAAATACTGCCCCACCTTGCGGCGGCTCATGTAGACGTCGAGCGGGGAATAGGTGCGCTTGCGCCCCATCAGAAGATGTCCTCGAGGTCGGCGGGCTTGATCTTGCTGCGCGGGACGATGTGAAGTTCGAGGTTGAGTGCCGCGAGCAGATCGAAGATCGTGTCGACCTTCGCCCCGCTGGCACTGGTCTCGATGTTCGAGATCGTGCGCTGCCAGATGCCTGCGCGACTGCCGAGTTCGGCCTGCGTCAGGTTCTGCGCCTTACGTGCTTGGCGCAGGACGTTACCAAAGTCTTTTGTGGTGCGCGCGATCTGATCCATCGGGATGATCCGTCTCGGACTATCATGTCCTTCGGATTATATACTGTCAGTATGCTTCCTAGATCATAAACCAATAGCATGATCTCTGGATCATGTAGCGCATCGTTGGAGAGGCTGTTAGAGAGGCTCCCTCTTCCACGCCACCGTTGCCCGCAACCTGTCCAATCAGCCGCTATCCAACAGGTCACCCGATTCCACCCACGGGGACGGTGCCTGGAGCAAAGACGGCTTCCACGCCGTACCGGCTTGGGTCTTCGAACAGCCGACCTCTCCCGGCAATTTGTGGTGCGGCAACGCCGGTGGATGCGCCAAGTCAGCGCTTTGTGCGCTGCCCAAATAGCTGCTCGGGCGCGGGAAACATCGCCGCGCCAGCCGCTCGGATGGGCTCTTCCATCCGGCGAGCCGCGCAAGCACCATCAGGTCTGCAGTTGATATGCCGGTTCCATGCCAAGGGGCGTCGCGCGGCCTGATGGGCAGTTCCGGCGGACTTGACCCCCAGTACCGAAAAAAGGGCGACTATCGAGAGTGAGGTCGCATGCGGCACCAAAGTCGAACCAGGAGAATCCGGACTGGCAAGGTCGCCCGCACACCCATGGCGGCGCAAGGCGTCGGCACCGGAGCAATCGGTGCCTGTAGCCATTCGCTGAAATAGCCTGGAACGCCCGCACGAAGGCACGCCACATTACTCGTTTCCAGGCGCGGCTTTTCGTTGCTTCGGTACCCCGTGTCTGCTTTATGGACTGAAAGGAGTAAGACCATTCTCGTCGCCGGGGTGCGCGCATCATCGACGGCAGGCAATATTGCCACAGCGCAGTCGTTCGACAACAAGGCTGAACTTGGAATTGTGCTCAGCAATCAATTGGACTGCGCGTTTCGTGTCGCAGTTTGACAGATGACCCGATGGGTCGCGGCAGCGGCGGGTGAAGAGCCATTCGCGCTCGCGGGCCTACATTCGAAGGTGAAGAGATGCAACTGACCTCGCTTACCGATATTTTATCGCTGATTCCAGACCTGCCCCGTGCCGACGAGGCCGCACGCGCTGCGGCGGCCCGGCGTCAGGATAGCCTGACGAAGCCGCCCGGATCGCTGGGCCGGTTGGAAGATCTGGCGCTGTTCATGGCCGGCTGGCGCGGTACTGCGCGCCCCCAGATTGACCGCGCACAGGCCCTCGTCTTTGCTGGCAATCACGGCATCTGCGCGCAAGGTGTGAACCCCTATCCTCAGGAAGTTACGGCGCAGATGGTTGCTAATTTTGACCGCGGCGGCGCGGCCATCAATCAACTTTGCCGGGTGGCGAATGCGGACCTTCGGGTGATTGCACTAGACCTCGAACGGCCCACCGCCGATTTCACCGCCGGGGCTGCGATGACCGAAGGCGAAACGCTCGACGCGCTGAACTGTGGTGCCGCTGCGGTCGATTCCGAAGCAGATGTTCTGGTTTTGGGCGAAATGGGGATCGGCAATTCCACCGTCGCGGCAGCTCTAGCTGCGGCGCTGTTCGGCGGCGACCCCGCCGATTGGGTCGGTCCCGGCACTGGGTCGGACACGGCCGGGATCGCTCGCAAGATCACTGTGATTGAGGCCGGTCTTGCCCGACATCGGGGGCTCGATGCCATGGCAACGCTTGCGGCCTTCGGCGGGCGTGAACAGGCGGCAATCTGCGGCGCGGTTCTGGCTGCCCGGGCGGCGCAAATCCCCGTGATCCTCGACGGGTTTATCTGCACGGCGGCGGCGGCGGTCCTGTACGTGGTCGATCCGCAGTTGCTGGACCATTGTCTTGTTGGCCACGTCTCGGCCGAACCGGGGCATCGAAAGCTACTGGCTGCTCTCGGCAAGTCCCCGGTGCTTGCGTTCGACATGCGTCTGGGCGAGGGGTCGGGTGCGGTGCTGGCGTTGGGAATCGTGCGCGCGGCATTGGCCTGTCACAACGGCATGGCCACCTTTGGCGAGGCCGGGGTAAGCAGCGCATAATTCGGCCCCCCTCTGGCGAGCGCAGCAATTGCTTGGTAGGTGGCACCCTTAGTGTTTAATTGGGCACCTGGGGCGGATCGCGTTCAATCTGATTCAGATTGAACGCGATCCAAAATAGGCAAGCCGTTGGGAATATTGCGTATCGCCCTTGATTGGGTGAGCCCGATCAAGGGCGATACTCTAGCAGGCTGCCGACGAAGCCGCCCCTCGACGTAGTTTGAAGAACATGCATCACCCTCGGCGGGACGGCGGCAGGGTAGATGATGCGCGGGACGGACGAGACGATCAGATCGTTGTTCAGCTTTGTTGATTTGGAAGAGCGCATCCAGCGCAAGATCCGGCAGGTCGTGAATGGGGCGCTGGCCAGCCTGGATGCCTAGTTCGCGGCGCTCTACACCGATTTTGGTCGCCCCTCCATCTCACCTGAACGGCTCATCCGGGCCAGCCTGATCAAGATGCTGTTGTCGGCCCCGTTCGAGCGGCAGTTGATGGAACAGATGCAGTATAACATGCTGTTCCGCTGGTTTGAGCCCGAAAAGGCCGCCGGACACACACGTCACGCGTCGAAACTGCCAGAAAGGTAACGACTGCCCATCCGAGTATCGGGAAACTGTCCTGCCGCGCTGACTATTTCAGCGGCCTGCTAGGCAAGACCCAGGCCGATAATGCCAACCTCTCCCAAGGGCGCTCCCCTCCGTAGCGGTACTTCAAAACCCGTCGCCATGGCACGTTGATGCCGCCGGGGTGGCACCCCATCGTTTACCGCTGTTCCTGTGCAGAAGCCGGCGCTGGCGGACCATCGGCGGCGTCGATGTAGGCCTGTCAGTTAGGAACAACAACCATGTCAGGACGACATGTCGAAAGACTTCGTCCGGGTCAGATGCTCGTAGCCGTGCCTGGAAAGGGTACAGCCGCAACCGGTGTCCTTGACGCCAGACCAGGCCAGAGCCGGGTCAACCTTGTCGGTGCCGTTCATCATTACGGTTCCGGTTTCAATCCGTTCTCCAAGCCTGACAACCTTGTCCGCATCCCGAGTCCAGATCGAAGCACTCAGCCCGTAGATGCTGTCATTCATCAGACGAATCGCTGCATCGTCGGAATCGACCTTCATGATGCCGACTACGGGACCGAAGGTCTCCTCTTTCATGATCTCCATGGTGTGATCCACATCGACCATAACCTGGGGCGCGAGATAGGCGCTGCCCTTGCGCGAGGCAGGGAAGGCGCGTTCATCGATCAGTGCGCGTGCGCCCTGGGACACGGCCCGCGCGATCTGGCCGCGGACAAAATCGGCAGCACGGCCGCGCACCATTGGACCGAGATTTGTCGCGGGGTCGGTCGGATCACCCAGCCGATACTGCCGGGTCAGTTCGACGAACCGGGCAATGAAATCGTCATAGATGTCGCGATGGACATAGATGCGCTCGGTCGAGCAACACGACTGCCCGGCATTGTAGAAACTGCCGTCCACCAGACGCTCGATGGTGGTCTCCATGTCGGCATCGGGGCAAACATAGGCCGGATCCTTGCCACCAAGTTCGAGGCCGACATTGATGAAGCGCCGGGCGGCGGCGGCATGAATCGCCCGCCCGCCTTCGACCGAACCGGTGAAGCCGACATGGCCGATCCGCTCATCGGCAATCAGCCGTGCGGTCAAGTCGTGGTCGAGGTGAAGAAACTGGAAGACCCCTTCGGGCAGCCCGGCCGCAAGATAGGCCTCGACCAGCCGTTCCGAGACCAGCGGTGTCTGTCCCGAATGCTTCAGCAAGACGGCATTGCCGGCCATGATTGCCGGTATGCACGAGCCTGCGGGGATCAGATAGGGATAGTTCCACGCCGCGATCGAAAGGACCACACCGAGCGGCTCACGACGGATGAACGATCGGCTGCCGGGGCGCGGGAGTTCGTCCGCCAGCGCCTCGTTGGCGATATCGATCATAAAGCCGGTGCGGTTCGCGAAGCCTTCGATCTCGCGACTGCTCTGGCTGATTGGGCGGCCCATCTGCATGGTGATCTCGTAGCCGTGTCGGTCCTTGTCGGCCAAAAGAACACCGATTGCTTTGCGGCAGATTTCGGCGCGCTCTGCCAGAGGCACCTGTCGCCACTCGACCTGTGCGCGCTTCGCGCGGGAAACCGCATCCTCGATCTGTGCTGCGGTGTGAAACTGGCGGCTGGCGAAGACCTCACCATTCACGGGCGAGATGCATTCGATTGCATCGGACATGGCTTGTTCCTTTCGTTCGGGGGGCAGCCCCCCAATGTTGTCAGATCCGCGCAGCCTTTCGGCACAACCGGAAGAGTGTCGCGATCATGATCGTATCAGGCCGCGCGCCTGCGAAGCTCTCGGAAGCGTTCGGGCAGGCTGGTCAGACCGTCGCGCAGGAAGATGGTGGTCAGGATCAGAACCAGCCCATAGGCCGCAGGACGATACTGCTCGAAATCCCGAAGATAGAGATCGGCCACCGACAGAACCACGACGCCAATGATCGGTCCTTTGTATGTTCTCATCCCGCCGACCAGCGCCCAGACCAACACTGTCAGCATGATGGACATGCTAAAGTCGCGCGGGTTGATCGCCGAGAAATAATGTGCGTGCAGAGTTCCGGCCACACCCGCGAAGAAGCAGCCCACCACAAACGCCTCGGTGCGAAACCGGCGCGGGTTGACGCCGACCGAGCTGAGCAGAAGGTCGTTCCAGTGAACCCCTTCCAAGGTCATCCCGTATCGCGAATGCTCGATCCGATACAGGATGAACAGACAGGCGACCATGATGACGAAAGCGAAGTAATAGAACAGAACCGGGTCCGACAAGTCGATGCCCAGCAAGTTGAGCGTCGGAATGACCGTGACTCCGCGAGACCCACCGAAGATCGGGCGGAAGCCCTGCCAGGAAAGGCGGATCACCTCGCCTGTGGCGAAAGAACCGATGACAAAGTAGAAGCCCTTCATCCGGAACAGCGGAAAGCTCAGGGCATAGGCGATCAGGGCCGCCGTGGCAGCGCCGATCGGCATCGTCAGCCAAGGCGAAAAGCCGAAGTTCTTCGACAGCAGGCTCGAAGTGTAGGCTCCTACGCCCATCATGACCACGTGAGCGAACGACATCTCTCCGGTCAGTGCGACGAAGCGGAAGCTCGCGACGAGGATGATGTTGATGAACAGCGCGATGAAGATGTCGAGCTTGAACGCGCTGACAAGCAGGGGTGTGAACCCAACCGCCATCACAATTAGCGCGATAGTGACGAGCGTCGAGGATGAGCGCAGGCTAAACTTTTTCATGGCGTCCCATAATCCCGGTCGGTTTGACCACGAGGATGAAGAGCATAAAGAGCATGACGAAGATGTCTGCGTAAATGCCCCCGGTAAACGTGGTGATGAACGTGTGGAAGAAGCTGAAGAAGACTGCGGCAACAACAGCACCGCTGATGCTGCCGACTCCGCCGACGATGATGACGATCAGCCCGTTGATGATGACCGTATGGCCCATGTCGGGGTCGATCTGCACCAGTGGCGCCATGACCGCCCCCCCGGCACCCGCCAAGGCCGCACTGATCCCGATCGCGATCAGCGCAAAGCGGTTGATGCTGATTCCTTGAAGCATCGCCGCCATGGGATCGTCCGCGCATGCCCGCAATGCCCACCCGATCCGGGTCTTCTGAAGTAGGAACCATAGTGCCGCGAGGGCGCTGACGGCGACCACCAGAACCAGCAGCCGTTGATAGGGCACGACGACATTCGGCAGGCCGAAAACCTGCCAGCTGTCCTTGAGCGGGGAGACTACGTTTTTCATCAGACCCTGGCCGAACAGGTAGATGACTGCCACCTGCAAGATCATGAGCATGCCGACAGACAGGATCAAGCCGCCCAGTTCGTCGCCCCGCTTCCAGCGAAACAGGACTGTTTCCATGAAGATGCCGACCAAGGTTGACACAAGGATCGCGCACAAAGCCGCCACCGAAAAGGGCAGGCCCATTTCGGAATAGAGATACCAGGTGGAAAAGGCCCCGACCATGTAGAGTTCGCCATGAGCAAAGTTGACGACCTTGGCGACACCAAAGATCAGCACCAGTCCTACGGCGAAGAGCGCTGTGAAGCTGCTTGCGATCACCGCATTCACTGTTGTCTGAATTACGAGGTCAAACATGATGATCCCTAACCGTTCCGGATCCCCTGATACCGCCGCTTTTCTGCGGTATCAGGGTTTGATCTAATCTATCGAACAGAAGCCTACTCAAGGATACCTGAGGGCCACCGCAAGTCGCGGCCTCAGTTGGGCAGCATGCCCACTTCTCTGAGCGTTTCGAGGACGACGGCCTCGTTCTCGGCAAGCCAGCCCGCCACATCGCCCATTTCGACGATCTTCGCCTTGCCATCCTGCAGTTGCACGACCGGCCATCTGCCGATCAGTGCATTGTTGACACCGAACACGTCCGCACCCCACCACTTGGCGTCGCCAAAGATGTGGGGCGGCTTGTCCATCGCCTGCAGCGCCGCATAGACATCGGTCGAGTTGACGCTGCCCGCAGCCTCGACACCTTTCTTCCAGATTTCGAGCACGGCGGCGTAGGTCCAGGACTGCGACGTCCAAGCCCCCGGAAAGGCCTCGTTGTAGCGGGCGTAGAAGACGCCAGGATTGGCGAAGTTGATATCGGCCTCCATGAGCCGCGGATCATCGAAGTCCGGGAACAGGAAGACAAAGCCCTCCATGAACTCCTTGCTCGTCTTCTCGATCAACTGCGGATAGTTGTCGAGCGTGACCGACATCATCTGCCCTTTGAATCCTTGCTGATAGGCCTGCTCGATCATCAGGTTCATGAAGTCCGGGTAGGCGGTATCGAAGCAGAGGATATCGGGGTTCTTCGCCAGCGCAGCCGAGATCACCGGGGCGAAGTCCAGCGTTGCCAGCGGGAAGAGCTCTGTATGGACGGTTTCAATGTTATTTTGCTGGAACGCAAGCGCGTAGGTCGCGATCGAGGGAACCCCCAGTTCGTCATCTTGCGACAGAATCGCCACGGTCTTCAATTCCGGCCGATTCTTGGCCAGCCAATTCACCGACGGCGGAATATAGAAGGGATGCACCTCGCCGACGGAAAGCAAATAGGACGAATCAGGCGACAGGTCGGTCGTGCAGGTCGTGGCTGACAACACCTTCTGCTCGGTCAGATAGGGTTGGACGGCGACCACAGGGGTCGAACACAGCAGGGTGACGAGATCGACGTGATCGTCCCCGACCAGCTTTTTTGCGCCGGTCAGTGCCTTTGAGGCGAGAAACTCGTCATCCCAGACCTCCACTTCGACCATGTAGGTGTCATCGCCAACCTTGATGCCCCCGGCCTCGTTCGTGAGATCGGCCCAAAGCTTGTAGCCTTGGAAGGCAGGCACGCCCCAGCCGGCCGCGTCCCCCGTGAGCGGAGTGATCGCTCCAACCTTCACGATCTTTTCACCAGCCCGCGCTGAGGTAGGCAGGGCGATTCCGAACGTCGTTCCTGCGAGGATACTGGCCGAGCCTGCAAGGAACTTACGGCGGTCAAATGTAACTTTCATCTTGGTCCTCCCCTACGTTTTATTGCTTGTGCTTTGGTGGAACGGAAGCATTGCATCCAATCACTGAATGCAATAAGCACGACCGAGCGGTGTTCGTCAATGCTCTTCGTAGTGACCCGATATCCAGAAGAAGGCCTTTCGGGACGGTCGCCGCATTCGCCCTGCCCCGCGCAGCAACCCTGAAAGTGAGGCTTCGATGGTCCGGATTCTGACGATTCTCAATGTTGATGACGCCCCTCCGGGGCTGGTGGGCGACCACCTTGCGGCACGCGGTGCCGAATGCGTCCGCATCAACCCCCACACCGGGGACAAGCTTCCCGAAACGCCGGATTCCTTTGACGGCATACTTATTCTGGGTGGGCCACAGAGCGTGGCGGATCCCGCTTTCGACCCGGTGTTCGAGCCGTTGGCCAGGCTGGTCCGGGCATTCCATGAAGAGGAAAAGCCGGTTCTGGGACTTTGCCTCGGCTCGCAGCTCCTTGCCCGCGCCTTCGGACAGAAAGTTCGACATCACAACCAGTTGCAGTTCGGCTTCAAGCAGATAGACCTGACCGACGCGGCAGCATCGGATCCGGTGTTGTCGGGGCTCGACCATCCGCAGACCGCCTTCGTTCACCACTACGACACCTACAGCCTGCCCGAAGATGCCGTGCTTCTGATGACCGAGGCCGACACGCCCTGCCATGCATTCCGCGTCGGACACACGACCTATGCCTTTCAAAGTCATCCCGAAGCGACGGCTGACATCATTCGCGGATGGGTGGCGCGCACGCAGGATGGCGTGCGCAGACATCTGGGAAAGCGGGGCGAAGAACTGCTCGCCGGACTTGACGATGCCTGTGCCGAAGAGCTGCCGAAAGCGGCCGGATTCGCCGAGACCATCGCGCTGCGCTGGCTCGATCTTGTTGAAGGGCGCGCCGCCTCCGGCAACGCCGCGAAACCGAATCAATAGGAGAACGCCATGGTCGTCCTGAACCGCATCTACACACGAGCCGGAGACAAGGGCCAAACCGCGCTAGGATCCGGTGCGCGCATCCCAAAGTCGCATCTGCGTATCCACGCCTATGGGACCGTCGATGAACTGAACTCGGTGCTCGGAGTCGCGCGGCTGCACTGCGCCGATCTGGGTCCGCTCGACAGCATGCTGGCCGACATCCAGAACGAATTGTTCGATCTCGGGGCCGACCTCTGTGTTCCCGACACCGGCAAGGACTTGGGATACAAACCTTTGCGGGTGGCTGCCGAACTGTATCGACGAATCGAGGTGCAAATCGATGAACTCAATGCGGGTTTGCCGCCCCTGCGCTCTTTTGTGCTGCCCGGTGGACATTCGGCCGCCGCCTACCTTCACCTGGCGCGCACCGTCTGCCGCAGGGCAGAACGCCTCGTCGTGGAACTGGCGGCCGTAGAGGGCGAACATGTCGGCGATGGTGTGGTCCCCTATGTCAACCGGCTGTCGGACTTCTTTTTCGTGGCCAGCCGGTGGGTGAACGCACAATCGGGTGGCGACATCCTCTGGGTGCCAGGGAAGACAAGCTGAACCGCCGGAGTGACTGCAAGACCAGAACCGGTCAATGGTGGGCGGGAGCATCCTCTAAGCTATTCCGAAGGCAGGACGTGGTTGGTGCCCTGTCTGATCACAGGAGAGCTTCTACGCCACTGATGCCAGATGTTGGGCCGGTCGCCAGATAGACCGCCGCCATCAAGCAACGCTGGGGTGTCATCCGGCGCTCGCAGTCCCGGGCAAACCGGGTCATCCGCTGGGTTGCCGGATCCTCCAAGATACCGGCGGCGAAGAGTCGTTCCTGCGCGGCTGGTCCGGGCCTTCCTTGCTTATCGAACAGCAGGGCACGGTTGTGGTGGATATTGGCAAGCCCCTCATCGCGCGCACCAAGCGATGCCCGCCATGCCGTCACCGCCGGCTCCAGGAGTGCTTCCGCCTCCGTCAACCGGCTACTGGCCATCAGGGCGCAAGCGAGATTGTTTCGGGCAGCAGCCTCCCCTGCGCTTGCCAGCTTCATCTTCTGATGCCGCGCGATCTCGGTGAGATTGTCGCGAAACCGGTCCTGAAGGCCGCGGTGGTAGGTCACGCTGCTTGGCTTCAGGGCGACCGGCATCGCCGCCACCCAACCCATTGCGCTTTGCCACAGTTCCAGCGCCTGCCGATGCATCCGTTCGGAACGCTCGAGATCGCCTACCAGGCGATGGCAGACACCCAGACTGTCCATGCTGCCGGCCCGGCGCGGGTCAGCGGCGTCGAAAGTCTCGGCGACCCTGGACGCCAGCCGCCACTGGTCATGTGACTCATCAGCATAACCGGCGCGGCGGGCCTGCTCTGCACCCCAGGCGAATGTCTCCCAGATCAGATCATTCGCGACGCATCTCGCCGATAGCTGCCGCATGTCTACTCACCTTATATGCCCAGATAGGCCTTGCGCACATGGTCGTTTCCGCGCAATTCCTCAGCGGGCCCGTCAAGAGAAATCTTACCGGTCTCCATGACATAGCCGTGATTCGCGAGTTTCAGCGCCATCTCCGCATTCTGTTCCACAAGAACAACCGGGGTGCCGCCTTCTCGGATGGTGAGAATGATCCGCGAGATTTCCTTCATCATCTTGGGCGACAGGCCCAGCGATGGCTCGTCGAGCAGGATGAGCCTCGGCGACGACATCATCATGCGACCGATTGCAAGCATCTGCTGCTCGCCACCACTGAGTGTGTTGGCGCGCTGGTCACGCCTTTGCGCAAGAATGGGAAAATATTGATAGATCTGTTCCAGTATGGCGTTGAGCTTGGCCTTGTTTCTGCTCAGATAACCCCCGGTGTAGAGGTTCTGCAAAACGGTCAGGTTCGCAAAAACGTGCCGGCCTTCCGGAACATGGGCAATGCCGCGCTTGACGATCTCGACCGGTGGAAGCTGGTCGATGCGTGCTCCGTCAAACCAGATCTCACCCTTTGAGGGTCGATTGAGACCGGATATGGCACGCAGCGTTGTGCTTTTTCCGGCGCCGTTGCTGCCGATCAGGGTCACCACCTGCGCGTTGCCGACTTCAAGCGATACTCCGCGCACCGCCCGCACCTGTCCATAATTCACTTCAATCGATCTGACGCTGAGCAGCATTCTCAGACCCCTCCCAGATATGCTTCGATCACTGCCTCGTTGCGAACGACCTTGTCGGGGGGGCCGTCGGCCAGGAACTTGCCGAAATGCAGGACCGTGATCCGATCGCAAAGCGACATCACGGCGTGCATGTCATGCTCGACCAGAACTATGGAAATGCCGTGTTCGCGCACCTTGCGGATCAATTCGATCATACGGTTGGTCTCTTCCGGATTCATGCCCGCAAATGGTTCGTCTAACAAGAGGAGCCTGGGCTCTGCGGCCAGAGCGATGGCCAGACCGAGAACCTTCTGGTGCCCGTGCGAAAGGCTGGCGGCGCTTTCATGAAGCCGGTTGCCGAGCCCGACGATATCGAGGATCTCGATCGCCCTGCGCTCGTTCTTGAACTCTCCATCGGCACCGCTGCGGATAAGCGCGGTCAGGATGTTGTAATGCGTGTGCATGTGGCGCCCGGCGACGACGTTTTGCAGCACTGTAAAGTCCTTGAACACGGTCGTCGCCTGAAAGGTCCGGACGATGCCGAGCTTGGCAATATGATGGATGTTCATGCCGGCGATGTCGCGGCCATCGAACACGATCTGCCCCGATGTCGGCTTGTAGAAACCGCTGATCAGATTGAACGTCGTCGTCTTGCCGGCGCCGTTGGGACCGATCAGGCCATGGATCTCGCCACTGCGGATCGTGAAGGACAGATCCTGGATCGCCTTCAGTCCGCCGAAACTCTTGCTGAGAGCGTCAACCACGAGTAGCAATTTCTAATCCTCCTGCTCGCCATAATTTAAATTCATCCCGCCATGCCGGGCGATCCCCGCCGGGCGTTGGCGCGGGTTCGCCCGGCCTTCGGTTGCGGACGCGCCCACCCTATGGGGCAGGCGGCTCCGTATTTGTTCAGCGCTCAGATCAGATGGTATCGAAGTAGCGCCGCAGTTCCCATTCGGTGACGTTCTCTGCGACCCACTGCTCGTAGAGGTCACATTCGGTATCGCGGGTCAATGCATACTGCCCGACGAAGTCACTGCCCAAGAGATCCCGCACCGTTTCCGATTCCTTGAACATGCGCGTCGCGTCCCTGAGATTGCGAGGAAGCCTGCGGAAGCGCGGGTCATTGCCGGCATTGCCAGTGGCATAGCTGAGCGGCTCCAGCCCGTTCTCGATACCGCGCAGGCCCGAGAGAATGCTGGCGGCAATGCACAGATAGGGGTTCATGTCGCCACCAGGCTGGCGGGTCTCGATGCGCACGCCCTCGGGCTTGGGACCGGTGATCGCGCGCAGAGCGGCGGTCCGGTTGTCCTCTGCCCACGACGCGTTTTCGGGGCACCATTGCAGGCTGCTGCGCCGCCGGTACGAGTTGATCACCGGGTTGTAGATCGCCGTCAGTTCGGGCATGACATCCATCATCCCGGCAGCGAACTGGCGCCCAACGGTCGACAACTCGCCGGCCTTTCCGGTCGAGAATGCCGGCTTGCCGTCCTTCCACAGGCTGAGGTGGATATGCGCGCCGGTTCCGGTGTCGCCAATTCGCCACTTCGACATGAAGGTCGCCACCAGACCGTGCTCGATGCAGAGCTGCTTGAAGTAGAGCTTCGCCCGGGCCGCGCGGTCGGCCATTTCCAGCGCCGGAGCATGCGACAAAGCGAACTCAACCTGGCCATAGCCCAGCTCGCAGTGGAAGGCGTCGATCTCGATACCGACGCTCGCCATGCGGCTATGGTATTCGCGCATGATATCTTCGATGTCGACGATCCGCGTCAGGCTGTAAGCGTTCATCGTTCGGCTAAGCATCGGCAGGTCATAATGCCGACCCTGTTTGATCAGGTCATTGTCGGCGCGCATGATGTAGGTTTCATACTCGACCGCGCAGCGTACATCGAACCCCGCCGCCTCAGCCTTTTCGATCGCCTTGCGCAGCACGGTGCGCGGGGACATCGGACAAAGTTCGCCGCTTGCGGGGTCAACCATGTCGCAGACCACGGACGCGAACTCCGGGCGCCAGGACTGGTGGATCGCCGAATCAAGGTAGGGCACCGTAAACAGGTCCGGGAACCCATTCTCGAAGGAGCTGAACTCCGATTCCATCACGTCGTCCTGCGTGGACAGGCCATAAAGGATGGTGCAATAGGCATTGCCAAGATCGCCGAAACCCTTGCTGGGCTTCGTGATCTTCCCGCGCAGCATCCCGTCCATGTCGGGAACCTCGATCTGGACATATTTCACGCCAGCCTTGGTCATCTTGTCGATCAGCGCTTTTGTCCGCGCAGGATCATTCATCACTTTAATCTTGGACATTTGACCCCGGATCCACTGCTCGAAACCATCATGGCGTTGCGCAGCCGCACGGACCGCAGCCCGCCGACGCTTGCCGAAGCGGCGCTAACCGATCTCCTGCGCGAAGGCCATTTCGCCGCCCATCTGCGCCGC
>NZ_JAAATX020000018.1 GCF_009908265.2 Paragemmobacter amnigenus | reverse complement strand
AATCCCTCCCTAAACGATCACAAAATCCCCCAGAAAAGACAACAACAGACGCGGGGTGGAGCAGCCCGGTAGCTCGTCAGGCTCATAACCTGAAGGCCGCAGGTTCAAATCCTGCCCCCGCAACCAGCGTTACTTGCCTAAAGCCCGCAGAACCCCTGCGGGTTTTTGCGTTTGTGCCGTCTGCTTCCCCGCAGAGCGTCAGGATGGCGCCGAGTTCTCCGAAAAGCTCGATCGCATGCCCGTTCGGGGCCGCTGCATCGGGCGTCAGCATGATCTTCTCGATCAGGCCTCGCAGGATGTCCGCAGCCTCTTCCCGCGTCTCGTCCGCGTTTAGCGCGGTGGCAAGATCCGCAATGATGCTCGCATAGGTGTCTGCGAGGCCCGGATGGAGGGTGACCGGTTCGGGTTCTGGCAAATCGGCCAGTTGCGCGGTCAGGCGCGCTTTGTCGGCCTCCAGCGTGTCCATGCGCGCCTTCATCGAGGCATGGAACATGCCTTGCGCGATGGCGGTGATGATGTTGTCGATCTCCTTCGTGACTTTGCCCAGATCCCGTTCGGCGTCAGCGCGTGCGGAGATGCTCGAAAGGCGCTGTTCCTGCATCTCCCGCTGAAACTCGGCGATGAACTCGCGGATCAGATCGGGGTGTAGAAGGTTGTCCCTCAGCCCCGCCAGGACGCGCGCTTCGACATCGACGCGACGGATCGTCTTGCGGTTCGTGCAGGTGCCGGAGTTGCGAGCCGCCGCGCAGCCGTAGCGGCTGTCGCTGATCATGATGTAGCCGGACCCACAGCAGCCACATTGCAGGAGGCCCGACAGCAAGTAGCGTGCGCGCCGCGCGCGTTCGGTCTTGGGTGCCGTTGGGTTGTCGACGCGCTCGGCGAGGATGTCGTCGCGGATCGCGCCTTGGCGCGCCTTGACCCGCGCCCAGAGGGCGTCATCGATGATGCGCAGGGCAGGGACCTCCTCGGTGATCCAGTCAGCTGCCGGGTTGGGCCGTGCTTGTCGCTTGCCGCTGTCGGGGTCCTTGACGAAGCGCTGCCGGTTCCAGACCAGCTTGCCGATGTAGAGCTCGTTGTTCAGGATCCCCGTGCCGCGCTTCCAGTTGCCGGAGATCGTGGAGAAGGCCCAGGTGCCTTTGCCTTTGCCGCCAGCGCGCGGGGCGGGAATGCCGTCGCGGTTCAGCCCAATCGCAATGGCCCGAGCGCTGCGCCCCCGATCATATTCCCTGAAAATCCGCGTCACGATCGCTGCCTCGGCCGGATCAATCACGCGGTCGCCGGTGCTCCAGGTGCCGTCCGGCAGGGGCTGACGATCGAGGCGGTAGCCATAGCTGATCCCGCCCGCGGATTTGCCGGCCTTCACGCGGCCCTCGAGCCCGCGGTGGGTCTTCTCTGCGAGTTGCCGCAGGAACAGGGCTGACATGGTGCCGCCCAGACCGATGTGGATCTCACTGATCCGGCCTTCGGCCTTGGTGTGGATCTGCACGCCGAGGTAGCTCAGCCGCTTGTGCAGCCCTGCGATGTGTTCCTGATCGCGCGACAGGCGGTCCAGAGCTTCGGCTACCAGCACGTCGAAACCGCCGCGCATGGCCATTTGCTGCATCCGCTGGAAGTCAGGACGCAGATGGGTAGCGCCGCTCATGGCCTCGTCAGCAAAGACCTCTACGACCTGCCAGCCTTGTTCTTCGCAGAGCCTGCGGCAGAGGCGGACCTGATCGTCGATCGAGGCCGCTGACTGCAGGTCTGAGGAATAACGGGCGTAAATAGCGGCGCGCATCAGTCTTGCTCCCAAGGGTCGAGGAGGAACGGGTCATAGGGGGCTGCGAGGGTCTGGGGTACCTCCTGCTCCATCCGGGATTGGATCTCTGCCACTATCTCCTGCAGCCGCGCTCCTGCTTCCAACATGGAGGCCTGTTCGTAATGGGCGAGCGTGGTGGAGAGTTGGCTGTGGCCCAGGATCCGGGCGGCGGCGAGGACGTAGTCGGGCCGCTCGGTGGTGATGGCACTGGCGGCGCAATCGCGCAGGAGGTGGGGGTTGAGGGGCGCGCCGAGCAGGCGCGCGGAGGCGCGGGTGACGGCATAGTAGAGCGCATGGGCCGTCATGGCTTTGCCGCGGGTCGAGATCCAGAGCGGCCCGCGGATCTGGGGCAGGGCGTCACGCGTGAGATCATCGGCCCCCATGATGCGTGGGCGGATGCGCTGCAGATAGTCGCTCAGCGCCGCTTGATAGTCTTCCTCGTCCGGCAGCGCGAAGGCTAGGGGTGACTTGTCCTTGGTGGCCTCTGCTCCGAATGCCACCCGCCAGCGTCCGGCCTCGAAGCGGAGGCTCTCGCCGAGGGTGAGGGCTGCGAGATTGCGGCGGCGGATCGGCGACCACACCAGAAACCCCAGCGCAAAAGCATCGCGGTAGCGCGAGGCGGCCTCCATGGAAAGAGGCGCGGGGTCCGCCGCGATGCGGCCCATCTCATCGGTGCAGGCCTCCCAGATCTCTCCGGGCGGTTTGATGCGCACGGCCTTGTTGCGCGAGGGCTGGGCGCGCTGCTGAAGCGTCGAGACCAAACGGCGCAGAAGCGAGAGGTCGGCTTCCGGTTCCATAACCCTGATGGCCTCCATCAGGTCTGTGACCCGGGAGGCGATGGAGACCGAGGCCAGCCCTTGTGCCTCGAGCCATGCCACGTAGCGGCGCAGGTGGTCTTCCGTGACCCGCTTTGCTGGATCCACCTCGGGTGCCAGCGTGCCAAAGGACTGCAGCGCCCAGAGCCATTTGCCGTAGCCCTTGGCCACTTGCCGGCGGGTGTCTTCGGCCCAATGGGCCGCTGCCCCGTCCGGCTCGAAGATCGCGCCGCCGCGCAAGGCCGCCTGCCAAAGGCTGCGGTCGCGCTCTGGCCAAGCGTCGAAGGGCAGAGATGTCTGCAGAACCTTGTTCATCGCTTGGCCTTTCCAGCTTTGCCCATCAGGCTCAGCGGTTCGAGAAACAAATCCGAGCCTGTGGGCCGGGCTGTGGCCCGGTTTGCAGCCAGCGGTCCACCCTTCATGCGCGCAGCGCTGACGGTCGATGAAGGGGCCTGCTTTGCAGCCTGTGGCAGTCGGCGAGCAACGCCTGTGCGGCGCTGATCGGAGATGACATCGGCGTAGAGTTCGACGGCGGCTTGCGTCTCGGCCCCTGCGTAATGGCTGTAGGTCGTGACCATCGATTTGTGGCCCAAAAGCTTGCGCACCACCTCGTAAAAGCCCGGTCGGGCATCGAGCAGAAGCTTGGCAGCTGCATGGCGGAACTGGTGGGGCGTGAGGCGGAGCGCGGCGTGGTCCCAGAGGGTCTTCTCGATCTGCTTGCGCAAGGCGCCCTGATCCTTGGCTTTGCCCGCCCGCCCGGGGAAGAGGTAGGGGTTCGCCTTCGGCAGAAAGAGGGTGCGCCAGTCCGCGATGTAGCGGGCGATGCGTGCGCTCGTGGCTTCCGTCAGCAGAAAGTCCAGCGCCTGGCTGTTCTTCACCTCGGCAGCCGGGATGACGAGACGCAGCCGCCCGCCCTGCCAGACAAGATGCTGGTCAAGGCGCAGGTGGTTTAGGTTCTCGATCCGCATCGGCGCGAACTGCAGGATCTCGATCGCCACGGCGGACTGGACCAAGAGATGCGCCTCCTGCCGCGGGGTTCTGTCCTCCACGGTCTTTGTCTTGGCCAGCGCCAGATCCCACAGTCGCTGCGGCAGAAGAAGAAAGCGCTCCACCGTTGCCGGGTCATCGAACTGCGCCATGGCGATGAGGTTCTTCTCGCTCAGGCCGGACCTCTGCTGGCGCAGCTTGGGCAGCACATCCGCATAGAAGGCGGCGGTCTCCGGCGTTAGCGTGCGGTACTTCACCGCGTAGCAGCGCAGCGCCCAGGCGATCTCGCCGATGTGCTTGGACGTTTGCTGTCCGTTCCGCTCCACAAACCAGCGGAGACCTTGTTTGACCAGCTCCGGGGTGAGCAGGGCGTCGAAGGAGGGCGCATCCCGCAGATCGGCCCCGCTGTGGTAGAGCGCCGAGAGGTAGCGCCAGAGATGGCCTTCGACGGCCTTGATGCTCTTGGGCCGGAAGGGTTTGGGAAGCCCCGAAAACACATCCGTGCCGCGCAGGTGATCGAGATAGGCCAGGATGTCGGCTGCTACTGCGGCAGAGACCTGCTCGGCGCTCACGCGATAGAGGCGCGCTTCGTAGCGCGGTACAGTGAGACGAACCTGCGGCCAGCCCGACGCGGCGTGTGTCGCCACCATCCGGTTCCAGACCCGGCACATCGATTGGTGGCGGGTCTTCGGCTTGGTGATCAGGCTCTCGGCATCAATGGCTGCCAAGAACTGTGAAGAGACCGTATCGGTCACGGATTCGGGCGCGATACCTTGCACCGAGCAGTAGCGCAGAAACCGGCTCAACTCCGACTTGGCATAGGTGTCCCCCTCCAGCAGATCCCAGAGCCGCTGCCACTCCGCGTTGAATGAGGCGGCGTAAGAGGCCAGCTTGGTTGACATCCCGGCTTCCCGCATCGCGGCCAGCACCAGCGAGCGGACATTCTGAATCCGCCGCGGTGAGACCGAGGCCGTGATCGCATGCACCCGTTCGAGCCTCTCGCGGATATACTTGGCCGAGGCCGGCACATTCTCTTCGGGCAAGGCAAACCAGCCTGCCAGCATACGGATGGCCGAGGCCATGTCGCGCCGACGCAGAAGCGGCAGGTCATGGCGCGCCTCGATCTGGCAACGCAGATCGGCGAGACTTGGCAGTGAGGGGTCATAGATCGGGCGATGGGCCGTCATGGCATGTCTCCGCGTGGTGTCGTGAGAGAGGGTGATGGACAGGTCGGGCCACGTGAAGCCAATTCTGGCAGAAATCTACATATAGTGCAAATATCGCACAAATAATAGTCAAGATAACAACATGTAGATTTGCACGACGGCCTGACACCACCAGACGGGTCGCGCCAAGGCGCGCCAATCCGGGGCAACTCTGGGGGAATGCGCCGCTCATCCGCCGCGGCGCTGGCGCGCCACATAGGCCAAGAGCGCTTCCAGCTCGTAGCGCCGCTGCCCGCCAATCCGGACATGCGGCAGGTCGCCCGTCGCCGTCAGACGCGTGAGCGTCCTCGGCGAAACCGACAAAAACGCCGCCGCCTCAGGCGGGGTCAGAAGACGCGTCGCCTTCGGAGACGGTACCGGCGGGGAAGGGGGTTTGGGATCGGGCATCGATAGCGTCTCCGGCAGAATGGGAACCCGCAACGCCGTTGTCCTCCCCGCGCAGGTGCGCGCGTGCCGCCTGACGGCCGAGCAGCCGGGCAAGGGCAACCAGCGCCTCGTGTGGAGCGACCGCGCCATTCGCCGCAGGCGGGAGCGCAGGACCCACGCTCGCATCCGGATCGGCGCAGTCACCGATTGAGCGCAGGTCTTGAGACGAGGAGCGGAGCGTGCGGGTCATGCCGGCCAGTCTGCCGCACCACATCGCTCCATGGATGTTGGCGCATTCCCCTGCCAAAAATACAGCTAGGGGCTGTATCCCAAGGGCCGTACCGGTAACTAGGGCTGCAACTTCTTCGGCTTGCCCCGCAGTTCCGCCCGGTAGAGGCTTCGTGCAGCCTCAAGGCTCAGCGGCATGCCTGCCTCTGCCAGCACAGCCACCAGAACCTCTTCGAACGGGGTCGCATAGCCGGGGCCGGCCACCGCCTCGGAGGAGCTCAAACCCGGCCGCTTCCCCGTCGCACGCCGGTACGCGCGGCCCACCTCGGCCACCAACTCCCGGATCGCAGGGCCATGCGCCCGTCCGGGCTTCTCTCCAAGCCACCGTCGTGCCGCGCCGACTGCATCGCGTAGAACCGCGAGATCTGACGCATCGTCCAAGTCGAGTTTGGCGAAACTGGCACGTGGCGGGTCCGCCATCCGCAAGCGCATCTCGATGAATATCCGGCTTTCCTGTGAAAGACCGGCCCAGTGCTTCGCTGCCGACCGCATGGTTGCCGTCCGCCCAAGGCTCCGGTGAAAGCTGTCAAGCTGGCGGGCAATAGCCGGCGCGCCTTCCGTGGAATGCCGGGCTTCCCATTGTTTGGCCCACCGGTACGTCTCAATCGCGCGCGCCAATGCACCCGTGAAGCGGTCCAGCTCGTCCCTCGGAAGGCGGAGACGGTCCGATAGGGCAGCAAGCGGCGACGGCATGAGGCACCTTCAGTGTCCTATGGACAGTCATAGTTCCACGCCGCCCGTGGACAAAGTCACATCGCGCTGTGTTTCGGCGTGCAATTTTGACCCCCTAAGGCGGGGTATCGGCGTCCAATTTTGACCCCCCTGACGTTCTGTCGGACCGTCCGTTGCGAGGCAGCGGACGGAGGGAGGGATGAAGCGGGTGGATACGATCGCGCGGGTCCGGCGGGCCTTCTACGTTCAGGGCTGGTCGGTGAAGAAGATCGTGCGGGAACTGCACGTGTCGCGGAATACCGTCCGGAAGATCCTGCGGACGGACGAGACGGACTTCAGCTACGAGCGCGAGCGGCAGCCGATGCCGCGGATCGGTCCTTGGCAAGGGCAGCTCGAACAGTTCCTGTCGTCCAACGCGAACAAGCCGTCGCGGGAACGGCTGACGTTGATCCGCATCTTCGAGGAACTGCGCGGGCTGGGCTATGAGGGCGGCTATGATGCCGTGCGTCGGTTCGCCAAGAGTTGGTCGCAGAACCGGGGTGCGGTGACGGCGGAAGCCTATGTGCCGCTCTACTATGCCCCGGGCGAGGCTTACCAGTTCGACTGGAGCCATGAGGTCGTGGTGATCTCGGGCGTCACGGTGACGGTGAAGGTAGCCCATGTCCGGCTTTGCCACAGCCGGATGATGTTCGCCCGGGCCTACATGCGCGAGAGCCAGGAGATGGTGTTCGACGCGCATGACCGTGCCTTCGCCTTCTTCAGAGGCACCTGCACACGGGGCATCTACGACAACATGAAGACAGCTGTGGAGGCGGTCTTCACCGGCAAGGAGCGGCACTACAACCGCCGCTTTCTTCAGATGTGCAGTCACTACCTTGTCCAACCCGTCGCCTGCACACCCGCATCGGGCTGGGAGAAGGGGCAGGTCGAGAACCAGGTCGGGCTGGTGCGGGAACGGTTCTTCACGCCGCGCCTGCGGGTGAAGAGCCTCGACGAGTTGAACGCCTGGCTGCTGGACAAATGCGTGGCCTACGCCAAGGCACATCGTCATGTGGAAGAGACCGACAAGACGATATGGGAGATGTTCGAGGCCGAGCGCCCCCATCTCGTCCCTTACGTAGGACGCTTCGACGGCTTCCACAGCGTGCCAGCCTCGGTGTCGAAGACCTGCACCGTGCGGTTCGACAACAACAAATACTCGGTCCTGGCCACGGCGGTCGGACGTCCCGTCGAGGTGCATGCCTATGCCGAACGCATCGAGATCCGGCAGGACGGCCGTCTTGTCGGGGATCACCCCCGCTGCTTTGGCCGGGGACGGACCATCTACGATCCGTGGCACTATGTGCCGGTTCTAGTGCGCAAGCCCGGGGCGCTGCGCAACGGCGCGCCCTTCAAGGACTGGGTGTTGCCCTATGCCCTGGAGAAGGTGCGCCGCAAGCTGAAGGGCGTCGATGACGGTGATCGCCAGATGGTCGACATCCTCGCCGCCGTGCTGACCGAAGGCCTGCCCGCGGTGGAGGCCGCTTGTGCCGAGGCCATCGCGCAGGGCGTCCATTCCGCCGATGTCATCCTGAACATCCTGGCACGCCGTCGCGACCCAGCGCCGCCGCCCTTGCTGCTGACCTCACCCGCGCTGCGCCTTGTCCATGAACCCGTCGCCGACTGCGCCCGCTATGACCTGCTGCGGAGGGCTGGATGATGGAGCGTGCCGAGATCCTTGCCGCGATGGCCGACCTCAAGCTCTTCGGCATGCGGGCGGCCTACGACGAACTGATGGCCACGGCCGTCCGGCGGCAGCACGAACCGCAGAAGGTGGTCAGCGACCTGCTGACCGCCGAGATCAACGAGAAGAAGGCACGATCGGTCAAATACCAGATCACCGTCGCCAAGCTGCCCGTCGCCCGCGAGATCGAGGAGTTCACCTTCGACGGCACGCCGATCAACGAGACGCTTGTGCGTGACCTCGCGCGCGGAGAGTTCCTGAACCAGCAGCGCAACGTCGTGCTGGTCGGCGGGACAGGCACGGGCAAGACCCACATCTCCGTTGCCATCGCACGGGCCGTCATCCGCAATGGGGCCCGGGGCCGCTTCTTCAACGTCGTGGATCTGGTCGACAAGTTGGAAACCGAGGCCCGCGCCGGGCGCGCCGGGCGGTTGGCCGAACACCTGATGCGCCTCGACTTCGTCGTCCTGGACGAACTGGGCTATCTCCCTTTTGCCCAATCCGGCGGGCAGCTCCTGTTCCACCTGATCAGCAAGCTTTACGAACAGACCTCGGTCATCGTCACCACCAACCTTGCCTTCGGAGAATGGCCGACGGTCTTCGGCGACGCCAAGATGACGACCGCGCTGCTCGACCGCCTCACCCATCACTGCGACATCGTCGAAACCGGCAACGAGAGCTGGCGTCTCAAAACCCGCGTCTGAGCCCGGCTGAAACGCTGGCCCGAGACGGCTGCGCCAGCTGAAAAGCTACGCCGCCTCGGGCCAGCTTACGTCCCGCCAAGGGGGTCACTTTTGGACGCCGATCAGGGGGCCCGATTGGATGCCGATTGACACTTTGCCGCCCAACTCACCGCAATGTGCGATCAGCTTCGTGCATCTGAACCGCTGCGCAGATCGCCCATTGCTCCGTCAGCGCAACCGCCAAACTCAACCGCCGACTCTGGTATCAGCCGGATGAACGTCGGGGGTCACAGCACAGGGCGCGCGCTCGAACTCGGCCATGCCGGCAAACACTGTCAGCACCATGCGTCCTGCCGGAGAAGTCGTGTCCGCCCACGGTTCGGCCAGCGAGCGGAGGCCCGCCCCGATCTCGTTCAGCTTCTCTGCGATGTCGAGCAGGTCGCCGGTCTAACGCGCGAGCCGGTCCAGGCGCCTCACCACCTGTAATTTTTAGAAGACAACTGCACTATATGTTAGGAGTGTACAGCACGGCATTGATGAGGGCTACCCAGACCATCATCAATGCCAGGTTCTGCCGATGATACCGATCCTGGCACGCTTCTGCGGCCTGTGTCCCATTTCGGCGCCGTCACCGTGCCACTAGCCGCTTCCCCTCCCGTTACTCCGCCGAGTTGAGCCGCATCCGGGCACGGCGTTCGCGGCGTTGCAGTTCCCGGCCAAGGCGGATCGACTGCTCGACGAAATCTAGGTGATCGCGGGCAGCCTTGTCGGCCAGGGCGGCGTCGCCCGCCTCGATCGCCGCGATGATTTCGAGGTGCTGGTCCAGCAGCTTGCGGCCGGTGCCGTCGATGCTGCGCAGCAGGTCGCGGTTGTAGAAGATGCCCCGCCTGGTTAGGTCGAAGACCGAGGCCATCATGTGGATCAGCGTCGTGTTGTGGCTGGCGTCCACGACCGCGCTGTGCAGCCGGAAATCGGCCTCCTGCTCGGCCTCGCGGTCTTGGGCGTCCCAGGCGGCCCGAAGCTCGTCCCGGATCGCGGCCAGGCGTTCCTTGTCGGCCGCGGTCGCGCGTTGGGCGGCAAGGCGGGTCGCGAATGCCTCCTGCTCGCGGCGGTATTCCAGATAATCGTGGAACGCCTCGCCATGGCGCGCATAAAGGGCCAGCATCGCGGGCGACATCGCCCGTCCGGTGAGTTCGGCGATATAGGTGCCGTCGCCGTGGCGGACCGTGACGAGATTGCGGCTTTCGAGAACCTGCAGGGCCTCGCGCAGCTTCGGGCGCGAGACGTGGAAGGCGTCGGCCATCTCGCGTTCGGACGGCAGGCGGGCGCCGCCCTTCAGCACCCCGTCAACGATCATCGTCTCTATCTTGTCCACAACCATCTGGACCACCGATTCGTGGTCGATGGGTTCAAAGACATCCACTGCGATCATGGTCGGCACTCCTCGGCTGCTCGGCGCAGGCAGTCAGTAATAATGTTTACCTTGGAAGGACTGGTTTCAAGGCAGTCTAACGGTTGAGCAAGTAAATGTAATCACGAGTTTTATCGAAACCACCCTTTGCGGCCCACGCCTCTTCCTGCGGCGTGGTCGCCCTAGAGTCTTGCTCAGTCTCCTCTTGTGGTAAAGAAAAATATTGACCGTCTGTAGAGTACAATATTATTAACCTCTTGTGACAGATCGCTGTCGCCCGCCGGGAGGGGCGGTCAGAGGGAGCGAGAGGATGGCGATCATACCGAGCAAGACGCTAGCGCCTTGCCAAGGCACGGCTTCAGGGGCCGGGCCTGTGCAAGTCCCGAGTCCAGCCTCACGCGACCCCGGAGCGTCCGCCTGCCCAGCGAGGCATGACGGATCGCGCCGTTGGGCGGTGCACGAGGGCAAGGTCGCGGCCGAGGTCGCGGCGGGGCAAAACCGCCATTTCGACGCCCGCGTGATCCCCTCGGTCGCCTATACCGACCCCGAGGTGGCCTGGGTCGGCGTGACCGAGACCTCCGCCAAGGCGGAGGGCCGCAAGATCGGCAAGGGGGTGTTCCCCTGGGCCGCCTCGGGCCGCTCGCTGTCGCTGGGCCGGTCCGAGGGGATCACCAAAGTCGTCTTCGACGAGGCGGACGACCGGGTGATCGGCGCCGCCATCGTCGGGCCGAACGCGGGCGACCTGATCGCGGAGGTGGCGCTGGCGATCGAGATGGGGGCGGATGCCGTCGATCTCGGCCACACCATCCACCCGCATCCAACGCTGAGCGAGACGGTGAATTTCGCCGCCGAGATGTTCGAGGGCACGATCACCGACCTGATCCCGCCGAAGAAGCGGCACTGAGCCGGGCGCGCCCGTATCCCGGTTTTCTGAAAGCCCGGCACGGGAGGTCGCGCCGGGGACCACTGGAGCAACAAGACGGCGGGGTTGTCCCCGTGATCCGAGGAGGAAAGATGACTGGTTTCCTGATATTCATCCTGGCCCTGCTGCCCATCGCCACGGTGTTCCTGCTGCTGGTGGTGCTGGAACGCTCGGCCAAGCTTTCGATGTTCGTGGCCTACCTTGTTACGGCGGCAACGGCCCTTCTGGTTTGGGGCACCGACCTGAACAAGGTTCTGGGGGCCACCGCCAACGGGGCCATTACCGCGATCAGCCTGCTTTACATCATCTTCGGCGCGATCCTGCTGCTGTTCACGCTTGAGGAAAGCGGCGGCATCCGGTCCATCCGCAGCGGCTTCACCAGCATCTCTCCCGACCGGCGCGTGCAGGCCATCATCATCGCTTGGCTGTTCGGATCGCTGATCGAGGGCGCGTCGGGTTTCGGCACCCCCGCCGCCATCGCCGCGCCCCTGCTGGTCGCGATCGGCTTTCCCGCCATGGCCGCGGTTCTCGTGACGCTGATCATTCAAAGCACGCCGGTGTCCTTCGGCGCGGTCGGCACGCCGATCCTCGTCGGCGTCAACACCGGCCTCAGCGGCCAAGAGATCGTCGAGTCGACCATCGCGCCGATGGCCTACAGCGACTATCTGCTGGAGATCGCCGTCAAGGTCGCCACCATCCACGGCCTCGTGGGCTTCCTGATCCCGCTGATACTGGTCGGGATGCTGACGCGCTTCTTCGGATCCAACCGCTCGTTCATCGAAGGCTTCCGCATCTGGAAATTCGCGCTGTTCGCGGGCCTCGCCTTCACCATCCCCTACTGGATCATCGCCAACATCCTAGGGCCGGAGTTCCCGTCGCTTCTGGGCGGCATCATCGGCCTGCTGATCGTCGTTCCGGCGGCGCGGGCGGGCTTCCTGATGCCGAAGGAGGTCTTCGACTTCCCGCCCCGCACCCAATGGGACGACGCCTGGGTTGGCAAGCTGGACGACCTTGAGGATCACCACGCCAGCCGTCCGGTGATGCCGCTGCTGAAGGCATGGGCGCCCTATCTGCTGGTCGTGGCGCTTTTGGTGCTGACCCGCGCGGTCGGACCGGTCAAGGCATGGCTCACCTCGCCCGAGGTGACGCTGGCGCTGGACAACCTGTTCAGCTCGGGCATCAACGCGCGGGTGCAGGTTCTGTATCTGCCCGGCACGGTGCTGATCCTTGCGTCGATCTTCACCTTCTTCCTGCACGGGATGAGCGGGCGGGACTATGGCCGGGCGCTGCGGTCCTCGGGTTCGACCATGATCGCCGCCGCGCCCGCGCTGCTGCTGGCAGTGCCGATGGTGCAGGTGTTCATCAACTCGGCCTCGGACAGCCTGGCCAGCATGCCGATCGTCCTGGCCGAGGGCGTGTCGTCCGCGGTGGGCCAGGCCTGGCCCATGTTCGCGCCGCTGATCGGGTCGATGGGCGCCTTCGTCGCCGGGTCGAACACGGTCAGCAACATGATGTTCTCGCTGTTCCAGTTCTCGACCGCCGAGCAGATCGGCCTGGGCGCGGCGGGCGCGGGCACCGTGGTGGCGCTGCAGGCCATCGGGGGGGCCGCGGGCAACATGATCTGCGTGCATAACGTGGTCGCCGCCTCGGCCACGGTGGGCCTCGTCAACCGCGAGGGCGAGATCATCCGCATGACCCTGATCCCGATGACCTACTACATCGTCCAGGGCGGGTTCATCGGGCTTGCGCTGCTGGCCGGGGGATTCAACATGTGGTGGATCGCCGCCGTGATCTGGGGTTCGGCCGTGCTGCTTGTCATGTCGCGGAACCTGGGGCGCGCATCCAACCCCGTCGCCGTCCGAAGCTGAGGTAGGTGAAATGTCCGCAAAGTCCAATCCCCGCGTCGGCCTGTTCTTGACCTGCCTTGTCGATGCCATCCGGCCCGGGATCGGCTTTGCGGCCATCCAGCTGCTGGAAGAAGCGGGCTGCCGGGTCGAGGTGCCGCAGGCCCAGACCTGCTGCGGCCAGCCGGCGTTGAACAGTGGCGATGACAAGGACGCGGCGGACCTTGCGCGCCGGACCATCGCCGCCTTCGAGGGCCATGACTATGTCGTGCTGCCCTCGGGGTCCTGCGCCGGGACGATGGTGCACGCCTATCCCGAACTGCTGGCGGGCGACCCGGAATGGGCCGCCCGCGCCCGCGACCTTGCCGCCCGGGCCCACGAGATCACCAGCTTCCTGGTAGATGTCATGGGCTACCGCCCCCAGGGCCGCCGTCTTGACGCGACGGCGACCTATCACGACAGCTGCGCGGGCCTGCGCGAACTCGGCATCGCCGCGCAGCCGCGCGCGCTTCTCGCCTCGGTCGAGGGGCTTGAGATGCGGGGGCTTGAGGGCAACGACGTCTGCTGCGGCTTCGGCGGCACCTTCTGCGTGAAATATTCCTCCATCTCGAACGCCATCGTCACCGAAAAGGCCGAGGCGGTCGAGCGCACCGGGGCCGACCTGCTGCTGTCGGGCGACCTTGGCTGCCTGATGAACATGGCGGGCAAGCTGCACCGGCGCGGCGCGAAGACCCGCTGCTTCCACACCATCGAGGTTGTCGCGGGCCGCGCGGGCGGCCCCGCCATCGGCGAGGAGGGCTGAGCATGAACGCCCCGCAGCAAGGCTTCAAGGAACGCGCCGACGCCGAACTGAAGAACGCGGTCCTGAAGATCGCCATCGACCGGACCACCGGCAACGCCGAGCGCAAGCGCGCCGTCGCTGTCGCCGCCTTCCCCGAGTTTCAGGCGGCCCGCGCACGGGGCCGCGCCATCAAGGACCATGTCATCGCCCATCTCGACCACTATCTCGAGATGTTCGAACGGAACGCCACCGCCGCGGGCGCGACCGTCCACTGGGCCAGTGATGACGCCGAGGCCCGCGCCATCATCACCCGCATCTGCCTTGAGGCCGACGCGAAGCTTGTCACCCGCGCGAAATCCATGCTGGGCGAAGAGATCGGCCTGCCGCATGCGCTGGCCGACGCCGGGATCGAGCGGGTCGAGACGGACCTGGCCGAGCACATCATCCAGCTTGCGGGCGAACGGCCGTCGCATATCGTCTGGCCCGCCATGCACCGCACCCGCGAGCAGGTGGCCATCCTATTCAAGGAAGCCCATCATCCGCCGCCCGCCGCCGATGATCCGGCTACCATGGTGCAAAGCGCCCGGCGCGAGCTGCGGGCCAAGTTCCTGGGCGCGGACGTGGGCATCTCGGGGGCGAACTTCCTGGTCGCGGACACCGGCGCCACCTGCACCGTCACCAACGAGGGCAACGCCGAGCTGACCACCACGCCGCCCCGCATCCACATCGTGACGGCGGGGATCGAGAAGCTGGTGCCATCCACCGCCCACGCCTTCGCGCTGCTGCGGCTGCTGGTGCGGTCGGCCACGGGTGGCGAGATGACGCAGTACACCACCTTCCACTGCGGCCCGAAACGCCCCGGCGACGCCGACGGCCCCGAGGAGATGCACATCGTCCTGGTGGACAACGGCCGCACGCGAATGCTGGCGGACGAGTTCCGCCCCATGCTGCGCTGCATTCGCTGCGGGGCCTGCATGAACCATTGCGTGGTCTATCGCCAGATCGGCGGGCACGCCTATGGCGGGACCTATCCCGGTCCCATGGGCGCGGTGCTGACGCCGGTTCTGGACGGGCTCGCGCAATCCCGCGACCTGCCCCATGCCTGCACCATGAACGGCCGCTGCGCCGAGGTCTGCCCGGTCGAGATCCCCCTGCCCACGCTGCTGCGGGCCTGGCGCACGCGCAGTTGGCGCGAGCGGCTGGAGCCCCGGTCCGTCCGCGCGGCCCTTGGCCTCTGGGCCATGGCGGCGCGGCGGCCGTGGCTTTACCGCCTGGGCAGCCGCATCGGCGTGCGGGCGCTCCGGCTATTCGGGCGGCGCGGCTGGATCGGCAGCCTGCCGCTGGTCGGCGGCTGGACCGCCTACCGCGACCTGCCGCGCCCGTCGGGGCGGACCTTCATGGAACAGTATCGCGCCGGACAGGCCGGGCGGGCCGGGCAGACGGGGCGGGAGGCGCGGAAATGAGCGCGCGCGACCGCATCCTTGCCGCCATCCGCGCCGCCCGCCCGGCGCCCCTTCCACCCGCCGAGGCCATCGCCGCCGAGGCCGCCGCCCTGCTGGATGCGCCCGAAAGCGTCCGCCCCCGGCCTGTCGAAGCGGTGCTGGCGGCGGAGTTTGTGCGGAAAGCCTCGGCCCTCGGGACGAGTTTCGACCATCTGCCCGACAGGGCGGCGATCCCCTTGGCTGTCAAACGCTATCTGGACACACATGGCCTTCCGCCGGCGCTGGCGCTGCAGCCGGCCCCGGCGCTTGCCGCTCTGGACTGGACGGACATAGACACCCATGACGCCGTCGCGCCTGACCAGACGGCCGCCCTGGGGCTTGCCCTCTGGGGCATCGCCGAGACCGGGTCGCTGGTCATCCACTCCGGGGCGGATGCGCCGATCCTGCTGTCCTTCCTGCCGCTGCACCACATCGTCGTGCTCGAGGAACGCAGCCTGCTGCCGCATCTCGAAGACTATGCGGCGCGCATGGCGGGACAGCCCCAGCCCCGCAACGCCATCCTCATCACCGGCCCCAGCGGCACCACCGACATCGAGGGCAGCTATGTCCGGGGGGCGCACGGCCCCGGATTCCTGCATATCCTCATGATCGGCGGCTGAGGCCGGTCCCGCCCGTCATCCGCATCCCGGACCATCCCGCATCCGGGCCGCCCCGTCATCGCCGATCCGACTGGAGCTCACGCCCATGACGCAGCGATCCCCACCGCGACTGGATCAAGCCGGTGCCGCCGGAATGGGCGGACCAGGTGGCGGCAACCCTTTCCGCTGGCCATTTCCTCTGCCACGTCTTCCATCTGGACTACGTGCTGAAGAAGGGCGCCGATCCCGCTGCCTTCCAGAAGGCCATGCTGGACGCCGAGGGTGCCGAATACCCGGCCGAGCACAACGTGGGCCATCTTTATCACGCCAAGCCCCAGCTTGCCGCCTTCTACGAGGGCCTCGATCCCTTGGCGCGTTTCAACCCCGGAATCGGCGGCACTCGCCGTTCCTGAGGGCTGCCGCCGGTCCCGGCGGATCGGTCCGGTGCCCTCATGCCTTTGGCGGAACGGCTGTTCTGCCCGGTCTGCCTCTGCCCGGTCTGCGACAAGGCGGCAGGGCGACCGGGCAGGGCTCCGGGTGCGGGCCATCCGTGGCCCGTTGCCCCCCTTGTCGGCGGCTCCGGCCTATCCTGACCCTCTACATCAACGCCCCCGGATACCGGTCGCCGCTGCCATCCGGCCACGACCGGCGGACCGGGCGGGGCGCGGCCCGGTATGTCACGTCTTCATGGCCGTGTCCCGATGCGCAGGCTTCATCATTTCCCTTCTTCCGGGTATCTGGCTGGGCAATGTTCTGAACCTGCCTGCAAACTCAGGTCGCTGCCCGTGGGCCTGCCGCCCCGCCCTGCGTCTGCGGGACTGGGCAGGCTTGCATCAGCCGGGGACGCGGGGTGTTCAGATCCGGCCTTGCGCGCTGCCGGATAGCGCGCCGATGCGGACTGAAGGAAATGCTGATGCAGAGCCCTGCGCCCCTGACGGTTCTTGGCCTTGTCGCCCTTGCCACCACGGCGATCGTCTGCGGCGACACGGCCGGCAAGCTGCTGACGGGGGCGGGGGTGCAGCCGCTGTTCGTGGCCTGGTCGCGCTTCGCGCTGGCGGCCCTGCTGCTGTTCTGGATGCTGGGCCTGCGGCCGACCGGCCTGGGGCGCCTGCTGGACTGGCGGCTGATCCTGCGGGCGGCCCTGATCGTCGGCGCCATCGCCTCGATCCTGACCGCGCTTCGGACCGAGCCCATCGCGAATGTCTTCGGCGCCTTCTTCATCGGCCCGATCGTGGCCTATGTGCTGTCGGCCCTGCTGCTGGGCGAGCGCGTGTCCTGGGCGCGCACGGTGATGCTGGCGCTGGGATTTGCCGGCGTGCTGCTGGTCGTCCGGCCCGGCGGCGAGATGGGGACCGGCATGATTTTCGCGGTGCTGGCCGGCACGCTCTACGGCTCGTATCTTGCCGCGACGCGCTGGCTGACCGCCTTCTATCCGCCGCCCTTCCTGCTCGGCTCGCAACTGCTGATCGGGGCGGTGCTGCTGCTGCCTGCGGGGCTTGCCAGCATTCCGGCAAGCACCGACCTGCGGGTGTCGCGTAGCCCTTAAATGCGGTATACGAAAGTCAACAAAATCAATGGGGCGGCTTGGGACCGTTCAACTAGCTGGGGTCATGCGGCACGCTGAAAGAGCGGTAGCGGCACGAATGGTGAAATGATGGTCTGACTTGGTTGAACTGGCGGCCTGTAGGCGAGACGTTCCGCAAGATCGCCATTGGCAAGGGCGACGCGGACTTGAAGGAGCAGGTTTGCCCCGCGTACTGACCAGCGCATTTGCTGCTTCTTGACCATCCGCCTTGCGACAAGATTGTTGACGTTCGCTTCAGCGGCCGTGGAGGCGATCCGCCTCCCTTCGCGATATCTCGCACCATAGTTGGTGATGGAACCGCGGTTTTGCTCAATGAGGTGCCCCTAGTTTCCTAGACACCTGCCTCGTTCAGTTTCTGCTGCCTGATTTCGAAGTCAACGGGCGACTTGTCGGGCGCATCGACCTCGAATTGCCGGTCCAGGGTGTTGGACGCGACAACAGCAGGCTTGCCGCCATATCGTCCCGGACGGCGCTTGTAGCCAATCTGGGCAATGATGCCTGCAAGACTGGCCAGCCGGGCGACCCGGTTCTCGGAGACCTGCTCCCCCTGATCGCGCAGATCGTCAGCCAGCTTGCGATAGCCATAGACCTTGCCGCTATCGGACCAGGCCTGCCGTATCAGGGCTGTCTGCCGCGCATCGTCCTGCGCGCGGCGACTTAACGGTTCCTTAAGCCATGCGTAGAAGCCGGAGACGTGGATCCGCAGCACCCGGCACATGGCCCGGACGCCGAACTCGGCCCGATGCGCCTGCATGAAGGCGTACTTCACTTTGCATTCTGCGCGAAGTACGCGGCCGCCTTTTTTAGGATGTCGCGCTCCTCGGTCACCCGGGCAAGCTCGCGCTTCAGCCGACGGTTCTCGGCCTCATGGTCAACGCCAGGCTTCTTCGGCTCAGGACCGCCAAAAAGCTTGATCCACTTATAGAGCGAATGCGTGCTGACGCCCAAACGCCCAGAAACCTCCCGAACAGCATATCCTCGCACCATGATCTGATGCACCGCGTCTCGCTTGAACTCGTCGTTGTAATTGCTTGTCCCCATGACGGCCTCCTAGCCTCAAAGTTAGGGCGCAAAGCGTCTACAAATCTAGGGGCACCTCAGCCAGTTCGGACACCGTGCGTTCGCCCTTCACGGCCTCCAGCGCCACGCGGGCCTTGAACCCAGCATCATGGTTCCTGCGCTTCTTCATGTTGTGACCTCCTCATTCTTGGAGACCAGCAGACGTCAGATCGTAGCTTCCGTCACCGTCCGATTTTCGGGGAGCAGCTCACCCAGACCGGCCATTCGCTCAACGAGTGCGTGCTCAGCCGAGGAACTTGGGGCGGCCGCGGGAAGATCGGCACAGTGGGTGGATTACGGACTTGCCGCTAAGCCTCCGCAGCATTTGGGCGCAAAACATCATTCGTCGGCACAAGACCCTTAAACTAACCTCAGCTGGATCGGTCACCGACAATAAGTGGGTGTGGCTGGAGTTACTGGGGATCATCGACAACGATGTTGTGTCAGCGCCGAGCTTCGATCAGATCGTCCTCCAGCGTCTACTTTAGGTCGAGCGGTCAGCGAACAAGGGCGCATACCGCGCTTCAATCGACGCAAGCGGGTTCATCCCCAATTCTGGGGATGCACCAACGCAAGGATCTACCGAGATTTGCCCTACAATCTCGTATGGGGGCCGAACTTGAAAGACATCGATATCGACTGTGACCTGACAGCGACCTTGGACGTGTGGAAAGACGCCCGGACGGAAAGACTAGAGGAAACTTTGCACAGGGACTTCTGCGCGATGGGTATGGAGGCAGGCCTCTACATCCATGCCGACAAAGAGACCTATCTCCGTTTCGCCAGGCAAATGGCCACGCAGCCTCCGACAGGCTCGGAGATTGACTGGATTGAAGCAAAGGGGCGGGTCGCAGCCGCGTGCTTGCGAGAAAATGGTCCGGAAACCCGACGAACGACTATTCTTTCCTTGATGCGCTCAGACATCGGCTGGCGCGTGGTGACCGCGACCTTCTCTGTCGAAGAAAGGGCAACGCCTACAGTCGCACACCGAGTGCCGCTGCAGTGATACGCGACACCAGCTCCAGCTGTGATCCGACGTCCAACCTGTTGTAGATGGCCTTCATCTGGCTTCGAATGGTGCTGAGGCTGACGAGCCGGTCGGCTGCGATCTGCTCCGGTGATCTTCCACCGCTCAGTGCTGCGGCAATACAGGCTTCCGAGTGCGTCAGACCAAACGCGCGCTGCAGGCTGCGTGGCGTTATGTCTGGAACGGTCGGAGCAATTGTCGCGATCGCTTTCTCTCTGGAACCACCTAGCGTCATTGGCACTATCGACAAAGCAAAAGCCGGCAGTCCCGAGGGGCGCGATATCAGGATGAAGTCACCCGAGGACTGCTGCTCCGAAAGCTTGTTGCCCACGCCGCGTGCGATTTCGGCTTCCAGTTTCGCCCGGTCTTTCGGGGCAGCGGCCATCAGGCGGCCGTTAACAACTGAAAGTCCATCAGCGAGTTTGAGTATTCCCTCGGCGGTCGCATTGATGCGGGCCACGTTGCCCTCTGCGTCGAGCGTAAGGGAGGCGGTCCTTGCATGGAACAACGCGTCACCCAAGGTCGCGCGGTCAGCAAGGTCACCGAGGGCCTGAGTCAAGTTGCAAGCGCGCCGGAAATGTGGCGAGAGGAAACCAAGGACGGCCTCGCCATCATCAGACAATCCCTCCTTTGTCCGATTGTAAAAGTTCATGCCGATCGTTAGGCTGGGCCGTTTTTCCGCAAGTGCAATCCTGGCAAGCCCAAGATTGTAGCGGTCCACGAAGGCATAATAGTCCTGAGCCTTCCCATCCTCACTGCTGCGTGTCTGGCGGTCATCATAGACAGCACCGACTTCAAGCTCTCGCGATGCACGGTATCTCGGACAAAACGCGAGATAATGCTTCTGATATTCTGCCAAGGCATCGGGATCGATGTTCCAGATTTCCGCTCTGACCAGCTCGAGACCATTATTGCCGAACCAAAGGCTGGTGCCGCTGGTCGCACCGATCCTTACACCAACCTCAGACACTACTTCGCCCCACATCTCGGGTCGAAGAGCTGCCGCGTATATACGGTCAACAAGCAGATCGAGGCTTTGATCTACAGCCATCATTGCCCTCCCCCAAGGCCAATCGCCTGCAAAGCTACACAAGTGTTCGCTCAAATCAATCGGCCGCTCGCGGAAGTTGGCAGCACGTTGGATCCGATCGTGCAGCTGCGTAGGCTTCCGCCCTTCACGTCGGTCTGGACTTGCCCTGCTTTTGTGGAGAGCTTCTAGCTTACTTCCCGGGCCTTTCGCTCGAAGGCGATTGGGCTTTGGAAGCCGAGCGATGAATGCCGCCTGACGGGGTTATAGAACCCGTCGATGTATCTGGCGACGGCGTTTTCGGCCTGCTGACGGGATTGCCATGCGACAGGCCAGATCAGCTCCGACTTGATGGTCTTGAAGAATGTCTCGACCATCGAGTTGTCGTAGCAGTTTCCGCGACCGCTCATTGAGATCTGGACACCGCGTTTGCGGAGCAGCGCCTGATAAGCGACCGAGCAGTATTGCGATCCGCGGTCGGAATGGTGGACCAGACCGGGCGCGGGATTGCGAGCCACAAGAGCACGGCGCAGGGCTTCGACCGCGAGATCGCGCTTCAGACGGTCACTCGTGGCCCAGCCGACGACGCGACGGGAGAAGAGGTCCAGGACTACCGCGAGGTAGAGCCAGCCCTCTGCCGTCCAGATGTAGGAGATGTCCGCCCCCCATTTCCTGTCCGGACCGTCCGCCGTGAAGTCCTGTGCCACCAGATTGGGGGCGATGGGCCAAGCATGTTCACTGTCCGTCGTCCGTTTGAAGCGCCGCTTCTGCCGCGCGATCAACTGGTTCTCGCGCATCAGGCGTGCCGTGCGATGCCGCCCGATCTCATGGCCATCGTCGACGAGGTCGCGGTGCATGCGCGGGCTGCCATAGGTCCCGTTCGATAGCGCGAAGGCCGTCCGGATATGCGCCAGATAGACCATGTCCTGCTGCTGGCGCAGGCAAGCTGGCCGTTCCTGCCACGCAAAGAAGCCGCTCTGGCTGACCCCAAGCACGTGGCACATCCGGCTGATCGGGAAGTTGGCCTTCTCCGCTTCGATGAAGCCGAAGGTCATCGACTTCCCTCTTTCGCGAAGAAGGCCGCGGCTTTTTTTAAGATGTCGCGCTCCTGCTTCAGAACCGCATTCTCCCGCCGCAGCCGCTTCAACTCGGCATGGACATCGACGGGTGCCTCACTCGGCTCGCTGGCATCACGCTCATCTCTCAGCCACCGCGTCAGCGTCGACAGTCCAATGCCCAGATCCTCCGCGATCTCCCGTCGCATCCGGCCACTGGTCAGTGCCAGCCGCACAGCTTCACGCCGAAATTCCGGCGTCGGCCTGTTCCCGTTTCCCATAGAACACCTCCTGGTTCCTCAGTTGGTGCTCTCCACTAATGGGATGGTCCGCCCCGCACCCCGACGTAGCATCGAGGGCACCACCACCAAACGGAGAGAAAGGATGCGCACCAAACCAGATCCACAGACTGCGGCCTTCGGCATCGACATCGGCAAGAAGGTGTTCCACGTCGTCGCCCTGAACGCCGCCGGAGCAGTGATCCAGCGCGCGAAGTTCTCGCGCGATACGTTGATGGCGTTCTTTGACGCCGCGCCGAAGGCGCTGATCGGCATGGAGGCCTGTCCGGGCTCGCAATGGCTGGCGCGACGGCTTACCGCGATGGGCCACGATGCCCGGATCATCCCGGCGCGCTTCGTGAAGCCCTATGTCAAATCGAACAAGACCGACACCGTGGACGCGGCGGCGATTGCCGAAGCTGTCACGCGACCGACGATGCGGTTTGTGGAGGTGCGCACGCCAGAGCAGGTCGACCTGCAAGCCTTGCACCGTATCCGCGACCGTCTCGTCGGACAACGAACGGCGCTGATGAACCAGGCGCGCGCCTTCTGCCTCGAATATGGTCTGGCAATGCGGGTCGGCGGCGGCGGATTCCACGCAGACATCCGGAGACATCTGGCAAATGCCGAGAACGATCTGACCCCAGCCATGAGGGTGCTTCTCGAAGAGCTGCTCGATGACCTCGCCCATGTCGAGCGCCGCATCAAAACCGTGAACGGCAAGGTGGAGGCCTATGCCAGCCAGCATGATGCGGTCAGTCGCCTCGTGACCATCCCGGGCATCGGCGCGCTTGGCGCGACCGCGATTGTCGCAGCGGCAGGGGATGGACGGCAGTTCCGCAAAGCACGCGATCTCGCCGCATGGCTGGGGCTCGTTCCGGCCGAGCATTCGACAGGAGGCAAGCAGACCCTTCTCGGCATCAGCAAGCGCGGCAACCGCTACGTTCGACGGCTGATCATCCACGGCGCGCGGTCCTGCTTTCTCCATCTGAACCGGGCGAACCATGCACTTGGCGGCTGGCTCTCGGCGCTGGAAGCGCGAACCCATCGCAACAAGGCCGTCGTGGCTTTGGCCAACAAGTTGACCCGGATCGTCTGGGCCATCCTGACGAGACCCGGCACCGTCTATCTGCAATCGAAAGGCGCAGCCGTGAGCTGATCCTTAGACCGCAGAACCGATTGCAGGGGGAAAGTGATGACCAAACGGTTGATCGACCTCGGGTAAGCCACGCGCAAAAAGGCGGGACCCGATCCCGCACCACTAATCTGGAACCCGAGGCGCGGATCTCATCAAGGCCTTGCCGCCAAAAGCGGCTGACTGATCAGAGGCCGGATACATTTACGCAAGCCGGACGGCCACGCACGACAACCTTGCAACCGCGGGGCGGACCATACATTTTTCCGGGAAAGTCCAGTGCGGCGGCCCTGCTGGGCAGCCTGCCAAAGGCGGAGTGGTTGCTGGCCGACCGGGGCTATGATGCCGACTGGTTCAGAGATGCATTGAAAGACAAGGGGATAAAGCCCTGCATCCCTGGTAGGAAGTCGCGCGGCAAGCCCATCAAGCATGACAAGCGCCGCTACAAACGCCGCAACCGGATCGAGATCATGTTCGGGCGGCTCAAGGACTGGCGGCGGGTCGCAACACGCTACGACAGATGCCCGAAGGTCTTCCTCTCCGCCGTCGCCCTCGCAGCAACAGTCATGTTCTGGCTATGATGCGAGAACGAGTCCTGACCCTAGCAATGCCAGTCATCGGCCCATGCCGTGAGCTCGAGCGGACTGACGCACTTCATCCACTAAACGCGGCGCAAGGAGTTTGGGAGGCTGAAAGCTGACCAAGTTGAGCTTCAGCGGGCCAGGGAACCGTAGACGAACAGTAGCTGACTGATCCAATCCTCTGCAACCTGAGCAGTATGGCTAATTATGTCATCAAACCTTCACTTGCCATCCGCGTATGTTTCGATAAATCCCGAAACATGGATACAGAAACTGCCTCCCGCGCCTTCGCCACACTCGGCCATCCCGGCCGCCTCGCCGTTTACCGGCTGCTGATGCGCTTCGCCCCGCAAGGCGTGCGCCCGACCGAGATCGCCGAGGCGCTGGAGATGAAGCAGAACACACTGTCGCATCACCTTTCGGACCTGACCTCCTCGAGTCTCGTGCAGGTCGAACGGGACGGACGGTCGCTCTTCTATTCCGTCGATCTGGGGCGGGCCGAGGCTTTGGTGGCCTATCTCACACTCGACGTCGGGCGGGCGCGGCCAGAATTGCTTTCCCCGGTTCTGAAGACTCTTCGCGAGGATGAAATGCCGTCCAGCTTCAACGTGCTGTTCCTGTGTTCGGGCAACTCCGCCCGTTCGATCTTTGCCGAGGCGATCCTGCGCGATCTTGGTAACGGGCGGTTCATTGCCTTCTCGGCCGGAACGCGCCCCAACACGGCCCTGAACCCCTTCGCACTCGAGGTGCTAGAACGCAACGGCCATGCCACCGGCGACATGCGGTCCAAGCACATCACGGAATTCCAGCAGCCGGACAGCCCGGTGATGGATTTCGTCTTCACCGTCTGCGACGCGGCCGCGGCAGAGGAATGTCCGCCCTGGCCCGGCCAGCCCATCACCGGCCATTGGGGCCTTCCCGACCCGGTCAAGGCCACCGGAACCGAGGCAGAGAAGGCCTTGGTCTTTGCACAGACCTATGCCGCCCTGCGCCGCCGCATCGCGGCCTTCGTCGAACTGCCCTTCGCGGACCTGAACCGCATCTCCCTGCAATCCCGCGTGGATGCCATCGGCACCGGCGCGGCTGACCGGAAAGGTTGACCCGACATGACCCGCATCGCCCTGAACGGCCTTGGCCGCATCGGCAAACTCGTCCTGCGCGACCTGATCGACACGGGCGCGGGCGGCGAGATCGTGCTGCTGAACGACCCCATCGGGGACCCGGAACAACATGCACTGCTGATGGAATTCGACTCTGTCCACGGGCGCTGGAAAACGCCGGTGGCTGCCGCCGACGGCGCGCTGGTGCTGAACGGCCAGACCATCCGCCTGACCCACGAAAAGACGATCGAGTCCTTGCCGCTTGCCGAACTGAGCGTCGATCTGGTGATCGACTGCACGGGCGTGTTCAAGACGGCGGCCAAGGTCGCGCCCTACTATGCTGCGGGGGTCAAGAAGGTGGTCGTATCGGCCCCGGTCAAGGATAGCGGGGCGCTGAACATCGTCTACGGGGTGAACCATCACAGCTATGACGGCTCGCAATCCCTCGTCACCGCCGCCTCTTGCACCACGAACTGCCTCGCCCCGGTGGTGAAGGTGATCCATGAATCGCTCGGCATCCGCCACGGCTCCATCACCACGATCCATGACGTGACGAACACCCAGACCATCGTGGACCGCCCCGCCAAGGACATGCGCCGCGCGCGTTCGGCGCTGATGAACCTGATACCCACGACCACCGGATCGGCCACGGCCATTACCCTGATCTATCCCGAACTCAAGGGACGTCTGAACGGCCACGCAGTGCGGGTGCCGCTGCTGAATGCCTCGCTCACCGACTGCGTGTTCGAGGTGGAGCGGGCGACGACCGTGGAGGAGGTGAATACCCTCTTCGCCGCCGCCGCCGAAGGCCCCCTGAAAGGCATCCTCGGCTATGAGACGCGTCCCCTCGTCTCCTGCGATTTCACCAACGACCCGCGCTCGTCGATCGTCGACGCTCCCTCGACGATGGTCACGGGCGGTACGCAGGTGAAGGTCTATGCCTGGTATGACAACGAATGGGGCTATGCCTGCCGCCTCGCCGACATTACCCGCATGGTGGCGGCGTCGATCTGACCATGTCTGCAGCCACCGGAACACCGCCCGATCCGATCCGCGCCTATGCTGCCGTGACGGCGGCCTATTGGGCCTTCATGCTGTCAGACGGCGCGCTGCGGATGCTGGTGCTGCTGCATTTCAACCAGCTGGGCTTCACGCCCCTGCAACTCGCCTGGCTGTTCCTGCTCTATGAACTCGCGGGGATCGTGACCAACCTGGCCGCCGGTTGGCTGGCCGCGCGCTTCGGGCTTGCAGCGACGCTTTACGGCGGCCTCGCGCTCCAGATCGGGGCGCTGGTGGCGCTGGCCCAGCTTGACCCTGCGTGGTCCATCTCTGCCTCGGTCGCCTTCGTCATGGCGGTGCAGGGCGTGTCTGGCGTGGCAAAAGACCTCGCCAAGATGTCCTCGAAATCGGCGGTAAAGCTGCTCGCCCCGAAAGAGGACGGCGGACTCTTCCGCTGGGTGGCCCTGCTCACGGGGTCGAAGAACGCGGTCAAGGGCGCGGGCTTCTTCCTCGGCGCGGCGCTCTTGGCTCTGGCGGGGTTCCAGACGGCTGTCTGGGGGATGGCCGCCGTGCTTGCGATCATCCTTATGGCGGTGGTCCTGTTCCTGCCCGCTGGCCTGCCCGGCCGGATGAAGGCGGAAGAGGCATGGGGTGGCTGGCGGTCGAAAGATCCCCGCGTGAACCGCCTGAGCCTTGCGCGCCTCTTCCTCTTCGGCGCGCGGGATGTCTGGTTCGTCGTGGGCGTGCCCGTCTACTTTCAGGCCGTCCTCTCCGACGGCTCGCCCGATGGTCGACGCGAGGCCTTCTTCCTCGTCGGCGGCTTCATGGCACTCTGGATCATCGCCTATGGCGCAGTACAGGCCGCAGCCCCCCGCCTGATAGGGCCCAAAGGCCAGCCGGAGGAGGCCACGACCCGCCGCGCCATTGCCTGGGCGGGGGCGCTGGTGCCGATCCCCTTCGCGCTTGCCCTCGCCGCTCACCTCGCGGGCGAACCGACAGCGGGACTGACCCTCACCCTGATCGCGGGGTTGCTCGCCTTCGGCTTCGTCTTCGCCGTGAACTCATCCGTCCACTCCTACCTGATCCTCGCCTTCGGATCTGCGGAACGGATCACCCGGGATGTGGGCTTCTACTATATGGCCAACGCTGCCGGGCGATTGACAGGAACACTCCTTTCTGGCCTCAGCTACCAGATCGGCGGGCTGCCGCTTTGCCTAGCCACGGCGGGGATCATGGCCGCCGCAAGCTGGCTGTCGGCACGCCGTCTCATGACTGTTTGAGCAAAAGCGCGGCCGTCGCTGCGCTGCTAATGGCAGCGGTTATCCAGAGTGCACCCAGGCCCCATGTCGCAAGCGCTGCGCGAAGAAAAGGGGCTTCCGCCTGCAGAATGCGGGCAGGTGCTGACGGTCTGAGTTCTTCCTCGACCCGATCCGGGAGATGCCGGCTGGAAGCCTGAGCGGGTCGGGCCCCGATCACGACAAGCCTGTCACCAAAGTTTTGTATGGCGGTTATTCTGCTGTCACCTCTCTTGCCTACACCCTCGGCCGGTGGATTCAACCGGGGGACCGAAGATGACCATGTTGCTGAAGGCTGGGGCTGTTGCCCTTGCGGCCATTGCCGCGCAAAGCGCCGTGGCGGCCGAGACGATCCGTTTTGCCGTAACCGATATCGACGGCATGGAAGCCGTCCAGCGCGAGATGGGGCCGTTCAAGGAGGCCTTCGAAAAGGTGTCGGGCCTGACGGTCGAATTCTTCCCCGTCTCGGGCCGCACCGTTGCTGTCGAGGCGATGGCGGCGGATCAGGTCGACTTCGTGCTGACCGGTCCGGCGGAATACGTGGTGTTCAACGCGCGTCTGGATGCCCAGCCCGTCGTGACGTGGAACCGGCCGGAATACTTTTCCAACGTGGTCGTGCTGGACTCGGCACCGTACCAGACCGTCGCGGACCTGAAGGGGCAGATGGTTTCCTTTGGCGAGATTGGATCGACCTCGCAGCACCTTTCGCCTGCCACGATGCTGGCCGAGGGCGGTCTGGTCTACGCGCAGGATTACGAGCCTGTCTTTCTGAAACGGAACATTGCGATGGAAGCCCTGATCAAGGGCGAGATCGCGGCGATCGGCCTGAACCGGACGCATATCGACCAGATGTCCGAGGCTTTCCCCGATCAGAAGCTGCGGGTTCTGGTGAAGGGCGACGAGCTGCCGAATGACGTGCTGCTGGCATCGGCCAAGGTGCCTGCCGAGGTCGTGGATGCGGTGCGCAAGACCTTTGCCGAGCATGGGGATGAGCTGCTGGCGGCCATCACCACGACGGAAGAGAACGAGAAGTATGTCGGCGGCAGCTTCAATGCGACTGTCACGGATGCCGACTACGACAACGTCCGCAAGATGTTTGAAAATGTTGGCGTGACCGAGTTCACCCAGTTCGTCGGCGAGTGAGCGGATGAACGCGCCGCTTCGGCAAGCCATTGTCACGGGGTCTGCGCAAGCAGGCCCCGTGGTGTCGGTCTCGGGTCTGGCAAAGGATTTCAACGGCAATCCTGTGCTGCGTGGGCTGGACTTCGCAGTCGCTGCCGGTGTGGCGACGGCGCTGATTGGGGCGAACGGATCAGGCAAATCGACCGCGCTGAAATGTCTGATCCGGCTGGTCGAACCTTCGGCCGGGCGGGTGGAGATGTTGGGGCAGCATGTGGCGGGCCTTGGCGCGCGCGATTTGCGGCGGTTCCGGTCGCAGGTGGGTGTGGTCTGGCAGAAGCACAATCTGGTGCCGCGCCTGTCGGCCCTATCAAATGTGGTGCATGGCGTGCAGGCGCGTATGGCTGGGCCGCGCGCGTGGTTCCAGTCGCTCGCTCCGGAAACGGTGCGAGAAGAGGCACTGGCCTGTCTGGCCCGCGTGGGGCTGGAGGCGAAAGCTTTGCAACGGGTGGATAGCCTGTCGGGAGGGCAACAGCAGCGGGTGGCGATTGCGCGGGTGCTGATGCAGCGGCCTGCCATCGTTCTGGCAGACGAGCCGGATGCGAGCCTTGACCCGCAATCGGGGGAAGAGGTGATGCGGCTGCTGTCCGGTTTGGCGCGGCAGGATGGGCTGACGCTCCTCTTCATCTCGCACCGGATGGAGCACACGCTGGAATTTTCGGACCGGATACTTGGGCTGCAGGGCGGGCGCATCGTGATGGATCGCGCTACGGCCAGCACGGATGCCGCGCAGTTGCGGCGGTTTTTCGAGGAATGAGCATGGCCGAGGTGTCCATCCCGCGCTTTCAACGGCGCAGCTTGCCGGAATGGCTGGGCTTCGTCGTGGTGGCGGCGCTGGTGATCAGTTCCATCGCGGCGACCGCGCCGGAATTGGGTGCGCTGGGGCGGGGGATCGACCGGCTGTTCGCGCCGTCGGGCCTGCTGGCGCAGATGTTTCCGCCCGACCCATCGCGTGTGGACCGGATTGCATGGAAGCTTCTGGAAACATTGCAGATGGCGGTGGCGGGGGCTGCGCTGGGCCTGATCTTTGCTGTGCCCTTTGCCATCCTTGCAACTGATCGTCTGTCGCCGCATCCCGCCGTGCGGTTGGTGGCACGGGGGATCATCGCGCTCTTTCGCACCATTCCTGACCTCGTCTGGGCGATCTTCTTCATCATCATGGTGGGGCTTGGCCCTGCTGCGGGCGTTCTGGCCATCATGGTGGACAAGATCGGGTTTGCGGGGCGCTTTTTCGCCGAGGCGATGGAAGAGGCCGATACCGGCCCGCAGGACGCGCTGCGCGCCATCGGGGCGAGCCGTCTGGGCATCATCTTTTCTGCCGTCTTTCCGGCGTGCTTGCCCTCCTTCACCGCCACATCGCTGTTCGCGCTGGAAAAGGCGGTGCGGGGGTCGGCGGCGCTGGGCCTTGTGGGGGCGGGCGGAATCGGGGTGGACCTGAAGGTCGCATTCGACCTGTTCAACTATGACGAGGCGCTGACCATCATCCTGATGCTGTTCGCGCTGGTCCTGATCGTGGAGCAGGGGTCCGGGTGGATCCGCTCCAAACTCATCTGAGGGATGGAATGAAGACCGACAGCGCGCATGTGTATTGGGATGCGGAATGGCACAAGGCCGACGGGTCGTCGCCATGGGCACAGGCCGAAGCGGAAGTGATGGAGCATGCGGCAACCTTGCCTGCGGGCGCGCGGGTGCTGGACCTTGGCGCCGGGATCGGGCGGCATGCGCTGGCGCTTGCGCGCGCGGGGATGCAGGTCGCGGCACTGGATGCGTCGGAGCAGTCGGTCAAGGTGATTGGGCTGGCGGCGCAGGCGGCGGGGCTGGAGATCGACATCCGCGAGGGGGCGATGACGGCGATGCCGTTTGCGGATGGCAGCTTTGACCATGTGCTGTCGTGGAACGTGATCTATCACGGGGACGAGGTGGTGGTCGCGCGGACACTGGCCGAGGTGCGGCGCGTACTGCGTCGGGGCGGAACCTTCATGGCGACGATGCTGTCGGCGCGTCGTCTGCCGGTGGAGCAGGCCAAGGCGCGGGGACATGAAGTGTCTCCCGGCTGCTGGGTGTTCGAGGGCGAGGGGGACAAGATACATCCACACTACTTCTGCAATGCCGCAACGCTGGTCAGGCTACTCGACGGGTTCGAACTGATGCGGTTGGAAGACCGGCAGCATGAAAAGCCCGGGTCATGGCATTGGCATCTGTTGGCGGAGCGGCTGTGATGGGCGCTTTTGTCATTGAGGGCGCGCGGGTGGTATTCGCGGATCGGGTCGAGCGCGCCTCGGTCCGCGTGGAAGGCGGGATCATCACAGGCGTCGACGTGGCGCGCGACGGCGCGGTTGTGATCGACGGGCGCGGCCGCTTGCTGGCGCCGGCCTTTGTCGATGTGCATGGCGATGCGTTCGAACGTCAGATCATGCCCCGTCCGGGGGTGATGGTGCCCATCGATGCGGCGCTTCTGGAAACCGACCGGCAACTGGCCGCGAACGGGATCGCTACGGCCTATCACGCGCTGACGCTGAGCTGGGAGCCGGGGTTGCGGTCTGTCGAGACGGGCTGGCAGGTGCTGCGCGGGCTGAAGCAGCTTGCAAAGCGGCTGACGGTGGAGAACCACCTGCAATTGCGGTGGGAGACATTCTGTCCCGGGGCGTTGCCCCTGATTGCCGAGGCGCTGGAAATGGCGGCGGTGCCTTCGGTGGCGTTCAACGACCACACGTCATCGGCCATGCTGCACCCGTCCATTGCGGTGCATGACCGGCCCTTTGACCTCGTGCCGGATTATCCTCTGGCTGATGTCACCTCGGCCGCGTTCCGCGAGAAGATGGAGGCGCGGGCAAAGCGGTCGGGGATGTCTGGAGCGGATTATGTCGCGCTGATGCTGTCGGTCTGGGATCGGCGGGGGAGGGTGGCGGACGACATCGCCAACGTGGCCTTTCTTGCACGCGACCGTGGCGCGCCGATGCTGAGCCATGATGACAGTCAGGTAGAGACGCGGGGTTTCTACCGCGCCCACGGGTCGCGGATCGCCGAGTTTCCAATGCATGATCGGGTGTTCACGGCGGCGCGCGAGGCGGGGGACTGGATCGTCCTTGGCGCGCCGAATGCGATGCGGGGTGGCAGTCATCTTGGCTCACCGGGGGCGGCGGACATGATCCGGCGGGGCCTGTGTGATGTGCTCGCGTCCGATTACTTCTACCCCGCGATGCTAGGGGCGGTGGTGCGGCTCTTTGCGGATGGGGTGGGGGATCTGGCCACGCTTTGGCGACTGGTGTCGGCCAACCCTGCAGCGGCGATGGGTCTGGCCGACCGGGGGCAGATCGCGCCGGGGATGCGGGGGGACCTGCTGCTCTTGGACTGGCCGGAGCAGGGTATGCCTTCGCCACTGCGGACATGGGTCGCGGGACGCGGAGGCTATTCGGCGCTGCCAGAGCCGCTGATGCGGACCGAGGTTTTCGGCTGACGGAGGGTGCGATGACGGACACCGCCTATGGGGAAGATGCGCCGGGCTTTACCTATTCCCATCCCGGCATGCCGCGCTTCCGGCGCGGGTTGATCCGGGCGGTGGAGCGGATCAGCGGACAACCGATGTTGCGGGGCTTGTGTCTCGACTGGGCCGCCGCGCCGCCTGCGGGCGAGACGGTGTTCGATGCGGCGCTGCGCCTGCTGCGGATCGCGGCGGAGATGCGCTGGCATGTGCCTGCGGCTGCGGTGCCGAAGGAAGGCGGGTTGCTGTTGGTGGCGAACCATCCTTACGGGATCGTGGACGGGTTGGCGCTGGGGCAGTTGGGGATGCGCCTGCGGGGGAACGTGCAGATATTGACCAACGCGGTCCTGTGCCAGCCGCCGGAAGTCAGCCAGCATCTGCTGCCCATCGACTTTAGCGGGACGGCCGAAGCGCGCAAGGCTTCAGCCCAGAGCCGCAGGTTGGCGGCTGAGTTGTTGGCCGCAGGGAAGGCGGTCGCGATGTTTCCGGCGGGTGGGATCGCGACGGCGAATGCACCGCTGCGGGGGCGGGCATTCGATGCGGAATGGCATTCCTTCATGGGCCGTCTGGCGACGGTTCCGGGTGTGACGGTACTGCCGATTTTCTTTCATGGTCAGAACTCGCGCCTGTTCCAGATGGCAAGCCATCTGTCCTATCCGATGCGGTTGGCGATGATCTTTCACGAGACGCGGCGTCTGATGGGGCGGCGGCTGGAGATGGAGATCGGTGCACCGGTATCATCCGGCGCGTTGCGTGCGTTACCCAAGGGTGAGGTTGCCGCAAAACTGCGCCACAGCGTGATGCGGTTGGGCGGTGTGTCGGACGAGGTATTCGTCTGGCCCGCCCATGTAAAGTGGTGACGCGTCAGGCGACGCGCCGCCCCTCCACCCAGGTCGACCGCAGCATGCCCGCCGTGCCGAACCGGCGCACGCGGATCAGGTCGGCGCGCTTGCCCGTGGCGATCTGGCCCCGATCCGTGAGACGCGCTGCCTGTGCAGGGGCCGCGGTTACCGTGGCGATGCCTCGCGGTAGGTCGTCCCAGAGGTCGCCCAGCATCAGCGCTGCGGAGAGGAGCGAGGAGGGGACGTAGTCGGAGGAGACGATGTCGAGCAGGTCGGACTGCGCCAGCGCCTGCGCCGCCACGTTGCCTGAATGAGACCCGCCGCGGACGAGGTTCGGCGCGCCCATCATCACGGCGATGCCGTGATCGCGGCAGGATTGCGCAGCCTCGACCGTCGTGGGGAATTCGGCGAAGGTCGCGCCGTGCTGGGCGGATTGGGTGACGTGGTCAGGCGTGGTGTCGTCGTGGCTTGCCAGCACCGCGCCGAAGCGCCGCGCCTCGGTCACGGCGGCCTGTTCGTGGGCGGTGGCGAAGCGATCCGACAGGGCCTTTTGCGCGGCGATATGGTCACGGAATTCGGCGTCGGAGAAGCCGTGCTTGCCGCAAACGTAGTTCTTCAGTTGCGTCATGTCGCGGAATTGGCGCTGGCCGGGGGTGTGGTCCATCAGGCTGACGATGCCGATGCCGTCCTCGGGGCCGAATTTCGCCAATTCATCTATCAGGGTTTCGGAGCAGACTTCGGCGCGCAGGTGGATCTTGTGGGAGATGCGCAGCGCGCCGGTGTCGCGCAGCGCCATGATCTCATCCGCCAAAGCGCGGGCATATTCGCCGTAATTGGCCTTTTTAGATTTCACCGAACCGACGCGGAGGGCGTCGAATACGGTCGTGATGCCAACCGACGCAAGTTCCGCGTCATGGGCGATGATAGCGGCGGCGCGGGGCCATCCGACCTTGGGGCGCGGTTCGATATGGCGTTCGAGATTGTCTGTATGTAGCTCGATCAGACCGGGGAGAAGAAGGTCGCCTTCGAGGTCCTCGCCCGCGCGGGTGGGGGTGTCGGAAAGGTCGACGATCAGGCCGTCGCGGATCAGGACGGACCCGTGCAGGATGCTATCGGGCAGGATGATGCGAGCATTGGTCAGGACGGTTTCGGTCATCTTTGTCTTTCGGTTCCGGTCGGAGGATGATGTGGTGCACGAGGACCGTCACACGGGTGTGACAGTCGAGCGTTAGAGCGGCGCGCATGGACGAATTTCGACGCTATGCGATCTACTACGCGCCCCGTGACGGGGCTTTTGCCGGGGCGGTGGCAAGCTGGCTTGGCTGGGATCCCGTGACGGGGGCTGCGGTGGCGCATCCGTCGCTCTACGGTTTGCCCGCGCCAGTCGAGGCGTTGACTGCCGAGCCCCGGAAATATGGGTTCCACGGGACGATCAAGGCCCCGTTCCGGCTGGCGGAGGGTGTCGGCCGTGCTGATCTGGAGCAGGAGGTCGCACGGCTTGCAGCGCGTCTGGCCCCGGTCGTGATGCCGGGGCTTCAGCTGGCAGCGCTGAAGGGGTTTGTCGCTTTGTTGCCCGAAGGCGATGAGGCGGATCTGCTGGAACTGGGAGCGGAAGTCGTCACCCAGCTTGACCCGTTGCGTGCAGCCCTGACCGGGGCAGAGGTTGCTAAACGTCGGCCCGAACGACTTTCCGCACGTCAACGGGCGCTGCTGGACCAGTGGGGCTATCCCTACGTTATGGAGGAGTTCCGGTTTCACCTGACCCTGACAGGCACTCTGCAAGCGCCGCAGGCGCGGGCGGTATTGGGGGTGCTTGAGCCGTGGCTTGCGCCGGTTCTGCCCCGGCCCTTCGTGATCGGGGACCTGTGCCTGTTCGGCGAGGATGCGGCGGGACGGTTCCATCTGCTGTCTCGTCACGCGTTGACGGGCTGAAGCGCCGCAAGGAAGCGGGCAGTGCCATCGGCCAAAGTGCCGCCATTGACCACATCCGTCACATGCAGTCCTGCCGGGACGTCATAGCTGGCGCGGGCGATACGGGCTTCGATATCCTCGGCCGTTTCGCGGCCCCGGGCGAGGAGGCGGTCGCGCAGCACGGCGGAGGGGGCGGAGACGCGGATGACGCGGAGGTGCGGGAAGAGGATCGCGGCCGCGTCGAGTGCGTGGCGCGAGCCGTTGAACAGAACGTCGCGTCCTGCAAGGTGTTCGGAGATCTGGAGAGCAGGCAAGCCATAGCGAAGGCCGTGCGCGCGCCAGTCCAGCGCGAAGTCGCCCCGCTTCTTGCGGGCGGCGAAATCGGCCTCGGACACGCCCTCGAAATCCTCGCCCCCGCTTTCGGTCGGGCGGGTGATCACGCGGCGGACGATCAGCAGATCGGGACGAGTGATGCGGGCGGCGTCGATCAGCGTGTCCTTGCCCGCGCCGGAGGGGCCGACGACGGCGATGAGTTGGCCTATCATGCGACGGCCTTCGGCGTGAAGGCCGTCACGTCCACAAGCCGGTCACAGACGCGGGCGCGCGCGCCTTCGTCGTGGAAGATGCCGAGGATAGCTGCGCCGCGTCCCTTCGCCTCTTCGATCAGGGCCAGGACGGTTTCGCGGTTGGCGGCGTCGAGACTGGCCGTGGGTTCGTCGAGGAGGAGCGCGGGGTAGGGGTGGGCGAAGCCGCGCGCGATGTTGACGCGTTGCTGTTCGCCGCCGGAGAAGGTGGTGGGCGACAGGGACCAGAGCCGTTCGGGGATGTTCAGGCGGGTCAAAAGGGTGGCGGCATGGGAGCGTGCCTCGTCGGCGGGCGCGCCGAGGACGCGCAGGGGTTCGGCCACCACGTCCAGCGTGGGAACGCGGGGGACGACGCGCAAGAACTGGCTCACATATCCCAGCGTCGCCCGGCGCAGCGCGATGATCTGGCGCGGTTCGGCGGTGGCGACGTCGGTGTCGCCCACCTTGATGGAGCCGGAGGCGGCTAGGTAGTTGCCCCAGATCATCCGCATGAGGGTGGATTTCCCCGCGCCGGAGGCCCCGGTCAGGCCCACGCATTCGCCGGAGGCGACGGTGAGCGTGGCCCCCTCCATCACCGGGATCGCCGCCGCGCCCTGGTTGTGCAGGGTGAAGGTCTTGGACAGGTTGGAAACGCGGATCATGGGTCAGACCTGAAGGACGGAGGAAACGAGGAGTTGCGTGTAGGGATGCTGCGGGTCGTCCAGCACCTGATCGGTCAGGCCCTGTTCCACCACGCGCCCCGATTTCATCACCATTAGGCGGTCGGCAAGCAGGCGCACCACGGCGAGGTCATGCGTGACGATGATGGCCGACAGGCCCATTTCGCGAACCAGACCGCGCAGCAGGTCCAGCAGCCTTGCCTGCACAGACACATCCAGTCCACCGGTCGGTTCATCCATGAACACAAGGCGCGGGCCAGTCACGAGGTTGCGCGCGATCTGGAGCCGTTGCTGCATCCCGCCGGAAAAGGCGGTCGGTCGGTCGTCGATGCGCTCGGCGGCGATCTCCACCCGCCCCAGCCAGTCGGTCGCGCGGTCGCGGATGTCGCCGTAATGGCGCGCGCCGACCGCCATCAGGCGTTCGCCGACGTTGCCGCCCGCCGTCACGCCCATCCGCAGCCCATCGCGGGGGTTCTGGTGGACGAAGGCCCAGTCGGTGCGCGACAGGCGGCGGCGTTCGGGTTCCGTCATCCGCAGCACGTCGCGCGGGCCGCCTGCGGTGTCGAAGATCACCTGCCCTTCATCCGGTGTCAGATGGCCGGCGAGGCAGGACAGAAGGGTAGATTTTCCCGATCCGCTTTCGCCCACGATCCCAAGCACTTCGCCGGGCCAGAGGTCGAAGGATACATCCGCGCAGCCGATGCGGCTGCCATAGCGTTTCGTCAGGTTGTCCACGCGCAGCAGGGGCGTGGCGGTGATGGGTTCCATCTTCATTCTGCGGCCTCCTGCATCGTCAGGCGGCCAGCATGGCCCGCCTCGCGCCGCGAGCGGCAGAAATCGGTGTCCGAGCAGACGAACATCCGGTTGCCCGCATCATCCACGATCACCTCGTCCAGATAGCTTTCCGATGCGCCGCAGAGATCGCAGTCATGTGGGGCCTTCGTGGCCTGAAACGGATGGTCGTCGAAGTCTAGGCTGACGACCTGCGTATGGGGCGGCAGGGCGTAGATGCGCTGTTCGCGACCCGCGCCAAAGAGTTGCAGGGCAGGGCAATCGCCAAGCTTCGGGTTGTCGAATTTCGGAATGGGCGAAGGGTCCATGACATAGCGCCCCTCCACCTTGACCGGATAGGCGTATGAGGTCGCGATGGAGCCGTGGCGGGCGATGTCTTCATAGAGCTTCACATGCATCAGCCCGTATTCTTCGAGCGAATGCATCTTGCGCGTCTCCGTCTCGCGCGGTTCGAGGAAGCGGAGCGGTTCGGGGATCGGCACCTGATAGACGAGAATCTGGTCTTCGGTCAGCGGGTGTTCCGGGATGCGGTGGCGCGTCTGGATGAGGGTGGCCTCTGCCGTCGCCTCGGTCGTGGCGACGCCTGCGGTGCGCTGGAAGAACTTCCGGATGGAGACGGCGTTAGTCGTGTCATCCGCGCCTTGGTCGATCACCTTCAGCCGGTCTTCGGGTGTCAGGCAGGCGGCAGTGACCTGCACGCCGCCCGTACCCCAGCCATAGGGCATCGGCATCTCTCGGCTGGCGAAGGGGACCTGATAGCCGGGGACCGCGATGCCTTTCAGGATGGCGCGGCGGATCATGCGTTTGGTCTGTTCGTCGAGATAGGCGAAGTTGTAGGATTGATCGGTCATTCCGCCGCCTCCTTCTGCGATGCGGCTGCCGCCTCGGCGCGCAGCTTGCGGATGAGTTCAAGCTCGCTCTGGAAATCGACGTAATGCGGCAGCTTGATGTGTTCGAGGAACCCCGTCGCCTGCACGTTGTCGGCATGCATCAGGACGAATTCCTCATCCTGTGCGGGGGCGCCGGTGAAATCTTCGCCCAGCTCCTTCCAGCGCAGGGCGCGGTCGACGAGGCTCATCGCGATGGCCTTGCGTTCGGTCTGGCCGAAGGTCAGGCCGTAGCCGCGCGTGAATTGCGGGGGTTCGGTCTTTGATCCTTTGAACTGGTTGACGGTCTCGCATTCCGTCAACTCCACCTCGCCGATGCAGATGGCAAAGCCCAACTCGGGGATGTCCATCTCGACCTCGACCATCCCGATACGGAGTTCGCCCACGAAGGCATGGGTGCGCCCGTAGCCGCGCTGGGTGGAATAGGCGAGGGAGAGGATGAAGCCCTCATCCCCGCGCGTGATGGCTTGCAGACGCAGGGCGCGGTCGGCCGGCAGTTCGATCGGTTCGCGCGTCAGGTCCGGCGGGGGTGTGTCGTCGCGGTCTGCCGTTTCGATCAGGCCGTCGCGGTTGAGGAAGCCGGTGATGTGGGGGACCGGGCCTTGGGTTGCGGGGGCCGTGGGGGCGGGCGGAACATCGCCGTCTGCGGCGAGGCGGAAGTCGAGCAGGCGGTGGGTGTAGTCGAAGGTCGGGCCGAGGATCTGCCCCCCCGGTGCGTCCTTGAAGGTCGCGCTGATGCGGCGGGTCATGTGCATCTGCGCCGTCTCGACCGGGCTGGAAAAGCCGTGGCGGGGCAGGGTCGTGCGGTAGGCGCGGATAAGGAACACCGCCTCGATCAAATCGCCGCGCGCCTGCTTGATCGCCAGCGCGGCGAGGTCGGGGTCATAGAGCGAGCCTTCGGCCATAACGCGATTGACGGCAAGGCGCAGCTGTTCGCGGATTTGCGGGACGGTCAGCACGGCGATGGCCGGATCGCCCCTGCGTTCTTCTGCAAGGAAGGCATGGGCATTGTCGATGGCGCGTTCGCCACCCTTGACGGCGACATACATCAGGCATCCCTCACGATGGTGGACCGGGGCAGACCCGCGATGCGGTTGCCGCAGGTCAGGAAGGCGTCGAAGCCCAGCGGAAAGAGGGAGCGGTTGGCGATGAAGGGGGCAGTGGCAGGAAGCGAGAGATAGGCGCTGCCCTTGATGCCGGGGCCTCGCAGCGTTGCGCCTTCCGGATGGAGGTTCGGCATCTCGATCACCAGCGTTGCGGCGCGGTCGGGGTATTCCGGCGTGCCGATGGCAAAGCGGTCGAGGGGGAGCAGCGCGTCCCACGTTCCGAAGGCGAAGGCTGCCTCGGCTGCGGCGACCAGTGGCGCGCCGGTGTGGAAGGTCAGCCAGTCACGCAAGTCCTGCGTGTCGTGATCGCCCGCCAGATGGACAGGCGTCGTCCCGTCGAGCAGCGTCAACGCCACAGCGCCTGCGGCGGACGAAAGGGGGGCGGGCGGCTCGGCACCGTCAACGGTGCGGATCGTACCGGGGCGCGCCAATGCATCAAGGATCGCGCGGAAGGCGCGGGCACTGTCTGTAGGGGGGGTGGCGAAGCCGCCGGTCAGGGTGTCGGGTGTCATTTGTCCTCTCCCCTGACCATGGTGAAGAAATCGACCTTGGTGGCGGCGGCCTTGGCGGCGCGGGTGGTGCGGCGGGCGGTTTCTTCGGCTGCCAGCGTGTCGAGGGTCGGGCGCAGTGCAGGCGCGGCATCGGTCTGCATCAGCGCATCCATGGTGGCGGCGCGCAGAGCATGGGTCCGGTCGCGGCCCTGCACGTAGGCATGGCCGACGGTGCCGTCGGTCAGGCGCAGCGAGCAGCGCGTCACCGTCATCTCGCCCAGATTGAAGGGCGCCCCGGTGCCGCCGATGCGCCCCTGCACCATGACGGATCCGATCTCGGGCGCACGCAGCAGGGTGTGATCGGGCAAGGGATCGGGAAAGAGCGAGGCCAACCTGTCCGCCGGCGCGCGGGCAAGGAGGGACATCCACGACTTGCGGTCCGGGTCTTGGGGGTGGGAAGAAGGCATCTTCGGGTTGCCGCCTGTTCTATACAACTATACAAATTTCTATAGCGCGGACCGTGTCACGGCGGTGCAAAGCTTTGGTGAAACTTTCATGACGGGGTGCCGCGATGGCCCGTTCCGCGCTGTGGCGCGAGATTGCCGCGACCTTGGCCGACGAGATCGGCCGCGGCCATGCCACCGACGGCCAGCGCCTTCCGACCGAGGCGGAACTGGCCGTGCGCTTTGGCGTGAACCGCCATACGGTGCGTCATGCCTTGGCCGATCTGGCGGCGCGGGGGCTGGTCCATTCCCGGCGCGGCGCAGGGGTCTTCGTCACCGGGCGACCGGTCAACTACCCGCTGGGTCGACGCGTGCGCTTTCATCAGGCGGTGGAGGCGCAGGGACAGGTGCCGTCGCGCGACTACACGCGGATCGAGACGCGGGGGGCGGATCAGGGCGAGGCGGCCGCGCTGGGCATCGCGGTCGGCGATGCGGTTCATGTGGTCGAGGGGATTTCCAGCGCGGACGGCCAGCCTCTTGCGGCCTTCCGGTCGGTGTTTCCCGGTTGGCTGGACGGTCTGCCCGATGCACTGCGGGGGGGCGCGTCGATCACGGCGGCGCTGGCGGCCTGCGGTGTGGCGGATTACACGCGGTCTTCCACGCGGCTGACGGCCAAGGCAGCAAAGCCGATGCTGGCGCTGCGCCTGCGGCTGGAGGAGGGCGCACCGATCCTGCGGAGCGAGGCGGTGAATGTGGGCAGCGACGGGCGCGTTGTCGAAATCGGCATGACCTGGTTTGCGGGCGACCGCGTGACGCTGACGGTCGGGGGTGATTGACGGACGGTGCGACCGTCACGGGCCTGTTGCACGCGTGGGTTATCCACAGGCACCGCAATCCGTGAGTGCAAGCCATGACCGCTTTCCTTACCCCGCTGCGCCTTGTCGGTGCGATGGTGCTGACCGATGACCGTTTCGACAGTCGCGCCGTGGGGGTGGTGTCGGGGCAGATCACGGATGGGCAGGGTCTGCCGGAGGTGGACCTTACGGGTTTCTGGGTGATGCCGGGGATTGTGGACCTGCACGGCGACGGGTTCGAACGACAGGTACTTCCGCGCCCTTCCGCGCCGTTCCCGCTAGGCCCGGCACTGGCCGCCACGGACCGCGAGGCGGCGTCGCATGGGGTGACAACCTGCTATCTGGCCCAGAGTTGGAGCTGGGAAGGCGGGATGCGCGGGCCAGAGCGGGCAGAGGCGTTGATGGCGGCCGTGCTGGACCATCGGGCGCGAGCGCTGACCGACCTGCGCGTGCAGCTTCGCGCCGAGACGCATCTTGTGGACGAAGTCCCGCGCCTGATCGCGGCGGTCGAACGGTTCCGGGTGGATTACGTCGTCTTCAACGACCATCTTGAAGAAGGCTTCCAGATGCGGCGGGCCAATCCCGATGGCTTTGCCCACTGGGCGCGCAAGGCGGGCCTGACCGAGGCAGAGCTAGCCGCGCGGATGGAGACGGCGCGCGAACAGGCGCGGGCGGTGCCGCGCGCGCTATGTGCCCTGGCCGAGGCGTTTGACAGGCTGGGCGTCACGTACGGCAGCCATGACGACCCCGACGCCGAAACGCGCGAGGTCTATCGGATGATCGGCGCGCGGGTTGCGGAGTTTCCGACGCGGTTCCGCGCGGCTGCCGCTGCCAAGGCAGGGGGAGACCCCGTGCTCATGGGTGCGCCGAATGTGGTGCGGGGTGGGTCGCAGGCGGGGAATGTGGCGGCAGTGGAACTGATCCGGCAGGGGCTGTGCGACGGGCTTGTGTCGGACTATCACCTGCCCGCCCTGCCATTGGCCGTCTGGAAACTGGTCGATGACGGGATCTTGCCGCTTGAGCGGGCTTGGGCGCTGGTTTCGTCGGGCCCGGCGCGCGTCCTTGGAATGGTGGATCGCGGTCGACTGGACGTCGGCCTGCGCGCGGATCTCGTGGTGGTGGACCAGGAAACGCGCGAGATTGCCGCGACCATCGCAGGCGGTCGGTTGTCGCATCTTTCGGGGCGGGCCGCGGCGCGGTTCCTGTCTGTGCGGGATGGAATGCGGATGGCGGCAGAGTGACGGTCAAACGGCGACGGGTTCGTACCGTTCCAGAAACGCCTCTGCCTTCAGGGCCCGGAAATCTTCCAGCGCCGCGCGGAGACGGGCATGGTCCCAATCCCACCAGGCCAGCGCCAGAAGCCGGTCGATCACCTGTGCCGGGAACCGCGCGCGGATCGGTGCCGCAGGGCATCCGGCGACGATCATGAAGGGCGCGACATCCTTGGTGACCACCGCCCCCGAGGCGACGATGGCACCGATGCCCACCGTCACCTCGGGCTTGATGATCGCGCCATGGCCGATCCAGCAATCCGCGCCAAGGGTGGTGCGGCGGGCGGCGCGGGCGGCGAAGAAGGTCGGATCGTCGGTCGCATCGTCCCAGTAATAGCTGGACCGGTAAAGGAAATGATGCTGCGCGGCATGGGCGAAGGGGTGGTCCGTCGGTCCGATCCGCGTCATGGCCGCGATGTTGGAAAAGCGACCGACGGTCGTGTTGGCGATATCGGCATAGCGGTCGCAATAGGCGTAATCTTGGAAAGTTGAATTCAGGACGCGCGCGCCTTCACCCACCTCGACCCATGCGCCGAGGGTCGAATTCACGACCTGTGCGCCAGCATGGATCAACGGCTTGGTGGCCGAGAGTTTCGTCATCTTCATTCCCCTTTGATCAGCTTGCGCCGCAGCCAGCCCGACAGGCTGTCCATGGCCATGACCATCAGGACGATCAGGACCATGTAGTAGCAGACCTCTTCCCAGTCCTTCTGGGTCTGGATGGCCTGTGTCAGCATCAGGCCGATGCCGCCGCCCACGATGGCGCCGACGACCGTCGCGCTGCGTGTGTTGGATTCGAGGTAGTAGAGGACCTGCGAGGCCAGAACGGGGATGATCTGCGGGATCACCCCGAAGCGCGCGCGTTGCAGGGCGTTCGCACCAGTTGAGCGGATGCCTTCGACCTGCTTCTCTTCGATGTTCTCGATCGCTTCCGAGAATGTTTTTCCGAAGCTGCCGGTATCAGTGATCAGGATGGCAAGTGCGCCTGTCATCGGACCGGGGCCGAAGGCGCGGGACAGGATGATGGTCCAGATCAAACCGTCCACGCCGCGCACGAAGTCGAAGATGCGGCGCAAGGCAAAGCGGACGGGGCCGAGCGGGTTGGCATTGCGCGCGGCGAGGAAGGCCAAGGGGAGCGAGATGACCGCCGCGCCGAAGGTGCCGAGGATCGCCATGAGCATGGTTTCAAAGATCGCCCAAGCCACGTCGCCGTGCCGCCACATCTCGTTGAACCAGATGTCATGGGCCATGCCCGCGATGTTGGACCGCGCGGGGTCCAGCCTGTCGCCCCAAAGCGCGAGGGCGGCCAGTTCCAGTGGGCTCTTGCCGTGGAAGGGGCTTTCGAGGGTGAAGAAGAACAGCTCCCACCCGGCGAAGTAGCGGAAGGTTTCGACCTTGGAACGGGTATAGGTGAAGCGGCCTTCTTCGGTGGTGACCGAGATGCGGTTGCCCGAGGCGTTGATCCAGTCGGGCAGGGGTTCGGGGGCAATCAACTTCAGCCGGTTGCCGTCGGGTGCGATGTCGATGGTGCCATAGCCGGGGACGACATAGCGCGCGCCCTTGTCGTCATAGGTCACGATGTGGCCTTCGCCGAGGTCGATGGTGGTGGTCGCGCCGTCGATGATGACCCAGTCTGGATGGGTTCCGGCCGGGTAGCGGCCCTTGGCTTCGCCTTCCACGGCGCTTTGCACGTCTCCGCTGCGGTTGTCGCGGGTGACGTGGACCTTGTGGGACCAGAAGTCCGAAAGAAGGATCGCCGCGTTGTCCATCTTGGCCCGCTGGGCGAGGCCGGGGATGTCGAAGGCAAAGAAGATGTAGGTGAAATAGGCAAGGATCAGCGCCGGGACGCCGAGCGCGATCAGGCGGCGCTTGCGGAAAGTGGCGAGGAGGGGTGTGCCCATGGGGGCGGTCAGGGTGGTGGTCATGTCAGTTCCCCTGCACAAGGCGGGCGCGCCAGCGGTCCGACAGGCGGTCGATGACGGCGATGGTGAGGAAGAGGAGCAGGAAGATCGCGACGACCTGATCGTAGCGCCCGCCTCCCCATTGCATGGCGATCTTCAGTTCGTAGCCGATCCCGCCTGCCCCCACGAAGCCGAGGATGGCTGAGGCGCGAACGTTTATCTCGAAGCGCAGGAGCGCGTAGGAGAGCCAGTTCGGCGCGACCTGCGGGATGATGCCGAACCACATCTTCTGTCCCCATGACGCGCCGACGGAGGTCAGCCCTTCCACAGGTTTCAGGTCGGCATTTTCGGCCACTTCGGAGAAGAGCTTGCCCAATGCGCCCATGGTGTGAAGCGCGATCGCGATCATGGCCGGGATCGGCCCGCCACCGAGGATGTAGATCAGCACAAGCGCAATCACGATTTCGGGGATGGCGCGCAGCGCGTCGGTGACGCGGCGCAGGACGGGGATCAGGCGGGGCCAGCGGGCAAGGCCGCGTGTCATCAGCAGCGCCAGGAAGCCCGCGCCAAGCACGCCCAGCAGGGTGGAGACGGCGGCGATGTTGATCGTCTCGATCAGCGATCCGACATGAGCCCACATCAGGCCGGGCAGGTTGGCGCTTTTCTCCCAGGCTTCACTGACCACTTCTGCGGGGAAGTCGTCCAGCCGGTGCAGACCGTCGAGGAAGCCGCCTGCGTTGCGGTCCTGCGCCACAAGGAAGCCCGAGGCCATGGTGGAGACGAAGAAGACAAGCAGAAGGCCGCCGTAAATCCGCTTGCGCCGCGTCGCCGCCAGATAGGCGGTGCCGGGTGCGGCGGCATCGGGGCGTTTGCCCGGTTCGGGTCCGAAGGCGATGTCGACCATGAATCCCCCAAAGAAAGGGGCCGGACCATTGCAGGGGTCCGGCCCGATGTGCCAGTCGATCAGTTGGAGGCTTCTTGAAGCTTCCGGGCCTCGATGATGCCGAGATAGGCGTCATGCGTGACCGGAACGAAGTCTTTTGCCTCACCCGCGGCGACGTTGTAGGCACAGTCCTTGTTCGTCTCGTGAAGGTCGGCAACGATCTGCGTGACCTTGTCCTTTACGTCCTGCGGCAGCGCCTTACGGACGACGACCGGGCCTTCGGGGATGAGCGAGGACTGCCAGATCATGACGAGGTCGTTCATGTCGACCAGCCCCGCATCGGCCGCCTTGCGGAACGCGCCCGAGTTGAAGCCGTCTTCCCAGTTGCCCAGACCGTCGGCCCAGCTCACGCCCGCGTCGAAATCTCCGTTCGCGACGCCGACGATCGACTGCTCGTGACCGCCCGAGAACTTCACCTCTGAGAAGTACTGGTTCAGGTCGCCGAGCTGGCCCTGCAGTTCCGCCGCCGGAACCAGATAGCCAGAGGTGGAGTTGGGATCGGCGAAGGCGAAGGTCTTGCCCTTGGCCTGTTCCATCGTGGTGATGCCGCTGTCGGCGCGTGCGAAGCCAAAGGCGTAGTAGCCGGTGGTGCCGTCCACGTTCTGCTTGGTCAGACGCACCTCGACCGCTTCAGGGTCGGTCAGGTAGGTCTTTGCATAGGCCGAAGCTCCGAGCCAACCGAAATCCAGCGTCCCGCCGACAAGACCCTGGATCACGCCATCATAATCGGCCGGAGTAAAGAGCTTTACCGGCACGCCGAGCGCCTCTTCGACCATCACGCGGAAGCACTCGTGGCCCGTAAGACGGTCCTGGGCGTTCTCGCCACCGAGGATGCCGATGTTGAATTCGGTGATCTCTTGCGCCTGTACGGCGCCGGCGAGGGTTGTGGTTGCCGCGAGGATAGCGAGCAGGTGCTTCATGGTCGTCTCCATGTGGAATGGCCCCCGTCTTGGGGGCGGGGGTGAAACTCAGGCGAGCATCTCGCGGGCGTAGGCGTCATCGCGCTTCGTCCCGAGTGCATCGATAGATGTGGAAGTGGCGTATTCGCTGAAGGACGCGTCCGCGCCGTAGATGTCGCGGGCGACACCCGTGGTCAGCTGGTCCGGCGTGCCGTCAAAGACGATGCGCCCGTCGCGCATCCCGATGACTCGGTCGCAGTAACGTCGCGCGGTGTCCAGCGTATGGAGGTTGGCGATCACCATGCGATTGTCCTCGTCATGGATGCGGCGCAGGGTGTCCATCACGACCTGCGCGTTCATCGGGTCGAGGCTTGCGATGGGTTCGTCCGCAAGGATCACCTTGGGATCCTGCATCAGGGCGCGGGCGATGGCGACGCGCTGCTGCTGTCCGCCCGACAGCGCCTCGGCCCGCTTTGACGCCTGTTCCGCGATCCCCAGACGGTCCAATATCGCCAGCGCCTTGAGGATATCGTCATCCGGCCAGAAACCGAACATCGTAGACAAGGTGGACCGGTGCGCCAGCGTGCCATGGACCACATTGGACACCACATCCATCCGCGGCACGAGGTTGAACTGCTGGAAGATCATCGCGCACTGGCTTTGCCAGTCGCGCATGTGACGCCCCGTCAGGGAAAGGATGTCGCGCCCGTCGAAATGGATTGTGCCAGAGGTCGCGTCGGTCAGGCGGTTCATCATGCGCAGAAAGGTCGATTTGCCTGCGCCGGACCGTCCGATCACCCCGATGAAACCCGATTTAGCGACCGTGAAGCTGACATTGTCGACAGCGGCTTTCGGGCCGAACATCCGCGTGACGCCTTTGACATCGAGAAGCATCGCATCCCCCTTTGGTTGTCGGGATGGCTAACCGCCTTTCATGACGCGGACGCTGCGGTTTGATGAAAGTTTTCCAACGCCACCCGTCGCAAAACGGTGATGTGACGGTCTTATTGCTGGCGGGCAGTTCAACAACGCGGTGCCGAAATGGACGATGCCCCCACGCCCCGAGATCTCGTTCTGTCCGATGCACTCGCTCCGGATATTGATACCGAAAGCGCCTTTCGCATCCTGATCGAGAGATGTTGCATAGACGTGGATGTCTGGATCGCCCGGTTCCTGGAACGGGATGATCCGCAGGGGGCGAAGAAAGCGCGTGTGGCGATCCGGCGGCTGACGACGACGTTGGATGCCTTTCGTCACATCCTTAAACGCAAGTCTCTTGCCACCGATCGCTCAAAGGCGAAGGCAATCTTCCGGATCATCGGTGAAGTGCGCGATGCGGATGTCTACCTCGACCTGCGTGGTGAGGTTGCCAAGACGAAAGACCGCAAAAAGGCACAGCGTCTTAGGGACCAGACTCGCGGAAAACTGCGCAAGGAGCGGGCCGTAGGGTTCGCGCCGGCATTGATGGCAAAGGTTTCCGATGGGTCCCTTTTCCGAGACAAAGTGCGAGGAACGGTCGCGCGGAAGCGCCCGCTGCGCGAAACCGCGGCAGAGGTTCTGCAGGAGTGCTGGGATGGCTGCATGTCCTATCCTGCGGACCTTGCGACGTTGTCGGACAGGCGCAGACACGACCTCCGCAAGGCGTTGAAGAGTTTGCGCTATGCGGGAGAATTTTTCTCGCCTGTCTGGCCGTCACCACTCTGGCCAGTCTTGCGAGGGAACCTGCGCGGGGCACAGGACGGTTTGGGCCAGCTGAATGACCTCGTGGTCGCACGACACAAAGATGGGAGGGTCGACAAGGATGCCGAGGCCGCCGCTCTGGCCTGCGCGTCCGATGCATGGTTGGCCCTGCGGGCCGCGCCTCGCTGGTGGGACGAAGCGGCGGTGCAACCTCACGGAATTGGCGCTTCGGCGACTGTCATGGAAACGTCATCCAACCTTTGCGCAACAGTCACGGAGCAGGGCTAGGACGGGCGGCGAAGCGCCACTGTGCGCTCGGGTCAATTCCAGGAGTGTCCAATGAACATCAGCAAACTCACCCTTACCGCCACGGCGGTTCTTGCCACCTCGACCGGCCTTGCGCTGGCGCGGGACAATGTGCAGGTGGCGGGGTCCTCGACCGTGCTGCCCTATGCCACCATCGTGGCCGAGGCCTTT
>NZ_JAAATX020000017.1 GCF_009908265.2 Paragemmobacter amnigenus | reverse complement strand
GCGCCAAGCCCGCACCCTCCAGGTGATCCATGAAACGCGCCCCTCGCAGCCGTCAACGCCATGATTTATATGCGAAATATCACGATTACGACAGCGAAATCAGCGACTTACTTGGAGAATGTGGGTTCAAGGCGATCAACTCGAACTTCGGCCACGCGACGGGCGACCACATCCTCTACCAGATCAGCACCGCCCTCTCGGACGCCATGCCCGAGACCGAGGCCTTCTGCCGCTACGGAGGCGAGGAATTCGTCGCCCTGATCCCCTGCGACCGCATAAAGGGCAGCGCACAGGACTACTTCGCCCGCGTCCTGCACCGGATCGCCGAAACCGAATTCGGGATCGACGGCGAAACCCTGCACTGCACCGTCACCTGCGGCTTCTCGACCCTCGCCGCTGCGGGAAGCCTGTCCACGGCTGCCGAACAGGCCGACACCGCCCTGCGCCATGCCAAGGCCATCGGCAAGAACTGCGCGGTCGAGGCTTCGGCCAGCCTTCTCAACGAACTGGGCTACGTCGCCAACCCGCCCAGCCGCTCTTCGGTGGTCGAGGCGATCAAATCGGGCGACCTGCGCTATCATGTCCAGCCCATCATCGACATGCGGACAAAGGACATCGTCGGATACGAGGCCCTGCTGCGCTGGATCACCCCCGCGGGAACCATGGTGCCCCTGCCCGCCTTCCTCGGCCAGTTCACCTCGATCATCCGCGACGCGGCAATGCTTCCGCATATCCGCAACATGCTGGCCACGGGCCTGCCCCCGCTGGCCGACCTGAAACGCAAGCGCGCCTATGTCTCCTTCAATTTCGAAAGCTACGACCTCTTCCACACCTTCGAGAGGAACGCCCTCACCCTCGCCCTGCGCGAGGCGGCGGCACAGGGCTACCGCATCGCGATCGAGATGCTGGAGACTGCCCATAACCGCAAGGTCACCGAAGCGCAGACCGATGCCATGTTCCGCAACATCGCCGCTGCGGGGTTCGAACTCTTCCTCGACGATTTCGGCAAGGACGCGGCCAGTCTGGAACGGCTGAGCAATTACGAATTCGCCTGCATAAAGCTGGACAGGTCGCTCATCGACGGTCTGGAACGCTCGGAACGGAAACGCAGGGTCGTCGAACTGGTCGTCCGCCTCGGACGCCTGACCAAGACGCGCATCGTCGCCGAAGGGGTCGAGACCGAGGAACAGATGGCACGCCTGAAAAGTCTCGGCATCCGCTATGGTCAGGGCTTTCTTTTCGGCCGCCCCGCCCCCTATCGCCCCCCGCTCCGGCGGGCAAAGGCCCAACCCGCCGCCGCCGGACCCAAAGGGCCCACCGCAGGGTCAAGCTAGCGCTCCCTACGTCACGGCCCCTGCAAACCCTTCGGTCGCCCGCCTTGCCGCGGCAAAAGTCTCCAGACGCGCGGCCCGTCCGGTCGTATCGGCCACCACATGACGCCCTGCCCGCCTTTCGGGCCGGTCGATCCCGAAACACTCCGCAGCCATCCATGCAAGACCCGTCGCGGTCTGTTCCGTCTCCTCGGGCAGAAAGAGGTCATGGCCGGCAACTTCAGAAAGGAACCGGACGAAATAGCCATTCCGCGACAGCCCGCCATCCACCGAAACGGGGCCGTCGAACGGGTGCTCTGCCTGCATCGCCGCCAGAAGCTCGGCCGTTCGCAGGGCGACCCCTTCCAGCAAGGCCTGCATCATATCCGCCTTTCCGTCGCCAAGCCCCAAACCCAGCCACGCCCCCCGCGCGGCGCGGTTCCAGTGCGGACAACCAAGTCCCGCAAGCGCAGGCACAAAGGCGATGCCCCGGTCGATCGCAGGTTCCTTGGCAAAGGCCGATATCGCGGCATAGCCGTCAAAAAGGCCCAGCTCCCGCGCCCAGTTCACGGCCGAGGCCGCCGAATAGACCCCGCCATCCAAGGCAAAGGTGATCGCCTCACCCGCCCTTTGCCACGCAACCGTCGGCAAAGGCCCCGGTTGATCCGGCCGGACCAGAGCACCGGTCAGGCACTGGACAAAGGCCCCCGTCCCGAAGGTCACCTTGCCCGCACCGGGCCGGTGGCAGCCATGGCCGAAAAGCGCAGCCTGCTGGTCCACCACCGACGCCGCCAGCCGCGCCCCCCCCGGCAACCGCCCCAGATCGCCCGAGGTCGGGCCGATGGCGGGCAGGCACTGCAGGGGCACGCCGAAAAGCCTGCAAAGCTCTTCATCCCAGCATCCCGTCTCGAGAGTCATCAGCGACGTGCGCGAGGCCGTGGCCACATCGGTTTCGAACCGGCCGGTCAACCGGTCCCGGAAAAAGGCGTCCGTTGTGCCAAGCCGCAGGTTGCCTTGCGCCGCAAGCTCGGCCGCCCGCGGCACATGGCGCATGATCCAGCCCAGCTTCGAGGCCGAGAAATAGGGGTCCAGCGGCAACCCCGCCCGCGCCATCACGACAGGCGCCGCCCCCTCCCGGGCCAAGGCTGCGGTGACATCTGCCGTGCGGTCATCCTGCCATGAAATCACGGCACAGATCGGCCGCCCGTCGCGCCGGTCCCAGGCCAGACAGCTTTCGCCCTGATTTGCCAGCCCGACCGCATCGGGTGCCGCCGCATCAAGGCAGCGCAGGATATTGGCAAGCAGTTCCTCGCCATCCTGTTCGACATGGCCGGGGGCGGGATAGCTCTGACCATGGGACAAAGACAGCACCGGCTCCAGAGCGCCCTCCGCGCCAAGGATCAGGACGCGGGTGCTGGTCGTGCCCTGATCGATGGCCGCGATCCTCATGCCCGCTCCTCGATGGTCAGGGACAGCGCGCCCGCGCCCGGATCGGCGGGCAAAGGCAGGGACAGCCGCCGCTCGGGCAGGCCGTCAAGCCGCGCCGCGGCGATGGTCCGGCCGTCGCGCACAAGGCACAGCCGCCCCTTTGCCGGAACGTCCAGACGTACCTGAAGCCGGTCATGGGGGCACGCCCCGCCCGCAGGGCCAAGGATCTGGGGCACCGCAAGACGCAAGGCGGGATGGGACAGGACAAGCCGCCCCCCCCCTGTCGCGGGCAGTTCCCCCGCCAGCGCGGCAAGGATGGCCCGCGCGGTCCGTCGGCCCTCGGACCAGCACCAGCCCGCCGTCTCGACGCCGCGCAAAAGGTTTCCGGCAGCGAAATAGGCAGGGTCCGACAGCCGCCCCCACCGGTCGATCACCGGCCCGCCCGAGGCCGGGTCCACCTCCAGATGGCTGCCGCGCAGAAGGGCCGCGTCGGGGCGGAAACCGCCGCTGACGATCACGCCATCGGTGGGCATCTCCACCCTGCGCCCCCCCGTGACAAGCGTCACTCCCTCCACCCGCGTTCGGCCATGGATGGCCGCGATGTCGGTCTCCAGCCGCACCGGCACGCCCATCAGCCGCGCCAGCCACGCCGCCGGACTGCGCGCCGTGATCCGCGCCGCGGGTTCGATCATCGCCAGCGGACGGATTCCGGCATGCCGACAGGTCAAGAGCGCCGAAAACGCCACCAACTCGCTGCCAAGGATCACCGGCCGCCGAAACGGCCTTTGCCCGTTGAGGTAGACAAGTCCCTGAAGCGCCCCCGTCGACATCACCCCGCCGGGCTTTTCCCCCCCGATGAGGCGGGCCGCGCGGCTGGTCTCGCGCACCCCGGTGGCAAGCAGGACCGCCCGCGCGGACAGGGTGGCAGGACCGGTGTCGTCGGTCACCTCGATCTGCCCTCCGGGCAACAGGGCGGTGACGCTCGTGCGGGTCCGGATCGTCACGCCCGCAGCGACCGCCGCATCCCGCAGCCGCGCCGCATAGTCCGGCCCGCGGAGCAGGCGCCGGAATTCCCGCATCCCGAAGGGGTAATGACCGCAATGCCGCGGGATACCGCCCGCTTCGGCTTCCCGCTCCAGCACCGTCACGCGCTGCCCGTGGCGGGCCAGTTCCGTCGCCGCGCCAAGACCGGCAGGTCCGCTGCCGATGACGATGACCTCTGCATCAGTCATGTCGCGGCTCCAGCATCGGTTGCGTCAGGCGGCCTTCGGTCAGGCGCGCAAGTTCCGCGGAACAGTAGAACCCCTGACAGCGCCCCATGGTCACGCGGGTGCGCCGCTTCAATCCGGCAAGGCTCCCTGCGGGCATGGGGCCGGACAGAGCGGCCTCGACCTCGCGCCGGGTGACCAGCTCGCAATGGCACAGGATGCCGCCATGGCCGGGGCACTGCCAGTCGCGCGTCCCGTCGACCGAGATATTCGGCATCCTCGGCCAGACCGGATCGGACAGCGGCCGCTCCCCGCGCCCGGCCAGCCGCAGGACATGCGCCGCGATGCCAAGCGCCGCAGACAGGCCGGTGGACCGGATACCCCCGACACAGATATAGCCCGGCGCGAGATCGGCCCTTATGCGATAATGCTTCTCCTCGGTCCCCGGACGCAGGCCCGCATAGACGGCCGTCACCTCGTGCCCTGCAAGCGCAGGCAGGATTTCCGTTCCGCGCCGCATCAGGGCCTGCAGCGTGTCCCGATCGACGGCGGCGTGCTCGCGGTCCTCCTGTTCCTCTGCCGTCGGCCCGACCAGCAGATTGCCAAAGGCCGTGCGGCACACGACAATTCCCTTGGTGATCTTGGTCGGCACCGGCAAGAGGATGTGGCCGGCCAATGCCGCGGCGGTCTTGTCATAGACGACAAACTGGCCCTTGCGCGGCTTGATCGTGAACCAGCTTTCGCCGGTCACGCGACGGTCGACCTCGTCCCCCCACAGCCCCGCCGCGTTGATCACAAGCCCCGCCGTGACCGTCCCCGCCGTCGTCGCCAGCTGCCATTCCCCACCCGACCTGCGACCGCCCAGCACCTCGGCCTGCCGCAACAGCACCGCACCATTGGCCAGCGCCTGCAACAGATAGCCATGGGCCGCCGACCACGGATCGACAAGATGCTCGCCCGGAACGCGGAACCCGGCCAGCACCCGGGCCGACAGTTCCGGCTCGAGCGCCCGCGCCTCGGCGCCGCTGACGGGGTGGATGTCCGTCACCCCGTTGGCCATCGCCTGCTCCATCAGGGCGGGCAGACCGGCGACCTCCTCCTCGGTCCAGGCCAGCACCATCGCCCCGGCACGGACCAGCGGCAGACCCAGCCTGTCGCGCACCTCGTGATACAGCGCATAGCCCTCGCGGATACAGGCAAGCTCCAAAGACCCTTCCGGCGCGTCAAAGCCGGTGTGCAGGATCGCGCTGTTCGCCTTCGACGCCCCATCCAGCACATCGACGGCCTTCTCCAGCACGACAACCTTCGCCCCGGCCAGCGTAAAGGCCCGCGCAAGCGCGCAGCCCACCACGCCCGCGCCGATCACCGCCACGTCATAGCCGCCGGGGACTTCTGCCGGATCGCGGTTCTGCATGGAACATCCTGTGGTTTTCAACATGAATTGACTACTCGGTCAATCATGTCAACATGGACCATGACAGCCGGACAAGTTTACCGTCCGGTCAAGAAACTTGTTGACCTGCGGCGCTGGCTGGGGTCGGCTGGTCCCGGAGACGTCAATGAAGCCGCACGAGCGACAGCCTCAGATCGAGGCGATCATCCGGTGTGAAGGGGAAGTATCGGTCGAGATGCTTGCACAAAGGTTCGCCGTTTCATCCGAGACGATCCGCCGTGATCTTGGCGTGCTGGCCCAGATCGGCAGGATTCAAAAGGTGCATGGCGGCGCACGACGTCCGCAACTGATCCGCGAGCCAAGCCACGACGAACGCGCAACCGCCGCCACCGCCGCAAAGGCCGCCATCGGACGCCGCCTTGCCGCGACGGTCGAACCGGGCGAGACGCTGTTCATAGATACCGGATCCACCACGCTGGCCGCCGCCGAAGCTCTGGCCGCGATCCCGAACCTGACCGTCATCACCAATTCCTGCCGTCTGGCCGAGCGTCTGGCGCGGGCCAGCGCCGATGCCGCGATCCATCTCCTCGGGGGGCGTTACGGGCTGGACAACGCACAGACCACCGGCATCGCGGTGATCGAACAGCTTCAGGCCTTCCGCGCCGACCGTGCCATCCTGACCGTGGCGGCGCTGGACCCGCAAGAGGGCGCGATGGATGCCAGCCTCGACGAAGCGCAGATCGCCCGCGCAATGGTCAGGAATGCCCGTTCGGTAACCATTCTGGCGGATTCCACGAAATTCGGCCGTCACGCCGCCTTTGCCGTCTGTGGAACGCGCGACATCGATCTCGTCATCAGCGACGACAGTCTGGACAAGGCGCACAGAGAGGCGCTGCAAGAAAGGGGAGTGGAGCTTTGGACCTGAAACCGAAGGCGCGACCGACATGCCACATCTGATCAGGGCCTATGTCCGGATCGTCGACAAGGTCTCGGACTATGTCGGCTATCTTGCCGCCTCGCTGATCTTCTTCATGGGGGCGACACTCCTTCTGGATGCCGTGACGCGCAACGTGCTGAACGTCCCCGTCCACTGGGCGATCGAGCTGACCCAGTTCACGCTTGCCGCCTATTACTTCATGGGCGGTCCGATCACCCTGAAGAACAACGAACATGTCCGCATGGACCTGTGGTACGCGAACCTGTCCGACAGGGGAAAGGCGAAGCTGGACCTCGCCACCGTCTGGTGCATGATCTTCTATCTGGGCGTCATGCTGGTGGGTTCGCTCTCGTCGCTGCAATATGCGATCGATACGAACGAAAAGCGCTTCTCGATGTGGAACCCCTCGGTCATCCCGATCAAGGCCCTGCTGACCCTATGTCTTGTCCTCATGCTGCTGCAGGCCTTCGCGCTGGTCTTCAAGCACATTGCGACCATCCGTGGAGAGCAGCTTTAAATGTCCTACGAACTTATCGCGCTCCTGATGTTCGCAACGATGGCGCTTCTGCTGGTGACCGGCCAGCGCGTCTTTGCCGCCATCGGTTTCGTCGCGGCCGGCGCGGCGCTGCTTCTCTACGGCAACGGCGCCATCGAACTGCCCTACAATCAGGTCTTCAAGCTGTTCAACTGGTACGCGATGCTGACCCTGCCCATGTTCATCTACATGGGCTACATCCTGGCGGAATCCGGGATCGCCGAAGACCTCTACAAGATGATGCATGTCTGGTTCGGCCGCCTGCCCGGTGGCCTCGCCGTCGGCACCATCCTTGTGATGGTCATCATCTCGGCGATGAACGGACTTTCCGTCGCGGGCATGGCCATCGGCGCGACCATCGCCCTGCCCGAAATGATCCGGCGCGGGTATGACAAGGTGCTGATCTCGGGCGTGGTGCAGGGCGGATCGTCGCTTGGCATCCTGATCCCGCCATCGGTCGTGCTGGTCCTCTACGGCATGATCGCGCGCCAGCCGGTGTCGAAGCTCTGGTTCGCGGGGCTGATGCCGGGGCTCCTGATGGCCGCGATGTTCATCGCCTACATCATGATCCGCGCGAAGCTGAACCCGAAGCTCGCACCTCCGGTCCCGCCGGAGGAGTTGAACCTGTCCTTCGCGGAAAAGCTGGCACTGGCGCGCGCAGGCATCATACCCTTCCTGATCTTCTTCTTCATGACCGGCCTCTTCGTCTTCGGCTACACCAGCCTCGTCGAAAGCTCGGCCGTCGGGGCAACCTGCGCCACTCTGGCCGCGATGGCGAAGGGCCGCTTCAGCTGGAAGCTCATCCGCGAGACGTCGATGAAGACGCTGTCGGTCTCCTGCATGTTCCTCTGGCTCATTCTGGCCGCGCTGGCCTTTGGCGCGGTCTTCGACGGGCTGGGCGCGGTGAAGGCGATCGAAAACCTGTTCATCGGCCAATGGCAGCTTTCGCCCTGGATGATCATCATCATGATGCAGCTGAGCTTCCTGCTGCTGGGCATGTTCCTCGACGATACCGCCATGCTTGTGATCGTCGCGCCGCTCTACATCCCGCTGGTGGCCAGCCTCGACCTCGGGTTCGACAATCAGCTGATCTGGTATGGGGTCCTCTACACCATCACCTGCCAGATCGCCTACATCACGCCACCCTTCGGCTATAACCTCTTCCTGATGCGCTCGCTTGCCCCGCGCGAGATCACGCTTCCCGATATCTACCGCTCCATCTGGCCCTTTGCGGCCATGATGGCCCTGACCATCGTGCTGTTGATGTTCTTCCCGCAGATCGCCCTTTGGCTGCCGGAACAACTTAACGTCAGAGGGTGACCCACAACCCACCAGAAGGCCGAAGCGGCCCGGCTACAACAAGGAGAAGACGATGACCGAAAAGAAAGTGCAAAGCCCGTCCGAGGCGATCCTTGCCTCGCGCCGAAACTTCCTCCGCCAGTCCGTGGTCGGCGCCGGCGCCGTTGCCGGGTCCACTCTGGCCGCTCCCTATGTCAACGCACAATCCGGCCCCATCAAATGGCGCCTGCAAACATATTCGGGCGCGCCGCTCGGGGCGCATGTGATCAAGCCGCAGATCGATGCGTTCAACGCCGCTGCGAATGGCGAGATGGAGATCGAACTCTACTACGCCGACCAGCTGGTCCCCACCGCCGACCTTTTCCGCGCCTTGCAGAACGGCACCCTTGATGCCGTGCAGTCGGACGAGGCGACGATGGCCTCGCCCGTCGACATCTCGGTCTTCGGGGGCTACTTCCCCTTTGCCACCCGCTACAGCCTCGATGTCGCGGCTCTCTTCCGCTATTACGGGCTCAAGGAAATCTGGGAAGAGGCCTATTCCGAAGTCGAAGGCGTCACCTGGCTCTCCTCCGGTGCATGGGATCCGCTGCACATCTTCACCGTCGACAAGCCGATCCGCTCCCTCGCCGACATGAACGGCCTGCGCGTCTTCGGCGTGCCGACGGCCGGCAAATTCCTGTCCCGCTACGGCCTGATCCCCGTGACGATCCCGTGGGACAATGTCGAGGTTGCGATGCAGACCGGCGAACTGGACGGCGTCGCATGGTGCGGCTTCACCGAGGCCTACGAGGTGGGCTGGGCGGACGTCTGCAAATATGCGCTGACCAACTCGGTCACCGGCGCATGGTTCGGCAGCTATTTCGCCAATACCGCAAGCTGGCAGAAGGTCCCACCACATCTGCAGGAACTCTTCCGCATCACCATCGACCAGTCCCACTACTACCGCAACGTCTGGTACTGGGGCGGCGAAGCCAAGCTGCGTGTCGAAGGCGAGAAGATGGAACTGACCTCCCTGCCGGCCGAGGAATGGGCGCAGGTCCTTGCCGATTCCAAGGGTTTCTGGGACGAGGTGGCCGGCTCCTCGCCGCGGGCGGCAAAGGTGGTCGAGGCTTTCAAGAAATACGCCGAAACCATGGATAAGGCGGGATATCCCTACCGCTGACGACAGAGCGACCTCTTGGCAGCGGCGCCAATGCCCGCAACGCGCACCACGCGCCGCTGCCAACCGGAAACCGGCCCCGCGGCCCAGCCAGCCTGAGCCCCTCGGCCACAAGCTCCGGCGCGACCGCCCAGGGCAGAACGTGATCGCTCTGAACCGCCAGTCAGTCCAGCTTTTGGAGGCTGGTAGCCAGACCAAAAAGCCCCACCGGAGGTGGGGCATATGCCGGATCGAGGAGTTCGCTGGAGTTGGTTGCGGGGGCAGGATGCGTTGAAGAGCCCACCGTCGAAATTGCCGCGTGAGATTTGTCTAGGCTGGTAACCATGCGGCAGCGTTGGGCGGATAGCGGACTGTTGCGGATTCGGAAATTCCCGCAACTCATCCGGCAAGAGCGGTCGTTCGTGCCCAGCCGATAAACTCGTCTCCGCGACTCCAATCCGAGCGCGTCGCAGTCTCCTGATCCGCGTGGCGCCGAAACGAACTGATTTACCTAATGTTGGCAGGCTTGACGCGAACCGGCACCCGCTCGCCGTGCCAATCGGTCATTTCCGCAGTTGTCCCCACCACACAGACCAAGGGCGCGGCTTTGCCGGTAGAGCGACGGGACGATCTGGTACCGTGCGCGGAAGGCCTTTGTGAAGCTGGTGGTCGCGTCGTAGCCGCACTCCGTCGCGATGTCGTTGATGGCGAGGTCCGTGTGGCTGAGCAACGAAATCGCGCGCCGGAGCCGAAGCTCCGTCATGTAGGCCTTCGGGGTCACTCCAAGAAAACTTCGGAACAAACGTTGGACCTGACGCGCAGACACGCCCGACTGTTCGGCAAGGCCTGAAAGGCAATCGGCATCAAGGTAATGATCGTCGATCCAGTGGACCGCGCGCAGAAGGTTGGGGTTGCGACTGCCCAGCCTCAGGGCAGGAGAGCCGAACTGCGGTTCTCGACCCGTCCTGACGACCGGCACCGCACAAGCGCGCATGGCTTCTACCTGAGCATCCCTTCCGAGGCGGTCCTGAACCAATCCCAGTATCATGTCTGCGGCAGAGGTCCCACCAACGCAGGTGAGGATCCGCTTGTCCGCGGCGTAGATCCCATCTTCCGGTTGCAGGTCGGGCCATCTGACGGCGAAGGTGGCGGCGAGCTCCCTGTCCACGACAAATCGTTTGCCTTTCAAGATGCCTGACTGTGCCAGGGTGAAGACAGCCGCGTTCGACGCGCCGACCAGTTTCCCAAGTCTCCAGCCGTGTCGCACAAGGTTGGCGGAACCGCCTGCAGGATCCCGGGCCCATTCGCGCGGCGCTGTCGGAGCGCCGATGAGAAAGACGAAGTCCGCCTGTGCGGTCTGCTCGTCCAGCGCCGTTGCACAGATCGTCCAGCCATCGCTGGACCTGATGGCACCGCTTCGTTCCGCAACATACTGCCAGACGAAGGCTTTCCCGCCCGTCGCATCGTTCGCGGCCCGCATCGGCGCAATGGATGAAGCCAAACATAGCGCATCGAAGCCATGCGAGAGCACGAATGCGACCGACATGGTACGATCGACGCTAGGCACGTCCGGTGCAACGCGCTTTACCCTCGGCGGTGCCTGTGTGGGAACTACTGCGTTCATCGATGCAAGCTTTCAACCAGTTCTAGCGATAGCAGGGCGCGCTTGGCGCGAGAAAAGGAACGCAGGCCTGCTCACCATGGGGCGAAAGACGCCGATCGTTCCCGCCCCAGTGGGCCTGACCTCAGTCTGCAGGCCCAACAGTGGCGCCCTTGTCGGACGCCACGGCTGGTCTTGTCTATGTTGGCTTCACCAAATCACCGTCTCGTCCGCTCAAGCGATCGGTTGACGACCAATCCGCGCGAACACGTCAGGCTTGTTGCTGCGGTAGTAGAGGCTGAGCACAAGGCCAATCGCGAAGACCACCCAGATGATGATCTGCAACGTGGTTGCGATGGTCGCGGAGCCTCCGGTCAGATCGACGAAATTCGATGCCGACATGTAAACCGCCGACCCCAGACCTGCCGTTGCGAGCGCCGGTGCGACCAGCGATTGCCATGCGTTGATATGGGCATCCGCGCCATCATATTTGCGGAAGAACAGGATCACCGAAACACTGGTCAGGAACATCAGCACCAGCAGCGGAAAGCCCCCGGCCCCGGCAAGCCAGGCATAGCTGCTGTTCGGATCGGTACCCGAGAACGCCAGCGTTCCGGCAGCGAAGACAGCCGTCAGCAACAGCGAGGCAACATAGGGCGACCCGTGGCGGGGATGCACGCGGCCAAGGATCGAGGGAAGCACGCGGTCGGACCCGAGCGAGAAGCAGTACCGCGCGACGATGTTCTGACAGGACAGGACGGCCGCAAAAGCCGATGTGACAACGAGGACGGACAGGACATTGGCCGCCCAGCCCCCGACGAAGGTGACCATGCCGTCGACAAACATGCCGGTCGGGTTCGCACTGGCGATCTCGACGGCCTTGGTCGGACCGTTGGCGATGATCAGCAACCAGGTCGTGATCACGTAGAAGACACCGATGAAGGTCACGGCCAGATAGGTCGCCTGCGGGATGGACTTGGTCGGGTTGCGGGTTTCTTCCCGGAAAATCGCCGTCGCTTCGAAGCCAAGAAAGGTCAGCACGGCAAACAGGATGGAAACACCCACCGCCCCTTCGCTGAGCGAACCCCATTTGAACGGTTCCTTCGACAGACCTTCGGGACCGCCGTTCGCCACCACGACCAGATCGAAGATCAGGACGATGAGGATTTCCAGCGCCATGACGAGGGTCAGAACCTTGGCCGAAAGATCGATGCGCAGGTAGCCCAGAAGGCCAACCGCAGCCACCAGGGCAAGTGTCCAGCCATACCAGTTCATCAGGGACGACCCGAACAGCGTGTTCGCCAGGTCACTGGCCACGATCCCGAAGAAGATCGCGATGCCGAGACCGATCATCAGGTAGCCGAGGATGGCCATGAAACTTGCGGCGAGACCGACCGGCTTGCCGATCCCCGCGCTGATATATGCGTAGAACGCACCGGGGTTCGGGAGATACCGGCTCATCGCGGTGTAACCGACCGAGAAAAGCAACAGGACCACGGTGGCCGCGGCGAAAGCCATCGGCGCACCGACGCCCCCGAACATGATGACCAAGGGCAAGACGCCCACGACGCTGGCCAACGGAGCGGCAAATGCCAGCACGGTCATCGCCAGTTCGACAGGTCCCATTTGCCCGCGCAACTGTGAAGCGTGCGGGTCCAGATGCGCGACCGGAGGAATAGGAATTGTCTGCGGATGGTTCGACATTGAAGTTCCCTTGTTGTTTTGCCGCCCTTCCGGGCGGCTCCCTGTTGTGCCGCGCAGCAAAGCACATATCGGGAAAATTTCAATACGGTGCGTTCAATTTTTTTACGACTCGGTCACTTTCAGGTCGCACAGGACTGTTTACTAGGCTCCGCGCATGGTAATGTGCAGCGGGCGGAGCATCTCTGCCCCGCTTTGCACTCCATCAGCTGGCAGAACGTCAAAGGCGGCTGAAGACGTGTCGCATCACCTCGTCCAGATGGTCGGCATTGCTGCGTGAGAAGGGCATCGGGGGGCGGATCTTGAAGAGGTTCTCCTTCCGTCCGATCAGCCCCATGATGACGCCATTCTCCCGCATCAGGTTGACGGCGCGTTTCGCCAGCTTCTTGTCGGCCTTTCGCGTCTCGCCGGGGGCGATGAACTCCACCCCGAAGAACAGGCCCGCGCCCCGCACATCACCAAGGAAGCCGAACTTCTTGCTCAGCTGCGTCAGCTTTTCCTTTGCATAGGCCCCCACGTCAGCAGCGTTCTGCAGGAGCCCCTCGTTCTCGATGACGTCGAGGACCGCCATGCCCGCCGCGCAGGACACGGGATTGCTGCCAAAGGTGTTGAAATACAGGTTCTTCGACCGGAAGGCGTGCATGATGTCCTGCGTCGTGACAACGCCGCCAATGGGGTGGCCGTTGCCCATCGGTTTGCCCATCGTGATGATATCCGGCAGCATTCCCACGTATTGATGCCCCCACATCGCACCACCCGTGCGCCCGAAACCGGGCTGCACCTCATCCGCGATGACCACGCCCCCGGCGCGACGGACAGCCTTGGCAATCCGGTCGACAAAGCCCGGCGGCAGGTTCGGGAAGCCTTCGTTCGCAAAGATCGGGCAGATCAGGATCCCCGCCACGCCATGTCCCGCATCTTCAAGCGACGCGATGGCCGCATCGAGATGCGCGAGCACGCGCGCCGCCATATCCCTTTCGTCAACCTCGCCCGGCTCAAGATGATAACTGTCTGGCGCAGGAATGGTGCGGATATGGGAACTGAACCCATCCTCACGCGGCAGCAAGGTTGCCAGTTCCATCACGGCTGTCGTGTTGCCGTGATAGGTAAAGTCGGTGACGATGATGCCCTGTTTGCCGGTGATGGACCGCGCCATCCGCAAGGCGACGTCGTTCGCTTCGCTTCCGGTGCAGGTGAAGAGAACCGTCGAAAGACTGCGGTGGAAGGTTCCCAGCAGCCGTTCGGCATAGTCCAGCACGCCGTCATGCAGATAGCGGCTATGGGTGTTCAACTGTCCGGCCTGCCGCGAAATCGCCTCGACCACCGCCGGATGGCAATGGCCGACATGGGGCACGTTGTTGTAGGCATCCAGATAGCGGCGGCCATCGGCATCGAACAGCCAGACCCCCTCACCCCGGACGAAATGGACCGGATCGTCGTAGAAGGTCGGATTGTTCGGCCCAAGCAGCCTTTCCCGTCTGGCCATCATCATCCGCGCCCTCGCCGACATTTTCGGTTTGTCATGCATGAACATGGCTTCTGTCCTGCCCGGTCACGAGAAGATCACCTGAATGTCGGTGTATTCCGCGAGGCCCTCTTTCGCGAACTCCACGCCGAAGCCCGAGGATTTGACCCCTCCAAACGGGGCGTTGGGCTGGATGGCACCGTGCTTATTGATCCAGACGGACCCGCATTCCATCCGCGAGGCGATCTGCTTTGCCTTCTCGATGTCGCGGCTCCAGACCGATCCGCCAAGGCCGTTCGGATTGTCGTTTGCCCGCTGGATGACCTCTTCGACGTCGGTATAGCGGATGATCGGAAGGACCGGGCCGAACTGCTCTTCGTCGACAAGGCGCTGGCCATTGTTCATGTCGGCGATCAGCGTCACCGGGAAGAAGTTGCCCGGCCCTTTCTTTTCGACCGCCCCACCCAGAAGCACCTTGCCGCCGACCTTCTTGGCGTCATCGACCAAGGCCACGACCTTTTCGAATTGCTGGCGGTTCTGGATCGGGCCGAGGTTCGTGTCGTCCAGCAGGCCGTCACCCACCTTGATGTTGCGGGCATAGTCGACCAGTTCCCTGCAGACGGCGTCATAGACCTCGTCATGCACATAGAGTCGCTTCAGCGCCGCGCAGGTCTGCCCGCCGTTGATGAACGCCCCCCAGAACAGCCCTTCGGCGATCTGTTTGGGGTCGACATCCGGCAGCACGATGCCGGCGTCATTTCCACCCAGTTCAAGGGTCAGCCGCTTCATCGTCTGCGCGGCGCTCTGCATGATCTTCTGCCCGGTCGCGCAAGAGCCGGTGAAGACGATCTTGCGGATCTTGGGATGCGCCGACATCTCGGCCCCGATGAAATCTTCGCCGGTGACGCAGTTCACGACGCCCTGCGGCAGGACCTCGCTCATCAACTCGACCAGACGGATGGTCGACAATGGCGTGTAGGGCGACGGCTTGATGACGACCGTGTTGCCCGATCGGATGGCCGGAATGACATGCCAGATCGCAATCAGCACCGGAAAGTTCCAAGGCGTGATCGAACCCACCACGCCAAGCGGCTTGCGGTGCATTTCGACCTTTCCCTGATTGGTGTCCTGAAGGACTTCGACAGGAAGGTCGAGGCTGGCCGTATACCGCGCCCAAGCGATCGCTCCGCCCACTTCCCACCGCGAACCAAGCCCGTTCAGAGGCTTGCCCTGCTCGCGCGTGATCAGTTGCGCCAACTCTTCCGCAGCCTCCTGCATCCGGTCGGCGACCTTCATGCAGTACTCGGCGCGCGTTTCCGAAGTCAGGTCACGCCATGCGGGAAACGCGGCCTCGGCCGCTTCGATGGCCAGTTCGAGTTGCTCCTTGGTCGCCTTGGGCGCGGACCCCACGATGCCGCCGTTGGCAGGATTCTTAACGTCGAAATGCCGGTCACTGGGAACCGAGCGGCCATTGATGACAAGCGAGTAGGTCTTCATTCCTGTTCTCCCGTTTCGTGCCAGCGCAGGCCGCAAGGCGGCGGCGCGGCTAGGTGGTTTCTTCTGACTTGATCTGCGCTTCCACTCCTTGGAGCAGAACCGCCAAGGCGCGGGTCAGCGGCTTCTGCCGACCGGGGCGTTCGGTGATGAATCGCGCGGCTTCCCGCATGGAACCGACGATGAGTTCGGCAATCTGCGCGTCGTCTGGCCATGCCTTGCCCGAATGCCGCATCCGAGCGATGTCTTCCGCGACCAGCCCTGCGTAAACTTTGGATGCGCGCCCAAGGACCGGGGCCAGAACCGGGCTCAGCATTGGGCTGATGAGGCTGAAGAAGCGCCCCTGCACCGGTCGGCTGGCCAGATCGAACAGCGCATTGGCCAGCGCGAGGATGCGCTGCACAGGTTCGGATTCGCGGTCACGCGCTCGGGTTGCCACGTCCAGAAGCTCATCGCTGAGCGCGACGTAGATTTCCCTGTAGATGTCATCCATTCCGTCCGGGAAATACGTGTAGACGGTACCCTTCGACGTTCCTGCCACCTTGGCGATCTTTTCGATCGAGCTTTCCGAGAAACCGTCTTCCTCGAACACCTCCAAGGCGGCGGCGTGGATTTCGGCCCGCGTCCGCAGCTTGTTGCGCTCGCGCAGTGACAGTGCCTTCTCTGCGGTCATTTTCTGCACCCTCCGTAGCTAAACTGGGCGCAGTGTAATGCGATTGTCGGCCAACCGACAATCAAACCTGCCAAAGCGGCAAGCACCCGCGCCGTCAGCCAACAGACGCACGGCACTCACACCTCGGCCAAGAAGGCGCCGAAGCGCGGATCGTTGATCTGGCCAAGGATCTTGGTCCACGTACTGGCCATGTAGCCTTCATAGTCGTAATCCGCGTTCATCTCGGCCGCGACGAGGGCCGCCGCGAAGATCGCGAACTGGGAATAGTTGGCGGCAATGGCGAACATCTCCATCCGCGCGCGCATGCGACGGTTGGGTTCGCCGAAGTAAGCCTCGGCAAGGCGATCCATCTCGTCGGGGTCCAGCCCCTCGAAGGTTGCCATCAGGCCAAGATCGTAGCAGCGGTCGCTGTTTCCGGACAGGTCATAGTCGATCAGCCGGATCGTACCGTCCGCCTGTTCCAGCAGGTTCGGGCTGTAAAGATCGTTGTGGCTTGGCACGAAGTCGCCCAGCCGCATGTCCAGCGTCTTTTCGATACGTTCCAGAACAGGCAAGACGCTGGAATAGTCGGCAGGCAGGACCGCGCCATGCTGCCCAGCCGAGGAGAGCATGACCCGCGCCTCTGCGAAGGGGTTGAAATCGCGCCGGAAGTTCAGTCCGCTGTCGTGCAGGTCCCGCGCCTTGCGCGCCACGCGCTGCTGGAGCTTCGCATCCTTGAAATCGATCGGACGACCGGGAAGAAACTCGATCATCAGCGACAACGGCTCGTCCACGATGGCGATGACCGGCGCGCCGATTCCCGCCCTGCCCGCATCGACGGTATTGAGCATGGGCACCGCGCTCGGGGGGACGACGCCAAGCTTTTCCCAGTCGCGGTTCCACAGCTTGAGGACGGCCTTCGTCTGACCATCGGCCTTGGTGACAAGGAAATTCTTGTGGGCGCCGCCGCCCGTCAGCCATCTCCATGTCGTGCCCGGATCGTTCCATCCCGGCACCTTTGCGATCGCGGCTGCGATCTTGTCGTCGAATTCTGTCGTATGGACGTCCGCAGTCGCGTCAGACACCGCTGTTCTCCCAGTTGCCCCTTCGATTGCGACCTCCGGTCTGTTCGTCCCGCCCGCCCTTTGGGCTGCTGGCTTTGGGACGGCACCACCCCGTGATCGCATCGAAGATGTTTTCCCTTGCCGTTCCTTTTGACAGAAGTTATCCATTGCGTCAATAATCGAACGCATCGTTCTAACTTTTCACACGCCGGTCTTCTACCGCAGGGCGGCGATGCCCCGGACGTGTGTCGAATGACCAGCAGGAAGGTAAAGATGACCCAACAAACGCCGAGCCACGCCCAAGTCGTCATTATCGGAGGTGGCGTCCACGGCTGCTCCGTCGCCTATCATCTGGCAAAACTCGGCTGGACCGACGTGGTCTTGCTGGAACGCAAGCAGCTGACCTGCGGAACGACATGGCACGCCGCAGGGCTGGTCGGCCGACTGCGGGGCGATTCCCTTTCGACGGAATTTGCCTCTTACGGCACCGAGATCATTCAGGAACTGGAGGCCGAAACCGGCCAGACCACAGGCTTCCGCCAGACCGGATCGGTCACTGTGGCGCGCTTCCCCGACCGCATGCAGCAGCTGCGCCGCCAGATCGACTATGCGCGACTGTTCGACATCGAAGCGCGCGAGATCGGCCATGACGAGATCGCGGAACTCTATCCGCTCGTGAACCTCGACGGTGTCGCCGGTGGCGTGTGGATTCCCTCGAACGGGTCGATCAACCCCGTCGATCTGACCACCGCTCTGGCCAAGGCGGCCCGGAGCCGGGGCGTCAAGATCCTTGAAAACACCAAGGTCGAAGAGGTGATCGTCGAGAACGGCCGCGTCACGGGCGTCCGGACGGCCGACGGCCTGATCCAGACCGGCGTGGTCGTCAACACCGCCGGCATGTGGGCGCGCGAACTGGGCCGCCGCAACGGGGTGCAGGTCCCCCTGCACGCCTGCGCGCATTACTACCTTGTCACCGAACCGATTCCGAACCTGCCCAAGGACTTGCCCGTCCTCCGGTCCTATGACGACGCCACCTACTTCAAGGAAGATGCGGGCAAACTGCTGGTCGGCTTCGGCCATCGCATCGTGGTACCCTATGGCGAAGACGGCATCCCCGAAGATTTCTGCTTCGACTCCCTTCCCTTCGTAGACGAACATGTGATGGACGTCATGGAAGAGGCGATGATCCGCGTTCCCGTCCTGCAACAGACCGGCATCCGAACCTTCTTCAACGGACCAGAAAGCTTCAGCCATGATGGGCGCGGCACCATCGGCGAAGCGCCCGACATCAAGGGTTACTTCATCCTCGCCGGCGTGAACTCGACCGGTATCCAATGCGGCGCGGGGGCCGGACGTGCCATCGCGGAATGGATCGTCAATGGTCGCCCCATGCGCGACCTGTCCTCTGTCTCGCCCGCCCGGATCGAGGATTTCCAAGCCTGCGACGCCTACCTGCAAAAGCGTGCGCCCGAAACGCTGGCCCTATCCTACGCCCTGCACTACCCTCACCAGCAGCGCCACACGGCCCGCGGCATCCGCAAAACGCCGTTGTACCACGCGCTGGCCGCACGCGGCGCCTATTTCGGAGAGTCGCTTGGCTGGGAGCGCCCGGCCTGGTACGCGCCTAAGGGGCAGGAAGCGGTGCCGGAACTCAGCTACAACCGAACAAAGCAGTTCGCCTATGTTCTGGCAGAGCAGAAGGCCGCGCGAGAGGCCGTCGGGATCATCGACTACTCCCCCATGGGCAAGACCGAGGTCGAAGGCCGCGATGCGGAAGCGTTCCTGCAGCGGATTTGCACGAACGACATGGCCATCGCGCCGGGCAGGGTCGTCTATACGCTGATCTTGAATGAAGCCGGCGGCATCGAAAGCGACGTCTCGGTGGCCCGCCACAGCGCGACGCGGTTCCTCGTTTCCAGTTCGACCGGCCGACGCCGCCGCGACCTGACCCACATGCTGGATCAGGTCCGCCCCGGTGAAGATGTCCGCATCCGCGACGTAACGACAGCCTATGCCGGCCTGTCAGTCTTCGGCCCCAGAAGCCGGGCGCTTCTGGCAGCGGTCAGCCCGGACGATTTCTCGAACGCGGCCTTTCCGTTCAACTCGGGCAAGACCGTCCAGATCGGCTATGCAAAATGCTGGGCGCAGCGGCTTTCCTACAGCGGCGAACTGGGGTTCGAACTCTACATGACGCCCGACTTTGCCGAGCATGTCTTTGACACGCTGATGGCGCGCGAAGACGAGTTCGGCATTCGTCTGGTCGGGACCGAAGCGCTGAACGCCTTGCGCATCGACAAGGCATACATCCACTGGGGCACCGATCTTGCCTATACGGAGTCACCGCATCAGGTGGGTCTCGATTTCGTCTGCAAGCCGGACAAGCCGATCCCCTTCATCGGTCGCGATGCCTACCTGAAGCGCAAGGCCGAGGCAGCCGGTCCCCTCCTCTGTGCGATCAAACTGGATGATCCGCAGCCTCTCCTCTTCGGGCGGGAACCGATCTTGAAGGACGGCAAGGTCGTGGGCTCGATCTACAGTGCTGCCTACAGCCAAACGCTCGGCTGCGCGTCAGGGCTTTGCATGCTGAAAACGTCTGCGGGTCAAGCACGCGCCCGCCTTGCCGAGGGCAGGTATACGGTGCTGGTGGAAGGAAAAGAGGTTCCTGCCACCGTGAGTCTTCGTGGCTTCTACGACCCGAAAAGCGAGCGTCTTCTGTCGTGAAAGGACGAGGCGCCCGGTGAAGGCCAGAAATCGACAGCTGTTCGCCAAGAGACCAAGGTGGCGTGAGCGATATGGAGTGTTTCTGGCCAAACCGGTCCCCGGTCCCCGCTCTGCGCGAAGCGGCAGTGGGCTGGGTCACACGAGCATGAGCACATTGTGAGGCAGCACAGAGGCGGTCGGCCTGCATTTTGGGGGCACGGCCTCCTTTGCTGCCCGGGCGGTCGTGGTCTCATCGCATCGCCCGCAATGAGCGCACCATGAACGTCGGCCAAGAGGAACGAAATGCGGGAAGGTTCTGGCAACGTGACCGTCCCCTTTGGGCCGTGAGCGACGCATCGTTCGAAAAGGGCGGGAATCGGACCTTCGTCTCGCCGGTCTACCAGGCCCAAGCAGACCGGCGAAAAGAGAACGCCTAATGTGCTGACCAATCAGCCCAAGGCGCGGCGCGACAGGCGATCCATGAAGATCGCCACCGCGACGATCGATAGACCCGACCGCAACCCCAGTCCCATCTCCATCCGCGTCAACCCGCGCGTCACTTCAGCTCCCAGACCACCCGCACCGACGAGGCCCGCCAGAACCACCATGGCAAGAGACAGAAGGATGCACTGGTTCAGCCCGATCAGCAGCGTTTTGCGGGCGGATGGGATCTCGATCCGCGTCAAGGTCTGCCATCCGGTAGCACCCGACGCCGCGCCGAGTTCGCGTAATTCCTTCGGCACCTGCTTGAAGGCGAGTGTCGTAAGACGCAGCATGGGTGGCACGCCGTAGATCACGGTCGCCAACAGTGCAGGCACCTTGCCGAGGCTGAAGATCATCACCGCAGGGATCAGATAGACCCACGGCGGCACGGTCTGCATAAGGTCAAGGATCGGACGCAGCGCCGACTCCAGCCCTGAGCGTTTGGCGGCGAGGAAGCCGAGCGGAAACGCAATCACCACCGCGACAAGGACCGAGATCGTGACCAATGCAACAGTCTGCATCGTTTCGACCCAGAGCCCCGACAATCCGGCGACGGCCATGCATCCGGCCGCCAGTAGCGCCATGCTAACGCCCTGACGCCACAGGATGAGCAGCACTATCACTGGCGCAAGGATGGGCCCGGGGACGGCGAGCAGCGCCGCCTCGGTCAGGCCGAGCACGGCCTCCACCCCGGTGCTGATTGCCTTGAACAGCCCATGCGCGTTGGTGTTGAGCCACGAAATAACAGGGGCGACGAATTCACCGGGCGAGAGAAGCGCCTTTTCCTTCATGGCTTGCCCCCGTTGCTGCTCGCCGCCTGGCTCATGCGGTCGATGATGATGGTCAGGATCACGATGGCGATGGCGGCATTCACCGAAAGTGCGATGTCGAGCTTGCGGACCGCGCCGTAGATCGTCTCGCCAAGTCCTCCCGAACCGACGATGCCAGCGATCACGACCATGCCAAAGGCCATCATCAGGCTCTGGTTGATGCCGGCCATCACACTGGGCAGGGCAAAGGGAACCCGGATCTTGAGGAAGGCATCGACGGGCTTCGCCCCCGTCGCCTGCCCGAGTTCGATGAACTCGACTGGCGTCATCCGGAAGCCGTGCGCTGACAGCCTGATCACGGGCGGCAGTGCCACGACGAAAGTCGCGACGATCGCTGTGGCGGGTCCGTAGCCGAGGAAGGCGATGGCGGGCAGAAGATAGATGTATGGGGGCAGCGTCTGGATCAGGTCCAGCACAGGGTCAAGGAAACGGGTCAGACGCGGGCTGTAGCCCGCAAGGACACCGACCGGAACCCCCACCACAACCGCCAGAAGGACAGAGATCAGGACAAGACAGGCCGTCTCGACCGTCGCGCCCCATAGTCCCATCACGCGGCAAAGCGCCAGCCCCGCCGCCGTCGCCAAACCGGCCTTCCAACCCAGAACGCGGCCAGCTACCGCCCCGATCGCGATGGCGACCAGCCAGAAAGGAACCAGCAGCAGCCCATCGACCATCAGATCGAACAAGCCTTCCAGCGCGGCGCGGATCAGGTCGAAGACCACCCCGCCGTGATCCGTAGCCCATACCATGCCACGATCAACCGCCGCGTCAAAGCCCTCCACCCAAGGGGTCAGATCCATTTCAGGCCACCTTCGCAGGCGGGGCGTGGTCGCCCTTCAGCCCTTCCAGAAGAGTCCGTGCGGTGACGATACCGCGCACATTCCCGCCCTCCACCACCGCGACCGCCTGCTGAGGCGAGGCGAGAACCATATGGATCAGCGCGTCAATATCGGCATCTAGGCCGGTCGTCGGCAGCGCACCCACGGCGGCTACATTGAAATCGCCGATGGGCATCATAACCGACCCGGCCTTGACCAGATGAATGCGCGAGATGCCCGCCACGAAATCCGCCACATATTGGTCGGCGGGGTTCATCACGATCTCTTCTGCGGTGCCGGTCTGCACCATCGCGCCATCCTTCATGATCGCGATGCGGTCGCCGATGCGGATCGCCTCGTCCAAGTCATGGGTGATGAAGACGGCGGATTTGCCGAGCTGCTTCGTGAGCTGGCGGAATTCGTCCTGCAACTGCCGACGGATCAGCGGGTCGAGCGCTGAGAAGGGTTCATCCATCAGGATAATCTCGGGATCGGCAGCGATGGCACGTGCCAACCCCACGCGCTGCTGCATGCCACCCGACAATTCACGTGGGTATCGGTGCAGCCAATCCGCCAGGCCCACGCGGGTCAATGCGTCGGTAGCGATACGTCGGCGTTCGGCAGGGGCAATTCCCTGCACCTCAAGTCCGAAGGCCGCGTTTTCTAGGACCGTCCGCGTCGGGATCAACGCCACGTTCTGGAACACCATACCGATCGTATGGGCACGTAATTCGCGCAGTTCGGGCGCGGGCATGTCGTTGATCATGCGACCCTTGACCAGGACCTCGCCCAGGCTTGGGTCGATCAGGCGGTTGAGAAGGCGGATCAACGTTGATTTCCCGCTTCCCGACAGGCCCATGATGCAGAAGATCTCGCCCTTGTCGACGGTAAAGCTCGCATCATGCACGCCGACGACGCAGCCGAATTCCGACAGAACCTCGCGTTTGCCCAGCCCCTTGGACTTGATGGCGGCGATGGCATCCCGGGAACGGTCGCCGAAGACCTTCCAGACCGAACGGCATTCGATCAGCGGTGCATCTGCGGCGGCGGTGTCGGTGCGGGTCATGTGATGCGCTCCCCATCCTGCAAGGAAATGGCCGGCCCGCATGTTGCGGACCGGCCCGGTCAGATCATTCCGACTTAATTGCCGTCCAGCGGCCGATCAGGTCGCCATGAGCGGCAACCCAGTCCGCAACAGCGTCTTCCATCGTCTTGCCTTCGTTCATCGCGCCATTGATCGCGGTGATGTCGGCGAGCGGCACGTAGATGCTGGCGAGTTGCTCTCGCACGGCAGGGTTGGCTTCAGAGAAGCCCTTGGTGCCAATGAAGTAATAGGATTGCGCAGCCGGGAACACGCCTTTCGGATCGGCCAGGAACTTCACGTCATACTTCTGCATCATCCACGACGGCTCCCAGATCGTCACAGCGATCGGTTCCTGGCGCGACATTGCGGCGTCCAGCGCGGCGGTCATGGCGGCGGTCGAGCCTTCGACCAGTTCCATGCCGGTAGCATAGGCCTCGTTCGCGGCGGCCGCGTCGCGCATCAGGCCCGAACCCGGCTCGATCCCGATGATCTTGCCCCCGAATTCGTCCTTGTGCGTGGCCAGCTCTTCCATCGAGTTGATGCCAACGTAAGACGGAACAGCAATCGCCTGATAGAGACCGTGCGACACCGGAGAGATCTTCTCCAGCTTGTCCATGTTCTTGGTCCAGTAGTCATGGGCGACATAATCGGTCTGCGACGCCATGATGTCGATGTCGCCGTTGGTCAGGGCTGCGAAGGCGATGCCCCATTCCGAGAATTCCTCGACCTCGACGGTATAGCCCTTCGATTCAAGCACCGTTTTGGTGATGCCGGCGATGGGCGTCAGGTCTTCCCAGCCCATCGTGCCGATGGTGATGGTCTTGTCATCTTGCGCCAACGCCGGAACGGCAAGGGTCGCGACGACGGCAGTGGTCGCAAGCGTCTTGAGAAGCGTGTTCATGTTGATCCTCCATGTGGGACGTGATGGGCCACCGTGCGCGCAGCCGGGCAGATGGCGCAGGTGCGCCACCCGCCGGATGTCCGGCGATCTTTGGTTGGGAGTGTGCGCCGCGCACGGCCTCCGGTTCGGTCAGGCCGCAGTCGGCGGGCGGCCCGTCAGGCGAGACCATTCGCGGCCTTCCTGTCCCATCCTATCCTGCATCAGCCCCACCTGCTGCAAACGAGAATTTTGCAGGGTTGTGCATTAGCTGAGATAATGCACCCGCGGCCTTTACTTGGGACCGATAATTTCAGGATTTCAATGAGTTAAGAAGATGATCAACGAACCGCGCCACGGCGGGGCGTTGCATCGAAGATTGGGGACAGCGCAGGAAATTCCCCCGCCCCGCCGTGATCGGCGCAGGATGGGCATAGACCAGCCGCCCCTCGCGGATCAGGCGGTCCACCATGTGCTGCCAGCCCAAGATGATCCCCTCGCCCGCCAACGCGGCCTCGATCAAAATCGAGACCTTGTTGGTCGAAAGACTTGACCCGCCTCGCTCCCACCGCGCGCCTTGCGCGCGGAACCATTCCTCCCAGCCCAGGGGTTGCCAGCCGATGGCATCGGCGCTCCAATGCCGTTCGTGAAGATGCAGAAGGTTCGCGCGGTTCAGGCTCTGGGCATCCTCAAACGGCCCGTGCTTCGCCAGAAAGGCAGGCGCACAGACCGGCTGCGCGGCTTCCGGGAACAGGAAATGCAGCTCCTCGCCTACCTCGCTGCGCTCATTCCCGCAGAGAAGCGCGATATCCACGCCGGAGTAATTTCGCAGCGTGTCGTCCTCGTCAGAAGCAAGGATCACGAACCCGACGGAAGGATGTTCGGCACGGAAAGACTCAATCAGCGGCTTCAGCCACCATGTCGCCATTCCATCGGTCGCCGAGACGGTCACAGTCTCGGGCAGACCATCTGGTTGCAACAGGCCCACGCCCGCGCTGATCGTGTCCAGCCCCGCCGCGACGGCAGCGAAGAGGTCGCTTCCCGCAGGCGTCAGCTCCAAAGCATTGTGCTTGCGGACGAACAGCGCGACATCCAGCGCCTTTTCCAGGAGCCTAATCTGCTGGCTCACGGCTCCTTGCGTGATGTTCAACTCTTTCGCCGCAAGCGTGAAGCTCAGGTGCTTCGCCGCCACCTCGAAGGTCGCCAGTGCGCCCAGTGACGGTAGATGCCTGCGGCGCACCGGTCTCATCTATTCGGCCCTCGCCTGCCATTCCTTCCAGCGAAGATAGGCGTTTGCGCCGATGGTGTCGAACGGATGCGGGGGCAAGCGCGAAGGTTCGGCTTCTTCCAGAAAAAAGCGGGTCACATCGCTGGTTTCGCCGAGGGCCAACGTTGCCGCCGCGATTCCCGTCAACGTGCCGCGCGTGGTTCCCAGGCCGTTCTGCACACAGGCCGAGTAAAGCCCCGGCTCCAACTCGCGCATCACTGAAACCCCGTTCTTCGACAGGCATAGGTGGCCGGACCATGCGGTTTCGAATTTCACGCCACGCAAGGTCGGGAAACGCGCATCGAATTTCTGCCGCATCTTCGCTGTCACGCGGGCCAGATCGGCCCCGCTCGTTTCCATGTTTGGGCGGTAATAGCCGCCCTGCCGGATAACGATCCGGTTGCCGCCCTGCGCAGTCGAGATGCGGCGCACGGTCGATCCCATCGGGTCCGATGGTGTCAGCCCCCAGACCTCCTGCCCGCCAAGGCCTTGTAGCAGGTCGGCGGGGATTTCCTCGGTCATGCAGGCATTCAGCATGATGTGCATCAGCTGCCCGCGCCGGAAGCCGAAGCTTTCCAGATGGCCGTTGTTAGCAAGGATCACCTTGGCCGTCCGCACCTGCCCCTTCGGCGTGAACAAGACCCAGCCACTGCCCTTGCTCTCAAAGCCCGTCACGGGCGAGGATTCGAATATCCGCACGCCTTCACCGACCAGCCCCGCCGCCAATCCGCGGATGTATCCCGCAGGCTGGATCAGTGCCGTTCCCGGCGTGTATAGGCCGCTCGCGTAATAGACCGATCCAGTCACCTCGCGCATGGTCTTGGCGTCGTAGATCTCGTGCGGCTCGCCGAGTGCCGCCAGATGCGCGGCATAGGTGCGGTTGGCCTGTTCACCCACCGCCGACGCAGCGCCGTTGATCTTGCCCCAACGTTGGAAATACCCGGCAGGCAGGGCGAAATCGCGCTGCACGGCTTCGGCGAAATCGATAGCCTGACGGTTCAGGCGGGTCAGCGTCTTGTCCCGCGCCTCCCCAGACCCGGCGTAGTCCGAACTGGTCAACTCATGGGGCAGGTCGATCATGAAGCCGGAATTACGGCCTGCCGAGCTTTCCGCGATCCGCCCCGCATCCAGCACCACGACCGACAGCGATGGATCGGACAGCCGCAGATGCCGCGCTGCCGACAGACCGGCGAAGCCCGCACCGACGATCGCGATGTCACATCTCGTATCGCCCTGCTGAATAGGCAGCGGCACAGCGGGCGGCAGGATGGAATTCCACCCTGCAGGCCCCGTATGCACGGGCAGGCGGCTTACCTTGCGCAAGGCCATGATGTCCCTCAGTCGATCGCGGTATCGGCGGTGTCCGTCAGGTCCAGCCAGATCGTTTTCAGCTGGGTGTATTGGTCATGCGCGTGGATCGAGTTGTCGCGCCCGCCAAATCCCGACTGCTTGTAGCCCCCGAAAGGCGTGGTGATGTCGCCCTCGCCAAAGCTGTTCACCGTCACTGTCCCCGCCCGCAGCGTCCGCGCCCCGCGCAAAGCCCGCTTTCCATTCGCAGTGAAGATCGACGCGGCAAGGCCGTAATCGGTGTCATTGGCCACCGCAATGGCCTCCTCGAAGCTGCCGACGGTGATCACCGTCAGGATCGGACCGAAGATTTCTTCCCGCGCCAGCGTGGCATCGTTCGAGGCAACCTCGACCACCGTGGGCTCGATGAAGCCTTCGGCGACGACCTTGCCACCCATCACGATCTTCTCACCGGCCGCCGCCTTCAGATAGCCCGCGACCTTGCCGAAATGCGCCTTGGACACCAGCGCACCTACGCGCACTTCTGGGTTCAGCGGATCGCCCACCACCCATTCGCGGGAATGTTCCTCAACCTTCTTCAAGAGCCGATCCTTGATGCCTGACTGCACGATCAGTCGCGATGCGGCAGAGCAATTCTGGCCCATGTTCCAGAACGCCCCGTTGACGACATGCGCCGCGACCGCATCCAGATCCTCGGCATCGTCCAGCACGATGCAGGGGTTCTTTCCGCCGAGTTCCAGGACGACTTCCTTCAGATTGCTGTCCGCCGAATAATTCAGGAAGCGCCGCCCAGTGACTGTCGATCCGGTGAACGAGACCATATCCACGTCCGGATGACGCCCCAGCGGTTCGCCCACATCCGCCCCGCTGCCCGTCACCACGTTCAGGACACCGCGCGGCAGGCCCGCCTCGGCCGCCAGTTCAGCCAGCCGCAGCGCGGTGAGCGAGGTTTCTGCCGCAGGCTTGACCACGACCGAACACCCCGCCGCCAATGCCGGGCCAATCTTCCACGCCAGCATCAGCAAGGGGAAGTTCCACGGCAGGACCAGCCCGACCACGCCGACAGGCTCACGAACGACCATTGCGATGTGGTCGGCAGAGGCGGGACTGACCTGATCGTAGATCTTGTCGATCAACTCGCCATGCCACTTGATCACGTGGATGGACTCCGGAATGTCCACGCTTTCGCAATCATAGATCGTCTTGCCGGAATCGAGGCTTTCCATGACCGCCAATTCGCGCGCGTTGCGTTCCATCAGCTTGGCCAGACGCACCAGAACGTCCTTCCGCGCCGCAGGATGCAGCCGCGACCAGCGCCCATCCTCGAAGGCCTCGCGTGCCTTGGCGACCGCGAAATCCACATCCGCAGCGCCACAGGCCGCGACCGTGCCCAGAACGACACCCGTGGCGGGGTTCACCGTCTCAAACGTCTTGCCAGAAATTGCCGGACGGTAGGCCCCGTCGATCCAGGCGTTCTGCGGCAGGTCCAGCGCGGCGGCGAGGGCCTTGTATTCTTCATGGGTCAGCAGGTCGGCCATGTTCAGTTCCCCTCGATGATCGCTTTGACAGTGGTCTTGAGCGTGCGGATGACCTGCTCAAGCTCGCGCTTCTCTTCCTTGCTCAGGCCCTTCAGCGGTGGGCGCATCGGGCCTGCCCGCACACCCGTCACCTCGACCCCGTGCTTGATGCACTGGATGAACTTGCCACCCTGTTCGAGCACTGCCATCAAGGGCAGCATCGCCGACATGATGCGGCGGCCTTTGGCGAAGTCACCCTTGACCGCGCAGGTCTCGTAAAGCGCGATGTGTTCTTCGGGCAGGAAGTTCGACCCTCCGCAGATCCAGCTCCGAGCACCCCAGGCGAAGAATTCCAGCGCCTGATCGTCCATTCCGCAGGACATCTGAATATGAGGGTAATCCCGCGCCAGCAGATGCACGCGGTTGATGTCGCCACTGCTTTCCTTGATGCCGATCACGTTCCGCGACCGACCAACACGGTCCAGAAACTCGCGGCCCATCTCGACGCTCATCCGGCCCGGATAGTTGTAGAGGATGATCGGCAGATCGGCTGCGCGATCAATGGCCAGCGCATTCAGCGCATTCTCCCGCTCCGTTGGCACTGAATAGGGCGGCGTGCCAAGCAGGATCGCATCCGCCCCCATCTCCCGCGCGCCGGTGGCAAGGGCGATGGAGTCCGGTGTCCGCATGGCACCCGTTCCGATGACGACCGGTATCCGGCCCTTCACCCGATCCACGATGAAACGCGCGATGGTCAGCCTCTCTTCGATTGTCTCGGCATAATTCTCGCCCGTCGATCCGCCAGAGATCAAACCATGGACACCCGCGCCCACAAGACGCTCGACCAGATCGGCAAGAGCATCGAAGTCGATTTCCCCATCGGAATGGAAGGGCGTGATGACGGGGGTATAGATGCCCTCGAGCTTGAAACGGACGCTCATCGGCGGCCCTCCTTTCGCGATCCAGCGGTGCCCTGTGCCGTGGGGAAATTCCCTCCGGACGGGTTTCTCACCAAGGGCTAGACCCGCAGCAGAAATCGCGCAAAGGAGAATGATCTGCGGCTGCACATCAGTAAAACTAATGCCGCAGAAAGGAGGCCGCATACGAACGCAAAGCATGCGAGCGCCAGGTATGGGCCGAACGCGGCGTTCCGCGCCTGTAATGGTGTTGCCGCTATGCACCCGATACGAACGTCTACAAAGGGGAGGTTACCGTTGCGGAGGATCAGTACTCGTCGACATGAGCTTCTGGACGGCGCCTGCAAAAGGCCCCAGAAACGGCCGTGTGTGTGTCTTCGCTAGCGAGCCCAAGCAAATGTCCGAGACAGATCGAGATTACTGGACCTTGGCCGAAGCTTCCGCGTGGGTCGTGTTTCGGGATACCTCGATTGTTGCTCTTTTCGGCCCACCTGATCCAGAGAGTTGGGCGGCCTACATGATGTATCCGTCGCATTGGACAGCGCCGCAGGTCGGTCAACAACTCGAGATTTTTACTGCTCTTGCGCAAGGCCGACTTACTGCGACAGGCCGGAGTGGAGCACCAAATGCCCGTCGAGAGAGTATCCCTGCAGAAGAATGGGCAGATTTAAAGCCTGACGTGCGCGGGCCCTATCGAAGGCTGCCTGACTGCACTAAGGCAGAGCCTTGGCTGGATATTCTCGTGCGCCGCGCTGATGTCGAACGTCTGTGGCGTCGCCAAAGTGAGGTCGAAGGACGAACCAAGTTTCAGAGGGGCTGGTTTCTGGACCAGTACCGACTGCTAAAGGACAATCAGCCGTCTCTGTCAGAGAACGAGCTTATAGGTGAGTTGCAGGAGCAGTTCCAAGATGAGACCAAACGTGAGCCGCCGTCGCGGACGACTATACAGCGCTATCTAAAGGGCCTTTAACGACTGGCCCGCATCCGGCCCATTGTGTGTAGGCCAAAGGCGGGCTGACGGGCCGGCTCGTGGTCAAGCATGTCCTCTATAGGTCAGCAGAGGACGTGTCAGGTGCGCAGGGCTTCCCCCAAGCAGGAGATCAGAACGAGTGCAGCGCAGGGTGACCTGCGCGCGCTGGTCCGCCTGCTCGCGGTGCAAGCGGCACGTGAGTTTGTCGCCTCTGGCCTGACGGAACAGCCAGGAGAGGTCCATGTCCAAAGCAGCCGAACGCCCCCAGACGAGCCCCGAGCGGCTCATGACGATTCCTGACGCGGCGGAATGCGTGCGCGTTTCGACGAAGACGATCCGGCGGTGGATTTCGGGGGGCGAGTTGCCCGCCGCGAAGCTCGGATTTCAGTGGCGGATCCGCCCGCAGGACCTCACGCGCTTCGTGCGCGACCGGCTGGAAGGATGACCAGCCGATGGCCAGATTGTCCAATGATGGCAATGGGTTGCGTTCCCGTCGGGACAACGGTGCGCTGCAATCACTGCCCGATTATTGTGTTACGCTGTCCCGAAGCAGTCACCCTGACCAGCCCTGTCCACCCGATGCAACTGATGTCCAATTTGGAGCCCACCTGATGACAGCAGCATCTAAACCATCGCTGGAATTGAGCCCATTCATCAAGGCGGATGCGATGATGATGGACAAGGTTCTCGACCAACTCGAAGCGGTCAATGTCACGCCTACCCAACGACGAGACTTGAAGTCCGCCGTTCAGTCGCTGTGCCGTCTAATCGGGCAGGATCCGAGCGGCGTCCCGGCCAACATCAACTGGGTGCACGTGCGCTTTCGCCGGGTACATCCTGCGCAGGCTGGACTGTCGGAGAAGCGGTTAAAGAACATCCGCGCTGGTGTCATTAAGGCTTTGGAGCTTTGTGGTGCATCTCGGGCCCGGTCCGATTGGCTTAGCCCGCCGTCGCCCGCTTGGGCGGATATTCTCGCTCGGTTACCAGACAGACATGACGTATGGAAGCTGACACAACTGGCACAGTACTGCAGCGCGCTGAACGTTTCGCCGGATCAAGTCCGCGACGAGCATGCAAGAGCACTTAGGGACGCCATCGCCAACGAGACCTTTACCGACAGGCCGGATGCCAAAGTAAGCGCAACCGTTGCGACCTGGAACAGGCTCTGCCGTACCAGGGCTGATTGGCCACAACGGCCGCTGGGGTTTCCGTACAGACGAGATCGATGGACCTTCCCGATCGAAGCTTTTCCGGCCTCTTTCCAAGCGGACGTTGCTCGTTGGATCGACCGGCTGGCCCAACCGGACCCACTGACTGGCGAAGGTCCAGCTAAGCCACTTCGGCCGGCGACACTAAAGCACCAGCGCTTCAACATCCAACAGGTGGCTTCGGCGATCGTGCGGAGCGGAACTCCAATCGAAGAGATAACCGAGCTCGCCTGCCTTGTGGATTTGACGAAGCTGAAGGCAGGTCTGCGTTTCTACATGAGCCGCTTCGGCGGCAAACCAACCGAGAGTACGCATAAGCTCGCAACCTGCGTGAAGACCATCGCGCGATATGGCGTGAAGGTCGATGCGGCGCATCTTGAAGAGATTCGATCGCTTTGCACTCGTCTGGCCAATGGGACGACCGTGGTCCGCGCTAAGAACCAGGAACGTCTCGAACAACTTGACGACGACCGCAACCTCGCAAACCTGCTCCAACTGCCAAGTCGTCTGGTTCAATTGGCAGCGAACAAGGCTCTCCGCCCACAACGGCGCGCGCTCCTGTTGCAGGCGGCGCTTGCCATCGAGATCCTACTGCATGCTCCGATGCGCATTGGGAACCTGAGCCGTCTCAGCTTCGAACGCCATGTGCGGCGTACCGAGGTGAAGGGACAGTCTTGTTTGTTGCTGTCCATCCCCGGCGAGGAGGTCAAGAACAACAGGAGCCTTTCATATGAGCTTACGGGCGAGACTCTGCGCCTGTACGACCTGTACATGAGGGACTATCGGCCTTGGCTGATCGAAAGCCCTTCGGAGTATGTCTTTCCCAACCGATCGGGTGGCCCCAAGTTCGCAGCCAATCTGTCCGCTCTTATCAAGGAGATGATCTACGAGCACACGGGGCTAGTCGTACACGCGCATCTGTTCCGGAGCATCGCCGGCAAAATCCACTGCATGATTCACCCTGGCGACTTCGTGACCTTGGGCCACGCGATCGGAGACACACTGCAAACCGCGATGAAGTCCTATGCGCAGTTTGAACAAAAGAATGCGGTCCGTCACTATCAAGCCTCAGTCGCAGCGGCGCGCGACCGCCTCAAGGACCGTGCGGGCAAGCATGGCTGACAAACTCCACCCATTCGAGGATCCAGCACGACGTTGCCTTCCACTCCATCTTTGGCCATCCGAGGATAGAGCTGCGTGGGAGGCAGCCCTGTCGCCTGGAGATGTGTTGGATGGCACCGTCGGACCAGGCTTTCATTGGCGGGATGAGACGCGTTCGAAGTACCGTAAGGGTTATGGCCGGTGGCTAACCTTCCTCGCCCGAAGTGGCAGGCTGCGAGCCACGGTCGATGATCCTACGGACCGCATCGATCCCGACGCGATCCGGCCCTATATCGAGGAGCTGCAATCGCAGGAGGTTGGCAGCTGGACGCTTTGGGGTCGCCTTGCAGAGCTGCTGGCCGTTGCTCAGGCCATGGCGCCTGGCAAAGATTTCAAGTGGCTGCAACGTGCTGTGCGATACCAAGAGCGGCAAGTGGTCGACCGGCGCCACAAGCTGAGCCGGTTGCAGCCGGCACATCATTTGCTCGACTGGGCTTTGAACCGCATGCGCGACATTATCGAGAACCCGCCCAAAAGGGATGCGCCAGGCGCTTATCGGGATGCCCTCATGATTGGCATCCTCGCTTGCTGCCCAGTGCGGCTGTCCAACCTGACCATGATCCAACTCGATCGGCATTTGGTTAGGCAAGGTACGGTGTACTTCTTGCGCTTCGCCGCCATGGAGATGAAGACCGGGCACCCCTTCTCAGCGCCCGTATCGGCCGGCCTCACCCCCTACATCGAGCATTACACCAGTATTGTTCGCTCTGATCTTTTGGTTGGCCGAAGCAGCTCACGACTTTGGATTACGCGCTATGGTGAACCGATGAACGCAAAGGCGATGCACTTGGCGATCACAAGGACAACCGAGCGCGCCTTTGGACGCTCGATCAATCCGCACCTGTTCCGCGATTGTGCAGCCACATTTGTCGCTCTTGAAGATCCCGAGCACATTGGGATCGTGTCGCCCCTACTCGGCCACGTTGATCCGCGGACATCTGAGTCCCACTACATCCAAGCTAACCAAATAGTCGCCGGCCGCCGGTTGCGCACATCCGTAGCTCAAGCCCGCAAGATACTTCGCCATAAGACAGATGGGAGACCCGCATGACCCGTGCTGCGATCTACGCTCGTTATTCATCGGACCTTCAGTCGGCCGCGTCGATCGATGACCAGGTGCGCCTCTGCCGGGAGCGTGCGACAGCGCTCGGACACGAGGTGGTGGAGGTCTTCAGCGACTATGCGATCAGCGCCAGCAGCCTGCGCACGCGGCCCGGGATGCTCGCGCTGATGGACGCTGCCCGCGCGGGCAGCTTCGATGTGGTGATCGCCGAGGCGCTCGACCGGATAAGCCGGGACCAGGAAGACGTGGCCGCCATCTACAAGCGGCTCACCCACGCAGAAGTCAAACTGATCACTCTGGCCGAAGGCGAGATCAACGAGCTTCACGTCGGGCTTAAAGGCACGATGAACGCTCTCTTCCTGAAGGACCTTGCCGAGAAGACACGTCGGGGCCAACGGGGTCGGGTCGAAGCCGGTCGCATCCCCGGGGGCAATAGCTACGGCTACCGCATGGTTCGGCGCATCGGCACTGACGGCGACCTCGTCAGAGGTGAACGGGAACTCGATCCCAATGAAGCCAAGGTTATTCGCCAGATCTTCGACGATTACGTCGCAGGCCAAACGCCGCGCGCCATTGCCGCCAGCTTGAACCAGCAAGGCATCCCGAGCCCCCGCGGCGGCCTGTGGAACGCCTCCACGATCAACGGCAGCCGGCAGCGCCAGAACGGCATCCTGAACAACGCGCTCTACCTTGGCCGCATCACCTATAACCGCCAGCGCTTCGTCAAAGACCCGGATACCGCAAAACGAGTCTCACGGCCCAACCCTGAACATCTCTGGATCACCAAGGAGGTGCCAGAGCTCCGCATCATCGACGACGCGACCTGGGATGCTGCCCAAGCGCTTCGCGCCCGCTATTCCTCCCGCGCCGGGAACAAGCGCCAGACGAAGAAGCGCCTCTTGTCCGGCCTCGTGCGCTGCGCCGGCTGCGGAGGGGCCATGACGATCATCAACCGCGAACGGTATTCCTGCTCGGCGAGGCGCGAGCGCGGCACCTGCTCTTGTCCCGTCAGCATCAGCGCGGCCGAGCTTGAGACGCGCATTCTCACCGCCTTGGAGCAGATCCTCCTTGGCCGCGACGATCTGATCGCCGAGTTCGCGGCAAGCTTCCGGGCGGAAGTGGAACGGCAGCGTCGCAGCAGAACAGACAACCGCCCTGTCCTGCAAAAGGAGTTGGAGAAAGTCTCGCGCAGCATCGAGCGCGCGCTGGCCTTCATCCTCGAGGGCGACGGCGATCCGGGGAGCGTGCGCCATAAGCTCAAAGAGCTCGAGGCGCGCAAACGCGATCTGGAGCGCCAGCTCAGCATGGCGAGCCCAACCCCAACTCTAGAGATCCACCCGAACCTCGGCGAGCTCTATCGCCGCAAAGTGCAAGAGATGAACCGTCTGCTCCTTGATGAAGCGACCCGCTTGCAGGCGATGGAGATCATCCGCAGCCTCGTGCAGCGTATTGAGGTCGCGGCAGGAGCGAAGCGGGGACCGGCCAGCGTGACGCTTTATGGCGCGCTGGCATCGGTGCTGGAATTTGCACTGGGGGCTACGAATGCAAAAGCCACCGCGAACGGTGGCTTGTGTAGGGTTTTGATGGTTGCGGGGGCAGGATTTGAACCTGCGGCCTTCAGGTTATGAGCCGAAACCCCCTCGATTCCAATAGCTTATAAAAATCAGCGGCTTAGCCGACAACTCTTTGATTTCCCGAATTTTCCTCCCCAACATTGGGCCACTCTAACGGGAAGCGGACCACAGGCAATTGTTTTTAAACCACTTCCGACTGTTGATGTGGCGTTGATGTAGAAGACAGAAGTACAAGCGACACCATCACAGTTGGCCGAAGCGGGTCAGTCGCTGGCTAAGGATTTCAAGTTTTGCGTTGTGCGCAATTGGCCTCTTGAAAACACGTTTCTCGAGAGCATCTGCCACCTTACTGATAGGAATGTATGCCAAGCTTAAACCAGACTGCTGCTGCGCCGTCTTCATTTCCACAAAATCATATGGGAAATTTTTACAGTGCTGACTGAAACCGGAAAACTGCGCAACCTCCTGCGTGAAGCGCAAGCCATCCGGTGCTAGCTTTGATCTCCGAGAGTGATACATATCCAGATAAAGAATAAACCACTGGCTTCCGTCGAAAGTAACCGCTTCAAATACATCGACCATCTGTATCGACCCAAGGCGATGGAACATCAAGCGCTTCCCTGGTCCCGCCTCGAGTCGAGAAAGGTAGGCGATCTCGCCAATTGGACCATTGACAGGAACAGGGTTCGTCTCAACAAAACCAAAAGCACCTACGCCATCTGGTTTACGATCGTATGCAGGCGAAGATTTCAAGACATCTCGGATAGCAGGGTTTACCAACTCAAGCTGGAAATCTTCGTCGTCAATAATTTTTTGGATCTTTCCAAACGCCTCTCTTAGCACGGCATCAGGTTTGTTTTGTGACCCCGATCCGAAGATTTTCGACAGAAACTTCATTTAGTCCTCCGCGCCATGAGTGCTACGCAATTAGATCGCTTAATCTGCTTCCAGCCTTCTTGAATTTCATCCGAATTATTTGCTCCAAAAGATGTGTGTTCGCTACATCGATGTATGAGAGACCCACGTACACTTTCTTGTCGTCTTTATCGCCAACGAAAAAGGAACCATCCGCATTCCAAATCTGCACCTGAGACCAAGTCCGAATCACAGGCTCATTCGCACCAAGAAATCTATGGCGCTCTAACTGAATTTTATCGTCAAAGACGGTGGCACGACCAAAACTCAAGCTGCGACCAGCTTTCAGCGTTTGAAGCATTTCGGAGATGAGCCTGACCCCAACGGCCCGCCAAAGCTTATCAACAAAAGTTTGGTAGGTCTCTTTCCGTTTAATGTGGACAACGGCCTCTGAGTTCCTATCGCCAAACGCCACGGTAAAGTTCGTGCCGGTAGGAATTCCATTAACTGAGTGGCTCACCCCACCCCATCGAACACGAGTGATCGCGTCAAGAGGATAGTTCTTCCCTTTCCAGGAAACGCCTGCCGACGAGATCTTAAGCGTCTCCTTGAATACTGCACCAACATCTACTTCATAACGGATATCACGTTCCCATTGTGCATGGTCCGCCTCGGCTTGAGCCTTTTGCAAAGCAAGGTTCGACAGTGCTTCTGCATCGCGCTCAAGATGCTCTGCAAACTCCGGCAATTCAGCGAAAAGCTCCTGTGACAGTTCAGTCAATCTTTTTGACTGCTCAAGCAATCCATTGTCGTTGAAAAGATCGATCGCCAGATCTCGGAGGACACGAGCCGTTTCGAAGCTCGCGGCATGGGTTGTACCTCGAGCCTTTGCGCTAAGCTGGATCGGCTGCGCAATCTTGTCCCAATTTCTTGCGACTGCAATCAACTCATCGATGTTTGAATTTACTGTACTCTCGCCTCTCCCAGCGACAGCTCTAACCTTTCCGACCAAAGCGTTAATGTTCTCGAGCTCTGATTGAAGAACCACTCGAGTCTCGGTTTCATAGCTATCGACCAAGTCGTCAACAAGACTTGGGGCGCTCTCTTCACCACTGTATGTTGTGGTATCAACCAATTCAGTCATCAAATTCACCAGTCTTGCTGGTGGGAATTTATCAAGACAATCCTTGATAGCTTCACGATAGCACTTGCGGCGCTCACCGAGAGCACTTTCGATATGCTCTATGCTCTGGATGATCGGAAAGCCCGACACTTGTCTATCTTCATTGATGTCACGCAGCACCTCGTCCGCATCAAGCTCATCAACCAAAAATGCGAAATCAACGATGAACTCAGTTAAATCTGAGTCATCATGATCAACAGATACCGCGCTCAAAGCTGAGGACCAAAGGTTGGCTTTAGCAAGAGTCGGGAGGTTTGTTTCATCACGTACAGCGAGCGCATCACTTGAAAGAAGCCGCAAACATTCCGTTGCTCTGCGCGGCGAAACGCCGGGAAGCCAAGCAATCTCTGTTAGAAGGCGCGTTCGTGTATTAGTGAGCTCCGACCTAGCCCTTTGGCATTCGTCGTGATCCAACTCCAGCGACTTGTTCTCAGCTAACTCGACTATAGCCCGTCGGTCATCTCGAATAGTTGCACCAAGTACAGCAAACGGCGAACGATGAAGCGCCGACGACTGAAGCCTGTAAACGTGTCGTTGGTGCTGAATGGTTGGGGCTGCAGCGTTTACCCGCTTGGGCTCTTGGTGAGACGCCGCACCCAGGGGGCTGGAACTTGCAGCCCTTCGCTCAGCCAATAGCTCTCGCAATTGGGGGTCCGAAAGGGCTTCCGCCGCCGCTGCTAGGACCGCACCAGGAACCGCGGGGCGGCCTGAGTTTCGAATAGCTGTCGAGTACTTTTCAAGTTCAGATGCATTCGACAGTGGCTCAGAGAGCGCCAAAGACAGCGTCACCTCTTGATTATCTCGAGGCATTGCTTGGCAAGAAGGACAGTTAAGAAGCGCTCCATGCTTTTGAGAGCCACATTTGAAACACACTGCCTTAGCCATTCCAGCACCTCGCTCCCATCAGAACCTACTTCTTCCCTCAGCCAAAATTGTGCTTCTGAATGCCTCAACAGCTCTGCGAGCGCGCTCGAGGTCGCCGCTCCGATACCTAAAACTGCCGCACCGGCTGTTGTAGTCAGAAATCATCACATTAAAACGATCCACATCCGCACCACTGTAGTTGTTCAGCGAAGACCTGGCTCCATCAAGCCGAATGTCCTCTGCTAAACAGTAATGCAACTGGGTCATCGACAGCACGTTATTGTCACCAATTGGCGGGCGAACCTCTGCTGGCCTCGTTGGAATCGCGGTGGTCGTTGATGAACCAGAGGGGCGAGTCTGTGTTCCGGATGAGCCCGGGTTCTCGTTGAGCCACCAAACCACGCCGCCAAAACATACTGCGGCGAGGAGCCATTTTTTCGTAGCGGATGAATTAGGAGCTGCCTCTCTAGGTCGTACAGGCTCAGAGGTCTGCCGCAGAGGAATAGGATGAGGTCTGGACTGGGAAGCAGGTTCGGACCCTGCGCCACCAGAGGCAGCCACAGGCTCGCTCGACTTTGCTGGTGACTTTTCTCTTTCTGCCTGACCGGCGTCAATCTTTGAGACTAATGATCCAAGACCCGCAAAGCCCTTGGGCGTCTCATTCTGATTCTCAGACCCACTCATATTTAAGAACCCTCAGATGAAGCCGATCTTGTGCTTTCTCTTACCGCCTTCTCGGTCCCTAGCCGGAACTACACGTAGAGCAGACATGAGCATCGCATGGTCGATTAGAGGAAGCGCCTCACGCGCCGTAAGTCGAGCCGCCTCACGTACCACAAAGGATACATCGGAAAGCGGGCGCCCTGACAGCTCGTCCGCAAGCAGTTCGACGTTAACATCGTCAGCCGTTGGCAACGACTTCAGCAAGTTCTTGAGAAGAGACGTTATTTCTTCCGCGTTTGCAAAATCGACTTCGATTATGTGGTCGAAACGACCGCGCCTTTGAATCGCTGGGTCAATCAAATCGATTCTGTTAGTCATTGCGATGATCAAAACATTGTTCTCAATGGCTTCAGGAATGCGTCGTAAAAACTCTGCAACCTCCTCAACCCGATGGTGACCTGACCCCATATCTCGATCGGCAAGGAAGGCCTCCATCTCGTCGATCACCAGAACCGAAGGTGACTTTTCTATCGCAGCAGTGAATACCTGAGCGACCTTCTTGCTCGTCTCATGAATATATGGGCTAGCAACGCTAGATGCATCGATCTCGAAGCTTGGCCAGCCCAGAAAATCGATCAGCTTATGAACAGCAAAGGTCTTTCCGCACCCGGGAGGCCCATGCAAAATCATAGCCGACGGAAAGTCGATCCCTACAGCGCGATACCGTTCCTGATTTCTCACAATATCAATGACATGCTCATTGAAAAAAGCCGCCAATTGTGGCCGGCCTGGCAGCTCAAATGTGTCCAGGCGCGCGCGCGTGACATCGCTCGAGATGGCGGCCTCCGAAGCAACAACCTCGTTGGTCGTCAGTTCAATATCAGAAGGAGATGTGCCTGGCAGCACTTCTGATGGCGCAATCCCTGCGTACGCCAAAACCTGTCGGATCTCACGCTCGTTAAGCCAAGCCATAGCCTGATCCATACGCCGAACGGCTGAAGCAGAGATGTGAACTCCTCCAGTCAGCCAACGCCCGAGAACATCCTCATCCGACGCGCGCTCTGAGACCGTGTAAGTCGGCAACAGCCTGCTTATCCTTTCAAAGTATATGGCGTCTTGAAAGCCGAATTGGCTACCAAGTTGGCGTGTCTCCTTCAATGCTACCGCAAAAGCTGCCGCGACGGATTTGGACTTCACGACCTTTCCGTCTTGGACAGAACATAGAGTTCGATCCCAACTGCTCAGCGCATACCAAATCTCGTGGCTCGTGTTCTCAAGCTCGAAGAAAATACCATCCTCAACAAGTCCATCATCTTGCCATTTCGAGAGCAGGTCACGCTTCACAAGCAAACATCGATCCTTGCTCTTGAGCCTGATTATCTGCCAGTTGGCACCAGCCAACTCAAGCGACTGCGAACTGTCACCCTGCCCGACACGAAATCCGAACGGCAGCCAAGGATCCATCCCCATGGGTCTATCCCAGCACAATGTTAGTCGTAGCGATTAAGTCATCCTCAGAACCCGATCCGAGCCGAACAGAGTCCATCCGAGCCACTACGTTTCTCAGCCTCTCAATATCATCGCTCTTGAGTGCCGCCTCCCCCTCAGCGACGAGTTGTTTGTGTTCGAGTTGGTCAGGAAATTGGTGATAGTCTTCGCTAAGCCATCTAAAACGATCAATAACAAAGCCATCTTGACGCCAAAGGATTGCCATAAAGCGTCCACGCATGTCGTCGAGCAGGCTTTCAAAATCGTTTGAATTGTTATCGATCGCGCGCTGTGCAGTTCTTGCCAAATTTTCAAAGCTTTGCAGCTCTGTAGCACGTGCCACTGGACGAGCAATCGAGTCAAATATTGAAACTATTTTTCCGAGGTCAAGTTGTCTAATTTGTTTCTTATTGCTGCTTCGGGCGAGCGCAAGCAGGCGCTTTGCTTCTTGCACATCATCCATCGCCTGCTTTGCACTCTCGGGATCAGAGTGATCTGGGTTTATTGTGGCAGCTCGCTCGAGCCGGCTGCGAGCTTGGTCAAGTCGTTCATCGTGGACCGTGGCCGATATTTCGTCAACACGATTGAGAGCCTGTTCAGTTTGCTCCATGATATGCTTGGCTTGGGTGGAATAATCGACTTTGCCTTCTTGGCTCGAGTAGAAGTTTCTTTTGTTCTCAAAGGAGGCGCCGATTGACGGAACTTCTACCTCAAGGCGGACGGCTCCGGAATCGAGTATTTCATAATCGCAAATCAACTCTGCCCCAGCAGCGATTACCCCCTCGTCGAAATCGGAACCTTTAATCTCGAACATACCCACAAATCGATTATCGTTGATCGGATCCTGTATATCGCCTTCCCAGATTTTGAACTTGATCGAACCAGCGCTGCCCGAACGCAGTGACTCTTCTGCTTTGAACTTCAATCTTCCTGCTTTTGGCAGCTGATCCCCTTCGCGTACCAAATAGGCCAGAACGGGCCTTCCGCCCATTTTCTCCCGTACTTCTACTCCAATAGAGTGTGACGCAGGTATGGCATCAATGCTCGCCGCCGTACGAGTGATGATTATCTTGCTATCCTCAAGCACAAGGGGAGCACCATTGGAGTCGAACAGGAATACCTTAAACAGATTCTCCCCCGGCTTGCTCAGCAAGAGATCCACCGTGGTTCCGTCAGAAAGCGCCAACCTTCCTGAAGACCACCCAGTATCCAGGCTGTCGACTTGAAACTCAACACCAGCGGGTGCGGGACCGCCCAATTTCGCAATGATCCTTGTCCGAGACTCTGGTGTTCTGGCGATATAATTGAAGGCCAAATCAAGTTGCGTTCCGGCCTTTAGAGCTCCCTTGGCGGTCTTTCGGCCTCGTCCCTTTGATGCCCAATCAATTGATTCCGCAAAGACCGCCGCACCCTCAGCGACTGCAGTCATTGGATTTACTTCTGTCGAAGCGGAAATCCCAAGCTCAAAGGACACCTTATCACGAAGCGGCTTATATTGAGCGGGGCCCCCGACGAAGACAATGCGCTCAACATCATGTGGACTGAGACCAGCCTTCTCCAAAGCTTCCCTAGTTGCTTCTATTGACTCGTCAACTTTGGACGAAATGAGACTATCGTATTGCCCACGCTTTATCGAAATGTCGATGTAGACTTCGGCACCGGAGGCGTCACGCACACCCAGCTCCGTCTCCGGAAGACTTATGGTAACATCGTCGCGTTGCGACAGCTCGATCTTCGCCTTCTCCGCAGCCCATGTAGCCATGCGCAATAATGGGCGATAGTTTGGATTGGACGATAGATCCTCCGGTAGGTCAAAATTTTCAAATAGCCATGGCTTGACCAGGTTATCAAAGAGCATACGATCAAAGTCGCGTCCGCCACACATAGCAATGCCACCGTGGGCCAACAAATTTACCCGTCCAGCGATGCTCTCTGCGATAGCAACATCCAGCGTCCCGCCACCAATGTCATAGACAAGGAAGATACCGTCCGATTTTCTTTGTTGCATTACACTCATCACAGCAGCGACGGGTTCTTGCATGAGTGCAACTCGACCAATGCCGGCAGCATCAGCGGCAGACATGGTGGCGTCTTTCTGCATCTGGTTAAATGCAGCTGGGACTGTAATTACAGTTCCAGTTTCACCGCTCGACCGGATGTCTTCCGGCAAATATCCAAACAGAACACGCAGTATCTCAGCCGAGCATTCTTCAGGTGTCAGCACGAGATCAACTGCGGGCAGTTTTACTGGTGTGCTTGTACCCATTAAGCGCTTAAATAATATTGCCGCATTGTCTGGGTTTCTTGCGGCATTATTATATGCACGCGAGCCAACGTACTTATTGCCTCGACGATCGATGAAAATTGCGGATGGCGTCACATCCTGCTGCTCTGGGCTCTTATAGAGACGAACCGACTCGCCATCATACGAACAAATGGCACTGTTTGTCGTTCCTAGATCAATTCCAATATACTTCATTTTTCCACCCGCATCAGCATCACAGTGCCGGATCGACACAGTCCATTCGCATCCATTATGATGGGCTCGACCATCTGCTCTACCATCAACACGTCTTGAGGAGCAAAGTCCTCCAAGTTCAATGCTGTAGCTGCCATGCCAGGGTCATAAACCTGACCTTCGACATTGACCAATTTTAACCCTACGTCCTCGAGGCTCTCTGAGATCTTTTTCTGAAAGTATCGTTGCTGGCTTAGATACCGTGAGCTTTCACCGGCATCCAATTTTGAAATAAGGCGCGAAAATAATCTTGAAAAACGCCACCCTTCGACCGCCGCATCTATTAGTGCGGATCTATACTTTTCGACACTCTCTTCGCCTGCGGACATTCGGACCTCGACTGCTTTGTGCAACTAGTCAGATTCGGACTGACTGTAGCTATATGACATCTTTGTACCTCCTTGCATCCCTGAAGCCTATGTTGGCCTCAGGATCTCAGGATTTTTCCGTGTTACTTCGGCATTTCTGGACCGGTCGATCACAGCTTGGGACCTCACAAGCGATTGCGCATCAGGGTAGTATCGTTATGTCGCGTCGCACATAATCTTTTGTTAGGTTTCTGAGGGCTGTAGGTTCCACTACCTCGACCTGATCGCCCCATTGGTAGAGGTGCCAAACCATCTCAATCCAACCTGACGCCATGAACTCGACTCGCAAGCTGCCATCAGGTTCATCGGTCACATGCTGCGTCGGATGGAATTCAAACTCCCGCGCAACCGCGGCGGCGCTGGGCGCAAACCTCCACACGACGCGCCCGTACTCGTCGTCCGAATGGTATGACCCGAAGGCCTGGACAGCAAAGGCGTCGAGGTCGAAGTCGGGATCCCTGGGGAAGGACTGTCCTGTGATCTTGGCGCTGCTGATCCGATCCATGCGGTACCGCCGGTAAACACGGCCATTCTCGATGTCCCTGGCGATCAGATACTGCCGAGTCCCCAGAAGAAGTCCATAGGGTTCAACCTTCCGCACGCGCGGCTCGGGATCTCGAGCGGCTTGATAGACAATGTCCATCGAGAATGGGGCCTTGATGCCCTCGGCGATGGCCCCAAGAATGTTGGGGGCAAGCTTTGCCTGCGGCCCGGGCCGACATGCCAAACCTTGCGCCTCGAGGATCGCGGCTGCATCAGTCTCCGTTTTTCGCGCATGAATGGACGGCATGCTGGCCAGCAGCCGATCGCGTAGAGAAACCAGCCCCCGCAGATCCATGACTGCGCCTTCGTGCTGCGCACGTTTGATGGCCATATCGAGGGCCGAAAGCTCGCTCGCGCGAACACCTTGCATGTGCATCAAGGTCGTATCGCTCAGCTTCCACCACCGCCGCCGATCGCGGTCGGTTGAGCAGATGTAGGACGGAAACGCCTCCTCGAACTCGCGCATCATGCGCTGGGCGGTCCGCTGATTGACACCGAAAGCGTCACTGACGTCGTTCAAGCATACGCCGCGGTATCGCGAGCCGGCCATCTCGGCCAGCCGGATCAGCTCCTGTGCTTTTCGGAAGGCCATAGTCGGCTCCACGTAGCGTCCTTACGCCCACGCTAGTGCAGGATCGCTTTGCAAGCGAGTCGGAATCGGCTCCGGGGAATGCTGACGGCCGCTTGCACTCCATAGAACCCGGTGCCGGTCGTTTGAGCGGGCGGCACATGCATCAGAACAGGAGCAAGCATGAAGCTGCCAAAACGCGAATTCTACACCGTCCATGAAGTTGCTGCGCGGTGGGGCTACACCATCGCCGATGTCGCCGGCTGGTCCGCTGCAGGTCATTTCGACATCCTGACTGGGATCCCACCCGCCATGTGTGGCGAGAAGGTCGTAGCCGGCGAGGTCATCATTTCTGCCTTCGACATTCTACCGATGTTTCGTCGCTGCGGAACCGGACCCCAGACCGCCTGGCTGCGCCGCGTCCGCACGAAAGGCGAAGCAGACTGGCAGCTAATCACCGATCCCGTCGCAGGCGTGGAGGTCTCGGTGGCAGACCTGCTGATCTCTGGTCAGCATGTTCACCGCTTCGAGGAAAAGAACGAACTATTTCGGCGCGTAAGCGGCGGCACGGGCTCGGTGTCGCCTTACGATTGGGAGGGTATGTTGCAGGCCCTTGCGCTGCGCATTCACGAGCGGGGTATCCCCGCGTCGCAGGGCGAGCTCGTCGCGGAAATGCAGGAATGGTTCGTGGAACATTCCGATGGCAACGACGTGCCAGATGAACGGTCAATCCGTCGCCGGATCACGCCCATCTGGCGGGAACTGACTAAGACGCCAGAAAAGCCCTGAGGGCAAAGGCCCCTCAGGCGCTCTTCCTATCAGCATCCTGATCATGGACCACCTTCAGCCGTGGGCGGACTGCACTGGCCACGGCATCGAGCCCGGCCCGCAGGGGGGCGTCGAGCAAATGGGCGTATCGCTGCGTCGTCTGCATCTGGGTGTGCCCCAAGAGCTTGCTGATCATCTCGAGCGACGCCCCACCGCTGACGAGGAGCGAGGCGAAGGTGTGGCGCAGGTCGTGGATCCGCGCATCCCCAATCTCTGCGGTCGCCTGCATGCGCCGCCAGAACCGCCGGATTTCCTTCACGGGCTGCCCCGGCACGTCGCCCGGAAAGAGCCAGGGATTGCCCTTTGGCACCAGCAACTGGCGCTGGCGCACAATCGCCGCGACCTCGTCCGAGATCGGTACGCGGTGGACCTTGCGCTGCTTGGTGGTAGCGGCCGGCTTGGCCCAGACGCCGAGTTCAAGGTTGAACTGCTCAAAGCGCGACTGGCGGACCTCGCCAACTCGAGCACCGGTCAAGAGGCACATCCGGATGATGCCCGCGGCACGCTGATCCTCGTCGGACTCCAGCGCCTTGGCCAGCCGATCGATCTCCTCCTTGGTCAGGAAGCGTTCGCGGGCATTCTCGATCCGACGATAGAAGCTGCTGGCCGGATTGTCGGCGCGCATCTCCCACTCGACCGCAAGGTTGAACATCTTCCGTAACGCCTCCCCCAATCGGTTTGCCCGCACGGGCGTGGGTCGCGCGGGTTGAAGCTTGCGAGCGCGATTGTTCGGCTTTTCTTTATGGGGCCGCGCCCTGCCCTCCGCGACCTTCGCGAGGAGCTTCTCGACATCGGCCTTGGTGATTTCTGTGACGAGCTTCTTGCCCCAGTGCGGCGCGACCAGTTTCATCATCATGGATTTCTGGTCGGACGCGTTCGTCGGTGCGAGCCGGACGCAGTGCTCCTTGAGATAGCGATCGATCAAGTCATTGACGCGTGCCGCCTCGCGGATCTGATCGCGTTCGCCAAGCGGGTCGCCACCAAGGTCGACCTCTCGGCGCAAGGCGCGTGCGCGGTCGCGCGCAGCTGTCACGGTCCATTCCGGCCAGCGCCCGAAAGTCATCCGGCGCTGGCGTCCAGCCACGCGATAGTCGAAGGTGAAGGCGCGCCCGCCACCCCGATATATGCAGACCGCAAAGCCGCGGATATCGTCATCGAAGATCTGGTAATCCCGTCCCTCGGCGGGGATGGCATCCCGGACCAGTTTCTCAGTCAGGCGTTCTCGTGTTGGCATCGACGCACCTCCTTTCCCCGTTCATGACGCGTAGATTCGCGGCTCTATCAAGGTAATCATGGCGCCCTGACCGGCAGGGTGGCAGTGACCGGCAGTGACACTGGAGGGCGTGCCACCCCTGTGCCGCGTCGCTGCCACCCACCTGCCGCTGCCTTGCGGGAGAATTATCGCACCGAGCGCGCGCAACCCGCTGGCGACAGTTGGCCAATGCGCGCTTCACCGCGCGATCTCGGATGCGTTGGGCATCAATTTCCCAAGAAAATCAGAGACCGGCGCGGAAACCGGCAAGCCACTGCCGGTCACTGCCACCCATTGCCACCCCTGAATGTCGCCGAAACTCCGCCAATGTTGGCGAATGAGGGGAAATTCCATCGATCAGGCTTGTATAGGGCGTGGAGGATGGTGGGCAGCCAGGTTTGCAAAACCTGCAAATCACGCTGCACCGCAGCGAGGATTTCGCTCCGATCAATAAAATAGGGGGTGGCACGGGGGGTGGCAGCAACCGCAATTTGACTGCCGGTCACTGCCACCCTGCCACCCCTGCCTCTGTGTTTCTGCTGGCTCACGACATTCGCCCACAGCGGGCGACAATCGGGAGAACGCAGATGACGCAACTTGAAACGAGTGCTGAGGCCCCGAAGACGAGGGGGAGCGACGGCGCGCTGTTGCAGGACTGGATCAGCCGCACCGACCTCGCCCAGGAACTTGGGGTATGTGAGGAAACCCTGCGGCGCTGGGCGGATGCCCGGCGCGGGCCGGCTTTCGTGAAGGCTGGACGGAAGATCCTCTATCGCAGGACAGCCGTCCTCGACTGGTTGGAAGCCCAAGAGGTACGTGAGCCGCGCCGCTCGCGCTCGGGTGGGCATCGATGAGCATCCCCCTGCCCTTCCGCAAGCCCAGCGCGCGCGACCGCGCCCGCCAGGAATGGATCGATGATCGACGGCGCGAGGCACGCATCGTCGTGGCCGATGTCGTGAACCATTCCGATCACCTGATCCGGCTGGCCTGCAATGTCTTGGTCCAGCATGGCGAAACGCCTGAGGAGCGCGAGGATGCCCGGATCCTGCTGGTCGTCCTTGATGCCAAGTCGCCTGGGCGCGTGGAACGTCACCGACCCGAGCGGGAGGACCACAAATGAAGCGGCGCGGCACACCCGAGGCAGACCTGCAGCGTGCCGTGGTCACGGCACTGCGTTTTGCGCTGCCCAAAGGCGCGATCATTCACCATTGCCCAAACGAGATCACCGAGGCTGGCCCGCGGGGCGCAAAGCGGCAGGCGATCCTCGTCGGCATGGGCGTCCATCCTGGCTTTGCCGATCTGATGTTGCTTTCCGCTGGGCGCGTCCTCTTCCTCGAATTGAAGTCCCTCAAGGGTCGGCTGAGCCCAGCGCAGGAGGCGTTTCGTGATGAGGTGACAGCGCAGGGCTTTGGCTGGGCGCTGGTACGATCACTGGACGATGCGCTGGGCGCATTGGCGGATCATGGCTTCACCACGCGCGTGACGCCTCCTGTCAGGAGGCCAGCGCCATGAGCCATGCCGCCACCAACTGGGCCATCCAGCAGCGCGGGCTGAAGCCCACGACCAAGATCGTGCTCTGGCACCTCTGCGATCGGTTCAATCCGGATTTCGGCTGCTTCCCCTCCCAAGAGCAATTGGCTGAGGACTGCGAAATCAGCCGATCGACCCTGAACGAGCATCTCGCCCTGCTCGAGACGGCGGGCCTGATCCGCCGCGTGCAGCGCCTCAATCCTGGCAACAAGCGGCAGATGCCCACCCGCTACATCTTGGCCTTTGAGCCGGGCTTTGCCCAAGATCGGCCAAACCCGTGTCCGGAAACCGGACATGGCCACAACGTGCAAGACGACCTGCCCTTCGCGATCCCCGAAAACGCTGCCGAAATTTTGGCATCGCATGTGGATAACCGGACCCCGTGTCCGAAAACCGGACGCGGAGCCGTGTCCGATTTTGACCACGAGCCGTGTCCGGAAAATGCCCCGAGCCGTGTCCGAAATCCGGACAGTAACCTTGTAAGAGAACCAGTAAGTAAACCAGTAAAGGAGGAGGAGGGAGCGCAGGCGCGTGACGGCCTCGATGAGGGGTTGTTCGGATCGCTGCTCACGGCGCTGGGGTTCGATCCTGACGGCCCCCTGCCCGGCTGGTGGCAGGGCTGGCCGCCGCGGGAGCATGTCCGGCGCTGGCGGGATGAGCTCAGGCTGAGCGAGGCTGAAATCCTCGAGGCGGCGGAAGCATCGCGGCAGGAACACCCCGAGCCCCCCGACGGTCCGAAGGCTTTGGACCGCGTCATGCAGCGCGCCGCCCAGCGCAAGACGGATGCGGCCTCGCGAATACGGCGCAAGCCGAAAGCGGCCACGGCGCAGGAACCCCGACCAATCACGGATCTGCCGGTCTTCTATGCCGAGATGGTGAACTCCGATCGCTACGTGCCAGTCAGCGCGATCTCGAATTCCATGCGCGACGCCATGCTTGCCCGCGGGCTGGTGACGGCGGAGCGCCTCCGTGAGCGGGGCATCCGATGAAACACGATCGGAATTTGCATTCCCGCACGGGGCATCTTGGGTCGGGGCGCCCAAAGCGGTCCATGTCGGTTCAACAGGCACTGGAATGGGCATTTCGCATTGAACATGCCCAGCTTGAGCTGCCCGAGCCGCCCGATCCCGAGCGCGAGCAAGGGTTTGGCTTTGGCCTCGAATACGTCTTGCTGCAGCGCGCCATCCTTGGCTGCAAGATCGACGGCGGCCAGTACAAGATCGGTAGCTACACCCATGAGGATGCAGAGGTCATTGCTGCAACAGTCGCTGGAATGCCAGACAGCCTCGGTGGCAAACGCATGGCTATCCGCGTGGCTGAGCTCGCGCGCGCTGGGCTGACGCCGGACTGGATGCCGGGGGCGGCGCCACGTTGCGTGCCGGTTGAGACGAAGCGGAACCAGCACGGGGAGCGGGCTACCACCATTGTCGTCGGGACAGAGCGCGTCTTGTCGCGTGGAAAGTGGCGAACGGTGGAGGTGCTGGCGTGCCAGGTGACGTTCTCACCCCATCCTCAGCAAATTGAAGCTGCACGGCGGGCATATGACGACTGGTGGCGGGCGCTGGACTGGGTACGGGACGGTTTGCGCAGTGGCGCAATGCTGCGAGATCTCGAAGTCATGCCGACGATGCCAAAAACACGGCCCTGGCGTTGATCACTTCGAAGCCTGTCATCTGGAACGAGACCATCGCGGACATTCTCGCCCGAGAGCGCGTCGCACTCGATGCGCTCGACCAAATCAGAGGAAATCGGTAGTAAATGTCGAAGCGGGGGAACAGGGTAGATCGCGAATGCAAAAAGGACACATTTTGGCGCTCTGCGTGGCAATCGCAGTGATCTTTGCAATCTGGACAGGCTTCCTACTTGCTGTCGTGACTGGATTGATGCCCGGCAGCATTCTGCCAGGAGAGCTGAACACCCTGGCGTCGGTCGGCGACACCTTCGGCATTTTGAACAGCTTGTTCACGGGAGTTGCCTTGGCAGCAATTGTGGTAGCGATCTTCATGCAGGCCCAACAGCTTCACGAGCAGGTCGAGACGAACAATCTCTACAAACAGGAAGTTGCTGCGACCCTAGAGAATCTCGAACGGGAAAATGCGTGGAAGAGCGTCGAGAGCAAGATGCACCTGATCCCACTGCTCAGCGAGACATACGAAAAAGAGCTAACGCGCCTGGTCGAGAAACACAGGGTCGGAGGCTTGGACCCTGCAAGCCTCAGCGCGCTCTACAAGTCTCGGGACGCGTTGACTAAGATCAGTGAGGCTATCGCCGGATATCGAGCCTACCAAGATCAACTGCGGGAAGGCGCACTCGAAAAAAAATCGGCGTTGGAAAAGGAAAACGATGAGTTCATCGAGCGCATGGAGGAACTCAAAGCCGCAAAAGAGGATGTCACTGCTCTCGAGGCAAGCTATGCGAACGCATGGCTTCGGCTGAAGAGCGACGGTGATTCAATCAATGCCCGGCTCGACCAGATAACCGAAAGCATCGAAGCCGTTACCAGCATGCGGGCAATACTGACCGATCTGCAGAGGCTCAACGATGAGTATGAGCGCGCCTTCCAAAAGGCCTATGAGATGACGTCGTAAACTGCGACCTGCGCTTACAACCACTACCGCTGTTTGGCCTCACTGGCTCAGAACAAATGGCAGCCGTGTTTCGAAGCGCAGCTCCAGCAACGCGGGCGTGATAGTGACGAGCGCAGGCACGAACAGCCCGATTTTCCGACCCACCGAGTTGTCACCGAAGCCGCTATCGCTGCCTGTTCCTTTGCGGATCAGCGTGGGCGTTGCCGCTTCAAGAAGTGAACGCCATTCGGTGTTACGGTCGAGCATCCACCAGCTTGGCGACTTCTGGTCCTTGGAAGTTTCAGGCGTCACGCGCACCACCACTCCCACTCGCGACCAGGCGAAATCCCCGTTTTCGAAATCCCTGATGACGGGCAGACGAGTGTGGCCCACGAGCTTGGCATCACGGTCAGTGGCAGCCATGGCGATCCATGACCCACGGACCTGCTGAAAACTGATGAGCTGAGGCGGCATGATGTCTGTTTGACTGCTTTAGATCTTGGAATGCTAATGCGGTCGTCCAGCAAAATCGACCACCAAGTCCTAGAGTTCCGCGTCTAACCCCGCCCAAAACAGCAGCGGTAGACATCTGAGCGGTCACAGCATGACTCAGGGCCATGAGTGGTAGAGCAACGAACGATCGCGGTCAGGCATGAAATACGTCAAGATGATCGGCAGCCGGCACATCACTTGAACCCACTTCCTCTTGATCCCACCGGGCGGGCGAACGCTTACTTCATGTGTTCTTCGGCTCGCCCCCCCGGCATGGTTCCTCCCAGAGCCCCTTCGTATACGGGGGGGCGCAGCGCGGCGGTTCGCTTGCGTGAGGCATTTTCACCGGGGAAGCCAGGCGGAAGCCACCTTGCGCGCTGATGCCGGAATTCCTGAGTCAGATCAGCGGCTTGCGGAATCACGATCTGGCCGGGGTGGATTCCCGGCGGGAAGCCAGGGAAGCCACCTCTGGGGAAGCCGGGTGGCGGGAAGCCACCCCGGAAAGCCAATTCATCAGAAGCTGTTGAAACCGCTTCACTTTTCGGGTTGACAGACCTGCCCCCATTGACCTACCCCTTGATCATCGAAGAATTGCGCCCGGAGGAACCCCCTTTCGGGCGCTTTTCGTTTCCCCTCCCCCACATCCCGAGCCCCATCCCATGGACCTCGTCTTCGCGCCGAGCCAGGTAGAGTCCTGGCCGATTGCCCGGCTGCGCCCCTATGCCCGCAATGCCAAGATGCATGGCGACGATCAGGTGGCGAAGATCGCCGCCAGCATGGCCAAGTTCGGCTGGACCGTGCCTTGCATGGTGGCCGACGACGGCGAACTGATCGCGGGCCATGGCCGGGTGCTGGCTGCGACCATGCTCGGCCTGACGGAAGTGCCGGTGATCCGGCTCAGCCATCTCGACGAGGCGGAACGCCGGGCCTACCGCATCGCCGACAACAAGCTGACGGAGCTGGGCGAATGGGACGAGGCCCTGCTGCGCGACGAGATCGCGGGGCTGTTGGCCGAGGATTTCGACCTGACCCTGCTCGGCATCAGCGATGATGACCTCGAAGCACTGCTGCGGGATCCGGAGGCGCTGGGCGGCGATGGTCCGGTCGAGGGCGAGGACGACGTTCCGGAATTGACGGTCACACCGGTGTCCGTGCTGGGCGACGTTTGGCAGCTGGGCGCGCATCGGCTGATCTGCGGCGACAGCACCGCGGCCGATGTCGTGGGGCGGCTGCTCGGTGATGTGCGCCCCCTGCTGATGGTCACCGACCCGCCCTATGGCGTCGAATACGATCCCTCCTGGCGCAATGCCGCCGGGGCCGCGAAGACGAAACGCACCGGCAAGGTGCTGAACGACGACCGTGCCGACTGGCGCGAGGCATGGGCGCTATTCCCCGGCGACGTTGCCTATGTCTGGCACGGTGCCCTGCATGCGGCGACCGTTGCCGATAGCCTGGCGGCCGCGGGCTTCGCCATCCGGTCGCAGATCATCTGGGCGAAGGACCGCCTGGTTCTCAGCCGCGGCGACTACCACTGGCAGCACGAACCCTGCTGGTATGCGGTGCGCGCCAAGGGCAAGGGGCACTGGGCCGGGGACCGCAAGCAGACCACGCTGTGGCAGATCGCCAACCGGGATCAGGACGCCGACACCGTGCACGGCACCCAGAAGCCGGTCGAATGCATGCGACGGCCGATCCTGAACAATTCCAGCCCAGGTCAGGCGGTCTATGAACCATTCATGGGATCCGGCACCACCCTGATCGCGGCGGAAACCACGGGCCGGATCTGCCTCGGAGTCGAGTTGAACCCGGCCTATGTCGATGTCGCCATCGAGCGCTGGCAGTCCTTCACCGGCCAGGAGGCGGTGCTGACGGAAACCGGCGAGAGTTTCGCCGCGCTGAAGGCGAAGCGGCTCGCAGCATGACCGCGCCCCTCCTGCCCGGCCGGATCGAACATTGGCCGCTGTCCCGCCTCCGTCCCTATGCCCGCAACGCCAAGACCCACGATGCCGATCAAGTGGCAAAGATTGCCGCCAGCATGGCCGAATTCGGCTGGACCGTCCCTTGCCTCGTCGCAGGCGACGGCGAGCTGATCGCAGGCCATGGCCGGGTCCTGGCCGCGGCCAAGCTAGGGCTGGCCGAGGCGCCGGTGATCGTGCTCGGCCATCTGACCGAGGCACAGCGGCGCGCCTATCGCATCGCCGACAACAAACTGACCGAACTGGGCGGGTGGGACGAGTCGCTCCTCCTCGAGGAACTGCGTGGGCTGCTGGCCGAGGATTTCGACCTCGGGCTGATCGGCATCCCCGAGGACGAACTGGACGCGCTGCTGCACGATACCGACGACCGTACGTCCATCGACGATGACACCGCCGACACCATCCCTGACGCTCCGGCTGACCCGATCACCCGCCCCGGCGATATCTGGGCGCTGGGCGATCACCGGCTGATATGCGGCGATGCGACCGACCCGGGTGTGGTGGCGCGGCTGATGGATGGCGCGCAGGCCTCGCTTCTGTTCACCTCACCGCCCTACGCGCAGCAGCGCGACTATGGCGCGGCTAAGGAAAAGGTCGGCGATTGGGATGCACTGATGCAGGGCATACTTGCCGCAGCGCCGGTCACTGCCGATGCCCAGCTGCTGGTGAACCTCGGCCTCGTCCACCGCGACGGTGAATGGCTCCCCTATTGGGAGCGCTGGGTTGACTGGATGCGCGCGCAGGGCTGGCGGCGCTTCGGCTGGTACATCTGGGACCAGGGGCCCGGCCTGCCCGGTGACTGGAACGGCCGCCTGGCGCCGTCGCACGAGTTCATCTTCCACTTCAACCGCCACCCGCGAAAGCCGAACAAGACGGTCGAAAGCAAGCACGCGGGCGAAACGCTGGGCGGTGGTGGCCTGCGCGGGGCGGACGGCACGGTTCATCGCAAGACCGGCACCGGCAACGCGATCCAGAGCCACCGCATCCCGGACAGCGTCTTCCGTATCATGCGCCACAAGGGCGGGCTGGGCGCCGCCGGATCGCACCCGGCCGTGTTCCCCGTGGCGCTGGTCGAGGCCGTGCTGGAGGCCTTCTCCGATCCCGGCGACCTGGTTTTCGAACCTTTCTGCGGCTCCGGAACCCAATTGATCGCCGCGGAACGCACCGGGCGGCGCTGCTGCGCGGTGGAACTGGACCCGGTCTATTGTGACGTCGCGGTGCGGCGGTGGGAGATGGCGACGGGGCGGAAGGCCGAGATTGTGGTCAGCTGAACTAGTGGCGCATGAGCCGCACGCTTTCCCTATCCCTGTTGTTGAGCAACTCATCGGTATCAAGATCAACGGAAAAGTGCTTGCGTTCGTTGATCTTACGAATCCCATGCGCCAAGATGCCGGTTGATCTCATCAGGGCGAGCTATGGGCAAGAAGAAGAAAGACCGGATGACGCGATGATTGGCAATTTTGGCGACCGAAACCCAGAGCGGATGGACTTTCCGGCTGAGAAAATTACACCGGAAAACTGGACAAAACATCGCGCGGCACAGGAAGTATTCGCGGAACAGGCGATCAAGCATGTGGGCGCCAAGCTTGAGACTCACAGAGTGCTGGTTCTGGTTGATCTTCAGGGCATGTACCTCGGGCTCCATAAATGGCTCCGCAGCCAGGAATTCCCTATCGAAGGTGGGCTTGTTCTCAGCCGCTTTGCTACTTTTCAAATTCTTGATGTATTCGACCGCATTAAGCAGCGCATCCTTCAGTCCACAGACGGACCATTCAAGGACTTCGAAAGCGTCTTGCAGAGCATCGGGCAAGCGGAGCCCGGCGGGTCAATACCACTGCAACCAAAATCGACCTATGTGAAGTTCATCCCACAGTTCGAGATCTTTTACGCCCCCGCACCGCTCGATCAAATTGAGTGGCAACTGCGTAAGGAGGCGAAGGCGGGCAGCACATTGGCGATGCAGCAGTTGAAGAAAGCTGAGACGGGCGTCTTAGCGAATCATCTTTTTGAACGCGATTACTCTGCGTACGACGACTTTGTAGAGAAATTGAAGGCGAATCCGGAGTATTCCAAGTCAGAGCAAGGCTTCTTCAATTACTATGTTGGGCCAAAAGGATTGATGTTCTTTGACGAGAAGGAGGTCGACACTCGAATAGTCATTCGAGCCATGGACGCACTCTATAACTACGAGGCGGATTCAGTTTGCGTAGTTTCTTCGGATCAAGATTTCATGCCGCTACATGATCGCGCTCGCGATTTTGGCATTCGGACCTTCCATGCAGATCTAGCAAAGTTCCTGACTACAGACAGAATAGCTAAAAAGTTCAAGGAGCTTGGAGATAACTTCCTGCGAGGTTGCTTCGACCCGTCTTGGCCCATGAAGATTGTGATCGAGGCCTGCTCGGGTTCACTTAACGGAATCACGACACAAGCGATTTTTACACTTTCTGAAACCGAGTTCTCAGCTTTGTGCGGCCTTCACAACAGTCTGAATGACTTTCATCTCGTTCCAAATATCCAAGCTGATGGGCGGGCCTCTTTTTCGCTCTATCGACCTTTGAAATAATCAAGAAATCCAATCGCGTTCGATCCATTCGAAACTCCAACCGCAGTCAGGGGAGCCGATACACGGTCCCCCTGCCCTCGACCTTCTCGGCGGTAATCGGCAGGCCGAGTTTCTTCTTCAGCGCCCCGGAAATGGCCCCTCTCGCGGTGTGAGCTTGCCAAGACGTCGCTGCGACGATCTCGGCGATGGATGCCCCCTCGGGACGCTGGAGCATGGCGATGATCTGGGCCTGCTTGGTGCCTGCGCGGATGGCGACGGGTTTCGCGGTGGCGGTGTCGTCAGGCGATTCCGCGGGTGCCGCCTTTGCCTTCGCCTTCCGCGCACTGGTGACGGCGCTGGCCGCCAGCGGCTCGATCCCGACGGCCTCCAGCCCGGCCTCTGTCGCGATCAGCGTGGTGCCGTGGCCGTCGCCGGTCTCGCGCCACATCGGCTCATTGCGGCGCAGGTTCGCCTCGACCTCTTCGAGCCAGCCGCGGGCGATCATCTTGCCGACGACCATCTTGGCGGCGGCGCCGACCAGCCCTTCGGGCAGCGGCAGGGCGAGGTTGCCGGGCCGGTTCGCGGCGCGGGACAGGATCAGGGATTGAGTGTCGGACGGGGTGGTCATCGGGGCCTCCGGGCGCTGTGGCGCGCGGTGTGCGCGCCGTCTACGGAGGCAAGCCCCGTCGTCGGACGGGGCGGCCGTTGCGCCGGGTGGGCGCGTCAGTCGGCGTGTTCGCCTTCCTTGAAAGCGCTGTCGGTGATCTGGCGTAGCAGGCCCGCGTAGTGCTTCAGGGTGCCGACATTGCCCCAGTTGATCTCGTCGGGGTGGGTCTCGAAATGGTCATCGCTCAGGGCCTTCAGGCGCTCCAGCATGATGTCGATCTCGGCCTTGGCAGCGATGAAGGCGTCGAGGGCTTTGTCGTTCGGCCGGGCGGTGCGGCGGGTCATGGCGGGGCATCCTTTGGTGAGTTGCATCGTTTCCTTACGATCAGACTCGCTCTGTCGCGCCCTCCAATCAACTGAATACCAAGCGATATCATTGGCTTGATTGGATTATTTGCGCTATGAAAGGTATGAGCGAACGCGAGTATGCGGCGCATTCCGGCCTGTCCCGCGGCGGGGTGCAGAAGGCGCGCAAGAACGGGCGGTTGGTGGTCCATGACGACGGATCGATCAACGCCGCGGCCTCGGATGTGCGGCGGGCCGAGATGACGGACCCCGACCAGCAGCGCCGATCTTTGGGCGGTGACGGATTGTCCAGCAGCCCTGGCGAGACGACTTCCTACATCAAGGCCCGAACGGCGCTCACGGTCTATGCGGCGCAAGAACGCCAGCTGGCCGTCCAGAAAAAGAAGGGCACGATGGTCGACCGCGCGCGGGCGGAAACGCTGGTATTTCGCCTGGCGCGCGAGGCGCGGGATGTCTGGGTGACCTGGCCCGGACGGGTGGCCGCACTGATGGCGGCGCAGATCATGGCGGAGGTGGAACGGCAACCCGGGGCATCGGTGACGATCGAGACCGCGATCATGCAGAGGGTGCTGGAAGCCCATGTCCGCGAACAGCTCGACGCCCTCGCCGACCTCCGGGTCTCGCTTGCATGATGAGGATGATGAAAACGATCTGACGCCAATCGACCTGACCGCAGGTCTCGACCTCGGCTTCGACGGCGCCGAGGACCTGCTGAGGGTCTGGCGGCAGGGGATGCGGCCCGATCCGAACCTGACGGTCTCGGAATGGGCGGATCAGCATCGCTGGCTGTCCTCGCGCGGCGCGGCCGAGCCGGGGCGCTATCGCACGGCCCGTGCGCCGTACCTGCGCGAGATCATGGATGCGCTATCGCCCGGCCATCCGGCGCAGCGCATCACCTTCATGAAAGCCGCGCAGGTGGGGGCGACAGAGGCCGGGAACAACTGGATAGGCTTTGTCATCCACCACGCGCCGGGGCCGATGCTGGCGGTGCTGCCGAGCCTGGAACTGGCGAAGCGCACCTCGCGGGGCCGTCTTGATCCGCTGATCGCGGATAGTCCGGCTCTGCGCGAACGGGTCAACCCCGCCCGATCCCGCGATGCGGGCAACTCGATGCTGTCGAAGGAATTCCCAGGCGGCATCCTGGTGCTGACCGGCGCTAATTCGGCCACCGGCCTACGGTCGATGCCCGCGCGCTATGTGTTCCTTGACGAGGTCGACGCCTATCCGGCCTCGGCCGACGAGGAAGGCGATCCGGTCACGCTGGCCGAGGCGCGGACCACGACCTTCTCGCACCGGCGCAAGGTGTTCATGGTCTCGACGCCCACGATCCGGGGGCTGTCGCGGATCGAGCGCGAGTTCGAGGCATCGGACCAGAGGCGCTACTTCGTCCCATGCCCGCATTGCGGGGCGATGCAATGGCTTCAGTTCGACCGACTGCGCTGGGCGAAGGGAAAGCCGGAAACCGCCGCCTATCACTGCGAAGGCTGCGAACGTACCATCGCCGAGCATCACAAGACCGAGATGCTAGCCCGCGGCGAATGGCGACCGACAGCGGTTTCCAGGGATCCGAAGGCCATCGGCTTCCACCTCTCGGCGCTCTATTCGCCGCTCGGGTGGAAAAGCTGGTCCGACGTGGCGCGGGAATGGCTGGCGGCCCAGGGGTCGGACGAGACGTTGCGCGCCGCGCGCAACACGCTCTTGGGCGAGACATGGGTCGAAAGCGGCGATGCGCCGGATTGGCAGCGGCTGGCAGATAGGCGGGAATCCTGGAAGCCCGGCACCGTGCCAATGGCCGGGCTGTTCCTGACGGCCGGGGCCGACGTCCAGAAGGACCGGATCGAGGTCGACATCTGGGCCTGGGGCCGGGGCATGGAAAGCTGGCTTGTCGATCACATCGTCATTCCCGGCGGGCCTGACGATCCGGCCGCCTGGGACAAGTTGACGGAGCTGCTCGGCCGGTCGTGGCAACATGCCAACGGCGCCTTCATGACCGTGGCACGGCTTGGCATCGACACCGGCTATGAGGCGGCGGCCGTCTATGCCTGGTCGCGCAAGGTCGGCTTCGAACAGGTGGCGCCGCTGAAGGGCCTCGAAGGGTTCAACCGTTCGGCACCCGTGTCTGGCCCGACCTATGTCGATGCCACGATCGGCGGGAAACGCCTGCGCCGCGGCGCGCGGCTCTGGTCGGTGGCGACAGCGACCTTCAAGACGGAGACCTACCGGTTCCTGCGGATCGAACGGCCGAGTGACGAGGATCGCGCGCTGGGCGTTCTCGATGCGCCAGGAACCGTGCACATCCCAAGCTGGGCCGACACCGAATGGCTGAAACAGCTGGTGGCCGAGCAGCTGGTCACGATCCGCAACAAGCGCGGCTATGCCCATCAGGAATGGCAGAAGATGCGCGAGCGGAACGAGGCGCTGGACTGCCGGGTCTATGCCCGTGCCGCGGCGTGGATCCTTGGTGCCGACCGGTGGGACGACGCCACCTGGCGGCGGCTCGAGGCGCAGGCGGGCGTGGAAACGCGCATGCCCACGGCCACCGCAACCGACATCGCCAAACAAGACCCGGCCCAACCCAAGGCCGGAACCCTGACCACGCCACGCCGGAGACGGCGGGCCTACACCCCGAACTTCATGAGGGACTGATGGACCTGGAACGCATGCAGGCCCTGCTGACCGCGCTGCAGGAAGCCCGCTTCGCAGGGCTGCGCAGCCTCAGCTATGACGGCAAGACGGTGACCTATGGCTCGGATGCCGAACTGGCCGCGGCCATTCGCGATCTGGAAGCCCGCATTGCCACCACCAGCGGCACGTCTGCCCGCCGCCGTCGCTGGGGCACCGTGGCCACCAAGGGTCTGTGACCATGGTGCTCGACGCCTTCCGCGCGCGCCTCGGCTCGATCATCGGCGGGTTTGACGCGGCGCAGTCGCACCGCCGCATGCGCGGGTTCCGGGCCACCCGGGCGCATGTGAACACGCTGATCGCCGCCTCGGGCGAGACCATCACCGCCCGGGCGCGCTGGCTCGTGCGCAACAACGGCTATGCGGCGAACGCCGTCGACGCCTTTGCCAACCATGTCGTTGGCGACGGGATCAAGCCCTCGTCGAAAATCGCCGATCCCGGCAAGAAAGAGGAGCTGCAGAAGCTATGGCTTGCCTGGACCGACGAGGCGGACGCAGAGGGGCTGACCGACTTTTTCGGCCTCCAGCGCAGGGCAGCCCGCGAGGTGTTTCTGGCGGGTGAGGTCTTCCTGCGCATCCGCACCCGGCGTCCCGAGGATGGGCTGACCGTGCCAATGCAGCTGCAGATGCTGCCCTCGGAAATGCTGCCCCAGGACATGACCCGCGTTCTGCCGGGTTCCGGATCAATCCGCCAAGGCATCGAGTTCGACGGGATCGGGCGGCGCGTGGCGTATCACTTCCTGCGCCGCCATCCGGGCGACATGACTGATCCGGGGCTGGTGGGTGAAACCGTGCGCGTGCCCGCGTCCGAGGTCATCCACATCCTCGACCCGGTCGAAGCGGGCCAGTTGCGCGGGGTGTCGCGTTTTGCCGCGGCCGTGGTGAAGCTCTTCACCCTCGATCTCTACGACGATGCGGAATTGGAGCGGAAGAAGACCGCGGCGATGTTCGCGATGTTCATAACCTCCCCCGCGCCGGAAACCGCCCTCGATCCGGCCGAGGACGATCTCGAAGTAGAGCCGGGCCAGGTGGTGCGGCTCGATCCCGGCGAGGATGTGACCACGCCATCGACGCCGGATTCCGGATCGACATATGAACCGTTTCAGTACCGCACGCTGTTGCAGATCGGCGCGGCGCTGGGCGTGCCCTATGGCTACCTGACGGGCGACACGGCCAAGGGCAACTTCTCGAACACTCGCATTGCCCTCGTCGACTTCCGACGTCGCATCTCGGCCATCCAGCATTCGGTCATGGTCTATCAGCTCTGCCGCGCTGTCTGGACACGCTGGATGGACATCGCGGTTTTTGCGGGTGCCATCGACCTGCCGGGATATGCCACCGACCGGCGCCAATACCTCGCCTGTGACTGGCTTCCAACGAAATGGGACTGGATCGACCCGGCCAAGGATGCTGCGGCGGAAATCCTGCAGATCGAAGCAGGCCTGAAATCCCGCACGCAGGCCATCGCCGAACGCGGCTACGACGCTGAACAGGTCGACCGGGAAATCGCGGCCGAACGCAAGCGCGAGGCGGAACTGGGTCTCGACTTCCGGCGGCCCGGATCGCCCGCACAGGCGGCGGGTGGCGGCGCTGCGCCGGGTGATGCCGAGGGCCAGCGGCAGGAACAGCAGGACAGCGACGATCAGGATGACGACGGCGAGAACCGGGCACCCCGGCCCGCGGAGGAAGGATGATGCACCACACCCAGATCGCCCAGCGCGTCTTCAACACGCCCCTGATGGTCGATCCCGCCAAGGCGCTGACTTTCCTGACCGGTCTTGGCCCCCGGATCACCGGCAGGGAAATCAGCGTCGAGGGGCTGGAGATCATGGCCGATGATCAGTATGCAGCCACCCTGCCCGCTCGGGGCTCGCTGTTCGGCGACGACCTGACCAACCGCCAGACGCGAAACGGCGGCCAACCTTTTGCCGTCGTGGACGGGATCGCGGTCATCAAGATCGCGGGCACGCTGGTGCATCGCGGGGCCTGGATCGGGCAATCCTCCGGCCTGACCTCCTACGAGGGGATCGCCGCCCAGCTGCAGGCGGCGCTGGCCGATCCTGCCATCCGCGGCATTGCGCTCGATATCGACAGCTTCGGTGGCGAGGTCGCGGGGGCCTTTGACCTCGCGGATCGTATCCGGGCCGCTCGGACGCAGAAGCCAGTCCGTGCCTTCGTCGCGGATCACGCGCTGTCCGCAGCCTATGCGCTGGCCTCCCAGGCCGACCGGATCATCCTGCCGCGCACCGGGGCTGTCGGCAGCATCGGTGTCGTGGCCATGCACAGCGACATGAGCGGGGCGCTGGACCAGAAGGGCATCGCCGTCACGCTGATCCATGCAGGCGCCCGCAAGGTCGATGCGAACCCCTATCAGCCGCTTCCCAAGGCCGTCCGCGACCGGATCGCAGGCGAGTTGGAAGACCTGCGCCAGCTCTTCGCCGAAACCGTCGCCGAAGGTCGTGGCCGACGCCTCGACACGCTTCAGGCACTGGGCACCGAGGCCGCCGTCTTCCGCGGTGAGGCGGCCATCTTCGCCGGACTCGCCGACGAGGTGGCCGATCCCGTCACCGCTTTCCGCGCTTTCGCCGCCGCACCCCGCGGCACATCCACCCCCAGAGGAAAGGGCCCGATGATGACCACTGCCCCCGACGATCATGCGCAGCCTCCGGCCGCGCCCGTCGCCAGCACCCCGCCGGAACCGGCCGCGCCCACGGCAATCGCACCGGCGCAGACGGCGGCGGCCGCAATGTCGCCGGAAGCCATCCGCGCCGAGGCGGCCGAGGTCGCGCAGGTATGCGCGCAGGCCGCGCGCCTCGGCATCCAGATCGATGCCGCCGATGCGGTCGCCAAGAGCGTGAAGCCGGAAGCGCTGCGCGCCAAGGTGCTGGCCGATCTCGCCGCGCGCAGTGACGCCGCAGGCATCATCGCGACCGCCCCGGCGGCGGGCGCGAAGGAAAGCCCCATCGTCGCGGCCGCGAAAAAGTCGGCCGCCGCCTCGCGCTGATCCCGGCGCAGACCACTGCCGCGCCCGGCGCACCCCATCCCGAACATCCTGGAGACTGAACGATGCCCGTCCTGACGGAACCGCCCAGCATGGGCGATGTCCTCAAATATGAGGTCAACCCGAACTATACCCGCGAGGTGGTAACGCTGCTCGCGGGTATGCCTTATCCCGTCGGCGCTGTCCTCGGCCGCATCACCGCCAGCGGCAAGTACAAGCTCGCGACCAGCGGCGGCACCGACGGCGCGCAGACCGCCTCGGCTGTCCTCCTCTATGCCGTCGATGCGACATTGGCCGATGCCGTGGGCATCGTCGTCGCCCGCGGCCCCGCAATCGTCTCGCGTTCTGGGCTTGCCTACGACGCCACCGTCGATGACGCCGCCAAGATCACCACCAAGATCGGCCAGCTGGCCGCCTCAGGCATCATCGCCCGCGACGGCGTCTGATCCCCCTCATCCCTCGGAGCACCCCATGACCCTCGTCCGCAATCCCTTCGACGCTGGCGGCTATTCGCTGGCCGAGATGACGCAGGCCATCAACATCCTGCCCAACCTCTACACCCGCCTCGCCCAGATCGGCCTCTTCCGCTTCGAAGGTGTCAGCCAGCGCTCTGTCATCATTGAGCAATACGAAGGCGTCCTCAGCCTCCTGCCCTCCGTACCCCTCGGCGGCCCTGCCACCGTCGGCACCCGCGAGGGTCGGTCCATGCGCAGCTTTGCACTGCCGTGGATCCCGCATGACGACGTGGTCCTGCCTGCCGACATCCAAGGACAGCCCGCGCTGGGCGGCGCGTTCGATGCGGCCGATCCCCTCGTCGAAGTGATGAACCGCAAGCTCCTGCTGATGCGGCGCAAGCATGCCCAGACCCGCGAATACATGGAGATGAACGCGCTCCGCGGCATCGTGAAGGACGGGGCCGGGACGACCCTCTACAACTACTTCACGGAATTCGGCCTGGCGCAGATCTCGGTCGACTTCGTCCTCGGAACCGCAGGCACGAACGTGCAGGGCAAGGTCCGCGAGGTGCTGCGCGCCATCGAGGACAATCTGCTGGGCGAGGCGATGACCAGCGTCCATGCGCTGGTCAGCCGGGAGTTCTTCGACAAGCTGATCGCCCATCCGAAGACGGAAGAGGCGTACAAGTTCTACGCCTCGACCGGCGCCCAGCCCCTGCGCGAGGATGTCCGCCGCAACTTCCCCTTCGGCGGGATCCTGTTCGAAGAATACTCGGGCACCGTCACCCTCTCGACCAAAGCGACAGAACGGCTGGTCCCGGCGAACGAAGGGATCGCCTTCCCGCTCGGGACGATGGACACCTTCACCACCTATGGCGGCCCAGCGAACCTGCTGGAGACTGCCAACACCATCGGCCTGCCGCTCTATGCCCGCCAGCACCTCGACGAAAAAGGCCGCTGGATCGACGTCATGACCGAGGCCTCAATCCTGCCGGTCAACAAGCGGCCCCGGCTGGCCGTCCGGATCCACAGCTCGAACTGACGGACAGCCCCATGTCCGTCTTCGCTGCCGCCATGGACCGCATTTTCACCCATGCGTCCATGGCGGCCCCGGCCCTCTGGATCTCGGCCACCACCTCCGAGGAACGCCCGATCCGCATCATCCGCCGTGCGCCCGACCGCGTCACCGACTTTGGCGTGGGCCGCTTCGTCAGTGACACGACGGTGGTGGATGTGCGTGTGGCCGACCTACCTGCCCCGCGCACTGGCGACGTCATCGTCATCGGCGCGGACAGCCATGTGATCCAGGGAGAACCGCTGCGCGACCGCGATCGGCTGATCTGGACGCTGGACCTTAGGCCAGCATGAAACTGAAGCTCACCATCGATCCTGACATCGTTGCGATGATGCAGGCGGAAATCGCCGCAGGTGAAAAGGCCGTCACCACCGCCATGCGCGAGGCGGGCGCGGGCCTCAAATCCGCTTGGCGCGGCCAGATCACCGGCGCAGGGTTGGGCACCCGGCTCGGCAATTCGATCCGTCTCGCTACCTATCCCAGAGGCGGCGAGAGCCTGAACGCCGCAGCGCTGATCTGGTCGAACGTCCCGGTGATCGTCGGGGCCCACGACACCGGGCCGCTGATCCGCTCGCGCAACGGGTTCTGGCTGGCCATCCCGACCCCCGCCGCTGGCAAATCCACCCGCGGTGGTCGCATCACCCCCGGTGAATGGGAACGTCGCACAGGATTACGGCTGCGGTTCATCTATCGCCGCCGGGGACCGAGCTTGCTGGTGGCCGAGGGACGGTTGAACAGCAAGGGTCGCGCCGTGGCTTCACGCGCGAAGACTGGCCGCGGGCTGACCACCGCGCCGATCTTCCTCCTCGTGCCTCAGGTCAAGCTGCGCAAGCGGCTCGATCTGGCGCGAGATGCCGAGCGGGCTATCGACGGAGTGCCGGGACGGATCGTGGCGGGGTGGAGCGATTGAATCAACGTCAATTATTGCCGTCACTGAATAAGCTGGACGCCATGCTTGCCCAAGAGCTCATCTAGGCAGTCTTGTGTACTTCGATGTTCAAAGACAACGCAAATTGTTACTGATCCACGGTCGAGCAATGTCAGTGCTGTATCCAAGCCCGTTACATAATAAGCAGATAGCATCCCCACAATTGTGGCAGAAATTCCCCCCTTGAATGATTCTGCGAAAGACCAAACTGCCAAAAGAAGAGACAATAAGAGCAAAACAATGGCCCAGTTATCTTGGCTAGACAGATAAGAAATCACCGCAGCCGCAATTGACAGAAGCAGAGATACCGCTGGCCGAACAAACGGCATCATTGAAAGCCAACCAAGCTTTTCGGAAATCCAATCCCACACATCCTTCTCCAGAATCTGTATCGCTCATTTCGCCTCATATCAGAGCATATCCATGCCCACCACCCGCGAAACCGTCCTTGCTGCGCTGCACGCGCGGCTGCAGGCTCTCGCCGCCCTCACTCTGCGTGACGAGGTTCTACCCGAGCGGATCCCCGCAGCGGGGCTGATCATCCAGCGCGACGGACAGCCGGGCGAGCCGGAGGTGACGCTGTCGCCCCTGCGCTACCACTACCTGCACCGGGCCGAGCTGGAGGTTGTCGCCCAGGCGGGTAATGGCCGGTCCACCGCCTTCGATGACCTAGTCGCCGCCATCGGCGCGGCGCTGGAAGCTGACCGGACACTGGGCGGCCTCTGCGACTGGGTTGAACCCGAAGCCCCGTCATCCGTCGATCTGCCCGTCGAGGGTGCGGCCAGCTTGAAGGCGGCGCTGATCACCGTCGTCCTGCACTACACCACCACCAGCCCCCTGGCCTGACCCCACACACATCAAAGGAGACCCCCATGGCACGTGCGCAAGGCGCGCGGGCGCAGATGGCGCTTGCGTTCGAGACCACCTATGGAACCCCACCCGCGGGCGGCTTCACGAAGATGCCGTTCGCCAGCACCACGCTGGGGTCGGAACAACCGCTCCTGAACAGTGAGCTTCTGGGCTACGGCCGCGACCCATCGGCTCCGATCAAGGATGCTGTGACAGCCGACGGCAATGTCGTCGTGCCGATCGATGCCGCGGCCTTTGGCTTCTGGCTGAAGGCCGCCTTCGGGGCGCCGGTGACCACCGGCGCTGCACCGGGGCCCCTCACGCATGAATTCCGCTCTGGCGCCTGGTCCCTGCCGTCGATGTCCATCGAGACCGGCATGCCAGAGGTGCCGCGCTTTGCCATGTATTCCGGCTGCATCCTCGACAGCCTGAGCTGGCAAATGCAGCGATCGGGGCTCCTGACCGCGACGGCCAGCCTTGTCGCCCAAGGGGAAGCCATCACCAGTGCTTCTGCCGCGGGCGCGCTGGCCGACCTCGACCTCCAGCGCTTCGGCCATTTCAACGGGGCGATCACGCGCAACGACCAGCCGCTGGGCAATATCATCTCGGCCGAGGTCACCTATGCGAACAACCTCGATCGGGTGGAGACGATCCGCTCGGACGGAAGGATCGACGGGGCGGACCCGTCCATCGCCGCACTCACCGGCAAGATCGAGGTACGCTTTGCCGACCAGGTCTTGGTGAACCAGGCCATCGCGGGCGATCCATGCGCGCTGACCTTCGCCTACAGCCTGCCCTCCGGTGAGAGCTTCACCTTCACTGCACATGCCGTCTACCTCCCGCGACCGCGGATCGAGATCCCGGGGCCACAGGGCATCCAGGCCACCTTCGACTGGCAGGCCGCGCGCGACGCCACATTGGGCCGGATGTGCACCGCCACGCTCGTCAACGACATCGAGGAATACTGATCATGCTGCGCCTGAACCTCGCTCGTGAAGCTGTCTGGCTCGACCTTGCGCTGGGCGTGCGCGTGAAGGTCGAACCCCTGACCACCGCGATCATGGTCGCCGCCCGCACCGATCCAGCCGTACGCGCCATCGCCCCCGGCATGCCGGATGACAGCATCGCGGTCATCTTTGCCAAGGCCATCGCTGCGCGCGCCATCGTCGATTGGGACGGTGTGGGCGACGCCGATGGCGACCCGATCCCGGTCAGCCCCGAGGCCATCGACGCGCTCCTCGATCTCTGGCCGATCTTCGAAAAGTTCCAGACGGCCTACGTCGCCAAGGGTCTGGAGCTCGAGGCGGAAAAAAACGCTTCGGCGCCCTCGCTGACTGGGTCTTCGGTGGGGGCGAAGGATACTGCCAGGCCTGCGAAGGGCGCTGCCCGGACTGCCCGCAAATCCTGAACGCACCCCTGACCCACGAGGGCTGGCAGGTCTGGGATCTGGCGCAGCGGATGGGTGGGCAGATCCGCGGAATCCCAGGCGCCGTCCTCGGCTGGGACATGACGGCAGCACTGGCCATGGCGTCTGCCATGGGCATTTCCCCGCGCGCCGTGGTGGAACTGCTGCCGGTGATCGAGGCCGTGATGGTTCGCAAGCTGAACGAAGAGAGAGAAGGTCGCCGCGATGGCTGAGAAACGGGTCTCTGTCCGCCTCGCGGCCGTCGGTGGCCGCCAGGTCCGCGCGGAGCTGGAAGGGATCGGCGAGGCAGGGACGCGCGGCCTCGGGCGCCTGTCGCGCGAGATGGAAGCTGCGAACACCCGGCTTGCCGCCTTCGCGCGCCGTGCCGGGATCGCCATGGCTGCGGCTGCCTCTGCTGCCACGGCAGGGCTTGGCATCATCGTGCGCAACGCGGCCCAGAGCGCCGACCAGATCCGGCAGTTCGCGCAAGTCGCCAATGCCACACCCGAGAGCTTCCAGCGCTGGGCGGCAGGCGCGCGCACGGTCGGTGTCGAACAGGAGAAGCTCGCCGACATCCTGAAGGACGTGAACGACCGGGTCGGGGATTTCCTGCAGACCGGTGGCGGGCCGATGAAGGACTTCTTCGAGCAGATCGCCCCACGCGTGGGCGTCACGGCCGAAGAGTTCGCGCGCCTCTCGGGGCCAGAGGCGCTGCAGCTTTATGTGACCTCGCTCGAGAAGGCGGGGCTCAGCCAGCAGGAGATGACCTTCTATCTGGAGGCCATGGCATCGGACGCTACACGCCTTCTACCGCTTCTGCGCGATGGCGGGGCCGAGATGACCCGCTTCGGCGATCAGGCCCGCTCGGTCGGCGCGATTCTCGACGGCGAGGCACTGTCCTCGCTGCGCCAGACCCAGATTGCATTGGGCAGTCTCGGCATGGTTTTCGACGGGATCCGCAACCAGATCGCAGTCGCTGTTGCGCCCGCCGTCACCTGGCTCGCCGAGGCTTTCGTGGCGCTTGCCTATGAAGGCGGGGCGCTTAGGACGGCACTCGATGCGCTCGGCGAGAACCTGGGGCGCATGGCGTCCTATGCCGCGGCGTTCGTGGGAATCATAGCCGCGCGCTGGGTGGCAGGGCTGGCGGCCGCCGCCCTCTCCGTCCGGGGTCTCGCGACCGCGCTTGTCGTCCTGCGCGGCGCGCTGATCCGCACCGGCATCGGGGCGCTGATCGTCGGCGCGGGCGAGTTGATCTTCCAGTTCGGGCGGCTGGTTCAGGGTACGGGCAGCGTCGGAGCCGCGCTGGGCCTTCTGGGCGACGTGGCTCGCGAGGTCTGGGACCGCATGAAGCTTGGCATGGTGGCGCTGGGCCTTTCGATCATGGCGGGCTGGGCCGAGATCAGCGCAGGCATCACTGCCGCCCTGCAGACCGGCCTCGAGGCAGTGGTGGGCTTCGGGAATGCCACGCTCAACACCTTCCAAGGGGCGATGGAGGCGGTGAAGGTGCTCTGGTCGGCCCTGCCCGCCACCATCGGCGAGTTCGCCTATGGCGCGGCCAACGCGCTGATCGGCGGGGTCGAGGCCATGCTGAACGGCGTGGCCGCACGCATTGACGGCTTCCTCGAAGGCATCAATGCCGGCCTCGATGTGCTGGGCATCGAAAAACGGGTGCCGCTCATCGGGACCATCGAGCTTGGCGGGATCGAGAACCCGTTTGAAGGGGCTGCGGCCAATGCCGGGGCGGAAGCGCGCGCGGCCTTCGAGGCGGCCTTCAGCAGCGATCCCATCGCGCCCCCCGATCTGGGCCTCACCGCTGCAGCTGAGGCAGCGCGGGGCGAGGCCGCACGTCTGCGCGACATGATGGGCGAGGTGGCGACGGCCGCCACGGCGCCTCTGCAATCCGTGGCCGCCCTGCGGGATGCAGTTTCGGCGTCGGGGAGCGAGGCTGCAGCTGGGCTCGAGGACGCAAGCACGGCCGCGAGCGGACTCGGCACTGCCCTTCAGGGGGCTGGCGAGGCCGCGGAAGCTGCCGGTAGTTCGGGGCGAGGCGCGGGCAATGCGCTGCGCGAAGGGGCCGACGCGGCCAAGAATGCCTGGGAGGCCACGGCCGATGCCGTCCGCAAGGCGCAGGAGAAGTCCCGCGAGATCGCCCAAGGCCTCGCGCAGGACATCACCGGCCCGATCAAGGAGGCCCTGACCTCGGGCGAGTTCACCTGGGAGAGTTTTGCTGGGGCGATCTCGCGGATCGCGCAGAACCTCGCGACCCGGCTGATCGATCTGGCCTTCAAGCCAATCGAGAACGCGCTGATCAACGCCTTCACTGGTGGAGGTGCCGGGGGCGGCGGCGGGTTCTTCGCCAGTCTCTTCGGTTTTGCCAAGGGTGGGGTCTTTGCCGGTGGCGCGGAACTGACCGCCTTCGCGCAGGGTGGTGTCGTGAACCGGCCGACTGTGTTTCCCTTCGCCAAAGGCGTGGGCCTTATGGGTGAAGCCGGGCCAGAGGCCATCCTGCCCCTGCGTCGTGGCAAGGGCGGCAGGCTTGGGGTCGAGATGAATGGTGATGGCGCGGCCGCGGCATCTTCGATGTCGACGCGCATCATCAACGTGCTGGACCCCTCCGTTGTCGGCGACTATCTCGCCACGCCCTCGGGCGAGCGAGCGATTCTGAACGTCATCCGTCGCAATCGGGGTGCCATCAATGCCTAACCCAGATGGCCGACCGCCGCCCTGGCCCTTTCCGGCGGCGCAGGAGATCACCGAGGTTCTGGAATGGCGCACGGATGTGCTGCAGTCCCGAGCGGGCGAACAGCGCATTGCGCTCCGGTCCCGTCCCCGCGAGATCGTCACCTTCCAGCATCGCTGTGATGCGCTGGGAATGGCGCGCGCGGCGGAACTGGTGCGGGCCGGGTTTGTCGGGGAGTGGCGGGTGCCGCTTTGGCACTTGGCGGTGCAGCCGACGGCAGATGTTGTGCAGGGGGCGGCGGAGATCGCCGTCGATACGACAGTGGCGGATTTCCGGGCGGGGGATGGTGTGGTTGTCGCTGTGGATGGACGCGAGGCATCTATCGCAGAGATCGCCGCTGTGGAGGCAGATCGGCTAATCCTGGTGGAACCGCTGGGTGCGCAGCTGCCCGCAGCCATCGTGGCGGCCCTTCGCGTCAGCATCGCACCGGTGCGGGCGGGTATTTTGTCAGGCCCTGTCGAGATCGCACGGCGTCGCCAAAACGATGGCCTTGTGACCGCCACCTTCCTGCTTCGCGACGCGCCAGATCTGTCCGCACCGGTCATGCCAACCTATCTCGGCCGTCCGGTTCAGACCGACCCGAGCCTGACCCGTTCGCCGATCACCGCCAGTCTGCGCCGCGCCATCGAATACGTCGACAACGGCTTCGGGCCGGTCGTGGTGGAACCGTTGCGGGATCAGTTAGAGAGGGGCGAGGCGATTACCCTGAAGGCTCAGGGCGCGGCGGAACGTTGGGCACTGCGTCGCTGGCTGTGGTCGCTGCGCGGCAGGCAAACCAGCTTCTGGTTGCCATCCTGGGGGCGCGAGCTGCAACTGCGCGCGGCCATGACCTCGGGATCCACGCTGATGCGCGTTGCGCCTATCACGGACCTGGCGGGTTATGTCGGGCGCGCGATCCTGCTCGAGATGCCAAGCGGGTTGCGTTTCCGGACGATCAACGCGGCTGTGGCGGATGGCGCGGATCATCGGCTGACGCTGTCCTCGAGCCTCGGCGAGCCGGTGGCCATCGGGACCAAGGTGCATTTCCTGACGCTGCTGCGGTCGGATGCGGACCGCGTAGAGATCCGGCATGGGGCCGTGGCGAGTAAGGTTTCAGTGACGATAATTCAGACGGGTCAATAAACTACGTTTGTAGAATTATACTCTCCAAAGGCAGGACATTTCACTTCTCAACTCTAAAAACCCATCGCCAGATTTTCAAAGAAAGGAACACCATGATGCTTGGGAAGCACATCATAAATAGAAATTCCAAAGCGTTGACTTGAGCATACCGCCCACTTAGGCTGATTTCGGCATAATACAAGAATGAAAAAAGGAGTGGGTTCCAAATAACAAACAGACCCAGTGAAAGCCGACTTGGAAAATCCAGATCTTTACCAATAGCACGGAGCTCATTCGCGAGCCAAACTGATTCCGACCTGTCACGCTTAAGCACCACATCAATGCTCGCTCGCGCTCCGTAAACCGAAAATCCTATTGTGGCCAATCCTAGGCCGCTCAATAAACCTTGGTAGAAAACCGAAGACTGAAACCTTGGAGCCATTCTAGGGCCAAGAAATGTCTCAAGTAGCATTAAGCAAAGCACAACAATTATTGAAGCAAAGAATAGAAACAGAACAAAACCAAATGCTCCTACTGCGAATTTCTTCATATCTAATCTTTGTCCCTGCAGGGGTCCACACTGCCAAGCATCCTCCAAAAACCATTGACGATCAAGGTCCTCAGTTTGAGTTAAGTGAGCTTACTTTTCTTCTAGTCCTTGAGTGGAGTATACGTACCAACCGTCTGCCTGATCCTAGCCACAAAATCGCCCATGCCTTGTGCTGAGAACAGGGAATGGATCGCTCACCGGTGCCCCCACCAAGGCCGGAATTTCCCTGGCCATTTCAGTCCCCTGAATCATCCGGGATCGGGTTTGGGGGGGTGCGATTTGATGGCTTGATCGCTGAATACGGCGCAGACGTCCTTTTGGGCATGGTCTTTCTGATCTTGATTGCAGCGATACGCCGCACTTTTCGACCAAGGACGGAGGTAGCGACGCTCCCGCCTCTGCCGAAGGATCCGTTGTCGCCGTGGGGAACAACGCCCGGCCCTGAAGTCGCGCGACCACCTGCATCCCTGCAGTCTGTACCAAATCTTGCTCCGTCCGGACGGCGGTGGAGGGGCATGATGCGATCCCGGTTTGCAGGCTGCAAATGGCGCGTGGATGATCTGCCATCGGACGACGCTGGCTTCGTTCGATGGATCTGCGCTGATTGCGGATCAGAGGGGTATTCCCGCGGCGGAGAACCACCGGTTGTGTGCAAGCGCAACCTGAAGCCCCGCGCAATCTGACCTCCGTTCAGCATGAATACGATGAACCGACCTCGTGATCGAGGATCGGCAATCGGCCATTGGATGCCTTGTAGATGACCTACGCCACAATCGAGTCCTCCCATGCCGAGGGCCGCCCCTACTACCTCTATCAGTTCATCGAGGGCGATCAGGTCTGGCGCTTCACCAGCCGGGCCACGGACTGGATCAGTGCAGCCAGCGAGGGCGATACGATCAGCTGGGAAGCAGCTGCCATTTCCCATGGCGATGTTGTTCAGACCAGCGAGATCGAGCGTGGGCGGCTGGAACTGACCTGGCCACTATCACATCCTTTCGCGCGGCGATTCCTCGCGCCCTTGGGCAACACGCCTGTCACGCTGACCATCTTCCGCGGCCACGAGCAGGTGCTGAGCGAGACGGTTGCCCATTGGAAGGGGCGCATTGTGGGTGCCGAGGTCGAGGGCGTCCGGATCCTGCTGAACTGTGAATCCGTCTTCAGCACCCTGCGCCGGGCAGGTGTCCGCGCAAAGTACCAGCGCCTCTGCCGCCATGCGCTCTACGGGCGCGGCTGCGGGCTCGATATCGGGTTCCACTGGCAGACCGTCACCGTGACGGCCGCGTCGGGGAATGCCCTGACCATTCCTGAGGCGGCTGGACAGCCCGATGGTTGGTTTCGCGGCGGGGTGCTGAGGTTCGGCGCCCAGCTTGGGTTCATCACAGGGCATGTCGGGACAACCCTCACGCTTTCGCGGCCGATGCCGGAACTGGCGGCGGCGCTGGCCGCACCCGAGAGCGATCCCGAGACCGGTGATCCGATCCCCGTCGTCGCCGATATCGCCCCGGGCTGCGACCTGCGCGCGGCCACCTGTGCGGCCAAGTTCGGCAACCTCGCGAACTTCGGGGGCTTCCCCGAGATCCCAGGCCGCAATCCCTTCGGCGGCAGTTCCATCGTCTGAGCATCTCCCATGGTCTGGACCTTCATTGCGCGGCTCGTTCTCGGGCTCGTGCTTTCGGCGATTTCCTATGCGCTGAGCCCGCGACCCAAGGTCGAGAAGTCCCAGGCGGCAGGGCTCGACGACTTCACGCTGCCGACGGCCGAAGAGGGCCGACCAATCCCGGTCGTTTTCGGCACCGTCCTAATCACCGGTCCGAACGTCGTCTGGGCCGGAGACCTGAGGGTTGATCCCATCCAGAAGAAAGGCGGCAAGAAGTGACCCGCGTGACGATCCAGGACCTGCGCGCGGCGCGCTACTGCCTCGCGGGCGTGCGGCCATGGTTTCGGCGGCATGGGCTCGACTGGCAGGCGTTTCTCGATGGCGGCATTGACGTCGAAACGCTCCGCTCAACGGGCGACGCGCTGGTGGAACCAGTGATCATGCAGGCTGAAGCGCGAGAGGCTGCTCAAGAAATGTCGAACGCGGAGGCAGACGATGGGCGGTAGGAGCAAGGCCCAGACTGTCGGCTATCGCTATTCGCTGGGTGTGCATCTGGCGCTCTGCCATGGACCGGTCGACGCCATCCGCGAGATCCTTGTCGACCGCCGCACCGCATGGTCGGTCACGACCGGCGGAGGCTCTTCCGGAGGCGGGGGAGCGGCGGTCGAGACGCGGATTGGCACCGTCGCGGGCATGGCCGCCACCGCGGCACTGGCGGGCGATAGCGGCGCAACCCTCAACTTTCCCGGCACCCGCGCTGGCGTGGGAATCGGACGCGATTACCGCCTCGCACTTGCCAACGGGTCGAGCCAGACGATCACCCTGCAGGCCGTCACCTTCGATGCCGCAACCAACATCACACGCTGGACAGTCCTGCCCGAGGCGCTGAGCTTCCCGACGCAATCGGTCGAGGTGTTCGAGGCCACGACCGGTGCCAGCAATACCGGAGCCGGTGGCGGCCGCATCCGGATCGACAAACCCGACCTCTTCGGCGGCGAGAGCCGCGAAGGTGGCATCCGCGGCGATGTCGATGTGCTGATGGGCGGGCCGAGCCAGGGGCCGAACGACTATCTCGCCGCGCGCATGGGCGGGGATGTGCCTGCCTATCGGAGTCTCTGCAGCCTCGTGCTGCGGCAAGTCTATCTCGGCATCAACCCTTACCTGAAGCCTTGGGCCGTGCGTGTCACGCGCGTCCTGACCGGTGAGGCCGGGGCGGCACAGTGGTATCCCGAGAAGGCGGCCATCGTGCCAGAGGCCAACATCTCGGATGCCGCAATCTACATCGCGCTCGATGTCTCGGGCTCCATGTCGGGCACGCGGATGGCGGCCCAGAAGGCGGGCGTGGCGGCGCTTATCCGCGAGATCGCCGCTGGTGTGGATCCTGACCGGCCGAACGACATCCGCATCGTCCTCTGGAACGTTTCTGTCGCCGGGTCGATCGAGCGCCGCAACATGGAGCCTGCGGACTACGCCGCGCTTGACGCCTGGATGCTGGGGCTCTCGAACTTCACCAATGGCGGCACGAGTTTCAACGCGGCCTTCGCGGAGGCAAACACCTTCTTTGCGGGCGGCGGGTCCAAACGCCGGATCGTGATCTTCGTGACCGATGGTGAGCCCGCACCCGTTTCCTCGGTCGATGCGGCGCTGGCGATCATCCGAACCCTGCCGCCTGCCGACATCTTCGGCTTCAACATCTCGCTCGCGAACACCGCCTACACCGCCCAGATCGACAACACCCCCGTCGATGGCGTGCCGGTGATTCCGCCCGGCAACCCGCAAGCGCTGGTCGCCTCCCTGCGCGGCGCCTTCGGCAACGGCCCGGACATGAACCCGGCCCATATCATCCGGGAATGCCTCACCAACAGGGATTGGGGCCTGGGATATTCCTCGGTCGAGATCGGGCCGAGTTTCACGGGGGCGGCGGATGCACTCTATACCGAGGGCTTCGGCCTGTCACTGATCTGGCAAAAGGACAGCTCCATCGAGGAGTTTATCGCCAGCGTCCTCGACCATATCGATGCCACTCTTTTCATCGACCGGCGCACAGGACTCTGGGAGTTGAAGCTGATCCGGGCGGATTATGTGGCCGCCAGCCTTCCCCTCTTCGACGAGACCAATGTCGTGGATTGGGGCCGTCTTGGTCGCCGGTCGCCCTCCGATCTTGTCAACAGCGTCACGGTACGTTTCACCGATGCCTGGAGCGACGACACCGGTGCGGTTTCTGTGACCGACACTGCTCGCGTCCAGGCGATGGGCGAGGTTCTGGCCACCACGCTCGACTATCCCGGTATCCGCTATCAGGGGCTCGCCTTGCGCGTGGCCGAGCGCGACCTGCGTGCCCTGTCCGCCCCCCTCCTGACCGGCGAGATCGTCGTCAACCGCGAGGGGGCCGATCTCGGCCCCGGCGATGTGATCCGGCTGCGTTCGACGCGGCTGGGCCTGGATGACGTCGTGATGCGGATTTCCGAGATCGGACAGGGGGACGGGCGCGACAACGGCATTCGACTGAAGATCGCCGAGGATGTATTCGCGCTGGGCGCCACGGCCATCGCGGGCGGGCGCATGCCTACCGGCACGGGCGTCGCCGCACCACCCCGGGCACTCGCGCGCCGCATGGTCGAGGAAGCTCCCTACTGGCTTCTGGTGCGCGAGCTTGGCCACAGCGAGGCCGACCGCCGCCTCGCCGAGGATCCCGATGCAGGTGCGCTAGTGGCCACCGGCGAACGCCCCAGCGCCGATGCACTGGCGGCCCAGCTCTGGATCGATCCCGGTACCGGACCCGCGCCGGAGGGCGTGGTGGCCTTCGCCCCGACGGCGCTGCTTGCCGCGGACGTGACCGGTAGCCCGGAAGCACGGGTGATCCCGGTCACCGGCTGGCGCGATATCGGCGAGGTCGAGATCGGCACGCTGGCCAGCATCGATGGCGAATTGGTCCGCGTCGACGGGATCACACCGACCAGCATCACCGTCGGCCGGGGATGCCTCGACACCGTCCCGCGCGCGCATGCCTCCGGCACGCCGGTCATCTTCTTCGACGAGGTGGCACGGATCACCGAGGATAGCTGGGCCGCAGGCGAGACCCTGGCGGCCCGGCTTCTGCCAGAGACCGGGCGCGGCACGCTGGCCTTCGCCCTCGCCCCCGAGGACAGCGTCACCCTCGACCGCCGCGGCATCCGGCCCCTGCCGCCCGGGCGCGTGCAAGGCAACGGCAGCTACGAGCTCAATGTTGATGCGCTGGTCATGGGCCCTCTCGCCATGACCTGGACGCACCGCGACCGGCTGACACAGACGAGCCCCGTCATCGTCGATCACACCGGGGGCTCCATCGGGCCGGAGCCCGGGGTCGGCTACATCATCGAGGTGCGCTGGGTGGACCCTGATACGGGGGCGGCCATCCTGCCCGCAGGCGTGGTGATCGATGCAGGCAGTGACGCCAGCTGGTCCCTCGCGCCGGAGGCCATCCCGGAACTCGGCGCCCCGGATCGCACGGCCGAGATCGAACTGGCCGTCCGCTCGCGGCGTCTGGTCGAGGGAAGCTGGGTCACCGATCGCGAGGCGCGCTGGTTTCGGCTGACGGCACCGTTTGCCGCCGGATGGGACCGCGGCTGGGGGTTCCTCTGGGGCACCTGACCCCTGAATTCACGATAACGAGCGAGGACGAGCATGCCGGAACGGATCATGCCGGGATTGGGGCTGCGCGCCTTCTATGATCCTGGCCAGCGCAACTGGGGCACTAGTCTAAGCGAAGACCTGCGACGCCTCTCGGCCCTAGTGCAGGCCCGCGCCGCATCGCGCACCACGCCGCTGCCCACTACAGGCAGCACCGGTCAGATGCTGATCGTGCCCGCCACGGCCGGGGCCAATGCCAATACGCTGGCGCTTTGGGATCAGTCTCCGGCCGGGGCCGCCGCTTGGGTCTATCTCACCCCGCAGGAGGGCTGGCAGGTCTGGATCGCCGATGAGGCGCGGCATGTCCGCTTCACGGCCGGGGCATGGGTCGAGGTGCCACGTCCAGGCATCGTGCGCATCCGGACCCTGACCGCCACCAGCCACACGCTGGAGGCCGTCGATCTTGGCAGCATTATTGAGACCACCGGTTCCTCGGCTGTCACGGTGACCATTCCCGCCGAGGCCTCCGTTCCCTTCGAGACCGGTTCGCTGATCAACGTGACGCAGGTTGGCGCCGGGGTCGCGACGGTGGCCGCTGCGGCCGGAGTGTCTCTGAATGGCGTGTTGGGCGGTTCCGTTGCCCTCGACGGCCAATGGGCGGGGGCCGCCCTTGTAAAGCGCGGGGCCGATGCATGGATCATCCAAGGCGCGCTGCTGGCGGGGGCTGTCGCATGAGCCTTCTGATGATGCGCGGCGCCATCCTTGCCCAAGGCGGGGATACCGGGCCTCCGGTCGATATTGGCGCGGTCTGGCAGCTGGACACCACCCGCCGTCCCGCGGGCTATACCCTGTCCAACGGCAACCGGACCGCCGTGAACATCTCGGGCGGCAGCGATTATCGAGGCTGGGTGCCGACCGCAAAGGCGATCCTGCCCACAGACGGGCGGCGCTATTGGGAAGTCCTTTGCGCCCCTGGTGCCGCAACCTTCGACGGCTACATGGGCGTCGTCGCGGCCGCGCTGCGCGAGGAGTTCAATGCAGGCCTCAACCCCATCACGCTGGGTTCGATCGGCTGGCGGGGCACCGGGGCGCTCTGGTCCTCGGCCACGACAACGGCTCAACAAAGCCTGACAGGTCTGCCCACCTTCGGCGCAAATGATGTGCTGATGTTCGTCCTCGATCCTTCCCTCGGCCGCCTCTGGATCGGCAAGAACGGCATCTGGCGCGACGATCCGGTGAGCGGGGTGGCGACCTGGACCGCTGGCGGAAGCGCGGCCTTCTATCCGCAGGTCCACGGGCGCAATCTCGGCGATGGCGGCACGATCCGCTCGCTGCCCTCGCAGTTCAGCTACCCGGTGCCTCCCGGCGTAACGGCACTGGGTTACCTCGAACCCGACCTCCGCGTCTTCGACGCCGCAGCTTTCCTCGAGATCGGTTGGGACCGCGGTCTCAGCATCGCGGGTGCGTCCCTCTGGATCAGCCGGGGTGGCGGGCCGCATCTCACCGCCGCCGATGCCGCGCTCTTCCTCGAACACGGTGGGGGTCGCGGCGCTACCTGGACCCAAGCCAACATCTACATCGAAGTGGAACTGCCATGAGTTACATCCTGCATCTCGGCCACCAGCCGACCGACGTCTCGGGCATCGCCGGGATGCTCAGTACCGTCGCTGGCGGCTTCGACGCGAACCTAGACATCAATGGTGTTCGCTTCATCGGATCGCGCACATATGCGGCCCCTTTTTCGGTCGCATTTTCGCCGCCCGTCGGCGATCTTTGGCTGGGCTTTCGCTATGTGCCACCCAGCGCCGACTCCGAGAACATCACAGAGGCGACGGCGAACTTCCTCGACATCTATGATGCGAACCTGGTCCGCATCGCGCAGGTTCAGCCCCTGTCCAGCACGAAGCGATACCACGCCATCGCCAGGGGGGACACGACTGTTCAGGGTGGGTCCAGCTACACCGCGTCCAACGGCCAACCGCAGTGGATCGACGTGCGGGTTTCGGTCGGAACAAGCATCACCATCGACTTCTATGTCGATGGCGTGCTGCAAAGTTCGGCCACGGCCGCCAACACCCAAGGCAAGGGCAAGCCGGTGCAGATCGTCTTTGCCAACACCGGTCTGCATGGCACGAGCACGACACGCACCTGGTACTACGCGCATTTCGCGGTGCTGGATGGGGTGTCGACCATCGGGCGACGCTTCGTGCGGCGCACCCCCAACGCCGTCGCGACCTTCAGCCAGATGGCGGGAAGCATCGATGCGCTCAAGGACGAGGATGTCGGCACGCGGGTGTCCAGCAACGCAGCCGGGCAGCGGTTGTCCTTCTCGCTGACCGGGCCGACCGGGCCAGCGGCCGTCGCGGCCGTCGCGGGCGTGCATGTGAAGCAGATCGCACAGGCGGGGACAGTCGGTCCGCAGGCGGCAGCGGGGTTCCTGCGGATGGGCGGGGTCAATCATGACGCGGCTCCGGTGACCGTGCCGTCCCTCATGCCACGGTCGATCTATTCCACTTGGGCACTGAACCCGGCCGACAGCAGTGCTTGGACCAGCCTGAACCTTCCTGCCGAAGTCGGGGTCCTATCCGCATGAGCCCGCGCCGTTCCGGAGAGGGCCATGTCCGCATGCCGGATGCCGAGTTCGAGGAACTCCTCGCGCGGGCGGCGGAAGAGGGGGCCAAACGCGCGCTGGCCGATGTCGGACTCGACGGCAAGGAAGCCGCCCTCGATATCCGCGATCTGCGCGCGCTCCTCGATGCCATCCGGTTTGTCCGCCGCACGGCCGTGCAGAGCGCGGTCCACCTGATCACGACCGGCGTCATCCTGGCACTGCTGGCGGGCATCGCGCTCAAGCTGAAGATCTTCGGCAGCGCGCCCTGACGGGGAGGCGCTGCCGATTTCATCATTGAAACCACCACCTCGCCCGCCCCCAAGGCGGGTTTTTCCATTTGAAGGAGCCACCATGCCGACCTTGTCTTTCCCCACCTGGCGCGACGTTCCCGAGAAGGCGTGGCGCTGGCCGAGTTTTTCGCCGGCCGAGATCGCCTGCCGCGGCACCGGTGCGATCAAGATCAACACCGAGGCCATGGACAAACTGCAGGCCCTGCGCGACCGGCTGGGCAAGCCGCTGATCATCCGCTCAGCTTATCGCAGCCCGGAACACAACCGTGCCGTCGGCGGAGCCCCGGCCTCGAAACACATGCAAGGCACCGCTTTCGACATCGCGATGTCGAACCACGATACGGTTGCCTTCGAGGCGGCGGCGCGGGCGGTCGGGTTCCTTGGGTTCGGGTACTATCCCCGCTCCGGCTTCATGCACATCGATCTCGGGCCTGCCCGATCCTGGGGCGATCCCTTCGCGGCGCGGCCCGTCCCCTTCGCCCCGGAACTGCCGCCTGCCCGAGAAGTCCTATCGGAAAGCCGCACCCTGCGCGGCGGCGGGGCCGCTGGGGCGGCGACCGTCGGCGCGGCAGGGGTAGAGGTTCTTCAAGACGTCCTCGCGGAAACCCAGTCCACGATCCAGCCGCTGGTGCCCTACCTCGACACGCTGCGCTGGGTGTTGATCGCTATCGCTCTGATCGGCATCGCCGTTACCATCCACGCCCGGCTCGATGACTGGAAACGGGGCCAGCGGTGATCGGTTGGCTCCTCACCCATGGCCCGGCGCGGAAAGCGCTGGGCCTGATCCTCGGTGCCGGAGCGATCCTGCTGTTTCTGCTGAACCTCCGCCGCGCCGGGGAACGCGCCGGGCGCGCCGCCGAGCAGCTTGATACCCGAGAGAGAAACGATGCCGTCCACCGCCAGATGCTCGACGCCGCCGCCCGCCGCCCTGCTGATCGCGTTGCTCTGGCTGACCGGCTGCGCGATGGCCGGTTCTAAGACCCGCGCACCGTGCCCGCCCGTGGTCGACTACACCACTGTCGAGCAGGTCAGAGCGGCAGACGAAGTTGAGGCGTTGCCAGAAGGGGCCGTGATCGTGCGGATGCTCAGCGACTACGCTGTGTTGCGCGACCAGGCGCGGGCATGCCGGTGAAATACGGGCCGGGCGAAGCCTGCTACGAAGCAAGTTCCAAATGCCTCGACCACGGCTCATCGCCCGGCCCGTTTCATGTATTCACGCTGTCAACGCGCGGCAGGGATTCGTCGCAAGTCGATGATGGCAGGTGCAGCCATGCCCGTCCCGCATGGCGATGGGCACAATTGTGCACCCTCAAGCATATGCGAGGCGCGCACTGGGCTTCAGCGCCAAGCGGTCAGCAAATCGTTCGTCCAGCTTTGCGGTGATGTCATCGAAGTAATTCCTGTCCTCGTCGATGGCGCCTATGATCGAAGCGACCTGTGCCGCGAGGGCCTTCGCCAGACTATCCAGTGGTCCACGCAGGTCAGCAGTCTTGGGATGTGAGGCTGCTGCGGTTGCTGCTGCCTTGGCCGCCCAGTCTGCCATGGCGAGGTATTCAAGTACGCGCTTCTGCTCGCCCTCATCTTGCGCCACTTGAAGGGTCTGCAATGCCCGAGCGGTACCGAAATGCTGCTTGAGCAACCGTCCGACCAGTCGGGGCCAGTCGTAGCTGTCCTTGGTATGGATTGGCAGGATCTGAGTTGGCAGCGCAGCCCCTCGGATCGGTTGAGCATGGGAAAGCAGGATTTGGAGGAGAGCACGAAGCCGCACAAGTTCCGCGGTACTGATCGGCTTGCCTCTCAGCAATCGGCATCTTGCCTCGAATGCGTCGACTGCCTCTTTCATCTTGTTCGCAGTGGCCACGGCCTGCTTCGTGGCTTTCGCTGGTTTCGTCGGTCCTTCTTGCGGTGTGGTTGGTGCGGCATCACTCGGTGCCGCAGGTTCGGTCATGCGGAAATCCATGGCCGCAATCGCCTTCAGTTCTCGATCTTCATCAGCGTCGAGATCCAGCCCGACGAGGCCAATGATCCGGTTGAGCGCCGCGCTCAGGGTGTTGGCCGGGCTGTCGTGTCGACCGAAAAACCCGCCCAAAATCTGGCTTCCCTGCGCCATTGAACTGCTGCGTGCCCGCACGAATTCGTCATAGGACAGGATCGCATGAACCTGCTCTGTTGATGCAGCCGAGGGAGGGGCAAAGGCCTTCGGTGAAGGATCTGCAGTCGCACCGGTTTCTTCAAGCTCCAGCGCTTCGAGCTGGTTCAGGGTCTCGATCAGGATCAGGTCTTCGTTCATCGCCTCGGCAAGGATATCCGTCAGTGACTTCTTGCGACCTTGCGCGGGTGGTAGCGTGCGGACGGCGAGGACATCGAGATCAATGACCTGGACCGGCGCGGATACGGAGCCATCGGCAAAATGGACGATGCCGGACTTGGGACGTCCTGCTTCGAGTTCCATGCGCCAAGCCGTGTCGCCTCCTTGCACAAGGTCAATACGATTACCGAACTGAACCTCGTCCCGGTCCTGCAGGGTGATGGCAGTGGCCGAGCCAGGCACAAAACCGGCTGGCGGCTTCCAGAATAACCGTCCCGACTGCAAGGTCATCGTCCCACCATCGGTGTACGCCTCGCCCGATGGACTTTTCGCCGTGGCGGAGGCCAGGTCGTGAAGATCAGTCGGCTGCAACGGCGCATCGCGGTAGCTCTCTAGGCCAAGCGCTGCGAGGGCCGTTCGCGGCGGAACGCGCTTGTAGATCCCGGCCTCGGCGTTGCCGCGCACAATCGTTGGGCCGAGCAAGGCAGGCAAGGTACAGTTCATGCTGCCCGAGATCACGTGATCCCATGCCTGGCCTTGTGCAATCACGAGCTTAGCGTGGACAAACCTCTTGCTGTCGGACGTGTCGACCTTGAAAATCTCGATGTCCGAGAGCCGCGGCAGTTCGGATTTCGGGAAGTAAGTCGAAGCGGCGTCGATCAGCAAATCCGTCGGCGGGTCGCCCATGATGGCCCTCAATCGTGCCAGCCCTTCGAGTTTCATGTCCCAATAGGGCGACACGACAATCAACCGCTCTATCCGATCATCGCCCACGCTGGCAGCGATCTGGTCGAGGATTGTCACGTCCGGACGATCATGCAGCAGCGCGACTTCAAGGTTGTCCTCCTGCTCTGGGAAAGGGTTTTCCATTGCCACGCGCAGCCAGGGCGACGAACGAAGCGCCCTCTGCATCGCTGTCGCAAACCAAAGGTCATCCGAGGGAACCTTGCTGCGAATGTAGTTCAGTGCCGCAGCGAAATGGTGGGCGGTGCCCGTCGCGTCATCGCCGTAGGAGAGGCTGGCGACCAGTTCCCTATTTCCACCGAGGCCGAGCGCGGTCAGATTGGCCGAGCCGATCAGCAATCGGCCCTTCTTCGCCCCGATGAGCAAGGTGATCTTCGGGTGGAAGGCACCCGGCGCATCGGCCTTGACAAGGTGATAGCTGCTTCCTGCGAATTTCGGTGGGCCCAGTTCGGCAAAGCTCTGGTTGACCATCTGCCGATCGGCAAGGACCACGATGTTACGACAGCCAGATCCCCGCAGCCGCGAGAACGGGACGTCCTCGAACGCCTGCGCCCCGAAGGCGTAAGTTGTCAGAAATGCCGAGTGAAAACCGCTTTCGCCGAATACATCAAAGTACTTCATGCGGCATCAAGCTCCGCGCGGCCGATCTCGGTCAGCCCTTCATCGTCAATCAGCTTGACGTCCCGAAGGAACCGCATGGCTTGATCCAGGCGCGGGCTGCTTGGCGACACCCGGAAACGATCCCTGAACCGCAGCAATCCCTCCTCGGGCTCGATCAGGAAGGTATAGGCTTTCTGGTTGCGGAACTTACGCGACGCCACCCAGAGATGGCGTTTCAGGACACGTTCACGAACCACGGCGACAAGGACAGTTCGGGCATTCTCCTGCTCTCGCGCCTGCAGGTAGTTTACTTCTGTCCGCAGCGACTGGAAGTGGTCCGGCGCATTCAGCGCGCTGTCCAGCAACTGGCCGAAGGCTGCCGCCCTTTCGAATAGCGCCGCGACAAGCGCCACGACAGATTGCATTCGCGTTGCCCGATCCCCCGAAGCCCGGGCCTCGACCATGCGCTCGTCAGCTAACTTCGCGGCCTTGGCCGGATCTAACCCTTCGAGCAGGCTCGCGGAGTAGTCCCGCCAAGTCATGCCATCGGGCACGTCGACAAGGCCGACCAATTCCGACACCACCTCACCGAGCGGCATCCGCCCCAATTCCGCCTCTTGCAGAATGTCCAAGGCAAGATCGAGGATGTTCTCATAGGCAAGCCGCACGAGATCACATGCCTGATAAAGCGCCCACAAGACGCGAACGTCCTCGATTGCAGGAGCGGGTTCGGATGCCGGATGGCCAGCACTGAACCATTCCCATTTCACGGCCTCGGCGCGCGGCACCGCCTTCGTCGCACCAATGAGCTGCAGAAGCATGATTGCGGTGGATCTTCGCAGCTTGTCGGGCGCGATTGCTGGCGATACTTGGCCAAGCAGCACTTGGACGAGCAGCCGATGTTCGGCGCTACCCACCACGATATCGGAGGGTTGCATCGGCGCCATTCGGTCGAGATCGGCTAGCGTCACTTTTCCGTCTTTCACGCAGCGCAGGAATGCAGTCCCGAGCTCACCAATCTCCGCGGCGAAAGCCTCTGCCAATGGAAGTGCGCGGTTCGTGCAGACTGCAATCGGGTTCCGATCATCGCCAAGTGTGATCAGGCCCATCTCGAACATCTGAGTGGCATAGATGCCGCCGAATGCACCGCCCTTGTTGCGCAAGTAGCGCTGGCCGACGTCCGTGTCCGGATCGGCCCCGACTGAAAAGTCTATCATCGTCTCCGGATCGTTCGGAACGTCGCCCAGTTGCTTTTGCGCCCAATCTATCCCGGCAACGCCCAATTCGGTCGAGCCCCGCGCAGCAATAAGGGCAAAGAGGGTCTCACAGCGTCGCTGGAACGCCCGGAAGGCGACGGGGTCGGTGTCTCCCTTCTCCCTAGCGTAGACTTCAAGCATCCAGACGAAGAACGAGTAATCCCACATTCTCCAAGTAAGTCGCTGATTTCGCTGTCGTAATCGTGATATTTCGCATATAAATCATGGCGTTGACGGCTGCGAGGGGCGCGTTTCATGGATCACCTGGAGGGTGCGGGCTTGGCGCGG
>NZ_JAAATX020000016.1 GCF_009908265.2 Paragemmobacter amnigenus | reverse complement strand
CGAATTCTTCGTGTCCGACGACATGGCCGGTCCCGATGGCCCGCTGGCGGCCTATGGTCTGGTGTCCGACCCCGAGCTTGCCGCGACGCAGGACGCGGTCGCGAACGAGGTGGTCATGGGGCCGCTGCAGTAAGCAGCCTTCTCGCCGTGAACGGGGAAGGGCGGGCCTGCGGGTCCGCCCTTTTGCGTTCTGCGGCGCGTCAGGCGCGCAGGGTGAAGCCGCGGGCCAGGTGGTTGCGGACCAGCCAGATCATGCCCAGCCCCGGAAGGAGCGACAGGCAGGTCATCGCCATGACCATTCCCATATCCGTCTGGAAACCGAACATGGCGCTGATTGCCATGGTCACCGGTTTGCCCGCCGTCACCGTCAGGATGCGGGCGAAGACCACCTCGACCCACGAGAAGATGAAGCAGAAAAACGCCGCGACCCCGATCCCCGGCGCGATGGCGGGGATCAGGTGGCGGAAGAAGAAGGACGCGCCGGAATGGCCGTCGAGGAAGGCTGTCTCGTCCAGCGCGCGGGGCACGGCGCGGATGAAGCTTTCCAGTATCCAGATCGCGACGGGCAGGTTGAACAGGCAATGGACCAGCGCGATCCCGACCGGCGAGTTCACGAGGCCGAGCTTTGAGAACAGGATGAAGATCGGCAGCGACAGCACGACGGGCGGCGTCACGCGGAAAACGAGGATGAGCAGCAGGAAATGCCGGTCGCCCACGAAGCGGTAGCGCGCCAGCGCATAGGCGGCCGGCAGCGCCACCGCGATGCAGAGCAGGAGGTTGAGCACCACATAGACCGCCGAATTGACCATGGCCGCGCGCAGCTCCGGCGCGGCGAGGACGGCGGCATAGTTCATCAGGCCGACCGCCCCTTCGGCCAGCCCGTCCTTGGGCAGGGTGACGACGAAGCTCAGCATCACCGCCTGCGCCAGCGGCAGCAGGATGAAGAGGGCCAGCGCCAGAAGTCCTGCCGCGCGGATCATGCCGTCTCCTCTGTCCGGCGGGTGGCGATGACGAAGGCCCAGACCACCGCCAGCACGAACAGGAAGTAAAGCGTCGCCCGCGCCGCCGCCTGACCATAGGAAAAGCCCTTGATCTCTTCGCCCAGTTCCAGCGTCAGGAAGCGCGTGGCGTCATCCGGACCGCCCGCGTTGATGGTGAAGGCCTCGATATAGATCATGAAGCTGTCGACGAAGCGCAACAGCAGCACGATGGCCAGCGCGCCCGAGATGCGGGGCAGTTCGATGTGGCGGAAGATGGCCCAGCGGCTGGCGCCGTCGATCGCGGCGGCCTGACGGTAGGCGGGCGGGATGGCCGACAGCCCCGCATAGGCCAGCACCACGACCAGCCCCAGCCAGTGCCACGTGTCCATGGTCAGGATCAGCGCCCATGTGTGCCATGCGGTGAATTTCCAGTCGAAGCCCGCCGCCGCCAGCCACGGTCCCACGATCCCCGTGCGGGCATCGACCAGCCCCAGCCAGAGCATCGGGATCATGTTCCACGGCACGACCAGCGGCAGGGCGCAGAGCATCAGCCCCCAGATCGCCCGCCGCCCGAACCCCACGAGCAGGAGCGCCACCATGATCCCCAGCGGCACCTGTATCGACAGGGCCAGCGCCGAGAACAGCAGGCTGCGCCCGAGCGAGGCGAGGAAACGGTCCGATTGCAGGATGTCCCCGAACCACTCCACCCCCACCCATTGCACGTCGGACAGGGTGAAGATGTCGTGGAAACCGTAATTGATCACCGCCAGAAGCGGCAGCGCCCCCACCACGCCCAGCAGCAGGAGCGCGGGCAACAGCAGCAGCCACGCGCGGTTGTCATGGGGCTGCATCGCGTTCCTTCCGCCCGTTTCCCGTGGCGCGCAGTCTGGCCCGCAGGCGCGGGGGGATCAATCCGCATTTGCGCGGCACGGGGCGCGGGGACTGCGACTTCGGGTGTCATTGCGGCAATGGGGGCGGGGTGCCTATGCTGCTTGCGCGGCGTGAACGGGTGGGCGGGGCGTGCGGACGGCGATCATTACCGACATCCATGCCAACCGCGAGGGGCTGGAGGCCGTGCTGGCCGACCTTGCCGGACGCGGGGCGGACCGGATCGTCTGTCTGGGTGACATCGTGGGCTATGGCCCCGATCCGGTCTGGTGCGTCGAGACGGTGGCAGCGCTTGCCGCACAGGGGGCTGTCGTCCTCAAGGGCAACCATGACGCAGCCATCGCTACGCCCGACAGCGGCATGAACGTGACGGCGCGGCGGGTGATCGACTGGACGCGACCGCTGCTCTCTGCGGATCACCGCGCCTTTCTGGACGGACTGCCGATGACCCATCGGGAGGGGGATCTGTTCTTTGTCCATGCCAGTGCGAATTCGCCCGCGGACTGGATCTATGTCACCGACCCCGCCCGTGCGGCGGGAAGTTTCGCCGTGACCGATGCCCGCGCGATCTTCGTGGGCCACCGCCATGTCCCCGACCTGATGAGCCGCTCTTTCGACGGGCGCATCCAGCGCCAGGGTTTCGCCTTTGCCCAGCCTGTGCCGCTGATCCGCACGCGGCGCTGGCTTGCCGTCGTGGGTGCGGCGGGGCAGCCGCGCGACGGGGTGCCAAAGGCGGGCTATGCCATCTTCGACCACGACCGCAACGAACTGTCCTTTCACCGTGTGGCTTGCAACACGGCGCGGACAGTGGGGAAAATCCGCGCGCTGGGCCTGCCCGAAAGCCTTGCCGTGCGACTGAACTGGGGGGCCTAGGGCATGTTGCGACCGCGCGAGGGGCTGGAGATCGACGGTTTCACCATCGGGCCATGCCGGCACAGGGGCGGCTTCGCGACGATCTGGGAGGCGACCCATCCCGACCACAAGGGCCGTCTGGCGATGAAGGTGCCCACCATCCTTGACGGGTTCGATGCGCCCACCATCGTGGGCTTCGAGATCGAGCAGATGATCGTGCCGCGCCTGACGGGGCCGCATGTGCCACGGGTGGTGGCCTTGGGCGATTTCTCCTCCATGCCCTATATCGTGACGGAATGGATCGGCGGGGGATCGCTGCTCGGCCCGTTCGCGCAGGCGCCGCTGCCCCTGTCCGACGTGCTGGAAATGGCCGCGCGCATGACCGAGGCGGTGGTGGACCTGCACCGCCAGCATGTCATCCATTTCGACCTGAAACCCGCGAACTTCCTGCGCCGTGACAGCGGCGAATACGTCGCGATCGATTACGGCCTTGCCCGCCACGACCTGCTGCCCGACCTGCTGGCGGAAGAATTCACCGTTCCCCTGGGCACCTTTCCCTATATGGCGCCCGAACAGTATCTGAAGCAGCGCGACGACCTTCGCAGCGATATCTTCGCCCTTGGCGCGATGTTCTACGAGCTGTGCACGGGCCATCCGCCATGGGGCGAACCCGCCAGCCTGCGCGGGGTGCGAAAGCGGTTGTGGCGCGATCCGGTGCCGCCGCGTGCGCTGGTTCCGGCCCTGCCCGAATGGTTCCAGGAGATCGTCCTGCGCTGTCTGGAGGTGGACCCGCAGGCGCGGTACCAGTCGGCGGGACAGTTGCTGTTCGATCTGCAGAACCCCGCGCAGGTGCGATTGACCGCGCGGGCGCGCAGGATGCGGGCGGATGGCAGGCTTGCCGTGTTCCGCCGCTGGCGCCGGATGCGCGGGGTCCGGCGGCTGTCCGATCCGGTCAGCGTCAGCGCGCAGATGGATCAGGCACCCGTGCTGATGGTGGCGTTGGACCTGTCGCCCGAGGCCGAAGCGCTCAACCGTCATATCCTGACGACGCTGCGCCGGATGCTGGCGGTGCAGCCCGATGCGCGGGTGTCCTGCGTGAACATCCTCAGGACCGCGCGGATCGGGATCGATCAGGCCACGGATGACGCGGGCGAGCATCTGCATGTCATGCGCCTTGTCGCGCTGCGCGACTGGGGGGCGGAACTGGAGCTGGACGAGGGGCGGATTTCCTTTTCCGTGCTGGAAAGCAGCGATCCGGCGGGGGCGATCATCGCCCATGCCAACCGGAACCGCGTCGACCATATCCTGATGGGCGCGCGCGGACATTCCGCGACGCGGCGCTATCTCGGCTCGGTCTCGGCGCAGGTGGTGTCCGAGGCGGCCTCGAGCGTGACGGTGGTCCGCCTGCCCGAAAGCGCCCTGCCGCAGGAAGATGCAGCAGAGGTGGCGGCCTGACCCGCTCCGGCCCGTTCGCGGGCGGACTGGCTAGCGCATGACGAAGGGGTCGGGGATCGGGTCGTCCGAGGTGCGCAGCCAGACGGTTTTCGTCGTGGTGTAATCCAGCGCGGCGGCCATGCCCCCCTCGCGCCCGTGGCCCGACAGTCCGTGCCCGCCAAAGGGCGCGATGGGCGAGACGGCGCGGTAGGTGTTCACCCAGACCACGCCCGCGCGCAGGCCGCGGATCATCCGGTGCGCGCGGGTCAGGGATTGCGTGAAGACGCCGGAGGCAAGGCCATAGGCGGTGTCGTTGGCCTTTTCCAGCGCCTCTTCCTCGGTCGTGAAGGGGGTGACGGACAGGACGGGGCCGAAGAATTCCTCCGACAGGGCAGGGGCGTCGGGGGCATCGGAACAGTCAAGGATCGTGGGCGGGAAGTAGAAGCCCGGGCCGTCGATCGCCGCGCCGCCCGTGACGATCTTCGCCCCCTTGGCGACGGAGGCCGCGATGGTGGCCGCGATATGGTCACGCTGCCGCGCGGTGCAGAGGGGGCCGACCTCGGTTGCCATGTCGTCGGGGGCAGCGATGCGGATCGCTTCGGCCTTGGCCTTCAGGCGGGCAAGGAAGGCGTCCTTCACCGATGCCTCGACCAGCAGGCGTGAGCCTGCGACGCAGCTTTGCCCCGTGGCGGCGAAGATGCCCGACACCTGCGCGTTGGCCGCGCTGTCCAGATCGGCATCGGCAAAGACGATGAAGGGCGACTTGCCCCCCAGTTCCAGCGAGGTGGAGGCAAGGTTGTCGGCCGAGTTCCGGACCACCGCCCGCGCCGTGGCGGGCCCGCCGGTAAAGGCGATATGGGCGACCCTGGGATGGGTCGTCAGGACGTGGCCGCAGGTGGGGCCAAAGCCCGTGAGGATGTTGACCACCCCCGCCGGAAAGCCCGCCTCATGCACCAGCCGCGCGAAATGCAGCAGGGGGGCGGGGCCGTCCTCGGAGGCTTTCAGCACCACGGTGCAGCCTGCGGCAAGGGCGGGGCCGAGCTTGACGGCAGAAAGGAACAGTTGCGAATTCCACGGCACGATGGCGGCGACGACGCCCACGGGTTCGCGGCGGGTCCAGACTTCCATGTCGGGCTTGTCGATGGGCAGATGCGCGCCTTCGATCTTGTCGGCGATCCCTGCGTAATAGCGGTAGTATTCGGCCACATAGGCAATCTGGGCCGTCGTCTCGCGGATGATCTTGCCCGTGTCGCGGGTTTCCAGCCGTGCAAGCTCGGGCGCCGCCGCCTGCACCAGATCGGCCAGTTTCAGCAGCAGTTTCCCCCGCTGGCTGGCCGTCATCTTCGGCCACGCCCCCGTGCGGAAGGCCCGCTCTGCCGCGCTGACCGCGCGGTCCACCTCTGCCGCGCGCGCCTCGGGCATGTCGGCCCACGGGGTGCCCGTGGCGGGGTCGATGCTGGGAAAGCGGGCCGCGCCATCCTCGAACGCGCCGTCGATGTAAAGCTGGAAGCGGTCCATCTGTCCCTCAGGCAAAGGCGGGCATCACGTCTTCGATAAAGCGCTTGAGGCTCGCGCGCTTTCTCTCGAAGCTTTGCCCGCTGTCGATCCACAGCGAGAATTCGTCATATCCCAGCGCCTCGATCCGGCGCAGCTTTTCGATCACCTCGGGCACCTCGCCGATCAGAAGGTTCTCGCGCATCACCTGCGGGGAATAGAAGGGGTGGGCGGCGATCTCTTCCTCGGTCAGGGGTTCGATCAGGCCCTTGGTGATGGGCCGCTTGTTCAGGAACCACGCGCCGAAATAGTTGTAGAAGCGGTTGAGTTCGTCCGCCGCAAGGTCGGCATCGGCCTTGTCCGCCGCGACATAGCCGTGTTGCAGCACCATGATCTTCGGGCGCGGCACCTCGGGCGACTTGGCGCAGGCGTCGTTGAAGCGCTGCATCAGGCTTTCGATTTCGGAAAACGGGTTGTGCAGGGGCGTGCATTGCACGTTGCAGCCGTTGGCCACGGCGAATTCGTGGCTGTTCGGGTCGCGCGCGGCCACCCAGATCGGCGGGTGCGGCTGTTGCAGTGGTTGCGGCGCGCTGGTCGTGGCGGGGAATTGCCAATACTGCCCCTCATGCGCGTAATCGCCCGCCCAGAGGCCCTTGATCGCGGGGATCAGCTCGCGCATCCGCCCGCCCGCGTTCCATGCGTCAAGGCCGGGCATGACGCGTTCATATTCGAAACTGTAGGCCCCGCGCGCGATGCCCAGTTCCAGCCGCCCGTCCATGATGATGTCGGCCATCGCGGCCTCGCCCGCCAGCTTGATCGGGTGCCAGAAGGGGGCGATGACGGTGCCGGTGCCAAGGCGGACATTCTTCGTCCGCCGCGCAAGGTCGACAAGGTTCAACAGCGGGTTCGGCGCGATGGTGAAGGACATCCCGTGATGTTCCCCCGTCCAGATTGCGCACATGCCGCCCTCGTCGGCCATGCGGCAAAGTTCCAGCATCTCCTCGTACAGGCGCGGTTCGGGATCGGTGGGGCTGACACGCTCCATATGGACGAAGAGCGAGAATTTCATTTGGTCTTCTCTCCCGCGACCAGCGCGACCTGGCCTGCATTCTGGTTGCCGAAATAGATGCCGTAATTGCCCATGCGCGATTCCTCGGCCAGCCGGTCCAGCATGGTGCGCAGCGCCTGATCCGTCACCTCCGCGAATGACGCAGGGGTCAGGTCGACGAAAGCCCCCTTGGCGGGGGTGCCTGCGGTGGCGGGGCAGCGGAAGGCGATGTGCTGCTGCCCGCGCGCCACATCCTCGAACACGGAGTAAAGGGGGCCGGGCGCGGCCTCGATGCCCGTGGCGGCGATCAGGGCGGCAAGGGCCGCCGTCGTCCCGTCCCGCCCCACCCGCGCCGTGGGCAGCGTAAGCCCGCCGAAGCCGTCATCGACCAAGAGCACCTGCCCCGCGCGTTCGAGGATGGCCGACACGATGATGTCCGGCCCCGTGGGCACGGTGGCTTGCGTCGCGACGGGGGTGAAATAGGTGCCGCGGTAATAGCCCAGCCCGGGGGCAGGGGTGGCCTGGAACGCCTCGACCCGGCCCAGCAGGATGGCGTGATCGCCCGCCTCGACCACCTGATGCAGGGCGCAGTCGAACCATGCCGACACGTCCGGCAGGATCGGGCTGCCCGCCGGTCCCGCCTGCCAGTCGATGCCGGCGAAGCGGTCCTCGGACGGGCGGGCAAAGGTGTTGGACAGCGCCTTCTGCCCTTCGGACAGGATGTTGACGGCAAAGCCGCGGGCCGTGGTGAAGTTTACGTAATTTACGGAATTTTGCGAGATCTGCACCAGCAGAAGCGCCGGGTCCAGCGAGACGGAGGCAAAGCTGTTGGCGGTAAAGCCCAGCGGTCTGCCCTGTCCGTCACGGGTGGTGACGATGGTCACGCCGGTCATGAAGGTGCCGAAGGCATCGCGCAGCGCGCGGCGGGGGTCTTGCGGTTGGGTCATGCGCGCAGCCCTTCGGTTTCCGCCATCAGCGGGGTTTGCAGCCAGTCCCGCAGCGCCGCCGTGACGCGGTCGGGCGCGGTCAGGTTGACCATGTGGCGGTGGCCTTCCACCACCACCGCCCGCCCGCGCGGGGCTGTGGCGGCCATGGTCCGCGTCATCTCGGGCGTGGAATTCGCATCGCCATCCCCCGTCAGCACCAGCGCAGGGCACAGGATGCCGCCCCAGCGGTCGGCATAGACATCGTCGCCCGTGGCAAAGGCGCGGTAGGCGGCGGCATAGCCTGCGCGGTCGACCTCCTGCAGCCAGCGGGCGACCTGCGCGCGGATGGGGGCATCGGCATCGGTGAACCAGCGGGCCAGCGGGGCCTGCGCGTCGAATTCGCCCCGCGCCATCGCCTCGGCCCGCGCAGTGACGGCGGCGCGCGCCTCTGCCGTGCGGCGGTGGACGGCGTTCAGCACCGCCACGCGGCGGATCAGTTCGGGATAGTCCGCCGCCAGCCCCGTCGCGATCAGCGCGCCCATGGAATGGCCCGCGACATTCACCGCCCCCACCCCCAGCGCAAGGATCGTCCGTGCGGCCCAGTCGACATAATCGGGCAGCCGCGCCCCTGCGGACAGCAAGTCCGACCGCCCGTGCCCCGGCATGTCCAGCGCGAAGACGCGGTGCGTCGCCGCCAGCGCGGCAATCTGCGGTGCCCAGGCGCGGGCGTTCAGCCCCACGCCATGGATCAGGACCAGCGCCTCTCCCGTGCCGTCCTTGGGGCCGACCTCGATCAGCCCGACCTCTGCCCCGTCAGACAGCAGCAGGGTTTTTGACATCATGGCCCAGATCCTTCAGGTCCTGATAGCGGTCCCCGATGCGGTGATGCGGGCGGCCACCCACCGATGCGCCAAGGGCCACCACGATCTCGTCCGCCGCGGGGGCGTCGGGGATGGCGAAGTGGACGGTCAGGTAATGCGACCGGCGGCCTTCGTCGTTCTTGTCCATCAGCGGGATCATCACGGGCGTATTCGCGCCCCCGCGAATATTGGTGAAAGCCAGATAGGTCTTGGCCCCCACCGCCTGCCGGTAATGGTTGCCGAAGCGCAGCGTGTGGATCAGGGCCGAGGCATGTTCCACCTCGCCGTCCAGCCCCACGATCGCGGCCTTGCCATAGCCTTCGACCACATCGCCGCCGCCCGCCGCGTCCAAAATCATCCCCGTCAGCAGCGCGCCCAGTTCGGGGGCCACATCATGGATCTCGGGCTTCAGATCCTCCACGAAACCGCGCCCCGCCCAGGGGTTCCGCACCACCGCTGCCGCACCGATCAGCTTCAGCGGGCGGGGTGCCGCGCGGCCCCCCTCGATCAGCGTCGTCTCGACATGCAGCAGCGTCTTGCGGATTTCGGCGGGCATCGGGAACCTCGTTTTGCAGTTCCCTGTATGATGGTATACCATAAGACGGGATGTCAACGAGTCGTTGCGACCCCCAATGTCGCAGGCTAGGGTCAACGCATGGAACAGCCGGAAAAAGACGCCCTCCGCATCGACCGCCCGCCGCAGACCCTGCGCGAGATCGTGCTGGCGCGGATGCGCGCGGCCATCATCGCGGGGCGCTTCCCGTCCGGCGCGCGGCTGGTGGAACGCACGCTGTGCGACCAGCTGGGCGTCAGCCGCTCGGTCGTGCGCGAGGTGATCCGGATACTCGAGGCAGAGGGTCTGGTGGAAAGCCTGCCCAACCGTGGCCCTGTCGTGGCGCGGCTCGACTGGGCGCAGGCGCGGCAGATCTACGATATCCGCCTGCTGCTGGAGGGAAGCGCGGCAGCCGCCTGCGCGGGCGTGGCGGATGCGGGCGTGAAGGCGGAGCTTGCCGCGGCGCTGGCCGCCATCCGCGCGGCGCAGGGCGCGACGGATGCGGTGTTCGAGGCGACCACGCGGTTCTACGAAATCATCTTCCAGTCTGCGGGCCACGCCATCGCGTGGGAGATCGTGCAGCGCCTGAACGGCCGCATCAGCCGCCTGCGCGCCCTGACACTCGCCGCGACCGACCGTCCCGTCGCCGGACCCGACCGCATGGCGCGCATCGCCGCCGCCATCGCCGCGGGCGACCCCGCCGCCGCGCGGCAGGCGGTGGAAGATCACCTGACCGAAGCCGCCGCCATCGCGCGGCGGATGCTGGAGGCCACCTGATGCCCGCCTACTGGATCGCCCATGTCACGGTCACCGACCCCGACCGCTACCGCGATTACCAATCCCTAGCCCCCGCCGCTTTCGCCCGCTTCGGCGCGCGCTTCCTTGCGCGGGGTGGCGCGGCCGAGACGCTGGAAGGCCCCGCCCATGCCCGCCATGTGGTGATCGAATTCCCCGATCTCGCCACCGCGCGGGCCTGCCATGCGAGTCCCGAATATGCCGCAGCCCGCGCCGCCCGTGCAGGGGCCGCCGAGGTGCAGGTGGTGATCGTCGAGGGCCTTTAGGCGCCGCGTGGCGCAGGGCAGCGGCTGTCCGCATTTTCTGTCCGCAAATATCCACAGGGGGTGAATGACCCGCAGGGTCAGAGGGGGCGCGTGCGCCCCCTGTCCCCGCTCAACGCGGGCGCTGCCCGTCGATCCAGTCGCGGAAGGCGGCAAAGGGCGGGCGCGGGGGCAGGGCGCGCGGCCAGACCAGCCAGTAGCTGCCCGCCGCCCGCACCGGCGGGCCGAAGGCGGGGACAAGCCGCCGGCTGCGCAGATCGTCCGAGATCAGGAATGTCGGCAGAAGGGCGATGCCCAGACCATGGATCGCCGCCTGCTGCATCGTGGCGAACTGGTCGAAGAGCATCCCCCCCGGCCTTTGCCCCGCCACGCCCTGTGCCGCCAGCCACCGGCCCCAGTCGCCCGTCCGGCTTTCGATTTGCAACAGCGGATGGTCCATGATCCCCGCCGCCGCTGTCAGGGGGGATGGCAGGAAGGTCGGCGCGCAGACGGCCTGCACCTCTTCCTCCATGAGCAGCAGGTGCTCGGCCCCTGTCCAGTCGGGGCGGCCGTAATGGATGGCGGCATCGAAGCCCTCGGCCTCCATATCGAAGGGGCGCAGGCGGGTGGAAAGGCTGAGCGACACCTGCGGATGGCGCGCGCGGAAATCGGCAAGGCGCGGGGCCAGCCAGTGCATCCCGAAGGCGGGCAGGATGGCGAGTGTCAGCGCCCCCCCCGTCTCGCCTGACCGCAGGCGCAGCGCGGCCTGTCCCAGCGTGTCCAGCGCGCGGCGGACCTGCGCCACATAGTCCCGCGCGGCGGGTGTTGGGCGCAGGCGCTGGCGGTCGCGGATCATCAGCGGCGTGCCCAGTTGCGCCTCTACCTCCTGCAGCGCGCGAGAGATGGCGCCGGGGGTCAGGTTCAACTCGCGCGCGGCGGCGGTGGCGGTGCCCAGACGCTCCACCGCCTCCAGCGCCAGAAGGCCGGGCAGGGCGGGCAGGTGACGGCGGGGCGGAATCATGTGAGTGATGCGCAACATGTTTGCAGGATGTTTCGCTATTCAGTCACAATCCCATGCGCCATACAAGCCGCAAGTGGCGCGACTCGCGCGCAGCTGTCACGATGCCCCAAACGGATGGGAGACGGATCATGAGCCTTGATGCCCCGAAACTGAAAGCCAAGGACGCCCCCGATCTGGGTCGCTTCGACTGGGAAGACCCCTTCCGCCTGAACGACCAGCTGACCGAGGAAGAGCGGATGCTGCGCGATGCGGCCCGCGCCTATGCGCAGGAAAAGCTGCAACCGCGCGTGACCGCCGCCTATCGCGAGGAGCAGACGGATCCCGGCATCTTCCGCGAGATGGGCGAAATGGGCCTTCTGGGCGTGACGATCCCCGAGGAATATGGCGGGTTGGGCGCGTCCTATGTGGCCTATGGCCTTGTGGCGCGGGAAGTGGAGCGGGTGGACAGCGGCTATCGGTCCATGATGTCGGTGCAGTCCAGCCTCGTGATGTATCCGATCTATGCCTACGGAACCGAGGCGCAGCGGGCGAAATACCTGCCCAAGCTGGCGTCCGGCGAATGGATCGGCTGCTTCGGCCTGACCGAACCCGATGCGGGGTCCGATCCGGCGGGGATGAAGACGGTCGCGAAGAAGACGGCCAACGGTTACGTCCTGAATGGCGCGAAGATGTGGATTTCCAACGCGCCCATCGCGGATGTCTTCGTCGTCTGGGCCAAGTCCGAGGCGCATGGCGGCAAGATCAAGGGCTTCGTGCTGGAGAAGGGCATGAAGGGCCTTTCTGCGCCGAAGGTGGGCGGCAAGCTGTCGCTGCGGGCCTCCATCACGGGCGAGATCGTGATGAAGGATGTGGAAGTGGGCGAGGATGCGCTCCTGCCCAATGTCGAGGGGCTGAAGGGGCCCTTCGGATGCCTGAACCGCGCGCGCTATGGCATTTCCTGGGGCGTGATGGGGGCGGCAGAGTTCTGCATGCAGGCCGCGCGGCAATATGGCCTTGACCGCAAGCAGTTCGGCAAGCCGATCGCGGGGACGCAGCTTTACCAGTTGAAGCTTGCGAACATGATGACCGAGATTTCGCTGGGCCTGCAGGCATCGCTCCGCGTGGGGCGGCTGCTGGACGAGGCGAATGCCGCGCCCGAGATGATTTCCATCATCAAGCGCAACAATTGCGGCAAGGCGCTGGAGGCGGCGCGCTGGGCGCGGGACATGCATGGCGGCAACGGGATCCAGGAGGATTTCCAGATCATGCGCCACATGGTGAACCTTGAAACGGTGAACACCTACGAGGGCACGCATGACATCCATGCGCTGATCCTTGGCCGTGCGATCACGGGCGTGCAGGCGTTCTTCTGACGGCGCAGGCGGAGTTTGACGCAAACTCCGCCTCGAAATCTGACGCAGATTTCGGGCCATGACCTTCGGGCGGGCGCGGAATTTGCGTCAAATTCCGTCGCGTTTTCTGTGTCAGAAAACGCCCTGCGCGGCGGTGGTCCTGTCGTTTCGGGATATGACAGACCGCGCCGCGCCGCTACTCTGCGCCCATGACACAGCCTGCCCGACTTGGTGACGTTTCCTTCTGGTATGCCGATATCGGCCTGCCCGACACCCGCCGCCCCGCCCTTGATGGCGATGCCGAGGCCGATGTCTGCATCATCGGTGCGGGCTATACCGGCCTGTGGTCGGCCTATTACCTGAAACAGGCCGCGCCCCATCTGTCGATCATCGTCTGCGAGCGTGACTTCGCAGGCTTCGGCGCGTCGGGGCGCAATGGCGGGTGGCTGACGGGTGGCTTTGCGTGGAGCCATGAGAAATACCTGAAAACCTCGTCCGAGGGGGCCGTGCGCGCCATGGTGCAGGCCATGAACGGCACGGTGGACGAGGTTATCCGCGTGGCGGGGGCCGAGGGGATCGAGGCCGACATCCTGCGGACGGACGAATTGATGGTGGCCGTCACCCCCGCCCAGATGGCGCGGGTGGAGGGCGAGGTGGCGCACCGGCGGCACTGGGGCGAGAACCGCGTCCATGTGATCGGCGCGGGCCAGACGCGCAGCCGCGTGAACATCCCCGGCGCGCTGGGCGCGATGGTGGTCGAAGGCGTGGCGCGGGTGCAGCCTGCGAAACTGGCGCGCGGTCTGGCGCGGGTGGTCGAGGGGATGGGGGTGCGCATCTGCGAGGGCACGACCGTCACCGCCATCGCCCCGCGGCAGGTCACGACCGACCGAGGCACCGTCCGCGCCCGCCATATCCTGCGCTGCACCGAAGGTTTCACCGCGGGCCTCCCGGGCCTGCGGCGCGAGTGGCTGCCGCTGAATTCCGCCCAGATCGCCACCGAACCCCTGCCGCCCGAGGCATGGGAGCAGATCGGTTGGCAGGGCCACGAAATCCTTGGCGATTTCGCCAATGCCTATTGCTATTGCCAGCGTACGCGCGAGGGGCGCATCACGGTGGGCGCGCGGGGCGTGCCCTACCGTTTCGGGTCGCGCACCGACACGTCCGGCGTGCCGGATGCGGAAACGGTGCGGCGGCTGACCGCGATCCTGCACCGCCATTTCCCCGTGACCCGGAATTACCGCATCGACCATGCCTGGTGCGGCGTCCTTGGCGTGCCGCGCGACTGGTGCGCGACGGTGGGCTATGACGGAGCGACGGGGATGGGCTTTGCGGGCGGCTATGTGGGGGTGGGGGTGTCCACCTCGAACCTGTCGGGGCGGACGCTGGCCGATCTTGTGCTGGCGCGGGACAGCGACCTTGTCCGCCTGCCATGGGTCAACCGTCCGGTGCGGAAGTGGGAACCCGAACCGCTGCGCTGGCTGGGGGTGCGGGGAATGTATGCGCTTTACAATCTGGCCGACCGGCACGAGGCGGCGACGGGCGGCCCGCCCTCGCGTCTGGCGAAGCTGGGCAACTGGCTGACGGGGCGGTGAGGGGATGGCGCGCGCGATCCTCTTCGATCTGGACGGCACGCTGGTCGACAGCGCGCCCGACATCCATGCGGGCGTCGCCGCGCTGCTGGTGGAAGAGGGGATGGAGCCACTCCCCTTCCACACCGTGCGCGGCTTCATCGGCAATGGCGTGCCGGTTCTCGTCACGCGGGTGATGGCGGCGATGGGGATGGGGGACGATCCCGCCCGCCATGCGGACCTATGCGCACGGTTCATCGAACGCTATGAACATGATCCCGGCGGCCTGACCCGCCCCTATGACGGGGTGGCGGCGGCGCTGGCGCGGCTGGACCTGCCCAAGGGTCTTTGCACCAACAAGCCAGAGGGGCCGACGCGGGCGCTTCTGGCGCAGATGGGCTGGACCGGGCATTTTCCGGTGATCGTGGGCGGCGACACGCTGCCCGTCCGCAAACCCGACCCCGCCCCCCTGCACGAGGCGGTGGCGCGTATCGGCGGCGGTGTGGTGCTGTTCGTGGGGGATAGCGAGGTCGATGCCGAAACGGCGGAACGGGCAGGGGTGCCGTTCCTGCTGTTCACCGGCGGCTATCGCAAGACGCCGGTGGCCGACCTGCCGCATGACGCGGCCTTCGACCATTGGGACGACCTGCCCGCGCTGGTCGCGCGGTTTACAGGAGCGTGACGCGCAGACCGTCCGGACCCGTCCGCTCTCCCGCCGGCTGACCCGTGCCTGTCATCCGCAGCCCGCGCCACAGGGCGTTGGCGGCAAAGGGCGCCGCCCTGCCGCGCAGGTCGGGCGGGCCGTAAAGTTCCACGACACTCTCGCCATGGCGCAGGAAGCGGACATGGGTCACGCCTTCGGGGCGGTCCAGATCGACGGCGGCAAGGGGTGTCAGGCCGAGGTCGCGGAAGAACCGCTCGCTTGCCGCGATATCGGTGCAGGGGATGCCGATATGGTCATGCCCCGCGATGCCCGCCGCCGCCGCAGGGCCGCGCCGCGCGCAAAGCTCGATCCGCGCGCCTTCGGGGCCGCGCAGGAAGACGTATCGCACGCCCGTGCCCCAGAATTCCGCGATCTCGCGCGGGCCGTCGGGGGTGGTGCCCTCAAGCTCTGCCCCGCGCGCGATCAGCGCGGCCAGCGTCGCATCCACATCCGCCACCGACAGCGCCAGATGGTCGATCTTGCCATGGCCTGCGGGCGCATCCGCCCCCACGAGCGCCACCGTTTGCGACCCCAGCCGCAGCAGGCCACCCCCCGCATCAGAAAAGCCGAAGACCCGCAAAAGCAGCGCGGTGGCGGCCGTCCTGTCGGTGACGGCGAGTTCGGGGATGATGGTCGCGTCTGCGGTCATGGTTCGGCCCTTCTTCCCGTCGCCTCTGGCAGAAGCGCGGGCCGCAAGCAATAGGATGCGACGGGTCCCGCCCGCGGGGGGCCGTCTGCCCCCCGCACCCCCCGAGGATATTTGGTGACGGAAAATGCAGCAGGGCAGGGGATTTGGCCCCGTCATCCCCGCGATCTGCCCGCGGCGGGGGGCGGAAATGTTGACTTTGCCGAAGCCAAGGTAAATGCAGGACGCAGGAATTTTTCGGCAGTCACCGGACGGCGGTCCGGCGGCCCTTTGGCAGGAAGGCCTTTGTCATGGTCAAGCGTTTCATCATCGCCATCGTGCTTCTGGGGATCGTCGGGGGCGGCCTTGTCGGCTTCAACCTGTTCCGCGACAACATGATCGCGCAGATCTTCGCCAACATGCCCCAGCAGCCCGCGACAGTGTCCACGGTCGAGGCAAGGCCCGTGACATGGACCCCCAGCATCGAGGCGATCGGCACCGTGAACGCGGCGCAGGGCGTGGACCTGACGGTCGAGACGGCAGGTGTGGTCAAGGAGATCGCCTTCGCGCCGAACACGCAGGTTCAGGCGGGCGCGCTGCTGATGCGCCTGGATGACGTGGTGCAGAAGGCCGATGTCGAGGCCGCCCGCACGCAGGCCGATCTGGAAAAAGGCAACCTCGCCCGCGCGCAGGACCTGACGCGGCGGGGGGTGACGACCAATGTCTCGCTCGACCAGACGCAGGCGGCGGCGCAGGCGGCCGAGGCGCAGCTTGCCCGCGCGCTGGCCGTGCTGGAACAGCGCCAGCTTTCCGCCCCCTTTGCCGGCACCATCGGCCTGCCGCGCGTGGATGTAGGGCAATATGTGGCGCCCGGCACCATCGTCGCCACGCTTCAGGACCTGTCCACCATGCGCGTCGATTTCAGCCTGCCGGAACAGGACCTGCCCAAGCTGACCATCGGCCAGAGGATCGAGGTCCGGATCGAGGGGCTGGATGAATCCTTCCCCGGCGCGCTGACGGGGATCGACCCGCGCGTCGATCCCGCCACGCGCCTTGTCGCGCTGCGCGGGTCCATCGCCAATGCGGGCGGCAAGCTGACCCCCGGCCAGTTCGTCCGCATCCGGGTGGAGCTTCCGGCGGAAGAGGGCGTCATCGCCCTGCCGCAGACCGCGCTTTCGACCAGTCTTTACGGCGATTACGTCTATGTCGTCCGCCCGTCCGAGGCGGATGCCGAACAGCTGGAGGTGCGGCAGGTCTTCGTCACGCCCGGCCGCCGGTCGGGCGGGGTGGTGGAAATCGCCGAAGGCGTGGCCCCCGGTGACCAGATCGTCACCGCAGGGCAGAACCGCCTGTCGAACGGCCAGCCCGCCATCGTGGATAACAGCGTGAACCCCGCCGCCACCGCCACGGGCGACGCCATCGGCGGGGGCGACGAATGAGCCCGTCCGACATCTTCATCAAGCGCCCCGTCCTGTCGACGGTGCTGGGCCTGCTGATCCTGCTGCTGGGGCTTCAGGGCTTTTCCAGCCTGCAGATCCGCGAATATCCCAAGGTGGACGAGACGGTGATCACCATCACCACGGTCTATCCCGGCGCTTCGGCGGACCTGATACAGGGCTTCATCACCTCGCCCATCGCGGCGGCGGTCGCGACGACCGAGAATGTGGATTACATCACCTCGTCCTCGCGCCCCTCGGCCTCGACCGTCACCGTCAACATGCGGCTGGGGGCGAACCCCGACGTGGCGCTGACCGAGGTGATGTCGAAGGTCCAGCAGGTCCGCTCGCGCCTGCCGTCCGAGGCGGAGGACCCGACCATCGTCAAGGGCACGGGGATGACCTTCGCCACCATGTATCTGGCGATGCAGAACCCCAACATGACGTCGGAACAGGTGACGGAATATATCGAGCGGGTGATCCGTCCGCGCATGTCCACCATCCCCGGCGTGGCCGAGATCCAGGTGCTGGGCGGGCAGACCTATGCGATGCGCGTCTGGATCGACCCGATCCGCCTTGCGGGGCGCGGCGTCACGGCGGCCGAGGTTCTGGGTGCGATCAACAACGCGAACTTCCTTGCCGCGCCGGGCCGGACGGAGGGGGAATACACCACCTATTCCATCACGATGGAAACCACGCTGCGCACGCCCGAGGCCTTTGCCGCCCTGCCGATCAAGGGCAACGGGGCCGATGTGGTGCGTCTGGCCGATGTGGCGCGGGTGGAACTGGCGGCGGAGTCGACCGACACCATCGTGAACTTCAACGGCGAGCCGGGCACCTTCATCGGGGTCTTTCCGACACCGGGGGCGAACCCGCTGGACATGTCGGCCGCCGTGCTGGCGGAACTGCCGCTGATCCAGAACGGCCTGCCGGACGGGATGAAGCTGACGCTGATGTATGACGCGACCGAACAGATCAGCGCGTCGATTGGCGAGGTGTTCAAGACCATCGCCGAAGCGGTTGGCATCGTGATCCTGATCATCCTGCTGTTCCTCGGGTCGTTCCGGTCGGTGCTGATGCCCGTCGTCACGATCCCGTTGTCGCTTCTGGGCGTACTCTTCGTGCTCTACATCTTCGGCTATTCGATCAACTTGCTGTCGCTCTTGGCGATGGTTCTGGCCATCGGGCTGGTGGTCGATGACGCCATCGTCGTAGTGGAAAACATCCACCGCCATATCGAGGAAGGCTTCCGACCCATTCAGGCGGCCTTCATGGGGATGAAGGAAATCTTCGGGGCGGTGGTGGCCATGACCATCACCCTGGCCGCCGTCTTTGCCCCCCTTGCCTTTACCGGCGGCCTGACCGGCGCGCTGTTCCGCGAGTTTGCGGTGACGCTGGCGGGTGCCGTCATCATCTCGGGCATCGTCGCGGTCACCATCACGCCGATGATGTCGGCCCGCCTGTTGCAGAAGGGCGGCCATTCCCGCTTTCAGATCGCGGTGGATCGCGGCTTCGACCGGCTGGCGGGGTGGTACGAACGGCGGGTGTCCGCTTCGCTCGACTACCGGCCTGTCACCATCCTGATCGTCGTCGTGCTGATGGGGCTGACGGGGTACCTCTTCTCCAAGACCTCGACCGAGCTGGCACCGGAAGAGGATTCGGGCGCGCTCTTCTCCTTCGTCAACGCGCCGCCCTATGCGACTTCGGAATATACCCGCACCTATATCGACCAGATGCGCGCCCTGACGCAGGACCTGCCCGAGCTTTCCGCGAATTTCAGCGTGGTTGGCTTCGGCGGGGCGACGAATTCGGGCATCGCGCTCTGGGCTTTCAAGGACTGGTCGGAACGCGACCGGTCGCAGGCCGAGATCCAGCAGGAATTGCAGGGCAAGCTGGGCCAGATCGCGGGGGTGCAGGCCTTCGTCTTTGCGCCCCCCTCGCTGCCCGGCGCGGGCGGGGGGCTGCCGGTGTCGGTGGTGCTGCAATCCACCGGCCCCTCGGACCGCATCTTCGAGGTGGCCGAAGAGGTGAAGGCCGCCGCCATGGCCTCGGGGCGGTTCATCATCGTGCAGAACTCGCTGTCCTATGACAGCGCGCAGGTCGTGCTGAGGATCGACCGCGAACGCGCGGCGGCGCTGAACCTGCCCGCGCGCGACATCGGCACGACGCTGGGCCTGCTGGTGGGCGGCGGATCGGTGGCGCAGTTCGACCGCGATTCCAACAGCTATGACGTCATCATGCAGGTGCCGCAGGAATACCGGAACAACCCCGAGCGTCTGACGGATTTCTACATCCGCTCGGCCACGGGGCAGATGGTGCCGCTCTCGGCGGTGGTGACCGTCGACACGCAGGTCGCCCCGGGTTCGGTGGAGCAGTTCAACCAGCTCAACTCCACCACCCTGTCGGCCCTGCCCATCCCCGGCGTCAGCACGGGCGAGGCGTTGCAGATCATCGTGGACGAGGCGCAGAAGGTGATGCCCGACGGGTTCTTCATCGACTATGCCGGCCAGTCGCGGCTTGAGGTGACGGAGGGCAACACCATCCTTCTGGCCTTCGGTCTGGCGGTCGTGGTGATCTATCTGGTGCTGGCCGCGCAGTTCGAAAGCTTCCGCGATCCCTTCATCATCATGATGTCGGTGCCCCTGTCGATCTTCGGCGCCATCGTGCCCCTGAACGTGGGGCTGGGGACGCTGAACATCTACACGCAGGTGGGGCTGATCACGCTGATCGGGCTGATCACAAAGCACGGCATCCTGCTGGTGGAATTCGCCAACCAGTCGCGGCGCGAGCGCGGGCTTTCGGCGCGCGATGCCATCGTGGCCGCAGCCAAGGTCCGCCTGCGCCCGATCCTGATGACCACAGCCGCCATGGCGCTGGGGGTGATCCCGCTGATCATCGCGGACGGGGCAGGGGCGGCGGCGCGCTATTCGGTCGGGCTGGTGATCTTTTCGGGCATCACCATCGGGACGGTCTTCACCCTCTTCGTCGTGCCTGCCTTCTACACGCTCATCTCGCGCAAGGAGATGGCGAAACCGGCCGAGGATCCCGACCCCGCGCATTGAGGCGGCGCGGCGCGGCGCAGGCATCCCCGCGCCGCGACCTCACCAGTCGGGGCCCAACCCGTCCAGCACTTCCAGAAGCTGGGCGGTCGAGACGGGCTTGGTCAGCACGCGGTCCGTTCCTGCCGCATCGAACCGCTGGCGGTCATCGCCGATGGCTGCGGCGGTCATGCCGATGATCGGGATGGTCGCACCCCGCGCGCGCAGGGCGGCGGTCAGGTCGTCCCCGCCCATCTCGGGCATGAACAGGTCGCTCAGCACCAGATCGACCTTCTCGCGCGCGTGGATTTCCAGCGCCTCCACCCCGTTTCTGGCCCAGTGCACGGTGCCGAACAGCCGTTTCAGCCGCGCCACCATCAGTTCGCCGATCATCTCGCTATCTTCGGCAACCAGCACGCTGCGGTCCCGATAGGCGGGGCCGTCGGCCTCGGTCCGGGTCTTGCCTTCGGCGGGGGCGGGATCGTCCGCCGCGGGTTCTGGCATCGGCAGGCCCAGCGTGAAGACCGATCCCCCGTCCTTGCCCGCCCGATAGGTCACCGTCCCGCCCAGCAACTCGACCGAGGATTTGGTGACGAACAGCCCGAGCCCTGATCCGTCCGCCCGCGCGGTCGACCGCGAGGTGCCGCGACGGAAGGCATCGAACAGGGTGGACGTCACCTCTTCGGGAATACCGCGCCCGTCATCCGTGACCGTCCAGATACCCGTGATCGCCCCGTTCCCGCCTTCTTCGGCATAGCCGATGGTGATGCGGCGGCACTGGGCGTGCAGGATCGCGTTCTTCACCAGATTCGACAGCGCCTGCATCAGCCGGACCCGATCCGTCACCCGCGTCGCCCAGGCCTGCGGGGCAAGCTCCAGATCGATCTCGATCCGCTTCTCGGCGGCCATCAGCACAAAGGTGTTCCGCACGGTCGTGGCCAATTCCTGCGGCTGCAACGGCTCCATCCGCACGGGCAGGTTCTGCTCGGGCCGCACGGTCTGGCGCATGTCCGCCAGCACTGACAGCAACTGGTCGCTCACCGCGCGCAGACGCGGGCCGCTCTCCTCCCAAGGCGCGCCGTTCTCCATCTCTTCCAGCAGCATCGAGATGACCGAGGCGGGGGTCCGCAACTCATGCGACACGATCGAGAAAAGCTGCGTCTGGCGGTCCTGCTGTTCGGACAGATCGGCCAGCGCCTTGCCGAGGGCGGCGGCGTTCTCGTGCTCGTCCGTCAGATCGACGATGGCGCCATAGGACACGCGGCGATGGTCCCAGAGCCGCTCGTTCCAGTAGTAGAGCGCGATATAGCGCGGCTTGGCCGCGGTCCCCTCTGTCGCATCGGGTGGCGGCATGAGGGTAAAGCTTGTGACTGCCCCGCCCGGATTGCGCCGGTCGCGCATCGCCGCCACCAAGCGCGGGCGGTCCTCCTCTGCGATCCGTTGCAGCACGTCGCGAAACAGCGCCATCCGGCCCAGTTGCAGGTATTCCGCCGCCACAGGATCGACGCGCAGCGCCATCTTGGCCGTGTCAAAGACGAAATAACCGATATTGGCAAAGCGGTTGACCCGCTGCATCCGGTCAAGGGTGGCGCTGTTGCGCTTTGCGTCCAGATGGTTCTGATGGCGCACCAGCAACAGGACATAGGTGATCGCGATCAGCACGAGCGACAGCACCTCCAGCCGCACGGCATCCGTCGTGGCCAAAGGCTCCATCACCACGATCGCGCCGGTCAGGGTGACATAGGACAAAAGCCCCATGATGCAGGCAAGGATCGCCGCGAAGGATACCGTGAACAGCGCCACGACAAGGCAGAGCACCATCACGTCGACGGGGGGATAAAGCGCGATGCCCATATTGGCCAGCACGCCCGCCGCGACAAAGACGGGCGTCGTCGCCAGCGCCACCTTCACATGCTTGCGCGTCGGCACATCCAGCAGGAACAGCAGGATCACCCCCGCCGATAGTCCCGATCTGAAGGCGCCGATCGCCCCCGCCTGCCAGAGTTCCAGCTTGCCGAAATCGGCCGAATCCCAAGCCGGATCGTAACAGGTGGTCGCAACCCACCACACCACCGGCAGCGACAGCACCCCGTATGCCAGCGCCACCATCCCCGACAGCAGCGTCTGCGCCTGCGGATGGTCCGGCCCCAGCCACAAGAGAACCCCCTGCGCCGCCAGTCCCGCCAGCAGTCCCGGCGCCCCGTTTGCCACGAGGGCCAGCCAGAAGGCTTCCCCTGCCGCCACGCCCGGCGGCAGATAGCCGGGATCGGCCCAGAGTTTCAGCAGGAAATAGGCCGTGAACGTCGCCAGATAGGCGGCAACCGGCACCGCGACCATCCGCAAAGGAAAGGCGGGAACCCCGATCAGCAGCGTCATCACAGCAACAGCTGGCAGCAGGTCCAGGGTCGCATCCGGCATGTCCCCGCCGAATTGCGGCACCGCAAGCAGCACCGCAAGCGCCATCATGATCGCAAAGAAGCCTGCAGACCACAGCACCGGCCTGCGGGTGACATTCGCTGTGAAATAGGCGCGGCGGGGTCGTTCGATCTGGGCGAACAGGACGGTTGCGTCCTGCGGGCGGTCATCCTCGACCAGTAACAGAGAGTGCATCGGGGCAACATTTCACTTGGAACACGTCCATCCAGCTATACCGGTGCCACCGGATGGAAAGAAATTGTCTTTAGAGGGTATCCTATCCTTTGTTGAATGCTGAAGGTCCGGATCACGCGGCGATGAGGAACTGCATCAACCTTTCCGACGCGCGGCTGGGGTTCAAGTCGCCCACATGCAGGTCATAGCCCCACCCGCTGGGCAGGCGTTCGGCAAAGGGGGCTACCAGCGTACGGCGCTGCAGGTGGATATCCGCCAACGATTCCAGCGTGATCGCGCATCCCAGTCCGGCCACGGCCATCTCCAGCGCGACATTCGAACTGTCGGTCCGCAATCCTTGGCTGAGAGGCAGGTCCGACAGGCCGTGATGACGGGCAAAGGCCTCCCAATGCTCCTGTCGGCCCAGAACGTGGATCAGCCCGTGCTGGCGGATGTCGCGCGGCGACCGTATGGCGGCCTCTCCTGTCACCAGTTCCGGCGCGCAGACCACGACCAGTCGCTCCTCGCCAAGCCTGTATCCCAGAAGGGGCTGGCTGTCATGGCGGGGCGTGATCCGCAGATCGGCGATCTGGTCCGTGGTCTCGGACCAGATGGTCGCGTGGACGGTCACGTTGACCTCGGGAAACTGCTTTGAAAAACGCCGCAGGCGCTGTGGCAGCCAGTTCGTCGCGAGAGAGGCGGGACAGGCAAGCGTCACCTCCTGCCGGTGCGCCACGGTCAGGATCTGTCCCGTGGCGATCTCGATCTGGGTCAGCGCCTGCCGCAGGGTCGGCAGGTACGAGGCCGCGACTTCTGTCAGGGTCAGGCTACGGGGCGCACGATAGAACAGCGGCCGCCCGATATAGGTTTCCAGCGCGCGGATATGGCCCGACACCGCCGCCTGCGTCAGCCCAAGCTCGTCTGCGGCCTTGGTAAAGCTGAGGTGTCGCGCCGCGGCTTCGAAAGAGCGGATGAAGTTCAGCGGTGGCAAGGTCTTCATGGCACGTTCCCCCCCTTGACCATGCTAGCCAAGCCGATGCGCGCGGGCCATATGGCACGCCCCTGAATCTTTTCGGTTCAGTCCCCCGTTTCGCTTTCGTGAACCCCGCCCGCCGGATGACTAATCTCGTCGGGACTGCGCCGGAGGGTGCGATGGCGGCGTGGCCTGCCGCAAGGGCAAGGGGAGTGCGATGCGGGAGGCAAGGCGCGGACGGAGGGGTGCGGCGGGTGCGGTCATCACGCAACTGCCGTGGGAGCGGGTGTCGAACCCCTATGCGCCGCTCGAGATGCTGACGCCCGAACAGATGGAGGACCTGCACGACATCTCGATCCGGATCCTGAAGGAACTGGGCATCAAGGTCATGGGCGAAAACGTTCGCGACCTGATGCGTAAGGCCGGTGCACGCGTCGATGACGAAGGTCTTGTGCGGCTGGATGAAACCATCGTCGCGCAGGCGCTGTCCACCGTACCGCGCCACTTCACGCTTACCCCGCGCAATCCCGCGCGGCGGGTCCATTTCGGTGGCCGCGATCTGGTCTTCGGACTCGTCGCGGGGCCGCCCAATGTGGATGACCGCATCAAGGGACGCAGGTCAGGCAACCTTGAGGATTACCGGAACTTCATCCGGCTGGCGCAGCATTTCAACGTCATCCACATGATAGGCAATCAGGTGATGGCCCCGCAGGAACTGCCTGCCAACAACCGCCACCTGGATACGTATTTTGCCAATCTCACCCTGTCGGAGCTGTCCTTCCATTGCACAGCCATCGGGCGCGGGCGGGCCATGGACGGCATCCGCATGATGGCCATCGCCCGTGGCGTGACGCTGGAAGAGATGGCGCGGGAGCCGGGAGTCACCACGATCATCAGCGTCAATTCGCCCCGGTTGCTGGATGATGCAATGGGCGACGGGCTGATCGCCATGGCCGAACATGGCCAGCCCGTGACGATCACTCCCTTTACCCTGATGGGCGCTATGACGCCGGTCAGCTTGCCTGCCGCTATGGCCCAGCAGAATGCCGAGGCGCTGTTCGGTGTGGTCCTGACCCAGCTCGTCCGCCCGGGCACGCCGGTGATGTACGGGGCCTTCACTTCGAACGTGGACATGCGGTCCGGTGCGCCCGCCTTCGGCACGCCCGAGAATGCAAAGGCAAACGTGATCGCGGGGCAGTTGGCGCGGCGCTATGGCCTGCCCTACCGGACGTCGAATGCCAATGCGTCGAATGCCGTCGATCTGCAGGCCGCCTATGAAACGGCCATGGCCACTTGGGGGGCGGTGATGGGCGGGGCCAACCTGATCTATCATGCGGCGGGTTGGCTCGAGGGCGGGCTGACCGCCAGCTATGAGAAGCTGATCCTCGACGTCGAGATCTTGCAGAACATGGTGGAATTCCTGCGCCCCGTGAAATGGGACGCCGACGAGCTCGGGTTCGACGCCATCCGCGACGTGCCTGCGGGGGGGCATTTCTTCGGCGCGGCCCATACCATGGCGCGCTATGAACGGGCCTTCTATGCCCCTATGCTGTCAGATTGGCGCAGTTACGAGAACTGGGCCATTGCAGGTGCCAAGGATGCCGCACAACGTGCGACCGACCTGTGGCAGCAGGCGCTGGCCGAATACGAAGAACCGGCGATGGACGCATCGCGGCGCGAAGAACTGGAAGCCTATGTCGCCAGACGGCGGGAAGAGATCGGACATGACGAGCCCTGAGACGAAGCTGAAATCCCACGCGCAGGTGGTGGTCATCGGGGGTGGGCTGGTCGGCTGTTCGATCCTTTACCACCTGACCAAACTGGGCTGGACCGATGTCGTCCTGCTGGAACGGTCCGAGCTGACCTCCGGTTCGACATGGCACGCGGCGGCGAACATCCACGGGCTGCATGACAGCACCAATATCAGCCGCCTGCAGCACTACACCATGGGCCTTTACAAGGAGCTGGAGGCCGAGACGGGGCAGGGCTGCGGCATCTTCCAGCCCGGCAGCCTCTACCTCGCCCAGACCGGGGCGCGCGAACACCAGTTGCGGCTTCAGGCAGCCAAGGCCCGCTATTACGGGATGGATTTCCACGAGGTGACGCGGGACGAGGCAGAGCGTCTGCACCCGCTGGTGGATTTCGACGGCATCCGCTGCATCATGTTCGAACCGCAGGGCGGCAACGTGGACCCGTCGGGCGTGACCATGGCCTATGCGGCGGGGGCACGGGCGCGGGGGGCGCAGATCCACCGCAACTGCCCCGTGACGGCGACGCGGGCGCAACCTGACGGGTCGTGGATCGTCGAGACACCCTCGGGCGACATCCACACGCAATGGGTGGTCAATGCCGCGGGTCTGTGGGCGCGGGAAGTGGCGCGCATGGCGGGGATCGAACTGCCCCTGATGCCGACGGAGCACCAGTATTTCGTCACCGAAACCATCGCCGAGATCGCCGCGCTGGACCGCCGCCTTCCGTCGGTGGCGGATCGGGACGGGGAATATTACCTGCGGCAGGAGGGCAAGGGGCTGCTGGTCGGCGCCTACGAGCGCGACATGCGCTTCTGGGCCGAGGAGGGCACGCCCGCGGGGTTCGGCCACGAACTCTTTGCCGATGATCTGGACCGGATCGAACCCAACATGCTGCGCGCCATCGCCCGCGTGCCGGTCGTCGGCACGGCGGGGATCAAACGCGTCATCAACGGCCCGATGATCTGGTCGCCCGATTCCTCGGCTCTGTTCGGCCCCGTGCCGGAACTGCGGAACTATTTCTGCTGCAACGGGATCATCCCCGGCTTCTCGCAATCCGGCGGGCTGGGGCTGCTGGCCGCCGAATGGATCGTCGAGGGCGAGCCGAAGATGGACATGTTCGGCTGGGACCTTGCCCGCTTTGGCGCATGGGCGGGGCGGGAATTCACCAAGGCGCGGGTGCGCGACCAATATGCAAACCGCTTCAAGATCCACTTCCCGAACGAGGAACGCGCGGCGGGCCGTCCCGTCCGCACGCGCCCCGTCTACGGCCGTCAAAAGGACATGGGGGCGGTGTTCGGGCTGAACTACGGTTGGGAACATCCCCTGTGGTTCGCCGCCGAAGGCGAGCCGCAGGAAGAGACGGCGGGGTTCGAGCGGCAGAACTGGTGGGCGCCCGTGGGGCGCGAGGCGCGGATGCTGCGCGACCGTGCAGGGATCATCGACATCTCGAATTTCGCGCGCTACCGCATCACCGGCCCCGGCGCGCGCGACTGGCTTGACGCGCTGCTGGCCAACCGCATCCCGTCGCTGCCGGGGCGCAGTTGCCTTGCCCCCCTGATCGGCAGGCGCGGCGGGATCGCGGGCGACTTCACCGTCACCTGTCTGGGAGAGGGCGACTTCTTCATGGTGGGCTCCGGCATGGCCGAACGCTATCACCGCCGCTTCTTCGATGCCGTGCCCTTGCCCGCAGGGACGCAGTGGCACAGCGTGACCGAGGCGATGGCAGGCTTCAACGTGGCAGGGCCGCTGGCGCGCGACCTGCTGCAACCCCTGACCGATACCGACCTGTCCAGTGCCACTTTCCCCTTTGCCCGCGCGGCCCGCATCCGCGTGGCGGGGATCGACTGCATCGCGCTGCGGCTGTCCTTCACCGGCGATCTGGGATGGGAACTCCATTGCGCCGAACAGGATCAGGCCGCGCTTTACGATGCCCTGCTCGCGGCGGGTGCGCCCCTTGGCGCCGGCCCCGTGGGCAGCCGCGCGCTGATGAGCCTGCGGGTGGAAAAGGGCTATGGCAGCTGGGGGCGGGATTATTCGCCCGAATACTGGCCGCAGGAAACGGGTCTGGCGGGGCTGATCCGCATGGACAAGGATTTCCTGAACAAGGCGGCCTATGCCGCCATCGCGGGGCACCCCCCGCGCGAGGTGCTGCGGACCATCGCCATCGACGCCACCACCGCCGATGCCACCGGGAACGAGCCGATCTTCGACCCCGAGGGACGGCCTGCGGGAAAGGTGTCGTCCGGGGCCTATGGTCATCACGTGCGCCAGTCGCTGGCGCTGGCCTATCTGCGCCCCGACATCGCGCCGGGGGCCGAGCTTTCCGTGATGGTTCTTGGTCGCCCGCACCGGGCAAGCGTGCTTGCCGGTCCTGCCTTCGATCCAGACGGGTCGCGCCTGCGACAGTGATCCGATCTAGCCGCCGCAAGGGAAAAGGGCCGGTTTCCCGGCCCTTTTTCTTTCATCGGGCGGTGCGGGTTCAGGCTTCCAGCCAGACCTTGCCGAGATCCATCTCGAAAGTCTGATGCACACGGTAGCCCTTAACGCGAGGCGTATTGTGCGAGTAGACATTCTGCCAGAAGGGCTGGATCAGGATGCCGTCATCCTGAAGCATTGCCTGAAGCTCCGCCATGATGACCCGGCGCGCCTCGACATCGGCAGTGGCAAGGGCCTGCGACAGCTTGGCGTCGAAGTCGGGGTTGGAATAGGCGCTTTCATTCCATGCCTCGCCAGAGCGATAGGCAAGCGCCAGAACCTGCACGCCGAGGGGGCGCATGTTCCAGTTGGTCATCGAGAAGGGGTATTTCGTCCAGTCGTTCCAGAAGGTGGCACCCGGGATGACGGTCCGCTTGATGTTGATGCCTGCGTCACGCACCTGCGCGGCGATGGCGTCGCAACTGGCCTGATGATAGTCCTGATCGATGGAGATGAGGTCGAATTCGTAGTCCGACATTCCCGCCTCTGCCAGCAGGGCCTTGGCGCGCTCTGGATCGCGCGACTGCTTCGGCAGTTCGGCATATTCGGGATGGATCGGGCTCACATGATGGTTCTCGGCCACCGACCCACGGCCGGAAATACCGAGTTCCAGCACGATAGCATTGTCGACGGCGGCCTGGATGGCCTGACGCACGCGCTTGTCCGTGTAGGGTGCCTGCTGGACGTTCATCCGTGCCACGACGGTATTTGCAGTCGCGATCTCGTTGCGTGTCAGGCCGATTGCGTCAAGCTGGTCGATGAAATTCTCGCTGGATTGCTGGTTGAGGTCGATGTCACCCGCCGCCCATGCGTTCAGCTCGACCGTGGGATCGTTGCCCAGATCGGTGAACTCGATGGCATCCAGATAGACCTCGCCGCCCCACCACGCGCCATTCGTGCGCCGCACCAGACGCGCGGCCGACCCGACGGAATGTGACTCCAGCTCGAAGGGGCCGGTGCCGATGGGATTGGCGGCAAGGTTCGACCCCGTCTCCTCATAGCTGCGATGCACGATCAGGGCCGGGTAATCGGCCATGTTCGGGATGATGGCGATATCGGGCGCGGAAAGGTTGAGTTGAACGGTCAGATCATCGACCTTGACGATTGCCCCGTCGCGCGCCTTGCCCGTCGCCTCGTCGATCAGCGCGGAAAAGCGCGAGGCCATCGAATTGCCCTCTGCCCCGCGGTCGCACCAGCGGATAAGGTTGAAGACCACGTCATCCGCGGTGAAGGCATCGCCATTGTTCCATAACACGCCGGGGCGCAGGCGGAGCGTGTATTGCGTGGCATCTGCATTCACCTCCCAGCTTTCCAGAAGCTTGCCTTCGAAGGTGAAGTCCGAGGTGTACTTGACCAGCGGTTCGAGGAACTGGCGTTCCAGATTGGCGATCTGCGACCAGTCGGCGGTGCGGGGGTCTTTCAACTCCATCACCTGCATGCCGACGCGCAAGGTGCCGCCGCTGACCGGCGTTTCCTGTGCGACGGCGGGGGCGGGCAGGCCCAGCATCGCATAGGCCGTCGCCGTGGTGGCCCCGAAGGCCGTGGCGATGGCAAGGAATTCGCGGCGGCTGACGGGATCCCCGCCCGCCGTCCGTGCGGTGCGCTGCAGATGGGCGGGCAAGGGCTTGCCCCTTCTGTCGGTATGGATCATGGCAGGTCTCCTTGTTGGACGGGCAGTTGGTCGCCCTTTGGGTCAGGGTTGGTGCAGGGCTTCGATGTCCTCGGCCGAAAGGTCGCGCACGCGCGTCCATTCGCGGGATTTCGGACTGTTCAGCAGACCGCCGGGATCGAGGCGCTTTTTCCACGCCAGATGGCGGTAGTCGGCCTTTTTCATCCCGCCTTCCTCGATGATGCAGGAATGCGGGTCCGAGGCCGGGCAACCGTGCGACTCGTATATCGACATGATTTCGTAAAGCCGTTCGTCGGTCGTATACTTCACCAGCGGCAGGTCGAATGAGACGACCTTGCCGCCCATCCGCGCGAATTCGTGGTGCATGAAGACGTCGTCGCCCAGCACGGCCCGAAGCTCCACCACCTTCGCCACGGTGACGGGCGCGGGGAAAAGGATCTGCAGATAGGTGACCTTGCGGTCCGACTTCAGCGCCTGAAGCGTGGTGTGGTTGTAGGAAAACTCGAAAACATGCGGCAGCTTTCGCGCCACCCGCTCTGCCTCGTCCATGGCAAGGTCGATGCGCCCGCCATGACCGGCGACAAGCGCGCGCAGAGTATCCACCTGGCCACGCGGGACCAGCGTTACAAGCATCGCTCGGCCGGGGGGCACGATCCCTTTCAGACGGTCGAAATAGGCCCCGATATGGGCATCCAGAGTGGAGCACAGCTTGCGCCGGATCGTTTCGGACAGGGCCAGATCGATGGCCGCCGCATGGCAGTCTGGATAGTTGTCGAAGGTTGCGATGCAGCCGACCCAATCCTCGGTCGGGACCGTCCGCAGGGTCAGTTCGGTGATGACGCCGTTGATCCCCCAGGCGTGGTGGATCATGTTGATCGCCCCGCCGCGGAAAACCTCCTCGCGCGGGGTTGGCTCGACCGACAGCACCCGCAGTTCGAGGATGTTGCCGTCATCGCGCAGCATCCCGTGGCTTACGGTGCCGATCCCTGCCGACCCGCCTGAAATGAATCCGCCGATCGTCGCGATATCCTGGGTCGAGGGAAAGACAGGCAGTTCCCGCCCCCGTTCCCCCAGCGCCCGGTTCAGCGCAAGGATGTTGCATCCCGCCTCGACCCGTACGAAATCCGGCCCGATCTCGAGGATCCGGTCAAGACCGGTCATCTCGATGATCAGCCCGCCTTCCAGCGGCACGGATTGGCCGTAATTGCCGGTCCCGCCGCCACGCAATGTGACCGGAACGCGATGGCGCGCGGCAAGGGACAGGCAATGCGACAGTTCCGCAACCGTCCGCGGCCGGGCGACCAGATCTCCGAAACAGCTCCTCAACCTGCGCTCGAGGATGGGCGAGAACCAGAAGAAGTCGCGGCTACGCTTCTTCACCAGAACCGGCTCGTCTATGGTTTCCACCGGGGCGAGGGCCGATGCAAAGGCAACCCAATCCGTGGATGTCTTGCCAGAGATCCCTGTCATGCCGCCGTCCGCCCCTTTGGTCCGCCCGCACAAGCCTAGGGTGCGACAGGGTCGCGTTCACGCAAGCAAATCGGGGCCGTGACCCACAGGATTCCGGCGTCATCGGCCAGCAGTGGCGATGAACTCCGGCAGCCTCTTGCGCCTTGGCTGGCAGGAGAGCAGCCCCGCGACGTCGCGTGCCTCGGCCAGCAACAGCGCAGCGGCAGGGGCGCGGTCGACAAAGACGGGTGCGGCCCCCATCGCCTGTGCTGCCTGTGTCGAGACAAGCGGCAGATGGTCGCCAAGCGGTGCCGCCAGATGCAGCGCGGGCACCGCCAGCGCCAGCGTCCCCAGCGGGTCATGACGTCCGAGAGGATAGAACGCGTCCTGCACATTGTCCGTGCCAAGGCAGGTCGCCACCCCTGCCTGCGACGCCTCGACCAGACGGGTGATCCCGCGGCGGTCCGGCGTCCCGCTGCCGCGCGATTGCAGGAACAGGTTGGTCGTCGGCAGGGCGCAGAGCGCAATTCCGCCACGCGCCATGCTCTCCAGAAGGTTTGACAGCCTGTCAGGCGCCGCATCCATCAGACTGACGGCATGGCCGCACAGGACCGGCCCCTCGAAACCGGTCCGCGCCCTTTCGCGTGCGATGATCTCCAGCCCGTCAAGCTCCACCCCCGCGCCTTCGTCGACATGGAAGTCCAGATGCAGCCCGTACCGGTCCGCCAGCCGGAACACCTCGGTAAATCCGGCGTGGCGGCGAGGATGCCCGAGACACCACGCCCCCAGAACACCGTCCCTCCGCCGCACGGCCTCCGCGATGCGCTGGCCCGTTTCGGGTTCGGCAAACAGGTCGATCTCCGGCAGGCAGGACAGTTGCAGGGTGACGCGCCCGCGCCATTCCTGCGCGACTTCGGCCAGAACGTCCCAGGCGCGCGGGGTGCCAGCCGGATCCTCTCCATCGCCCCAGTCGACATGGCTGCGCGCCAACCCGACACCCGCAGCGTAAAGTTCCTCCATCGCGCGGCTCGCGCGGTGGCGCAGATCCTCGTCCGTCCAGTTCGCCTTGTCTGCCTCCTGCGCCCTGATCGCCGACAGCAGATCGCGCCCGATGCCGGATAGGCGCCCGAGCGTGAAGGCCTTGTCCAGATGCAGATGCGGCTCCGCAAGGGCGGGCAGCACCAGCCTTCCCCCACCGGACAGGACACGCGCCTCGCGCGGTGGCGTTGCGGTGAAGCCCAGTACCCGCCCGTCCTGCACCAGAAGATCGCCGCTCAGCAGCCCATCCCGCCGCTCGCCGCCAAAGTGGTCGGGACGGGCCAGAAGGCTTGCGGGAACCGCGACATCGCGGACGAGGAAAAGCTGGGTCATCGCGGGTCGAAATGCGAGAAGGTGACAATCAGGTCTGCCAGTCGCGCCGCGGCAGTGCCCAGCAGCGCCTCGCCCTTCGCGGCGGTTGCGGCGGCGGCGTTGCCGACTGCGCCCGCAGGGTTGAGATCCCCGATAAGCCATCCCGGACGCATCGCCGCGCCGCCCAGCCCCAGATCGGGATGTGCCTTTTGCCAGTCGCGATGTGCCGACCCGAAATCGCGGGCCAGCGCCATCCGCACCTTGTCGGGATGGGCAGCCAGCATCGCCGATGTCTCCACATCCCCGCCGTGCAATCCGTTCTCCGCCTCGTCCCGGCCGACGATGTCATCCGCTCCGGCCAGTTCATCCCATGCAACATGCGCGGTGATCAGCCCACAGCCGGCGCGGATGTCGCGGACGGCAACCTCGAGCACCGCGCGGTTTCCGCCGTGACCGTTCAGGATCATCAACCGCCCGACGCCGGCACCTGCGATGCACCGCGCCAGATCGGTCAGGACGCGCAGCAGCGTCTCTGCCGAAAGCGACAGCGTGCCTGCAAAAGCAAGATGCTCGTTACTCTTGCCCACCGCCAGCATGGGCAGGACAAGCGCAGTAACCCTGCCGTCGAGCAGGGGCATTGCCCGCCGCAGGACGGCGTCGACAAGGTCGTGGTCCACGGACATCGCCAGATGCGGCCCGTGCTGCTCTGACGCGCCCAGAGGCAGGATCGCCACCGCCGAGGAAAGGTCCAGGGCGGCGAATTCCGGCGCGGTCAGATCGACCCATGCTCCCGCGTGGTGCATGTTTCCCCCGGCTATAAAGGAATACGCGCGATGCGCCGACGCACCAGCTCCAGATAGCGCCGCCGCGCACTGTCGGTCTGTGTGTCCATCTCGTGCAGGCCCAGCCAGAAGCTGCGCGTTCGCCGGGCAGTGCAAAACCGAAGCCCGCGCAGGATGATCCTGCGTCCCGGGGCACCCATAAGAAGCGTCCAGAACCACCATGGAGACCCGAAGGTGGTGATGACCCCGATCAGACGGACATTCGTCAGCGCCGGACGCATCGGCGCGTCCTTCGCGGGCACGGTAAAGGTGACACCGGGCCGCCAGACGCGGTCCATCCAGCCCTTCAGGATGGCAGGCTGCGAATACCACCACGTCGGATACACGAAGATAAGCCCCTCTGCCCAGCGCAGCGCGTCGATATGGGGGGCCACATCCTCGGGCGGGGGGGCGTCGTCATGATAGCGCCGCCGTTCCTCGGCGGACATGACCGGGTTGAAACCCTCGGCATGAAGGTCGATGAGCCGGACCTCGTGCCCGCGCTCCCGCGCGGTGGCAACGGCACAATCGCACAGCGCGCGGTTGAAGCTTTCGGGCACCGGATGGGCATGGATGAACAAAAGCCGCATCAGGCCGTCACCCCCGCACGTCCCGGCCGACGCAGCGCATGGAACATCACCGCGCAGATGATGATCGCCCCTCCGATCAGGGTCCGAAATCCCGGATCCTCGCCCAGCACGGCCCAGACCAGCAGCGGGCCGAAGACCAGTTCAAGAAGCGTTATCATCGACACTTCCGGCGCGGTCAGATAGCGCGGCCCCAGCAGCAGGAGCCCCGCAGCCACCGGAACGATCACCGCCCCCGACAGCAGGATCAGCATCACCGTCGCGCCGTCTACCGGTACGAAATCGGCAAAGGGCAGGGCAAGCACCCCGCCCAGCATCGACCCGATGGCAAGGTGGGGCAGCATGTTGCGCGTGCCCGCCTTCCGCAGCGTCACGTAATAGGCCGCCACTGTGGTGGCGTTCATAAGCGCGAAAAGATCGCCCACCATCCGCCCCTGTCCCAGACTGCCCGAGGCGATCACCACCACCCCGAGCGAGACCAGCGCGATGGCCAGTCCCGTCCTGCGGTCGATGGTCTCGCGCAGCAAAAGCCATGACAGGAGCGCGGCGATGAACGGGGCGGTGGCCAGCACCAGAAGCGCATTCGCCGCCGATGTATGTTCCATCGCCGCGCACCAGCTCAGCACACCCGCAGCATTCAGCAGGATCACCGTGGCCCCCGTGGCATCCAGCCATTCGCCCCTGCGCGGCAGCGACTGCGGGGCCAGCACCGCGTTTCCGGCCAAAAGGACCATCCCCGCCAGAAGGCCGCGCCAAAAGGCAAGCGCCAGCATGTCGCCCCCGACCAGCCGCATGACAAGGGCATCCGGTACGAAGACGATGACACCGGCAAGCGTCACGGTGATCCCGAAGGCCCTCGGGTTGCGCTGCGCCAGTCGCTGCATTCAGCGGGTTCCGAACAGCTTGGCCAGAAAGGCATAGAACCATTCCGCCTGCCGTGCGTCATGTTCCAGCATCAGCGCATCCTGTTCCTCGCGGCTCTGCGCCCCGGGCTTGCCATAGGCTGCCCAAGGCGTGGACTGCCACCGGCGGAAGCCCTCGATCGTGCATTCGGGATGGAACTGGAACCCGTAGGTCCGATCTCCGATGCGGAACGCCTGATTGGGGTAAAGCGGGCTTGTGGCAAGATGCACTGCGCCCTCCGGGATGGCAAAGGTGTGGAAATGCGCCTGCGTCATGTACAGCATGTCAGGCAGCAGGTCTCGCCCCTCGGGTGTTGGCGAAACGGGGTAATAGCCGAATTCGTGCAGCCCGCTGGCAGGCGGCCCGACCTCGGCCCCCATCACCCGCGCGATCTGCTGCGCGCCCTGGCAGATGCCCAGCAGCGGCACCTTCCCTGCCATGCAGGTCCTGATCCATTCCGCCTCGGCATGAAGAAAGGGATGCCGATCCTCCTCGAAGACGTTGAACGGCCCGCCATAGATGACCGACCCCGCGACACTGTCATCCGCCTCGGGCAGGGCTTCGCCCTTGAACGGCCGGACGATCACCGGATCGAACCCCTGCGTCACGGCAAAACTGACGACGCGGTCATCCGGCGGGTCGTCGCCATGCCGGACCAGTACCAGTTTCCTTGCTGCCATGCCTCGCTCCAATGGGACCTGCCCGAACCGTGATGCCCTTGCCGGCAGCATAGGAAACTATGCCGTCATCGGGGCAAAAGGAAATTGCGGTCGTGGGATCCGGTTTTCTTTCGCGATCCCTCGCGGTCGGGACGCTACACGGGACGGAAAGGACCGTATCATGACCTTTCTTCCCCTGAACCCGCCCGCCATCCCCGCGCCGCTCGCGCGCTATTCCCACGCGGTAGAAATCCCGCCCCGTTCCCGCGTTCTGAGAAGCTCGGGCCAGTTGGGCCTGCGCCCCGACGGCACCATCCCTGACGGCACCGGGGCCCAACTTGCCGTCATCTTCCACAACATCACGGTCATCCTCGCCGAGGCCGCGATGCAACCACGCCACATCTGCCACATCACGGCATGGCTGGTGGATCGCGCCGACCTTCCCGCCTACATGGCCGCCCGCGATGCCTTCCTTGCCGGTCAGACCGTCCCGGCCGCCTCGACGGTGCTGCTTGTCGCGGGCTTTTCCCGCCCCGAATTCACCGTCGAGGTCGAGGTGATGGCCACCGCAGCGGACGGGCCAGCATGAGCCCGCACTCTGCCCGCCGCAGGCCATCCCGCATGGCCCCGCCATGCGATGCGGAAATCCGTAGGGCCGGAGGGACTCGAACCCCCAACCAAGGCGTTATGAGCGCCCGGCTCTAACCATTGAGCTACAGCCCCATGCCCCAGTCGGTAAGCCACCCTCGCGGGGTGGTCAAGCCTCAGCCTTGCAACCGCCGCGCCAGCAGCAGCGCCACCGGCAGCCCCAGAGCGAAACCCGCCGCCGCCGCCAGCAGGATGGGCTTCAGCGTGACCATCCCCGCCGTCAGAACGGCCACGATGGCAGCCCCGGCCAGCGACGGGCCGACAAGCGAATAGAGCAGGAAGAATAGTCGTGACATGGTCTATGCCTTTGTTGCGGACCGCGCGTCCCCTTGCGCCACTGTCGCCTGCCCGCCGCGCCCGCGCCTTGATCGGGGTCAAACCGCCCCCTGCGCCATCCGCCGTTGCGATGCAGCAAGGGCTGGTATATGCCGCGCCCAACCAACCCGAACGGCGGAGCGAGTCCCATGACGAACGGCCTTACCTACGCACAGGCAGGCGTGGATATCGACGCCGGAAACGCCCTTGTCGAACGCATCAAACCGGCTGCGAAACGGACGAACCGGTCCGGCACCATGTCCGGCCTCGGCGGGTTCGGCGCGCTTTTCGACCTCAAGGCCGCGGGATATTCCGACCCCATCCTCGTCGCCGCGACCGACGGGGTGGGAACCAAACTCCGCATCGCCATCGACACCGGCAATGTCGACACGATCGGTATCGACCTCGTCGCCATGTGCGTGAATGACCTTGTATGCCAGGGGGCCGAGCCGCTCCTCTTCCTCGACTATTTCGCCACCGGCAAGCTTGATGTCGATCAGGCCGCCCGCATCATCGAAGGCATCGCCACCGGCTGCGAACAGTCCGGCTGCGCGCTCATCGGGGGCGAGACGGCGGAAATGCCCGGCATGTATCACAAGGGCGACTTCGACCTTGCAGGCTTTGCCGTGGGCGCGATGGAACGCGGGGCGGACCTGCCCGCAGGGGTGCAGGCGGGCGACGTGCTGCTGGGCCTTGCCTCGAACGGCGTCCACTCCAACGGCTACAGCTTCGTGCGCAAGGTGGTGGAGCTTTCGGGCCTGTCCTGGGACGCGCCCTCGCCCTTCTCCTCCGGCACGCTGGGCGAGGCGCTGCTTGCCCCCACCCGGCTCTACGTCAAGCAGGCGCTTGCCGCGATCCGCGCGGGCGGCGTGCATGGGCTTGCCCATATCACCGGCGGCGGGCTGACCGAAAACCCGCCCCGCGTCCTGCCCGAAGGTCTGGCCTGCGAGATCGACCTGACCGCATGGCAGCTTCCCCCCGTCTTCCGCTGGCTGGCACAGACCGCCAGTATCGCGGAAGCCGAGATGCTCAAATCCTTCAACTGCGGCATCGGCATGATCCTCGTCGTCGCGGCCGACCGTGCCGACGATCTCGCCGCCCTCCTGCGCGATCAGGGCGAAACCGTCTGCACGCTGGGCCGCGTGGTCGAGGGCGAGGGCGTGAGCTACAAGGGCGCGCTGCTGTGACCGCACGGGTCGCCATCCTGATTTCCGGTGGCGGCTCCAACATGCTGGCGCTTTTGCGCGACATGGGGCAGGGCGGGCATCCCGCCACGCCCGTCCTCGTCGCCTCGAACGACCCCGCCGCCGCGGGGCTTGCCAAGGCGGCGGCGCTTGGTGTGCCCACCGCCGCCGTGGACCACCGCCCCTTCAAGGGCGACCGCGCGGCCTTCGAGGCCGCACTCCTCGAACCCCTCCTCGCCGCGCGGCCCGACATCCTTTGCCTTGCAGGCTTCATGCGCGTGCTGACCCCCGCCTTCGTGGGCCGCTTTGCGGGACGGATGCTGAACATCCACCCCTCGCTTTTGCCCAAATACCCCGGCCTGCACACCCACCAGCGCGCGCTGGAGGCGGGCGACACACAGGCCGGCTGCACCGTGCACGAGGTGACGCCCGTCCTCGACGACGGCCCCATCCTCGGGCAGGCCCGCGTTCCCGTTCTGCCGGACGACACGCCCGACACGCTCGCCGCGCGCGTTCTGGTTCAGGAACACATCCTCTACCCCGCCGTCCTGCGCCGCTTCGCCGCCGGCGACCGCCGCCCCGTCCTTCTCTGACCCCTTCATCGCGGCCCAAATACCCCACAGGGGTGCGGGGGTGTGAAACCCCCGCCTGCGACGCCTGCCGTCCCGCGAGACGCCCGAAAGACCAAACCCTTTCAATTTCCCCGCAATCCGTTATAGCGGTTCTGCGGGATGACCCCGTGCCCCACTGGCCAGTCGGAAGGCATGATGCGCACGATAACCACGACCGAAGACCTCGCCGCCTTCTGTGAAGCCGCAAAGACCCAACCCTACGTCACCATCGACACGGAATTCCTGCGCGAGCGGACCTATTGGTCCAAGCTCTGCCTGATCCAGATGGCCCTGCCGGGCAAGACGGGCGATGCCGTGCTGGTGGACCCGATCGAGGGCGAGGGGATGAGCCTCGAACCGCTCTACGACCTTTTCCGCCACCGCGATACGGTCAAGGTCTTCCATGCCGCGCGGCAGGATCTGGAAATCTTCTTCGTCGAAGGCAAGACCTTCCCCGAACCGCTTTTCGACACGCAGGTTGCCGCCATGGTCTGCGGCTTTGGCGAACAGGTGGGCTACGAGACGCTGGTCAAGAAGATCGCGCGCGAAAACCTCGACAAGACCTCGCGCTTCACCGACTGGTCGCGCCGCCCGCTCTCCACCGCGCAGCAGGAATATGCGCTGGCCGACGTGACGCACCTGCGCGTGATCTACGAATGGCTTTCCGCGCAACTGGCCAAGAACGGCCGCACCAAATGGGTGGAGGAGGAGCTTTCCATCCTCACCGACCCCGCCACCTATACCGTCCATCCCGACGAGGCATGGCTGCGCGTCAAGACCCGCACCACCTCGGGCCGCTTCCTTGCCATCGTCAAGGAACTCGCCCGTTTCCGCGAGGAATATGCCCAGCGCCAGAACGTCCCGCGCTCGCGCGTGATGAAGGATGACGCGCTCCTGGAACTCGCCTCCACCCGTCCCGCCACGATGGAAGAGCTGGGCCGCTCCCGCCTTCTGCTGCGCGAGGGGCGCAAGCCCGAGATTGCCGAAGGCATCCTTGCCGCCATCAAGGCGGGCCTCGAGATGAAACCCGAAGACATGCCGAAACCCGATGTCAGCCGCGAACAGATGCAGGTCAACCCCGCCCTCGCGGACCTGCTGCGCGTGCTGCTCAAGGCCAAGTCGGAACAGCTGGGCGTGGCCTCGAAACTCATCGCCTCGGCCGCCGATCTGGACGCCATCGCCGCCGGCGACCGCTCGGTCGAGGCGTTGAGCGGCTGGCGCTTCGAAGCCTTCGGCGAGGATGCGCTGCGGCTTTGCAAGGGCGAGATCGCCCTGTCCGCCAAGGGCAGCGAGGTGCGCGTGGTCCGCCTGTAAGGGCCGCGCCTCAGCGCCGCGACGACAGCGCGTTGTTCGCGCCCTGCACGACGATCTCGTTCACGCCGTCCAGCTTAACCGACGAGATCGACACGCCCACGGTGATCTCGCGCGACCGCGGGCTGCCCGCGGGCGTCTCGGTCACCGGCGGGAAGACGCGGAAGTCGTAGACCAGCACGCCGTTCTCGTCGATCGGCCGCGCCACCAGCTCCGCATCCCACCAGCCCTGCGACGGCGGAATGCCCTTGGCCCGCACGATGGCCCCGCCGCTATAGGGATCGACCGACAGCGACACCACCTCGGCCACCAGCAGGCGCGGGTCCTGCGCGGTCACCGGATCCTGCGCCACCTGCTCGCGCCGCCGCGCGCCGCCGAACCAGTTGAACGGGTTCAGACGCGAGTCGCGGATGCGCCCGCAGCTTGCCACCAGCGCCGCAGCACCCAGTCCCAGCAGAACTCTCCGTTTCATCCCGGTCTCCCGTTGTCTTGCCCTTGGGTAGCCGATGCCGCGCGCTTTGAAAAGCACCCCTGCAAAGGGTGGACCTTTTCACGCGAAGGCCCTACCTCAGGGCCACGGAATGGAGAACCCGATGGCCACGCCCGCCTTTGAAGAGCTTGCCGAAACCTTCGACTTCCTCGACGACTGGGAAGACCGCTACCGCCATGTCATCGAACTGGGCAAGGCCTTCCCCCCGATGGACGAGGCCTTCAAGGTCCCCGCGACCAAGGTGCAGGGTTGCGCCTCGCAGGTCTGGCTGCAACCCGTCATCGCCGATGGCCGCTTCGACTTTCAGGGCGATAGCGACGCGATGATCGTAAAGGGGCTGATCGCCGTGCTCCACGCGCTTTACGCAGGCCTTCCGGTGGCCGAGGTCGCAGCCGTCGACGCCCCCGCCGAACTGGGCCGGCTGGGCCTGAACGAACACCTCTCCTCGCAGCGCTCCAACGGCCTGCGCGCCATGGTCGAACGCATCCGCAAGGTCGCGGCCGAGGCCGCCTAACGCGGCTCCACCCGCACCTTGTCCTCGTAAAAGGCCAGATGGCCCGCGATGGCCTCGGCCCCCGCGACGGGGTTCTCGTAGGACCAGACCGCATTTTCCAGCCGCGCTTCGGGCGTGGTGACGCTGAAATAGCTCGCCTCGCCCTTCAACGGACAGGTGCTGTGCCGGTCCGTGGGATCGAGCAGCGCCATCGCCACATCCTCGCGCGGCACGTAAAGGACGGGAGGACGCGACCCCTCGACCAGTTCCAGCGCACGCTCCGTCTCTCCGATGATGGCCCCACTGGCCCGCACGATATACCGCCCCGGCACGGGCCGGATCATGATCGACACGCTCATGGCGTCCTCCCCCCGTTTGCAGTCCTGTCTGCCCCGAGGATGCAGGCTGCCACGTCCTGCACGCAAGCCTTCCGTCCGGAATCGGCGTCTCCCCGCCCGAAGCCGCCAATTGCGCGGCCGGGCAGGGCCTAAAGCGGCGCGCAGGCCGCCGCCAGCCAGCCCCGCGCCCCGTCCGACAGGCGCGGCGACAGCTTGGCCACGACCTCGGCGTGATAGGCGTCCAGCCAGTCGCGCTCGTCCGGCGACAGCCGCTCCGCGCGGATCAGGCGGCGGTCGAAGGGGGCAAAGGTCAGCGTCTCGAAGCAGAGCTGGTCGCGCAGGTCGCCCATCGCGGGCGCCTGCTGCACCACAATCAGGTTCTCCAGCCTGATGCCGAAGGCCCCCTCGCGGTAATAGCCCGGCTCGTTGGACAGGATCATCCCCGGCTCCAGCGGCACCTCCGACACGCGGGAAATCCGCTGCGGCCCCTCATGCACCGACAGGAAAGCCCCCACGCCATGCCCCGTGCCATGGTCGAAATCCTGCCCCGCCACCCACAGATGGAACCGCGCCAGCGCGTCCAGATCGCGCCCCGCGATCCCGCGCGGCCAGCGCACCCGCGAAATCGCGATCAACCCCTGCAAGACGCGGGTATAGCACTCCCGCGCCTCGGCCCCCGGATCGCCCACGGCCACGGTGCGGGTGATGTCGGTCGTCCCGTCCGCATATTGCGCGCCAGAATCCACCAGCAGCAACTCGTCCCGCCCGACCGCACGGTTCGTCTCGCGCGTCACGCGGTAATGCATGATGGCCCCGTTCGGCCCCGCCCCGCAGATCGTGTCGAAACTGATGTCATGCAGCACATTGGTCGCGCGGCGATACCCTTCCAGCGCGGTCACCACGTCGATCTCGGTCAACCCGCCCTTGGGCGCGGCCTGATCCAGCCAGCACAGGAACTCCACCACAGCCGCGCCGTCGCGCAGATGCGCCTCGCGCATCCCCGCCACCTCCGCCGCGTTCTTCGCGGCCTTGGGCAGGCGGCAGGGATCATCCCCCCACGCGACCGTCGTGCCCCCGTCCTCCACCAGCCGCGACACGGCCAGCGGCGCGGTCGCCCGGTCCACCCGCACCACGCCCGCCAACCCGCGCAACGCAGCGTCGAACCCCGCCACGGGATGCAGCCGCACCCCCGCATCCAGCGCCGCCCGCGCCGCAGCGCCCAGCTTGGCCCCGTCCACGAAGACATCCACCGTCGCATCCGCCCGCAGGATGGCAAAGCCGTGCAGGATCGGATTGCGCGGCACATCCGCCCCCCGCAGATTGAGCAGCCAGCAAAGCGAATCCGGCAGCGTGATCACCGCCGCATCCTGCCCCGCCTTCCGCAACCCTTCCGCCAGATGCGCGCGCTTGGCCTCCGACGTCTCGCCCGCCAGCGTCACCGGATGGGCAAAGGCCGCGCCCGCAGGGGCCGCAGGCTGCCCCTCCCAGATCGCATCCACCGCATTCGCCACCGCGCGCAGGGTCACGCCCGACCCTTCCAGCGCCGCCTCGATCCGCGCCACCTCGTCTGCCGTGTGCAGCCACGGGTCGAACCCCACGACCCCCGCCTCCAGATGCTCCACGATCCACGGCCCTGGCTTCACCTCGGGCCAGGGTACCGGCGTGTAGACCGCAAGATCCACCTGCTGCTTCACCTGCACCCGGTAGCGCCCGTCGATGAACACCCCCGCCACCTCGGGCAGCACGACGGCAAACCCCGCCGACCCCGTGAACCCCGTCAGCCACTGCAACCGCTCGTCCCGCGCGGCCACATATTCCCCCTGATGCACATCCGCGCGCGGCACCAGAAACCCCGCCAGCCCCTCACCCCGCAGATGGTCGCGCAGCCGCGCCAGACGCGCCGCCCCCGCCGAAGGGTCCGACACCGTGTCAAAGCTCTGGAACATCGCGCCCCTCATTTTCCGTCTTCAAATATCCTCAGGGGGTGAATGGGCCGCAGGCCCAGAGGGGGCGCGAGCGCCCCCTTTACCCCGCGCGCCGCAGGCCCGCCTTCGCCCGCTTCTTCGGATCGACCTCGAACAGCCCCGCGAGTTGTTCGGTCATCGCCCCCGCCAACTGCTCCACATCCGTGATCGTCACCGCGCGCTGGTAATAGCGCGTCACGTCATGGCCGATCCCGATGGCGATCAGCTCCACCTGCCGCCGCCGTTCGACCATGGCGATCACGTCGCGCAGGTGTTTCTCAAGGAAATTCGCGGGGTTCACCGACAGGGTGGAATCGTCCACCGGCGCGCCGTCGGAAATCACCATCAGGATCTTGCGCGCCTCGGGCCGCGCCATCATCCGCCGGTGCGCCCATTCCAGCGCCTCGCCGTCGATATTCTCCTTCAGCAGGCCTTCCTTCATCATCAGGCCCAGATTGGGCCGCGCCCGCCGCCACGGCGCATCCGCGCCCTTGTAGATGATGTGGCGCAGATCGTTCAGCCGTCCGGGCCCCTGCGGCCGCCCCTGCGCTAGCCACCGTTCACGGCTCTGCCCGCCCTTCCACGCGCGCGTGGTGAAGCCGAGGATTTCGACCTTCACCGAACACCGCTCCAGCGTCCGCGCCAGAACATCCGCGCAGATGGCCGCGATGGAGATCGGCCGCCCCCGCATCGAACCGGAATTGTCCAGAAGCAGCGTCACGCAGGTATCGCGGAACTCGGTATCCTTCTCCTGCTTGAACGACAGGGGCGTCGTCGGGTTTGCCACGACCCGCGCCAGACGGCCCGCATCCAGCGTGCCTTCCTCAAGGTCGAACAGCCACGACCGGTTCTGCTGCGCCTGCAGCCGGCGCTGCAGCTTGTTCGCCAGACGGCTGACCGCGCCCTTCAGTGGCTCAAGCTGCTGGTCCAGATAGGCCCGCAGCCGTTCCAGCTCCGCAGGCTCTGCCAATTCCTCGGCGCGGATCTCCTCGTCGAAATCCTGCGTATAGACGGTGTAATTCGGGTCCGCGTCGGAATAGGGGGCAGGGGGCGGGGGTTCCAGCGGCGCCTCGCCCTCGGGCAATTCCGCTTCGTCCCCTTGCTCCATGTCGGCGCTGTCCTCCATCGAGACCTGCGCCTGGCTCTGATCCTGCTGCTCTTCCTGCGACCGCTCGGGCGAAGCTTCCGACTCGTCGCTCTCCTGCTCCTCCTCGCCCGCGCTTTCGGGGCTGTCCTGATCCTCCTCCGCCTCGCCTTCCTGATCGTCCGGCTCGTCCTGATCGGGGTCATCCCCCAGCTGGTCGCCATAGCCGAGGTCCGAGATCACCTTCCGCGCCAGCCGCGCAAAGGCCGCCTGATCCTCGAGCACGTGGTCAAGGTTCTCCAGCGTCCCGCCCGCCTGCTCTTCGATGAAGCCGCGCCACAGGTCCATGACATTGCCCGCGCCTTTCGGCATGGCGCGCCCCGTTGCCAGATGGCGCACAAGGTATCCCGCCGCAACCGACAGCGGCGCATCCTGCATGGAGGTGATCTGCGAATATCCCTTCCGCTCCGCCTCATGCGCGATCTTGGCGTCGATGTTCACCGCCGTGCCGGGCATCGACCGCGCCCCCACCGCCTCGCAGCGCGCGGTTTCCATCGCCTCGTAGATTTCCCGCGCAAGGTTCCCCTGCGGCTGATAGCGCGCGGCGACCCCGTCATCGTGGAACTTCCGGCGCAGCGCGAAGGCATCCGCCGTCCCGCGCGCCAGCATCACCTCGTCCCGCGTCATGCGGCGGCTGACCTGCGGCAGGCGCACGCCTTCGCGGTTCATCCCCGGCGGATCGACCGAATATTGCACGGTCATTTCCGGATCGTCGGCCATGGTGCGCGTGGCCTCGGCCAGCGCCTTCTTGAAGGGATCGGCGGGATTGTCGGTCGGTTTGTTCATCAGGTCAGGCCAAAGGGGGCGCGCGGAAGGCGCACCCGTCACCGCGCAGATTTGCACTTGGGGCGGGCAGGGGCAAGGGCGGGAACGACGCGCGCGGCGCCAAAACCGCAAGGCCCGCTCTCCGTGCATGGGCGCACAGGTCCGTTGCGCCCCCGCTGAATTGAACGGCGGCGTACAAATGGCATCTATGGCGGACAGAATTCAAACCCTCCTCAACGGAACGGAACCACCGCCATGAGCAACCCGAAAATCGCCCTCATCATCGGCTCGACCCGCGACTCGCGCTTTGCCGACATCCCCGCCCAGTGGATGCTGAAGCAGGCGCAGACCCGCACCGACATGGATGTGGAACTGGTCGACCTGCGCGACTATGACCTGCCGCTGTTCAACGAGGTCGCCTCGAACGCATGGGCGCCCTCGCAGTCCGAAGCTGCGCAGAAGTGGCAGAAGAAGATCGGCGAATTCGACGGCTACATCTTTGTGGTGGCGGAATACAATCGCTCCATCACCGGCGCGCTGAAGAACGCGCTGGATCAGGCCTATGTGGAATGGGCGAAGAAGCCGATGACGGCGATGGCCTATGGTTCGGTCGGCGGCACCCGCGCGCTGGAACACCTGCGCAACATCGCGGTGGAACTGCAGATGGTCCCCACGCGCAATGCCGTCCACCTCGGGATGGGCGATTTCTTCAAGGTCCACCCGGGCTTTGGCGGCACCGGCAACATGGCCGATGTCGAAGCCAACCTCCTGCAGGCCGCCGGCGCCTCGCTCGACGATCTGGTGTGGTGGGCCAAGGCCACCAAGGCCGCCCGCGGCTGATCCGTCCGACACCCTCCCTGTCGGCCGAAGGGGTGGCGCAAGCCACCCCTTTTTCTTGCCGATCCTACGACAGGAACGCCTCGCATTCCGCGATCAAGGCCAGCGCGCGCCGTTCCGCCCGCGCCCGCACCGCCTCCGGCCCGTGCCGCACCTGACCCAGCAGCGCCGCATGGGCGGCCTTCGCCTCCACCCGCCAGCCCATCACCCGCGCACCGTCCCCGCGCGGCATCATCGCCTCCAGCACCTCGACCACCGCATCGCGCCGCGCCTTTGTCACCTCGGAGGCGGGTCCGTCCACGATCCACTGATGTTCCATGAGTGCCGACATCCGCCCCGCGCAGGTGGCGAAGAAATGCACCGGATCGTCGGGAATATCGGCATCTGCCCGTGCCGCAAGCGGGGCGGCGAGCGCGCAGAGCAGCGCCACGGCGCGGAGATATTTTCGAAAACCGCCCATGAACCCAGCATGGTAGCGATTTTTCCGCCGATCAATCGGGCAGTCTGTAAACTTTTCCCCAAGAAAAAACCCCGCCAGAGGCGGGGTCCTTCGCGGCCGTCCCTCGGGACGGTCTTATTTCATCGCCATCGAGGCCGCGCTTTCCGGCAGCTCCTCGCCAAAGCAGCGCTGGTAGAATTCGGCCACCGTCTGCCGCTCCAGCTCGTCGCACTTGTTCAGGAAGGACAGGCGGAACGCATAGCCCACATTGCGGAAGATCTCCGCATTCTGCGCCCAGTTGATCACCGTGCGCGGGCTCATCACCGTGGACAGGTCGCCATTCATGAAGGCCGTCCGCGTCAGGTCCGCGACCGTCACCATCTGGTTGATCTGCTTGCGGCCCTTTTCGGTGTTGTAATGCGGGTTCTTCGCCAGAACGATCGCGGCCTCCGCATCATGCGACAGATAGTTCAGCGTGGCGACAAGGGACCAGCGGTCCATCTGCGCTTGGTTGATCTGCTGCGTGCCGTGGTAAAGGCCCGTCGTATCCCCCAGACCCACCGTGTTGGCCGTGGCGAACAGGCGGAAGGACGGGTGGGGCGTGATGATCTCGTTCTGGTCCAGAAGCGTCAGCTTGCCGTCATGTTCCAGCACGCGCTGGATCACGAACATCACATCCGCGCGGCCCGCGTCATATTCGTCGAAGACGATGGCGACGGGGTTGCGCAGCGCCCAGGGCAGGATGCCCTCGTGGAACTCCGTCACCTGCTTGCCGTCGCGCAGCTTGATCGCGTCCTTGCCGATCAGGTCGATACGGGAAATGTGGCTGTCGAGGTTCACCCGCACGCAGGGCCAGTTCAGCCGCGCCGCCACCTGTTCGATATGGGTCGATTTCCCCGTCCCGTGATAGCCCTGGATCATTACGCGGCGGTTATAGGCAAAGCCTGCAAGGATCGCGAGCGTGGTGTCGGGGTCGAACTTGTAGGTCGGGTCGATCTCCGGCACGCGGTCGGTGCGGTCTGCGAAACCTTTCACCTTCATGTCGGTGTCGATCCCGAAGACATCCCGAACAGAGATTTCTTCGGTGGGCTTCATCACAGTGTCCAGCATTCCGTCCGCCATCAGGTCAAATTGCCCCGTCAGGGGCTGTCGAGGATGTGTGGAACATATCGCGGGGGGGTGCAAGGGGAAGGGCGGCAGGGAAACTTCCGCAAGCGACATGTGGCGGGGTCTATCCGGTGGGTCCGACATGCACGAAATTAGTTGACAATAATTGTAGGAAAAATCAGGAAGAAGAAAACGAAGTAAAACAGTAAAGAAAATGCGCGCTGCCCTCCTGTCCCTCGCCCTCCTGCCCGCCGTGGCCCATGCCGACCCGCTTGCCGATCTTGGCCGCGCGCTGTTCAACGACACCGCGCTCTCGGTCAACGGCACGCAATCCTGCGCCTCCTGCCACCGGCCCGACAACGGTTTCGCCTATGACGGGGCCTTCGCCGAAGGCGCCGTCGCGGGCCATGCAGGCATCCGCAAACCGCCCAGCCTCGCCTATCAGGCGCTTTCCCCCGTGCTGCACCATCTGGTCGACGGCGAAGACCTGCTCTTCATCGGCGGCACCATGCATGACGGGCGCGCCACGGGGGCCGCCACCGGCGATCCCGCCGCGGAACAGGCGCTGCTGCCCATGACGAACCCGGACGAGATGGCGCTGCCCCACGCCGCCTGCGCCGCCGCCCGCGCCTGCGCCAGCCAAGGCGCTGCGATGGAGGCGCTGGAACCGGGCGTCTGCGCCCTGCCGCTGGATGCCGCTGCCACCTGCGACAACCCCGCGCCGGATGACCCGCCCGAAGCCGCCCTCTCCCTCATCACCCGCGCGCTTGCCGCCTATGAGACGTCGCCCGACGTGATGCGCTATTCCTCGCGCTTCGACGCATGGTTGGCAGGGCAGGGCGGGTTGAGCGCCGACGAACTGTCGGGCCTCGCGCTGTTCCGGGACAAGGCGCAATGCGCCGCCTGCCATGTGCTGACCGCTGGCCCCGGCGGGCGCGGGCCGGTGCTCACCGATTTCACCTATGACAATCTCGGCGTGCCGCCGAACCCCGACAACCCCGCCTACCGTCTTTATGGTCCCGCATGGGTGGACCGCGGCCTTGCCGCCACGCTGGCCACCGATCCGCTCTACGCCCCCCACGCCGCCGCCGTCGAAGGCGCGGTCAAGGTGCCCACGCTTCGCAACCTCTGGACCGGCAAGCCCCGCGCCTACATGCATAACGGCTGGTTCACCACGCTCGAAGGCGTGGTCCGCTTCTACAACACCCGCGACCTCTGGCCCCGCTGCACGACCGAGAAGACCGAGTCGCAGGCCCTCGCCGCGCGCTGCTGGCCCGCGCCGGAAATCGCCTCGACCATGAACCGTGACGAACTGGGCAACCTGAAACTGACCGAGGCGGAAGAGGCGCAGCTTGTCGCCTTTCTCAAGACCCTGACGGATGAATGACCCGCTTCCCTGCGGCGGGGCGGGCGGCTATTCCTGCGTCATGACCGCCAGACAACGCCTGACCCGCACCGCCCTGATCGCCATCTTCACCGCCGCTGCCATCGGCCGCGCGGAACTGGGGGCCGATACCGAAGCCTCGGTCCTCTTCACACCCGCCTTCGCGGCGGCCCTGCCGCCCGCGCTTCTGGGCGGCTGGACGGTGGCGGGGCAATTCGGGCGGGCAGGGCTTCAGGGCTGGCTGCGCGCCCTTGGCGTCACGCTTCCGGTCCTTATCCTTTCGGCCATCATCGCCGCCCTTGCCGCGCCGCTCATGGGCGGGGTTGCGGGCGGGCCGCTCGCGCTGCTCTCCGCGCTGCCCTTCCACCCGCTGGCATGGGGCGCGGCACTCGCCGCCCCCGTCGCGGTCCAGATGGTCGCCCTGCGCGAGGCGGCGCGCGCTCAGTCGCGGAAGTAGCGGCTGTCCTTGATCTGGTCCCACGCCCAGACGACCTCTTGCAACCGGTCCTCGTCGCTGCGGTCGCCGCCGTTCATGTCGGGATGCAGGTCCTTGACCAGCGACTTGTACTGCTTGCGGATCTCGGCCTTGGTCATCGTGTCCCGCGCGTCGAGGATCTCCAGAGCCTTGCGCTCGGTCGGCGGCAGCTTGCGCGTCGCATTGCCCGTGGGCCGCGCGGGGTTCAGCGTCGCCTTCTCGCCCAGAATGGCCATAGGGTCATCCACGCCCAGCCGCGACCAGGCCCGCCCCTCGTCAGGACGCTTGCCGAAGGGCTGGGTCTCGCGCCCCCAGAGCCGGTCCTTGTCGAGGAATTTCTGGAATTCCTCGTCCGTCGTGCCCTGAAAGAAATTCCACTTCAGATTGTATTCCCGGACATGGTCCTTGCAGAACCAGAAGAACTCGTCCAGCAGGTCCGGCGATTTCGGGGCGCGATAGGCGCCCTGCTCCTTGCAGCCGGGATATTCGCATCCCTTCTGCGACGTCTCGAACGCCCCCGACATGCCGCGCCGCCCCGTCTTGCGGCGCTTCTTGTCCGCCGAAACGCGGATATCGAACTCAAAAGGGGGACGTGTGGTCATGGTCGAGCTTGGCCTTTCCGACTCGGAGGCGAGAGTTTAGGACTTCCGGCGGCAAGTTGAAGAGGGGACAGGACAAAATGACCGTCGCAACCGAGATTGAGCAGCGTCTTGTCGCCGCCTTCGCACCCACCGCGCTGGAAGTCGTGAACGAAAGCCACCGCCACGCGGGCCATGCGGGCGATGACGGGTCGGGGGAAAGCCATTTCCGCGTGATGATCCGCGCGCCGTCCCTTGCCGCCATGGGCCGCGTGAACCGTCACCGCGCCGTGCAGAAGGCGCTGGGCGATCTGAACACCCGCATCCACGCGCTGGCGCTGGATATCGGCTGACCCGCCGCGGGGCAGGGGTGCGGGCCACAAACGCGGCCCCGCCTGCCCGCACCGGAGCGGGCCTTTCACACGGCGCGAATGCGGCTGCGCGCCTTCAGTTCCAGCCGGCGACGGTGCAGCACGGGTTCCGTATATCCCGAAGGTTGTGCCCGCCCGTCAAAGACCAGATCGCAGGCCGCCTTGAACGCCACCCCGTCGAATCCCGGCGCCATCGGGCGATAGGCAGGATCGCCCGCGTTCTGCCGGTCCACCACGGCGGCCATCTTGCGCATCGCGGCCATCACCTGCGCCTCGCTCACCACGCCATGGTGCAGCCAGTTCGCCAGCGCCTGCGAGGAAATCCGGCAGGTCGCGCGGTCCTCCATCAGCCCCACATCATGGATGTCGGGCACCTTGGAACAGCCCACGCCCTGATCGACCCAGCGCACGACATAGCCAAGGATGCCCTGCGCATTGTTCTCCACCTCGGCGCGGATATCCTCGTCCGACCAGTTGACGCCTTCGGCCAGCGGGATGGTCAGCAGATCCTCCAGCCGCCCGCGCGGCCCGCCCTTGGCGATGCCGTCCTGAACCGCCATCACATCCACGCGGTGGTAATGCGTGGCATGAAGCGTGGCAGCCGTGGGCGAGGGCACCCATGCACAGGTCGCGCCCGCGCGCGGATGGGCAATCTTGGCCTCCAGCATCGCGGCCATCAGGTCGGGCATCGCCCACATCCCCTTGCCGATCTGCGCCCGCCCCTTCAACCCGCAGGCCAGCCCGATATCGACGTTCCTGTCCTCGTAGCTTTTGATCCACGCGGCGCCCTTCATGTCGCCCTTGCGCACCATCGGCCCCGCTTCCATGCTGGTATGGATCTCGTCCCCCGTGCGGTCGAGGAAGCCCGTATTGATGAAGGCCACCCGATCGGCGGCGGCGCGGATGCATTCCTTCAGATTGGCGCTCGTCCGCCGCTCCTCGTCCATGATGCCCAGCTTGACCGTGTGGCGCGGCAGGCCCAGCGTCTCTTCCACGCGGTCGAAGATCGTGCAGGCAAAGGCCACCTCTTCCGGCCCGTGCATCTTGGGCTTCACCACATAGACCGACCCGTGCAGCGAATTGCGCGGCCCGTCCGCCTTCTGCAGGTCATGCAGCGCGCAGAGCGTGGTGACGAAGGCATCCATGATCCCCTCGCCCACCTCGCGCCCCTCGGCGTCAAGGATGGCGGGGTTGGTCATCAGATGCCCCACATTGCGCACCAGCATCAGCGCGCGCCCCTTCAGGCTGATCTCGCGCCCGTCGGCGGCGGTAAAGGCATAGTCGTCGCGCAGGCGCCGTTCGATGGTCCGGTCGCCCTTGGCCACCATCTCGACCAGATCGCCCCGCATCAGGCCCAGCCAGTTGGAATAGGCCAGAACCTTGTCCTCGGCATCCACCGCCGCGACGCTGTCCTCGCAATCCATGATGGCCGACAGCGCGGCTTCCATCCGCACATCGGCGACGCCCGCCTTGTCCGCCGCGCCGATCCGGTGGCCCGGATCGATCCGCAGCACCAGATGCAGCCCGTTATTCTTCAGAAGGATGGCCGACGGCGCCCCTGCCGTGCCGCGAAAGCCCGCGAATTGCGACGGGTCACGCAGGGCAGGGACCAGCGCGCCGCCCTCGACACGGTAGCCCGTCACATCGGCATGGCTGCCCTTGGCCAGCGGGACCACATCATCCAGAAACGCCTTGGCCCATGCGATCACCCGCGCCCCGCGCGCTGGGTCATAGTCGCGCCCCTTCGGCGCATCGCCCAGCGCATCGGTGCCATACAGTGCATCGTACAGCGACCCCCACCGCGCATTGGCCGCGTTCAGCGCATAGCGCGCGTTCATGACCGGCACCACAAGCTGCGGCCCGGGAACCTGCGCGATCTCGGGGTCCACACCCGCCGTGCGGATGGTGAAATCGGGGCCTTCGGGCAACAGATAGCCGATCTCGTGCAGGAAATCGCGATAGGCCGCAGCGTCATGCAGCTGTCCCTTGCGCGCGCGGTGCCAGTCGTCGATCTGCGCCTGCATCCGGTCGCGCTTGGCCAGCAGGTCGCGGTTCACCGGACCAAGCCCGGCCACCGCCGCGGCAAAGCCCTGCCAGAAACGCTCTGCCGCGATGCCCGTTCCGGGCAGGGCGTGGCCCTCCACGAAAGACACCAGACGGGCATCCACCTGCAATCCGTGGCGATCCTGCCGTTCCATGGCGCTCTCCTGTCATTTCGGTATGCGATGGCACACCATACAGAAACCGCCCCCGTTACCGCAACCGGCGCCCCCGACCGATTTGCGCAGCTTTGCGAACATCACCTTTTGGCTTTGCGAGATAATCTTGAAACTTTGCAATATAGCTAAGTTTTCCTTCCCCGACTCGCCCCCGCCGTGATACTTAGCGATATGGCTAAGCATGACCCCGACCTCTCGCTCCTCTTCCATGCGCTTTCCGATCCCACGCGGCGGGCGATGCTGGAACGTCTGGCACAGGGCCCTGCGGCGGTGACGGAACTGGCCGGTCCCTCGGGGCTTCGCCTGCCGACGATCCTGCGCCACCTTTCCGTGCTGGAAGGGGCGGGGCTGATCACCACCGCCAAGGATGGCCGCGTCCGCTCCTGCGTGCTGGTCCCGCAGGCACTGGCGCCGATGCAGCACTGGCTGGACGAACAGCGCACGCTCTGGGAGTCGCGCCTCGACCGGCTGGACGATTACGTGACCCGCCTGATGAAGGAACGCGCGCGATGACGCCCCAAGACCTGCCCGATTTCGACCCCGATCTCGACCTTGTCCTGCAACGCGACCTGAACGCCCCGCGCGAGCTGATCTATGCCTGCTGGACCACGCCCGAACATCTGGTCCACTGGTTCGTCCCCAAACCCCACCGCGTCACCGCCTGCCATCTGGATGTGCGCGTGGGCGGGGCCTGCAACACGACCTTCGATGTGGATGGCGCCGTGATGGAAAACCGCGGCGTCTATCTGGAAGTGGTGCCGAACGAGAAGCTCGTCTTTACAGACACCTATACCGAGGGCTGGAAGCCCGCCGCAGAACCCTTCATGACCGCCATCCTGACGTTTCAGGATCTGGGCCAAGGCCGCACCCGCTATACCGCCATCGCCCGTCACCGCAACGCCGACACCGCGAAACAGCATGCCGAGATGGGCTTCCATGACGGCTGGGGCACGGTGGCGACCCAGCTCGAGGCCTATGCGCGGGGGCTGATGACATGACCGATGCCGCAGACCGCACCATGACCATCTCGCGCGTGATCCGCGCGCCCGTCGCCACCGTCTGGGGCGCATGGTGGAACGAATCCACCCTGCCGCTCTGGTGGGGCCCCGACGGGTTCACCTGCCGCACCGCGCGCATCGACCTGCGCGCAGGGGGCGAATGGGTGTTCGACATGATCGGCCCCGACGGGACGGTCTATCCGAACCACCACCGCTACGGCCCCATCCGCCCGATGGAGCGGATCGACTACACCCTGCACTGGGGCGAGAACGGCCCGAAACACGCCGACGCCTCTGCCAGCTTCGAACCGGTCCCCGAAGGCACCCGCATCACGCTGACCATGATCTTCAACACGGCAGGGGAACGGGAACAGGCCAAGGCGTTCGGGGCCGAGGCGCTGGGCCTTCAGACACTGGGCAAACTCGCGGCACGGGTCGCCCCGCCGGATGGGCAATAATGCCCGTCCTACGCCGTCGCGCCCTTGCCCTTGCGCGCCTCGCCACGGCACCGGTCAGAGCAATACCGCACCTCGTCCCAGACCTTTTCCCACTTCTTGCGCCAGACAAAGGGCCGCCCGCAGCAGGCGCAGGTCTTGACCGGCAGATCGCCCTTCTTCCGCATCTTCGCCATGGCTAAAGGTCCAGACTCATCTGCGCCGCATCCGCCCGCCGCCGCCCCCGCGGGGCGCGGTCGTTGACAAAGCGCGCATCGGCGCGGCTGGCGTGGCGCTCGATCACCTCTGCCATCTGCTCGTGATACCCCCGCTCGCGCCGCAGGCCCCAGCACGCCTCGCGCGCGGCCCGCGCGGCGGCGGCCACATCCACCACCGGCTCGGGATAAAGCCGCCCCAGCACGCCCCGCGCGCCGGACCATTTCCACGGCTCCTGCAAAAAGGCGTCCGGCACGGCGGCCAGTTCCGGCACCCAGCGGCGGGTAAAGACCCCCGCAGGGTCCTGATCCATCCCCTGCTTCACGGGGTTGTAAATCCGGATCGTGTTGATCCCCGTCACCCCCGCCTGCATCTGCACCTGCGGCCAGTGGATGCCGGGCTCGTAATCGGTGAAACGCCGCGCCAGCACCGCCCCCGTCGCCCGCCAGTCCAGCCACAGATGGTACGAGGCCACCGCCATCACCATGCTGCGCATCCGGAAGTTCAGCCACCCCGTCGCCCGCAGATAGCGCATGCAGGCATCCAGAAACGGCAGCCCCGTCTCGCCCGCCGCCCATGCCGCCAGCCGGAGCGCATCCGGCTCGCGCGGGCGCAGGGCATCGGCGGCACGGTGCAGCGCGCGGATCTCGATTTCCGGCTCGTCCTCCAGCTTCTGCATGAAATGGTCGCGCCAGGCCATCCGGCTCTGGAAACTTGCCAGCGCGCCGCCCCAGCGCCCGCCGGGCCGCTCTGCCGCCCGCGCCGCTGCGGCCTGCACCACCTCGCGCCCCGACAGTGCCCCCGCGGCCAGATGCGCCGACAGCCGCGAACAGGCCCGCTCCCCCGTCAGGGGCGAGGACATGGCGGCGCGGTAAGGCTCGCCCCGCACCGCCAGAAAGGACTCCATCAGCGCCAGCCCCCGCGCCCGCCCCCCCGCCTGCCGGTGCGCGCAAGGATCATCCGCCAGACGCAGCGCGCGGGCCGTGGGGATCGCGCCGGGTTCCACCCCCGCCACCCCGTGCAGCGCCACCGGCGCGGGCAGCGCCGCCGCCGCCATGACCCCGTCGCGCCGCCGTGCCCAGCCGTCGCGACTGGCCAAGCGGCGCACCACGCCCTGCTGGGGCAACTCCTCCCACGGCACCCCCGCGCCCCGCGCCCAAGCCGCCACCCGCCGGTCGCGCGCATAGGTCCACAGGTTGCCGGTCTCCTCATGGCTGAACACCCGTGCGACGTGATGCTGGCGGCAGAGCCGGTCCAGCACCTCCACCGCGTCGCCCACCCGCACCACCAGCGGCGCGCCCAGCCGCGCCAGATCGGCGCGCAATCCCTCCAGCGTCTCGGCCACAAAGGCCCATTGCCGCCCCGAGGCATCGGTCTGCCGCCACAGCTCCGGCTCCACCACATAGACCGGCAGCACCGCGCCCAGAGCCGCCGCGCGGCTCAGGGCCGGGTGATCCTCGATCCGCAGATCGCGCTTGAACCAGACAAGAACATTCATGGAACATTTATCTAGCGACCCCGCCGGATTCGTAAAGCCGGAAATCGCGCGCGCCACGGGTCGCAGCGGCAGGGCAGGGCCTGCCACGCTTGGCGCTTTCAAATGCGTTGCACCCGCATTAACAATGGGCAGAGTTTTCCTGTCCGGACCCCGTGCTGTCGCAATCCCCCCTCCTTCTCGGCTTCCTCGCCAGCCTCTGCGCCGGATCGCTCACCGCGCTGGGCGCCTTGCCGGTCCTGCGCGGGCGCGTGCCGTCGACTGCGGCGCGCGACCTCGCGCTCGGCTTCGCGGCGGGGGTGATGCTGGCGGCGGCCTTCTTCTCGCTCATCATTCCCGCCCTTGCCAGCGCGGGCCCCGATTACGGCGGGCGCAGCGGCGCGGCGCTGGTCGTCTGCATCGCCCTTCTGGCCGGCATGGCCCTGATCGCCGCCCTGAACGAGATGCTGCCCCACGAACATTTCGCCAGCGGGCGCGAAGGTCCGGCCGCCGTCTCGCTCCGCAAGGTCTGGCTCTTTGTCTTTGCCATCACCATACACAACATCCCCGAAGGACTGGCCGTTGGCGTGGGTGTGGGCCGCGACGGCCTTGCGGGCGGCTTGCCGCTGGCGCTTGGGATCGGGATGCAGAACATCCCCGAGGGTCTGGCCGTCGCCATCGCCCTGCGCGGCGAGGGGTATTCGGGCCTGCGCTCCTTCACCATCGCCGCCCTGACCGGACTGGTGGAACCGCTGGGCGGCATGGTCGGGGCGGGGGTCGTCTCGGCTTCGGTGGCGCTGCTGCCCTGGGGGCTGGCCTTCGCCGCAGGCGCCATGCTCTATGTCATCAGCCACGAGATCATTCCCGAAACCCATCGCAACGGGAACCAGAACCGCGCCACGCTCGGCCTTGCGGTGGGGCTGGTGGTGATGCTCTTCCTCGACGTCTCCCTCTCCGGTTGAAATGATCCACCCATTAGGATGGATCGCTTCTATACCTTGGGGGTGTGACAATGCCTCCGAATGTTCTTCTGGTGAAAAGTGATAGGCACATGGCAGGATCATGGACAGGATCATGATCCGCCACGCGGACCCTCTCTGCCCCCCGGGAACCTATGTCTACCACCAGCACGACCACTGCCCAGGGCCCCCAACCGCTCAAGACCTGGCTCTGGCGGTCCTATATCCGTGCGGCACTGGTCCCGCTCCTGCTGATCGAACTCTCCTTCCTTGCCATCTACTGGGGCACCAGCCAGGTCGTCTATGACCGCAGCGCCGCGGCCGTCACCCAGATCTCGACCGAAGCCGTCAGCGCCGCCGCCGTGCGCGAGGCCGACATCATCGCCCGCCGCCTCGAAACCGTCGCGGCCCTGACGCGGGTCTTTGCCGATGACTCGGTCCGTGCGCTGGCCCAACCCGCCCCCGACCTGCCGCAATCCGAAAAGGACAACCACGTCTATTCGCCCGACGGGGTGTTCCACACCGGCACGGATACCGGCGCCGCAGCCGTGTTCTACAGCGGCATCGTCCCCGTGGGACCGGCAGAGCAGGACAAGGTCTGGCGCACCAGCCGCCTCGATCCGCTGATGAAATCGATCAAGGCCGCCGACCCGCTCATCACGCAGCTCTACCTCAACACCCATGACTCGCTGAACCGCATCTATCCGTGGTTCGACGTGCTGGCGATCTATCCGCCCAGGATGGATATCCCCAGCTACAATTTCTATTACGAGGCCGACGCCGCCCATAACCCCGACCGCAAGGTCGTCTGGACCGACAGCTATGTCGATCCCGCCGGTTCGGGCTGGATGGTCTCGGCCATCGCGCCCGTCTACGGCGCCGACCGTCCCGACGTCCTCGAAGGCGTGGTGGGCATCGACATCACCATCGACACCATCGTCGATCAGGTGCTCGACATCGACCTCGAAGGCGACGGCTATGCCATCCTCGTGGGCCGCGACGGCACAATCCTTGCCCTGCCTCCGGCGGGCGAGGCCGATCTGGGCCTGTCCGAACTTCTGGACCACAGCTACGAAGAGGCGATCCTCCAGGACACGTTCAAACCCGACAGCTTCAACCTCTACCGCCGCGCCGAACTTTCGGACCTCGCGCAGGTGATCCAGTCCATGCCCGAAGGGCACGGCAACGTGGATCTCGGCCGCCCGATGATCGCAGGCTGGGCCACCATCGCCGGCCCGCAGTGGAAACTCATCACCCTGACGAGCGAGGAGTCGATCCTTGCCGGTGCGACCACCTTGCGCGAACAGCTCGGTCTGGTCAGCCAGATCATGCTGGCCATCCTCGTGCTCTTCTACGCCGTGTTCTTCCTGCTCCTGTGGCGCCGCTCCTCGGCCATGTCCTCGCGCGTGGCCCGTCCGCTGGCCGAGATCGAGGGGAACATGGTCCGCATCGCCGATGGCGGCAGCGTGCCCCCCGACCACCGCTACGAAGTGGCCGAACTCCAGACCGTGGGTGACCATCTGGTCACGATGGGGGCAAAGCTCCAGACCGCGAACCGTGCCAAGTCCAACTTCCTGTCGGCCATGAGCCACGAGCTCCGCACCCCGCTCAACGCCATCCTCGGCTTCTCGGAACTGCTCGGTTCCGCCCGCGGCCAGACGCTCGACGGCGACAACCTGCGGCAGGTGAAGGCCATCTCCACGGCGGGCTGGCAGCTTCTGCAACTGGTCGAAGGCGTGATCGAACTCAGCCGCATCGAACAGGGCGAGGTGCGCGAACATCTCGTCGCACTCGACGTGCTGCCCGTCGCCCGTCAGGCGGTCGAGGCCGCGCGTCCCGCCATCGCCGACCACGGCGTCACGCTGACGGTCAACCCGCCCGCCGCCCTGCTGCCGCCGGTGCGCGGCGATGCGGAAATCATCCGCCGCATCCTCACGCATCTCGTCTCGAACGGGATCAAGTACAACCGCGACGGCGGCTCCGTCACGCTGGCCTTCGGGGTCGAATCCGGAATGCTCGCCGTGCGCGTCACCGATACGGGCATCGGCATCCCCGCCGATATGCAGCCGCGCCTCTTCACCCCCTTCGACCGGCTGGGGCATGAAAACAGCACGATCAGCGGCACGGGCATCGGCCTGACCATCTGCCGCCGCCTCGCCGACCTGACCGGCTGCACGATCACCTTCACCTCGACCGAGGGGCAGGGCTCCACCTTCACGCTCCGCATCCCGCTGGCCTGAGGGCGCCCCGCCGCCGCGTCTTGCCTTCCCCCGTCCCCCTCCATAGCTTTCCCCGCAAAGGGAGAGCGAAATGTCCGAACCGCGCGCCGTCCACCTGTCCGACTACCAGCCCTTCACGCATATCGTCCGCGACGTGGCGCTGACCTTCCGCCTCGCCCCCCGCGCGACCCGCGTCTCGGCCACGCTCCGCCTCGCCCCCAACCCCGCCCGCCCGGGGCATCACGACCTGCGGCTGGATGGCGAGAATCTCCGCCTCCTGTCGCTCCGGCTCGATGGCCAACCGCTCGACCTGACCCCCGACGCGACGGGCCTGACCATCCCCGCCGCCCTGCTCCCCTCCGCCCCCTTCACGCTGCACACCGAGGTGGAGATCAGCCCCGAAACCAACACCGCCCTCGAAGGGCTCTACATGTCGCGCGGCATGTACTGCACCCAGTGCGAGGCAGAGGGGTTCCGCAAGATCACCTTCTACCCCGACCGTCCCGACGTGATGGCCCCCTTCCGCGTCCGCATCGAAAGCGACCTTCCCGTCCTTTTGTCCAACGGCAATCCGGCGGGGCAGGGGGCAGGCTGGGCAGAATGGGTGGATCCATGGCCCAAACCTGCCTACCTCTTCGCCCTTGTCGCGGGTGATCTGGTGGCCCACAGCGCCCCCTTCACCACCGCCTCGGGCCGCGCGGTCGCGCTCAACATCTGGGTCCGTCCCGGCGATCAGGACCGCTGCGCCTATGCGATGGACAGCCTGATCCGCTCCATGCGCTGGGACGAAACCGCCTATGGCCGCGAATACGATCTGGACGTGTTCAACATCGTCGCCGTGGACGATTTCAACATGGGCGCGATGGAGAACAAGGGGCTCAACATCTTCAACTCCAAATTCGTCCTCGCCAGCCCCGAAACCGCGACCGATGACGACTTCGCCCGGATCGAGGCGATCATCGCCCATGAATATTTCCACAACTGGACCGGCAACCGCATCACCTGCCGCGACTGGTTCCAGCTTTGCCTGAAAGAGGGGCTGACCGTCTTCCGCGACCAGCAATTCAGCGGCGACATGCGCTCGCACGCGGTCAAGCGGATCGAGGATGTGCTCCTGCTGCGCGCCCGCCAGTTCCGCGAGGATGGCGGCCCCCTCGCCCATCCCGTCCGCCCCGACAGCTATGTCGAGATCAACAATTTCTACACCGCCACGGTCTATGAAAAGGGGGCCGAGGTCATCGGGATGCTCAAACGCCTCGTGGGCGATGACGGCTATGCCCGCGCGCTCGACCTCTACTTCACCCGCCACGACGGCGACGCCGCCACGATCGAGGATTGGCTGGCGGTGTTCCAGGATGCCACTGGCCGCGACCTGACGCAGTTCAAGCGCTGGTATACCGAAGCAGGCACCCCCCGCGTGAAGGTGTGGGAGGATTGGGACGGCGAAACCTATACCCTGACCTTCGAACAGGAAAACCCACCCACGCCGGGACAGCCCGAAAAGGGCGCGAAGGTCATTCCCGTCGCGCTGGGCCTTCTGAACCCCAACGGCGACGAGGTGCTGCCGACGACCGTACTGGAACTGACCGAAACGCGGCAAAGCTTCCGCTTCCCCGCCGCCGCCCGCCCCGTCCCGTCGATCCTGCGCGGCTTCTCCGCCCCCGTGATCCTCGACCGCGAGGTGTCACCGGAAGAACGCGCCTTCCTGCTGGCCCATGACACCGACCCCTTCAACAGATGGGAGGCGGGCCGCGCCTTGGCCAAGGACCTGCTGGCCCGCATGGTGACCGATGGCGCAAGCCCCGGTCCCGACTGGCTGGATGCCGTCGCCCGCGTCACCTTCGACGACACGCTCGACCCCGCCTTCCGCGCGCTGGCCCTGCGCCTGCCGGGCGAGGATGACATGGCCGCCACCCTGCATGGCGCAGGCATCACCCCCGACCCCGCCCGCATCTGGTCCGAACGGAGGCGGATGGCCGAGGCGCTGGCCCGTCACCTTGGCCCCCGCCTGCCCGCCCTGATCGACGCGCTGGCCGAACCCGGCCCGTTCACGCCGGACGCCCGCGCCGCAGGCCGCCGCGCGCTGCGGATCGCCGCCCTGTCCCTCATGTCGCGGCTCGACGGGGGCCGCGCCGCCGCCACCGCCTATCGCGCCGCCAACAACATGACCGAAGAGGTGGGCGCGCTGGTCTGCCTGCTGGAAAACGGACTGGGGCAAGAGGAGCTGCGCCTCTTCGAAACCCGCTGGTCCGCCGACCGCAACGTGATGGACAAGTGGTTCGCGCTGCAGATCGCCCATGCCCATCCCGATCAGGCCGTGGCCACGACCGACCGCCTGACCCGCCACCCCGCCTTTGACTGGAAGAACCCCAACCGCTTCCGCTCGGTCATCGGGGCGCTGTCGGCCAATCACGCGGGCTTCCACCACGCCTCGGGCGGGGGCTACCGGCTGGTGGCGGACTGGCTGCTGCGGCTCGACCCGCTCAACCCCCAGACGGCGGCGCGCATGTCGACCGCCTTCGAGACATGGCCGCGCTACGACGCCGACCGCCGCGCGCTGGTCGCGGCGGAACTGGCGCGCATGGCCGCCACGCCCGGCCTCAGCCGCGATCTGGGCGAAATGGTCGGGCGCATGCGCGGCGCGTAGGACGGGCAATAGCGCCCAGACTACGGATCAGGACCAAAAAAGGCGGGGTCACCCCCGCCCGCATTCCCCCGCGAAATAAAGCGCCTTACCCCTGGCAATAGGGCTGCGCGCTGGTCCAGTCCGCCATCGCCGCCCGCTTGGCCGCATCGCGGAAGGGCATCCAGTCCCGCCCGATCCCGCGATTGCCGCCGCCTGCCACCATGCCGTCCATCGCCACGGCCTTGGCCATGATCCGCGACGCGCATTCCAGATTCTCGGACCCGTCTTTCAACTCGGCCGCCGTATCGGCCTCGCACTGGTGGTAATCGGCGGTCTTGGGGGAAATCTGCATCACGCCGATATAGCGCCCGCCACCCCCCGCCGCCTGCGGGTTCCACGACGATTCATACCGCGCCACCGCCGACATCAGCCCCGCCCAGAAGGCCCGCCGCTCGTCCAGCGAGGCCGTCTCGTAGCCCGGACACCACAGGTCGATATCCGCCGGAACCGCCCCCGCCAGCGCCGGATCATGCTGTTCCAGCGCGTCCAGCGTGGTTTTCGTCCATTCCTTGCCGTCCGGCCGCACGTCCCACTGCATGGGCGGCGTCTGTCCGCTCGTGGACAGGTTGGCTTCCGTCTTGCCCGAAACGCAGCCCGACAGGGCGGCAAGGGCAAGGACAAGACCGGCAAGGCGTACAGGACAGGACATCGTTTACCACAGGGCAGCGCCGCACCCATCTGCGCGACCTGTGCCTTTGACCAGCCCGAAACAGCACTGTCCACGCAAAGGGACCACCGCCCGCCCGCTTCGGCAGATTCCCGCCACCCCCCCCCATTTCAGGCCCGCAAATGCCCCGCCACTGCCACAATCCCAAGGCATTGTATCCATACGCTTTGTACCGGACGGCCGGGTTGCTCGCCCTGTCCGTCCGCCCAGTAAAAGGTTCGACACTGCCATGTCGCGTATCTTTGCCCGGTCGGTGACGGCCGATCTTCTGGGGCGGCTTGCCAACCGGCTGCTCCTGCTGATTCTCTTTCCCCTCATCTGGTTTCTCGCCCGCCGCATCGCGACAGGGCAGGAGCAGGCCAATCCTTTCGGCGATGACCCGGACGGGCCAGCCCCGCGGATGCCCCCGTCCCGATACAAGTCCGCTTGAAGCGCCGCCCCTGACGCCCTAGACAGTCCGTCAAACGGATTGAAGGACGGCGGGACATGCTTGACCTTGGCTTTGAAGCCCCGAAACCCAAGGTGATCGCGGGCGCGACGGGGGATTGGGAACTGGTGATCGGCATGGAAATCCATGCGCAGGTCGCCTCGAACGCCAAGCTCTTCTCGGGCGCCTCGACGCAGGTCGGGGCCGAACCCAATTCCAACGTGGCCTTCGTCGATGCCGCCATGCCCGGGATGCTGCCCGTCATCAACGAATTCTGCGTGGAACAGGCCGTCCGCTCGGGCCTCGGGCTCAAGGCGCAGATCAACCTGCGCTCGGCCTTCGACCGCAAAAATTATTTCTACCCCGACCTGCCGCAGGGCTATCAGATCAGCCAGCTCTACCACCCCATCGTGGGCGAGGGCGAGGTGATCGTGGAAATGTCCCCCGGCGTCGCCCGCCGCGTGCGGATCGAACGCATCCATCTGGAACAGGATGCGGGCAAATCGATCCACGACATGGACCCCAACATGTCCTTCGTCGACTTCAACCGCACCGGCGTCGCGCTGATGGAAATCGTGTCGCGCCCCGATATCCGCGGGCCCGAGGAAGCGGCGGCTTACGTTGCCAAACTCCGCCAGATCCTGCGTTACTTGGGCACCTGCGACGGCAACATGCAAAACGGCAACCTGCGCGCGGACGTCAACGTCTCGGTCTGCCGCCCGGGCGATTACGAACGTTATCAGGCCACGCAGGATTTCGGCCATCTCGGCACGCGGTGCGAGATCAAGAACATGAACTCGCTCCGCTTCATCCAGGCCGCCATCGAATACGAGGCGCGGCGTCAGATCGCCATCCTCGAGGATGGCGGCAAGGTCGATCAGGAAACCCGCCTCTACGACCCCGACAAGGGCGAGACGCGGTCGATGCGCTCCAAGGAAGAGGCGCATGACTACCGCTACTTCCCCTGTCCCGACCTCCTGCCGCTGGAGATCGAACAGGCATGGGTCGATGACATCGCGGCATCCATGCCCGAACTCCCCGACGCCAAGAAAGCCCGCTTCATGGCCGATTTCGGCCTGACCGACTATGACGCGAACGTCCTGACCGCCGAACTCGACAACGCCGCCTTCTTCGAAGAGGTGGCACGGGGCCGTGACGGCAAGCAGGCCGCGAACTGGATCATCAACGAACTCTTCGGTCGCCTGAACAAGGAAGGCAAGGGCATCACCGAAAGCCCCCTCTCGGCGGCCCAGATCGGCGGCGTCCTCGACCTGATCGCGTCGGGCGAGATCACGACCAAGATGGCAAAAGACCTGTTCGAAATCCTCTGGACCGAAGGCGGCATCCCCGCCGAGGTGGCGGCAAAGCACGGCATGAAGCAGGTCACCGACACGGGCGAGATCGAACGCGCGCTGGATGCCCTGATCGCGGCCAATCCCGAACAGGTGGAAAAGGCCAAGGTCAATGCCAAGCTGGCGGGCTGGTTCACCGGTCAGGTGCTCAAGGCCACCGGCGGCAAGGCCAATCCGGCCGTCGTCAACCAGATGGTAGCGCAGAAACTGGGCCTCTGATCGCAGCGGCAAGGCGGTCGGCGGCAAAGCCCGCACCGCCCGCTTCCGCCCTTGGCCTTGTCCCCGCCGCAGCCTATCTTCCGCCTGTGCCACCGGAGCCCGCGATGCAGCGTTACGAATTCAAGGTCATCCCCGCCCCCCGCCGCGGCACCAAATCGCGCGAAGCCAAGACGAACGAGGACCGCTTCGCCCTGACGCTGTCCACCCTGATGAACGATCTCGGGCGCGACGGCTGGGACTATGTCCGCGCCGAAACCCTGCCGACCGAGGAACGCGCGGGCTTCATGAAGACGCGACTGGTCGAACAGACCATGCTGGTCTTCCGCCGCCCGCTGGGCGGTGCGACGGCCGCGGCCGCCAGCCTTGCCGCCACCCTGACCGAGGCTCCCCGCGCCATCGCGGCCGAGCCTCCGGCCCCCCGTCTGGGCCCCGCCATCGAACCGCCCCCCGGTCAGGCCCCCGCCATCGGCAAGGCCGAGTGATCAGCCCGCCGCCGCGCGCAGCGCCTGCGGCAGCACCTCTTCCAGCACATCCAGATCGGCAGGCGTGCCCGCGCTGATCCGGATGCAGCGGTCCAGCGGCGCCACCCCGGGCATCCGGATGAACAGCCCCCGCGCGATGCACTCGCGCAGGACCGCCCGCGCAAAATCTCCGTCCCGCCCGCAATCCACCGTCACGAAATTCGTGGCCGACGGCAGGGCGCGCAGCCCGTTCGCCGCCGCGATCCCCGCGATCCTGTCGCGCGCCGCCGCCACCTTGCCCTGCACATCCCGCAGCCAGCCCTGATCGGCCAGCGCCGCCAGCGCCCCCGCCTGCGCCACGCGCCCCATCCCGAAATGGTTTCGCACCTTGTCAAAGGCGCGGATCAGCGCGGGCGCCCCGATCGCATAGCCCACCCGCAACCCCGCCAGACCATAGCCCTTGGAAAAAGTCCGCATCCTTATCACCCGCGGATCATCCGCCGCGATCCGCGGCACCGCCCCCGCAGGCGCAAGGTCGGCATAGGCCTCGTCCAGCACCAGCAGCGCGCCTTCGGGCAGGGCTGCCACCATCTCCTCGACCACGCCCGCCTCATGCCACGTGCCCATCGGATTGTCGGGATTGGCGAAATAGACCAGCTTCGCCCCCACCTCCCGCGCCTTTTGCACCAGCGCGTCGGTATCCTCGCGGTCGTCGCGATAGGGCACGCGGTGCAGCTCCGCGCCAAAGCCCGCGACGTGGAAGTTGAAGGTCGGATAGGCCCCGAGCGAGGTCACAACCCGATCCCCCGACCCCGCCACCAGCCGCACCAGAACCCCCAGCAACCCGTCGATCCCTTCCCCCACCACGACATGCGCCGCCGTCACCCCGTGATGCGCCGCAATCGCCGCGCGCAGGTCATGCACCTCGGGATCGCCATACATCCACGCTTCGCCCGCCGCCGCCGCCATCGCCGCGATGGCCCGGGGCGAGGGGCCGAAACGGCTTTCATTCGCGCCCAGCCGCGCGCGGAAGGGGCGGCCCATGGCGCGCTCCTGCGTCTCGGGCCCGACGAAGGGCACGGTATCGGGAAGGCTGGCGGCAAGCGGGGTGAGGCGGGGTCCGGTCATGCGCCGCAGGGAAACGCGGCGCAGCGAAAAGCGCAAGGGGGGAAGGATTTTCTGGCGAAAATCCTTCGCAACGATCCTTCTTGCGAAGGATCGCCCCCGCCGATCCGGCCCGCCAGAAGGGCACGATCTGTCGCCAGAAAGATCGCCCCGAAGGATTTTCGCCAGAAAATCCTTCGCCCGCGGACGATCAGCCGATCTCGGCCAGACGCTTCAGCGCGGCCTCGAGCTTGCCCGCCTCGTCCTCGCGCGCCTCCAGATTGGCGCGGGCCTCTTCGACCACCTCTTCCGGCGCGCTGGCGACGAAGGCGGGGTTGCCCAGACGGCCCTTCAGCCCCCCGATCTCTTTCCCCAGCTTCTCCAGCGCCTTGGACAGGCGCGCCTTCTCCTCGGCGATGTCGATGATCCCGTCCAGCGGCATGGCGAATGCCGCGCCTTCCAGCGCGATGGAGACGGACCCCTTCGGCGCGCTGGCGGCCTCGGTCAGGCTTTCCACCCGCGCCAACCGCTTGATCAGCACCTCGTTCCGCGCCCAGGCCTGCCGCGCCTCTTCCGACAGGGTCGTGGCGACAAGGTCGATCTTCAACCCAACCGGCACATGCATCTGCGCGCGGGCCGAGCGGATCTCGTCGATCAGCCCCGTCACCCAGCCCATCTCGCGATCCGCCGCCGCATCGGCGAGGCTTTGGTCCGCCTCCGGCCAGTCGGTATGGACCAGCATCTTCGCGCGGGTTCCGGTCGTGGCCCAAAGCTCCTCGGTGATGAAGGGCATCATCGGATGCAGCAGGATCATGCAGCGGTCCAGCACCCATGCCATGACCTTGCGCGTCTCCTCCGCCGCATCGCCGTCGAACAGGGGCTTGGCGAATTCCACATACCAGTCGCAGACCTTGCCCCAGACGAATTTGTAAAGCGCATCCGCCGCCTGATCGAAGCGATAGTCCGCCAGCGCCGCATCCACCTCGGCCAGCGTGCGGACGGTTTCCCCGATGATCCACCGGTTCGCCGTGGCTGTGGCCGCGGGCGCGGCGGATTGCGTCGCGTGCCCCTCCCACACCCCGTTCATCTCGGCAAAGCGGCAGGCGTTCCACAGCTTCGTGCCGAAATTCCGATACCCCGCGATCCGCGCCGTATCCAGTTTCAGCACGCCGCCCAGCGACGCCATCGCCGCATTGGTAAAGCGCAGCGCATCCGCGCCGTATTCCGCGATGATCTCCAGCGGGTCGATGACATTGCCCAGCGATTTGGACATCTTCTTGCCCTTGGCGTCCCGCACGAGGCCATGCAGATAGACCGTCCTGAACGGCACCTCGCCCACCACGGCCAGTTGCATCATCATCATCCGCGCGACCCAGAAGAACAGGATGTCCTGCCCGGTAATCAGGACGGATGTCGGGAAGAACCGCTTCAGCGCATCCGTCTCTTCCGGCCAGCCCAGCGTCCCGATCGGCCAGAGGCCGGAGGAGAACCATGTGTCGAGGACGTCGGGGTCGCGCTCCAGCCTGCGCCCACCCGCCATCGCCTGTGCCTCGGCCTCGGTCGCGGCGCAGTAATGGTTGCCCTCGTCATCATACCACACCGGAATCTGGTGCCCCCACCACAACTGGCGCGAGATGCACCACGGCTCGATATTGTCCAGCCAGTGGTAATAGGTCCGCTCGCCGCTTTCGGGGATGATCTTCACCGCGCCCGACCGCACGGCGTCCAAGGCGGGTTGCACGATTCGAACCGTATCCACGAACCATTGGTCCGTCAGCATGGGTTCAATTACCACTTTCGAACGATCACCGAAGGGCTGCATGATCTTCTTCGCCTCGACCAGCGGCACGGGCGCATCCGCCCCTTCGGCATCCTTCTTCACCGCCGCCTTTCCCAGACGCGCATCATCCGCCCGCGTCATCACGGCCAGACCTTCGCCCGTGATCTCCTCGACCACGCGCTTCCTCGCCTCCATCCGGTCCAGCCCCCGCAGGTGATCGGGGACAAGGTTCAGCGCATCCGCCTCCGCCTCGGACAACACCCGCTCGCCCCGCGCCACGGCCTGCGCCACCGCCGCCGCCTCGGCGTAAGCCACCCCGTCATCGCGCAGCCGGGCGCGGGTGTCCATCAGGCGATAGCAGGGAATCCCCCCCCGTTTGGCCACGCCATAGTCGTTGAAATCATGCGCCCCCGTGATCTTCACCGCGCCCGACCCGAAGGTCGGGTCCGGATATTCATCCACGATGATCGGGATCAGGCGGCGATGCGCCTTTGGCCCCACCGGAATCTCGCACAGCTTGCCCACGATGGCCGCGTAACGCTCATCCGACGGATGCACCGCCACCGCGCCGTCGCCCAGCATCGTCTCGGGCCGCGTCGTGGCGATGGAGATGTAGTCGCGGACCTCGTCCACCACCACGCGCCCCTCGGCATCCTTTTCGACATAGCGATAGGTGGCTCCGCCCGCGAGCGGATACTTGAAATGCCACATATGCCCGTCGACCTCGATATTCTCGACCTCCAGATCGGAAATCGCCGTCTCGAAATGCGGGTCCCAGTTCACCAGCCGCTTGCCGCGATAGATGAAGCCCTTGTTGTAAAGGTCCACGAAGACGCGGATCACCGCATCGTGGAAATTGCCCTCTTCCCCCTCGGGCGCGTTGGGTGCGCCCGACATGGTAAAGGCCTCGCGGTCCCAGTCGCAGGAACAGCCCAGCCGCTGCAACTGCCCGATGATCGTGCCGCGCGATTTCCGCTTCTGCTCCCAGACCCGCAGGGTAAAGGCGTCGCGCCCCATCTCGCGGCGGCCGGGTTCGCCCTTCGCCGCCATCTCGCGTTCCGTCACCATCTGGGTGGCGATCCCCGCATGGTCCGTCCCGGGCTGCCACAGCGTGTCATGCCCCTTCATGCGGTGCCAGCGGGTCAGGATGTCCTGCAACGTGTTGTTGAAGGCATGGCCCATGTGAAGCGATCCCGTGACGTTCGGCGGCGGGATCATCACGCAAAAGCTTTCCGCCCCGGGCCGCGCATTGGCCCCGGCGCGAAACGCCTTCTCCTCGATCCATTTCGCGGAAATCCGCGCCTCGGCCCCGGCGGCGTCAAAGGTCTTTTCCATCGGCATCGCGTGCATCCCCTATCGTCGCCGCGGGTTCTAGCGCGGCCAAGGGCCAAGGGAAAGCGCCAGATGCCACCTCCGCATCCGGCTGGGTCCGGCTGGCCCTTCGGTCGAACCGTCGGCTGAAACCTGCGGCGGCCCGTCCCGCCGCCGCCCGCGATCGGGGTCAGGCGGGGGGGGCGGGTGCAGCGCATGCTGCCTTCTCGGCCGGACCCTTAACCCGCCGCCCGCTGCGTATGTACACCTGTCTGCACAGCCGACGGCACAAGCTGCGGCCAAGGCCGATTCTCACACGGCGCGGTCGATCCGTGTCGACAGGTGGATCAGGCTTTCGGACGACTTCACCCCCGTGATCGTGCCGATCTGGTCCAGCACCTGATCCAGCACCTGCGTATTGGGACAGGCGATCTGCATCAGCAGATCGAACCGCCCGCTGGTGGTAAACACCCGCTCCACCTCGGAAATCGCCTTCAGACGTTGAAGGATTCCCGCCTGCGCCCGCGGCTCGATCGTCAGCAGGACCGATGCCCGCAGCCGCCCCTGACGGGCCCCTTCACCCAGTTTCAACGTATATCCGGCTATGACTCCGGTCGTCTCCAGCCGCTCCAGCCGCGCCTGGATGGTGCTGCGCGCAACCTTTAGTCGTCGCGCCAGCGTCGCCACCGACATACGGGCATCCGCCCCCAGAAGTCCCAATATGTTGCGATCCAGTTCGTCCATGCATTCTGCCCGATCATTTCGTCATTATGACGACGTTTCGCGGCATTTATACAGTTTTGTCCGGTGAAGTTGTACCCCATATGCGGCATCCTCGATTGCAGGAAAAGGGCGGCTCATACGCACCTGGCCTGGTTGGAAAAAACCTCGCAGGTGCCGCTGTCCGTAACATGCAAACGGGGAGGGCTTGCGTCTTGTTGGCAGAAAGGATCACGCCGATGGGACTGTCCAAAACGATCTGGACCAATCCGACCGAATTCCTCCGCAACCAGCAGCCGGAAAATCCGGTGCTGTTCTTCTCGCCCTCGGCACTTCAGGCCGCCGCGCGCCGCTTCATCGACGGCTTCCCCGGCATGGTCACCTATGCCGTGAAGTCGAACCCGGGCGAAGAGGTCATCGAAAACCTCGCCGCCGCCGGTGTGCGCGGCTATGACTGCGCCTCGGCCTTCGAGATCGACCTGATCCGCCGCCTCGCCCCCGATGCGGCGATCCATTACAACAACCCCGTCCGCGCCCGGGCCGAAATCCAGCATGCCGTCGAAAAGGGCGTGAAATCCTATTCGGTCGATTCGAAATCGGAACTGGCCAAGCTGATCGAACTCGTCCCCGCGCAGGACACCGAGATTTCGGTGCGCTTCAAGCTGCCCGTTGCAGGGGCGGCCTACAATTTCGGCGCGAAATTCGGTGCCACAGCGGAACTTGCGACCGAACTTCTGGCGACTGTCGCGGCGGCGGGGTTCATCCCCTCGCTCACATTCCACCCCGGAACGCAATGCACCGACCCCGCCGCATGGGAAACCTATATCCGCACCGCCGCCGAGATCGCGCGGAACGCTGGCGTCACCATCGCGCGTCTGAACGTGGGCGGCGGCTTCCCCTCGCACCGCCTGACCGGCGTGATCCCGCAGCTCGAGGCGACTTTCGCCCTGATCGACCGCGTGGCGACCGAAGCCTTCGGCGACAACCGCCCGCTTCTGGTCTGCGAACCGGGCCGTGCGCTTTGCGGGGATGCCTTCACGCTGGCCGCCCGCGTCAAGGCGCTGCGCGACGATACCCATGTCTTCCTGAATGATGGCGTCTACGGCACGCTGACCGAGCTGCCGCTGATCGGCGTCATCGACCGGATCGAGGTGCTCTCGCCCGAAGGCAACCGCCGCAAGGGAGAGGCGCAGGGCCGCATCGTCTTTGGCCCCACCTGCGACTCGGTCGACCGCCTGCCGGGCGAGGTGATGCTGCCCTCCGACATCGCGGAAGGCGACTATGTCATCGTGCAGGGGATGGGCGCCTATTCCACCGTCACCAACAGCCGCTTCAACGGCTTTGGCGATGTGGCCATGGCGACGGTCCTGTCGCTCAAGGTCTGACCGCCTTTCCGGTTAACGAACGGTTAACCGCCACGAATACCGCGCCCCCGGCTGGACATTCCCCGCCGGGGGCGTAGGTTTTGCGGCTGTCGAACAAAGGAACAGCCCGTCATGAAATTCGGTCAGGCCCAGCCCGCCAACCGCCGCGAGGATATCCGCTTCCTGACCGGACAGGGCCGCTATGTCGATGATATTGCGCCACAAAATGCGCTGCGTGCATGGTTCCTGCGGTCCGACCGCGCCCATGCCGACATCACCCGCCTCGACGTCTCGGCCGCCCGCAACGCGCCGGGCGTGCATCTGGTCCTGACCGCCGACGACCTGCGCGAACAGGGGGTCGAGGCAGGGATGCGCTTTTCCCGCATGACCAACCGCGATGGCACCAAGGGCGCCGCCCCCCGTCGCCCCGTCCTTGCCGAAGGTCGCGTCCGGTTTGTGGGCGAGGCCATTGCGATGATCGTGGCCGAAACGCTGGATCAGGCCCGCGATGCGGCCGAGCTTGTCGAACTCGACATGGACGAACGGCCCGTCGCCCTCTCCCTCGAACCCGGCGCGGCGCAGATCCACGCGGAGGCCCCCGCCAACCTCGCCTTCGACTACGGCATCGGGCACGAGGCCGAAACCGAAGCCGCCCTCGCCGCCGCCGCCCGTGTCATCCGGCTCGAGGTGCTCCACAACCGTATCATCGTGAACCCGATGGAGCCGCGCGGCGCATGGGCCGACTGGGACGGGTTGCGCCTGCATCTCTGCGTGAACGGGCAGGGCGTCTGGGTGCAAAAGCGCGAACTGGCACGGATGCTGGCCCTGAACCCCGAGGCGGTCCGCGTGACGAACCCCGATGTCGGCGGCGGTTTCGGCATAAAAGCAATGACTTACCCCGAATACCCCGTCATCGCACAGGCCGCGCGCCTGCTGGGCCGCCCCGTGCGCTGGATGTCCGAACGGGGCGAGGGGATGCTGACCGACAATGCCGGTCGTGACCTGATCGCGCGGGCCGAGATAGGGTTCGACGCGGACCACCGCATCACCGGCTATCGCGTCACGGTCCTGTCGAACCTTGGCGCCTATAACTCGCAATTCGGGCAGGGCATCCAGTCCGAACTCTTTGCCAAGGTCCTGACCGGACTTTACGACATCCCCCATGCCTGGCTGAACGCCAAGGGGGTCTTTACCAACACCGCCCCCGTCGACGCCTATCGCGGCGCGGGCCGGCCCGAGGCGATCCTGACCATCGAACGCGTGATGGACGAAGCCGCGCGCGTTCTCGGCGTCAGCCCCTTCGACCTGCGGCGGCGGAACTTCATCCGCACCTTCCCCTATCGCAGTGTGACGGGGTCCTTCATCGACGTGGGCGACTTCGACCGCGTGCTGTCGCGGGCCGAAGCCGAGGCGGATGTCGCAGGCTTTGCTGCACGCAAAAAGGCAAGCGAGGCCAAGGGTTTGCTGCGGGGTCTGGGCCTTGCCGCCTATATCGAATCGATCCTTGGCGATGCCGATGAAACCGCGCGCCTGACGCTGGATGCCGATGGCGGGGCGACGCTTTATGTGGGCACCCAGTCGAACGGGCAGGGGCACGAAACCGTCTATGCCCGCATGGCCGCCGGAATGACAGGGCTGGACGAGGCGCTGATCCGCGTCGTGCAGGGCGACAGCGACCTGATCGCCAAGGGCGGCGGGACAGGCGGGTCGCGCTCGGTCACCGTGCAGGGCACCGCGCTGCGCGAGACGGTGGCGCAGGTCGTGGCGGGTTTCGTCGATTTCCTGCAGGCCGATCTCGGGCTGGACGGTGTCGCCTTCGACGGTCGCACCTTCGGCGCCCCCGGATCGAACCTGCGCCTGACCTTGGCCGAGGCGGCGGAACTGGCCCGCGAGAAGGGCCGCGACGACCTGTGCGACCGCTCCGCCACCATCACGCTGGAAGGCCGCTCCTTCCCCAACGGCGCCCATCTGGCCGAGGTCGAGATCGACCCCGAAACAGGCGCGCTGCGGCTGGACCGCTATACAGTCGTCGACGATTTCGGCACGCTGATCGAACCCGCGCTGGCCATCGGGCAGGTCCACGGCGGCATCGCGCAGGGCTATGGTCAGGCGGTCTGCGAGAATGCGGTCCATGACGGAACCGGCCAGCTTCTGACCGCCAGCTTCATGGATTACGCCATGCCGCGGGCGGATGAGCTGCCCTTCTTCTCCTTCACATCGGAACCCGTGCCCTCCATCCTCAACCCCTTTGGCATGAAGGGCTGCGGCGAGGCGGGAACGGTCGGCGCGCTGGGGGCCATCTCCAACGCCGTGCGCGACGCGCTGGCGGGGCAGGGGGTGACGCGCGTCGACATGCCCTTCACGCCGCAGCGGGTGTGGGCGTGGTTGCAGGAGGCGGGGCGTTAGACCCGTCCGCACCAAGCCACGGATGCACAAAGAAAAACGGCCGCCGGTTTCCCGACGGCCGTTCCATTTCCGGCGGACCCGCTCAGCGGTGGCGGATATCCACGTAATCCCGCTTGGGCGAGCCGATATAGAGCTGGCGCGGACGGCCGATCTTCTGGTTCTTTTCGCCGATCATCTCTTTCCACTGGCTGATCCAGCCCACGGTCCGCGAGATGGCGAAGATCGGCGTGAACATCGAGGTGGGGAAACCCATCGCCTCGAGGATGATGCCCGAATAGAAGTCGACGTTCGGATAAAGCTTCTTCGAGACGAAGTAGTCATCCGACAGCGCGATGCGTTCCAGTTCCTTGGCGACCTGCAACAGCGGGTTGTTGTCGACGCCCAGCAGGCCCAGCACCTCGTCCGCGCTTTCCTTCATCACGGTCGCGCGCGGGTCGAAGTTCTTGTAGACGCGGTGGCCGAAGCCCATCAGGCGGAAGCCCGAATTCTTGTCCTTGGCCTTGGCCACGAATTCCGGAATCCGGTCGACGGTCCCGATTTCCTTCAGCATTTCCAGACAGGCCTGGTTCGCCCCGCCATGCGCCGGACCCCAGAGGCAGGCGATCCCCGCCGCGATGCAGGCAAAGGGGTTCGCGCCCGACGACCCCGCCAGACGCACCGTCGAGGTCGAGGCGTTCTGTTCATGGTCGGCGTGGAGCATCATGATGCGATCCATCGCCTTTTCGAGGATCGGGTTGACCACGTAATCCTCGGCCGGGACGGCAAAGCACATGTGCAGGAAGTTGCCCGCATAGGACAGCGCGTTCTTGGGGTACACGAAGGGCTGGCCCACCGAATACTTGTAGGCCATGGCGGCGATGGTCGGCAGCTTGGCCACCATCCGGATCGCCGCGACCTCGCGCTGCCACGGATCGTTGATGTCCAGCGAGTCGTGATAGAAGGCCGACATCGCGCCCACGACGCCCACCATCGTGGCCATCGGGTGGCTGTCCCGGCGGAAGCCGCGGAAGAAGTTGTGCATCTGTTCATGCACCATCGTGTGGCGCGTGATGCGGCTCTTGAAATCGGCCAGTTGCGACGCCGTCGGCAGCTCTCCGTAAAGCAGCAGGTAGCAGACTTCGACATAGGAGGAATGCGCCGCGAGTTGTTCGATCGGATAGCCGCGATGCAGCAGCTCGCCCTTGTCGCCGTCGATATAAGTGATCGCGCTTTCGCAGGCGGCGGTCGAGGTGAAGCCGGGGTCGAAAGTGAAGACGTCGGCTTCCCCGTACAGCTTGCGGATATCCAGCACATCCGGGCCGAGGGTGGGCGAATGCACCGGCAGATCATAGGTCTTGCCGTCCAGTGTCAGCGTCGCGGATTTCTTGCTTTCGGCCATCTCTCAACGTCCCTCGTTATGCCGGATCGGCCGGGCAGTCCGGCCAGCGGCAGCTAGCAGCAATACGGCCGAAGCGAGGAGGGCGTTAGCCCGCAGCATCCTCGAGCCGCGCAATCGTCTCGTCCCGACCGATGACTAACATCATGTCGTAAACGCTTGGTGTGGCGCTCCGGCCCGCAAGGGCGGCGCGCAGCGGTGCGGCCAGTTTGCCGAAACCGATGCCGTGGGCCGCGGCAATTTCGGTCAGGATCGGCTCAAGCGCGTCCTTTGTCCAGCTAGCAGTTTGCAGGCGCGGCGTCAACGATTTCAGTATACCACGGGATACCGTATCCAGCGCCTTGCCCGAGGCCTCATCCGCCACGACAGGCCGCGATGTCAGCGCAAAATGAGCCTTTTCAAGCAGTTCGGGAAAGGTCTTTGCACGGTCCTTCACACAGTACATGGCACGCGACAGGAGGTCGCGCTGTGCGTCGGCAAGGGCGGGGCGGCCAGAAGCGGCAAGGTAGCCCTCGATTTCATGCAGCAGTGCGGCATCGTCCGTCGCGGCAATATGAAGCCCGCAGATATTCTCCAGCTTCTTGAAATCCAGCCGCGCGGGGGCGCGCCCGATCTGGGGCAGGTCGAACCACTCCATCGCCTGCGCGCTGGTGAAGAATTCGTCGTCGCCATGCGCCCAGCCCAGACGGGTCAGGTAGTTCCGCATCCCCGCCGCCGGATAGCCCTGCGCCTGATAGTCGCCCACCGCCGTCGCGCCGTGGCGTTTCGACAGCTTCTTGCCATCCGGCCCGTGGATCAGGGGGATATGCGCCCATACGGGGATCGCCCAGCCCATCGCATCATAGACCATCTGCTGGCGCGCGGCGTTGTTCAGATGGTCGTCGCCCCGGATCACATGGGTCACGCCCATGTCGTGGTCATCCACCACCACGGCCAGCATATAGGTCGGCGTCCCGTCCGAACGCAGGACGATCATGTCGTCCAGCTGGTCGTTGCGGAACCGCACCGTGCCCTGCACGGCGTCCTCGACCAGCGTCTCGCCCGTGCGCGGGGCCTTCATGCGGATCGCATAGGGGGCGTCGGGATGGGTTGCGGGATCGGCATCGCGCCACGGGCTCTGGAACAGGGCGTAGGACACTCCCTTCGCCTCCTGATCCGCGCGGAAGGCGGCGATCTCTTCGGGCGTGGAGAAGCATTTATAGGCCGTTCCGCGTGCCAGCATCAGATGCGCCACCTCGGCATGGCGGTCCTTGCGTTCGAACTGGCTGACCGCGTCGCCATCCCAGTCAAGGCCAAGCCAGCGCAGGCCCTGCAGGATGGCTTCGGTCGCCTCGGGCGTCGAACGCTCGCGGTCGGTATCCTCGATCCGCAGCAGGAATTTGCCGCCCCGTCCGCGCGCGTAAAGCCAGTTGAACAGCGCCGTGCGCCCGCCCCCGATATGCAGATAGCCGGTGGGCGAGGGGGCAAAGCGGGTGACGACCTGAGTGTCGGCGGTCTTGACGGCGCACATGGCCTTTAACCTTTCGGAAACCTGTCGGGGGCTAGGGTTGCGCCTGTCTAGGCAATCGCGGGGCGGGAAACAAGGTGGCCGGGATCGGGGCTGTTGTGCAACAGCCACTCCGCATGCTGGAGCGGCAGCGGGGACATCTTTTCCCCTTTCTTCCCGTCGGTCTGGGCATTGGAACCGGCCTGTGGTTCGCGCTGCCTGCCGACCCCCGAGGCGTGCATTACGGGCTGGTTCTGCTGGCGCTGGCCTGCTGTGCGGTGGCCTTGCCCTTCACGAGTGCGGGGCGGCCATTGGTGCTGATGCTGGCATCCGTGCTGTGTGGCGTCCTTGCCTGCGGCGCGAGGGTGGAACTGGTATCTGCGCCGGTTCTGTCCGAGCGGTATTACGGCCCTGTCACGGGGCGGGTTGTCGATGTCGACCGGTCACAGGCGGGGGCGTTGCGGATCACGCTGGATCGGGTCTGGCTGACCGGCGTTCCGCCCCCCGAGAGTCCCGCGCGGGTGCGGATCTCGCTGCAGGAGGGGGCGGTGGTGCATGATCCGGTCCCCGGCGACGTGGTCATGGTCACGGCCCATCTCGACGCGCCCGGCGGCGCGGTGGAGCCCGGGGGCTTCGACTTCCGCCGCATGGCCTTTTTCGACGCGCTGGGAGCGGTGGGCTATGCGCGCACGCCGCTCCTGCTGTGGGACGAGGCGGCCGAGGGCGAGGCCCGTGTGGGCCGGTTGCGCGCCCATCTTTCGGCGGCGATACGGCGGGCCATCGCGGGCGATGCGGGGGCCTTTGCGGCGGGGGTGCTGACCGGCGACCGATCCGGGCTTTCGGTCGATGCCGTGGCGGACCTGCGCGATTCCAGTCTGGCGCATCTTCTGGCGATCTCGGGGATGAACATGGCCTTTCTGGTGGGGTTCACCTTTGGCCTGTTGCGGTACGGGCTGGCGCTGGTCCCGCCCGTTGCCCTGCGCGTGGACAGCAAGAAGGTCGCAGCTGCGGTGTCGCTGGCTGTGGCCTGCTTCTATCTGCTGCTGTCGGGCGCCAATGTCGCCACGGAGCGGGCCTTCATCATGGTCGCGGTGATGCTGGTGGCGGTGCTGCTGGACCGGCTGGCGATCACGCTGCGGTCGGTTGCGATTGCGGGGATGATCCTGCTGCTGTGGCAGCCCGAGGCGCTGTTGTCGCCGGGGTTCCAGATGAGCTTTGCGGCGACTGTCGCGCTGATCGCGGGTTTTGCCGCGGTGAATGACCGCATGCTGCGGCGGGGGGTGCCGTGGCTGGCGCGGATCGGGGTGACGGTGGTGCTGGCCTCGGTCATCGGCGGGTTTGCCACGGCGCCCTATGCGGCGGCGCATTTCAACCGGTTCACCGATTACGGGCTGCTGGCGAACCTGCTGACGGGTCCGGTGATGGGGCTTGTGGTGATGCCTGCGGGGGCGATGGCCGCGCTGCTGGCACCTTTCGGGCTGGCTGCGCCCGCACTCTGGGTGATGGAACAGGGCTGCCGCTGGATCCTTTTCATCGCGGACCGGATCGCGGGGCTGGACGGGGCGGTCACCGCAATACCGGCACCGCCGCCGCAAGTGCTGCCGGTATTGACGCTTGGTCTGGTCTGGCTGGTCTTGTGGGGCGGTCGGGGGCGTTGGCTGGGGCTTGTGCCGGTCATGGCGGCGATGGCGCTCTGGACCACGGCCGAGCGGCCTGTGCTGCTGGTCGCCGGGGGCGGTCTGGTCGGCGTGGCGGGCCCCGAGGGGCGGGCGCTGTCGCGCGCGCGGGGCGAGGGGTTCACGGCGCGCAACTGGCTGGAAAATGACGGCGATCTGGCGACGCAGGAAGAAGCCTCTGCCCGCGCGGGTTTCGTCGAGACCGGAGCGGGGCTGGTCTTCGGCTTTGCGGGCCGGTCAGGGTTGCTGGTCCGCAAGGGGGATCCCCTGCCTGCGGGATGCGGCGGGCATGATCTGGTGGTGGCCCCGCAGGGGGGTGTGGCGGATGAAACCTGCCTCTGGCTGACGGATGACATCCTGCGCGCGACGGGCACGCTGGCCTTTTACCCGACAGCCCAAGGGGTTACGGTCTTTTCGACCCATGGCACGGCGCGGATATGGTCCGTTCCCGCCCGCCATGTGCTGTGGCCGGGGGATCAGTAGGTGCGGATCAGCCCGACCAGCCGCCCCTGCACCCGCACCGCATGGTCGGGGAAGACGCGGGTTTCGTAGGCGGGGTTCGCCGCCTCGAGCGCGATCATGCCACCGCGGCGGCGGAAGCGTTTCAGGGTCGCCTCCTGCTCTTCCACCAGTGCCACGACGATATCGCCATTCTCGGCCGTGGACTGTTCGCGGATCACGACGATGTCGCCATCGTTGATGCCCGCCTCGATCATGGAATCGCCTTTGACTTCAAGGGCATAGTGATGCCCGCGGCCAGAGAGCATGGAGCCCGGGACCGAGACATGGTGCGAGATTTCTGCAATCGCCTCGATCGGCACGCCGGCGGCGATACGGCCCATGACGGGCAGTTCCATGGCATGGAGGCTGTCGACCGGCATGGCGGCGCGCGGTGCTTCGGCGCGGGGGGCAGGTTCGGGTTTGGAGCCGGTGATCACCCGCGGTCGGAAGCCGGGTTTTTCCATCGCCTCTGGCAGTTTGACGATCTCGAGCGCGCGGGCGCGGTGGGCGAGGCGGCGGATGAAGCCCCGCTCCTCCAGCGCGGTGATCAGGCGATGGATGCCGGATTTGGAGCGCAGGTCGAGCGCCTCTTTCATCTCGTCAAACGAGGGGGGGACGCCATCGGCATCCATCCGCGTCTTGATGAAATCCAGCAGTTCGAGCTGTTTGCGGGTCAGCATGCGCCACTCCAACGCCAAGGGTGTTGATGCTATGTTCTGCCAGTGTTCCCGTTTTGTGTCAAGCGCGCCGTAAAAATGTGGTTAAAGGGGCAGATAATCCACCTCGGTCCCTGCGGGCAGGGCGGGGCCGTCCTTGGGCCTGACCAGCAGCGCGTCGGCCTGTGTCAGGATGGTGAGCAGCGCGCTGTCCTGACGATCGAAGGGTGCGATGCCGGGCAGGTCCGCGCCGGGCGAGAGGCGGGCGCGCATGTAATGGGTGCGCGGGCCGGTCGGCGGGACGTCCATGGCCAGACGGGCGCGGCGGGTTGCGGGCGGGTGTTCGCCCAGACCCAGCATGGCGCGGATCATGGGCAGCATGAAAAGATGGCCGCACACGATGGAAGAGACGGGATTTCCGGGCAGCCCCAGCATCGGCGCGCCGCGCAGGCGTCCGGCCATCAGCGGTTTGCCCGGGCGCATCGCGATCTTGTAGAAGGCGCGCTCCAGCCCCATGCTTTCGGCCACGCGACCGACAAGGTCATGATCCCCCACCGATGCTCCGCCGATGGTGACGACAAGATCGGCGCCCTCGGTCATGGAGAGGACGGTGAAGAGCTCTTCCTTGGTGTCGCGGGCGATGGGCAGGAGACGCGCCTCGGCCCCCGCCTCTTCGGCCAAGGCGGCGAGGGCGAAGTTGTTCGAGGCGATGATCTGGTCGGGCGCCGGGTCTTCGCCGGGCATCACCAGTTCGTCCCCCGTGGCGATGAGGGCGACGACAGGGCGGCGGCGGACCGTCACCTCGGGGATGTTCATAGCGGCGAGAAGGGCGATGTCATTGGGCCGCAGGAGGCGGGGCGCGAGGGCGTCACCGGTGCGGAAATCCTGACCGGCGGGGCGGATATGGGTGCCGCTGTCGGCACCGGCGCGGATGGTGATGGTATTGCCCTGCGCGTCCACATCTTCCTGTATCACGACGCGGGTCGCGCCTTCGGGGACGGGGGCGCCGGTGAAGATCCGCAGCGCCTGACCGGCGGCAAGGCGGCCCTGCCATTCGTGGCCCGCGCCTGCCTCGCCCACCACGGTGAAGCGGTCGCCCGCGACGGGATCGCCCCCCAGTGCATAGCCGTCCATGGCCGAGGCGGCGAAGGGCGGCTGGTCGCGGCGGGCGATGGCGGGTTCGGCCATGACGCGGCCCGCCGCCGCGCGCAGCGGCACGGTTTCCGTGCCGAGCGGCGAGACGAGCGCGAAGCAGCGCGCCAGCGCCTCGTCGACCGAGATCATGCGCCGGCCTCGAAGCGGCCGGACTTGCCGCCTTCTTTCATCAGAAGGCGGATGCCTTCGATCCGCATCCCCTTTTCCGCGGCCTTGAGCATGTCGTAGACCGTGAGGCAGGCCACCGAGACGGCGGTGAGCGCCTCCATCTCGACCCCCGTCTGGCCGCCGGTCTTGACCGTGGCGGTGACGCGGATGCCCGGAAGGGCGGGGTCGGGGACGAGGTCGAGCGCGACCTTGGTGACGGGCAGGGGGTGGCAGAGCGGGATGAGGTCGGAGGTCTTTTTCGCCCCCATGATCCCCGCCAGCCGCGCCACGCCAAGGACGTCGCCCTTCTTGGCGCGCCCCTCGGTCACGAGGGCCAGCGTTTCGGGCTGCATCACGACCGCGCCTTCGGCCACGGCGGTGCGGTCTGTCACCGGCTTGGCCGAGACGTCGACCATATGGGCATGGCCCTGATCGTCGAAATGGGTGAGGGGGTTCGTCATCTTTGCCCCGTCAGCGGGCGGGCGAGGATGGCGCGGGTCGCGGCCTCGACATCCTTCTGGCGCATGAGGCTTTCGCCGATCAGGAAGCAGCGCGCGCCGTAGCGGGCGAGGTCGGCAAGGTCGTCGGGGGTGTAGAGGCCGCTTTCCGCGATGATCAGACGATCCTCGGGCACGCGGCGGGCCAGATCGCGGGTGGTGTCCAGCGTCACCTCGAAGGTGTGCAGGTTGCGGTTGTTGATCCCGATGAGCTGCGATTTCAGACGCGCCGCGCGTTCCAGTTCGGCCTTGTCATGCACCTCGATCAGCACATCCATGCCCCAGCCGAGCGCGGCATCTTCCAGTTCCGCCGCCTGGCTGTCGGAGAGCGAGGCCATGATGAGCAGGATGCAGTCGGCGTGCAGGCCGCGGGCTTCGGTGATCTGGTAGGGGTCGTAGATGAAATCCTTGCGCAGGCAGGGAAGGGCCGTCGCGTCATGGGCCTGTGTCAGGTATTCGTCGGCGCCCTGGAAGCTGGGGCCGTCGGTCAGGACGGACAGGCAGGTGGCGCCGCCCGCCTCGTAGGCGCGGGCAAGGGCGGGCGGGTCGAAATCGGCGCGGATGAGGCCCTTGGAGGGGCTGGCCTTCTTGATTTCGGCGATCAGGCCATAGCCGGACTGCGCGGCCTCCGTCAGGGCGCGGGCAAAGCCGCGCGGGGCGGGGGCGGCATTCGCGGCCTCTTCAAGGTCGTGCAGCGACCGCTGCGCCTTGCGTGCGGCCACTTCTTCCAGCTTGTAGGCCTTGATGCGGTCGAGGATCGTGCTCATTCGGTCTGCCTTGTCGTGCCCGCAGGGGCGGGGATGGGCGGGGGTCAGCCCGCCGAGGTGATGCGGGCCAATGCGTCCACCTTGGCCCGTGCGGCGCCGCTGTCGATGGATTGGCGGGCGAGGTCAACCCCTTCGGACAGGGAGGAAACGCGCTCGGCCACGACAAGTGCCGCGGCGGCGTTGAAAAGCACCGCGTCCCGATAGGCCCCCGGTGCGCCGTCCAGCAATTCGCGGAAGGCGGCGGCGTTCTGGGCGGGGGTGCCGCCAAGGATCGACTCGAAGGGGTGATAGGGCAGGCCCGCATCCTCGGGGCCGATGTCGAATTCGCGGATCATCCCGCCTTCGAGTGCTGCGACCTTCGACTTCGCGGCGATGGAGAGTTCATCGGTGCCGTCGCCGCCATGGACGAGCCATGCCTTTTCCGATCCCAGCGCAAGCAGGGTTTCGGCCATCGGGCGGATCAGGCGGGGTGTGAAGGCGCCGGTCAGTTGCCGCTTGACCCCTGCGGGATTGGTCAGGGGGCCAAGGATGTTGAAGATCGTCCGCGTGCCGAGTTCCGTCCGCACGGGGCCGACATGACGCATGGCGGGGTGGTGCATGGGGGCCATCATGAAGCCGATGCCCGCCTCGGCCAGACAGCGTTCCACGACGTCGGGGCCGACCATGACGTTCAGGCCCAGTTCCGTCAGCGCATCGGCCGAGCCGGATTTGGACGACAGGTTCCGGTTGCCATGCTTGGCCACCGCCACGCCCGCGCCCGCCACGACGAAGGCGGTCGCGGTGGAGATGTTCAGCGTGCCCTTGCCGTCGCCGCCGGTGCCGACGATGTCCATCGCGCCTGCGGGGGCGGCCACCTTGTGGCATTTCGACCGCATGACGGTTGCGGCGGCGGCGTATTCGTCCACCGTCTCGCCCCGCGTACGCAGGGCCATGAGGAAGCCGCCCATCTGGGCGGGCGTGCCTTCGCCGTTGAAGAGCGCCTCGAAGGCGGTCTCGGCCTCGGCCCGGGTCAGCGGGCGTTCGGCGGCGATGCCGATCAGGGGGCGGAGCGCGTCGCTCATGCCGGCACCCGTGCGGCGGCCTTCGCCTCGTCGAGGAAATTCCGCAAGAGCTGGTGGCCGTGTTCGGAGGCGATGCTTTCGGGGTGGAACTGCACGCCTTCGATCAGCCGCTCCTTGTGGCGCAGGCCCATGATCGTGCCGTCCTCAAGCCATGCGGTGACTTCCAGACAGTCGGGCAGGGTGGCGCGGTCGACGATCAGCGAATGATAGCGCGTGGCAAGGAAGGGCGAGGGCAGGCCGCGGAACACGCCTTTGCCCGCATGGTGCATGGCGCCCATCTTGCCATGCACGATCTCGTTGCAGCGGACGACATTGCCGCCGAAGGCCTGACCGATGGTCTGGTGGCCAAGGCAGACGCCCAGAAGGGGGATGCGCGCCTCGGCCGCGGCGGTGGCCAGCGGCAGGCAGATTCCCGCCTGTGCGGGGTCGCAGGGACCGGGCGAGAGGACGATGCATTCGGGGCGCAGGGCCAGAACCGCCTGCACATCCAGCGCGTCATTGCGTTTGACGACGACATCCGCCCCCAACTCGCCCAGATAGTGGACGAGGTTGTAGGTAAAGCTGTCATAGTTATCGATCAGGAGCAGCATCTTGCGGGGCCTTGCCGGATAGGGGATGAACCCCGTGATTGGTCGGGCTATACATGGGCCGAGCGGCGAAGGGGCGTCAAGTCAAAGTGACGCTGCCAGCGGTCCGTTAGGGGCCGGTGAAGAAGGAGTTCGGGCGGTGATCCGCAGTTACCTATCCGGTATGTTTTGGGGGGCCGTCGTGGCGGGGACGGGGCTTGCCGTGGTGTCGCAGGTTGCGCCGCTGCCTGCTTCGGGCCCCGTCGAACCTTTGGTCGAGGCCCCCGCCCCCGACAGTGCCGCACCGGAACCCGCGCCGCTGCCCGCAGCACCCGAGGCGGAACCCGCGCCCGAGATCCTGCAGAAGGGACCAGTGACCGAGGAAGAGCCTGACGTCGGGGCGGAGGAAAGCGCAGGGGACGAGGACGGCACCTTGGCGGATGATCCCGCGCAAGCCCCTGCCGCAGAAGGGGAAAGTGCCACGCCATCCCCCGCCGCAGGCGTGACGTCCGAGGCCCCCGCAGCGCCCCTTGCCCCTGCCGCCGCGGCGGAGGGGGACGCGCTTGCCAGTCCGCAGGCCGAGGCGGCCCCGGGTGTCGTTCCGGCGGACGAGCCTGCCGCACCATCGGCCGAGGCCGTGCCCGAGGTGCAAGGCGAACCGCCCGCCGCACCTGTGGAAGAGGCGCTGTTGCGGCCCGATCCGGCCCCGTTTGCCGACCCCGCCCCTGCCCTGATCGCGCCCGAGGAACCGGTTGTGATCGCGCCCGAACCTGCCCCCGGTCTTGCGAGCGATGGCGGGATCGACATGGCCGTGCCGGAGGTCGAAACGGACCGCCTGCCACGCATCGGTGATCCGGAGGAGGGTGCAGGCGACGCTGCGCCGGACCCCGGGGTCTTGGCCGTGACAGGGACCACGCCGCTGGAGCTTTTCGCGGCGCAGTTCGACAATCCCGAGGCGAAGCCGCTGTTTTCCATCATCCTGATCGACCGCGGAACATCCGCCGAAGACCGTGCCAATCTGGCCGCGCTGCCCTTTCCAGTGACCTTTGCGCTGGACCCTCTGGCGGCGGATTCTGCCGAGGCGGCAAGGGTTTACCGCGCGGCGGGGCAGGAGGTGGCGATGCTGGCCGCGGGGATTCCGGCGGGGGCGACGGCGGCGGATATGGAGCAGACCTTCCAGGCGCTGGACATCGCCCTGCCCGAGGCGGTGGTGGTGCTGGACGATGCGGCGGCGGGGTTTCAGGACAAGCCGGAGCTTGCGCGGCAGGCGGTGCCGATCGTGGCGGCGCAGGGGCGGGGGCTGGTGACCTATGACCGCGGGCTGAACACCGCCGATCAGGTCGCGCGGCGCGAGGGGGTTCCGGCGGCGGTGATCTTCCGCGTGCTTGATTCCGAAGGGGAATCCATCCCGAAGATGCGAAACTACCTTGACCGCGCGGCCTTCAAGGCGGCGCAGGAGGGGCGGGTGCTGGTGATCGGGACAACCAAGCCGGAAACGGTGGCGGCGATCCTTGAATGGACGGTGGAGGGGCGGGCGTCGACGGTGGCGCTGGCGCCGGTGAGCGCGGTTCTGGAGGCCACGCCAAAGCCCTGAGAACGCTGCGTTATCCGTTTGCAGCGCGGCAATTCGGGTTGTCCGGATGCTGTGCAGACGGTTGTACCGCAGGCTGTGCATACGCACGGTGCCCGAAGGGGGCGTTAACCACGGTGGCAGAGGGCGCGCGGCGGGGGTTTTGCACCCCCGCACCCCCGCAGGATATTCGGGCAGAGAAGACGGCGGCGCGGCCCTGAGCGATCAGGCGTTGCCGCGGCGGGTGAAGAGACCCGCATCTTCGGCCGCGCGGCGGAGCGCGCGGGATTTGTTGACGGTCTCCTGATACTCGGCCTCGGGGTCGCTGTCATAGACCACGCCGCCGCCCGCCTGAATGTAGAGGGTTTCGTCCTTGAGCACTGCTGTCCGGAGCGCGATGCAGAAGTCCATCTCGCCGTTGCAGGCGAAATAGCCCACGCCGCCGCCATAGACGCCGCGCTTTTCGGGTTCCAGCTCGTCGATGATTTCCATCGCGCGCACCTTGGGCGCGCCGGACACCGTGCCTGCGGGCAGGCCCGCAAGCAGGGCGGAGAGGGCGTCTTCGCCTTCCGCGATCTGGCCCACCACGTTCGAGACGATGTGCATGACGTGGGAATAGCGTTCGATGATGAATTTCTCGGTCGGGCGGACGGTGCCGACCTTGGCCACGCGGCCCACGTCGTTGCGCCCGAGGTCGAGGAGCATGAGGTGTTCGGCCAGTTCCTTGCGGTCGGCGAGGAGGTCGAGTTCCAGCGCCTTGTCCTCTTCGGGCGTCGCGCCGCGTTTGCGGGTGCCGGCGATGGGGCGGATGGTCACCTCGCCGTCGCGCAGGCGGACGAGGATTTCGGGGCTGGCCCCCACGACCTGAAACCCGCCGAAGTTGAAGAAGAACATGAAGGGGGACGGGTTGGTGCGGCGCAGCGAGCGGTAGAGCGCGAAGGGCGGCAGTTCGAAGCGTTGCGACCAGCGTTGCGAGGGGACGACCTGAAAGATGTCGCCCGCGCGGATGTAGTCTTTCGCCTTTTCCACGGCCGCCTTGTAGCCGTCATGGGTGAAGTTGGATGTCGCCTCGCCCACGGGAGCGGCCTCGCCGAAGTCGCGCTGGGCGGGGGGGGCGCGGTCGAGGTCGCGCAGCGCGTCCATCACGCGTTCGGCGGCCTGTGCATAGGCGGCGCGGGCGGTCAGGCCGGAATTGACCCATGCGGGGGCGACGAGGGTCACGTCGCCCTTGACCCCGTCGAGCACCGCCACGACCGAGGGGCGCATGAGGACGGCATCGGGCAGGCCCAGCGGATCGGGGTTCACGTCGGGCAGGTGTTCCACCAGACGGATCATGTCATAGCCGAGATAGCCGAAGAGGCCGGAGGCGATGGCGGGCAGCCCTTCGGGCAGGTCGATCCGGCTTTCGGCGATCAGCGCGCGGATGGCGTCGAGCGGGTGGCCGTCAAGGGGCGTGAAGGCGGTGGCGTCGAAGCGCGCCTCGCGGTTGATGCGGCTGGTCTGGCCGTGGCATTGCCAGATCAGGTCGGGCTTCATGCCGACGACCGAGTAGCGGCCCCGCACCTCGCCCCCTGTCACGCTTTCGAGCATGAAGGTGTCGGCGCGTGCCTCGGCCAGTTTGAGCATGAGCGAGACGGGCGTGTCGAGGTCGGCGGCGATGCGGGCGTGGACGATCTGGTTCTTGCCAGCCATCCAGCCGCGTTCGAAGTCTTCGAAGGCGGGTTCGAGTTTCATGCGTGCCCTTGCCTTCAGTTCATCTGCGCGTTGACCGCGTTGACGGCGGTCTGGTCGATCTGGATGCCCGCCTCGGTCGACAGCGCGTTGGTGAAGAGCGCGAAGGCATCCTGCGCCAGCGTCTGCTGGGCGCGGATGGCGATGGAGTCGCGCAGTGCCTCGGCATCCTCGCCCGCGGTTTCGGCGGGGGAGATGGTGTCAAGGCGCAGGAGGCCGGTGAAACCGTCGCCCTGCACCACGCGGAGTTCCTCCTGTTCCATCGCGAAGAGCGTGTCGAGCAGATCGGCGGGCGCGGATTCGACAAAGCCGTCGCGGGTGATGTTGCGGGTGACGCTGACAATGCCGAAGGCGCCAAGCGATTTGCCGCCCCCGACCTCGGCCTTGATGGCCTCTGCGCGGGCGGCCAGCGCCTTTTGCGTGGCCTCAAGGCGCCATGCGGCGGTTGCGTCCTCGCGCACCTCGTCCAGCGGGATGGGGGCGGGGGGGACGATCTGGTCAAGGCGGAGGGCGACGAGCGCACCGTCGTCAAGCTGGATCGCCTCGGGGAAGTCGCCCTCTTGCAGGGCATCGGCGGCTTCGCGGAAGTCGGGATAGGCGGCGATGCCTTCGGGGCTTTCGGCGCCGGTGACATAGTCGATGGTGGCGATGTCCATCTTCGCCTCGGCCGCGACTTCCTCGAGGTCGGCGCCGGAGGCGAGGAGGTCGTCGATTTCCTCGATCCGCGCCGAGATGGCGCGGCGGGCGGCGTCGGTCTTCATCTCGGCCGAGAGGGTTTCCTTGGCGTCCTCGAAGCTGGTTTCCTGCGCGGCGAGGATGGCGTTCATGCGGAAGAGCGCGGGGCCGAGGTCGGACGGGGCGGGGCCTGCGACGCCCGGTTCGGTCAGGGCGAAGACGGCCTTGCCCGCCGCGCCGAGATCGGTTTCGGAGACGTCGCCCATGTCGACATCGGTCAGCGACAGGCCGCGTTCGGTGACGAGCTGGTCGAAGGTGACCTCGCCCGCGTCGAGGCGGGCGCGGGCGGCCTGAGCGTCGGCCTCGGTCGGGAAGACGAGGCGTTCGACGAGGCGCTTTTCGGGGATCATGAATTCGTCGATGCGCGAGTCGTAGAGGTCGCGCAGCGCGGCCTCGTCCACTTCCATTTCGGGGGCGAGGGTTTCGGGCAGCAACGCGACATAGGTGATGCGCTTCGCCTCGGGCTTGGTGAAGCGGTCGATATTGGCGTCGTAGAAGGCGGTCAGCTCTTCTTCGGTGGGGTCGGCGACGGGGGCGGTCAGGTCGGCTTCGGTCAGTTGCAGGAGCGAGAAGCTGCGCCGTTCGCCCGCCCAGGCGGTGAGCGTGTCGGTCAGGGCGGCGGGGGCGGTGAAGCCGCCGACGATGGCGCCTTGCAGGACGGAGCGGGCGATATCCTCGCGGATGCCCTGTTCGAAATCGGCCTCGGTCAGGTTGTTGCGGTCGAGTGCGAAGCGGTAGGCCTCGCGGTCGAAGGTGCCGGAGCTGCCCTTGAAGGCGTCGATGGCGGTGATCTCGGCCGCGACGGAGGCGTCGCCTGCGGAGATGCCGATGCGGGCGGCCTCGTTGTCCAGCGCGGCGCGGGTGACGACGGTCTGCAGGACGCGCTGGTCGATGCCGAAGGCCTGCGCCTGCTGGAAGGTGACGGGTTGGCCGAACTGGGCGGAGATGGCGTTCATCTCCTGCCGCAGGGCGCGGGCGTAGTCGTTCACGTCGATCTCGCGGTCGCCCACCTTGCCGATGGAATTGACGCCGCCGCCGAAATTGGTGACGCCAAAGCCGCCGAGGCCGAGCATGACGAGGACGAGGATGCCCCAGACGATGAAGGAGCCTGCCTTCTTCTTCTTGCGGGGCTGGTCGTCGGTCTGGGTCGTCTTGGCCATGGGTCGCGCCTGTCCGGGCTGGGATGTGTCGCAGCCTGTCTAGTGGGTCAGCGCGCGGTGGGCAAGCGGGGGCTAGATGTGAGTTCTCAGAAGGTCATTCACCCTTGCGATTGGCGGGAGGCCGCCCAGTGCAGAATGTGGTCGTGACTGGTTGAACCAGTCAAGCCAGCGCGTGAGGTCGGCGTTTCGCGCTGCTGAT
>NZ_JAAATX020000015.1 GCF_009908265.2 Paragemmobacter amnigenus | reverse complement strand
GTGTCATCCTCGGTCACTTCGCCCGCATCGTTGCCCGAGATCGTGGCGAGGTCGTTCACGCCGTTCACGGTGACGGTGATGGTCTGCGTCGCGGTGCCGTCGAGCGATGTGACGGTGAGGGTGACGTTCTCGAAGTCGCCGGCGCCGAGTTTCTGGGTGGCGGCGTTGTCGATGGTGAAGGTCCACGCGCCGGTGGTGGTGTTGAAGGTGAAGGTGCCCCAGTCGGTGGTCAGGCTGCTGGCCACGACGAAGGACGCCTGTCCGGTGTCGCCGTCGGTCACGGTCAGTTGGCCCGACGCGATGGCGGGGTTGTCTTCGGTGACCGACCCGGTGCTGGTGCCGGTGATCGTGGCCGCGTCGTTGACGCCCACGAATTTCAGTTCGGCCGTGGCGAAGCTGAAGGTGCCGTTGGCGAGCTGGATCGAATAGGTGAGGTTGACGATCTTGACCTCGCCCGCCGGAAGGGCGTCGATCGCGGCCTTGAGCGCCGGGGACATGGTGAAGGTCACCCTGCCATTGCTGATATTCGCGCTGCCATCCGTGCCGGTGGCGGCCGTCGTGTCGGCGCGCAGCAGGTCGTTGACGAGGTTGGAGTCCCTGATCACGTCGCGTTCGGCGCCGAAGACCACGTCCACCAGCTTTTTCGCATTGCCGCCGAGGTCATTGCCCAGCACGTCGAGCGTGATGGTATCGCCCGAGACGGTCATGAAGGGGTTGGTCTCGGTCAGACCGGCATTCGTGCCCGCGTTATCGGTGAGGGTGAAGAAGTCATCAACTGCCTGAGGGGTGTTCAGGTAGGAGGTGCTGGTCGACGTCGCCATTTCCGGCTCCCGTGCAAAATCGTGACAAAAACATGGCCGAAAGGTGGCAATGCTACATACAAGCGGTGATCTGCCTTGTTCGAAAGAATGTCAAACATACTTTCGGATAGGTAAGGATTTTCGCACCCGCCGGTGGCGAGAAGTGTTACCGGCGGTTGTGCAAATCATTCGCACTGCACGGTATCCGTAACTTTAGTTAATAACGGGAAACAGTTACGCAGATCGTGGCTGCGGATTTGCCTAAAAAATAGGCAGCATTTTCCCTGCGGTTGCAGGCGCGCGAATCAGAAAAGGGCGCCCGTGGGGCGCCCTTGGACAGTGGGGACGGGGAAGGTCGTTCAGCGCGTGAACTTCTTGTACTTCACGCGCTTCGGTTCGACGGAATCCGGGCCGAGGCGGCGGATCTTGTCCTGTTCGTAGGCGTCGAAGTTGCCTTCGAAGAATTCCACATGGGCGTCGCCTTCGAAGGCGAGGATGTGGGTGCAGAGGCGGTCGAGGAAAAAGCGGTCGTGCGAGATGATGACCGCGCAGCCCGCGAATTCCTCGATCGCGGCTTCGAGGGCCTGAAGGGTTTCGACGTCGAGGTCGTTGGTCGGTTCGTCGAGCAGCAGGACGTTGCCGCCGGATTTCAGCAGTTTGGCCATGTGGACGCGGTTACGTTCCCCGCCCGAGAGGATGCCGACCTTTTTCTGCTGGTCCGATCCCTTGAAGTTGAAGGAGGAGCAATAGGCGCGGCTGTTCACTTCGGCATCGCCCAGCTGGACGATGTCGAGCGCGTCTGTGATTTCCTCCCAGACGTTCTTGTTGGGGTCGAGCGCGTCGCGCGACTGGTCGACATAGGACAACTGCACGGTGTCACCCAGCGTGATGGTGCCGCTGTCGGGCTTTTCCTGACCGGTGATCATCTTCATCAGCGTGGATTTGCCCGCGCCGTTGGGGCCGATCACGCCGATGATGCCGCCCGGGGGCAGCGAGAAGGAGAGGTTCTCGATCAGCTGCTTGTCCCCCAGCGCCTTGGAGACGTTTTCGAATTCGATGACCTTGGAGCCGAGGCGGGGGCCGTGCGGGATGATGATCTGGGCCTTGCCGACCAATTCCTTGACCGACTCGTCCGCCATCTTTTCATAGGCCTGGATACGGGCCTTGGATTTGGCCTGACGGGCCTTGGCGCCCGCGCGGATCCATTCGAGTTCCTTTTCGAGGACCTTCTGCTTGGCCTTGTCCTCGCGCGCCTCTTGCGCCAGCCGCTTGGCCTTGGCGTCGAGCCACGAGGAATAGTTGCCCTCGTGCGGGATGCCCTTGCCGCGTTCAAGCTCGAGGATCCAGGTCGTGATGTCGTCGAGGAAGTAGCGGTCGTGGGTGACCGTCAGGATCGTGCCCTTGTATTCGATCAGGTGCTTTTGCAGCCATGCGATCGTTTCGGCGTCGAGGTGGTTCGTGGGTTCGTCGAGGAGCAGCATGTCGGGCGCCTCGAGCAGGAGTTTGCACAGCGCCACGCGGCGGCGTTCGCCGCCCGAGAGGGTTTCCACATTCGCGTCATCGGGGGGGCAGCGCAGCGCCTCCATCGCGACGTCGATCTGGCTGTCGAGATCCCAGAGGTTTTCGGCGTCGATCTGGTCCTGAAGCTGGGCCATTTCTTCCGCCGTCTCGTCCGAATAGTTCATGGCGAGTTCGTTGTAGCGGTCGAGTTTCGCCTGCTTCTCCGCCACGCCGAGCTTGACGTTTTCGCGCACGGTGAGGTTCGGGTCGAGTTGCGGTTCCTGCGGAAGGTAGCCCACCTTGGCGCCCTTGGCGGCCCATGCCTCGCCCTGGAAATCCTTGTCCCAGCCGGCCATGACGCGCAGCAGGGTGGATTTGCCCGCGCCATTGACGCCCACGACGCCGATCTTCACGCCGGGCAGGAAGTTGAGGCGGATGTTTTCGAAAACCTTCTTGCCGCCGGGATAGGTCTTGGAGACGCCATCCATGTGGTAGACGTATTGATAGCTGGCCATGTTGCCGCTCCTGATCGGGAATCCTCGGATGTTGGCGGGGTATGTAGCGATAATGCTGGACAGTGGCAACGTGGGGTGGTTGGGCTTCGGGCCGGAACAGCGGCGGAGGGTGGCGTGCGGGCAGGATTTCCCGTGGCGCGGAAGGGGATGGTGATCGGGCTTCTGGGAGGGAGCTTCGATCCGGCGCATGGCGGGCATGTGCACATCACGCGCGAGGCGCTGAAGCGGATGGGGCTGGACAGGGTCTGGTGGCTGGTGTCGCCCGGCAATCCGTTGAAGGCGCGGGGGCCTGCGCCGATGGCGGACCGCATGGCGCGGGCGCGGGCGGTGATGGATGATCCGCGGGTGGTGGTGAGCGATCTGGAGGCGCGGCTGGGCACGCGGTTCACGGCGCAGACCTTGCGGCGGCTGCGGGCGATCTATCCCGGGGTGCGGTTCGTCTGGCTGATGGGGGCGGACAATCTGGGGCAGTTCCACCGCTGGGAGCGGTGGGAGGAGATCCTGCGGATGGTACCCGTGGGGGTGCTGGCGCGGCCCGGATGGGGGGTGCGGGGGCGGATGTCGAAGGCCGCGCGTATCTATCGCGGGCATCTGGTGGATCGGGGCGAGGTGTTGCGGGGCAAGGATGCGCCCGCGTGGTGTTTCGTGAACCTGCCGATGGATGGCAGTTCTTCCAGCGCGATCCGGGCGCGGGGGGAGTGGCGGGGGTAATCCCCGGCGTTTCGCGGGTGGCGGGCCCCGGGAGGGTCCCCGGACCCTCCCGGACCCACCCGGGGGTATTTGGGCCGGGATGAAGGGGGATCAGGGTTCGGGGTCCTGGGCGGCGCGGCGGAGCGTGCGGAAGAGACGGGATTGCAGCCAGCCCGAGAGGGTGAGGGCGAGCGAGAGCATGAGCGCCACGATGCCTGCGGTCAGGGCGAGGGCGGTGTTCGCGACGCGGACGGTGGCGCGCAGGAGGCGGGACTTTCCCAACGCCTCGGCCACGGCGGTGGTGCGGGGGCCGAGGGCGGTGGCGGCATTGGCAAGGCGGCGCGCGTCGGCGGGGGTGTCCACGAATTTCAGCAGATGCAGCGCGGTTGCCGTGTCCGTCGCCTCGCGCAGGCGGTCGAGGTCGGCTGCGGTGTCGACGAGGGGGGCGAAGGCGGCGGGGCGCAGGCTGGCTGCGATGTCGTCGGTGGAGCGGGCGGCGCGCAGGGCGACCCAGTCGACGCCGTCGGTCGCCGCGCGGGTGACGAGCGTGGTGAGGGCGGGCGAGAGGCGGCCCATGCCGCGCGCGAGTTTCAGGGTGGAGGCACCGAGTTTCGCCGCGACCGATGTGCCGCCGGTGGCTGCGACGGTGACGGTGGCACCAAGGCCCACGATGGCGAGCGCGACGGAGAGGCGGTCGACATCGCCGCCCGAGAGGTAGTCGCGCGCGCCGTCCGCGATGGCGAGGACGTCACCGATGGGCGAGAGTTCGATGGGCGCGCGGCAGAGCAGCACGTTCGACAGGGTGCAGGCGGCGGGGTCGGTGGCGCAGGCGGCGCAGTTGGCGGCGCTGGCGTAGAAGCCCGAGTCAGAGGCCAGGGCCGCGTCGTAGCGGGCGGACAGGTCGGGGGGCAGGGGGTGGCCGAGGTCGGTGGCGAGGTCGCGCAGCGCGGCCAGCGTGACCCAGTCGCGCGGTTCGGCGGCAAGGCCCGTGGCGATGCGGGCGGGGATCGTGTCGGGCGAGAGGCGGGCGAGTTCGCGCCCCACCGTGGCGGTGATTTCCGCCACGGTCGCGTCGCGCAGGGGGGCGAGCGCGGGGTCCATCGCCACATGGGCCCCCGAGAGGGCGGTCAGCGCGACGGACCCCGCAAGGGACAGGGTCAGGATGTGCCGCGCCAGCCGCCGGAACATCCCGCGCCCCGTCAGCGTCGCGAGCGGATCATGCCGATGATGTCATAGACCTGATCGACGATCGGCCGCGCGATGGCATCGGCGCGGGCTGCGCCTTCGCCAAGGATGCGGTCGATTTCGGCGGGGTCCTGCATCAGGCGGTTCATTTCCAGCGTGATGGGTTCCAGTTTCGCCACGGCGAGGTCGGCCAGCGCCGGTTTGAAGGTGCCGAATTGCGCGCCCGCATAGTCGCAGATCACCTGTTCGGGGGTGTGGCCGGCAAGGGCTGCGTAGATGTTCACGAGGTTGCGCGCCTCGGGCCGGTCCTTCAGGCCGTCGAGCGTGTCGGGCAGGGGTTCGGGGTCGGTCTTGGCCTTGCGGATCTTTTTCGCGATGGTGTCGGCATCGTCGGTCAGGTTGATGCGGGACTGGTCCGAGGGGTCGGACTTGGACATCTTCTTGGTGCCGTCGCGCAAGCTCATCACGCGGGTGGCCGCACCTTCGATCACGGGTTCGACGACGGGGAAGAAATTCACGCCGTAGTCGTTGTTGAACTTGATCGCGATGTCGCGGCAGAGTTCGAGGTGCTGTTTCTGATCCTCGCCCACCGGAACATGGGTGGCCTTGTAGGTCAGGATGTCGGCGGCCATGAGGGATGGGTAGGCGAAGAGGCCCAGCGAGACGTTTTCGCTGTTCTTGCCCGCCTTGTCCTTGAACTGGGTCATCCGCGACATCCAGCCCATGCGGGCGATGCAGTTGAAGATCCAGCCCAGTTCGACATGGGCGGTCACCTGGCTCTGGTTGAAGAGGATGGAGCGCGCGGGGTCGATGCCTGCGGCGATGAAGGCGGCGGCGCCTTCGCGGGTTTGCTGGCGCAGTTTTTCAGGGTCCTGCCAGACGGTGATCGCGTGCATGTCCACCATGCAGTAGATCGTTTCGATGCCTTCCTCCTGCTTTTCCACGAAACGCTTGAGCGCGCCGAGGTAATTGCCGAGCGTCAATCCGCCGGAGGGCTGGATGCCGGAGAAGATGCGCGGGGGGAAGGAAGCCTGAGGCGTTTGGACCGGCTCGGCCATTTTGTGCTCCGTCTGGAAAATGTCGGGCTTTCGGCTTAACGATGCGGCGGTTGGGCGTCAATCGCGCCCTGAGTGAAGGACCGTGCAGAGATGATGCAGGATCGCAATGCGCCGCCGTTGAACCCGCTGCCGTGGATCGTCTGGGTGCTGGCCCTGCCGATGATCGCGATGGAGGTGGTGCTGAGCCTTGGGTCGTCGGGGCTGGCCGGAGGGATCGAGGGCGCGGGGTGGCGGTTGCAGGCGCTGGAGCGGTTCGTATTCTCGCCCCCGCTGATGCGGGCGATGATCGAGGCGGGGGAGTATCCGCCGCAGCATGTGATGCGGCTGGCGAGCTATGTCTTCGTGCATGGCGGGGTGACCCATGCGCTGTTCGTCGTCGTGATCCTGCTGGCGCTGGGCAAGATGGTGGGCGAGGTGTTTCGCTGGTGGGCGGTGGTGGTGATCTTCTTTGCGGCGGCGGCTGCGGGGGCGGGGGCCTTCATGCTGGTGCCCGGGAATGATGCGCCGCTGTTCGGGGGCTATCCGGCGGTGTTCGGGCTGATCGGGGGGTTTACCTTCCTGCTGTGGGTCAATCTGGCGGCGGTGGGGGCGAACCGGTATCGGGCCTTTACCCTCATCGGGTTTCTGCTGGCGTTCCAGCTGGTCTTCGGGGTGCTGTTCGGGGGCGGTTATGAATGGGTGGCGGATGTGGCGGGGTTCGCCACGGGATTCGCGCTGTCCTTCGTGGTCAGTCCGGGCGGGTGGCGGCGGGTGGTGGCGAAGATCCGTCAGCGCTGACGGCGCAGCGCGGCCTTGAGGTCGGCGGGCCGCATGGCACCCAGGGCGAGGGCGGCGAGGCCGTAGGCGGCCATGCCGATGGCGACGAGAAGGGCGAGGGCGGCGTAGCGCCAGAGGGGTGTGCCGAGCGCGGGGCCGAGGGCGATGGAGCCGCCCCAGAGGGCTGCGCCCATGATGAGGCTGGCGGCGATGATGCGGGGCAGGCGGCTGCGGAAGCGGGTGTCGAAGCGCGCCTCGTCGCCCATCTTGCGCGTGCCGAGCCAGAGTTGCAGGACCATGGTCCAGCCGGAGATGGTGGTGGCCAGCGCGGCGGCGGAGAAGCCGATGAGCGGCAGGAGGCCCACGGCGACGATGGCGTTGACGATCATCGACCAGACGGCGAAGCGGAAGGGGCTGCGGGTGTCTTCGCGGGCGTAGTAGAGCGGCTGGAAGACCTTGTGCAGCACGAAGGCGGGAAGCCCTGCGCCGTAGATGGCGAGTGCAAGCGCCGTGGCGGCGGTGTCGTCGGGGCCGAAGGCGCCGCGCTGGAACAGGACTTCGCAGAGCGGCATGGCGATGACGACCAGCGCCACGGCGGCGGGGATCGTGAGGAAGAGCGCGAATTCCGTGCCGCGGTTGAAGGAGGCGCGGCCACCTTCGGCATCGCCTGCGCGCAGGCGGCGGGAGAGGTCGGGGAGGAGGACGGTTCCGACCGCGATGGCGACGACGCCTAGGGGGAGTTGGTAGAGGCGGTCGGCATAGGAGAGCCATGCGACCGCGCCTTCGGTGAAGGAGGCGACTTGGCGGCCCACGAGGAGGTTCACTTGCACCACGCCGCCCGCGAGCACGGCGGGGGCGGCGATCAGGGCGAGGCGTTTTAGGTCGGGGGTCAGGCGCGGCAGGCCGGGGGTGAAGCGGAAGCCCGCGCGGTGGGCCGATATCCATGTGAAGGCGAGTTGCGCGATGCCCGTCAGGGGCACGGTCCATGCCAGCGTCAGGCCCATATCCCAGCCCCAGCGGTCGGCCAGCAGCATGGCGGCGATGAACATGAGGTTCATCAGGACGGGGACGAAGCTGGCTTCGGTAAACCGTCCGAAGGCGTTGAGGACGCCGGAGAGGAGTGCGACCAGCGAGATGAAGAGGATGTAGCTGAAGGAGATGCGCCCGAAGAGGACGGCGAGGTCGAAGCGCGCGTCGCCCGCAAAGCCCGAGGCCATGAGCCAGACGAGCCACGGCATGGCGATGGTGCCGAGGATGGAGAAGAGGATGAGGATGCTTGCCAGCCCGTTGAAGGCGTCGCGGGCGAAGCCCTGCGCGTCCTCGCCGCCTTCGAGTTTCTTGGAAAACATGGGCACGAAGGCCATGTTGAAGGCGCCTTCGGCGAAGAAGCGGCGGAACATGTTGGGCAGCGAGAAGGCGATCAGGAACGCCTCGGCCACCGGGCCCGCGCCAAGGTAGGCAGCCATCATCACGTCGCGGGCAAAGCCTGCGCCGCGCGAGAGCAGGGTCCATCCCCCCACGGTGACGATGGAGCGGATGAGGCGGATGGGCTGCATCAGCTTGCCGCCCGTTCGGCGCCGTCGGCGATGGCCTGACGCAGTTTCTTTTCCAGCGCCTCTTGCTTTGACTTGGCGTGGAGTTTCAGGCCGAACATGTCTTTCACGTAAAAGCTGTCCACCACCTGCGCGCCGAAGGTCGCGATGACGGCAGAGGCGATGTAGATGTTGTTGCCCGCCAGCGTGCGGGTCAGGTCATAGAGCAGGCCGGGGCGGTCGCGGGTGTCCACTTCGATGATGGTGTAGATTTCCGATCCTTCGTTGTCGAAGGTGATGTGGGTCGGGAAGCGGAATTCGCGTTCGCGTTTCTTGACCTTGTCGCGGTCCTTGAGCGCGTCGCGGGCGACGACTTCGCCCTTCAGCGTCTTGTCGATCATCTGCGACAGGCGGGGCAGGCGGGCGACTTCGTAGGGTTTGCCTTCGGCGTCCTGCACCCAGAAGACGGCGGTCGCGTAGCCGTCCTTGGAGGTGTAGGTGCGCGCGTCCACGACGTTCGCCCCCACCAGCGCGAGCGCCCCCGCAAGGCGCGAGAAGATGCCCGGGTGGTCGGCAAGGGCGAAACAGGCGCGGGTGGCGTCGCGGCCTTCGTCGGGATGCAGGTCGATGCGGATCTCGTTGTCGGGGATGTCCTTCAGGAGGCGGGCAAAGACGGCGTGGGTGTCGGTGGGCAGCCCCTGCCAGTAAGGCGCGTAATGGCGCGTGGTTTCGTGTTTGAGGTCGGTGTCGGACCAGTCGGGCAGGCGGTCGCGCAGCGCGCGCTTTGCCTCGTCCTCGCGGTTCTCGCGGTTGAGGGATTCGAGCCCGCCTTCCAGCGCCTCGGCCGTCTGGCCGTAGAGCTGGCGCAGGAGCATGGCCTTCCAGTTGTTCCACGTGCCCGGGCCCACACCGCGGATGTCGCAGACGGTGAGGACGGTGAGCAGGTCGAGACGCCGACGCGATTTCACCGCCTTGGCGAAGTCGCGCACCGTGCGGGGATCTCCAAGGTCGCGCTTCTGCGCGGTGTCGGACATCAGCAGGTGATAGCGCACCAGCCATTCCACGGTTTCGGTTTCGTCCGCCGACAGCCCGAGGCGGGGGCAGACGCGGCGGGCGATCTGCGCGCCGAGGATGGAGTGATCCTCGGGCCGGCCCTTGCCGATGTCGTGCAGCAGGAGGGCGACGTAGAGGATCTTGCGGTCGACGCCTTCCTTCAGGATACCCGAGACGACGGGGAGTTCTTCCACCAGCTCGCCGCGTTCGATCTGGGCGAGGATCGAGATGCACTGGATGATGTGTTCGTCCACCGTGTAGTGGTGGTAGACGTTGAACTGCATCATCGCGACGATGGGTTCGAATTCGGGGATGAAGGCGGCCAGCACGCCCAGCTCGTTCATCCGCCGCAGCGAGCGTTCCGGATTGCCGTGTTTGAGCAACAGGTCGAGGAAGATCTGCACCGCCTCGGGGTTGTCGCGCATGTCGTCGTCGATCAGGTCGAGGCTGCCCGCGATCTGGCGCATGACGTTTGGGTGCAGCAGATAGCCGGTACGCAGCGCCTCTTCGAAGACACGCAGGATGTTGAGCTTGTCGGTGAAGAAGCGGCGCGGATCGGTGACGTCGAGACGGCCCTGCACCAGCTTGTAGCCTTGCTTGACGCGTTTGGTGCGTTTGAAGATGCCGAAGAGCGAGGCTTCGGGTTTCGCATGCCGCGCCTCGAGTTCGGTGAGGAAGACGCGGGTCAGGTCGCCCACGCGGGTGGCGTGGCGGAAGTAGTCCTGCATGAAATGTTCCACCGCCCGCCTGCCGCCGCGGTCGGCATAGCCCATGCGGGCGGCCACCTCGACCTGCAGGTCGAAGGTGAGCTGGTCCATGGCGCGACCGGTGATGTAATGCAGGTGCGACCGCGCGGCCCAGAGGAAATCCTCGGCGCGGGTGAAGATGTCGTATTCCTCGCGCGTGAGCAGACCGGCCTGCACGAGGCCTTCGGCCGTCGGCGTGCGGTGGAGGTATTTGCCGATCCAGTAGAGCGTCTGCAGGTCGCGCAGACCGCCCTTGCCCTCTTTCACGTTGGGTTCGAGGACATAGCGCTGGCCGCCCTGCCGCTTGTGACGCTCGGCCCGTTCGGCCAGTTTGGCGTCGATGAATTCGGGGCCGGTGTTCTTGAACAGCTCGCCCCAGAGCCGGTCGCCCAGTTCGGTGGCGAGGGGTTCGTAGCCCGCGATGAAGCGGTGTTCCAGAAGGGCGGTGCGGATGGTGATGTCCTCGCGGCCCAGACGCAGGCAGTCCTTCACCGTACGCGAGGCGTGGCCCACCTTCAGCCGCAGGTCCCAGAGCATGTAGAGCATCGATTCGATGACGGATTCGGCCCAGGGGGTGATTTTCCACGGGGTGAGGAAGAGGAGGTCGACGTCGGAATGGGGGGCCATCTCGGCGCGGCCGAAGCCGCCGACGGCGAGGACGGCCATGCGCTCGGCCTCGGTCGGGTTGGCCAGCGGGTGGAGGTGGTTGCGAGCGATGTCGAAGGCGGTGGCGACGAGGATATCGGTCAGATGCGCCTGCGCGCGGATGAGGGCGCGGGCATCGTGCGGGCGGGTGGCAAAGACGGCGGCGAGGGCGGCGTTGCCGCGGGTCTTCGCCTCGGCCAGATGGCGGACGGCGGCGCTGCGGGCGGCGCGGGCATCGGCGGCGGCGGGCAGGTCGGCAAGGATCGCGGCGCGCAGGGCGGCGGGGTCGATGATGGCAACCGCCGGCAGGATCATGCCGGCGGGTTCGGGCGGGAGTGTCCGGTCAGGCTGTGCCGACAGCGCCTTTGGCATGGCATGGGCCGCGCGGGCGGATCAGAAGCCCGCCCCGCCGAAGCTGCGCGGGGCAGGGTCGATCACGGTGACGGCGTTGTTCTGGATGCGCGCGATGGCAAGGCCGCGCTCGTTGGTGCCGTTGGGCAGCAGGCGGAAGACGCCGTTGACGCCGACAAAGCCCGCCCCCTGCGTCAGCGAGGCGCGGTCCATGCCGCGGCCCTGCTTGGCCAGCGCGCCGATGGCGGCGATGCCGTCATAGGCGATGGCCGAGACGGGATGGGGCTGTTCGCCGAAGGTCGACTGGTAGCGCGCCTGGTACTGGGCATAGAGCGCGGGATCGGGCATGGCGAAGATGCCGCCCTGCACCCCCGGTAGCGACAGGGTCGCGGCGGGGATGTCCCAGCGGGTCAGGCCCACATATTGCGTGACGGCGGGGCTGACCCCGTTTTCGGACAGAAGTTGCGTCACCAGCGGCAGCGCGCCCGCGGTGTCGGCGGTCAGGAACACGGCCTGCGCGCCCGAGGATTTGGCCTGAGCCGCGATGCCCGGGATCGCCTGCACGATGCCGTTCTGCGAGAATTCGTAAGAGCCCGTGGCGACGATGCGCCCGCCCGCCGAGACGACGCCGTTCTGGATGGCGGCGCGGCCCGCCTCGCCCTGCGGGTTGCGGTCGTGGACGATCATCACCTGCGACTTGCCGGTGCGGACGGCATAGCTGGCAAGGCGGCGCGCGGTGTTGTCGAAGGTCGGCCCGAGGACAAAGACATTGGCCCCCGCGATGGCCGGGTTGTTCGAGAAGGACAGCACGTTGATGCCCGCCTGCGAGGCGGCAAGGCCGGCCGCGTTCGCCTCTTCGGCGAAGACGGGGCCGAGGATGACGCTGGCACCATCCGCCACGGCCTGCGTCGCGGCGGCCGAGGCCTGCGCGGGCTGGCCCGAGGTGGGGTAGACGCGCAGGTCGATCTTCACGCCGCCCAGATCGGTGATGGCCATGCGGGCCGCATTCTCGATGGAGCGGGCAAGAAGCTGGTCACTGGCCTGACCCGAGCCCGAGGGGACGAGGAGCGCCACGTTGACCGTGTCCGAAGGGGCGGTGGCGGGGCCGTCTCCCGAGGGTTGGCAGGCGGCGAGGACGAGGGTGGAGAGGATGGCGGCGGCCTTGCCCATCGACTTGCGGGCGTTGCGGAAAACAGAGAACATGCGGCTTCCTCACTCGTTGGTCGGGTCGGCGTGCCTGCCCGGCCCCGGTCCCCCTGAAATCGGCCCCAAGCCTAAGGGGTTCCACAGGGGAAGTAAACTTGGCGGAGGCGGTGGCGGCGGAAGCGGACCGGCGAGGAAGTAAACCTGTGGGTTGTAATGCTGTGTGTGTTGTAAACCCGCTGGACCAGCAGAGTTTTTACAAGGGGCGCCGCATCATGGACCTGCCGACCACCGTCTGGGAAAAGCGGCCGCTTCGGGCGGGGCTCTATCTGGTCGCCACGCCCATCGGCGCGGCGCGGGACATCACGCTGCGCGCGCTGGATATCCTTGCCAGTGCCGATGTTCTGGCAGCCGAGGATACGCGGACACTGCGGCATCTGATGGAGATCCACGGCGTGCCGCTGGCGGGGCGGAGCATCGTGCCCTGCCATGACCATAACGAGGGGGCGGCGGCGGGTCGGCTGCTGCGCGCGGTGGCCGAGGGGAAGTCGGTCGCCTATGCGTCCGAGGCGGGGACGCCGCTGGTGTCGGACCCGGGCTTCGTGATGGCGCGCGAGGCGGTGGCGCAGGACCTGCCGGTGATCGCGGCGCCGGGGGCGTCGGCGGTGCTCTGCGCGCTGGCGGTGGCGGGGCTGCCGTCGGACCGGTTCCTGTTTGCGGGCTTCGCCCCCCCGGCGCGGGCGGCGCGGCGGAGCTTTGTCGGGGACCTCCGCGAGGTGCAGGCGACACTGGTGCTATACGAATCGCCCAAGCGGCTGGCGGCGCTGCTGGAGGACATGGTGGAGGTGCTTGGCGCGGGACGGCAGGCGGCCGTGTGCCGCGAGCTGACCAAGCGGTTCGAGGAGGTGCGGAGGGGCACGCTGGCAGAGTTGGCGGCGGAGTTCGCGGCGCGCGAGGTGAAGGGAGAGGTGGTCGTGCTGGTGGACCGCGCCGAACCCGCCCGCGCCGATACGGCGACATGGGAAGAGGCGCTGGATCAGGCCATGGTGACGCTGTCGGTCAAGGATGCCGCGGCCATGGTGGCCGAGGCCTACGGCCTGCCCCGGCGCGAGGTCTATCAGGTGGCGCTGTCGCGGGGACAGGGGCGTTAATGATAAGGGGGCAAAGTGCTTGTGGGAGAGGGGGGAATGGCGCATCCTCCGAAGTGTTGTTTATTGCCTGTGGTGGCTGCGGGGGCCGGGATGCAGTTGTCCTTCGATTTTTCGCCCGTGGAGGCGGTTCCTGTTCCGGTGGTGACGCCGGCCGCTGTGGTGGTGCTTGACCCCGCGCGTGCCGTGCCTGCGCAGGCCATGCGGGGCAGGCTTGCCTATCATGCGGGCCTTGCGGCCGAGGACCGGGTTGCGGGGCTTTACGACCGTGCGAGAACGCCGGTCTGCGCACGGCGCTGGCGCGGGCGCCATGGCGAGATCGACATCGTGGCGCGGGACGGGGATCAGGTGATCTTTGTCGAGGTGAAGCAGAGCCGGACGCATGACGAGGCGGCCCTGCATCTGACACCGCGCCAGATGCAGCGCATCTGGAATGCGGGATCGGAATTTCTGGACGGTGAACCCAGGGGTCAGTTGACGGATGTCCGCATCGACGTCGCCCTTGTCGATGCCATGGGCCGGATCGAACTTGTACGGAATGCCTATGCCGCGTGATGGTTGACCGGGCGCGCGGTTCGCGGGCGGCTTCGGTTTGCATCCCCCGCTCTGTTGCGCCATCAAGGGGCGACAGGCAGCGCGGAGTGAGACATGACCCTGAAGGTCGCCTTGCAGATGGACCCGATCGGGTCGGTCAACATCAACGCCGATTCGACGTTCCGCATCGCGCTTGAGGCGCAGGCGCGGGGGCATTCGCTGTTCTTCTACACGCCGGACCGGCTGGCCTTTGTCGAGGGGCGGGTGATCGCGCGGGGCTGGCCGATCGAGGTCCGGCGCGAGGCGGGCAACCATGTGAGCTATGGCGAGGAGGTCGAGGTCGATCTGGCCGGGTTCGACGTGGTCTGGCTGCGGCAGGACCCGCCCTTCGACATGGGCTATATCACGACGACGCATCTGCTGGAGCTGATCCATCCGCAGACGCTGGTGGTGAATGATCCGTTCTGGGTGCGGAATTTCCCCGAGAAGCTTCTGGTCCTGCGCTTCCCCGACCTGACGCCGCCCACGGCCATTGCGCGCGATCTGGCGACGATCCGGGCGTTCAAGGCGAAGCACGGGGACATCATCCTCAAGCCGCTTTACGGGAATGGCGGGGCGGGGGTGTTCCGGCTGGACCCGAATGACCGCAATCTGGCCTCGCTGCACGAGCTGTTCACGGGGATGAGCCGGGAGCCGATGATCGTGCAGAAGTTCCTGCCGGATGTTTCAAAGGGCGACAAGCGGGTGATTCTGGTGGATGGCGAGCCGGTGGGCGCGATCAACCGTGTGCCGCAGGCGGGCGAGACGCGGTCGAACATGCATGTGGGCGGGCGGCCCGAGAAGATCGGGCTGACGGAGCGGGATCTGGAGATCTGCCGCCGCATCGGGCCGACGTTGCGCGAGAAGGGGCAGGTCTTTGTCGGGATCGACGTGATCGGGGACTGGCTGACCGAGATCAACGTCACCTCGCCCACCGGGTTGCAGGAGTTGGAGCGGTTCGACGGCACGAATGGTGCCGCGCGCATCTGGGAAGCGATCGAGGCAAAGCGGCGGGGCTGAAGGCGCGGCTGGAGGGGTCCGAATTTTCTGCGAAAATTCGGGCGGCGCGCGAGTGGGCTGTCTGGTCTTGTGCTGCGGGTGGTATGGCCTGCCGTGCTTTCTTCGGGTGCGGGATTGGGTGGGGCGGGCGAATTTTCTGCGAAAATTCGGGATCGCGCGGTGTGGTTGTCGGCGAGGGTTGTCCGGTCAGGTGATTTGCCAAGCACGTGCCCGAGGGCGGGTGCAGCGGGCGCGGGAGTGCCCGTTCCGGCATCCGGTGAGGGTGCGTCATCCGGAAAGCCGCGATCCGCGGGGCGGGTTCGGCCTGTGCGCGGTCGGGGCGGGGCGGAATTTTCGCCAGAAAATTCGCCGCCCCTAGCCCTTGGCGCCGAGGACGAGGCGGTAGCTGACGGCTTCGGCGATGTGGGGTTGGCGGACATGGTCGCTGGCGTCGAGGTCGGCGATGGTGCGGGCCACGCGCAGGATGCGGTGATAGCCGCGCGCGGTCAGGTGGAAGCGGTCGGCGGCGCGGGCGAGGAAGGCGCGTCCCTCTTCGTCCGGTGTGGCGGTTTCTTCCAGCAGGCGGCCTTCCATGTCGGCGTTGCAGCGGAGCGTCGGGTGGCCTGCGAAGCGGGCGGTCTGGCGGGCGCGGGCGGCGGCGACGCGGGCGGCGACGGTGGCGGAGCTTTCGCCGGTTGCGGGCAGGTCGAGGTCTTGCCAGGCCACGGGCGGGGCCTCGACGCGCAGGTCGAAGCGGTCCATCAGCGGGCCGGAGATGCGACCGATATAATCCTCGCCGCAGGCGGGGGCGCGGGTGCAGGCGCGGGCGGGGTCGGTGAGATAGCCGCAGCGGCAGGGGTTGGCCGCCGCGATCAGCAGGAACCGGCAGGGATAGCGGACATGGGCATTGGCGCGGGCGACCACGACTTCGCCCGTCTCGATCGGCTGGCGCAGGGTTTCGAGGACGGGGCGCGAGAATTCGGGGAATTCGTCGAGGAACAGCACGCCGTTATGGGCAAGCGACACCTCGCCCGGCTTGGCGCCCTTGCCGCCGCCGACGATGGCGGCCATGGAGGCCGTGTGGTGCGGTTCGCGGAAGGGGCGCTGGCGCGAGATGCCGCCTTCGGTGATCAGGCCCGCGAGGGAGTGGATCATCGAGGTTTCCAGCGCCTCTGCCGCCGTCAGGGGCGGCAGGATGCCCGGCAGGCGCGCGGCCAGCATGGATTTGCCAGAGCCGGGCGTGCCCATCATCAGCATGTGGTGGCGGCCTGCGGCGGCGATCTCGAGGGCGCGCTTGGCGCGTTCCTGCCCCTTGACCTCGGCCAGATCGCGGGGGGCGGGGCCGTCGGTGACCTCGCCCGCTTCGGCGGGGGTGAGGGGGGATTGGCCGGTATAGTGGCGCACCACGGCGTCGAGCGAGGGTGCGGCGAGGACCTGCACCGCGCCGACCCATGCGGCCTCGGGGCCCGAGGCCTGCGGGCAGAGGAGGGTGAGGTCCTCTTCGGCGGCGGCCATGGCGGCGGGGAGGGCGCCGGCGACGGGGATCAGGCGGCCGTCGAGGGACAATTCGCCCAGGGCGACGGTGGTTTCGACGGCGTCCTTGGGGATGATCTCTAGCGCGGCGAGGAGGGCGAGCGCGATGGGCAGGTCGAAATGCGACCCTTCCTTCGGCAGGTCGGCGGGCGAGAGGTTGACGGTTATGCGCCGCGAGGGCAGCGCGATGGACATGGCCGAGAGCGCGGCGCGGACGCGTTCGCGGGCTTCGGACACGGCCTTGTCGGGCAGGCCCACGAGGGCGAAGTTGGGCATGCCGGGGGCTATGGCGCATTGCACCTCGACCATCCGGGCCTCGACCCCTTCGAAGGCGACCGTGTAGGACCGTGCCAGCATCTTTCCCCTGCCCTTTGCCGGATAGGGGTAACGCGGGAATGGTTTACGATTGGTAAAGGGCCATGAATTGCGGCCATGCTTCGGGGTCGGCTGCCGTCTTGTCGCGGCAGAAGGCGTTGCAGAAGCCGAAGCGGCGGCCGTTCAGGGCCAGCGCGTGGGTGACGGGTTTGCCGGAATAGGGGCAGGCGGTGTTTTCGGTGTCGGTCCCTTCGATGGCGCGGGCCGGAAGCGGCTTTGGCCCCGGCCAGTCGCGGCGGGGGTAGTCGCGGCGGTAGAAGTCCTGATCCGCGCCGTCGACCATGCCCATCGCGCGCCAGCGGCGGAAGGAGGGATGGGCGAGGTGGGCCATGACATAGTCCATCGCGGCGGGGGTGACGGGCAGGTTGTAGGTGGCGATGCGGGTGGCGACGGGGGCGAACATGGCGTCCGCCACGGAATAGGCGCCGCAGAGCCACGGGGTGGTGCTGCCGGTTTCGGCGCGTGCCCATGACCAGATGGTGTCGAGGCGGGCGAGGTCGGCAAGGACCGCGTCGGGGGGCGTGCAGTCGGTATAGCTCACGCGCAGGTTCATCGGGCAGTGGGAGCGGAGTGAGGTGAAACCGGCATGCATTTCGGCGGAGACCGCGCGGGCGATGGCGCGGGCCTTGGGGTCGGTGGGCCAGAGGCCGGTGTCGGGGTGGCGGGTCGCCAGTTCCTCGGCAATGGCGATGGTTTCGGGGACGACGGCGCCTTCGGGGGTGCGCATCGTGGGGGCGGTGCGGGCGGGGTGGTATTGGTGCAGAAGGGTCGGCAGTTCGTCGGTGTAGAGCCGTGCCGAATGGGTGCGGACGGGGATGCCGAAGGCGTCGAAGAAGAGCCAGCCGCGCAGGCTCCACGAGCTATAGGCGCGGTCGCCGATGACGAGGTCGTAGGTCATTATGGTCCCCCTTGTTCCGGGTGAGGGTAGGTCAGGACTGTTGCCGCGCCAAATGCCGATTTGTGCGCTGGGGCATCACGAGCGGTGATTGATGGCGACGATATCCCAGCCCGTGGCGTGGCGGTCGAGGCGGGTGACGGAGAGGTTGTCAATGCGGTGGGCGAAGACGTCCACGGGGGCGCAGCCCATGGCGCGTTGGATCTGCGTCAGGATCGCGCCGAAATGGGCGATGACGATGATATCGCGGCCCGGATGGGCGGCGAGGAGGGCGTCGGTCGCTGCCGAGACGCGGGCGGCGGCTTCGTTCCAGCTTTCGCCGTTCGGGGGGCGGTGGTCGCCCGGATCGTCCCAGTAGGCGAAGGACAGTTCGGGGTGGGTGTTGGCGATGGCGTCCCATGCCATGCCGTCCCAATCGCCGAAGTGGAGTTCCCGCAGGCCCGCATGGTGGGGCAGGCGGTGGCGGCCCTGTGCCAGCGCGTCGGCGGTGGCGGTGGCGCGGATCAGGTCGGAGGAGACGAGGAGCGCGTCCTGCGGCAGATGCGCGTTCAGGCGGGCGATGGTTTCGTGATCGGACAGGTCGGCGGGCACGTCGCGCCAGCCCACCATCGTCTTTTCATGCGTCGGCCCGTGACGGACCCACCAGAGCCGCGTCACAGCCATGCGGGGCGGTCCCCCTTCAGCACCATGGGCAGGCCCGCCATCACGCCGATGACAAGGTCGGCCTGCGCGGCAATCTGCTGATTGAGGCGGCCTTGGGCATCGCGGAAGGCGCGGGCGAGCGCGTTTTCGGGAACGATGCCCCAGCCGACCTCGTTCGACACGACGACAACGGGGGCAGGGCAGGCGGCGAGGGCCGCCAGAAGTGCGGCGCTTTCCGCCGCCAGATCGTGGTCGGCCAGCATGTGGTTGGTCAGCCAGAGCGTGGCGCAGTCCAGCAGCACCGCCTCGGACGGGTGGGCGGCGGCGAGGACGGGGGCGAGGTCGAGGGGGGCTTCGACCGTGGTCCACTGCGCGCCGCGGTCGGCGCGGTGGCGGGCGATGCGGTCGCGCATCTCGTCATCCCAGGCCTGCGCCGTGGCGATGTAGCGGCGGGGGCGGCCTGTGCCCGTGACAAGCCTTTCGGCAAGGCCCGACTTGCCGGAGCGCGCGCCCCCCACGACCAGAGAGAGGCGGGGGAGTAATTTTATTTCGTCTGCGGGTGATCCAGCCACGGGTGTGCCTCGTATTCCTATCAAAACGGCAAGAATGCCGCTGCGCGTTATCTGACTGGGGGTTCACCATGGCGCTCGACGGATATACCGACCAAACCATGTCGCGCCAAGCGATGCGGGCCGAATTGCTGGATGCGGAAACGGAATTGCGGCTGGCCTATGCCTGGCGCGACCACCGCGACGAGCAGGCGCTGCACCGGCTTGTCACGGCCTATATGCGGCTGGCGATCAGCATGGCGGCCAAGTTCCGCCGCTATGGCGCGCCGATGAATGACCTGATCCAGGAGGCGTCTCTGGGCCTGATGAAGGCGGCGGACAAGTTCGATCCGGATCGCGGCGTGCGGTTTTCGACCTATGCCGTCTGGTGGATCAAGGCGTCGATCCAGGATTACGTGATGCGCAACTGGTCGATGGTGCGGACGGGGTCCACGTCCAGCCAGAAGGCGCTGTTCTTCAACCTGCGCCGCGTGCAGGCCAAGCTGGAGCGCGAGGCGGCGGCGCGGGGCGAGGTGCTGGACCAGTTCCAGCTCCGCCAGATGGTGGCGACCGAGGTGGGCGTGCCGCTGGCGGATGTGGAGATGATGGAGGGGCGGCTGTCGGGGTCGGACTTCTCGCTCAACGCCGCGCAGTCGTCGGACGAGGACGGGCGCGAGTGGATCGACGCGCTTGAGGATGAGCAGCCGCAGGCGGCCGAGACGGTGGAAGGCGCGCATGACGCGGAGCGGCTGCGGTCGTGGCTGGTCAAGGCGATGCAGTCTCTGAACGCGCGGGAACGCTATATCGTGGCCGAGCGCAAGCTGAAGGACGAGGCGCGGACGCTGGAGTCGCTTGGCGAGGAGCTGGGTCTGTCCAAGGAACGCGTGCGGCAGCTGGAGGCGGCGGCTTTCGCCAAGATGCGCCGCAATCTGGAATCGCAGTCGCGCGAGGTCTACGCGTTGCTGTCGTGATGCGGGCGGCGCTGGCCCTTTGCGCGGCGCTGGCCTGTCCGGCTGGCGCGCGCGAGATCGGGGCAGAGGCGCTGGACAGTCTGCCGCAGGTCGATGTGGTGGTGCTGGGCGAGGTGCATGACAACCCCGCCCACCATGCCCATCAGGCGCGGGCCGTGCGGGCGCTGGACCCCGCCGCGCTGGTCTTCGAGATGTTGCAGCCCGCGCAGGTGGCGGCTTTGCCTGACGATCTGTCGGACGCGGCGGCGGTGGCCGCGGCGACCGATTGGGAGGCGCGGGGATGGCCCGATTTTGCCATGTATCACCCGATCTTTCTGGCCGCGCCGGAGGCGCGCATCTATGCCGGTGATGTGCCGCGATCCGTGGTGCGGATGGCGATCCGCGACGGGGCGGCGGCGGCCTTTGGTGCCGAGGCGGCGCGCTACGGGCTGACCGTGCCTTTCGGGGCCGACATGCAGGCAGCGCAGGAGCAGGCGCTGCTGGCGGCGCATTGCTATGCCATGCCGTCTGACGCGCTGGCGGGCATGGTCGAGGCGCAGCGTCTGCGCGATGCGGTGCTGGCGCAGGCGGCAATGACCGCCCTGCGCGAGACGGGGGGGCCCGTGGCGGTGATCACGGGGGTAGAGCATGCGCGCACCGATATCGGGGTGCCCGCGCTGATCCGGTTGGCGGACCCGTCGGTGACGGTGCTGTCGGTCGGGCAGATGGAGACGGTGCCCGAGGGGCGCCCGCCGCATGACCTGTGGATCGTGACGGATGGGGTGAAGGATCGCGGCGATCCGTGCGAGGGGTTCGGGTCGACGGAGGGGTGAGGCGGGGGTCTTCAGAACGCACGTCGCTGCAAACCCCGCATTAAAACGCGCGGGATAAGGGCTGATGTGCCCAGAGGTGCAACGGTTGGACCGGACCGTGGCCCAAAGCCACGGTCCGCGCACGACCTCCCGGCGCGGCCATGGGCCGCGCGTTCGGCGGGGAAATCGTCCACCGGACGATTTCTGTTCCCGCCTCACCCCCACCGGGACGTGCGCCATGGGCGCCCGCCCCGGCGTGACGCGCGCAGACCTACCGGCGGAGTGTCGAAACGCGCCACTGGCGCCTTTCGACACTCCTTTTCCTGCAGGACAACCCAAAAGCCGGTGACGGTTGAGTTCCGCGCCCCCCCGCCCTACACCTTGGACCCGTAACCTGTGGAGCATCGCCCATGCTGAGTGGCAAGCGCATCCTTCTGATCATCGGCGGTGGCATCGCCGCCTACAAGGCGCTGGAGCTGATCCGGTTGATCCGCAAGGCGGGGGGCGCGGTGACGCCGGTGCTGACCAAGGCGGGGGCGGAATTCGTCACGCCGTTGTCGGTGTCGGCGCTGGCGGGGGAGAGGGTGTACACCGATCTATTCGACCTGACGGACGAGGCCGAGATGGGGCATATCCAGTTGTCCCGCGTGGCGGACCTTCTGGTGGTGGCGCCCGCTACGGCTGACCTGATGGCGAAGATGGCGCAGGGGCGGGCGGATGATCTGGCCTCCACGCTTCTGCTGGCGACGGATACGCCGGTGCTGGTGGCGCCTGCGATGAATGTGCGGATGTGGGACCATCCGGCGACGCGGCGGAATGTGGCGGTGTTGCGCGGCGACGGGGTACGGTTTGTCGGGCCGGACGAGGGCGAGATGGCCTGTGGCGAATACGGGCCGGGGCGGATGGCGGAGCCTGCGGCGATCCTTGGCGCGATTTCGGCGGCGCTGGCGACGGGGCCTCTGGCGGGGAAGCATGTAATCGTGACCTCGGGTCCGACGCATGAGCCGATCGATCCGGTGCGCTATATCGCCAACCGGTCGTCGGGCGCGCAGGGGACGGCGATTGCGGCGGCGCTGCGCGATCTGGGGGCGCGGGTGACCTTTGTGACGGGGCCTGCGGCGGTGCCTGCGCCGGAGGGGGTTCTGGTGGTGCGGGTGGAAACCGCGCGCCAGATGCTGGAGGCGGTCGATGCCGCGCTGCCCGCCGATGCGGCGGTGATGGCGGCGGCGGTGGCGGATTGGCGGGTGGCCAATGAATCCGGCAGCAAGATCAAGAAGGTGGCGGGGGAGGCGGTGCCCGTGCTGGAGTTTGCCGAAAACCCCGACATCCTGAAATCCGTGTCCCAGTCGCTGGACCGTCGGCCACGTCTGGTGGTGGGGTTCGCCGCCGAGACGGATGATGTTCTGGCCCATGCGCAGGCCAAGCGGGCGCGCAAGGGCTGTGACTGGATCGTCGCGAATGACGTGTCGCCCGGCACGGGGATCATGGGCGGGGCCGAGAATGCAGTGACGATCATTTCCGCGGCAGGGGTGGAGGAATGGCCGCGCCTGCCCAAGGACGAGGTGGCGCGGCGGCTGGCGGCGCGGATCGCGGAGGCGCTGGGTTGAGCAAAATTCTTGGAAGAATTTTGCAAAAGTTTTTGAAAACTTTTGCGGTTGCAAGGGGTTGGGCATGACGGTCCTGAAGCTGTTGTGGGAGGACTGGGCGGACCGGTCGCTGGGCCTGCCCGCCTATGAGACGCCCGGATCGGCGGGGGCGGATATCCGTGCAAACCTGCTGCCCGAGGATCGGGACAGCGGGTTCACGCTGGACCCGATGCATCGGACGGTGGTGCCGACGGGGTTGCGGGTGGAAATCCCTGCGGGGTTCGAGATGCAGATACGGCCGCGGTCGGGGCTGGCTCTGAAGCACGGGATCACCCTGCCCAATACGCCCGGCACCATCGACAGCGATTATCGCGGGCCGCTGGGCGTGGCCTTGGTCAATCTTGGGGCGGAGCCTTACACGATCCGGCACGGCGACCGCATCGCGCAGATGGTCGTGGCGCCGGTGATTCAGGTGGTGTTTCAAGAGGTTGACGCGCTGTCCGACACGGCGCGGGGCGCGGGCGGGTTCGGCTCGACGGGGAAGCGATGATCCTTGTCCTGTCCTTGGCGGCGGCGCTCTGGGGGGTCGGGGTGGTGATGAAGACCCCCGTCCGGCTGCGGCTGGGGATGATCCTTGCGCTTTGGGTCGGGGTGGTGGTGTTGCACCTGCTGCTGCCTGCGGGGCATCCGCTGCGCGTGGCGACGGGGGGCGACGCGCGGGGCTGGCTGGCGCTGGGCGTGGTGGCGGGGCTGGTGGCGGGATATCGCGCGCTGGTCGGGCGGCTGCGGATGCGGGCAGCACCCAAGGTGGCAGAGGTGGCGTCGGGGGCCTTTCGTCCGGCGGAGCTGGACCGCTATGCGCGGCATATCATCCTGCGCGAGATCGGCGGGCCGGGGCAGCGGAAGTTGAAGGATTCCAAGGTCTTGGTGATCGGGGCGGGGGGGCTGGGATCGCCCGCGCTGATGTATCTGGCGGGGGCGGGCGTGGGGACGCTGGGCTTTGTCGATGACGATACGGTGGACGGGTCAAATTTGCAGCGGCAGATCATCCATGCGGATGAGCGGATCGGGATGCCCAAGGTTTTCTCGGCCGAGATGGCGCTCAGGGCGATCAATCCTTTCATCGAGCTGCGCCCCTACAAGCGGCGGCTGGACGAGGGGGCGGCGCGGCAGCTCTTTGCGGAGTATGACCTGATCCTTGACGGGACGGACAATTTCGACACGCGCTATATGGTCAACCGTGTGGCGGTGGACACGGGCAAGCCCTTGATTTCCGCGGCGATCACGCAGTGGGAGGGGCAGGTGTCGCTGTTCGATCCGGGCAGCGGCGCGCCGTGCTATGAATGCGTCTTCCCCGTCCGGCCCGCGCCGGGGATGGTGCCGACCTGCGCCGAGGCGGGGGTGGCCGCACCCCTGCCCGGGGTGATCGGGTCGATCATGGCGATGGAGGCGGTCAAGCACATCACCGGAGCGGGCGAGACGTTGAAGGGCCGTCTGATGATCCATGATGCGCTGTTTGCCGAGACGCGGGTGATCGGGGTGAAGCGGCGGGCGGATTGTCCGGTCTGCGGCGCAAGGCCCTGAGAACGCTGGCTTTACGGGGCGGGTTGGCGGCGGGGCGGGTGTCCGGTTCCTGTGCAGGCGGTTGTACCGCAGGCTGTGCATACGCGCGGTGGGGTGAGGCTGCGTTAACCAACCGTCGGGTCGGGGATGGCCGTGCTGCGGGGGCGGTGCAAAACAGTTTGGTCCGTCTCTGGACAGGTCGGGGGTGGCGCACCATAGTCTGCCGCAATGAATTTTAAGCCTCGGGGAGAATGACCGATGAAACTGACCGCATGGGCCACCGGATTGTCGCTTGCGCTGGGATTTGTGGCAGGGGCCGCCGCCGCGCAGGACCTGCCCGATCTGGGGGGCAAGGAGATTGTCGTGGTGACGGAGAATGCCTATCCGCCGCTGCAATTCCTTGACAAGGACGGCAAGGCGATCGGCTGGGAATATGACGCGATGGCCGAGATTGCCAAGCGGCTGAACGCGACGGTGAAATACGAGAACATCTCGTGGGATGCGATGATCCCTGCCGTGTCGGAGGGGCAGTTCGACCTTGGCATGACGGGCATCACCATCAAGGACGAGCGCAAGGAGGCGGTGGATTTCTCCGACCCCTACATGCGGTCCGAGATGCTGATGATCGTGCGGGGGGATGAGGAGCGGTTCACGGATGCGGCGTCCTTTGCGGCGGATCCGGAATTGCTGGTCTCGGCCCAGCCCGGAACGTCGCCCTTCTATGCCGCGGTCTACAACATCCTTGACGGGAACGAGGAAAACCCGCGCGTCGTGAAGTTCGAGACCTTTGGCGCGGGGCTGGAGGCGTTGAAGGCCGGTGACGTGGACCTGACGCTGTCGGATTCCACCGCCGCCAACGGCTATGTCGCGGCGTCGAATGGCGGGTTGAAGATCATCGGCGAGCCGCTGGCGACCGAGGATTTCGGGTTCATCTTCCCCAAGGGGTCGGAGCTGGTGGCGCCGATCAATGCGGCGATTGCCAGCATGAAGGCGGATGGCACGCTGGATGCGCTGAACACCAAGTGGTTCCTTGATTACAAGATGGGCGAATGAGCCTTCGCGCCTTTGACATGGGGGCCCCGGAGGCGATGCCGGGGCCTTTCGCATGACGCCGAACGCGCAGCCGGAAAAGGATTTTCCGTGGTGGCTGGTCCTTGTCGCGGGGATCGGCCTCTGGCTGTTCTACGAGGTGCTGGCGAATGACCAGTACGCGAAGGTTCTTGACACGCTGTCGAAGGGGATTGCCGTCACGGTGATGGTGTCGGTGGTGGCCTATCTGGGGGCCTGCCTTCTGGGCCTTGCGCTGGCGGTGGGGTGCCTGTCGCGGTTCCTGATCCTGCGGCAGCTGTGCCGGTTCTATATCGAGGTGATGCGGGGCATCCCGATCATCGTGCTGCTGCTTTATGTGGCCTTTGTCCTGTCGCCGCTGGTGGTGGCGGGGTGGAATGCGGTGGCGGAGCCTTTGGGGCTGGGCGAGCTCCGGACGCGGGATTTTCCGCTGCTGTGGCGGGCGGTGCTGGCCCTTGTGCTGGCCTATGCGGCCTTTCTGGCCGAGATCTTCCGCGCCGGATTGCAGGCGGTGGACAAGGGGCAGGTGGAGGCGGCGCAGGCGCTGGGCCTGAACGGGTGGCAGCGGTTCCGGCATATCGTCTTTCCGCAGGCGTTCCGGATGATCTTGCCGCCTTTGGGCAATGATTTCGTGGCGATGGTGAAGGATTCCTCGCTGGTGTCGGTGCTGGGCGTGGGGGATGTGGCGCAGTTGGCCAAGGTCACGGCGGCGGGGAATTTCCTGTATTTCGAGACGTATAACGTGGCGGCGCTGATCTATCTGACGATGACGATCGGGTTGAGTCTGGCGATGCGGCGGCTGGAGAAGCGGTTGAAGGCAAGGGCGGAGCGGTAGCGCCTTGGGCTGACGGTGGAGCGGGGGGCCGTCTGCCCCCCGCACCCCCCGAGGATATTTGAGAACGGATGAAGGGGTGGACCTTTTGCGGGGGGGTGCCTAGCTTTCTTGCCAAAGGAGACCCGTGACATGACCAATCCGCTGCTTGCCCCCTGGACCGCGCCTTTCGGGTTGCCGCCTTTTGCGGAGATACGGGACGAGTATTTCGGGCCTGCCTTCGAGGCGGGATTGGCCGAGGCGCGGGCGGCGATTGCGGCGATCGCGGATCAGGCGGAGGCGGCGACCTATGCCAATACCATCGCGGCGCTGGAACTGGCCGAGGGGACGCTGGATCGGGTGTCGGGGGTGTTCTACAACCTTGCGGGGGCCGACAGCACCGAGGCGCGCGAGGCGTTGATGCGGGAGCTGGCGCCGAAGATGAGCGCATTCGCGTCGGAGATCACCAACAACAAGCGGCTGTTCGCGCGGATCGAGGATCTGTGGGCGCGGCGGGACGGGTTGGGGCTGGAGGCGGAGCAGATGCGGGTGCTGACGCTCTATCGCCGTATGTTCGTGCGGTCGGGGGCGGAGCTGGAGGGCGCGGCGGCGGAGCGGCTGACAGAGGTCAAGGCGCGGCTGGCGGTGCTGGGGACGCAGTTTTCGCAGAACCTGCTGGCGGATGAGCGCGAGTGGTTCATGGTGCTGGCCGAGGAGGATCTGGAGGGGTTGCCGGGGTTCGTCGTGGATGCGGCGCGGGCGGCGGGGCGCGAGCGGGGGCAGAACGGGCCGGTGGTGACACTGAGCCGGTCCTTGATCGTGCCGTTTTTGCAGTTTTCCCCGCGGCGGGAGTTGCGGCGGGTCGCCTATGAGGCCTGGGTGGCGCGCGGGGCGAATGGCGGGGCGACGGACAATCGGGGGATCGCGGCGGAGATCCTAAGCTTGCGCGAGGAGCGGGCGAAGCTGCTGGGGTATGGGAGTTTCGCGGCGTTCAAGCTGGAACCCGAGATGGCGAAGACGCCAGAGGCGGTGCGCGATCTGCTGATGCGGGTCTGGGAGCCTGCGAAAAGGAAGGCGCTGGCGGATGCAGCGGTGCTGGAGGGGATGCTGCGGGCGGATGGGGTTGCGGGGCCGCTGGAGCCTTGGGATTGGCGGTATTATTCCGAGAAGCGGCGCATGGCCGAGCATGACCTGGATGAGGCGGCGTTGAAGCCTTACCTGGGGCTTGAGGCGATGCTGGGCGCGATGTTCGGCTGTGCGTCGCGTCTGTTCGGGCTGGAGTTCCGCGAGATTGCGGGGCCGTTCTATCATCCCGACGTGCGGGGGTGGGAGGTTACCCGTGCAGGTAACCATGTGGCGGTGTTCCTTGGCGACTATTTCGCGCGGTCGTCGAAGCGGTCGGGGGCGTGGTGTTCGGCCATGCGGTCGCAGCGCAAGCTGGGCGGGGATCAGCGGCCCATCGTGGTGAATGTGTGCAATTTCGCCAAGGGGGAGCCGAGCCTGCTGTCCTGGGATGATGCGCGGACGCTGTTTCACGAATTCGGCCATGCGCTGCACCAGATGCTGTCGGATGTGACGCACGGGTTCATTTCGGGCACATCCGTGGCGCGGGACTTCGTGGAATTGCCGAGCCAGCTGTATGAGCATTGGCTGGAGGTGCCAGCGGTGCTGGAGGAATATGCGCGGCACTGGCAGACGGGGGAGCCCATGCCTGCGGATATGCGGGCGCGGTTGTTGGCGGCGGGGACCTACGATCAGGGGTTTGCGACGGTGGAATTCGTGGCATCGGCCCTTGTCGATCTGGCGTTCCACGAGGGGGCGGCACCTGCCGATCCGATGGCGGCGCAGGCAGGGGTGCTGGACGGTCTGGGCATGCCCCATGCGATCCGGATGCGGCACGCGACGCCGCATTTCGCGCATGTGTTTTCGGGGGACGGGTATTCGTCGGGCTATTATTCCTACATGTGGTCCGAGGTGATGGATGCCGACGCCTTTGCCGCCTTCGAGGAGGCGGGCGATCCGTTCCATCCCGGGACGGCGGCGTTGTTGGAGAAGCATATCCTGTCGGCGGGCGGGTCGGAGGAGGCGGAGGTCCTTTATACCCGCTTCCGCGGCCGGATGCCGGGGGTGGAGGCGCTGCTGAAGGGGCGGGGGCTTCTGGAGGTGGCGTGATGGCGGACGGGACGGCGCTGCTGGTCATAGACATGCAGCGCGAGATGGAGCGGCGGATCGCGGCGGGGCGGGATTGCGTGAACCCGGATGCGGGGGTGCGGATTGCCGCGCTGGTTGTCGCGTTCCGGCGGGCGGGGTGGCCCGTGGTACATGTGCGCCATGCGTCGGATCAGCCGGGGGCGGCGCTGCATCCGGACAGTCCGTTCCATCCGCCGATGGATTGCGCCGGGGCGGAGGCGGGGGAGGCGGTGTTCGTGAAGGCGGGGTCGTCGGGTTTTGCCGGGACGGGGCTGGAGGCGCATCTGCGGGCGCAGGGGATCGGGGCGCTGGTCGTCGTCGGGGCGGTGGCGGGGTTTTGCGTGAACACCACGGTGCGGGCCGGGTCGGACCTCGGCTTTGCGATGACGGTGGTGCGGGATGCGGTGATCGGGTTCGACCTGCCGGAGGCGGGGTTGCCTGCGCGGGTGATCTTTGACGTGACGATGGCGCATCTGGCGGCGGATTTCGCGCAGGTCGCGGATGGGGCAGAGGTGATGGCGCGGCTGCGCGACGTGGCGTGAGGTCTGGCATCCCCTGCGGGGCGGTGGTTTAGTCGGCGCCGCAAGACGGAGGATGGTATGACGTTCGGGACGAATATCCGCACATGGTGGCAGGGCCGCTGGCACGAGGAGGATGTCGCGGTGATGAAGGCCGCGGATCATGGCATCTGGCAGGGGTCTTCTGTCTTTGACGGGGCGCGGATGTTCGGCGGGGTGGTGCCCGATCTGGCGAAGCATTGCGCGCGGGTGAACGAGAGCGCGCGGGCCTTGATGATCACGCCCACGATGGCAGCGGAGGAGATGGAGGCCGTGATCCGCGAGGGGTTGCGCGCCTATGGGCCGGAGGCGGCGGTCTATATCCGGCCGATGTATTGGGCGATCGACGGGTCCGATCTGGGGATCGCGCCGAAGGAGAATTCGACGGGGTTCGCGATTTCTCTGGAGCAGGTGGCGATGCCTGCGGCGGAGTTCCAGACGACGGTGACGCGGACGCGGTTCCGGCGGCCCGTGCTGGAGGATGCGGTCTGCAATGCCAAGGCGGGGTGTCTGTACCCGAACAACGCGCGGATGCTGGTTGAGGCGAAGGCCAAGGGGTTCGGAAATGCGCTGGTGGCGGATGCGATGGGCAACCTTGCCGAGAGTGCGACGGCGAATGTCTTTCTGGTGAAGGACGGGGTGCTGTTCACGCCGATCCCGAACGGGACGTTTCTGGCAGGCATCACGCGGGCGCGGCATATCGCGAACGCGCGGGCGGCGGGGATCGAGGTGGTGGAGACGGTGCTGACCTTTGACGATGCCCATGCGGCGGACGAGGTGTTCCTGTCGGGCAATTTCGCCAAGGTGACATCGGTGAAGAGCTTTGACGGGACGGAGTATCGCAGTCGTGCGGTGACGGAGCGGATGCGGGGGCTGTATCTGGACTGGGCGGCGTCGCAGCCTGTGTGAGGGCGAATTCTGACGCAGAATTCGCGGCGGAAATTGACGCAATTTCCGCTGGCTGACGTCGGGGACCGTGGCGGGTTTGGGCCATGGTGCAGTTGGTGTGGCCCGAGACGATCGCGGCGCATATTGACGCAATTTCCGCGCCCCACGGTCGGGGACCGGAGTTTGCGTCAAACTCCGGCGCGGTTTTTGCGTCAAAAACCGCTGTTGCGCGGGCATCGCGCGGGCGGCATGATCCGCCCGAACGGGAGAAGAAGATGCGGAAGTTCCTTGTCGTTCTGGACGACACGCGCGAATGCCTGAATGCGATGCGCTTTGCCGCGCTTCGGGCGGCGCATACGGGGGGCGGGGTCACGATCCTGTCGATCATCCCGCCCGAGGAGTATCAGCACTGGATGGGCGTGGCCGATCTGATGCGGGCCGAGGCGCGCGAGCGGATCGAGGCGCATTTCGAGGTCTTTGCCAAGTGGATGCGCGACAAGCAGGGGATCAATCCCGAGCTGGTCATCCGCGAGGGCGATCCTGTGTCGGAAATCCTGTCGCAGGTGAAGGAAGACCCCGAGATCGGGGTTCTGGTCCTTGGCGCGGGGACCGAGAAGTCGGGGCCGGGACCGCTGGTCACGCAGATGAGCCGGAATTCGGGGAACCTGCCCATTCCGATCACCATCGTTCCGGGCGACATGTCCAAGGAACGGCTGGAGAGCATCACCTGATGCTGCGCTGCAGCGAGAATCGGTGACAGGCGCGCGCGGGCGTGGCAGGCTGGCCGTCAGGGAGGACTGTGAAGGAGTCGTGTCATGCGCCTTGTCCCGCCCTATTCCCTTTTCCTGCCGCCGAAGCTGCGCCTGTTGATGCGACGGGCGGCGGACCCGCTGCGCTGTCGGGCGGTGCTGGCGCAGATGTATGGCTATTGGGAGCCCTGATCACTCTTCCCTGAGCGGGGGAAGGGGCGCGGGGGTCAGGGCGGATTCGCGCGGCAGGACCGGCAGGGTGATCGGGGGCGGCGTGCCTTCGAGGCTTTCGAGGAAGGCTGCGATCCTGTCCGTCTCTTCGTCGGAGAGATCGGTGCCGAGCTGCGTGCGGCCCATGATCTGGATGGCGAGGGGGAGCGAGCGGACCGAGCCTTCGGAGAAATAGGGCGAGGTCAGGGTGATGTTTCGCAGGGTTCCGGCGCGGAAGAGGTATTGGGTGCCGTCATCCTCGACCACCGAGAAGCACTGGATGGATTCGGGTTGGCCTTCGGTGCCCGGCGTGCGGATGACGCGGAAGGGGTGATAGCTGTTGCCGCCCAGATTCACGCCCTGATGGCAGGTGGCGCAGCCCTTGTCGATGAAGAGGGCGAGGCCCTCGCGCGCCTGTGGCGAGAGCGCGCTGTCCTCGCCTTTGAGCCATGCGTCGAAGGGGGCGGGGGTGACGAGGGTGGCGATGAAGCTTTCCAGCGCGGTCGTGGCATTTGCGAAGGTGACGGGGTCGGCGTCGTCGGGGAAGGTGCGGGTGAAGGCGTCCACATAGGCGGGCATGGAGGCGAGCGTGGCGACCATGCGTTCGGGCGTGCCGGTGCGTTCGGCGCCGACTTGCAGCAAGCTGTCGCCGGTGGCGGGCAGGTCCTCGGCCCAGCCCTGCCAGAAGCGGGCGCTGTTGAGCGTGGCGTTGAAGATGGTGGGGGCGTTCTGCGGGCCGGTCTGCCAGGCGTGGCCGATGGAGGTGTCGCGGTTGCTGTCGCCCCCCGTGGCGGGGTTGTGGCAGGTGGCGCAGGCGAACTGGCCGGTATCCGAGATGCGGGGGTCGAAGTAGAGCATCCGCCCGAGGTCGACCTGTTCGGGGGTGACGGGGTGGCCTGCGACGGTGTCGATGCGGTCCGGCAGCGGTTCAAAAAGCGTGAGCGCGTGGTCGCGCAGGCTGTCGGCGGCGGCGGGCAGGGCGAGGCAGGCGAGAAGGACTGTGAGGGGCGCGCGCATGGGGAAAGGTTAACGCGGCGCGGCGAGGGGGGGAAGGTGCGCGGTGCAAAACGGAGCAAGTTAGAACGGTTCCAAACTTGACAGCGCGCAGGGCAAGGCGCATATCCGAGAGGAATTGTCGGAGATGCCCCGCGGAGGTGGCGCTATGTTCATCCAGACCGAATCCACCCCTAATCCCGCCACGCTGAAATTCCTGCCGGGGCAGACCGTGCTGGAACTGGGCACGGCGGATTTCCCCAATGCCGAGGCCGCGTCGAAATCGCCGCTGGCGCGGCGCATCTTTGCCACGGGCGGGGTGACGGGCGTGTTCTTCGGGACGGATTTCGTTACCGTGACCAAGGCCGAGGGTGTGGAGTGGGACCATGTGAAGCCCGCGATCCTGGGCGCGATCATGGAGCATTACCAGTCGGGCGCCGCCACGATCGAGGGCGAGGGCGCGGCGGGCGGCCATGCGGAACATACCGGCGAGGATGGCGATATCGTGCGCCAGATCAAGGAATTGCTGGATACGCGCGTGCGGCCGGCGGTGGCGCAGGATGGCGGGGATATCACCTTCCACGGCTTTGACCGCGGGGTGGTCTATCTGCACATGCAGGGCGCCTGTGCGGGCTGTCCGTCCAGCACGCTGACGCTGAAGATGGGGATCGAGAACCTGCTGCGCCATTACATCCCCGAGGTGCTGGAGGTCCGGCCCGTTGCGGCCTGAGCCCTGCATCCTTGCCTTCGACACATCGGCCGCGCATTGCGCGGCCGCTTTGCTGTCGGGCGGGCGGGTGGTGGCCGATGCCTTCGAGCCGATGGAAAAGGGGCAGGCGGAGCGGTTGTTGCCGCTGTGCGCGGAGGTGATGGCGCGGGCCGGTGTTGCGTGGGGCGATCTGGACGCGGTGGCGGTGGGCACGGGGCCGGGGAATTTCACCGGTGTGCGGATCGCGGTGGCGGCCGCGCGGGGGCTGGCGCTGTCGCTGGGGGTGCCCGCGATCGGGGTGACGCGGCTGGAGGCGCTGGCCGAGGGGTTGGCGCGACCGGTGACGGTGATCGAGGATGCCAAGCGCGGCGAGGTCTATGTGCAGCGCTTTGACGCAGGGGGTGCGGGGGTGGCCGGATTGCGCGGGGCGGGTGTGGACCTGCCTGACGGTGCGGTCACGGGGTCTGCGGCGGGGGCGGGGGCGCTGCCGCCCGCGATGCCACTGCACCATGCCATCGCGGTGATCGCGGCGCGGCGGTTCGGGACCGAGCAGCCGCGGCCTGCGCCCTTTTACATGCGCGGGGCGGATGCGGCGCCGCCCAGCGACCCGCCGCCGGTGATCCTGCCGTGACGCCCGCCGCACTGGCAGCGCTGCATGCGCGCTGTTTCACCGTGCCGCGGCCATGGGGAGAGGGCGAGTTTGCGGGGTTTCTGGACGATCCGCTGGCCTTCCTGCTGGTCGAGGGGGATGCGGGGTTCCTGCTGGGGCGCGCGGTTGCGGGCGAGGCGGAGCTTCTGACGCTGGCCGTGGCGCCCGAGGCGCGTCGGCGCGGGCTGGGGCGCAAGCTGGTGGCGCGGTTCGTCTATCAGGCGCGGCTGCGGGGGGCGGAGACGGCCTTTCTGGAAGTGGCCAGCGACAATGCGGCGGCGCGGGCGCTGTATGCGCGTTGCGGTTTCGCCGAATCCGGCCTGCGGCGGGGCTATTATCGCGGGCCGGACGGGGCGGCGGTGGATGCCGTGGTGATGGCGCGCGGGCTGGCTGGTTGAGTGCCGCAGCGTCAAGCGCCGGAAATTTGATCAGAAGTTCAAATGCGGACCGGTCCGCCTGCAAAGAGGTGTTGACCGCGTTTCGGGAATCCGCCCTAAATTGGCGGTGATGCACCCCGCCGGACGGATGGGGTGACGGGAAACCACCAAAAACGAAAACCGGGAGACTGACCCATGACCCTGATGAAGCATTTCCTCGGCGCGGCGGCGACGCTGGCGCTGACCGCGGGTGTTGCCGCGGCCGAACCGGCCATCATTTTCGACCTTGGCGGCAAGTTCGACAAGTCGTTCAACGAGGCGGCCTTCAACGGCGCGGAGCGTTGGGCGCAGGAGACCGGCGGCACCTACAAGGAGCTGGAGATGCAGGACGAGGCCCAGCGCGAGCAGGCGCTGCGCCGTCTGGCCGAGGCGGGCGCGAACCCCGTCGTGATGACCGGCTTTGCCTTTGGCGACGTGCTGAACAAGGTTGCCCCCGATTTCCCGAACACCAAGTTCGCCATCGTGGACATGGTCGTGGACCAGCCGAACGTGAAGTCGGTCGTGTTCAACGAGCATGAGGGGTCTTACCTTGTGGGCATGATGGCGGCGCTGGCGTCGAAGTCGGGCACCGTGGGCTTTATCGGTGGCATGGACATCCCGCTGATCCGCAAGTTCGGCTGCGGCTATGCGCAGGGCGTGAAGGCGGTCAATCCCGATGCGACGGTCGTTCTGAACATGACCGGTACGACGCCGGCCGCGTGGAACGATCCGGTGAAGGGCGCGGAACTGGCCAAGGGCCAGAAGGCGCAGGGCGCGGATGTGATCTATGCCGCGGCGGGCGGCACGGGCGTGGGCGTGCTGCAGGCTGCGGCCGACGAAGGCATCCTGTCGATCGGCGTGGACAGCAACCAGAACTACATGCACCCGGGCAAGGTGCTGACCTCGATGCTCAAGCGCGTGGATAACGCGGTGTATGAGGCGTTCAAGGAAGGCGAGAACCTGACCGCAGGCATCAACGTCATGGGTCTGGCCAATGACGGCGTGGGCTATGCGATGGACGAGAACAACGCCTCGCTCGTGACGGCGGAGATGCAGGCCGCGGTTGATGCGGCGGCGGAAAAGATCAAGTCGGGCGAGCTGGTCGTGCATGACTACATGTCCGACAACACCTGCCCCGCGGCGACGTTCTGAGACGTTCGCGGCAAGACTGAAGGGTGCCGCGCCAAGGAATTGGCGCGGCATCTTTGCAAGATGACCGCCCCGCGCGGAAACGGGACGGCGGACGGACAGGGGAATTTCATGGCGCATGCGGGCTATGCCATCGAGTTGAAGGGCATTTCCAAGGCCTTCGGTCCGGTTCAGGCGAACAAGGACATCCATATCGCCGTGCCCAAGGGCACGATCCACGGGATCATCGGCGAGAATGGTGCGGGCAAGTCGACGCTGATGTCGATCCTGTACGGGTTCTACCGCGCGGATTCGGGCGAGATCTTCATCAACGGCAAGCTGACGACCATCCCCGACAGCCAGAGCGCCATCCGCGCCGGAATCGGGATGGTGTTCCAGCATTTCAAGCTGGTGCAGAATTTCACCGTGCTGGAGAATGTGGTGCTGGGCGCGGAAGAGGGCGCGCTGCTGGCGGGGTCGCTGTCCAAGGCGCGCAAGGTGCTTTCCGATCTGAGCCGCGAATACGAGCTGGACGTGGACCCTGATGCGGTGATCGAGGATCTGTCGGTGGGGCACCAGCAGCGGGTCGAAATCCTCAAGGCGCTGTACCGGCAGGCGGATATCCTGATTCTGGACGAGCCCACCGGCGTGCTGACACCGGCCGAGGCGGACCATCTGTTCCGCATCCTGAAGGGGCTGCGCGATCAGGGAAAGACGGTGGTGCTGATCACGCACAAGCTGCGCGAGATCATGGAGACGACGGATAACGTGTCGGTCATGCGGCGGGGCACGATGGTGGGGACGGTGAAGACGTCCGAGACCAGCCCCGAGGAGCTGGCCGAGCTGATGGTGGGGCGCAAGGTCCTGCTTGAGGTGGAAAAGACGCCCGCCATGGCCGGCAAGACCGTGCTGAAGGTCGAGGACCTGCGCGTGCGCGACGAGCACGGGGTGGAGCGGCTGAAGGGTGTGAGTTTCGAGATCCGCGCGGGCGAGATCCTTGGCATCGCGGGGGTGGCGGGGAACGGGCAGTCCGAATTGCTGGAGGCGCTGGGCGGGATCGCGCGGGCCACGGGGCGGGTGGAGCTGAACGGGGTGGAATTGCCGCTGTCGGGCAAGGGCGCGGACGGGCAGAGCCGCCGCGCGGCGGGCATCGCCCATGTGCCCGAGGACCGGCAGGCGCTGGGCCTGATCATGGATTTCACGGCGTGGGAAAATGTGGCCTTCGGCTATCACAACGCGCCGGAATACCAGAAGAACGGCCTGTTCATGGACAATGATGCGCTGCGGGCGGATACCGAGCGGAAGATGGAACGGTTCGACGTGCGCCCGCCGATCCCGACGCTGGCGGCCAAGAGTTTTTCGGGCGGCAACCAGCAGAAGATCGTGGTGGCGCGCGAGATCGAGCGGAACCCCGATCTGCTGCTGGTGGGTCAGCCGACGCGGGGGGTGGATATCGGGGCGATCGAGTTCATCCACAAGCAGATCGTGGCGCTGCGCGATCAGGGGAAGGCCATTCTGCTGGTTTCGGTCGAGCTGGACGAGATCCGAAGCCTGTCGGACCGGATCGCGGTGATGTTCGACGGGCGGATCATGGGCTTCCGCGATCCCGAGACGACGGATGAGCGGGAGTTGGGTCTGCTGATGGCAGGGATGACCGGCAAGGGGGAGGCCGCCTGATGGAGCGTTTGCCGAAATGGGCGGATGTGGTGCTGGTGCCGCTGATTTCGCTGCTGCTGGCTGCCGTGATCGCCGCCGTGGTGATCGTGGCGATCGGGCAGGACCCGTGGGAGGCCATCACGGTGATGGTGCAGGGGTCGGTGATGAATTCCTACGGCTGGGGCTATACGCTGTATTACGCGACCAGCTTCATGTTCACGGGGCTGGCGGTGACGGTGGCCTTTCATGCCAGCCTGTTCAACATCGGGGGCGAGGGGCAGGCGCAACTGGGCGGGCTGGGCGTCGCGCTGTGCTGTCTGATGATCCCGTGGCCGCATTGGTCGCTGGCGCTGATCGGGGCGACGGTCGCGGCGGCGGCCTTTGGCGCGGCATGGGCGGCGGTGCCGGCCTATCTGCAGGCGCGGCGGGGCAGCCATATCGTCATCACGACGATCATGTTCAACTATATCGCGGCGGCCTTCCTGATCTTCATGCTGGTGGATGTGCTGCGCCCTGACGGGCAGATGGACCCCGCCACGGCGAATTTCCCCGAGACGGTGGCGCTGCCCACGCTGAACGAGATTCCGGTGGTGAACCTGCTGTTCACGTCGAAGGTGCCTGCCAACATCACGCTGTTCATCGCGCTGGGCATGGCGGTGGTGGTGTGGGCGCTGCTGTGGCGCACGCGGCTGGGCTATGCGATCCGCGCCTTCGGCAAGTCGGAGGCGGCGGCGAAATATGCGGGGATTTCGCCCTTTGGCATCATCATGGTGGCGATGCTTATTTCCGGCGGGCTGGCCGGGATGATGGCGATCAACAACGTCATGGGCGAGGCGGGGCGACTGCTCCAGAATTCGGCATCGGGCGCGGGGTTCATCGGGATTGCGGTGGCGCTGATGGGGCGGAACCATCCGGTGGGGGTGGTGCTGGCGGCGCTGCTGTTCGGGTTCCTGTTCCAGGGCGGGGCAGAGTTGGGGCTGTGGACCAAGATTCCCATCGAGATGCGGATCGTGGTGCAGGGGCTGGTGATCCTGTTCACGGGGGCCTTGGACATGATGGTGCGGATGCTGCTGACATGGGTGTTCAACCTGCTGCGGGGCGGGCGTGCGGCGCGGGGGGCGGTCTGATGGATTACGCGACGCTTTTGCAGATACTGGACAGCTCGCTGCGGCTGGCGACGCCGTTGCTGTTTGCCTGTCTGGCGGGGCTTTATTCGGAGCGGGCGGGAATTTTCGACATCGGGCTGGAAGGCAAGATGCTGATGGCGGCGATGGCGTCGGCATCGGTCGCCTTCCTGACGGGGTCGGTCTGGGCGGGATTGTTCGCGGGGATGCTGGCATCGCTGATGCTGGCGGGGATACATGGCATCGCGTCGATCACCTTTCGGGGCAATCAGCTGATTTCGGGCGTGGCGCTGAATTTCGTGGCGTCGGGGATCACGGTTCTGGTGGCGCAGCGGCTGTTCGGGCAGGGGGGGCGGACGCCGCCTCTGGAGGGGGATGCGCGGTTCACGCCGATCATCCTGCCGCTGGCCGAGGAGTTGCGGGGCGTGCCGGTGCTGGGCCCGCTTTATGCCGAGGTGATTTCGGGGCATCCGCTGCTTGTCTATGTGGCGCTGCTGGCGGTGCCGGTGACCTGGTGGGTGCTGTATCGCACGCGGTTCGGGCTGCGGCTGCGGGCGGTGGGGGAAAATCCGGCCGCCGTCGATACGGCGGGGATTTCGGTGAAGGGGCTGCGCTTTGCCGCCGTGGCGATCACGGGCATCCTGTGCGGGCTGGCGGGGGCCTATATGGCGACCGCCTTGCAGGCGGGGTTCGGGCGCGAGATGACGGCGGGGCGGGGCTATATCGCGCTGGCCGCGCTGATCTTTGCCAAGTGGCGGCCGGTGGCGGCGCTGTGGGCGTGCCTGCTGTTCGGGTTCTTCCAGGCGCTGGCGCTGCGGCCTGACGTGGTGGAGGCGGTGGTGCAGGTGAAGGTGCCGGTGCCCTTCCTTGACGCGCTGCCCTACGTGCTGACCGTGCTGGTGCTGGCGGGGTTCGTCGGCAAGGCCATTCCGCCGCGTGCGGGGGGGGAGCCGTATGTCAAGGAACGTTGATGAACTGGCGGCCCTTGTCCGCGCGCGGGCGGGGGATGCGCCGGTGCGGCTGGGCCTGATCCTCGGGTCCGGTCTGGGGCATCTGGCGGGGGCGGTGGAGGGGGTGGCGATCCCCTATGCCGATCTGTCGGGATTTCCCCATGCGGGGGTGTCGGGGCATAATCCCCATCTGGTGATCGGAGAACTGGAAGGCGTGCGCGTCGCCGTCTTTGGCGCGCGGGAGCATTATTACGAAAAGGGCAATCCGGCGGCGATGCGGCCCGCGCTGGAGCTGTTGCGCGCGCTGGGGGGCGAGGCGGTGATTGCCACCAATGCGGCGGGCAGTCTGCGGACGGATATCCGGCCCGGGGATTTGATGCTGCTGTCGGATCACATCAACTTTTCCGGCCTGAACCCGCTGATCGGTGAAGCGACGGATGCGCGGTTCGTGCCGATGGGCGACGCGCATGACCCGGCGCTGCGCGCGTCCCTGCGGGCGAGTGCCGAGGCGGTGGGGGTGGCCCTGCCCGAGGGGGTTTATGCGTGGTATTCGGGGCCGTCCTTCGAGACGCCTGCCGAGATCCGCGCGATCCGGATTCTGGGCGGCGATGCGGTGGGGATGTCCACCGTGCCGGAAGTGATTTTGGCGCGGTTCCTTGGCCTGAAGGTGGCGGCGATTTCCACGATCACCAACATGGCGGCGGGGCTGTCGGACGAGAAGATCAGCCATGAGCATACCAAGGCCATGGCGCCGCTGGGTGCGGCAAAACTGGAACGGGTGCTGCGGCATTTCCTCCGCCATCTCCGATGAGGGCGGCTGTGGTTTGACAACGCGGCCAAAGGGGCGCAACCCTTTGGTCTGACTGCCGCCTTTACCCCCGGCCTTGCCCATGCAGCTTTATCTTCCGATCGCCGAGGTGTCGGTCAATGCCTTCCTCATTCTGGGGTTGGGCGGGATCGTGGGTTTCCTGTCGGGGATGTTCGGCGTGGGGGGCGGGTTCCTGATCACGCCGCTGCTGTTCTTCATCGGGGTGCCGCCTGCGGTGGCGGTGGCGACGGGGGCCAATCAGGTGGTGGCCTCGTCCGTGTCGGGCGTGCTGGCGCAACTCAGGCGCAAGGCGGTGGATTTTCGCATGGGGTCGGTGCTGCTGGCGGGGGGCTTTGCGGGATCGGCGGTCGGGGTCTGGGTGTTCCAGTGGATGACGCGGCTGGGGCAGGTCGATCTGTTCGTGCAGCTGTCCTATGTGCTGTTCCTGGGCCTGATCGGCGCGATGATGCTGCAGGAGAGCCTGCGGGCGTGGTTTCGCGCGCAGAAGGGCGGGCCGGTGCGGCGGTCGCATGTGCATACATGGGTGCACGGGCTGCCGCTGAAGATGAAGTTCCGCGCGTCGGGGCTGTATATCAGCGTGCTGCCGCCGCTGGCGGTGGGGGCGCTGGTCGGGTTTCTGGCCGCGATCATGGGGGTGGGTGGCGGTTTCGTCATGGTGCCCGCGATGATCTATCTGCTGGGGATGCCGACGAAGGTGGTGGTGGGGACGTCGCTGTTCCAGATTATCTTCGTGACGGCCTTTACCACCTTGATGCATGCGGTGACGAACCAGACGGTGGATATCCTGCTGGCGTTCCTTCTGATCATCGGGGGGGTGATCGGGGCGCAGGTGGGCACGCAGGTGGGCGTGCGCCTGAAGGCCGAACAGTTGCGGATCCTGCTGGCGCTTTTGGTGCTGGCGGTCAGCGTGAAGATCGCGCTGGACCTGCTGATCCGGCCGAGCGAGCTTTATTCCGTGATGCCGGGGATGCTGCCATGAGGTGGCTGGCGGTGGTGCTGTGTCTGGTGGCGGCGCCTGTCGGGGCGGAAAGCATCGTGGCGGGGCTGAGCCAGAACCGCGTGTCGATCACGGCGGATTTCGACGGGTCCGAGATTCTGGTCTATGGCGCGGTGAAGCGGGAGGCCCCCGCGCCCGAGGGGGCGCTGGAGGTGATCGTGACGGTCGAGGGGCCGGCGACGCCGGTGACGATCCGCAAGAAGGACCGCCGCGCGGGCATCTGGATCAACACGGAAGCCGTGCATGTCGATGCCGCGCCCAGTTTCTATGCCGTGGCGACGACGGGGCCGCTGCGGTCGATCCTGTCCGATACCGAGGACCTGCGCTATCGCATCACCCTGCCGCGCGTCATCCGCGCGGTGGGATCGGCCACCGAGGCGGGCGATCCGGCGGAATTCATCGAGGCCCTGCAGCGCATCCGTCTGGAGGACCGCCGCTATCGCGTGTTGCAGGGGGCGGTGGAGTTCGTGGAAGAGACGCTGTTCCGCGCCGATATCGTGCTGCCCGCCAACCTGACCGAGGGGGAATACCGCGTGCGGCTGTTCCTGACGCGGGATGGGCGGGTGATCGATGCGCAGGACCGCGTGGTGGGCGTGCGGAAAGAGGGGCTGGAGCGGTTCCTCTACAACCTCGCCATACAGCAGCCGTGGATTTACGGGCTGTTGTCGCTGGTGATGGCGGCTGTGGCGGGCTGGGGGGCGTCGACGCTGTTCCGGCTGGTGCGGAGCTGAGGCGGGGGGCGTGAGGCGATGCGGTCGGCCAATGCGGGCATGGCGCGGTGCATGGTCAGGCCGCGGGCGGCGAAGAAGACCATGAGCGCCGCCCACAGGCCGTGGTTGTCCAGCAGCGGCACGAGAAGCGCCAGCGCCACGGCATAGGCGGCGACCGAGGCGATCATGGCGCGGCGCATCTGGGCGGTGAGGGTGGCGCCGATGAAGATGCCGTCATAGATCCACGCATAGACGCCGATGACGGGTGCCGCTGCGACCCAGGGCAGGAAGGCGCGCGCCTCGCCTCGCACGTCGGGGGCGGTGGTCATCAGGTCGATCAGGGCGGGACCGGCGGCAAGGAAGGCCGCGCCGAGCAGCAGGCTGGTGCCTGCGCCCCATTGCATGGCCATGCGGGCGGCGCGGCGGGCGTCGGGCAGGGCGCGGGCCCCGACGGCCTGACCCACCAGCGTTTCGGCCGCGAAGGCGAAGCCGTCGAGTGCATAGGCGGTGATGGACAGGAACTGCATCAGCACCTGATTGGCGGCCAGCGTCACGTCGCCCATCCGCGCGCCGAGAAAGACGAAGGAGGTGAAGCAGAGCTGCAGCAGGACCGAGCGGATCATGATGTCGCGGTTGACGGCGAACATGGTGGCAAGGGCGGTGCGGTCGGGGATGCGCGCCAGCGCCGCGCGCCAGACGGGCAAAAGGCCGTCACGGCAGAGCCAGAGGCCCAAGGCAAGGCCCGACCATTCCGCGATCAGGGTGGCAAGGGCGACCCCGCCCACGCCCCAGCCGAGGGCGAGGACGAACCACAGGTCCAGCGCGATGTTCACGCCGTTGATCCAGAGTTGCAGCAGAAGGACCGCGCGGGTGCGCTCCACCGCGATGAGCCAGCCGGTGAGGGCATAGGCCGCGATGGTGGCGGGCGCGCCCCAGATGCGGATGGACAGGTATTGGCGGGCCAGCGTTTCCACCCCGTCGCCTGCGGGGGCGATGGCGAAGGCGGCGTGGAAGAGGGGGCGTTGCAAGATGACGAAGGCCAGCCCTGCCGCCGCGCCGACGAGGAGGGCGCGCAGGAGGATCGCGCCCCGCTCGGCCCCGTCGCCCGCGCCATGGGCCTGCGCGGCAAGGCCGGTGGTGCCCATCCGCAAAAAGCCGAAGACCCAGTAGAGCGTGGTCAGCACGATCGCGCCCAGCCCCACCGCCCCGATGGGCGCGGCCTGCCCCATCTGCCCCACGACGCCGGTATCGACCGCCCCGAGCAGCGGCACGGTGGCATTCGAGATCACGATGGGCGCGGCGATCCGCAGGAGGCGGGTGTGGGTGAGGGCGGTCATGGTGGGGTGAGAGTGGCAGGCGCGCGCGGCGGGGGGAAGGGGCCTATGTGGCCGGCGTCGCCCGACGTTCGAAGCGCGGCATCAGCGCGCCGATGTCCAGCACGGTCCAGCAGTGTTTGGCAAGATCCTGACCGGCACCGTCGATCTGGCCATGGACCACCTTGAGGCCGCGTTTCTGAAGCTCTTGCGCGACGGGGATGAAATCGCGATCGGCAGAGACAAGAAGGGCAACATCATACCCTCCGGACCAAGCCAGCCCCATCATGTCGGTGACGATGCGCGTATCGACACCCTTTTCCTCTGTACCGCGCATATCGGCCCCGCAGGCGGCACAATGCGTTGCGTCAACGTGGCAACTCGGGCATTTCGGCGGGGACTTCTTCAGTTTACGCTCGACCGCGTTGACGAGCACGCCAGGTTGCTTGTCCAGAAAGTTCGTGAGCCAGTGCCGGAATTTCATGTCCTCGCCCTTGTGCGGCGAGTAGGAGCCGTAGACGTGCATGGCTTCGTAACTGTGGGGAAGCGACTGGCTGACCTTGCCTGCGGCTTCGGCCGCGAAGAGGGGGCCGATGCTTGACCAGTCGAACCGGAACCCCGCCTGAAGCGATTTGCAGGCAAGGGTGAAATTCCAATAGTCGATGAAGACGCGGACCTTGAGAAGCGGGGAAGCGGAGGTTTGATCGGCCACTGGTTACTCTTGATACCAAAAAGAAACGGGGCGCTGGTTGGCACCCCGTAACGAAATTCCGTAATACTCGCTTCCTGTATCCACATGCGAGGTGGGCAGTCCGCGAGGGGTTACTATGCCACTCCAGATGCCCTTTTCGGGCCGGAATGTCAAGATCGGCGGCAGAGGGCGGTGGTGGTGGCCTAGTCGCCCCCCTCCGGCATCAGGAAATGCCCCGTGCCTTGCGCGAAGAGGCGGGTGCGGTTGTCCTGCCAGGCTTCGACATGCACGCTGGCGTAGCGGCGGCCGGAGCGGTTGACGCGGGCGCGGGCATAGGCGTCGCGGGGAAGGCCCGCGCGCAGGTAGTCGACGGTGAAGTCGATGGTTTTCGGCAGGCGCGGAGGATTGGCGGCGATGGCGGCGGGGTCAAGGCGGCCGCCCTCCATCTCTTCCCAGAGGATGGACCAGGAGAGTTCGATGATCGCCGCCACCTCGAGGAAGGCTGCGGTGACGCCGCCATGCAGGGCGGGCAGGGTCGGGTTGCCGATCAGTTTTTCGTCGAAGGGCAGGATGGCGGTGAGTTCGTCGCCGCGCCGGTCGAAGCGGATGCCGAGGTAGTTGATATAGGGCACGCCGGAGAAGAGCGCGGTCAGCGCGGCGTCGCGGCGCTGTTTGACCACCTGCACGGGTTCGGGTTTGGCGCGGGTCATGTCGCCCCCCTTGGCCGGTCGAGCGTGAAGGCCCCGGTGGCGGCGGCGACGGGGCGGGTTTCGTCCTCATCCGTGGCGGTGACGCGGACGAAGGCGACCGAGCGGGTGACGTGGTAGCATTCGGCGCGGGCGGTGATGGTCTGTCCGGGCGTGGCGGGGCGGAAATAGTCGATCCTGAGGTCGAGCGTGGCGGTGGAGAGGGGCGAGGCGGGGTGGCACATCACCGCCGCGCCGCTGGCCGTGTCCATCAGGGCCGAGACGGCCCCGCCATGCAGGACGCCGGTGGCAGGGTCGCCCACGAAGCGCGTGTCATAGGGCATGGTCATCGTCACCCGCCCGTCGCCGAGGCTTTCCAGCCGCATTCCCAGCATGCGGGAATGGGGGATGGCTTCGATGAACTGGCGGGCGAGTGCCGTGGCGTCAGGCATTGCGGGGTTCCTTCCGCTGCCATTAATCCGTCTGCGGCGGGGATGTGCAAGCCCGCGCATGGTGCAAGCGGCAATTGCGCGCGGGGCGCGGCGGTCCTATGGTTTGCCAAGCAGGAGTGGCCCGATGTCAGACACACGGCTGAGCTTCAAGGAGATGTGCGCGAAGTTCGACGTGACGCCGCGCACGCTGCGCTATTACGAATATATCGAACTCCTCCAGCCCGAGAAGGAGGGGCGCGCGCGGTTCTATGGCCCGCGCGAGGTGGCGCGGATGACGCTGATCCTGCGGGGGCGGCGCTTCGGGTTCAGTCTGGAGGAGATCCGGCAGTGGCTGCTGATCTATCGCCAGAAGGGAACGCGGCCGCAGCTCGAGGCGTGGCTGAAGCTGGCGGACCGGCAGCTTGAGGCGCTGGCCGCGCAGGTGGAGGAGATGCAGGCCTCGATCGCCGATCTGCGCGCGTTGCGCGAGACGGCCGAGGCGGAACTGGGGAAACTTCCCGAGGAGTGAGCCGCGCGGGGAACGCCGTTTCGGGGCGGGGGGCAAATTCGGGAGGACAATTCACGATTATCTTGGTAGATATTGTGACGACTCGTGACACCCGGGGGGGATCGCCGATGCAGAACCTTTTGCGGAACAGGAACAGGCAGGGCTATGGCGCGCTGGTGCTGTTCCTGATCGTCTATCTGGCGGCGCTTGGTCTGATCTTCGCACCCGAAGGCAGCCTGTCGGGCGCTGCCGCGCCCGAGGCCGCCAGCGAAGGCTGAGTTCAGAACGCGCAGCCGGGGCGCAGGCCGAGACGCCGCATCACCATGGCGGCGGGGCAGAAACCGGTGAAGGCCGATTGCATCAGGTTCGCGCCGATGAAGAGCGTGAACCAGACGAAATGCGGCGAGACCCAGAGGGTCAGCGCGACGCTGAGAAAGATCATCGCCCCTGCAAAGGCCAGAACGGCGCGGTCGAGTGTCATGTTGTCATTCCCTTGCTGATGGCGGCGCCCCGTTCGGGTTGCCCTGCGGATGATCTAGGGCAAGCGGGAATAATATTCAAGAACGTGAATTTATAAATGATGGCGCGCGACGGCCCGGAAACCGGCAACGGAACGCCGCGAAATGGGGATTTATGCCAAAATTCTTGCTTTTTTGGCGGGGTGCTCCCATATCGGATGGGCGACGTTATCTCTACTCGACTTCTGTCTTCGGATTTTCCGGTCCAGAGCATCGACCAAGCTGACGGGGCCAGGCCGCCGCGAGGTGCGGGCGGCAAGACAGACAGGAGACTTCACGATGGCCAAGGGCACCGTGAAATGGTTCAATGAAACCAAGGGTTACGGCTTCATCGCGCCGGAAGGCGGGAAGAAGGACGTGTTCGTTCACATCACCGCGCTGGAGCGCGCCGGTCTGCGTGGTCTGAAGGACGGCCAGGCCGTGACGTTCGACATCGAAGCGGGCCGTGACGGCCGCGAATCGGCGACGAACCTGTCGCTCGCCTGAGCGACTAACGGGGATGGGCCGCGCTGTGGCCTGTCCCCTTGCTTTTTCCCGCCACGTATTCCAGCGCGACATGCAGCGCGACCCGCGAGAGGGGCAGGCGAAGCCGGATCGGCTCGGCCCCGAGGTCGGGGGGGAAGGTCTGGACGGGGCAATCCCTTGACAGGTGAAGCACGGCATCGGCACCCGTTCCGGCGGCGGTGTGCGACGTGTCGGTCCCTTCGGTCAGCAGAAGGCGCAGGGTGCGCGGAAGGCTGGCAGGGGGCGGGTGTTCGGGCAGGCCGTGCAGGCGGGCGGCGAGCAGGTGGCGCAGGTGGCTGTCCTGCGTGGCGACGTGGAGATGGACGGGCTGCCCGTCGGGCATGACTGTCGCGATCGACATGCGCCTGTCGCGCGCGAAAAGCTGCGTCATGTGAAACCCCGCCAATCACACCGCGGCAGGTCGCAGACAGAGTTGCGTGACCGGCCGATTCACCACAGGCTCGGATCATGCAGAGCCCCGATTACCATTCCCTTATCGACCGCGAGACCCGCGATTTTATCCGGATCACCGAGGCATCCTATCCGCCGGATACCGCGACGCTGACCATTGCAGAGCAGCGCGCGATCTATGACCGGATGTGCCGCGCCTTCCATCGCGGCTATCCGGCGGGGGTGGTGGCGGTGGACCGTGCCTTTGGCGGGGTGCCCTGTCGCCATTACGCCGGTGCGGGGGGGACCGTGGTCTATCTGCATGGCGGCGGGTTCGTCGTGGGGGGCCTGCATAGCCACGACGACGTCTGCGCCGATATCCGCGCGGCGACGGGGCTGCATGTGGTGTCGGTGGATTACCGGCTGTGCCCCGAGCATACGCATCCGGCGGCCTTTGACGATGCGCTGGCCGCGACGCGGGCGGTGGCGGCGGAACTGCCTGCGCCGCTGGTCATGGTGGGTGACAGTGCGGGAGGGAACCTTGCGGCGGCGGTCTGCCATGCGGCAGGGCGGCGCGGGGGGCTGGGGATCGCGGGGCAGGTGCTGATCTATCCGGGCTTGGGCGGCGTGCGCGGGGGCGGATCGTTCGAGACGCATGCGGAGGCGCCGATGCTGACGCGGGCGGATGTGGAATTCTATGCGGGCGTGCGTCATGCGGGGGGCGTGGTGCCCGCGCCGGACCCGACCTTTGCGCCGCTGTCGGATGCGGATTTCGCGGGGCTGCCGCCGACGCTGGCCGTGGCGGCGGAGTGTGACCCGCTGGCCGATGATGCCGCGGCCTATGCGGCGGCGGTGCGGGCGGCGGGGGGTATGGCCGCGGGCGTGGTGGAGCAGGGGCTGGTGCATGGCTATCTGCGGGCGCGGGCCACGGTGCCGCGGGCGCAGGCCAGTTTCGCGCGGATCACGGCGGCGATTTCGGCAATGGCGGCGGGGCGGTGGAACCCCGCGGCCGAGGAGGATGGCAAATGAATGCACCGATCCCGAACCTGACCCATTGGCAGGAGCGCTGCGACATGGCGGCGGCCTTTCGCTGGACCGCGCGGCTGGGTCTGCACGAGGCGGTGGCCAACCACTTTTCGCTGGCGGTGAACGCGGAGGGGACGCGGTTCCTGATCAACCCGAACGGGCGGCATTTTTCCCGCATTACGGCGTCGTCGCTGGTGGAGATCGACGCGAATGATCCGGACACGATGGCGCGGCCCGATGCGCCGGACCCGACGGCATGGGGGCTGCACGGGTCGATCCACCGCGCGCTGCCCCATGCGCGGTGCCTGATGCATGTGCATTCGGTCCATGCGACGGTGCTGGCGTCTCTGGCGGAGTCGCGCCTGCCGCCGATCGACCAGAATTCGGCGATGTTCTTTGGCCGGCATGTGGTGGATGAGCAGTATGGCGGCATGGCCTTCGAGGAGGAGGGGGCGCGCTGCGCGGCACTGCTGGCGGACCCGAAGGTGATTGCGATGGTGATGGGCAATCACGGGGTGCTGGTGGTGGGGCGCACCGTGGCCGAGGCGTTCAACCGGCTGTATTATTTCGAGCGGGCGGCCGAGACCTATGTGCGCGCCTTGCAGACGGGGCGGCCCTTGCGCGTGCTGCCCGATGCGGTGGCGGAAAAGACGGCGCAGGAGTGGGAGGCCTATCCCGGCTTTGCCGAAAACCACCTGCGCGAGCTGCGCGCGATCCTGGACGAGGAAGGCGGGGCTTACGCGAAATAGCGTGGCCCGAGTTCCCCGCGGAACAGCCCGACGTGGCGTCAACCGCTAGACACGGGCAGTGTTCCGGGTCCTTGGGGGTTTTTCCGATGTCGCAATCCATCCTGCTGATCGTTCTGGCGGCTGCCGCGCTGGATGCGGTGATGCATCTGTTCCTGAAGGCCGAGGGGGACTGTCGCGGCATGTCGGTGCTGACGGGGATCGTCGGCGGCGTGCTGGGGGTGCTGGCGCTGCCCTTCACGGGGTTGCCTGATATGGCAAGCCTGCCGTGGCTGGTGCTGTCGGCCTGCTGGGGCTTTGCCTATTGGGTGGTGCTGGGGCGGGCCTATGAGGGGGGCGCGCTGGGGCTGGTCTTTCCGCTGGCGCGGGGGGCGGGGGTCCTGCTGACCACGGGCTTTGCGGCGGTGTTTCTGGCCGAACGACTGAGCCTTGCCGAGATGGCGATGGTGGGGGCCATCGTGGCGGGGCTGGTGCTGGTGGCGGTGAACGGGATGTCGGGATGGGCAGGGCTGCGCGGGTTGGGGCCGACGGTCCTGCTGGCGGGGGTGATCTGCGGCTATACGGTGACGGATGCGGTGGGCGTGCGCGAGGCGGGGTCGGCGCTGGCCTATTGCGCGGTGCTCTATGCGCTGAACGGGGTGATGCTGGCGGCCTTTGCGCTGCGGTCGGAACGGGCGCGGATCGTGGCGCTGGGCGTGGCGGCGGTGCCGCGGGCGGCGGGGTTCGCGGCGATGTCGGTGGTGGTTTACGGGCTGGTGCTGTTTGCGATGCAGCGGGAAGAAGTGGCGGTGGTGGCGGCGCTGGCCGAGACGAGCATCGTCTTTGCCGCCGCGCTGGGCTTTGTCTGGCTGCGCGAGCCTGCGCGGGCGGCGCATGCGCTGGGTGTGGTCATCATCGCGGGCGGGGCCGGGATGATGCACTTCGCGGGCTAGGTCAGGGCGTGAAGAAGGGCGCGGCCTTCATCGTGGCGGGGACGGGAACGCCCATGCGGGTGAGGATCGAAGGCGCGAGGGCGAGCTGGTCGAGGACCGTGTCACGCGCGGGCATGGCGCTGTCGCCGAAGTAGTAGAAGGCGAAGTCCTGTTGCAGGTCGCCCGCGCCGCCGTGGTGGCCGCGGTCGTCCTGCCCGTGGTCGGCGGTGACGATGACTTCGTATCCCGCGTTGCGCCAGCGGTGGATGAAGGGGGCCATCTGTTCGTCCAGCAGGTAGCAGGCATGGTCCATCTGGGCGCAGTCGTGGAAATAGCGGTGGCCCATGCTGTCGAGCGTACAGGAATGGTAGATGCCGTAGTCGATGCCTTTGACTTCGCAGAGCCTTGTCAGGGTGGCGAAGAGGTCGTGGTCGGAGGGCGTCATCTGGTTGTCATGGCCGTATCCGGCCATGGTGTGGAAGCGGCCGTGGTGGATGGGGCCGGTTTCTTCGTCATATTCGATGTCGCGGACGGTGTCGAAGGGCGCGCGCTGGAAGAATTCGGACCAGAAGCTGTGGGTGACGGCGCCGGTGCGGCGGCCTGCGCGGGCCAGTTCGGAGAAGATGTCGGGCAGGTCCAGTTTGCGGACGTTGGAATTCCCCCAGATGCCGTGGACCTGTGGCGGCACGCCCGTGTGGATCGAGGCGTAGCAGGAGGCCGAGGTGGAGGGCAGGACCGAGCGCATCCGCCACACCCGCGCCTCGCCCTGCTGCACCCAGCCTTCGAGATTGCCGAAGAGGCGGCGCCAGTTGCGGTAGGGCACCCCGTCGATGATGATCAGCAGGAGTTTGCGCATCAGTTCCCCGCGCTTTCCATCTTGCGATGGGCCAGCACCTGTTCCAGCCAGCCCAGTTGCATTTCGGGGACCGAGGACAGCAGGAGGTCGGTGTAATCGTCGAAGGGAGGGGTCAGCACATCGGTCTTGGACCCGTAGCGGACGACCTGACCGCGATACATCACGGCGATGCGGTCTGCGATGGCCTTTACCGTGGCAAGGTCGTGGGTGATGAAGAGATAGGCGACATGCTCTTGCGCCTGAAGGTTCAGGAGGAGTTTCAGGATCCCGTCGGCCACCAGCGGGTCGAGGGCGGAGGTCACCTCGTCGCAGATGATGAGCTTCGGTTTGGCGGCAAGGGCGCGGGCGATGCAGACACGCTGTTTCTGGCCCCCCGACAGTTCGGCGGGGTAGCGGTCGATATAGCCTTTGCCCATCTCGATCTCGTCCAGCAATTCCTGAACGCGGATCCGTTTTTCGTCACCCGTCATGCCGAAATAGAATTCCAGCGGGCGGCCGATGATGGTGCCGACCGTCTGGCGCGGGTTCATGGCGGTGTCGGCCATCTGGTAGATCATCTGGAGTTCGCGCAGGTCGTCGCGCGAGCGGCTTTGCAGGTCGCGCGACAGTTCGCGTCCGGCAAAGGTGATGCGGCCTTGGCTGGGCGGCAGAAGGCCCGTGATGGCGCGGGCGAGGGTGGATTTGCCCGATCCGCTTTCGCCCACCACGGCCAGCGTCTGGCCTGCGGGGAGGTCCACGGTGACGTTCTTCAGCACGTCGAAATTCGTGCCGCGATAGCGGGCGGTGACGTTCTGGATGGACAGGACGGGCGGGGCTTCGGGCTTTTCCACGTGGTCGATGGAGCGGACCGAGACGAGCGCGCGGGTATAGTCCTGATGCGGGTCGGTGATGATCTGGGCGGTGGGGCCGTATTCCACCTTTTTCCCGTGGCGCAGGACGAGGATGTCGTCGGCCACCTGTGCCACGACGGCAAGGTCGTGGGTGATGTAGAGCGCGGCGACGCCTGTGTCGTGGATGGCTTCCTTGATCGCGGCCAGCACGTCGATTTGCGTCGTCACGTCCAGCGCGGTGGTGGGTTCGTCGAAGATGACGAGGTCGGGTTTGGGGCAGAGCGCCATGGCCGTCATGGCGCGTTGCAACTGGCCGCCCGAGACCTGATGCGGGTAGCGCGTGCCGAATGTTTCGGGGTTGGGCAGGCCCAGCTTGCCGAAGAGCATGACCGCGCGTTTTTCGGCATCGGCGCGGGACATCAGGCCGTGGGTGAGCGAGGTTTCGATCACCTGTTCCATCAGCCGTTTCGCGGGGTTGAAGGCGGCGGCGGCGGATTGGGCGACGTAGGTGACTTCGCGCCCCCTGAGCGCGCGCAGGGCGGCGGGGTCGGCCAGCCGGATGTTGCGGCCGTTCAGGAGGATTTCGCCCCCCGTCAGGCGTACGCCGCCGCGGCCATAGGCCATGGCGGAAAGGCCGATGGTGGATTTCCCCGCGCCGGATTCGCCGATCAGGCCCAGCACCTTGCCCTTGGCGACGGAGACGGACACGTCATCCACCAGCACCACGTCGCGGGGTGCCTCGCCCGGCGGGTAGGAGGTGGCCTCGATGCGGAGGTTTCGGATGTCGAGAAGATCAGGCACCGCGACCCCCTTTCAGGCTGGTGGTGCGCGACAGGATCCAGTCGGCCACGAGGTTCACCGAAATGGCCAAGAGCGCGATGGCAAGTGCCGGCATTAGCGCGGCGGATTTGCCGTAGATGAGGCCGTCCTTGTTCTCCTTCACCATCCCGCCCCAGTCCGCGAGCGGCGGCTGGATGCCGAGGCCGAGGAAGGACAGCGTCGAGATGAAGAGGACCGCGAAGATGAAGCGCAGGCCGAATTCCGCCACCAGCGGCGAGAGGGCGTTGGGCAGGATCTCGCGGAATATGATCCAAGACTGGCCTTCGCCGCGCAGTTTTGCGGCTTCGACATAGTCCATCACGGCGATGTCCATGGCGACGGCACGGGAGAGGCGGAACACGCGGGTGGAGTCGAGCAGGCCCATGACGAGGATCAGCACGGTCAGGTTGATCGGCAGGACCGAGAGCACGACCAGCGCGATGATGAGCGAGGGGATCGCCATCATCAGGTCGACAAGGCGGGAAAGACCCTGATCGATCCAGCCGCCGCGCACGGCGGCGAGGAAGCCAAGGAAGGAGCCGAGCCCGAAGGAGATGAGCGAGGATGCCAGCGCCACGAAGATGGTGATCTGGCCGCCATGGATCAGGCGCGAGAGGATGTCGCGGCCGATCGTGTCGGTGCCGAGCCAGTGCGCCTCGGACGGGCCTTCCCAGACGCCGCCTGTGACGGCGTCGAGCGGATAGGGCGCGATGAGCTGCGCGAAGACGGCGCAGAACAGGAAGATGCCGGTCAGGACCAGACCGATGAGGGCGGAAAGGGGCATCTTCATTTCGGGTGCCTCAGCCGCGGGTTGGCGACGATCGCGATGACGTCGGCAAGGATGTTCAGGCCGATATAGACGGCGGCGAAGATCAGCCCGACCGCCTGCACCACGGGAAGGTCGCGCTTGGCGACGTGGTCGACGAGGTATTGGCCAAGGGCGTTGTAGCCGAACACCACCTCGACCACCACGACGCCCACGACGAGATAGGCGAGGTTCAGGACCACGACCGACACGATGGGGGCGATGGCGTTGGGGAAGGCGTGCTGCCAGATCACCCGCATGGGCGACAGGCCCTTGAGTTCGGCGGTTTCGATATAGGCCGACTGCATGACGTTCAGGATCGCGGCGCGGGTCATGCGCATCATGTGGGCAAGGACCACGAGAACGAGGACGATCACTGGCAGGGCGACAGCCTGAAGGCGGTCCCAGAAGGACATGCCGGGAAAGACCATGGCGACGGGCTGGAAGATCGGGATGACCTGCGTCAGCAGGAAGATGACGAAATAGGCCGCCACGAATTCGGGCAGCGAGATGGTGGAGAGCGTCACGCCGGAAATCACCTTGTCCGGCCAGCGCCCGTTGTAGCGCGCGGCGACAAGGCCCAGCAGGATCGCCAGCGGGACCGAGATCACGGCGGCGCAGGTGGCGAGGAAGAGCGTATTGCCCAGACGCTGGCCGATGGCCTGTCCGATGTCCTGCCCGTTGGTCAGGGCGACGCCGAAGTCACCCGTCAGGATGCCGCCCAGCCACTGGAAGTAGCGGACATAGGAGGGCTGGTTCAGCCCCAGCGATTCCCGCAGGTTGGCCAGCGCCTCGGGCGTGGCGGACTGGCCAAGGATGGCCTGTGCCACGTCACCCGGGAGCGCCTCGGTCCCCAGAAAGATCAGGAGCGAGACGGCGAGCAGGAGGAGGAGGCCCAGCGCGATGCGCTGGACCACGAGTTTGAGGATCGGATGCACCGTGCGCGCCCGATCAGGCGTTCAGCCAGCACTTGGCAAGTGCGCGGCCGTTCATCAGTTCGCCGTTCGGATCGGGCTGCCAGCCGCCGACCTCTTCGCGCTTGGCTTCGACGAAGTCGTTGAACATCGGGCAGATCAGGCCGCCTTCGTCGCGCAGGATGTTGGCCATTTCGGAATACATGCCCTTGCGCTTTTCCGCGTCCAGTTCGGCGCGCGCGGCGACGAGGAGTTCGTCGAAGCGGGCGTTCTTGAACTTGGTGTCGTTCCAGTCTGCGGTGGACAGGTAGGCCGTGGAATACATCTGGTCCTGCACCGGACGGCCGCCCCAGTAAGAGGCGCAGAAGGGTTCTACGTTCCAGACGTTGGACCAGTAGCCGTCATCGGGTTCGACCTTCACCTCCAGCGGGATACCCGCCGCGGCGGCGGATTGCTGGAAGAGCTGCGCCGCCTCGACCGCGCCCGGGAAGGCGCCCGGAGCGGTGCGCAGGATGATCGGGCTGCCGTCATGGCCGGAGGCCTTGTAGAGTTCGGCCGCCGCCGCCGCGTCGTATTCGCGCTGCGGGATGGAGTCGTCGAACAGCGGATAGGCCGCGTTGATCGGGAAGTCGTTCCCGCGCGAGCCGTAGCCGCCAAGGATCTTGTCCACCATTTCCTGACGGTTGATCGCCAGTTTCAGGGCGTTGCGCAGGTCCTTGTTGTCGAAGGGGGCCTTGTCGCAATGCATGATGAAGACGTAGTGGCCGCGGCCCGCGACGTGTTCGATCGAGATGCCGGGCGCGCCCTTGAGCAGTTCGATGATCTTGGGGTCCACGCGGTTGATCATGTGGACCTGCCCCGCTTGCAGGGCGGCGGTGCGGGCGGTGTTGTCGTTGATGACGAGGATTTCCACGCTGTCGGCATGGCCCATCGTGCTGTCGAAGTAGTTGGGGTTGCGTTCGAACACATGGCGCACGCCCGGTTCGTTGGCGACGACCTTGTAGGGGCCCGCGCCGATGCCTGCGGCCGGATTGTCCACACCGCCGCCCGGCTGGATCACAAGGTGGTAGTCGGCCATCAGGAAGGGAAGGTCGGCATTGCCCGAGGCAAGCTTGAGCGTGACCATGTCGCCTTCGGCGGTCATTTCCGAGATGCCCTGCACGATGCCCAGCGCGCCGGACTGCGACTTCTCGTCGGTGTGGCGCTTCAGTGTGGCGACCACGTCTTCTGCCGTCACGGTCTTGCCGTCGTGGAATTCGACGCCGGCGCGGATCTTGAACTTCCACTCGGTCGCGTCGGCATTGGCGCTGATCTCTTCGGCGATGCGGTAGTCGATCTCGCCCTTGGCGTTCACGTCGACCAGCATCTCGCCCCAGGTCATGTTGACCATGAAGGGCACTTCGGAGGCCGCCAGTGCGGGGTCGAGCGAGTTGGTGGATTCCCCGCCTGCCATGCCGGCGCGGAGCGTGCCGCCCTTGACCGCCTCTTGCGCGCGGGCGGCCGAGGAGAGGAGCATGTTCGCCGTCGCGGCGGTGATGCCCAGCGCCGAGGCGCGGCCGACGAATTCGCGGCGGCTCATCAGGCCGCGCGCGGCGCGCTTGAGCATGTAGTCGAGTTCTGCGTTCATTCCCTTGGTCTCCCTGTTTTCCGGCCCCGTTTCTACTGAGCGCCGTTTTTGTTGATTACCCAATCAGTAACCCGCGAATCCTTTCCACGGCAAAGGTTTTTTCCCGTGGAGCGGTCACGTTTCTTCACACGGCTTTACGCGGCACTTCATCATCCCAGTCGCGCTGGAAGATCAGGTTGTCGCCTTCCCATGCGCGCAGGCGGGCGGTCAGGCGCAGATGGGTGGCGGTGGCGGTCATTTCGGCCCAGGCATGGGTGCGGACGGACCAGTCGCCGCGCGACAGGCGCTGTTCCCATGTGTGGGTGGCGCGGGCCGAGAGCGGGTCGTCGGGGTGGATTTCCCAGCGTTCCGACATCGTCTCGCCCGTACACAGGCCGTGGGTCAGGTTTTCGGCATCGCCAAGGTCGTCCTGCACGACAAGGGCCACGGTGCCGGTGATCTGGTCGGTTTCGATGAAACGGCGGGTCTTGCCCTGCCGGATCACGCGGTGCTTCCACGGGCTGGCATGTTCGGCCGGCGGCGGGGTCCATTCGTTGGTGCTGCCCTGATGGACGGGAAGGGTCAGGCTTCCCGCGGTCAGGGTCAGGGTTGCGGGCGCGGGCGAGGGCCAGACGAAGGGCCAGTAGCTGTTCGAGAGCGCGATACGCAGGCGGTGGCCCGGGGCCAGGCGGTAGGCGCAATGGTCCAGCGCGAAGGTGACGGTGACGGCTTCGCCCGGCGTCAGGGGGCGGGGGTGTTCCATGCTGTCGCGGTGGCAGAGGTTCAGCATTCCATGCGCGATGCGGGTGGACGATCCGTCGGGGGCCACGTCGTTCAGCCGCGCAACGATGAAAGCGAGCGGTTGGTCGGAGGCGAGGGTGAGGGTGAGTTTCGCCGCCCCCAGCAGGTCCATGCCGTCGGGCATCACGTCGGTGTCGAAGGTGACCGACAGTGCGTCATCGTCGCGCTGGTCGCCCGGCATTTCGGCGTTCAGGCCCATGGGGAAGAATTCGCCTGCCTTGAGACCCAGATGCTGGGGCGTGGCGATGTCTTGCGCAAAACCTGCCGCTTCATCTCGGCCCAAATACCCATGCGACGCGCCATGCAGGTGCAGCGTCAGGGGTTTGGCGCGCGGCGTGGGCCAGTCCTGTTCGGCCACCCAATGCCCCGCGCGATAGGGCGCGCTGGCATCGGGCGGGGCGGAATGCATCATCCAGACGCGATAGGCGGGGTCGTCCTCGGCCCCGTTCGCGATGCCCTTCAGCCAGCGGTCCCACCAGCGGATCGCCAGTTGCAGGAAGCCCACCTGCGGCCCGGGCGCGGCGGTGTGGGGGTATTGGTGCACCCACGGCCCCACGATCCCCTTGCAGGGGGCGGGGACGTTTTCCACCAGATGCGACACGGTGTTCATGTAGTTGTCGGCCCAGCCGCCCCAGATCAGGACGGGGGTCTGCATCCGGCTGTAATCCTCGCAGACGGAGCCGTGTTTCCAGTAGGCGGACCGTTCCTGCAGCGCCGCCCAGCGCGGGGCGAGCCAGGGTTCGTTCTCCAGCCGGTTCAACCAGTCCGCGCGCCAGTCGGGGCGCAGCGCCGGGTCGGCAGGGCGCGAGGAGTAGGACAGCATCACCGCGCCCCAGCCGAAGTTTTCGCCCAGAAGGCAGCCGCCCTTGTAATGGATGTCATCGGCGAAGCGGTCGGTGGTGGCGCAGACCGAGATCACGGCCTTGAGCGCGGGGGGCTGGTTGAAGGCGGCCTGCAGGCAGTTGAAGCCGCCCCATGACTTGCCCATCATCCCCACCGTGCCCGAACACCACGGCTGGCGCGAGAGCCAGTCGATGACGGCCACGGCATCGTCCATTTCCTGCTGCGTGTATTCGTCCGACATAAGCCCTTCGCTGTCGCCGTTGCCGCGCATGTCGACGCGCACGCAGGCATAGCCGTGGGCTGCGACATAGGGATGCATCATCTCGTCCCGCTGCAGGGTTCCGTCGCGCTTGCGGTAGGGGATGTATTCCAGCACGGCGGGAACGGGGTTCGCGGGCGCGTCCACCGGCATCCAGACGCGGGCCGACAGGCGGCAGCCGTCGGGCATGGGGATGCCCATGTCGGGGTCTTCGGTGATGGCGTGGGGAAAGTCGGTGCGGATCGTCATTGCGGCCTCCTGTGACCGGAACTTGCCATGGCAGGTCGCCCCTGCGATTGAACGGTGCGACCTGTTGCGATTGGACTGCGGCAGGCAGAGCTTTGCGAAGGACCCGACCCATGACCCAGCGCCCGAACATCCTGATCCTGATGGTGGATCAGTTGACCGGAACCCTGTTCCCCGACGGGCCTGCGGATTTCCTGCACGCGCCGAACCTGCGGCGGCTGGCGGCGCGGTCGGTGCGGTTTGCGAGCAGCTATACGCCCTCGCCGCTGTGTGCGCCCGCCCGCGCGGCCTTCATGTCCGGCGCGCTGCCCAAGCGGACGCGGGTCTATGACAATGCCGCGGAATTCGCGTCCGACATTCCCACCTATGCCCACCACCTGCGCCGCGCGGGGTATCAGACGGCGCTGTCGGGCAAGATGCATTTCGTCGGCCCCGACCAGATGCACGGCTTCGAGGAACGTCTGACGACCGACATCTACCCCGCCGATTTCGGCTGGACGCCCGACTATCGCAAACCGGGAGAGCGGATCGACTGGTGGTATCACAACCTCGGCTCCGTCACGGGGGCGGGGGTGGCCGAGATCACGAACCAGCTGGAATACGATGACGACGTGGCCTTTCAGGCGGTGCAGAAGATATACGACCTGTCGCGCGGCGGGGATGCGCGCCCGTGGTGCCTGACGGTCAGCTTCACCCATCCGCATGACCCCTTCGTCGCGCGGCGGAAATACTGGGACATGTACGAGGGCGCGCCGGAACTGGCCGCGCCGGAGGCCATTCCCTATGACCGGCAGGACCCCCATTCGCAGCGCCTGATGGATGCCTGCGACTGGCGGGCCTTCGACATCACCGACAGCCACATCCGCCGCGCGCGGCAGGGGTATTTCGCCAATATCTCTTATGTCGATGCGAAGATCGGCGAAATCCTCGACACGCTGGAGGCCACGCGGCAGGAGGCGATCGTGGTCTTCCTGTCCGACCATGGCGAGATGCTGGGCGAGCGGGGGCTGTGGTTCAAGATGAACTTCTTCGAAGGCTCTGCCCGCGTGCCGCTGATGATTGCCGCGCCGGGGCTGGAGCCGCGGCTGGTGGAAACCCCCGTCTCCACCATCGACGTGACGCCCACGCTGGGCGCGCTGGCGGGGATCGACATGGCCGAGATCATGCCCTGGACGGATGGCGAGAACCTTGTTCCCCTTGCGCGCGGAGAGGGGCGCGCGGCACCCGTCTGCATGGAATATGCGGCAGAGGGGACGGTGACGCCCATGGTCTGCCTGCGGGAAGGGAAGTGGAAATACATCCGCTGCAACGCCGATCCCGAGATGCTGTTCGATCTGGCCGCCGATCCGGCGGAGCGGGTGAATCTGGCCGACGACCCCGCCCATGCGGCGGTGCTGGAGGGGTTCCGCACCATGGCGGATCAGCGCTGGAACCTTGCCGCCTATGACGCGGCGGTGCGCGAAAGCCAGGCGCGGCGCTGGGTCGTGTACGAGGCGCTGCGGAACGGGGCCTATTTCCCGTGGGATTACCAGCCGCTGCGGGCGGCATCGGAACGCTATATGCGCAACCACATGGACCTGAACGTGCTGGAAGAGTCCAAGCGATTCCCGCGCGGGGAGTGAGGGCGGCAGGCGGTTCCTGACGCAGGAACCGCGCCGGAATTTGGCGCAAATTCCGGGGGCGACCGGGTGGGAGCCGGTTTCTGCGTCAGAAACCGGCGCGAAATCTGCGTCAGATTTCGCTTCAGCGGGCGTCGGCAAGGACAAGCTCGGCCCCTTTCCAGCCCACCATCATGGCGGGCGCGTTGGTGTTGCCCGCGATCAGGTTCGGGAAGCTGGAGGCGTCGATGACGCGCAGGCCGTCCACGCCGTGGACGCGCAGGCGGGCGTCGATCACGCTGCTGGCGGGGTCCGGCCCCATGCGGCAGGTGCAGGAGGGGTGATAGACCGTGCCGGAGCGGCGGCGGAAGTCGTCGATGATCTGCTCGTCGGTGGTGATGTCGGGGCCGGGGCGCAGTTCCTCGGCAATGAGCCTTGCGAGGGGCGGCTGGGCGGCGAGGTGGCGGAGGTATTTCACGGCCAGAAGCATTTCCTGCACGTCATGGTCGGTGGAAAAGGCGTTGGCGGTGATGGTGGGATGGGTGAAGGGGTCGGGCGAGGCGATGCAGATATGGCCGCGGCTGGTGGGGCGGCAGTTCGACAGGCCGATGGACATGCCGGGGAAGGGGTCGGGTGTCAGGATGGGCCTTTCGCCGTCGCGCGGGATCAGGGTGGAAAAGGCCTGCATGTAGAGTTGCATGTTGGGGCGTGGCAGATCGGGCGATGTGCGGAAGAAGCCGCCGCCGTGGTTGATCGACTTGGACAGCGGGCCCGATCCGGCGAGGACGTATTTCATCCCCGCGATCAGCTTGCCCCACCACGGGCGAAGTTCGTCATTATAGGTGGGGACGCGCATCTTCCATGTGTAGTTGATGCCCTGATGGTCGCTGAGGTGGTCGCCCACATTGGGATTGTCGCGCAGGACGGGAATGCCCAAGCCTTGCAGCAGCGCGCCGGGGCCTAGCCCTGAGAGTTGCAGGAGCTGGGGCGAGTTGATGGCGCCGCCCGACAGGATGACTTCGGCCTTGGCGCGCAGGGTGCGGGTTTCGTTGCCGATACGGTATTCCACGCCGGTGGCGCGGCCGTTTTCGATCAGGACGCGGGTGACCATGGCGCCTGTGATGACGCGGCAGTTCGGGCGCTTCATCGCGGGGCGCAGGAAGGCGCGGGCGGCGGAGTTGCGGCGGGCATCCTTGATCGTCATCTGGTAGATGCCGGTGCCTTCCTGTTCGGCCCCGTTGAAATCGGGGTTATGGGCAAGCCCCGCGCTTTCGCAGGCGGCGATGTAGTCCTTGACCAGCGGGTGCAGCCCCTTGCGGTTGGCCGACACGAAGAGGGGGCCGCCCTTGCCGCGCCATGCGTCGCCGCCTGCCTCGGTATCCTCCATCGCCTTGTAGGCGGCAAGGACATCGTCCCAGCCCCAGCCGGTATTTCCGGCGGCGGCCCATTCGTCGTAATCCGCGCGGTGGCCGCGGATATAGACCATGGCGTTGATCGAGGATGACCCCCCCAGCACCTTGCCGCGCGGCCAGTGGTCGCGTGCACCCGCAAGGCCGGGGTCGGGTTCGGTCTTGTAAAGCCAGTTCACGGCGGGGTCGTAGAAAAGCTTGCCATAGCCCAAGGGCAGCATGACGAAGAAGCGCCGGTCGGTTCCGCCCGCCTCCAGCACCGTGACGCGGTGCTTGCCCGAGGCTGTCAGCCGGTCCGCCAGAACGCATCCCGCCGAACCTGCGCCCACGATGATGTAATCGGTCTCGTCCGTCATGCCTGCCCCCTGCTTTGGGCGGAGCCTAGCCTACGGGGCCGGGGCGGCGTGACAGATGGCGACGGATTTTGTCGCATACGGATCAGCGCCCCTTCCAGACTGGATCACGCTTTTCGGCGAATGCGCGGGCGCCTTCGAGCTGATCCTCGGAGGAATAGAGACGGTCGACGGTCGCCATCTGGCGTTTGGTGATGCGGTTCAGCGCGTCCTGAAAGCGCAGCGCCTCGGCCTCGCGCACGACTTCCTTGATCGCGGCATAGACGAGCGGCGGGCCAGAGGCGAGGAGGCGGGCAAGATCCCATGCCTTGGGCAGCAGGTCCTGCGGGGTGGTGATTTCCTTCAGCAGGCCCCAGCGCAGCGCCTCTTCCGCGTCGAACCAGCGGCCGGTCAGCAGCAGGTCCATCGCGACGTGGTAGGGGATGCGCTTGGGCAGTTTGATGGAGGCGGCATCGGCCACGGTGCCGGAGCGGATTTCGGGCAGGGCGAAGGTGGCGTTGTCCGACGCAAGGATCAGGTCGCAGGAGAGGGCGAGTTCGAGGCCCCCCCCGCAGCAGATGCCGTTGACGGCGGCGATGACGGGTTTGTTCAGGTTCGGCAGTTCCTGCAACCCGCCGAAGCCGCCCACGCCATAATCGCCATCCACCGCATCACCGGCGGCGGCGGCCTTGAGGTCCCAGCCGGGGCAGAAGAACTTGTCCCCTTCGGCGCGCAGGATCGCCACGCGCAGGCTGTCATCGTCGCGGAAGGCGCGGAAAGTCAGGCCCATGATGCGGCTGGTAGCAAGGTCGATGGCATTGGCCTTGGGCCGGTCCAGCGTGACTTCGAGGATGGCACCCTCGCGCCGCGTGCGGATCGGGCCTTCGGTGAGCATGGTCATTTCGGTCATTCGGCGGACTCCCATAGGACGGCATCGACGGCGACGGCCCCTTGGGCGCGCAGGATGAGGGGGTTGATCTCGATCTCTTCCAGCCGGTCGTCGGTGTGGAAGAGGGATTGCAATGATAGCACGGTGGCGATGGCGGCGGCGGTATCGGCCTTGGGTCGGCCACGGTAGCCATCCAGCAGTGGCCAGAGGCGCAGGCGGCGAAGGGCGGCGTCGATGTCGGTGGCGGTCACGGGCAGGATGAGCGTCTGGATATCGGCCAGGAGTTCCGCCGTTGTGCCGCCAAAGCCCAGCGTCAGGGTCGCGCCATAGACCGGATCGCGGCGGAACCCGATGAGGAGTTCGGCTATGGGGGCGGTGACCATCTCCTCGGCCAAATAGCCTTGGGCGCCTTGGATGTCGGGTTGGCCGTCGAGGCTGTGGAGGTTCAGGCGGACGGCCCCCGCTTCGGTCTTGTGCGCAAAGCCCAGCCCCTTGAGGGCGAGGGGCGGGGTGAGGGTGGCCGCCAACGGTGCCAGCGCCGCGAGCGTGGCTGCGGTGACGGCGCGGGGGACGGTGACGCCGACGGCAGCGATCAGGGCCTTGGCCGAGGCTTCGTCGCGCATCCGAATGGGGCGTTGCGGCAGGCGGGGCCACGGGCGCCAGCCGCCCGCATTGGGCGGCGTCTGCGCGGCGCGGATGGCGGCGAGGGCGGTCTCGAAGCCCATCATGGGAACGATGTTCGGGCCTGCCATGCGGGCGGCGAGGGTTTCATCGAAATTCTCGGGCAGGGAGGCGACGGCGAAGGCGGGTTTGCCGGTGGCCGTGGCGGCTGCGGTGATGGCGTCCAGCGCGGGCTGGAAGCTGGAGGGATCGCAGCGGTCGGGGCGCGGGGGGTCGATGATGAAGATGCCCGCGTCATAGCCCGCCAGCATGGTGGTGAAGACGTCGGTGGTGCGCGGCCCGTCGCCCCAGATGAAGGTGTGGTAGTCCAAGGGATTGGCGATGGCGACGATGGGGCCGAGGATGTCGCCGAGGCGCTGGCGCTGCGCGTCCGAGGGGGGCGGGAAGTCCACCCCATAGGGCGCGGCAAGGTCGGCCACCAGCCCCGCCTCGCCGCCCGAGCAGGAGAGAGAGCAGAGGCGCGGGCCGATCTGCGGGCCGCAGTGGTGGAAGATCTTCAGCGTCTCGATCAGTTCGGCGGGGGTGGCGACCTCGGCCACGCCGCAGGCGCGCAGGAAGGCCGAGGAGGCGGCCCCCCCGCCCGCGAGCGAGGCAGTGTGCGAGGCGGCGGCGGTGCGCGAAAGTTCCGTCTTGCCGGACTTGATGCAGACGATCCCCTTGCCCGCCGCGCGGGCGCGTTCGGCAAGGTCGGCAAAGGCCGCGGCATCGTCGATGCCTTCGACATACATGCCGAGCGCCGTGACGCGGTCGTCGGAGAGCAGGGCGTTTGCCAATTCCGCCAGCCCCGTCTGCGCGGCATTGCCCAGACAGGCGACATAGGCCACGGGCAGGGCGCGGGCCTGCATCGTCAGGTTGATGACGATGTTCGACGATTGCGAGAGCAGCGCCACGCCCCGGTCGCAGCGGACGCCGCCATGCTGGTCGGGCCACAGGAGCGCGCCGTCGAGGTAATTGATGACGCCATAGCAGTTGGGGCCAAGGATGGGCATGTCACCCGCGGCCTGCACGAGCTTGGCCTGCAAGTCGGCCTCGCCCGCCTCTTCCCAGCCGGAGGCGAAGCAGGTCGCCCCGCCCGCACCCATGGCGGCGAGTTCGGCCACCACGTCCAGCGTGGCGTGGCGGTTGACGCCGATGAAGGTGGCGTCGGGGGCGTGGGGCAGGTCGGCGAGGGTGCGGAAGCAGGGCGCGCCCGCGATGGCGTCGCGGCTGGGGTGGACGGGCCAGACGGGGCCGTCGAAGCCCATCTTGCGGCACTGCTCCACCACATTCGCGGCCCAGCCGGAGCCGAGCACGGCGATGGAACGGGGGCGCAGCAGGCGGGTGAGGTCACGCATGGCGGCCCCCGGCGCAAAGCGGAGCGCGCGTGCCGCGCGCAAGCCTTTGGGGTCGCCTGCGCGGCAGGGCCGCTTGGCTCCGGCCGGGGGGTTTCCACCCCCGGACCCCCGAGGATATTTGGCAACGGATGAAGGGGCGAAGGCATCCCCCTGCCCCTTGGCGGGACAGGGAGACTTCACCCGTTACGGTCATCGGCGTCCCCGCCTGTACCGTGCCCTTACTCTGGATGGGAAAGGTGAACATTCCGTTACTTCATCCGTTCTGAAATATCCTCAGGGGGTGAGGCGCGGCACGCGCCGAGGGGGCAGAATGCCCCCTTCCTTTCTTCATGCGCCGTAAGCGCGCAGCATCTGGCGGCTGATGATGTGGCGCTGGATTTCGCTGGTCCCTTCCCAGATGCGTTCCACCCGCGCGTCGCGCCAGATGCGTTCCAGCGGCAGGTCGTCCATCAGGCCCATCCCGCCGTGGATCTGGATCGCCTCGTCCGCGATGAAGGCCAGAACCTCGGTCGCCTTGAGTTTTGCCATGCTCATGTCGGCCTCGGTCACCGTGCCCTGATCGAAGCGCCATGCGGCGTCCCATGTCAGGAGTTCGGCAGCCTTCAGCTCCATCGCCATGTCGGCAAGCTTGAAGCTGATGCCCTGAAACTTGCCGATCTGCTGGCCGAATTGCCGCCGTTCGGCGGCGTATTGGACGGCGTGGCCGAGCGCGCGGTCGGCGCGGCCGAGGCAGGTGGCGGCGACCTGCAGGCGGGTCGCGCCGAGCCATGTATTGGCGACCTCGAATCCCTTGTGGACTTCGCCCAGCACCTGTTCCTTGGGGATGCGGCAGTTGTCGAATTCGAGGATGGCGTTGGTATAGCCGCGATGGCTGACGTTGCGGTAGCCGTCGCGGACGGTGAAGCCGGGGGTGCCCTTGTCGACGAAGAAGGCGGTGATGAGTTTCTTCTTGCCGCGGGGGGTGTCCTCCTCTCCGCTGGCCATGAAGCAGATGGCGAAATCGGCAAGGTCGGCGTGGCTGATGAAATGCTTGGTGCCGTTCAGGATCCAGTCGTCGCCGTCCTGCCGCGCGCTGGCCTTCATGCCGCGCAGGTCGGAGCCCGCGCCGGGTTCCGTCATGGCGAGGCAATCCCATTTCTCGCCCCTGATGCAGGGGTGGAGGTAGCGCTGTTTCTGTTCGTCGGTCCCTGCCAGAAGGATGTTCGACGGGCGGGCGACGCAGGTCCAGTGCAGGGCGTAGTTGGCGCGGCCGAGTTCGCGTTCGTATAGGAGCCAGGAGAGGGTATCGAGACCCGCGCCCCCCACCTCGGCCGGCATGTTGGCGGCGTAGAGGCCTGCGGCGATGGCCTTTTGCTGTATTTCGCGGATCAGCTCCATCGGCAGGTGGCCGCTGCGTTCCACCTGCATCTCGTGCGGGTAGAGTTCGTTTTCGACGAAGCTGCGCGTCGTCTCGACGATCATCTGCTGTTCTTCGGTCAGGGCGAAGTGCATGGGATCACGCCTTTTTCTGGCCGACGTGGCGACCGGTGGCTTCGGGTCTGGGAAGCGACGCATGGGCCTCGGCGATGGGCATCAGGCGGTCGAGGATCGCTTGCGGGGCGGGGCAGGTCTTGCCGGCCTTCATGTCGACATGCAGCAGCATCTGTTCCAGCGTGGCGACGGGTTCGTCGCCCTTGAGGATGCGGATGAAGATGTGCAGCCGCTTTTCGTCGGCATGCAGGACCTGCACGGTGCCGGTCAGGGCGTCGCCCAGTTTCGCCTCGCCCAGATGCATGATGTGGGTCTCAGCCGTGTAGTAGCTGAAGCCCGTGCCGACATAGGCGACGTCGGCGCCGATGTGGCGCAGGAAGGCGTCGGAGGTTTCGGAGGCCGCAAAGAGGTAGCGGCTTTCGGTCATGTGGCCGTTATAGTCGATCCAGCCCGGCAGGACGGTGAGGCGCGCGGTTTCCATCGGGCCGCTGCCCGCGACGGGGGCGGGCATGGCGGTACGGCGGCGGGCGTCGTGGTCGAGAAGCACCTTGCCCGCGCCCCAGTTGCGGTCCTTCAGCACGCGCAGGAAGCCGATCAGGTTCTGGTCGCGGATGCGTTCCAGCTCGCGGATGGAATGGTGGCCGGATTGGGCGTCGGATTGGCCTGCGATGAGGTCGACGAGTTCGTCGTTGAATTCGGGGACGTCCATCAGTTTCGTCCAGGGCCATGTCAGGCAGGGACCGAACTGGGCCATGAAATGCTTCATCCCCGCCTCGCCGCCCGCGATGCGGTAGGTTTCGAATAGGCCCATCTGGCCCCAGCGCAGGCCGAAGCCCATGCGGATCGCTTCGTCGATTTCCTCGGTCGTGGCGATGCCGTCTTTGACCAGCCACAGCGCCTCGCGCCACACCGCCTCGAGGAAGCGGTCGGCGATGTGGGCGTCGATCTCCTTGCGGATATGCAGGGGGAACATGCCGATTTCGCGAAGGGTTTCCTTGGCCGCCTCGATCAGGGCAGGGTCGGATTTGGCGGAGGGGACGATTTCGGCCAGCGGCAGCAGGTAGACGGGGTTGAAGGGGTGGGCGACGAAGATGGTCGCGGGGTTGGCGGCGTTCTGCTGCAATTCCGACGGTTTGAAGCCGGAGGTGGAGGAGCCGATGGGGGTGTGGGGCGCGACCTGCTGGATCTGGGCGAAGACGCGGTGTTTCAGGTCGAGGCGTTCCGAGACGGATTCCTGGATGTAGTCGGCGCCTTCGACGGCCTCGGTGATCGTTGCGGCGAAGGTCAGGGTGCCTTCGGGCGGCATGGGTCCGTCGGACAGGGCGGGAAGGGCGCGGCGGGCGTTGGCGATGACTTCGCCCACCTTGCGGGGGGCTTCGGGGTCTGGGTCGAAGACGGTGACGTTCCAGCCGTTCAGAAGGAAGCGCGCGGCCCAGCCGCCGCCGATGACGCCGCCGCCGATGATGCCTGCCTTGCGAGCCATGGGGTCGTTCTCCGTTTCAGATGGCCAATGCGAGGGCCAGAATTGCGATGGCGGCAAGGATCGCCGCGGTGGTGAGTGGCGAGGGCAGGGGGATGCCCCTGGCCGGTTCTGTCGGGCCGCCCGTGGGGGCGGGGGGGCCACCCGCGGGGCGCGTTCCGGCGAGACGCTTCGCCTTGTCCGAGAAGGCCACGGTGACGGCGGCACCCGAGGGGTGTGGCGGTTGCGTCAGCCCGTGGCGGGCGGCGAGGTCCTGCGCGGTGGTCTGCCCGTCGCGGAGCGCCTGCGCCTCATCAGTCGTGATGCGGATTTGCGCGCCCGTGGCCAAGGCCTTGAGAAGAAAGCCGGGTTCCAGCGGTTCCATCACCCAGCCCGTGCCCACGGGGATCACGCGTCCCGTCGCGGGGGTGGCATGGGGCGGGGTGATGGGGCCGAGCTTCTCCATCAGCGGGGCAGGGGCGGGCGCTTGTCCAGTTTCAGGCGGGCGCGCACCTCGGCGGGGGTGATGACGCGGGCGCCCATGTTTTCGATGATGGTGGCGGCGCGTTCGACGAGTTGCGCGTTGGTGGCAAGGACGCCCTTGTCGAGCCAGAGGTTGTCTTCCAGACCCACGCGGACATTGCCGCCCGCAAGGACGGCGGCGGCGACATAGGCCATCTGGTTGCGGCCCAGAGAGAAGGCCGAGTAGTGCCAGCCTTGGGGCACGTTGTTGACCATCGCCATGAAGGTGTTGAGGTCGTCCGGCGCGCCCCACGGCACGCCCATGCAGAGTTGAACGAGGACGGGTTCGGGGATGACGCCTTCCTTCACCAGTTCCTTGGCAAGCCAGAGGTGGCCGGTGTCGAAGGCCTCGATTTCAATGCGGACGCCTGCGGCGGTCATGCGCTGTGCCATGTCGCGCAGCATGCCGGGCGTGTTGACCATGACGTAATCGGCTTCGTTGAAGTTCATCGTGCCGCAGTCGAGGGTGCAGATTTCTGGGCGGCATTCGACGACATGGGCGACGCGTTCCGTGGCGCCTGCCATATCGGAGCGGGGGCCGATGCGGCCCATATCCTCGGTCCCTTCGAAATAGATGTCGCCGCCCATGCCGGCGGTCAGGTTCAGCACCACATCGGTGGCGGAATCGCGAATGCGTTCAGTGACTTCGCGGTAGAGCGCGGGGTCGCGGGCGGGTTTGCCGGTTTCGGGATCGCGGACGTGGCAGTGGACGACGGCAGCACCGGCCTTGGCGGCGGCGATGGCGCTTTCGGCGATCTGCTGGGGGGAGCGGGGGACATGCGGGCTGCGGTCCTGCGTGCCGCCCGATCCGGTGACGGCGCAGGTGATGAAGACTTCGCGGTTAATGGCGAGCGGCATGGTTTCCTCCCTTGTTGGGGGCAGATTAGCGGGGTTGCACGGGCCTGCATTGCCGTTTACGCAATTTTCATGACGCAAAACGCAAGCCTGTTTTCCCCGTCACGAGAGGCGCTGACCATTGCGGTGCTGGTGCTGCCCCATGCCTCGATCCTCGAGGTGGCGTCGGTGCTGGACCCGATGCGGGCGGCGAACCGGCATCTGGGGCAGGAGGCCTATCGCTGGCGGGTGGTGTCGCCGGAGGGGCGGCCCGTGCCGCTGACCTGCGGGATCGAACTGCCGTCCTCGGGGCCGCTGGCGGCGGCGGAGGGGGCGGATGTGCTGATGCTGATCGTGGGGTATCGGCAGGAGGAGGTGGCGACGGGGCCGTTCCTGCGTGAACTGCGGCGGATGGCGGGGCGGTTCCGGCTGGTGGCGGGGGTGGATGCGGGGGCGTGGGTTATGGCGCGGGCGGGGCTGCTCGCGGGCTATCGCGCGACCGTGCACTGGGAAGATCTTGAGGATTTCGCCGCCGCCTACCCCGATATGGAGTGTCTGCCGGACCGGTACGTGATCGACCGCAACCGCGCTACGGCGGGGGGCGCGGCACCGGCGCATGACCTGATGCTGCATCTGATCGGGGCGCGGCACGGGGCGCCGCTGGCGCGGCAGGTGGCGGCGTCCTTCCTGACGACGGAGCGGGCGGGGCATGAGCCGCAGGTCGCCCCCGTGCCGGCGGAGGGGCGGCTGGATGCGCGGGTGGCGGAGGCCATCGCGCGGATGGAGGCGCGGCTGGACGATCCCGAACCCGTGGCGCGGGTGGCCAAGGCGGTGGGGTTGAGCCCGCGGCGGATGGAGGGGTTGTTCCGGCAATATCTGGGCGAGACGCCTGCGGCCTATGCCCTGGGTCTGCGGTTGCAGGCAGCGCGGCGGATGGTGACGGACACGCGCCACCCGCTGGCCGAGGTGGCTTTGCGGACGGGGTTCGCGTCGCCATCCACCCTGAGCCGCGCGTTCAGCAGGCGGTTCGGGGTGGCCCCCGGTGTGTTGCGGCGGCGGGGTGGCTAAGGCCCTGCGGGCGCTGCGTTTATTTCCGTGGCGGGGCGTTCCGGACTGTGCCGTGCGCGGTGCAGGCGGCTGTGCCGCAGGTTGTACATACGCGCGGTGGGGTCAGGGTGGGTTAACCATCGGGTGAGTTGGTCTGCGGCGGGGCCGGTCGCGGGTGGAGAGGCGGGGGGCTTTCCGCCCCCCGTGCCCCCCGAGAGTATTGGGGCCGAGATGAAGGGCGCGGGTCTGGTGGGGCGCCGGTGGTGGCCGCGGGGACAGGGGCGCGGCGGTTCGGCGCGCTTGATGCGCGGTGCGGGGTGGGGATAGGTTTGGCGGGCTGGTGCCGGTCCGGTTTGCGGGCCGGATGCGGGCCTGCGCTTTCGGGGGGATGGGTGATGGTTTCACGTCGTTTCGTGCTGTCGGGGATGCTGGCGGGGGCGGCCCTGCCCGTGTGGGGCGAGGGGCTGGCGGTCAGCCCGCGTCCCGTGGCGCGGCCTTCGGGGGTGCAGGCGGTGGCGGGCAAGGCCGTGGCCGATCCGGCCGCGCTGATCGAGGCGGCGGGGCTGGGCGGGGTCGTGGGCTATGCCGTGGCCGATGCGCGGACGGGGCGGCTGCTGGAGGCGATGGGCGAGCGCGAGGCGCTGCCGCCCGCGAGCACGGCCAAGGCGGTGACGGCGCTTTACGCGCTGGAGAAGCTGGGGGCGGGGCATCGCTTTGCGACGCGGGTTCTGGTGACGGGGCCGGTGGCGGGGGGTGTGGTGCAGGGCGATCTGGTCCTGTCGGGGACGGGCGATCCGGAATTGGACACCGACCGGCTGGCAGGGTTGGCGGCGGAACTGGCGGCGACGGGGATACGGGGGGTGACGGGCACCTATCTGGTGCATGACGGCGCGCTGCCCTTTGTCGACCGGATCGCGGGCGATCAGCCGGAGCATGTGGGGTATAACCCCGCCATCTCGGGGCTGAACCTGAATTACAACCGCGTGCATTTCGAGTGGAAGCGGGCGCAGGGCGGCTGGGGTGTGGCCATGGATGCGCGGGGCGAGCGGTTTGCGCCGCCCGTGCAGATGGCGCGGATGGAGGTGGTGGCGCGGGAGGCGCCGCTGTTCACCTATCGCGCGCGGGGCGGGGCGGAGGAATGGACGGTGGCGAGCGGGGCGCTGGGCAAGGGCGGGAGCCGCTGGTTGCCGGTCCGCAATCCGGCGGCCTATGTGGGCGAGGTGTTTCAGTCGCTGGCGGCGGCTCAGGGGGTGAAGCTGCCTGCGGGGCGGGTGGTGGGGCGGCTGCCTGCGGGGGCGCAGGTGGTGGCGGAGCTGGCGGGTGATCCGCTGGCGGATGTGCTGCGGCGGATGCTGCGCTGGTCGACGAACCTGACGGCGGAGGTGGTGGGGCTGTCGTCGTCGGGCGCGGGGGGGCTGCGGCCGTCGGCGGGGGCGATGTCGGACTGGATGCGGGGGCGCCTCGGGGCCGAGGGGCGGTTCGTGGACCATTCGGGGCTGGGCGGGCAGAGCCGGATTTCCGCCGAGCAGATGGTGCGTGCGCTGGTCGCGTCGCAGGGGACGGCGGCGGGGCGGGGGTTGAAGCCCGTGCTGCGCGATCTGGGGATGCGCGATGACGAGGGGGGCGCGATCGAGAGCCCCGTGGCGGTGATCGGCAAGACGGGGACGCTGAATTTCGTGTCAGCGCTGGTGGGGTTCGTGCAGCCGCCGTCGGGGCGGGAGATGGCCTTTGCCATCTTCTGCGCGGATGTGGCGCGGCGGGACCGGTTGAGCGTGGCCGAGCGGGAGCAGCCGAAGGGCGGCAAGGCATGGACACGGCGGGCGCGGAAGCTGCAGGGGCAGCTGATCGCGCGGTGGGGGGCGGTGTACGGGTGAGGGGGGCGCGTGGCGGGGTGAACCCCGCCCTACGGGTTTGGATGCGCTACGGTCGGGTTGGGCCCGTGGCCCAAAGCCACGGGCCGCGCACGACCCGCCCCCACGGGTCGTGCGCCATGGGCGCCCGCCCCGGCGGGTCATGCGCGTCCCTAACGACGAAGCCCCGAAACGCGCCACTGGCGCCTTTCGGGTCTTCTTGCGCCTGGCAGTTCCGGTTCCTGCCTAGGGCTTCATATGCCGCACGCGCGCGCCCCATTCGATGGCGGCGGCGTGGAGGCGGTCGACCTTCAGCTCTTCGCGCACCTCTTCGAGCATCCTCAGTTCCACCTCGTTGTGCTTGCCGTCCGCTGTCACCACGTCGCAGGCAAGGGCATAGGCGGTTTCGTTCAGGCGTTCGGGCAGCGCCTCGCGGATCAGGCCGAAGAGGGCGTCGAGGCCGTCTTCCTCTTCGAACAGGTCGAAGACGATCTGGGAAATGCGGCGGATGCGGTCCTGGTCGTAAGTGGCGAAGACCGGCATGTGGTTGACCATGCGCTGGATCGCCACGAGTTCGGCCGTCCGCATGTTCTGGTCCGAGGCCGAGCAGGCGACCATGACGGCGACGAGCGCGTCTTGCGGGGACATGGGGGGCGTGTCGGACATGGGCGTTTCCTTGGTGCTTCGGGACGGGACATTATTGACGCGATGCGGGGGCGGCAATAGAGGACGGGGGCTGCGGAGGCACGGGGTTTCCGCACATCTCCTTGAGGATTGCCGATGTCTGGCTTGCGTGATGCCGCGATGAAATCGAAAGCATGGCCCTTTGAAGAGGCGCGCGCGATCCTCAAACGCTATGAGAAGAAGGATCCCGAGAAGGGCCATGTCCTGTTCGAGACGGGCTATGGTCCGTCGGGTCTGCCCCATATCGGCACCTTTGGCGAGGTGGCGCGGACGACGATGATCCGCCGCGCCTTCGAGGTGATCAGCGATATTCCGACGCGGCTGATCTGTTTCTCGGACGATCTGGACGGGATGCGGAAGGTGCCCGAGAACGTGCCGCAGCAGGAGATGCTGCGCGGGCATATGCAGAAGCCGCTGACATCCGTGCCCGATCCCTATGGCGAGTACGAGAGTTTCGGCCATCACAACAACGCCATGCTGCGGCGGTTTCTGGATACGTTCGGGTTCGAGTACGAGTTCATCTCGGCCACCGATTTCTACGGCTCGGGCCGGTTCGACGAGGTGCTGCGGCGCGCGGCGGAGCGGTATGACGCGATCATGGGGATCATGCTGGCAAGCTTGCGGGAGGAGCGGCAGCAGACCTATAGCTGCTTCCTGCCGATCCATCCCGAGACGGGGCGGGTGCTCTATGTGCCGATGAAGAACGTGGATGCGGTGCGGGGCGAGATCACCTTCGACGACGAGGACGGGCGGGAATGGACGCTGCCTGTCACGGGGGGGAATGTGAAGCTGCAGTGGAAGCCGGATTTCGGCGCGCGCTGGGCGGCGCTGGGTGTGGACTTCGAGATGTACGGGAAGGACCATTCCACCAACACGCCGATCTATGACGGCATCTGCGAAGTGCTGGGCGGCAAGAAGCCCAACCACATGACATACGAGCTGTTCCTTGACGACCAGGGGCAGAAGATTTCGAAGTCGAAGGGCAACGGGCTGACCATCGACGAATGGCTGACCTATGCGGCGACGGAAAGCCTTTCGTATTTCATGTACCAGAAGCCCAAGACGGCGAAGCGGATGCATTTCGATGTCATCCCGCGGGCGGTGGATGAATATCACCAGCAGTTGAAGGCGTACCCGACGCAGGATGTGGACGGGCAGGTGAACAACCCCGTGTGGCATATCCACGGCGGCAACCCGCCGGAGAGCCGGATGGTGGTGCCGTTCTCGATGCTGCTGAACCTTGCGAGCGTGGCGGGGGCGAAGGATGCCAAGGGGCTGTGGGGCTATATCCGCGCCTATGCGCCGGAGGCGAGCCCCGAGACGCATCCGGATCTGGATGCCGCGGCAGGCTTTGCGGTGCGCTATTTCGCCGACAAGATCGCGCCGTCGCGCGTGTTCCGCCTGCCCGACGACCGGGAACGGGCGGCGATGGCGGACCTGCGCGCGCGGCTGGCGGCGTGGGAAGGCGGGCAGGACGCGGATGCGTTGCAGTCCATGGTCTTTGCCGTGGGCAAGGAACACGGGTTCGAGCCGCTGCGCGACTGGTTCAAGGCGCTGTACGAGGTGCTGCTGGGGGCGTCGGAGGGGCCGCGCTTTGGCGGGTTCGTGGCGCTTTACGGTGTGGCCGAGACGGTCGCGCTGATGGATCGCGGGTTGGCGGGGGAGCTGGTTTCGTAAGGACGCGCAGTTCTGCCCGTCCTGCGGGTCATTGACCCGTGCGGCGGTCGACCTAGGCTTTCCCTCGGGGATATAGGAGGGAGGCCGCGATGCGCCGTATCGCCTTTGGACTGCTGACTGCGCTTTGCCTTGTCCTGCCCGTGACCGCCGCGAAGGCGGATCCCGTGCAGGATACGATCCTGAACCAGATCGAGGCGTTCAAGGCGGATGATTTCGCCACCGCCTTCACCTTTGCCTCGCCGTCGATCAAGTCGATCTTCATGTCGCCCGAGAATTTCGGGAAGATGGTGACGCAGGGCTATCCCATGGTCCACCGCCCCGCCGATGTGCGGATGCTGGAGCAGCGGACGATTTCGGGCGCGCTGTGGCAGAAGGTGATGATCACCGACCAGACGGGGCGGACCCATATTCTGGACTACCAGATGGTCCAGACGCCCGAGGGCTGGCAGATCAACGGCGTGCAGTTGCTGCCCGAGCCGGGGGTGGGGGCGTGAGGCGTGCCGGAGGGGCGCGCGGTGGTCTGACATCCCGTTAACCCTGCATTGCTACCCCTTGCCGCGACATATCGAGCGGCGAGGGGTGCGATGAACAAGGCGGTGACGGACGGGCTGGTGCTGATGCCTCCGGCTTTCGAGGCGGGGCTGAACCTGTGGTCGCGCGAGGACGGGCGGCCGGGGCAGGGGTCATGGGCGAACCAGCCCAATGCGGCCTTTGTTCCGGCGGATCAGGATTTCGGCGGCTGTCTGGAAATCCAGAAGACGGCGGCGACGACCAAGCTGCGCTGCTTCCAGCAGATCCCCTGCCAGCCGGGGATGTATCTGCGCGTGACGGCGCGGGTGAAGTGCCTGTCGGGGGCGCTGCCCGAGGTGCGGATCGCGGGCTATGCTGCGGCGGCGAACGGGTCGAATGTCGCGGCGGCGGTTCAGACGGGGCCGAGCGTCGCGCTGCCGGGATACGGGCAGGTGGTGACGGTTAGTGCCATCATCGGGTCGGGCAACCGCGGCGGCGTGGGCATGGTCTGGGGCACGGCGCCGGTTTACGGGCATCTGGGCATCGACCTGACGGGGCCCAATGGCGGGATCGTGCGGATCGACGACATCACGGTCGAGGATGTGACGGGCGTCTTTCTGCGGAACATGCTGACATGGGTCGATGTGCGCGATTATGGCGCGCGGGGTGACGGGGTGGCGGATGACACGGCGGCCTTCGTCGCGGCGGATCAGGCGGCGGGGCAGGGGCAGCGGTCGGTTCTGGTGTCGGCGGGCACATACCGGCTGACGGGGAATGTCACCTTTGCCAGCGATGTGCGGTTCGAGGGCACGGTGACCATGCCCGACACGGCGCGTCTGGCCTGTACGCGCAATTTCGACATGAACACCTATACCGCCGCCTTCGGCAGCGAGGAGACGGGGTTCCGCAAGGCGGTTCAGGCGCTGTTCGCCTTTACCGACCATGCGGAACTGGACCTGTCGGGGCGGCGGATCGCGCTGGCCGCGCCGGTGGATGTGGCGGCGCTGGCGGGGCTGACGAATTATCAGGTGCGCCGCGTGATCCGGAACGGCCAGCTCGAGGCGGTGGCGGGCGCGGCATGGACGCCTGCGGTGACGACATCGGTCGCCACCTATGCGACGAGCCAGCCGACGCGGCTGACGGCGGTGGCCAATGTGGCCAATATCCTGCCCGGTTCGCTGGTCACGGGAACGGGTGTCGGGCGCGAGGTCTATGTCCGGTCGGTCAATGTGGCGGGCGGCACGGTGGAGCTGAGCCAGCCGCTGTTCGCGGCGGCGGGGACGCGGACCTTCACCTTCCAGCGGTTCCGCTATCTGGTCGATCTGAGCGGGTTCGAGAACCTTGGGCGGCTGGAGCTGCGGAGCCTCGACTTTGACTGCGGCGGGATCGCGAGCGGGCTGATGCTGCCGCGCATCGGGCTGGCCTTGCAGGTGGAGCAGTGCAATTTCAGCCGCCCGAGGGATCGCGGCATCACCTCGACCGGGACGGGCTGTCAGGGGTTCATGCTGGACCGCTGCAACTTTCTGTCGAACGAGCAGGATGTGGTGGTGCAGGACCGCACGACCATCGCGCTGAACGTCAATGCCAACGATGCCAAGATCAGGGGCAACCGGATCGTGCGCTTTGCCACATTCGCGGTGATGGCGGGGACGGGGCACATGCTGATCGGCAACCACTTCTTTCAGGGGGACAACACGACGGACGGGACGCGGCGAGCCGGGGTGGTGCTGACCACGACCAATGTGAAGACGCTGTTCACCGGCAATTACATCGACAACAGCTTCATCGAATGGTCGAACGAGCATGACGCCAACCCTGCCTTCAGCAGCGGGTTTTCCTTCGGGGGGCTGACGATCACGGGCAACATCTTTACCGTCAACGATGTGGCGTCGCATTTCCGCTGGATCGTGGTGACGCCGCGCGGGGCGGGGCATTACCTGCACGGGCTGTCGGTGACGGACAATGTGTTCCGCACGCTGAACGGCAATATCGACCGGGTCGAGAAGGTGGATGATACCTTTGCCACGCTGGATGGCGGGCGCTGCCGCGTGGTGGAATTCGCGCAGAACGCCTTTCACGGGGTGTCGCAGATCACGGTCAGTCCGCTGGTGATCCAGCACGATCAGGCGAGCGTGGCGGATACATGGACGGTCGAGGCGGGGCCCTTCATGCCCTTTGGCGGCTGGGCGCGCAATGTGACGGGGCTGGTGGCCGAGGGGGCGATCACCAATGCGTCGAATGTGACGCAATGGGCGATGCCCAATGTCCTGACCGAGCGGGGGGCGGCCAAGACGCAGGTGCAGTTGCGCTGGCCCGCGGCGGTGAAGGGGCGGGTGCTGGCGACGGTGCGTTGCGACAACCCGATCTGAGGCCGGTCAGCGCAGGTCTTCCGGTGCAAGCCGGAAGGCCCGCGCGAAGCCGCCGTTCAGGAGCGCCGAGACGGGGGCAAAGCGGACGAAGGCGAAATCGGCAAAGTCGATGTAGAGCTTTGCCTTGGGGTGATGCGCGAGCCAGTGGTCGCGGATCGCGGGGCGGGCGGGGTCGTCGGGGGCGATGAACTCTGCCCGCGCCTTGACCATCAGGCGGGGATGGGTGAGGGGGTCGCCCTTTTCCCCCGCCTCGCCCAGCAAAAGCGCGCAGGCGGGGTGGGCATGCAGGGCGGCGTGATGGGGGGCGAGCGCCGAGACGAGGGTCAGGAGCGCGCCGTCGGGGCCGCGGCCAAAGGCGATACGGCTGATGCCGGGGGTGCCGTCGGCGGGGTCGGTCACGGCAAGCGCGGCATGGGTCGCGCCGTCGATCAGGCGGCGGGCCAGCGCGCGGGCCTCGTCATCGGGGGCGGCGACGGGATCGGGGCGGGTGGTCATGCGGCGTTCCGGTGATTGACAGCGGGCAGGGTGCGGGCGTTGAGTGGGCGCGTTCCCGAAGGGCTAGTGCCGGACCATGACAGACGCAAGCCATCCTGCCCAGACTGCCGAATTCCTGCCCAAGATCGTGACGGTGCTGCGCGAGGGCTATACGTCGCGCGACCTGAGGGCGGATGCGCTGGCGGGGTTGACGGTGGCGATCGTGGCGCTGCCTTTGTCCATGGCGATCGCCATCGCCAGCGGCGTGGGGCCGGAGCGGGGGCTTTACACCACCATCGTGGGCGGGTTCCTCGTATCGCTTCTGGGCGGAAGCCGGTTCCAGATCGGGGGGCCTGCGGGGGCGTTCATCGTGCTGGTGTCGGCCTGTGTCATGGCGGTGGGGGTGGAGGGGCTGATCCTTGCCACCTTCCTGTCGGGCTTCCTGCTGATGGCGGCGGGGGTGTTGCGGCTGGGCACCTATATCCGCTTCATCCCCTATCCGGTGACGGTGGGCTTCACCGCCGGAATCGCGGTTATCATCTTTGCCAGCCAGATCCGCGACCTGTTCGGACTGACGCTGGCGGGGCCGGAACCGGGCGAGATCGTGGGGAAGATCGAGACGCTCTGGGCGGCGCGGGGGACGGTGACATGGGCCGCGGTGGCGGTGGCGCTGGGTGTGGTCGCGGTCATACAGGGGATCAAGCGCTGGCGTCCCGGCGCGCCGGGGATGTTGCTGGCGGTGGTGCTGGCGTCGGTTGCGGTGGCAGGGCTGGGGCTGGAGGTGGAGACCATCGGGTCGAAATTCGGCGCGCTGCCCAACCTGCCGCCCGCGCCCGCGCTGCCGGTGCTGGACGGTGCGGCGATGATGGCGGCGCTGCCATGGGCGGTGAGTTTCGCGCTGCTGGGGGCGATCGAATCGCTGCTCTCTGCCGTTGTGGCGGATGGCATGAGCGGGGCGCGCCATCGCAGCAACGCCGAACTGGTGGCGCAGGGGGCGGCGAATGTGGGATCGGCGCTGTTCGGCGGGTTCTGCGTGACGGGGACCATCGCGCGGACGGCGACGAACGTGCGCGCAGGGTCGCGCGGGCCGGTGTCGGGGATGCTGCACGCGCTCTTCGTGCTGGGCTTCATGCTGGTGGCGGCGCCCTTGGCGGGGTTCATCCCGCTGGCCGCGCTGGCGGGGGTGCTGGCGGTGGTGGCGTGGAACATGGCCGAGAAGGAGGAGTTCTGGCACCTTTTGCGGTCGAGCCGCGCGGATGCGCTGGTTCTGGTCGTGACCTTCCTTCTGGTGGTGTTCCGCGACCTGACGGAAGGGATCGTGGTGGGCTTTGCGCTGGGCGGGCTGGTCTTTATCGCGCGGATGTCCGAGGCGGCGGAGGTGGCGGGCGCGGAGGCGCCGGATGTGACGGGCGACCGCGTGGTGGTGCGGCTGAGCGGGCCGTGGTTCTTTGGCGCGGCGGCGCGTCTGGGATCGGTGCTGGAAAAGATCGCGGACCGGCCACGGGAATTCGTGGTGGATGTGTCGGAGGTGCCGATGATCGACAGTTCCGGCGCGCGGTCCTTCCTTTTGCTGGCGCGCCGGATGGCGCGGCGGGACGGGGTTCTGGTGGTGGCTGGCGCGCGCCCCGCCCTGCGCGCGGCGCTGGAGGCGCAGGGGCTGCGGGGTCTGCCGGTGCGCTTTGTCCCCGACCTGTCCGCGCTGGACTGACCGCCGGGGGTTCCACCCCCGGACCTCCGGGGTATTTGGGCCGAGATGAAGGGGCTGGTCTTCATCTCGGCCCAAATACTCTCGGGGGGTGCGGGGGGCAGACGGCCCCCCGCTGCGCCGGGTCAGGTGGCGAAGGGGTCTTCGGGGTAGATCACCCGTGTCAGGTAGAGCCCCTGCGGCGGGCAGACCGGGCCGCAGGCGGCGCGGTCGCGGGCGTCGAGCGCGGCCTTGACGTCGGCGGGCTGCCAGCTTCCCGCGCCGACGCGCTCCAGCGTGCCGACGATGGAGCGGACCTGGTTGTGCAGGAAGCTGCGCGCGCGGAGGTGGAAGCGGTATTCGGTGCCGCCGGGGACGGGGCGGGTGTCGATGGTGATTTCGTCCAGCGTCTTTACCGGCGATTTCGACTGGCAGAGGGTGGAGCGGAAGGTGGTGAAGTCGTGCTGCCCGATCAGGTGGGCGGCGGCGGCGCGCATGGCGTCCGCGTCGAGCGGGTTCAGGATGTGCCAGGCGCGGCCGCGGTCATGGGTCAGCGGCGCGCGGCGGGCGATCAGGCGGAAGGTGTAGCGCCGTTCGGTGGCCGAGAAGCGGGCGTGGAAGTCTTCGGTCACGCGGGCCGCCTTGAGGATGGCGACGGGGGCGGGTTTGAGGTGGTGGTTCAGCGCCTCGGACAGGCGGAAGGGGTCCCAGTAGCGGGCGAGGTCGGCATGGGCGACCTGCCCCGTGGCATGGACGCCCGCATCGGTGCGGCCTGCGGCGGCGATGGTGTGGGGGCGGGGTTCAAGCTTTGCCAGTGCATCCTCGACCGCCTGCTGGACGGAGGGCTGGCCCTGCGACTGGCGCTGCCAGCCGTTGAAGGGCGTTCCGTCGTAGTCGATGAGGAGGGCGAAGCGGGGCATGGGGTGGGGTTAGCCCATGCGGGCGGGGTTTGTCCATTGTGCAGGCCGGTGGCTACACAAGCGGGCGGGGGGTGATTATGTTCGCGGGGACGGAAGGGGACTGACTTGGTTCTTGCATCCATTACCGACGGGATCACCCGTGGCATCGAGGGGGCGGCGGCGTCCGTCTCGGGCGCGTTGTTCGAGCCGGTCGTGCGGCTGGGCGTGACGGGGTTGAGCCGGGCGGGAAAGACCGTCTTTATCACGGGGCTGGTGGCCAATCTGCTGGATCGCGGGCGGATGCCGCAACTTCGCGCCCATGCGGAGGGGCGGATCGAGGCGGTGTGGTTGCAGCCGCAGCCCGATGTGACGCTGCCGCGCTTTGACTATGAGGGGCATCTGGCCGCGCTGACGGGAGATGCGCCGCATTGGCCCGAAAGCACGCGGGCGGTGTCGGAGTTGCGGCTGTCCTTCCGCGTGCGGCCCGAAGGGTGGCTGGCGGGGCTGGCGGGGCCGCGGGTGGTGCATCTGGATATCGTGGATTATCCCGGCGAATGGCTGCTGGATCTGGCGCTGTTGGACAAGTCCTATGCCGACTGGTCCGAGGAGGTGCTGGCGCGGCTGGCCAGGCGGGCGGAGGGGGCGGAGTTTCTGGCCACCGCGCGGGCCGAGGACGGGGCGCTGCCCTTTGACGAGGGGCGGGCGCGGGCTTTGGCTGCGCTGTTCACGGACTATCTGGCAGGGGCGCGGCAGGCGGGGTGGGCGGATTGCACGCCGGGGCGGTTCCTGCTGCCCGGCGATCTGGCGGGGTCGCCCGCGCTGACCTTCGCGCCCTTGCCGCAACCTGCGGACATCCCGCGCGGGTGTCTGTGGCGCGAGATGGAGCGGCGGTTCGAGGGATACAAGGCCAAGGTGGTGCAGCCCTTCTTCCGCGCGCATTTCGCGCGGATCGACCGGCAGGTGGTGCTGGCCGATGTGCTGGGCGCGATCCATGCGGGGCCGCAGGCTCTGGAGGATTTGCGGCGGGTGATGGCGGATGTGCTGGGCGCGTTCCGGCCGGGGCGGAACTGGTGGCTGACCGCGCTGCTGGGCGGGCGGCGGGTGGAGCGTATCCTGTTCGCCGCGACCAAGGCGGACCATCTGCACCACGCGCAGCACGCGGCGCTGGCGGGGATCATGGAGGCGATGCTGCGCGAGGCGAAGGATCGGGCGGAATTCGCGGGTGCGCTGACGGGGGCGATGTCGCTGGCGGGGTTCCGCGCGACGGTGGAGGAGACGGTGACGCGGGGTGGCGTGGCGCAGGACTGCGTGAAGGGGCGGCTGGCGGACGGGCGGGTGGTGGCGATGTATCCCGGGCGGTTGCCCGACGATCCGGCGCGGCTGCTGTCGCCCGCGCGGCAGGGGGCGGAGCGGTGGCTGGAGGCGGAGTTCGGGATGATGTCCTTCGAGCCACCCTTGCGGATGGCGCGGCGGGCGGGCGAGGGGTTGCCCCATATCCGGCTGGACCGCGCGGTGGAGTTTCTGCTGGGGGACCGGCTGTGAGCGGGGACAAGCCCTTCGTCATCGAGATGGAGGCGGGGGTGGACCCGTCCTTTGACCCCGCGCTGGCCCCTGCGGTGCCCGAGGTGCTGCCTGACGGGCGCGCGATGCAGGCGGCGGTGCGGATCGGGGCGGGGCGGCGGCGGTCGGCGCTGGGGCGGTTCGCGGTCTGGGCCTTTGGCGCGCTGTTTTCCTTCGTGCTGTCGGTGGCGGCGTGGGAGTTCGTGACGGGTTTGCTGGCGGCCAATACCGCGCTGGGTTTCGTGGCGTTGGGGCTGGTGGGGCTGGCGGTGCTGGCGGCGCTGCTGTTGGCCTTGCGCGAGGCGGCGGGGTTTGCGCGGCTGGCGCGGCTGGACGGGCTGCGGGCGCGGGTGGCGGGGGCCGTCACGCTGGCCGAGGCGCGGGGGGTGCTGGGCGCCTTGCGCGGGCTTTATGGCGGGCGGGCCGACATGGGCTGGGCCGTGGCGCGGCTGGCCGAGCGCGAGGGGGATGTGCTGGATGCCGACGCCCTGATCCGCTTGGCGGAGGTGGAGCTGATGGGGCCGCTGGACACTGCTGCGCGGGCCGAGGTGGAGCAGGCGGCGCGGCAGGTGGCAACGGTGACGGCGCTGGTGCCGCTGGCGCTGGCGGATGTGGCGATGGCGCTGGTGGCCAATCTGCGGATGGTGCGGCGGATTGCGGAAATCTATGGCGGGCGGGCCGGAACGCTGGGGTCGATGCGGCTGATGCGGCGGGTCTTCGGGCATCTGGTGGCGACGGGGGCGGTCGCGCTGACCGATGATCTGATCGGGTCGGTGGCGGGGGGCGGGGTGCTGGCCCGCCTGTCGCGGCGGTTCGGCGAGGGGGTGGTGAATGGCGCGCTGACGGCGCGGGTGGGGGTGGCGGCGATGGAGGTGTGCCGCCCGATGCCCTTTGCCGCGCTGGCCAGGCCCGGGGTGACCGAGACGGTGGGGCGGGCGCTGGCGGGGCTGGTGCGGCGCGAGGATGACGGGGGGAAGGTCTGAGCCGTCGCAAAGGGGGGCTTTGCGCCCCCCTTGGACCCCCCGCAGGATATTTGTGAACAGATGAAGGGGCGGGCCGGGGGTCAGAGACCGGCCGCGATCTTGCGGAAAAGCGCGATGTTGGCGGCGGCGACGCCGTCATCTTCGAAGCCGCGGTCGGCGGCGTTGACGGCGATGACGATGTTGCGGGCGCGGTCGATCCAGATGTACTGGCCGTAGATGCCTTGGGCGTTGACTTCGCCCGGGGTGGCGCCGTCGGCGATCCACCACTGGTAGCCGTAGCCCGCGCCGTTCGGGGCGGAAGGGGTGGTGGAGGCGTCGACCCAGTCGCGCGGGACGATCTGGCGGCCCTGCCATGCCCCCCCTTGCGCGATCATCTGGCCGAAGCGGGCGTAGTCGCGGGTGGTGAGGTTCAGGCCGCCGAGGACGAAGGTGGTGCCATAGCCGTCGGTCAGGTAATAGGGCGCGCGTTCGAGGCCCAGGGGGGCGAGGATGTGGTGTTCGAGGAGGTCGGGGATATCCTCGCCCGTGGCGCCGCGGATGATCATGCCGAGGACGTGGGTGTCGATGGAGACGTAGTGCCAGCGGGTGCCGGGATCGGCGGCGCGGTCCTTCAGGCTGGCGGCGAAGGCGTCCATCGACCGGCCCAGCGCAAGGACGCGGCCCATGCGGTTAATGTCGGACCAGAAGTCCATGTAATCCTCGTTGAACGCCACGCCCGAGGACATGGTCAGGATGTGGCGCACGGTGGTGCCGTCATAGGCGGTGCCCTTCAGGGCCGGGACGTATTGCGTCACGGGGTCGTCGAGGCCGATCTTCCCTTCGGCATGGAGGATGCCGAAGAGGGCGGAGAGGAAGCTTTTCGCCACGCTCCACGAGATGCGGAGGTCGTCGGGGGTGGTGCCCTGATGGTAGCTTTCGTGGACGATCCGGCCGTCTTTCAGGATGACGAGGGCGGTCACGTTGCGGGCGGTGATCCAGTCTGCGACTTCGGGCGGGAGGGGGGCGGCGGGGCCTTCGGGCAGCGGACTGACGGGGCCGTCGCCGCGCGAGAGGGGGCGGGTGAGGAAGAGGTCGCCCATATGCGAGAAGTTGTGGACGATGTGGTCCGGGGCGAAGAGGGAGTTCACGGCCATGAGGCGGGTGATCTCTTCGCGTTTCCAGAGGGCGGCGGCGGCGAGGAGGATCAGGAGGACGGCGAGCAGGCGGACGAGGCGGCGCATGGCGGTTCCTTTGGGCGGTTGGCACAGGGGTGCCATGCGGCGGGCGGCTTTGCCAAGCGGTCTGTCGGATGGGCAATAGTGCCCTTCCTGCGGGTGGGTCAGCGGAACTTGTCCATCAGTTTCTGCATGGCGGTGCGGGTGTCTTCGGGGGCGGGGTCGGCGGCGGCGGCGGGTTTTGAGGCCTTCTCCGGCGTTCCGGTGGAGGAGCGGGGCGGGGCGGTGCGGAGCGCCACGGCGTTCATGAAGCGGGCGGCGTCGCCGTCGGCGAGGGCGGGGGCGCCGTCGGAGAGGCCGCGCAGCAGGTCGTCGAGCCAGTCCTGATCGGCCTTGGCGAAGTCGTGCAGCACATAGGCCGCCACCGCGTCCTTGTGGCCGGGATGGCCGATGCCGAGGCGGATGCGGGCGTAGGCATCGGTGCCGAGGTGCTGGTGGATGGAGCGCAGGCCGTTGTGGCCCGCATGGCCGCCGCCCGCCTTCACGCGGCATTTGCCGGGGGCGAGGTCCAGCTCGTCATGGAACACCGTGATGTCGGCGGGGGCGAGCTTGTAGAAATCCATCGCCGCGCGGACGCTTTCGCCCGAGAGGTTCATGAAGGTCGCGGGTTTGAGGAGCAGCACCTTCTCCGCCCCGAGGCGGCCTTCGCAAAGTGTGCCCTTGAAGGCGGATTTCCACGGCGAAAAGCCGTGGTCGGCAGCGATGCGGTCCAGCGCCATGAAGCCGATATTGTGGCGGTTGCCCGCATATTTCGCCCCCGGATTGCCGAGGCCCACAAACAGTTTCATGGCCGCACCTTCCCTGTTCCGCGCCAAGGACCATTGCCGCAGGCGGGCGGGCCGTGCAAGCCTTGCGGGCGAGGCAGGGAGGCGCGCGTGCGGTATACGGTTGTCTGTTCGGTGAAGGACGAGGGGCCGTTTCTGGTGGAATGGGTCTGCTGGCAGCGGATGCTGGGCTTTACCGATGTGGTCGTGGTGACGAATGATTGCACCGACCGGTCGCCCGCCCTGCTGGATGCGCTGGAGGCGGCGGGATGGGTCAGGCATCTGCGCCATGACGTGCCGGACCGCAAGAACATCACCGCGCGCAAGCTGGCCGCGGCCAAGGAGTTGCCCGAGGTGGCGGGGGCGGACTGGGTCATGGTGGCGGATGTGGACGAGTTTCTGGTCGTCCATGCCGGGGCGGGGAAGCTGGCCGATCTGCTGGACGTGCCGGGGCGGCCGTTCCTTGGCATGTCAATCCCGTGGCGGATCTTCGGCACCTCGTGGCGCAAGACGTGGGAGGACGGGCTTTTGCACCGGCAGTGCCTGCGGGCGGGGGTGGCGGGCGGGCGGATGAACGGCTGGGTCAAGTCGATCCACCGCAAGCCCGACTGGTTCGGCAAGCTGGGGGAACATTCGCCCAAGCGGCTGCGCCCGCGGCGGATGGCGGAGTGGGGCAGCGAGGGGATGATCTGGGTGAACCCTGCGGGGGCCGAGGTGACGGGATGGACGCCCGAGGGGGACAGTCTGCGTATCCTGCCCGAGGGATTGCAGGGCTGGGAGGTGGCGCAGGTCAACCATTACATGCTGCGCTCGGCCGAGAGTTTCAGCCTGAAGCGGGGGACGCTGTCGCCGGTGGCGGGCAAGGACCGCTATACCACGGCCTATTACGACCGTGCCGAGCAGAACGCGGTCGAGGACAGGAGCGCGCTGCGCCATGCGGCGGAGTTCGACGCGCTGCACGCGCAGGCGATGGCCCTGCCGGATGTGCGGCGCCTGCACCATCTGGCCTGTGCGGATTACGTGCGGCGGCTGGCCGAAAAGGCGGGGCGGGTGGCCGAGGACGACCCGCGGCTGGCGCATCATCTGGCGGCGGCGGGGGAATGAGAAAGGGCGCGTCCGGTGGCCGGACGCGCCCCTGTCTGTTCACCTGATCCGAGGGATCATTCCGACGCGGCGAGGCCCGACGGAGCGGCGATGTTCGCGATCACGAAGTTGCGCGCGATCGTGGGCTTCACGCCATTCGGCAGGGTCACATCGTTGATGTGGATCACGTCGCCGATCTGCTTGCCGGTCAGGTCCACGGTGATGTGGTCCGGAATGTCGCCGGCCACCACTTCGAGTTCCACTTCCGGACGCACGACGGTCAGGGTGCCGCCACGCTTGAGCCCCGGCGACGCTTCGTGGTTTTCGAAGGTCACGTGGATGAAGAGGTTGATGCGCGATTCGTCGTGGATCCGCATGAAGTCGACATGGGTCGGAAGATCCTTGACCACGTCGCGCTGCACGCCGCGGCAGATCACGTGCACTTCCTCGCCGCCTTCGACCTTGAGGTTGAAGAGGGTCTGGAGGAAGCGGCCCTGACGCAGGCGCTTCAGCAGGTAGTTGTAGTTCAGGTTGATCGGCGTCGGCTCTTTGCCATCGCCATAGATGATGCCGGGTACGTTGCCCTCACGACGGGCTTGACGGGCGGCCCCCTTGCCTGTCCCCGTCCGCACCACAGCCTGAAGATCGGGGATCTCGCGAGCCATAGTCATTCTCCATGTATAGGTCCGCCGCCCTCCAAGGGTGTGCGGCGCGACCGGGGGGCTATAGCCGCGATTCGCCATGAAGGAAAGGGGAAATCGGGTCGCCCGTGGCGTGGGCGGGGTCGGTGGCGGGCTTGCCGCAGGGGGCGGGGCAGGCTAGCTGGATAGGGCAGGAGAACCCCCATGTCCATCGCTTCCACCCTTGTCGTGGCGCGCGCGCCCGTTGCCGCCTTTGCCGCGATGGGCGTGCTGTGGGGCACGTTTGCCGCCGTGCTGCCGGACCTGAAGGCGCAGCTGGGCGTGGACGAGGCGCGGCTGGGGCTGATCATGCTGCCCACGCCGCTGGCCGCGGTGACGGCGATGCTGCTGTCGCCGGTGATCGGGGCCATGCTGGGGCGGGTGGCGCTGCCGGTGGCGGCGCTGCTGATGGCGGCGGCCTTTGCGCTGCCGGGGCAGGCGCATCAGGTCTGGGTCTTTCCGCTGGCCATGATGGCCTGCGGGGGGGCGACGGGGCTGACGGATGTGCTGATGAATGCCCGCGTGGCGGCGCTGGAGAATGACCGCGGGCTGCACCTGATGAACCTGTGCCATGCGGCCTATAGCTTTGGCTATGCGGGGGGCGCGGTGACGACGGGGGTGATGCGGGGTGCGGGCTGGTCGCCGGACTGGGTGATGGGTAGCTGCGCGGTGCTGGCGGGGCTCTTCGCGCTGATGACGGTGGAGCGGGACGGGACGATCCACGGGTTGCGCAAGCCCAAGGACGGGACGGCGGGGCGGCTGGGGCTCATTCCGGTGATCGGGGGCGGGATCGTGCTGATCGCCTTCCTGACCGAAAACGCGGCCGAGAACTGGTCGGCGCTGCATATCGAGAAGACGCTGGGCGGGCGGCCCGAAGAGGGCGCGATGGGGCCTGCGGTGCTGGCGCTGACCATGGGTTTCGCGCGGCTGGCGGGGCAGGGGATCGTGCAGAGGGTCGATCCGTTCCGCCTGCTGATGGGGGGGGCGGTGCTGTCGGCCTGCGGGGCGCTGGTGGCGGCGGGGGCGGTGTCGCCCGCCATGGCCTATGCGGGGTTCATCGTCATGGGGATCGGGTCGTCGGTGATCGCGCCCACGGCCTTCTCCCTTGTCGGGCGGCTGGCGGACCCTGCCTCGCGGGCGCGGGCCATCGCGCGGGCGACGCTTTTGGGCTATTTCGGCTATTTCTTCGGGCCGCCCGCGCTGGGCTTCCTTGCCGGTGCCTTCGGGCTGCGCTTTGCCTTCGTCTTTGCGGCGGCGATGCTGCTGGCGGTGCTGGTGCTGGCCCCGCTGATGGCGCGGCAGCGCACGGCAGAGGCCTGAGCGCGACCGAGGGCTGTTGCGGGCGCGGGGGTCAGAGGAAGTCGCCCTCGAAATCGCGCGGGATCAGCAGGTTGTGGCGGCCGAGATTGGCCACGTTCTTTTCCCCGCAGAGCGCCATGGTGATGTCGAGTTCCTTGCGGATCACCTCGAGCGCCGTGGTCACGCCCGCCTCGCCCATGGCGCCCAGACCGTGGATATAGGCGCGGCCGATCATGGTGCCTTTTGCCCCCAGCGCCAGCGCCTTGAGCACGTCCTGACCGGAGCGGATGCCGCTGTCGAGGAAGACTTCGGTCCGGTCGCCCACGGCGCGGACGATGCGGGGAAGCATGCGGATCGAGGAGAGCGCGCCGTCGAGTTGGCGGCCGCCGTGGTTCGAGACGATGATCGCATCCGCGCCGAAATCCGCCGCCGCGCGGGCGTCATCCTCGTCGAGGATGCCTTTCAGGATCAGCTTGCCGCCCCACTGGTCGCGGATGCGGGCGATCTTTTTCCAGTCGAGTTCGGGGTCGAACTGTTCGTTCGTCCAGCTCATCAGGCTGGAGAGGTCGCCCACGCCCTTGGCATGGCCCACGATGTTGCGGAAGGTGCGGCGCGGGGTGCCCAGCATTTCCAGCGACCATTGCGGGCGGATTGCCATGTCGAGGATGTTCCGCAGGGTCAGGCGGGGCGGGGCGGAAAGGCCGTTCTTCAGATCCTTGTGCCGCTGGCCGAGGATTTGCAGGTCGAGCGTCAGGACGAGCGCCGAGCAGCCCGCCTTGCGCGCGCGTTCGATGGCGCTGTCGACGAATTCCTCGTCCTTCATGACGTAGAGCTGGAACCAGAAGGGGCGGGTGGTGTGTTCCGCGATATCCTCGATCGAGCAGATGGACATGGTGGAGAGGGTGTAGGGCACCCCGAATTTCTCGGCCGCGCGGGCGGCCTTGATCTCGCCATCGGCCCTTTGCATGCCGGTCATGCCGACGGGGGCGAGGGCCACGGGCATGGCCACCTGTTCGCCGATCATGGTGCTGTCGGTGCGGCGGCCCAGCATGTCGACCGCGACCTTCTGGCGGAGGCGGAGCTTTGCGAAGTCGGTCGTGTTCTCGCGGAAGGTCTGTTCGGTGTAGCTGCCGCTTTCGCAATAGTCGTAGAACATCTTGGGCGTGCGGCGCTTGTGCAAGCGCTTGAGGTCGTCGATGCAGGTGATGACGGGCATGGGGGCCTCCGGCGGGATTGGTTGGGTTTGCTTACCAATGGGGCCGTGATCCGGCAAGTGCGGCGAGGTCCGGTGCGGTGTCGCACCAGACGGTGCGGGGTGGCACGGGGATTGCAGGGAAAGGTGCGATGTCCCGATCCGGAGTTTCGCCATGACCGATCCGCTGCGCCCTGTCCTGTCGCTGTTCGCGGCCGTTTCCGCCGCGCATCATGCCGCGCAGCGCCTGCTGGAGGCGCGGCTGCCCAAGGGGGTGAGCGGGGCGCAATTCGCCGTGCTGGACCGGCTGGCGCGGCTGGGCGAGGGGCAGACGCCCGTGTCGGTGGCGGCGGCCTTCGGCTGGCCAAAGACCAGCATGTCGCACACGGTGGCGGTGATGGAGGCGCGGGGTCTGGTGCGGCTGGAGCCCAATCCGCGCGACGGGCGGTCGAAATGCCTGTGGCTGACGCCCAAGGGGCGGACGCTGGCGGCACTGGGCCGTGCGGCGGTGGAGGGCGATCTGGAGCAGGTCGCGGCGCTGGCGGATGAGGAGGAGGTGGCGCGGCTGGCGGGGGACCTGCTGTCGCTGGCGGCGCGGCTGTCGGATCAGCGGCGGTTTCCGGATGCGGCGTGAGGCGGGTGGTGCGTGTGGCGTGGTGGGCGGGGCGTGTGGCGGGGTGAACCCCGCCCTACGGGTCGGCGCGGTTGTCGGGCGGCGGCGTGTCAGAGGGGCGTCACGCGGCCGATCAGGGCGGCCTGTCCGTGGCGGGTGCCTGTGGCGTCGGTCACGGTCCAGAGAACGGTTTGCGAGATGCGGAAGCGGCGGCCTGTCGCGCTGATGCGGATGCCTTCGTAGCCGTCGACCCATCCCTGTTGCAGGGCGCGGGCGAGAAGGGCGCTGCGGTCGGTCTGGATGCCCGTGTCGGCCTCGGCCGAGTGGCGCGAGGGGAGGCGGGTGAAGGCGTACCAGTCCATTTCCCACAGCGACAGCGCGGCGCGGTTGGCGTGGCGGAAGACGGGGTCGGGTTCGGTGCCGTGCGAGACGAGGGGGCGCGCCATGTCCCAGAGCGCGGCGGCAAGGGCGGCATCGGGCAGGGCGGGGTCGGCCATGGCATGGCCGGTCAGGCGGTGCAGGCTTTCGACCAGAAGGCGGGCATAGGCGATGGCGGCGGGCTGTTGCCAGCCTGCGCCGCCGTCTGCCCGCAGGGGATCAGGCGGCGTGGGCGCCACCGGCAAGCGCCGCGACATTGGCCAGAACCTCGGCCACGGGTTTGCCCGAGCCGATATCCTTGACGATGGCCGAGCCTACGACGCAGCCATCCGCGACCGAGGCGATGGCGCGGGCGGCTTCGGGCGTGGTGATGCCGAAGCCCACGATGACGGGCAGGTCGGTCGCGGCCTTGATGCGGGCGACTTCGGGGCCGACATCGGTGGCCTGCGCGGCGGCGGCCCCCGTGATGCCGGTGATCGAGACGTAATAGACGAAGCCCGAAGTGTTTTGCAGCACCTTGGGCAGGCGCTTTGCATCGGTGGTGGGCGTGGCGAGGCGGATGAAGTTCAGACCGGCCTTCTGCGCGGGGATGCAGAGTTCGTCATCTTCCTCGGGCGGCAGGTCGACGATGATGAGGCCGTCGATGCCTGCCTCTTTCGCCTCTGCCACGAAACGGTCGACGCCGCGGGAATAGATCGGGTTGTAATAGCCCATCAGGACGATGGGCGTGGTGGCATCGCCCTTGCGGAAGGCGCGGACCATGTCGAGGATGGCGTCGGTCGTCATGCCCTGTTCCAGCGCGCGCTGGCCGGCAAGCTGGATCGTCGGGCCGTCGGCCATGGGATCGGTGAAGGGCATGCCGAGTTCGATGATGTCCACGCCCGCCGCGGGCAGGCCCTGCATCACGGCAAGCGAGGTGGCCGCGTCGGGATGGCCGCCCATGATGTAGCTGACGAAGGCCTTTTTGCCGCTGGCGCGCAGGCGCGCGAAGGTGGCGTCGATTCTGGTCATGGCTGGCCCCGTCCCCTTTGTCCGTTCCGGCGGTTTTGCAGGACAGGCGGGGAAAGATCAATGGGCGGCGGGCTGTGCGGCAGGCGTCGGCAGCGGGGGTTTCACACCCCCGCCGCCATCGGTCGGGCGACCGATGGCTTCCCCCGTGGAGTATTTGGGCCGGGATGAAGGGGGGGCGGCCCTCAGGCGTCGGCGGTGGGGTCGAGCGGGTCTTCGGGCGGGAGGGTGATCATCCAGTGGGTGCCGAAGCGGTCCTTCACCATGCCGAAGCCTTGCGAGAAGAAGGTGGGGCCATAGGGCAGGACCGGTGCGCCGCCGTCGCCCAGTTTCGCGACCCAGTCGCGGGCGGTGGCGTCGTCGGGGGCGGTGAGCATGAGGGAGACGGCAGCCTGCGCGTCGCCCGCGACACCGGGCGGGAAGTCCGAGGCCATGAGCATCCCGTCGGGCAGCATGACCTGACCGTGGATGACGCGGTCGGGATCGGCGGGGCGGGGCATGTCGGGGGCTTCGGCGTAGCGCATGAGGTTGGGGGCGGGGGTGCCGAAGGTTTCGGCATAGAAGGCCAGTGCTGCGGCGCAGTCGCCGCGGAAGTGGAGATAGGGGATCGGCATGGCGGGGGTCCCTTTGCGGCAGGTGCCACAGGGTGCCACGGGCGGCCCGAGTCGGGGAACTTGATAAGGGCGGGGCATCAAACTAGAAGCGGCCCGACGCAGAAAAGGTTGGGCAGAGGGAACGGGACGATGGGTTTCAAGATGGGGATCGTGGGTCTGCCGAATGTCGGCAAGTCGACCCTGTTCAACGCGCTGACGCGGACGGCGGCGGCGCAGGCGGCCAACTTCCCCTTCTGCACCATCGAGCCGAATGTGGGCGAGGTGGCGGTGCCGGATGCGCGGCTGGACAAGCTGGCGGCCATTGCAGGTTCCAAGCAGATCATCCCGACGCGGATGACCTTTGTCGATATCGCGGGTCTGGTGCGGGGCGCGTCCAAGGGCGAGGGGCTGGGGAACCAGTTTCTGGCCAATATCCGCGAATGCGATGCCATCGCCCATGTGCTGCGCTGTTTCGAGGACGGGGACATCACCCATGTCGAGGGGCGGATCGACCCCGTGGCCGATGCCGAGACGATCGAGACAGAGCTGATGCTGGCCGATCTGGAATCGGTGGAGCGGCGGCTGGTGAACCTTGCCAAGAAGCTGCGCGGCGGGGATCAGGAGGTGCTGGATCAGGACCGTCTGCTGCGCGCGGCGCAGGCCGCGCTGAACGAGGGCAAGCCCGCCCGCACGGTGAAGGTGGAGGCCGATGACCAGCGCCAGTGGCGGATGCTGCAGCTGCTGACGGCAAAGCCGGTGCTCTATGTCTGCAATGTCGAGGAATCGAAGGCCGCGACGGGCAATGCCCAGTCCGACCGCGTGGCCGAGATGGCGCGCGCGCAGGGGGCGGCGACGGTGGTGATCTCTGCCCGGATCGAGGAGGAGATCAGCCAGCTGGCCGAGGACGAGGCCGCGATGTTCCTGGAGGAGATGGGGCTGCACGAGGCGGGGCTCGACCGTCTGATCAAGGCGGGCTACGCGCTTTTGGGATTGCAGACCTATTTCACCGTGGGGCCCAAGGAGGCGCGGGCCTGGACGATCACCAAGGGCACGCTGGCGCCGCAGGCGGCGGGTGTGATCCACGGGGATTTCGAAAAGGGCTTCATCCGCGCCGAGACCATCGCCTATGACGACTACATCGCCGGAAACGGCGAGGCAGGCGCCAAGGAGGCGGGCAAGTTCCGCGTCGAGGGCAAGACCTACGAGGTCAAGGACGGGGACGTGCTGCATTTCCTGTTCAACGGCTGAGCCGTCCGGCGGGGGGCGTGGCGGGCCGGTTGCGGACCGCCTGCCGGAGCGGGAAAGGCCAGCTTTCCCCCTTGCCCCCATCTGCGGCCATCGCTAAACGGGTCGGCGGAGCTGTGGCCGAGTGGTCGAAGGCACACCCCTGCTAAGGGTGCAGGCGGGAAACCGTCTCGAGGGTTCGAATCCCTTCGGCTCCGCCATCCCTTTCATGTCTTTTCCTGTGACTGGCGGCGCTGGGCCTTGGGTGGCCGATTTGGGCGTCTGACCCGCGCTTGGGCGGGCGGTGCGGTTTTCCCTGGATGGCAGGCTGGGGGGTGGCGTTTTTTCCGCGTCCGGCAGGTCTGCTGCCGCGGGCGGGGCCATCCGAAAGGACATATGCGTCTTATTCGGAAAATCATCCGGACCTTACATCTTAAAATCTATTGGCCCAATGCAATTAGATTGAACGGATAATAAGTATGGAATGTGTGGATTTTAATTTCAAGTCGTCTGCAATGCTGTAACACCTTAACAGGTCTTAATGGGGCCGCGGGTTGTTTGCGGGACAGTCAATTGAGCAAGGCGCAGAAGACGAGCAAGGGCGATCGAAGCTTTTTGGGGGCGATGGTCTTTTCCATCTGCTTCATGGGGGTGCTGGCATATTCCTACACCTTTCTGGACGAGGTGATCGAGAGCGTGACGTCCTCGACGATCCGCGCGTCGACCGAATCGTCGCATGGCGACATGGTCCTCGTGGCGTCCCAATCGCTGCGGCAGGAGATCGAGACGCTCATCACCGCCTATGAGGCCGTCGATGACAATGTGGACTGGCCGCAGTTTTCCCGCGCGCCCGTCTTCATCGACTTCGACCGGAAGGTGCGTGCGCTGGTGGCGCGGACCAAGGTGGTCAAGCTGAAGCTCTATGCCGATGACAGCATCACGATCTATTCCAGCAATCCGTCGGAGATCGGCGTGGAGAAATCCGAGGTCGAGCAGGTGACCCACGCGCTGCGCGGGCGGTCGTCCAGTCAGGTGACCGTGCGCGAGACCTTCAGCAGTTTCGAGGGCGAGTTGCGGAATGTGGATATCGTGTCGTCCTACCATCCGCTTCAGGACGGCAAGGGCGAAACGATCGGGGTGGTGGAGATCTATTCGGACCGCACGACGGAATTCAGCACGATCAACGATTACGGTCAGACGCAGGTCGGAAAGTTCCTGATCGTTCTGGCACTGGCGATGGCTGTCTGGTTCGGGCAGCTGATCTTCGGGGCGCTGCGGCAGCGGCAGACGGATTAACGACTGCCATGCAGCTTTTCAGCGGTTTCAAGTTCCAGAGCTTTCTGATCGTCCTTCTGGGCGTGTCCTTCGCGTCGATCCTGTTCTTTGTGCTGAGCACGAACAACAAGGACACGATCGAACGGTCCCTGATCCAGTCGGCGCGGACCTATAGCCAGACCTTTACTGGAATCCGCAACTTCTATCTGCAGACGGTGGTGGAGCGGGTGAACGGGTCCGACGTTCTGGTCACGCATGATTTCCGCGATCACGAGCAGGCGATTCCCATTCCGGCGACGATGATGCTGGAGCTGTCCGCCTATCTGAATTCGGAAACCGAGGATATCACCTTCGCGCTGGTCAGCGACTATCCGTTTCCCTGGCGCGAGGACCGCTATCTGGCCGATTTCGACATCCGCGCGCTGGAGAACCTGCGGAGCAGCGGGGCCGAGGAATACTTCGAGATGTTCGAGGAGAACGGCCTGACCTACCTGCATTACGCAAGCCCGGTCCACATGAAGAAGGGCTGCGTCGATTGTCATAACAGCCATCCGGATTCGCCCAAGCAGGACTGGAAGGTCGGCGATATCCGCGCGGTGCAGGTGTTCGAGATTCCGGTCGACGATGCCGTGCGGCATCTGGATTTTGAAACCTCGGCCGTGGCCGCGACGATCACGCTGGTCGGGGTGACGACGATCTTCGCGCTGCTGTTCCTGAACCAGCGCGCGGCGCGGGCGCAGGTTCTTTTGCGGCGCGAGGCCTATTTCGACGTCCTGACCGGTGCCATGCGGCGGCAGCGGTTTCAGGAGCTGTACGATGTTCCCGACCGCCCGCATGACCATTATCTGGTCCTGATCGACATCGACGATTTCAAGTCGTTCAACACGAATTACGGCCATGCCGTGGGCGATCTGGTGCTGGCGACGGCGGTGTCCAACATCCTGCAGGCCATGCCCGAGGCCGAGGTGATCTGCCGTTTCGGTGGCGAGGAATTCCTGCTTCTGGTGCCGGTGGACAAGGTCGGCGGCGATGCGGAGCAGTATTTCGCACGGGCGGTGGCCTATGTCGCGAAGCAGGAAATCCGCCTGAACGAGCGCATCACGAATTGCACCATTTCGGCGGGGTACATCCTGCTGCGGCAGGCGGATGATCTGATCAAGGCGTCCGAGAAGGCGGATACCGCGCTGCGCTATGCCAAGCGGACGGGGAAGAACCGCGCCATCGAGGCCGATCAGGACCTGCTGACGCGGCTTGGCTATCTGGAAGAGAACTACAAGCTGGCCGATGTGGTGTCGGCCATCGAGCGGCAGGAATTCGCCCTGTTCTATCAGCCCATCGTCGATCTGGAGACAGGGCAGGCCATCGGATACGAGGCGCTGGTGCGCTGGTGTCAGGATGGACGCTCGCCCATCCCGCCGGCCAGCTATCTGCCGCAATATATCTCGGCCCTGCGGGATCCGGCGCTGACCGAGCCGATCCGTCGGATGGTGCGCCGGTCGCTGCCGCCGCTGCAGCCGGGGGATGACAGCAGGAAGTGCCTGTCCTTCAATTATGACCCCTATGACCTGTTGTCGGGGTTCGAGGACAACGCCCTGACGCCGGTGTTGCTGGAGCTTGTCGCGGATGGATACGACATCGCGATCGAAGTGACCGAGACCCCCTATCTGCAGGACGCCTCGCCCGAGGATGTGCGCCGCCAGTTTGCCCGTATCGCCGGCCTTGGCTTTGCCTTGCATCTGGACGATTTCGGCAAGGACGGGTCGGGCATCGAACGGCTGGCGTCGCATTCGTTCAGTGTGGTCAAGGCGGACCGCACGCTGATTGCGGAACTGGAGACGTCGGAACGCAAGCGGCAGATGATGGCGCTGCTGGTGGAACTGACGGGGTCGGTGGGCGCGCGGCTTGTCGTCGAAGGGGTCGAGAGCGAGAACGAGCGTGCGATCCTGCTGGGGCTGGGGGTCAAATACGCGCAAGGCTATCTGTTCGGCCGTCCGAAGCCGCTGTCGGAACTTTGACCGAAGGCGGGCTGCGGAACCGGCGTGCGGGCCAAGGGGGCCTGTTGCCCCGCGCCCCGATCCGCGCCCCGATCCGCACCGTGAACGGCTTGACAGCGCGAGGGGCCTTTGACTAGGTGGAGGGGATGGTTCCCGAAGTGAAGGGATCAAAAGGGAATACGGTGAGGATTACCCATCAGGGGCCGAATCCGTAGCTGCCCCCGCAACTGTGAGCGGCGAGCCCCCGATCAGGTGCCACTGGCTGACCGCACTTCCACGCGGGGCAAGGCCGGGAAGGCGACCGGGGTGCAGCGACCCGCGAGTCAGGAGACCTGCCATCGCTCTTGTGCTGCAAGCCGTCCGGGGCGGGGTGTCCTTGGTCTTTTCGATAGCAGCGCGTTCGTTGTGGAAGGATCATCATGCATATCATGGAAGGGTTCCTGCCCGCGTCCCATGCCATAGGCTGGTACGCCGTGTCGGCCCCGTTCGTCGTGGCGGGGGCGGTGCGCCTGCGCTCTGTGCTGCGCGACAAGCCCGAGGCGCGGATGACGCTGGCGGCGGCGGGGGCGTTTGCCTTTGTGCTGTCGGCGCTGAAGATCCCGTCGGTGACGGGGTCCTGTTCGCATCCGACGGGTACGGGGCTGGGGGCGATCGTGTTCGGGCCTGCGGTGATGTCGGTGCTGGGGGTGATCGTGCTGCTGTTCCAGGCGGTGCTGATGGCGCATGGCGGGCTGACGACGCTGGGGGCCAATGCCTTTGCCATGGCGATCGTGGGCCCGTGGGTGGCCTGGGGTGTGTGGAAACTGGCGGGGCGGATGGGGCTGCGCTTTGCCGTGGCGGTGTTTCTGGCGGCGTCGCTGGGCAATCTGGCGACCTATATCTGCACCACGCTGCAACTGGCGTTGGCCTATCCCGATCCGGTGTCGGGATTCATGGGGGCCGCGATGAAGTTCGGCAGCATCTTCGCGCTGACGCAGGTGCCGCTGGCGGTGGCCGAGGGGCTGTTGACCGTGGTGGTGATCGAGGCGCTGTCCGGCAAGACGCGGGACAGCGACCGGATTGCCGCGCTGGCAGGGGAGGCGCGGTGATGTCGCGCCGGTCTGTCTGGATGCTGTTGGGCGTGGCGCTGATCATCATCGTGCCGCTGGTCATGGGGGGCGAGTTCGGGGGCGCCGATGCCGAGGTGGCCGCGCTGATCGAGGCGCGCGAGGGGTTTGCGCCGTGGTTCACCCCGATCTGGGAGCCGCCGAGCGGCGAGGTGGCGAGCCTGATGTTCGCCTTGCAGGCCGCGCTGGGGGCGCTGGTGATCGGCTATGTGGTGGGCCGGAGGCATGGGCGGCGCGAGGGGCTGCGCGGCAAGGACGGCACGACGCCGCCAACGGTCTGAGATGTCGGTCGGAACGATAGACCGGGCGGCCGGCCTGAACCGCTGGCGGCACCGTGCCTTGGCTGAAAAGCTGTTGATCGGGTTGGGCTTTCTGGTTCTGGCGGTGGGCTTGCCGCCGTGGCCCGGGGCGGCGTTGGTGGCGGTGGCCATGCTGGGGTTCACCTTTGCCGGTGCGCGGGTGCCGGTGCGGCTGTGGCTGGCGGCGGTTGCGCTGCCGCTGGGGTTTCTGGCGACGGGGTCGGTGATGCTGCTGGTGCAGGTGGGGCCGGAGGGGCCCGCGCTGGCGCAGGACGGCGTGGCGGCGGCGGCGCAGGTGTGCCTGCGGGCGATGGCGGCGACCTTCTGTCTGATGTTTCTGGCCTTTACGACGCCTGCGGCGGAACTGATTGGCGGGTTGCGCCGGTTGCGGGTGCCGGCCGAGATCGTGGAACTGGCGCTGCTGACCTATCGCTTCGTCTTCCTGCTGGCGGATGAGGCGGTCGCGATGACGGCGGCACAGCGGGCGCGGCTGGGTCATTCGACGCGGCGGCGCTGGCTGCGGTCGAGCGGCATGGTGATCGCCAATCTGCTGCCGCGTGCGATGGCGCGGGCGCGGCGGATGGAAACGGGGCTGGCCGCGCGGGGCTGGCAGGGCGGGATGCGGGTGCTGACACAGCGCCGTCCGGTGTCGGTCGGGATGGTCGTGCTGGTGCTGGTCCTGCAGGTGGCGGTCGGGGTGGCGGCAACATGGGGATGAGTGCCATCCTGTCGGTCGAGGGCCTGCGCTATGCCTATCCGGGCGAGGTGCCCGCGCTTTGCGGATTGTCGCTGGAGGTGACGGCGGGGCGCAAGCTGGCGATTCTGGGGCCGAACGGGGCGGGCAAGTCCACCTTGCTGCTGCATCTGAACGGGTCGCTGCGGCCCGATGCGGGGCGTGTCACGCTGGCGGGGCAAGCGGCGGATTATTCGCGGCGCGGGTTGAACGGCTGGCGCAGCCGCGTCGCGCTGGTGTTGCAGGAACCGGACGACCAGATCTTCGCGGCGACGGTGGCCGAGGATGTGTCCTTCGGCCCGCTCAATCAGGGACTGTCCGAGGCCGAGGCGGCGTTACGGGTGCAGGGGGCGCTGGCGGCTCTGGGGATCGCGGGGCTGGCGGACCGGCCGACGCATATGCTGTCGGGCGGGCAGAAGAAGCGGGTGGCGATCGCGGGGGCGGTGGCGATGCAGCCCGAGGTGCTGCTTCTGGACGAGCCGACGGCGGGCTTGGACCGCGAGGGGGCGGAGCAGCTGGTCACGGTGCTGCGCGATCTGGGGCGGCGGGGGATGACGCTGGTCTTTTCCACGCATGACATCGAACTGGCGCTGGCGCTGGCCGATGACGTGGCGCTGTTCACGGGCGGGACGGTGCTGGCGCAGGGCGGGGCGGGGGCGCTGCTGTCCGATCCGGCCTTGCTGGCGCGGGCGGGGCTGCGGCCGCCGGTGCTGCTGGAGCTGTGGCTGGCGGCGCGGGCGCGGGGGATGTGCCCGCCGGATGCGCCGATGCCGCGCAGTGTCGAGGATCTGGTGGGGCTGCTGGCAAGGGCGGCGTCACCCGCGCAGGCGGGATGATGCGGGCGGCAGTGGCGCGCGGTTGCCCGGGGGGGCGGTTCCGCGCTATGCCTGCCGCGTCTGGTGCCGCGCGCAGGCGTGGAGAATCGGGAATGCGGTGGAAATCCGCAACGTGCCCAACGCTGTGAGGTGGACGGGCCCGCAGATGCCACTGGCCGCAGGGCCGGGAAGGCGCGGGTCCGGTGGAAGCCCTAGTCAGAAGACCGGCCAGACGGAACAGGGGCGCCGAAGGCCGGCGGTTGCCCCGTTTCGCCAAGGGGAATGCCCATGTCCGAGCCTGTCTTTCCGTCTGATTCCGCCGTGTCGCCCGTTCCCGCCGGTCCCTTTGCCGAGGCCGAGCGGGCGGCGGTCTATCGTGCCATTCACACGCGGCGCGATGTGCGCGGCCAGTTCACGGACCGGCCGGTCGGTGACGATGTGTTGCGCCGTCTGCTGGAGGCCGCGCATCACGCGCCGTCGGTCGGGCTGTCGCAGCCGTGGAATTTCATCGTGATCCGGTCCGAGGCGGTGAAGGCGCGCGCGCAGGCGGCCTTTGCCCGCGCCAATGACGAGGCACGCGCGAAGTTTCCCGAAAGCCGCCGCCCGCTTTATTCCGCGCTGAAGCTGGAGGGGATCGGGCAGGCGCCGGTCAGCCTGTGCGTGACCTGCGATCACAGCCGCGGGGGGCCGGTCGTGCTGGGCCGGACGCACCAGCCGGAGATGGACCTGTTCTCGACGGTCTGTGCGGTGCAGAACCTGTGGCTGGCCGCGCGGGCCGAGGGGATCGGGGTGGGCTGGGTCAGCATTTTCCGCAAGGAGGACCTGCGCGCGATGCTGGGACTGCCGGACCATGTCAGCCCCGTGGCGTGGCTGTGTCTGGGCCATGTCGACGCGCTTTATCCCGAGCCGGAATTGCAGGCGCGGGGATGGGCCAGCCGCCTGCCGCTGGAGGAGCTGGTATTCCACGAGGGGTGGGGGATGCGCGACGGGGTGGCCTGCCCCTAGCGCGCGGTGGCAAGGAGCGCCGGCACGTCGAGATGGGACTCGAGATGGTCTGCGAGGGCGTCGAGCGTGGCGTCGACCGTCGCCGCGTGATTGCGAGGGGCGGCGGCGATGCCGAGGCGGGCAAGGAAGGCCGCGCGGAAGGCGTCGGACTGGAACAGGCCGTGCAGGTAGCTGCCGGTGACGCGGCCATCGGCGCTGATGGCGCCTTCGGGGCGGCCTTCGACGGTGGCGAAGGGGCGGGCGCAGTCGGGGCCGTCGCTGCGGCCGATGTGAATTTCGTAGCCGTCGACGGCAAGGCCGGTGGCGGCATGGGTGGCCGAGACGCGCGTCAGCCGCTTGTCGGGGGTCATGACGGTGTCGATGTCGAGCAGGCCGAGACCGGGGGTGCTGCCGGCCGGTCCCTCGATCCCGTCAGGGTCCGAGACGGCGCGGCCGAGCATCTGGTAGCCGCCGCAGATGCCAAGCACATGGCCGCCGCGGCGCAGGTGGGCGGCGATGTCGATGTCCCAGCCCTGCGCGCGCAGGAAGGCCAGATCGCCACGGGTGGATTTCGAGCCGGGCAGGATCACCAGCCGCGCTTCGGCGGGGACGGGCTGGCCCGCGCGGACCATGACGAGGTTGACGGAGGGTTCCGCCGCGAGCGGGTCGAGGTCGTCGAAATTGGCGATGCGCGAGAAGGTGAGGCAGGCGATGGTGACGCCGTCGCCGCGCGGGGCGGAGTCGATGTCGAGCGCGTCCTCGGCGGGCAGGAGATGGGCCTGCGGGAACCACGGCAGGACGCCGAAGCCGCGCCAGCCGGTGCGGGTTTCGATCAGGCGGTAGCCGTCGTCGAAAAGGCGCGGGTCGCCGCGGAACTTGTTGATGAGGAAGCCCGCGACGGTGGCGGCATCTTCGGGGTCGATGACGGCCTGGGTGCCGACGACCTGTGCGATGACGCCGCCGCGGTCGATGTCGCCTGCAAGGATGACGGGAACGCCTGCCGCGCGGGCAAAGCCCATGTTGGCGATGTCGCCCGCGCGCAGGTTCACTTCGGCGGGGCTGCCCGCGCCTTCGACGATCACGAGGTCATGGGCGGCGCGCAGGCGGTCGAAGCTTTGCAGGACGGGGGCCATGAGCTGCGGTTTCAGCGCGGCATATTCGCGGGCGCGGACGGTGGTCAGGCGGCGGCCCTGCACGATGACCTGCGAGCCGGTTTCGGATTCGGGTTTCAGCAGGACGGGGTTCATGTCGGTGACGGGGTCAAGGCCCGAGGCCAGCGCCTGCAGCGCCTGTGCGCGCCCGATCTCGCCCCCGTCGACGGTGACGGCGGCGTTGTTGGACATGTTCTGCGGCTTGAACGGGGCGACGGACAGCCCGCGGCGGCGGGCGGCGCGGCAGAGACCGGCGACGAGTATGGACTTGCCCACGTTCGAGCCGCAGCCCTGGATCATCAGCGCCTTGCCCGCTGTGCGGCCCGCTGCGCGGTCGGGCATCAGAATTCGACCCCCGGCTGGCCCTTGATGCCCGAGCGGAAGGGGTGTTTGACCAGCGTCATCTCGGTCACCAGATCGGCGGCTTCGATCAGCGCCTCCTTGGCGTTGCGGCCGGTGAGGCAGACATGGGTGAGCGGGGGCTTCTCGTCGCGCAGGAAGGCCAGCACCTCGTCGAGGTCGAGGTAGTCGTAGCGCAGCGCGATGTTGATCTCGTCCAGCAGGACGAAGCGGATGGCGGGGTCGCGGATCAGCTCCTTGGCCTTTTCCCATCCGGCGCGGGCGGCGGCGATGTCGCGCGCCTTGTCCTGCGTTTCCCAGGTGAAGCCCTCGCCCATGGCGTGGAACTGGCACAGGGTGCTGAAGTTGCCCTCGATCAGGCGGCGTTCGCCGGTGTCCCATGCGCCCTTGATGAACTGCACCACGGCGCAGGGCATCCCGTGGGCGATGCAGCGCAGAATCATGCCGAAGCCGGAGGAGGATTTGCCCTTGCCCGCGCCGGTATGGACGATGACCAGACCCTTCTCGCCGGACTTGCCCGCCATGATCTTGTCGCGGGCGGCCTTCTTCTTGGCCATCTTGGCGCTGTGGCGGGCCAGATCGTCGGTTTCCGTCGTGGAGGGAATGTCGCTGTTATGGGTCATTGGGGCGTTTCCTTTTCCTTGACAGCACCGCTTCTGTGGCACAGGAGGGGGCATAGGCGCTGGTGCCTGTCTTAGGGCAGGCCAAGAGGGAATGCGACAGGATTTGCGACGTGTCACGTCGCCTGGCCGAAGCGCAGCCGCCCCCGCGACCGTGACCGGAAAGGTCTGTCCGATGCCACTGGCCGCAAGGCCGGGAAGGCGGGCAGGGCGCCGGGGTCCGGCCAATGCCGTGCCCCGATATCCGCAAGCCGGGAGACCTGCCAGGGCCTGGACTGAATCGCGCGGACGGGGTGTGCCGCGACCTTCGGATTGGCCTTGTGCGGCCGGACCGTCGGCTTCCCGTCTGCCTTATGGAGAGGGGACATGGCGACCGTCCTGCATGTCTGCACCACCTGCCGCGCCGGACAGCCGGTGCCCGAGGGCGAGACCTGCCCCGGGCAGCGCCTGCATACCGCCTTACTGGGTGCGGGTGCGCCAGAGGGTGTGACCATCCGTGCGGCAGAATGCCTGTCTGCCTGCGACCACGGCTGCAACATCGCGCTGACCAAGCCCGGCGCGTGGTCCTATGTCTATGGACGCCTGAACGAGGCGGATGTTCCCGAAATCCTGCGCGGCGCGGGGCTTTATGCCGCCTCTGCCGACGGGATCGTGCCGTGGCGCGAGCGTCCCGTGATCTTCCGCAAGCAGAGCCTTGCCCGCATTCCCCCGATGGAGCCCTGAGCCATGACCGACCTGACCAAGATCCCCGTCACCGTGATCACCGGCTTTCTGGGGGCGGGCAAGACGACGCTGATCCGCCACCTGATGCAGAACCCGCAGGGCAAGCGGCTGGCGATCCTTGTCAACGAGTTCGGGACGGTGGGGGTGGATGGCGACATCCTGAAATCCTGCGCGGACGAGAATTGTCCGGTGGAGAACATCGTGGAACTGGCCAATGGCTGCATCTGCTGCACCGTGGCCGACGATTTCATCCCGACGATCGAGGCCCTGATGGCGATGCCGCAGCGGCCTGACCATATCCTGATCGAGACATCGGGGCTGGCGCTGCCCAAGCCGCTGCTCAAGGCGTTCGACTGGCCGGCGATCCGGTCGCGGATCACGGTGGACGGCGTGGTGGCGCTGGCCGATGCCGAGGCGGTGGCGGCGGGGCGGTTCGCGCCGGATGTCGCGGCGGTGGACGCGCAGCGCGCGGCGGACGAGGGGCTGGATCACGAGACCCCGCTGAGCGAGGTGTTCGAGGACCAGATTGCCTGTGCGGATATCGTCCTGCTGACCAAAGCCGATCTGGCGGGCGAGGCAGGTGTCGCCGCCGCCCGCGCGGTGGTCGAGGCCGAGGCGCCGCGCAAGCTGCCGATCCTGGCCGTGACCGACGGGACCATCGACCCGCGCGTTGTGCTGGGGCTGAATGCGGCGGCCGAGGATGATCTGGCCGCGCGGCCCAGCCACCATGACGGGCATGACGACCACGAGCATGACGATTTCGACAGCGTGGTGATCGACCTGCCCGAGGTGTCCGATCCCGCCGATCTGGCTGCGCGGGTGCAGCGTCTGGCGCGCGAGTTGAACATCCTGCGGGTGAAGGGGCATGTCGCGGTGGCGGGCAAGCCGATGCGCCTGCTGGTGCAGGCCGTGGGCGAGCGGGTGCGCCACCAGTTCGACCGCCCTTGGGGCGATGCCCCGCGCCAGTCGCGCCTTGTGGTGATCGCCGAGCATCACGACATCGACGAAGCCGCGATCCGCGCCGTATTGGGGGCGTAAGGCAGGGACATGCACGTCGTCTTCCGCGACAGCCGGGGTCTTGATGCAGCAGAGGCGCCGTTCGATCCGGAACAGGATCCGGCCGAGCTGATCGTCCTGTCCTTTTCGGACAGCGACCTTGGCGCCTTCGCGGCGGGCTGGCATCGGGCCAAGGGCGGGCTGCCGTCGTTGCGGTTGCAGAACATCGTCGCGCTGAAGCATCCGGTGTCGGTGGACAGCTATGTGGAGCGGACGCTGTCGGGGGCGAAGGCCATCCTGATCCGGCTGATCGGGGGCGAGGCCTATTGGCCCTATGGCATCGCGTCGATACAGGACTTGGCGCGGCGCAGGGGGATCGCTCTGGCGGTGCTGCCTGCCGACGGGCGGCCCGATCCGGCGCTGGATGCGGCCTCGACCCTGCCCGTGTCGACGCTGCGGCGGTTGCAGGAGTTGTGCGATACGGGGGGTGCTGTGGCGGCGCAGGCGGCGCTGGCGCAGCTTTGCCTTGCGGCGGGGCTTTATGCGGGGCCGGTGCCGGGGGACAAGCGGTTGCCGGATATGGGGTTCTATGATCCCGATCTGGGCGTGGTGCCGTCGCTGCCCGAGGGGCCCTATGTGCTGGTCAGTTTCTACCGCAGCTATCTGACGGCGGCGGATACGGCGCCGGTGGATGCGCTGATCCGAGCCTTCCGTGCCGAAGGGATTGCCGCGGCGGGGGTCTTTGCGCCGTCGCTGAAGGCGGCGGGGCTGGCGGAATGGCTGGGGCGCGCGATGGCGGCGCGCCCGCCGGTCGCGATCGTGAACGCGACGGCCTTTTCCGCGCGGGGCGATGACGGGACGACGCCCTTTGACGGGGTGGACTGTCCGGTCTTTCAGGTGGCACTGTCGACGGCACGGCGGCGCGACTGGGACGAGTCGGACCGCGGGCTGTCGCCGGCCGATCTGGCGATGCATGTGGTCCTGCCCGAGGTGGACGGGCGGCTGTTCGCGGGGCTGGTGTCCTTCAAGTCGCCCGGCAAGCGTGATCCGGACCTGCAATTCGCCCGCTTTGGCCATCGGGCGGATGCGGGGCGGGTGGCGGCGGTCGTCGCGCGGGTGAAGGGCTGGATGCGGCTGGCCGGTGCCGCGGTGGCGGAACGGCAGGTGGCGGTGGTGCTGTCGACCTATCCGGGACGGGCGCACCAGATGGCCCATGCGGTGGGCATGGATGCGCTGGCCTCGACCGAGGCGTTGCTGGCCGATCTGGCGGCAGAGGGGTATGACACCGCGCCTGCCGCGCCTCTGGCGCAGGTGCTGGGGCAGGAGGTGCTGGACTGGCCGCTGGCCGCCTATCGCGCGGCGCTGGCCACGCTGCCCGACGCGCTGCAGGAGGCGCTGGCGGCGGCATGGGGTGCGCCCGAGGCGGATGCGGCCTGTGCGGGGGGCGTCTTCCGCTTTGCCGCCGTGCGGCGGGGCAAGGTGCTGGTCGCGCTGCAACCCGAGCGGGGCGAGGTCGCGCTGCGGGACGGGGAATATCATGATCTGGCGCGGGTGCCGCGGCACGGCTATGTGGCCTTCTATCTGTGGCTGCGGTCGCAGGGTTTGCATGCGCTGGTGCATATGGGGGCGCATGGCACGCTGGAATGGCTGCCGGGGAAGTCGGTCGCGCTGTCGGCGGCCTGCTGGCCCGAGGCGCTGGCGGGCGATTTGCCGGTGATCTATCCCTTCATCGTCAATGACCCCGGCGAGGCGGCGCAGGCCAAGCGGCGCATCGGGGCGCTGACGCTGGGCCATCTGCCGCCGCCTCTGGTGCGGGCGAGCCTGCCCGAGGGGATGCACCGGCTGGAGCGGTTGCTGGACGAATATTCCACCGCCGACGGGCTGGACCCTGCGCGGCGGGACCGGCTGATCGCGGATATCCGCGCCGAGGCGCAGGCGTCGGGGGTCGAGGGCGATCTGGGGATTCCGGCGGGGGCGAGCGCGGCCGAGGCGATCACGCGGATCGACCGCTTTGTCTGCGATATCAAGGAAAGCCAGTATGGCGACGGGCTGCATGTGCTGGGGCGCGGCGATTGCGGCGCGGCCGAGCGGGATGGCCTGCTGCGCGCGCTGGCGGGGCGGCGGGTGGCGGCGGGGCCGTCGGGAAGCCCTGCGCGGGGGCGGGTGGATGTGCTGCCCACGGGGCGGAACCTGTTTGCGGTCGATCCGCGCGCGGTGCCCAGCCGTGCCGCCCATGCACAGGGCGTGAAGCTGGCCGAGGAATTGCTGCGAAAGCATCTGCAGGACCATGGCGACTGGCCGCGCGGGCTGGTCGTGGATCTGTGGGGCAGTGCCACGATGCGGACGGCGGGCGAGGAATTCGCGATGGCGCTGCATCTGGCGGGGCTGGCGCCGGTCTGGGATGCGGGGTCGAGCCGCGTGTCGGGGGTGGAGGTGGTGCCGCTGGCGCTGCTGGGGCGGCCGCGTATCGACGTGACGCTGCGGGTGTCGGGACTGTTCCGCGATGTCTTTCCCGGTCTGGCTGTGTTGTTCGAGACGGGTGTGGCGATGCTGGCCGAGCGGGACGAGGCCATGTCGGACAATCCCTATGGCGAACGGGCGGCTCGGGTCTACGGGCCGAAGCCCGGGCAGTACGGGCTGGGCATGGGCGTGGCGATGGACGAGTTCACCCCCGAGGCGCGGGCGGCGGCGGGCGAGGCGTGGATCACCGCGTCGAGCTGGGCCATCGGGGCGGACGGGCAGTCGCGCGACGACCGCGCGGGGCTGGAGGCGCGGCTGCGCGGGGCGGACAGTTTCGTGCACGCGCAGGACCTGCCCGAGTCGGACCTGCTGCTGGCGGCGGATTATGCCGCGCATGAGGCGGGGTTTGCCGCGGCGCTGGCGCGGCTGGGGGCGGCGAAGCCCGCGCTTTACCATCTGGACGCGACGCAGGCCGACCGGCCGCGCGCGCGCAGCCTGACCGAGGAGATCGCGCGCGTGGTGCGGTCCCGCGCCGTCGATCCGAAATGGGCGGATGGCATGATGCGCCACGGGTTCCGTGGCGCGGCCGAGATCGCGGCGACGGCGGATCACATGGCGGCCTTCGCCCATCTGGCGGGGGTGGTGCCGCCGCATCTGTTTGACCTGTATCACGAGGCGACGCTGGGCCGCGACGATGTGGTGGATTTCATGTCGCGCGAAAATCCGGCAGCCCTGTCGGCGCTGCGCGACCTGTTCCGGCGTCTGGCCGAGGCGGGGCTGTGGGTGACGCGGCGCAATTCGATTGCCGCGTCGCTGGGCGCGGCGGCGGGAGAGCTGGCATGACGGGGGCGGCGGCCTTTCAGGTGCAGGGGTGGTGTCCCGGCGCGCTGCGGCCGATGATGTCGGGCGACGGGCTGGTGGTGCGGGTGCGCCCGCCGCTGGGACGGCTGACGCAGGCGCAGGCGGCGGGGATCGCGGCGGCGGCGGCGCGGCACGGCAACGGGCTGGTCGATCTGTCGGCGCGCGGGAACGTGCAGTTGCGCGGGGTGACGGAGGCCTCGCACGGGGCGCTGATCGCGGAGCTGCGGGCGCTGGACCTGATCGATGCCGATGCGGCGGACGAGGCGCGGCGCAACATCCTTGTCACGCCCTTTGCCGATGCGGGAACGGATGCGCTGGCGGCCCGTCTGGGTGCGGCGCTGGCAGAGATGCCGCCGCTGCCCGGCAAGTTCGGGTTCGTGGTGGATACGGGCCCCGCGCCCGTCTTTGCGGGGATCGCGGGGGATATCCGGCTGGAGCGCGCGGGCGATGGCGGGCTGGTGCTGCGCTGCGACGGTCTGGCGCTGGGCGCGGCGGTGGCCGAGGCAGAGGCACCGGACGCCGCCGTGGCGCTGGCGCGGTGGTTCGTCGCCGCGGGCGGGGTGACGGGCGGGCGGGGCCGCATGGCGGCGCTGGTGGG
>NZ_JAAATX020000014.1 GCF_009908265.2 Paragemmobacter amnigenus | reverse complement strand
CGGCATGACCGTCACGTTGAAACCTGACACGCGGACCGAGGCGTTTGGCAGCAAGGACTTCCATTTCTGCTCTAGCAAATGTCAGACGAAGTTTCAGGCCGATCCGTGGTTCTACGCCTCCGGCCGTGCGGCAGGGCGCAAGAAAGTTGCCCCGGCCAATGTGCAGTATACTTGCCCCATGCATCCCGAGATTATCCGTGATGCGCCCGGCTCGTGTCCGATCTGCGGCATGGCGCTGGAGCCGATGCTACCCTCGGACGAGCCCAGCCATGAGTTAACCGATTTCACCCGCCGCATGTGGGTTTCAGCAGCTGCGGCGGTGCCGCTGATCGTGTTGACGATGGGAGAGTTCGTGGCTCTGCCGGTGCGTGACTGGATCGGGCATCAGGTGGCCAGTTACCTGGAGTTCGCGCTGGCAACTCCGATTATCCTTTGGGCGGCCCTTCCCTTCTTCAAGCGAGGCTGGGATTCGCTGGCGAACCGGTCACCCAACATGTGGACGCTGATCAGCCTTGGGGTGGCGGCGGCCTACCTCTATTCGCTGGTCGCGACGTTCCTACCTGGCTTGTTCCCTGAGGTCTACCGGATGGGTCACGGGGTTGGCACCTACTATGAAGCGGCGGTGGTGATTGTGGCTCTGGTCTTTGTCGGCCAGGTCCTGGAACTGCGCGCACGCGAACGCACCGGCGATGCGATCCGCGCGCTTCTCGACCTCGCGCCGAAGACGGCGCGGCGCATTCTGCCGGACGGCACCGAATACGATGCGCCTTTGGAGAACATCATGGAGGGCGACCGGCTGCGTGTGCGCCCCGGAGACGCTGTGCCAGTCGACGGCGTGGTGATCGAGGGTCATTCATCGTTGGACGAAAGCATGCTGACCGGCGAGGCGATGCCGGTCGAAAAAGGGCCGGGAGATGCGGTGACCGGGGCCACCATCAACAAGAACGGAAGTCTTGTTATCGAGGCTGGCAAGGTTGGCGCAGACACCGTTTTGGCGCAGATCGTGGCCATGGTGTCGAACGCGCGTCGGTCGCGTGCACCAATCCAAGGGCTGGCGGATCGGGTGTCCGCAATATTTGTACCGACCGTGGTTGGGATCGCAATTCTGGCCTTCGTAGCCTGGATGATTTTCGGCCCCGAGCCATCCCTGGTCTTTGCCATCGCCTCGGCGGTGTCGGTGCTGATCATCGCTTGCCCCTGCGCGTTGGGTCTTGCCACCCCGATCTCGATTACAACGGCGGCCGGACGTGGCGCGCAGGCGGGTGTGCTTATCAAAGACGCTGAGGCGCTGGAGCGGATGGCGGGGGTCGATACGCTGATCGTCGACAAAACGGGTACGCTGACCATGGGCAAGCCCGAGCTCACCGATACGGTGTCGCTTGGGGACTTGGCAGTCACAGACCTGTTGTCCCTTGCTGCGGCTCTGGAACGTGGGTCGGAACACCCCCTTGCCGAAGCCATTGTTGAGGGGGCCGACGCGCAGGGCGCGTCCCGACAAGAGGCCACGGGTTTCGAGGCGGTCACCGGCAAGGGTGTGCGTGGCAAGGTCAAAGGCCGCGCGGTTGCGCTTGGCAACGCGGCCATGATGCAGGAGATGGGACTGGACACTGCGCGCGCGGAGACGCAGGCGGACACTCTGCGCGCCGAGGGCAAGACCGCGATGTTCATCGCTGTCGACGGTGTGCTCGCAGGAATCGTCGCCGTCGCAGATCCAATCAAGGAGTCGACCGCACAGGCGATCAAGGAACTGCATGCCCAAGGATTTCGCGTCATCATGGCAACCGGCGACAACGAACGCACCGCACAAGCGGTAGCGGGTAAGCTCGGCATAGATGAGGTGCGCGCGGGAGTGTTGCCCGAGGCCAAGAAAGACCTGATCGACCAGTTACGCCGTGAAGGTCACAAGATCGCCATGGCAGGCGACGGCGTGAATGACGCGCCTGCGCTGGCGGCAGCGGATGTCGGCATCGCCATGGGTACCGGGGCTGACGTTGCGATGGAAAGCGCGGGCATCACTCTTTTGGGTGGCGACCTGATGGGCATTGTCCGAGCGCGCAAGTTGGCACGCGCAACCTTGCGCAATATCAAGCAGAACCTGTTCTTTGCTTTTGCCTACAACGCACTTGGCGTACCGATCGCAGCCGGGCTCCTTTATCCGATAACCGGCCTTCTTCTGTCGCCGATGATCGCAGCTGCTGCGATGAGCCTGTCGTCGGTCTCTGTCATCACCAACGCATTGCGTCTGCGGAGGGTCGATCTGTGAACCAACAAGAGCCGCTGGAAATAGGGTTGGTAGATCGAACAGGGTTGATCAGCCTCACCGGCGGCACCGGCCATTTGCTAGGACAACGCCCTTTGCGCTGCCCGTCGCTCGCAATTGCGCACCTCGGGCGGCCTCTCAAGATCGAGGTGATCTGAATTGGTGGTTCTGGCCTAGGCCAATGGCCACAAGTCTAGCGCATATTGCGATATTCAGGAGAATTTATATGTCGCCTCTCTCTCGTCGCGGCTTTCTAGCCACCACCGCGGCTTCGGCTGCTTCCCTTTTGCTTCCCAGCCGGGTCCGGGCTCAATCCACTCGGCTGTCCTTGACCGCCACCACCCGCACAATCGACGTGCGCGGCAGAGCCGCCTCCGTCTGGGGACTCCTTGGTAGCAATGGCCAGTCGGGCCTCGTCTTGGATCCGGGGCAGCGCTTTGCCGTCGATCTGACGAATTCGCTAGCCGATCCGACCATCATCCATTGGCACGGGCAGATCCCGGACAATGCTCAAGACGGCGTCCCAGACATGCCGATGCCAGTGCTGCAACCAAGCGAAACCCGGGCCTATGACTTTTCCGCGAGGGCCGGCACACACTGGATGCATGCGCATATTCCGGCGCACGAAATGATGCTGCTGGCAGCACCGCTGATCGTGAGGCGGCCCGAGGATGTTGCGGCAGATCGTCAGGAGGTGACGCTGTTCCTGCATGACTTCTCGTTCAAATCGCCCGCCGAGGTGCTGGCCGAGATCACCGGCGGTGCGTCGATGGCCGGAATGGATCATGGCCAGCCGGGGCAAGGTGCCATGGAACATTCCGGGATGGACATGGGCGCCATGGGGCAGGGCGGCATGATGGCGATGCCGGCCATGGACGGCATGGCAATGGACCTTAACGACTACAACTTCGATGCCTATCTCGCCAACGATCGGACTCTTGACGACCCGGAAGTCGTACAGGTGGACAAAGGCGGGCAGGTGCTGGTCCGCGTAATCAACGCCGCCGCTGCGACTGTCTTCTGGATCGATACGGGCGCGCTTCCCGGACGGCTGGTTGCGGTGGACGGCGAGCCGGTGCAACCACTGCCTGGCAGTCGCTTTGGTGTCGCGATGGGCCAGCGTCTCGACATCGAACTGGATATACCGAGGGAGGGCGGGGCGTATCCGGTTCTCGCCCTGCGCGAGGGCGCCAACGAAAGGACGGGTGTTATCCTGGCCACGCCGGGGGCCGCTTTGGCGAAGATCGCTGACGTGTCGGAGGGAGACCATCCCGCCTTCAGCGGCGATCTCGCACAGGAAAGCTTGCTTCGCGCGGTCACTCCGTTGCCCGAACGTGCGCCCGCATCGCAGCCAATGCTCATGCTGGGTGGTTCGATGATGCCCTATGTCTGGACGATCAACGGACAGACCTGGGGCACCCATGTGCCGGTGACGGCGAAATCCGGCGATCGGGTAGAGATCACGTTCCATAACATGTCGATGATGGCGCATCCCATGCACTTGCACGGTCACGCGTTTCAGGTGGTCAGCACAGGCGGTGCGCGTTTTGCAGGTGCGGTACGCGACACCGTGCATGTGCCGCCGATGGGCATGGTGACGGTTGCGTTGGACGCAGGTGAAACCGCGCGCTGGATGCTCCATTGTCACCACATGCCCCACCTTTCGATGGGCATGATGACGGAGTTTGCGGTTTCCGCCTGAAACTCGCTGGACCTGCGGCCGCGCCGCAGGTCCGGGCCTATCTCCCAGGGGACATGCCATATCTGACTGCATCGGACGTCGAGCTATTCTTGGTGGACTTGCAACGCCGTTCATGGCGATGCCAGCGTTGGCGCGCCCGCCCTTCCGCCTAGGAAAGGACCCGCAGCCACTTCTCTCGCCGCCGATCCTCGACGAGGCGGGAACCACGTGCAAACTGGACGACTTCATCGGGCGGGTCGTACTTCTCAACATCTGGGCGACTTGGTGCCCGTCTTGCCGCGAGGAGATGCCAGCGCTTGACCAGCTGGAAGAAGCCTTGGGCGGCGATCGTTTCATGGTTCTGCCTTTGAACATCGACGAAGGCGGGATCACCCGTGGACGCGAATTCTACAACGAAGTCGGCATTCGGCATCTGCCGCTCTTCTGGGCGGAGCCGTAAAGAGTTCAACTCGCCTTCGCCTTCATTGGACTGCCGACAACGCTGCTGGTCGACAACCGAGAGAACGAAATTGGTCGCCTTCAGGGGCCGTTCGACTGGAATGGTCGGGGAGCCGTCGATCAGCTCCGGAATGTCCTGAGATAAGGAAAAGCCACTGCAACAAATCGATACAATCGGGCAACAGTGTCGTAGTGTCTGAGTGCCATTCAGCGCGTGCCCAGAGACGAGACCGAAGACCAATGTTGCAACAGTCGACCGCAGTTCAAGCGACCGAAGGCAAGGTTCTTGTCGTCGATGATGACGGCGAGATCTTGTCGCTTGTTGCCAAGTTCCTGCGCGCCAACGGGTTTGTTGTCTCGACCGCCCGCAATGGCGCAGAGATGAAGGCCCAGATGCAGTCATCCCAAGTGGATCTTGTTGTGCTGGACATCATGCTGCCGGGGACGAACGGGCTCGACCTATGCCGGGCGTTGCGCGCCGAAAGCACGGTGCCGGTCGTGATGCTGACGGCGAAGGGCGACGAGATCGACCGCATTGTCGGGTTGGAGGTCGGTGCCGATGACTACCTGCCGAAACCGTTCAATCCGCGCGAACTTCTGGCCCGCATCAAGGCAGTCCTCCGGCGCAGCCGGTCAGTGGAGGGGTCTGCACCGCAAGGTTCAGGTCGTTCGATCGAGTTCGAGGGGTGGCATTTGGATACCCTGAAGCGAGAGTTGGTGAATCCGGGCGGCGTCGTCGTTGACCTGTCAGGCGGTGAATATGACCTGCTGATGACGTTTCTCGAGGCACCGCAGCGGGTCTTGTCCCGAGACTACCTTCTCGACAGCACCAAAAACAGAACCCTCGACGTGTTTGACCGCTCGATCGATGTGCAGGTCAGCCGCTTGCGCCGGAAAATCGAGGCGCAAGGAGAATTAATCAAGACCATTCGCGGCGCAGGTTATCTGTTCGCAGCGGCCGTGCGGCGCAAGTGAAGCGGCTCAGGGCGCTGCTTCAGGCAGCTTTGGCGTTCAGGTTTGATACACTGGTAGCCAGAACGACCATCGTCCTGATCCTGGGCATCGCCACCGTACAGATTGTTGGGCTGCAAACCTATCGCGCGTCGCTGAGCGCCGATCTGTCCGATGCGACGGAACAGCGGCTGGCGGATCGCTTGCTGACCATCAAGCGCACGCTGGCCGGATTGCCGGAGGGCCTTCGCGAAGACGCCGCGCACGACCTTTCGAGTGGCGCGATCGAAGCGCATTGGAGCCGGGACCAGCGCGCGGTCGAAGCGGACGCGACCAACCCATTGTGGACAGATCTGCAGACGCGTTTGGTGGAATTGGCCCCGGAACTTGGCGAGGGCGGGCTGAGCGTCGGCGAACAGGCTGGTCAGAGCCCGGACCCGCACGTCGCGTTGATCTCGATGCGCCTGACGGACGGCACTTGGTTGAACGTGAGCCTGCTGAGCTGGACACCCCGCATCCCAGGCGCACCGCAGACCGTGATGGTGGCGTGGATGATCGCAGCCGTGGCTCTGGCCACAGCCATCCTGCTGGTGCGCTGGATATCGCGGCCGCTTGGTCGCTTTGCCGAGGCGGCCAACGGGTTCTACACCACCGGAAAGGTAGCGGCGGTGCCTGAGACCGGCCCCTATGAAGTTGCCGTTCTGGCCCGAGCTTTCAACGACCTGCAAGACCGGCTTGCCCGCTCAATCGACGACCGCACACAAGCTCTGGCTGCAGTATCCCATGACTTGAAGACACCCATCACCCGGTTGCGTCTGCGCGCCGAGGAGATCGACAGTCAGCCTCTCGCGCGGTCCATCGCCCATGATCTGGACGAAATGGAGCGGATGATCGATCAGACGCTGTCTTATCTGCGCGGTGACCGATCCGACGAACCGATACGCCCCGTGGACCTTGTCGCGATCCTTGAGACCGTGACAGATGATCAGACCGATCAGGGCGCGGTGGTTTCCTTTGCTGGTCCACGAGCGGCGGTTGTTCCGGGGCGGCGGCTTGGGCTGAAGCGTGCCTTTGGCAACCTCGTGGGCAATGCCGTCAAGTATGGCGGAACAGCACGCGTGGCGGTTTCCGAAAACGCGCAGGATGTGGTCGTGGTGATCGATGACGACGGTCAGGGAATTGCCGCTGCGGACCGGGACCGCGTGCTTTTGCCCTTTGTCAGGCTTGAATCGTCGCGCAACAACAAGACCGGGGGCTTTGGCCTGGGGCTGACAATTGCACGCGCTGTGATCGACGGCCACGGCGGCACGCTGGAGCTTGGCGAAGGGCCGACCGGTGGCTTGCGTGTCACTGTGTCCCTGCCCAGACAGGGGCGCTGAAACACTCGGTTACAAAGCGGCAATCGTTCAGAGACGTCTGTCGGTCATCTCGACACCAACAAAAACAGGCGTCGAGGTTCGGATATGCGGTTTGTAGGGGCTTTGGCCGTTGTTCTGATGTTTGGCTTCACGGGCGGCGTGGCCGCACATGAAGGCCATGATCACGGCGCACCGCCGCCGCCGGTCAGCACCACCATCGCCCCTCGGGTCGAAGCAGCATCAACGGTGTTCGAAGCGGTCGTGATAGCCCGCGGTGCCGAACTGCAGGTCTTTATCGACACATTCGACACCAACGCGCCCGTTGCCGGGGCTGCGGTCGAGATGGACACGCCCTCTGGTGTTATCATCGGCACGGAAACGGAGCCGGGGATCTATGCGTTTTCCGCACCCTGGGTCGCGACACCCGGCAGCTACGATCTTGCGATCACCGTCATTGCCGATGCTGGATTTGACGTTTTGGTGGGGTCGCTGACGATCCCCGCACCACCACCAGCGGCAGTGGTTGAGGTAAACGCTGCAGCAGCGATTGGCGCGAGTGTTTTGGGTGACTTGCGGGCGCGCCTGGAGACCCGCGATCTAACGCTCGCCGCCGCGGCTGCTATCGGTCTGCTGGTAGGCGTTTTCGGCATGCTGTTGTTGCGGCGCAATCGCCGGCCAGTTGCACCTGCCAAGATTACAGCTCTGCTGGTAGCTCTCCTGCTTATCCCGCCGTCGCAGGGGCAGGCGGAGGTTGCTGCCGCCAGCGCGGCCAACGCAGCATTGCCCATGCCTGCCGCTGCGACGCGCGATGTCGCCCAACGCTTTCCAGATGGGGCCATCTTTGTTCCGAAAGGGACGCAGCGTGTGTTGGGCATTCGCACGCTCGTCACGGAAACGGCTTTGCATGGGCGGCGCATCGAACTTCCGGGGCGCATCATTCCAGATCCGAATGCCTCGGGCTATGTGCAGGCGTCACTTGAGGGCAGGCTGGTGGCCCCACCGGGTGGTTTTCCACAGCTCGGGTCCTTAGTGAAGGCAGGTCAGATCGTCGCCATCGTCGAGCCGACCATCGGTGCGGTAGATCTTGCCGACCGCCAACAGCAAATTCGTGAGATCGAACAAGAATTGCAGCTTGTCACTCGCCGTCTTGACCGGCGTAAGCAGTTGGAAAGCGTGGTGGCGCAGACCGAGATCGAAGAGTTGGAGATCGAACAGGAAAGCTTGATCGCCCAACGTGACGCCTTGGTTTCGCTGACCGATGTGTCGGAAAATCTGATCGCCCCGGTTGACGGGGTCATTGCCGCAGGCCAAGCCATCGCGGGCCAGATCGCCTCCCCGGGCGTCACCGTTTACGAGATCGTTGACCCAGGAAGGTTCTGGGTCGAGGCGCTGAGCTATCGATCAGAAGCTTTGGGCTCAGAAGCAGTGGCGGTCTTCGCTGACGGATCGACCATCGATCTTGTCTATCAGGGGACGGGTCTTGCCGACCAGGGACAAGCCGTTCCTGTGCGGTTTTCTGTCGTGGGAGAAGCAACTGGTTTGCGGGCGGGTCAGTTGCTGAGGGTGATCGCGGCCACTCCGGCAGAGCATGAAGGAATCGTCGTACCCCGCGATGCTGTCTTGCGCGGGGCCAACGGGCAGCTTGTGGTCTATGTGAAGACCAATGCCGAACGCTTCGTCCAGCGCGAGGTTCGAGTAGAACCGCTGGACGGCGACACAGTGCTGGTCGTGGCGGGCCTTGAGGTCGGGCTTCGTGTCGTGGCCGAGGGTGCCGAACTCCTCAACCAGATCCGATAGGCACAGACCATGTTCAACTTTCTGGTCACGCAATCACTGCGCAACCGCATGTTCGTCATGGCGATTGCCATCGTCATGGTGCTTTACGGTGCCCTGACGGTCACCCGCCTTCCGGTCGATGTGTTCCCCGATCTCAACCGTCCGACCGTTACCATCATGACCGAGGCCGAGGGGCTTGCCCCGCCCGAGGTCGAGCAATTGGTCACCTATCCGCTGGAAACCCAGATGAATGGGCTGCCCGGTGTCACGCGGGTCCGGTCCACTTCGGGCGTGGGCCTTTCGATTGTCTATGTCGAGTTCGACTGGAACACTGACATCTACCGCAACCGTCAGCAGATTGCTGAAAGGCTGACCCTGGTGCAGGCGCAGCTGCCCCAAGGCGTGGTGCCACAGATGGGGCCGGTCGCCTCCATTATGGGGCAGATCATGCTGATTGCAGTCACCGGGCCGGATACGGTCACCCCGATGGAGCTGCGCGAACTGGCCGATTTCACCATCAGGCCACGGCTCTTGACCATTCCGGGGGTGGCTAACGTCATCCCGATCGGCGGCGAGGTACGGCAATACAGGGTTGCGCCAAACCCGGCAGCAATGCGCGCCTTTGGCGTGACCTATGAAGATGTCGAAGCAGCACTGACTGGCTTTGGCGCGAACACGGGCGGTGGCTTTGCCGACCAGTACGGACGCGAGTTCCTGATCCGCAACATCGGGCGCACCCAAAGCCTGGATGACCTTGGAAACCTTGTCGTGGCCTCCGTGAATGGTCAGCCGGTGGCTTTGGATCAGGTCGCTGAAGTTAGCTTTGCGCCCCGCACCAAGCGCGGCGATGCCGGTTTCATGGGCGACGATGCTGTGATCGTCTCTGTCGAAAAACAGCCGGACGTGGACTCCATCGCGCTGACCCAGCAGGTCGAGGCCGCATTGGCGGAGATGACCGCGGCCCTGCCAGAAGGAGTAAAGGCGGACAACATCCTTTTCCGCCAAGCGACCTTCATTGAGACGTCGATCAGCAATGTGCAGAAGGTGCTACTGGAGGCCATTGCGGTGGTCGCGGTCGTGCTCTTCCTGTTCCTGTTGAACTTGCGCACCACGATCATCTCGTTGACCGCCATTCCTGTTTCTATCCTAGTTTCGGCGATCATCTTTTACTGGATGGGTCTGTCGATCAACACGATGACTCTGGGCGGCCTAGCCATCGCCATCGGTGAGTTGGTCGACGACGCCGTGGTCGATGTCGAAAACATCTTCCGCCGCCTACGGGAGAACCGCGAGAAGGGAAATCCCCGGTCAGTCTTCGACGTGGTCGTGTCTGCCAGCCAGGAGGTTCGGTCGGGCATCGTTTACGCCACGATGACCATTGTTCTGGTCTTCGTGCCGCTCTTTGCGCTCTCGGGCATTGAGGGGCGGCTTTTTGCACCACTTGGGCAGGCCTATATCATCTCGATCCTGGCCAGCCTTGTCGTTTCAATCACGCTGACCCCGGTGATGGCCTATTACATGCTGCCGGGTCTGAAACGACTGGATGAGCATGAAGGCATGGTCGTCCGGGTCCTGAAGCGTGGCAATCGCAAATTGCTTGAGTGGTCGTTCGGGCACCCACGCCTGCTGATCGCAGGAGTTCTGGCGGCCGTGGTCACAGCAGGCAGTTTCGCCACGCAGCTGCCACGCGCGTTTCTGCCCCCGTTCAACGAAGGCACGCTGACGATCAGCATGCTCTTCAACCCTGGCATATCCCTCGAGGAAAGCCAGCGGATCGGTCTGGTGGCAGAGCAGTTGATCCTTGAGGTGCCCGAGGTTGTGCTGGTTGGGCGCCGGACGGGCCGTGCGGAACTGGATGAACACGCCGAAGGGGTGCATTCGTCCGAGGTCGAGGTGGAACTGGCCCAAGACGGCCGCCCAAAGACCGAGATCGAGGCGGATATCCGTGCGCGTCTATCCGTGCTGCCGGTGGTGACCAACATCGGCCAGCCGATATCGCACCGGCTTGATCACATGCTGTCGGGGGTTCGGGCGCAGATTGCGCTCAAGATCTTTGGCGAGGATCTCGACACGATGCGCGCCATTGCCGAGGAGTTCCGGGTGGCGCTGGATGAAATCCCTGGCGTCGTCGATCTTCAGGTCGAAAAGCAGGTCCGTATCCCGCAGCTGGAGATCATCGTCGATTACGGACGCGCGGCGCTTTATGGTCTGCAGCCCGCTGCCGTAACCGAACAATTGGAACAACTTTCAAACGGTCGCATCGTTTCGCGGATCGTTGATGGCAACAAGCGCTTCGACGTCGTGTTGCGCCTGCAGGACGAAGAACGCACGACACGCGGTCTTGGTGATCTCCTGATCGAAACCCCGACAGGCTGGATCCCGGTCAGTCAGATTGCCGATGTGGTCGAAACCGACGGCCCGAACCAGATTCTTCGCGAAAACGGCAAACGCCGCCTCGTCGTGCTGGCCAACTCCGACGGGCAAACCGACATGGCGCAGATCGTCGAACAGATCCGAGCCGTTATGGCCGAGAAGGACCTGCCCACCGGATTCTTCGCGACGCTTGAAGGTACCTTCCAAGCCCAAGAGGAGTCGATGCGCACCATCGGCCTCTTGTCGATCCTGTCGCTGGCGATGATCTTCGCGATCCTTTACAGCCGCTACCGCTCGCCGCTGTTTGTCGGCATCATCATGGCGTCCGTGCCTTTGGCCCTGATCGGCAGCGTCGCGGCTTTGTGGTGGTCTGGCCAGCCTCTGTCGGTCGCGTCCATGGTCGGCTTCATCACGCTGACAGGGATTGCGACCCGCAACGGCATTCTGAAGATTAGCCACTACATCAACCTCGCCATTCAAGAAGACATGCCGTTCGGACGCGACCTTGTCATTCGTGGTAGTCTGGAGCGGTTGACGCCGGTGCTGATGACCGCCTTGTCGGCGGGGGTGGCCCTTGTGCCGCTGATGCTTGGCGCTGATGCGCCCGGCAAGGAAATCCTCCACCCCGTCGCCATCACCATCTTTGGTGGCCTGGTGACAGCCACGATCCTTGACACTGTCCTGACCCCGACACTGTTCCTGCGCTATGGCCGTGCCCCGCTTGAACGCCTTGTGGCGCAGGCACGGGCCGAGGCTGCCAAGCAGTCGCAGGAAACAGGTCGTGCATCCACAATCGAAGCATACTGAACATCGGAGCCCAAAATGCGCCTTTCCAGAATATCCTTCCGCCTCGGCCTGTCTGCCTTGGCTTCATTAGTCGCGCTTTCAGCCTTTGCCCACGAGCCACGGCCCGGGCCGAACGGTGGTTGGAAAGTCGATGCAGGGGCGTGGCACGCGGAACTGGTCGCGAACGACACTCCTAATGTGATTGTCTACCTTTATGACGGGGCAGATCAGCCGTTATCGGCAGAGGGATGGACGGGCAACGCAATCTTGCTGGTCGACGGCAGTGCACAGCGGTTTGAGCTTACTCCGGATGCCAACGGTCAACTCATCGGGGCTGCTGCTGTCGCGGTTGCTAAAGACGTCAAAGGAGCGCTCCAGCTTGTTGCCCCCGACGGGACCACGGCCCAGGCAAAATACTAAGATGAAACGGTCGCCAACTCGCCGAGTTGGTGCCCGCCCTCTCTGCTCACTAGTATTGACGAAATCATCGTGCGGATGTGGGACAAGCCTGATGAGATTTTCTGGACCGAGCGCGACAGGACGACGTCAGTGTTTGGGACCTATCTGGTAGCCTGATTGCATCCACATCGGCCGGTAGTACTGGGTAGTCCTCGTCGAACTTAACAGCAGAGCGCTTGGTACGGCTCCAGGCGACACATGCAGCAACTACCGACGCAATTGCACGTCACCTCTTCAGCCGATCAGACAGCAAAGGAACTGCCCGACGAACTCGCCCCGGTAGGGGCGAGCATAGAGATTTTGTCTTCCGTTTAAGGATTCCGGGCAAATGCAGGGGATCATGGAAGTGAGCCCCCGCAAAAACACGTTACTGACCGCGTGCAGCAAGCCAGGTGTCACGTTGTCGTTAAATCCGGGACAAAGAATCCAATGAAATCAAGTCGCGGGGGCGGCTGAGGTATTGGGCGCCGCAGCTGGGTCCGCCCTTCCTCATTCCCGATTTAGTTCGGGGATTCTGCGTCCCATGAACACCAAACAAAATCACGATCATGCGCATACCGCGGAATGTCAATGCGCTTGAAGTCCGGCAGCCTTGCCGGAGCGGGGCGCGGATTGTTGATCTTCCTCGCGCGCTCCGCTGCCATGGTCGGGGCCATTCACGAGGTCGGCAAGGATCGGACAGTCCGGGCGGTGATCGCCGCAGCACGCATCTGCCAGATGACGAAGCGTGTCCATCATTGCCTGCATTTCACGAATTCGAACTTCAAGACCGGCGATCTGATGAAGGGCAATCTGTTTCACATCTGCACTCTGCCGCGAACGATCCTGCCAGAGCGCCAGCAACTCCTCGATCTTCTCGACGGAAAAACCCAAGTCGCGCGCCCTTCGGATGAAGCGCAGAAGCTGAACATCGGTCATCGTGTAGACGCGATATCCTGCAACCGTCCTTCCTGCTGCCGGAATGAGCCCTATCGACTCATAGTAGCGAATCATCTTGGCGGAAACGCCCGAAGATTTTGAAGCTTCACCGATGTTCATCTCAGGGCCTCCTTACGCGGCGATTGAAGGTGCAAAGCGCCGCAGTCGCAGCGCATTGCCGAGGACGAAGACCGACGACAGCGCCATCGCAGCGGCGGCAAAGATCGGCGACAGCAGGATACCGAAGGCGGGCCAGAGTGCGCCTGCGGCAACCGGGATCAGCAGGGCGTTGTAGATGAAGGCCCAGAACAGGTTCTGGCGGATGTTTCGCATCGTGGCCTTGGAAAGCGCGATGGCATCCGAGACGGCAGTCAGCCTGCCCGACATCAGGACGACGTCCGCCGCTTCGATGGCAATGTCGGTGCCGGTTCCGACGGCAAGGCCCACATCCGCTTCGGCCAGGGCGGGCGCATCGTTGATCCCGTCGCCGACATAGGCCAGCGCACCCAGTGCCTTCAGACGTTTCACCGCAGCGACCTTGCCGTCGGGCAGCACCTCGGCCACAACTTCGTCGATGCCAAGCTGGCGGGCGATGGCGTTCGCCGTGCGGCTATTGTCGCCAGTGATCAAGGCAACCTTCAGCCCCAGCAGGTGCAATGCCTGGATCGCCTGCGGCGTGGTTTCCTTGATCGGGTCCGCAACGGCGATGATTGCAGCAAGCTTGCCGTCGATGGCGGCATAGAGCGGTGACTTGCCCTCGTCGCCGAGCCGGGTCGCGGTGTCGCCGAAGCGGGAGACATCGAGGCCGAGCTTGACCATGTAGCGGTCGGCGCCGACGTCGACCCGCTGCCCGCCCGCCGCCGCCGTGACACCGAAACCGGTGACGGAATCGAAGGTAGTGACCTCAGGAAGGATCAGGCCCTCGGCTTCGGCCGCCGCGACAATGGCGCGGGCGATCGGATGCTCGGACTTCGCTTCGACAGCAGCCACCACGGCAAGGACCGCGGCGCGGGCGAAGCCCGGTGCCAGAGCCATGTCGGTCAGGCGCGGCTTGCCCTCGGTCAGGGTACCGGTCTTGTCGAACGCGACCACCTTGACAGTCTGCAAGGCCTGCAGGGCCTCGCCCTTGCGGAAGAGCACGCCCATCTCGGCACCACGCCCGGTGCCGACCATGATCGACGTTGGCGTGGCCAGACCCATGGCGCAGGGGCAGGCAATGATGAGGACGGCGACGGCGTTGACCAGGCCAAAGGTCAGGGCCGGATCAGGCCCGAGGATCAGCCAGACGGCGAAGGTCAGCACGGCAATCGCCATAACCACGGGAACGAACCACATCGTCACGCGGTCGACCAGCGCCTGAATCGGCAGCTTTCCGCCTTGCGCGGCTTCGACCATGCGGATGATCTGAGCCAGCATCGTGGCCTCACCCACCGCCGTCGCCCGGAAGTTGAACGCGCCGGTCTGGTTTACTGTGCCGCCGGTCACGGTGCTGCCCGGTGCCTTCTCGACCGGCAGGGGCTCGCCAGAGATCATGCTTTCGTCGATCCAGCTTGCGCCCGTCGTGACCTCGCCGTCGACCGGCACCCGCTCGCCAGGGCGGACCTCGACGATATCACCGGGGCGGACTTCGGCGACCGGCACTTCGACAAGGCCGCCATTGCGAAGGACACGGGCGGTCTTCGCCTGAAGTCCGACCAGCCGCTTGATCGCCTCTGAGGTCCGGCCTTTGGCGCGGGCTTCAAGCAGACGACCAAGGAGGATCAATGTGACGATGACTGCCGCCGCCTCGAAATAGACATTCTGGGTGCCTAGGGGCAGGACGCCGGGGGCAAAGGTTGCCACCAGGGAATAGCCGAAGGCAGCCAACGTTCCGACCGCGACCAGGCTGTTCATGTCAGGCGCCAGACGCGCCAGGGCCGGAAACCCCTTGCGGTAAAACCTGAGGCCAGGACCAAGGAGGACTACGGTCGTCAAGGCGAACTGAATGTACCAGCTGTTCTGCATGCCAATGCTGTTCATCACCGCCATGTGGACCCACAAGAACAGATGCGATCCCATCTCGAGGACAAACACCGGCAGCGTCAGAGCCGCAGCAAAAAGCACATCGCGCCTCAATGCGGCTTCCTCGGCCGTTTTCTTCGCGGCGGACTCTTCTGACATGATGGCGGTTTCGGCCGCTGCCCGCGCTTCGTACCCCGCATCCGCGATTGCGCCGATCAGGGCGGCAAGGTCCGCGGTTCCGGTGACCGTGGCGCGTTCCGTGGCCAGATTGACATTGGCTACGGTCACGCCGGGTACCGTCTTCAAGGCCCGCTCCACCCGTGCCACACAGGAGGCGCAGGTCATACCCTCGATGACGATATCGATCGGACGCGTTGGCACATCATAGCCCGCGTCCTCGATTGCCTTGACCAGAGCCGATCGGTCCAGGCCCGATCCGATGATTTCTGCCCGTTCCGTCGCAAGGTTGACGGCTGCAGTTTTTACCCCGGGGACAGCCTGCAGTGCGCGTTCAACGCGCCCAACACAGGATGCGCAGGTCATGCCGTCGACGTCGATCACGATCCTGCCGAGATCCGCCGTGGCGTGATGAAGGGTTTGTATGTTCATAGCGGCACTCCAGTGTCGAGGTACTCCGCTGACTGAGATAGGGCTTCCCATAATGGCAAGGTCAAGCCCTGATTTCATTTTGTCTGATCACGGAATTGTTCTCTTGACCTTACAACGGTGGGAAGGCCCATATCGAGGTGCATGAGACGACTGTCCGAAGGAGACACTCATGCAGTTCCATATCGAGAACATGACCTGCGGCGGCTGCGCGCGCAGCGTCACCAAGGCGATCCAGGCGGTAGACCCCTCCGCCGAGGTGAGCGCGGATCCGGCCTCGCACAAGGTCGAAGTCAAATCAGCGGCTTCTCGCGACCGGTTGGTCGCGGCGCTGACCGAGGTCGGCTACGCGCCTGCCTGACAAAACATAATCATCGAAGGAAAATCTGAATGAACAAACGTACTCTCGCGCTGTCTATTGCGGCTGTTGCTGTTGTCGGTGGGATCGCATTTGCCCAGCAGACCATGGAAGGCATGGACCACTCCAACATGGGTGGCATGGGCATGGGGGATATGGGCATGATGAGCCATGCGACCCTGATACCCCCGGAACTCGCCAATGACCCGGCTACCGTCGCCAGCGCTGCCGCAATGGACAAAATGATGGCCGACATGATGGTCCCCTATACCGGCGACCCGGATATCGATTTCGCCCGGGGCATGATCCCTCACCATCAGGCCGCCATTGACATGGCGAAGATCCAGCTTGAATTCGGCAAGGACCCCGAAATGCGCAAGCTGGCGGAGGCGATCATTGCGGCGCAGGAATCCGAGATCGCCACGCTCAAGGCCTTTCTCGCCACCAAGGGCATGTAAGCCCGGGATGACCTTGGGCGGCGCGGTCGGGATCGGCCGCGCCGCCTGTTAATCCGGGACGCAAAGGAGTTCGGTTCGATGGCCAGCAGCGCGGAGAAACCGGACAACCACCCGGCGAACGCCGGAATGGACCATGCCGGGATGGGTCATGGTGCCAAACCCACAGTTGATCACACCGCGATGGGGCATGCGCCACAGGGGGGTAGTGCCCACGCAGGACACGGTGACATGGTGGCCGATTTCCGCCGCCGGTTCTGGGTATGCCTCGTCCTGACTGTCCCAGTCTTGGTGCTGTCGCCGATGGTGCGGAACTTCACGGGGCAGGGGATGGCACCCCTGTTTGCCGGGGAAGAGTGGGTCGCGCTGGCCCTCTCTTCCATCATCTATTTCTGGGGCGGCTGGCCATTCCTGAAAGGGGCGCTTCCGGAAATCCGCAGTGGTCGTCCGGGCATGATGACGCTTGTCGCGCTTGCCATCTCGACAGCCTATTACTACTCGGCTGCCGTCACACTAGGACTGCCCGGTGGAGAGCCGTTCTATTGGGAACTGGCCACGCTCGTCACGATCATGCTTTTGGGGCATTGGCTTGAGATGCGGTCCGTCCTCGGCGCTTCTCGCGCTTTGGAGGAACTTGTACGCCTGCTGCCGGATACCGCACTGCGGGTGACCGCGGACGGTGGAACGGAGGACGTGCCCGTCGCGGCCTTAATCGCCGGCGACCGGGTCGTGATCCGCCCCGGTGCCAAGGTGCCGGTCGATGGAAAGATCATCGAAGGCACATCATCCTTCAACGAGGCCATGCTGACCGGGGAATCGAAACCTGTCACGCGGTCTGCCGGCGAGGCTGTCATCGGCGGTGCGGTAAATGGCGAAGGTGCCGTCACCATCGAGGTGAAGGCGACGGGCGAGGCAACCTACCTGTCGCAGGTCATCGCCATGGTGAAAGCAGCACAGGACAGCCGCTCGCGCACACAGGATCTGGCTTCGCGCGCCGCAACTATCCTGACCTGGATTGCCATCACCGTCGGCCTCGGATCGTTCGGTTACTGGTATGCGGTCGGGGCGGGGGCCACCTTTGCGCTTGAGCGGATGGTGACAGTCATGGTCATCGCCTGTCCGCATGCGCTCGGCCTTGCCGTGCCGCTTGTCGTGGCCGTCTCGACGTCGCTGGCCGCGCGCAATGGACTGCTGATCCGCGACCGTGCCGCCTTTGAGCGTGCGCGGGATCTGAACGCGGTGGTCTTCGACAAGACCGGCACCCTGACTGAAGGCAGATTCGGCGTAAGCGATCTGGTGTTGCTGCAAGATGGCGACGAGACGACCGCCTTGCGTCTTGCGGCATCGGTTGAAAGCCAGTCGCAGCATCCGATCGCTACTGGGATTGTCGCCGCCGCAAAAGCCCGTGGCATAGACTTTCCGGCCCCGGAAGGCTTGCAGAGCATCACCGGTGCGGGGGTTACGGCACGTGTGGACGGGCGGGAGGTCGCCATCGTCAGCCCTAGTCATCTTCGGCGGCAAGGCCGACCCGTGACCGACCCGCGCCTTGCCCTGCTGGAGGAGGCAGGCAAGACCGTCGTGGTGCTGGAGGTTGGCGGCCAGCCCTATGCGTTGCTGGCTTTGGCAGACATCGTGCGCGCGGAATCGCGTGATGTCGTGGCACGTCTCAAGGCCAGAGGTGTCAGGTCCATCATGATGACGGGAGACGCCGAGGGGGTCGCGAAATCGGTCGCTGCAGAACTCGGCCTCGATGAATATTTCGCACAGGTCCTCCCGGATCAGAAAGCGGCCCGCGTGAAAGAACTTCGCGCCCGGGGTCTGAAGGTCGCAATGGTTGGAGACGGGGTGAACGACGCGCCGGCGCTCGTCGAAGCCGATCTTGGAATTGCCATTGGTGCGGGGACGGATGTCGCCGTGGAATCCGCCGACGTGGTCCTGGTGCGTTCTGACCCACGGGATGTGGAGGCCATTCTTGGCCTGTCCCGAGCGACGTATTCGAAGATGGTGCAGAACCTGATCTGGGCGACCGGATACAACGCATTTGCCATTCCAATGGCTGCTGGCATCACGTTCGGCACCGGCTTCCTAATGACACCTGCAGTCGGCGCCGTATTCATGTCGGCATCGACCATTATTGTAGCGATCAATGCACAACTCCTGCGGCGATACAGATCGAACTAAGGCGATATTGAGCGCCTAGCAAGACCAAGCGTGCTTTTCAGTAAGCTGCTAGGGGAGGCGCGATCAATCCTGAATGGCCATGCAAGCCATGCCGAGCGGGAACCTGAAGCACGCTGCGGTGCGCTCTTTCAGCCCATGCCGTGAAGTCCGTGGAAGCCACCTGTAACTATCACGGGTACGACGATCACAGCGGCCAAAATGACGATCACGACGCGCTGCCAGAGTTTTCGGTGCCGCCAGCAGAGAAAGGCAGTGGCGAACAGAACCAGCCCAAGTTCCACCACGCCGATGATACCGCCGTAATAGTTCGGGTCCCAGTAGCTGACCGGACTGCGGAATACCCAGTCCGACACGGGCCAGAATTGGCGGCGGGCATCGTCATGATGGGTGACGAAGTCGGTGGCCGCATGCAAAAAGCCGGCTCCTGCAAAGGCGGTGAGAATGAGGTGAAGTCGCCAGTGTCCAAGAGCAAGAAGCAGGCCCCAGACGAAAAAGCTGTGATCAACGGCAAAGACGGCCTGCCATGAGTGCGAGTAGAAGAGGTCTCCAAAGACTTCATGCTGCGGAATTCCGACCAGGCGTGTCGAAAATAGGACCAACGCAAACATCGGAACATCAGGAGCGAGCCCGCCCAGTATGGCCGCTACCAGAGTGGACGGCACGACGGGCCGCGCAAAGACAGCGGCCCCGATCAGCATATGAGTTGGTGTGTTCATCGCATCAACAGACCGGAAATGGTTCGGCCTTCTCTTCTTCCGCAATCTGTCGGAGGAGGGAAAGGGGAACCGCACCGCTGAGCACGGTCCGTCCGATCACCAGACCTGGGGTGCCGATGAACCCGAAGAGATCGGCAAGTGCGCGTGTTCGGTCGAGTTCGGCCTGGACCCCGGCGGAGGACATGTCGATTAAGAGCTGCTCGACATCCAGATCAAGGGACTCCGCAACACGACGTACCGAGGCCTCTTCCGCAACCATCGGTGTCCGCATGAAGCGGCGGCGAAGCTCCTGTTGCTTGCCCTGACGTGCGGCGGCAACGGATGCCCGGGCGGCCAGCTCAGACGGCGGCCCGAAGATCGGAAGTTCGTGTTGCACGAGCCGGAATGTCGCTGGGTCCTCGGCCAGTAGGCTTTCAAGATCTCGCTCGAGAGCACGGCAGAACGGACAACGAAACTCGCTGAAGTAGGCGATGGGAACCTCAGAATTGGAGGCGCTGTTCCCAAATAAGGCCGGACATGGGTCGGTGCGCAGGGTCTCCATGCGCGCCCTGCGTGCTCCCGCTTCAGGTAGTGGCCCATCGAGACCGACAAGTGCGATGTTTGCCGTGGAGGTCTGACCGGGCAGCTCCAGTCGACGAAATGGCGGCACACCCTCGATGTCGACATAGGAAAGCCCGCGTCCGCCAAGCCGGTCCCAAGGCAAGGCCCGCAGTCCATAGATCACGGCAATGATGCCCCCCACTACAAAGAGATCACGACGCCGGATCGTCACAGGACTGTCACCGGTGTTCCGACGGGTACCTGCTCGTAGAGTTGGATCACATGGTCGTTCAGCATCCTGATGCAGCCGTTCGACACAGATTGTCCAATCGACCAGGGCTCTGTCGTGCCGTGAATCCGGTAGTACGTGTCGCGCCCGTCGCGGTACAGGTAGAGGGCTCGGGCGCCCAGTGGGTTGCCCGGTCCGCCCGGCACCCCATCGGCGAATTGGGCATAGCGATCGGGATTCCGGCGGATCATGTCGTTTGTCGGGCGCCATGACGGCCATTCGGCCTTTCGTTCGACGATTGCCGATCCCTTGAATGCCAGACCGGCCTTGCCGACGCCAACACCGTACCTGACGGCACGCTCGGAATCGAAAACATAATAGAGAAAGAAACTTCGCGGGAAGACCAGGATCTGACCGGGGGCATGTTGCTCTCGGACTCGGACCTCACGAGGTTGGAATTCGTCGGCCAGGACAAAGGGTTCTTCGGTATGGGCGCGAAGGACAGTTGGCATCGACAGGGTTGCGGCGGCTGCGCCGGTGAGAAAGGATCGACGGAAAATCATGCGAACTCCTGAGGGGAACGTGAAGGACGAGGGTTCACTCAGAAGAAGGTTCGCGGAGGTGGGCGTCGGGGGGCAAAGGCTCGGCTCGAAGCCGAGACCGGCGTGATCACGAACTGCGCGGACTTGGCAGACGGTGCCACCTCGAAAAATGACAAGGTGGCAGTTGCGACAAGCTGGCAGGAGGCATGGCCTGATCCGTCGCTGCAAAGGGCGTCCTGGTCCACAGCTGCGGTTTGAGCATGATCTGCATGCGCGCCGTGGGATGCGTGATCAGGAAGCGCCGCCCATAGAAGGGCGACGAGCAAGCAAAAACCGCACAAGATGTTCGCAAACTTACGCATGGTCGCAGAATAGCGCTCTTGGTGTATGGGAGAGGTGTTCACATCGAAGTGAGCAGAGAATTTCCCAACAAAATCGGCGAAAGCGCCACGGCTTCACCTCTTTGTGACCCCTGTACGACGCGAAGCGATTTGACCTTCCCACGTTGGAACCCGGCAAGAGCTACAAAAAAGAGGAGCAGACCATGCGATTCAGTCGACGACTTTTCGTTGCCGGAGCCCTTGCCGCGCCCTTCCTGACGGGCCGGGCAGCCTTCGCAACCGAGGATAACCAAGGGCCCGTCCGAAACAATATCTCGGCGTTCCGTACCCATGAGTGGCAGGACCACTTCGACTCGCTTGGGGTGGGGGTTATCATCTCTGACACCACAGCCAAGGTTCTCCAGCACTGGACGAGCGACGGTCAGATGTTTCTCTACCCCACTTCGGTTCCGCTGTCGGATGAACTGACCCGGCGGGGATATACCGAGGTCGTCGAGAAGCGGGAAAACCCGAGCTGGGCTCCGACACCCTCGATGCGGGAGCGCAACCCGGAGTGGCCAGCCTTTGTGCCAGGAGGCGATCCAACCAATCCGCTTGGCACCCGCGCCCTGTATCTCTCGTGGCAGTACTACCGAATTCATGGTACCCACGATACGCGCAAGATCGGTCGCCGCTCGTCGAACGGCTGTATCGGGCTTTACAATGAGCACATCGAAGAAGTGTTCAATCGCACGCCGGTCGGAACGAAAGTCAAGCTGATCTGAACAGATGAGAGCGACAGCATACCCATTGACCTTCCCGCAAAACCTGCTTGTACGCAGGTTGTTGCGTTTCGCGTCGATGTGGCTTCTGACTGTCGCTCTGGTCATGGGCTTGGTGTTGGCACAATCTGCAGAAGCAGCGTCTGGCAAAGAGCATCATTCCGGCCTCACCGTCGAGGCTGCAGATACCCCCGAACAGCAATCTTCGGTAACGCCTGCCTGTCATCCCGGCGTCACTTGCACAGCGTTCGTTTTGCCGGATGCTCTGGCAGCGATACAGCCCAAGGCCGTTCCTGCTGTGCTTCAGCCCGACGCTGAGCAGTCGCAACGCCGTTTTGGCGGCCCGGCCATCACACTTCCTCCCCCGCGAACCCTGACCTGACAGTCAGGCCGAACGATTGTTCGATGACCAGAAGAGCCGGTTTGAAAGACTTGCTCAGGTTCGACCCTTTCTCAGCCTGACTCCAGAATTCGTCCCAAGGTGCGACCCGCCTGACCGGCAGGGCGCAGCCAATGAGCAACAACAAAAAACCAAGGGCAGTCAGGCAGATGAAATCTCAATGGACTGGCGCGATCGCGCTTGCCGCTTCCGCCGTCGCGGCAGTGGCACTGGCACATACGGGGGCGACGGGCGTCGTCCTGGACCGAATGAACGGAATGACGGCAATGCGCGACACCATCGCGGAATTGGCACCGATGATGCAGGGCACCGTGCCCTACGACACCTTCATTGTGTCTGAAGGCGCCAGCGTCATTGCAAGTCATGCGGGCGGGACGATGCTGTCGCTCTTCCCTGAAAACAGCCTTGAAGGCGTCACCTATGCCAAGCCGGAAATCTGGGCCGATTGGCAGGAGTTCGCGGCCCTCTCCGAAGAGCTGAAGGCCTATGCTGATGCCTTGGCTGAAGCTGCCCCGAACGGCCTCGAGCCCGCGAGTTCGCCAGCAGACGAGATGGCTGGCATGGATCACTCGGGCATGGACATGACCGGAACATCGCAACCAACGGGCTTCACGGTCGCGGAATTGATGGGATACGGAGCGGCTTCGGAAAAGATCGCGGTGACACGAGGGACATCCGACCCGACAATTTTGGAGCTCGATCTGACGACACTGGCGGCGGACGACCTCTTCAACCGGATCAGCGCGACATGCTCTTCCTGTCATGCGCAGTTTCGTGCGGGCCGGAACTGACCATGCGAGGTTTGATCCGGCTTTCCTTTGTCTTCCCAGCCATCGTGGCAGGTATCGGTGCCGGGGTGTTGGCACTGTGGCCGATCGGGGAGGTCGAGCCCGCGAGCTTCCCTTCCGGCGATGCCGAACGTGGGGCCTATCTCGCGCGCGCAAGTGGCTGCGTGTCCTGCCATACCAGCTCAGCCGCCAAAGGACTGGCGCTCGCGGGAGGTGCGCCTCTTGACACGCCCTTCGGCACCTTCGTGCCACCGAACATCACACCGCATCGGGAGGCCGGGATCGGGCAATGGACTGTGCAGGATTTCGCCAAGGCCGTGCGCCAAGGGGTGTCGCCCGACGGCGACCCCTACTACCCGGTTTTCACCTACTCTTTCTACGCCGGTTTTACCGATCAGGACATTGCCGACCTCTGGGAGGCGTTCCGCACCGTCCCGGCTGTTGGCGTTGCAGCCCCACCCCACGACGTCGGCTTTCCCTTCAGTTTCAGATCGGGACTGAAACTCTGGCGCGCGGCCTACCTTGATACGCCCGAGACGGACGCACTTATGGGCACGTCTTCCCCGTGGAACCGCGGACGGCAACTGGTCGAGGGGGCTGCACATTGCGCTGCCTGTCACACGGGCCGGACCCTGGCAGGGGGCCTTGATGACGGTGCCCGCTTTGCCGGGAACGATAGCCTTCCAGGGGGCAGCAAAGCACCGCCAATTCTGAGCGACGTTCTCCTCGCAAAAGGTTGGGGCGTTGCGGACCTGGCTTACGCGCTTCAGTCGGGGATTCTGCCCAACGGGGATGCTTTCGGCGGCAGCATGGCCGAGGTCGTCGCTGAGGGCACGTCTTTCCTGAGCGCTGCCGACCGCGAGGCCATTGCCACCTATCTCCTCGACCCCGAAGGCACGGGCGACATTCCTGCGCCCGCACCGACGCCGATCGAGACCCCGATGGCTGGAATGGATCATTCACAGATGGATATGGGAAATGGGAACTAGAGCGCTTACCCTCATTCTCGCCTTGGGCGTTGCCGTCTTCGTCGGTGTCTTCATCTGGACGACCGTCTGGACCCTCGATCCGCGCGACACGATCTCCGCTGATCCATCGGTGACAGCCGAAGTGTCTGAAGCGTTTTCGGACGGACGGATGGACGTCCAGGTCTATGCGCTCGGTGGTCGTGACGTTCGGGTCGAAATCCAGTTCATGCCCGATACTGACGCCGGCGCAGCTGCCGGCATGCGGCCAGTTGTGAACTTTGCGATGGTCGACATGCACATGGACGGCATAGCGCCGCCGCTTCAGCTGGTCGAGGCAGGCGTCTGGCGCGCCGACGTGGAGCTGCCGATGGCCGGTCGTTGGGTCGTCAGTGTGGGCTTTGGTGAAGAGTTTGCAGAGGTCGAGTTTGATGCGCGATAACCCGGGTCCGGCAACTTTTCTGAATGATGACAGCCTTCGCCGCAACCTGCGCGGCCTGGCTGTTGGCATCACCCTGTTTGTGGTCCTCGGCACGGTCACTGCCGTATGGGCGAACCCGCTTTTTGTCCGGATGACTCCAGTCGGGCCTTGGGAGTTCGTCGCGACCGTTCTGACGGCCTTCCTCGGAGGTGTGACAGCGGCGATGTGGGTCCCTCAGTGCAACTTGCGCGCTTCCGGGACGGGTGGGCTTGCCAGCTTTCTCGGAATCGCCTGCCCAACCTGCAACAAGGTGCTCATGCTGGTCTTCGGTGGACCCGCGCTTCTTGCCTGGTTTGATCCGCTCCGGCCGTGGCTTGCGACTGCCGGGCTCTTCATCATGGGCATCGCCGCGTTGACAACGTGGCGCCGGTTTCGCGCTGTCCGCACTGGCAACAGGAACGTGCAGGGACCGCGGGGCCTTGATCGGGGTGACGTGAAATGAAGACAGTCACGGTCCATGACCCAATGTTCCGACGGCTGAGCCGGAATGTGCTTCTGCGGCACGGGCTGATGGCCCTCCTCTCTGCTGGCCTCGTTCTGATTTTTGCGGCCATCCATGGCGAGTGGAGTCCGATGCACCGCTGGAACCGGGCACTTGCCGACGCCTCGCTGGTGCTGGTTGCGCTTTCGATGGGCCTGGGGCCTCTGGCCCGGCTCCTCAGACCCGCAGTGTTGGTGCTGACCTACCGCCGCGAGTCGGGGATCTACGGCTGCCTTCTGGCGCTTGCGCATGCTGGAATCATTCTTGTCGGCTGGGTCGAATGGGACCTGATGCGGCTCTTCGGCTTCGAATGGAATCCCGAACTCCTCAGCTATGTCATGTTTCAACATGGCTTTGGTCTGGCCAACGCAATCGGGATCGCCGCCTTGCTCCTCGCGATCCTCCTGGCCTCAACCTCAAGCGATGTCGCAATGCGCCGCCTGGGCGTTTCCGGCTGGAAGTTTCTGCAAATGGGTGTCCTGCCGCTCTGGTGGCTGTCTGTAGCGCATGTCGCCTACTTCCTGTTCATGCACTTCCTCAGCTTTCACCGGGCGACGCCCGAGCCTAACCCCCTGCAGTATTGGTTCGTCGGACTGGTGGTCTTGGTCCTGGGACTGCGACTTGCCGCTTACCTGAAAACCATCGGCGGCAGACGCATACCGGAGTCTCAGGACGAGAGGGCCAAGCATGCGCCGATCTGAACGGGATCTTGCCAAGGCCGCACGGGTAACGACGCGTCGGTCGCTGTTGCTGGGCGGCATGATGACCTCGGTGGTCGGTGTGCTTGGTTTCCGGATGTGGCAACTGGGTGTACGCGATGCTGAGGAGTATTACCTTCTGGCCGAGGAAAACCGGATTAATTTGCGGCTGGTGCGCCCCGACCGGGGCCGCATCTTTGACCGCGCGGGCAAGATCGTCGCGGACAACGAGCACACCTACCGGATCACGCTCGTGAACGAGGAGGCCCGGGACGTCGATGACGTCCTTGCGAAACTGCAGCGGCTTCTTGGTCTGACGAGCGAGGATATCGACCGGATTCGGGAGCAACTTGACCGCGTTCGGGGCTTTGTCCCGGTGACCGTTAAGGACAGGGTCACCTGGGAAGAGTTGTCAATCATCGCCTTGAACACCCCGGCTCTTCCGGGTGTCCACCCGGAGATGGTGCTGTCCCGGGTCTATCCCTTCGGGCCGGACTTTGCCCATCAGGTCGGCTATGTGGGACCCGTTAGCGACAGCGATCTCGCAACCAAGGACGGGGAGCCCGATCCGCTTTTGCGCTCGCCGGACTACCAGATCGGCAAGACGGCGCTTGAGCGGATCCACGAGCGCGCGCTGCGCGGTGAGCCGGGAGCTCAGCGGGTGGAGGTCAACGCCAGCGGCAGGACCATGCGCGAGCTGGCACTTGATCCGCCGACCCCCGGCTCGGACATGCAGATCACACTGGATCATCATTTGCAGAACTTCATGCGTGTGCGCCTCGAAGGACAAAGCGCGGCGGCAATCGTAATGGATGTCACGAACGGTGATCTCCTCGGCTGCACGTCTGCCCCTGCATTCGACCCGAACCTCTTCGTGCGGGGGATCTCGAGCAAGGACTACAGCGGACTGCGCGACAGCGAGTTTCGCCCTCTTGCCGACAAGACCGTTCAAGGGGCCTATCCGCCGGGGTCCACGATCAAGATGTCGAATGCGCTCGCGGCTCTGGAAAGCGGGGTCATGGATCCAGCAGAAACCGTGACCTGCAACGGGTACGTGGAAATCTCTGGTCGCAGGTTCCATTGCTGGAAAAGCGGCGGCCATGGGCGGGTCGACATGGTCGGTGCGTTGCGGCAGTCCTGCGACGTCTACTTCTACGAAGTTGCGCAACGGATCGGGATCGACGGCATCTTTGCGATGAATGACCGTCTTGGACTGGGCCAGAAATACGACCTTCCACTGTCGGGAATGGTTCACGGCAACAATCCCTCGCGCGCCTGGAAGCAAGAGCGCTACGGTCAGGATTGGTTGATTGGCGACACGATCAACGCGTCCATTGGCCAGGGCTTCACGTTGACCTCGCCAATTCAGCTAGCCACGATGACCGCGCGCCTGGCCTCAGGAACGGCAGTCCTCCCGCGTCTCGTGCGCCCGCTTGGTGGGGCCAGCCCGGGTGAACCTGCGCCTGCCTCACTTGGACTTTCGGCAGAAGCGCTTGCGATCGTGCGACAAGGGATGTTCGAGGTGTCGAACCACGAGCGCGGCACCGCATACGGGTCACGGATCGCGGATGTGACCAAAGCCATGGCCGGGAAGACCGGAACGAGCCAGGTGTTTTCGATCACAGCGGCCGAGCGCGCCGCCGGTGTCCGATCGCAGGACGAACTCCCATGGAACAGGCGGGACCATGGGCTGTTCGTGGCCTTCGCACCCTTTGATGCGCCTCGATATGCCGTGACTGTTGTAGTGGAGCATGGCGGCGGCGGCTCAACGGCGGCGGCACCGATCGCGCGCGACATCATGCTCTTTGCCCAACACGGCGGCCTGCCGCCCGAAGATGCCTATCCTACTGCGCAGCGGGCCCGAATTCGGGAGGATCTGGCTCAACTGTCCGAACGGATTCTCCCGCCGGATGGAGTGACACCGATCACCGTGAGCCGGACATGAAGGTCACCAAGCCAAGAGCTGGAAAATTCAGAGGGCCCGCAGTCGTCGCGTCCGCGGCCTTCTCTCTGCTGTGGGCGCCACAAGCGCACGCGTTCTTCCACAATAGCCCGGATCTCGAACAAGGTCGCGCCATCTATCGGGCGGAATGCGCGTCGTGCCACGGCGCCGATCTAGAAGGACATCCCGACTGGCGGTCGGCGAATGAGGACGGGACCTATCCCGCCCCGCCGCATGACGCGAACGGCCACACCTGGCATCACGGCGACATCATGCTGCGCGACTACATCAAACGCGGCGGGCAAGCGGTCCTTGACGAAATGGGCGTTGCCTTCACCTCCGGCATGCCGGCTTTCGGCGACCGTCTGACGGACGAGGATATCGAAGCTGTTCTGGATTACATCAAATCGACTTGGCCCGACGGCATCCGCGCCACGCAAGCAGAGCGCAGCGCCACCGAGGCCCTCGCGCCATGATGCCTGGCCCGAACAATAGGCTATTGGTCCAAGTTTGGACTTGCCCCTCTAGTCACTTGAGGAAGCATCAACTCTCAAAGAATGTACGAAATGAAAGGTCCGCCCGATGCGAATGAAATCCCTGCTGCTAGCCAGTGTCTTCAGTTTCCAAGTTGCTTTGCCGTCCTTCGCGCAGGAGGTCTCGGATGAACGCATCAAAGCTCTCGTGGCAGAGGCCCTGCGCGAAAACCCCGAACTGATCCTCGAGGCGCTCCAGGCCCTCGAAGAACGGCAAGCGGAAGCACAGGCAGCCACCGCAACCGCAGTATTGGCCAACGAGCGGGACACATTGGAACGTGACCCCAACGCACCGGTTCTAGGCAATCTGGAGGGCGATATCACGGTGGTCGAGTTCTTTGACTACAACTGCCCCTACTGCAAGCGCGCCATGCCGGAAGTCGACGCTCTTCTGGCCGAAGACGGCAACATCCGATTGGTGATGCGCGAATGGCCAATCCTCAGCGAGGGATCTGCCTTTGCCGCACGCGCCGCACTCGCATCCCGAAAGCAGGGCAAGTATGCTGAGCTCCACAACGCTCTGATGGGCATGCGTGGCAAGGTAGAAGCCGACACGGTGCTGCGTGTCGCCGGCGAAATCGGCTTGGACTTGGACAGACTCAAGGCAGACATGCAGGCGCCTGAGATCGACGAGCACATTGCAACCTCGATGCGTCTGGCTGAGGCGCTCGGATTCAACGGGACGCCATCCTTTGTCGTGGGCGATCAGTTGGTCCCGGGTTTTGTTGAAAAGGCGCAGCTTTCCGAAATCGTGACTTCTGTTCGGGCATCAGAATGAGTGGTTCGAAACGACGCGCTTCGGAATGCACCCGTTGCACCGCCTTCTCTGCTCGCAGGACGATCCCGGCCGTCCCGGCCCTCGCGGCGGTACTCTGGATCGCTCTGTCTGGAATTGCGGCAGCGCATTCGTTCACCGCAGGAATTCTCGTCGTCGGTGAGAATGTTGAGCAAGACCTTGCGGAGGCTGTCCGAGGATTCCTACTGGCTTCCGACGAGCGGGACGGGCACCCAAACGAAACCTCTGACGGGCATCTGGGCGGCGTCGACGTGCAGGTTCTTCCGCTTCCGGCGGAAGCCACCGGACTGGTCCAGGGGTTGACTGGCTCACCAGACGAGCCGGCTGATGTCGTCGTAGTCCTTGGACTGAAGCCGGCCGCCGACGACGCGGCGAGCAAGTACAGCCGTGCAAGCACCGTTCTGGTGCAAGCACTCCTTGCGGAGGGCTGGAATGGTGATGACCGCATGGAAGGTTTCATTGCACGCTACCGGCTCGCCTACGGCAAAGAGCCCGGTCTTTTGGCCGCCTCAGCCTATCACGCGGCGCGCAGGTTGGACATCGCGATCAGACCGCTTGACGGGGCGGGGCCGCGGGATGAGCTTCTGGAAGCCTGGCAAGCATCCGAGGTCGGCTTGCCAAGATGATCCTGTGGTGTCTGGCGCGGCGTGTACCGGGTGGGGATCTCACGCCGCCGGATAGCTGGTGAAGACCGTACTGCTTCCGTCCTGACCGACCAGGACCACGTCATAAGCCTGACGCTCTGTCTCTGGTCCCATTCCCGGTGAGCCGAATGGCATGCCCGGAACGGAAAGTCCTACCGCCAAGGGGCGTTCGGCCATCAGCCTGCGGATATCCGCTGCTGGAACGTGCCCTTCGATGGTGTAGTCGCCGATGGTCGCCGTGTGGCAGGACGACAGGTTCTCCGGGATGCCGCGCTCCCGCTTGTAGGCCGCGAGGTCTTCGACACTGCGCTCTTCAAAGCTGACGTTGAAGCCGTTTTCGCGCAGGTGGCCGATCCAAGCGTTGCAGCAGGGGCAGCCAGGGTCCTTCACCACATGGATCCGTTCGTCCCCTTCGGCCAGCAAAGGCACAGTGCTCATGGCAAGGATGGCCGGTCCGACAAGAAGGAGAGTTCGGCGCGCAAGGATCATCATATGCCCCATTTTATGTGTCTTTGCAAAATACTGCCAAAGGCCGGGCGTGGCGAGCGTAGTATGGCTCCCAATAGGCTTGATCACTAAGAAACTACTGAAGACGCGCGTCCCCGGCCTGCACCAGAAGGACGCCGTGATTCTCATCTGCGTCATCGTCCGTAACCCGGCGGGTCTGAACGCCCTGCAAATCTGCGAAACCTTCCATCATCCGTTTCGGAAACCAGGTCATTGGCAGGCTTTCGAAGCCGGGAACGCCGTCAAGTACGCGCGATATTGCAATTGTGCAGTTCGCCTTGGGCACCGCGCCGTACGCTTTGGCACGCGCCATGATCAGGTCCGCAACTTCTGGCGAAACCATGATCGTCTGCTCAACAACGTCGTAAGTTTCGCGGGCATGGTAGTCGATGTAGAAGTCGACCATCTTCGGCGTGATCCCGAAATGGACATCGTTGCGCTCCGGAAGCTTCGGATGTCGCCAGGTTCCCGCCGGATCGAAGAGGACACGCTCTGAGCCATTGATCAAAAGCCCGGCATGCGCACCGGTGCCGCTGCGGGTCGACAGGACGGTATAGAGCGTGACCGAGGTCGGGCCGACATGTTCATAGCGCGCCTCGGCCACGGCCTCATCAGGGGCCCAAATCGGTTCGGCGCCGCAGGCGGACAGAAACAGAGGTGCGAAAAGGGCGAAGAACAATCGTTTCATGGCGTGTCCCGTCAGATCATTGATAGTTTTCGCGACCTTCGTTCGGCTGCCAGTAAACTCTGCGCTATCAAGTCAACACGAAGGAAAACGCGGCAATTCTGCTGCAGTCGATGCTATGGCCATGTGGTCCAGACACCAAACTGTCAGATGACGGGACCAGACCACGCTGATACAAGCGAGAGCATGACCCGTTCGTCGTTTCCTATGCGTGCATTGATCCTCGCCGCCTATCTTCTGGCGGCGATCCTGCCGATGCTTGCCTTCGCGGATGGCCGGCAACAGTCTCAGGCAGACCATGAGCAAATGATGGCGATGGCTGGCCATGTCGCGCATATGTCATCCGCAGGCAGCCCGATTGACGATGCACAACGTCTGCTTTGCCAGCAACATTGTCTTTTTGCAGCCGCAGCTCTTCCCGCACTAAGCCCGGGCGTCGTCGCCATCGCGCGTTCGGTTAAAATCAACCTGAACAACGACCTGCTGGCCGCATCGCTGGCGCTCCCGCCACCTGGCCCACCTCCGAAACGCACGTTGATCTGACACTATGGTTCCGCTTTGTCGGGGCCTTCAGTCTTTTCACGTTGCGATACAGGAGAATTCGCATGATTACGCTCTCTCGCCGCGGCTTTCTGGCCGCTTCTGCGGCTACTGCCGCCTCACTTATGCTGGCTTCGCGCGCCCGTGCCCAATCAGCCCGCATATCGCTGACGGCGACGACCCGGACGCTCGATGTTCGGGGCAGGGCCGCCACCGTCTGGGGGCTGATGGACGGCAACGGCCGGTCTGGATTGGTCCTGGACCCGGGTCAGGCATTCGCCGTCGATCTGACGAACACTTTGGTTGAGCCGACCATCATCCATTGGCACGGACAGATCCCGCCAAACGCTCAAGACGGCGTGCCGGACATGCCCATGACCACGCTGCAACCGGGCGAAAGCCGCGCCTATGACTTTGCCGCGCGCCCGGGTACCCATTGGATGCATGCGCATATCCCCGCGCATGAGATGCTGCTGCTGGCCGCGCCTTTGATCGTGCGGCGACCCGAGGACGTTGCGGCCGATCGGCAGGACGTGACGCTGTTCCTGCACGACTTTTCGTTCAAGCCGCCTGCGGAGGTGCTGGCAGAGATTACGGGTGGCGCGTCAATGGCCGGCATGGACCATGGCCAGATGGCGCAAGGAGGAATGGACCACTCTGGCATGAACATGGGCGCAGTGGGTCAGGGAGACATGATGTCCATGCCGGGCATGGACGGCATGGCTATGGACCTGAACGACTACAACTTTGATGCCTACCTTGCCAATGACCGGACGCTGGACTACCCCGAAGTCGTCCAAGTGGACAAAGGCAGCAAGGTCCTTGTTCGGGTGATCAACGCGGCCGCCGCGACGGTGTTCTGGATCGACACCGGCGCGCTAACCGGGCGGCTGGTCGCCGTGGACGGCGAGCCGGTGCAGCCTCTTCCTGGCAGCCGATTCGGAATCGCGATGGGTCAACGGCTCGACATCGAGCTTGATGTTCCGGCCGAAGGCGGGGCATTCCCGGTCCTCGCCTTGCGCGAGGGTGCAAGAGAGCGGACGGGTCTCGTCCTTGCGACGCCGGGGGCCACGGTGACGAAGGTCGCCGACATGTCCGACGCCGACCATCCTGCCTTCAGCGCCGATCTGACGCAGGAAGCGGTCCTGCGCGCCGTCACCCCACTGCCAGAGCGCGCGGCATCGTCGCAGCCGATGTTGATGCTGGGCGGTTCGATGATGCCCTATGTCTGGACCATCAACGGGCAGACCTGGGGCAAACATTCCCCGGTGACCGCGAAAACCGGCGAGCGTGTCGAGATCATGTTCCACAACATGTCAATGATGGCACATCCCATGCACCTGCATGGCCACGCTTTCCAGGTGGTCGGCGTGGGCCAGACCCGGATCGCGGGTGCTGTTCGTGACACCGTTCATGTGCCGCCGATGGGGATGGTGACGGTCGCGGTGGATGCGGGTGAAGCGGCGCGGTGGATGCTGCATTGCCATCACATGCCGCATCTCTCGACAGGCATGATGACTGAGTTCGCGGTTTCGGCCTGACGACGATCCGGGCCCGCAGATTGCCTGCGGGTCCGACCTTCCGCGAAGGGAAAAGCCAATGCCTGTTCAGATGGGTCGTCGACCTCTCCTTGTCGGTCTTGTAGCGGGCTTCATTGCGGGGCCCGCCCAGGCGCGGCCGCCTTTCCGGCTGCGAAAGGACCCGCAGCCTCTGCTTTCCCCGCCTATCCAGGATGAAGCAGGAACCACCAGGGTTCTTGGGGACTTTGCCGGGCGTGTGATCCTTCTGAACATCTGGGCGACGTGGTGCCCGCCCTGCCGGGAAGAGATGCCGGCACTCGACCGTTTGGAAGGGCTGCTTGGAGGCCCGGATTTTGCGGTGCTACCCCTTTGCATCGACGAGGGCGGGATCGAAAGGGGCCGAGGTTTCTATGATGAGATCGGGCTTGTAAACCTACCGCTCTACTGGGCGGAACCGCTGCGGGTTCAACTGGCTTTGGCCTTCATCGGACTGCCGACGACGCTTCTGATCGACCGCGAGACGCGTGAAATCGGGCGGCTTCAGGGCCCCTTCGACTGGGGAAGCGACGAGGCTGTCCGTCAGATATCGGATCTGCTTTGATCGGTCGCCATTCCCTTGATTAAATCCCTGCCTAGCCCGTTGGGTTCGAAGATGGACAGATCAGGCTGCCTGATAGCTCGTGAAGATCTCGAGACTTCCATCCCGGCCAACCAGCAGGACGTCATAGGCGTCCCGACTGTCTTCTGATCCCATGCCGGGGGAGCCGTAAGGCATGCCGGGCACGGCAAGACCAACTGCATCAGGACGCTCGTCCAGGAGCCTTCGGATGTCCGCAGCCGGGACATGGCCTTCGAGAGCATAGCCGTCAACGGTCCCCGTGTGGCAGGAAAATGCCTTTGCTGGAATGCCCTGGTCCATCTTGAAGCGGATCAGCAACGTTCCCATCGACACCTCATCCGTAACCGTGAAGCCTTGCTCCCGCAGATAGTCGACCCATGCTTCACAGCACTCGCAGCCACGCCCCTTGACGACATGGATTGGCGGTTCTTCCTCTGCCTGAGCTTTGGCGGCAGGGGTTACGGCAAAGGCTGTTGCTGCAAGGATGACCTCGCGGCGGCCGATACGAAATTCCGTCATCCGCGTTCTCCGTCAGTTCCTGAAATGAAGCCAGTTTCGCTGCGCCAAGTGGCGAGCGCATTGAGATCATCTGCCGAAGCGATCTCCTGTTCCGGCAAGGCGTCCTGGTCCTTAGGGTCGACCGGTCTGCCGTCAACACGGACTTCGTAGTGAAGGTTGGGGCCGCTCACGAGACCTGTCGCCCCGACCGCGCCAATCTCGTCTCCAGCCTTGACACGCATCCCCTCGCGAACGCCTTCGGCAATTTCGGAAAGATGTGCATAGCGCGTGACGACCCCGCCGCCGTGATCGATGTCGATCGTGGTGCCATAGCCACGGATCGTACCCGCAAAGGTCACCCGCCCGGCGCCGGTCGCCGAGACTTCGGTTCCCACGGGTGCCGCGTAATCAATCCCGGTATGCATGCGAACCCCACCCAACACGGGATGGTTCCGGCGCCCAAAGACGGACGACAGTCGTGCACCAAGGATGGGTGCCGCTGAACGCTGCACGGCTTCGCCATCTTCAAAGACGATGATCGGGCCGGCGGCTTCGGTCGCAACGAGTTCGAGGACGCGATCAGTAAGCTCCAGCCGAGCGTAACTCAGGCGCGGCTCTCCCGCGATGGTGCCATCGGGAAGCTGATCTTCCTGCCAGACCAGCGCGAAGGTCTCTCCACCTTTGAGGTCGCGCCTGAAATCGACCTGGCCCGCAAGAAGTGCGGTTAGGTCAACCGCAAAGCGTTCCGGTGCATTTCGGGCCGTCAAGGCGTCGTAAAGGGTTCCGTTGAGGGTCAAGGTCTCACTCCGGTGCATCACACGAACCGGTGGGTCAAGCCGTTGTGCTGCTATCAGCCCGTCGAAGGTGAGAGCAATTTCCACTCCATCTTCCACGAACAATGAAAGGCGTGTCAGCGATGCCGGATCAGCGGACGCCGCAGTCCATTCGATCCGGTGGCCAGGTCGCAGGTCCGTCAGATCATACACTCCCGAGAGTGCCAGTGCGGCTTCTGCCCGGATCGTCGGGGGGACTCCAGCGTGTCCAAGGACACTGTCCAAAGTGTCACCGGCGGCGATTATCGCTTCGAATGCCATCGGCAAATGCGCCGTCGGAGGATCTGCCACTGCCTGGAGCGGGGCGAGAGATGCGACAGCAAGGATCAGAAATGCAGAGCGGATCATCTGGCAGAATGACCTTTCAACTGAGGGTTCGGCGGATTTTGGGAACGGCGAAGCGCCGGTCTTCATGGAAGTCGATGATGCTGGCAAAGCGCCCATCGGGGTGGAACAGGAACACACCGGCGGTGTGGTCCATCGTGTAGTCGCCGCCATCCTTGTCGACACGGCGATAGGTTACGCGAAAATCTGCGGCCGCCTTTGCCACCTCGTCGGCGGGACCCGTCAACCCGATGATGCGTGGGTCGAAGCTGCTGACGTAGTCCGCAAGGACAGCGGGCGTGTCGCGTTCCGGATCGACCGAAATCAGCGCCACGATCAAACGGTTCGCGTCGGCTCCCAGATCCTCGAGCCAGAGCGATATGTCGCTCAATGTGGTCGGGCAGACGTCGGGGCACCAGGTGAAGCCGAAGAACACCATGACCGGGTGACCGGCCCAGTCTGTGGGTCGAACGGACTGATCCCGGTGGTCGGTCAATGCCCAGGACATCTCGCCGATGGGCAAGGGCAGGACCTCGCTGAGAGCTGGCCTATTGCGCGTGCGATAAGCCCCGACGCCCAGCATGAAGGCGACGGCTCCGATGGCCCCTCCAGCGCCGAGGATTATTGCCCTGCGTCGGCGCAATCCGGACCCTCCGCGCGCAACGAAAGGACATCGACATTCACCGTGACCTCTCCGGCCTTTTCAAAGGTGAGGGTGACCGGAAAGCTGTCGCCTTCCTTCAGGGCTGTCGTCAGACCCATCAGCATGCCGTGGTATCCGCCAGGCGAAAGCTGCACGCTCTGGCCGGCCGGCACAGGGATGGACATCGCATGCGGCATTGATGCGATGCCGTCCTGAACGACAGTCTCATGCAGCATCGGCATACCAGCTGCAGGCGTCGCGATGCCAACCAGCGCGTCGTCGGTCGATCCGGTGTTCGTGATCTCCACATAGAAGACGCCGGGACGCCCCGCGCCGATGGTCGCCTTGGACCAGGCGTGCTCAACCGTCAGATCGCCGATGGCTACAGTCTCGCAGGCCATCGCGGCAGGTGCAGAGAGGGTCAGGGCTGCAGCAAGAAGAAAGTGATTCATGGGTCAAAGTCTCGATTGAAGGTCGGAAAGGATTTCGGCCGCCGGTGTGCCGTAGGTGAATTGACGCAGCCACGCGCCATCCGGGCCGATGAGATAGAGGCCGGGACTGTGCGCCATCGTGTACCCGTCTTGCGAAGCGGTATCGGCCTCCCGCTCATAGAAGATCTTGAAGCTTGCGGCCGCAGCCTGCGTTTCGGCCTCGCTGCCGGCCAAGCCGAGGATCGCTGGATGGAAGGCTTTGGTGTAATCAGCCAGCCCAAGCCGTCTGTCCCGTTCTGGATCGATCGAGATGAAAACTGGCTGCACCGATCCTGCGTCAGATCCAAGGTCATCCATGACTTGCGCGACTTCGGATAGCGTAGTCGGACAGACATCCGGGCAGCTTGTGAAGCCGAAGAACACCAATAGGAATTTTCCACGGAATTCGTCCGTCGTGCGGATGCGACCTTCGCTGTCAGCAAGCGCGAAGGCGGGCGTGAAGACAGAAGCTGCTGCTTGGGTGTCGTCCGTTGCCGGCCACCACCGCACCGCCGCGAAAGCAAGGACCGCCGCCGTCGCGGCGACCCAAAGTATGATCTGAAGAGAACGAAGACGCATGAACAGTCCAGATGATGAGAACAGCGTGCGGTCTAAAACCTCGAGCAACTAGAGGTTCAACCGACAAAAAGGTGAAGAGTGCAGCACCGGCGAGGTTTCGCCGATCAGGCCGCCCCAAGAAATCTGGCGAGGGCAATGCCGAGGAGGGTGCCGAACAGCCCGAAAGCGATGCCGAAGCCTGCGCCATACTGCAGGCGGTCAAGCGTCTTGCCGCCGCGTTTTTGGGCGAGATAGTAGCCACACAGGAATCCGACGATCCCGAAAACTGGTCCGATCATTTCTGGCTTCCTTTCACCACAGTCATTTCGCGCCAAACCCAGAAAGCGAAAACCCCCCAAGAGCCGAGTGCAAGAAGAAGCACGGACCAGTCGCCAAGACGGGCGTAAGGGGTCGGTGGTAGAGGCCTCGGCAAACGCATGTCGATTACGCCAGAAGTCTCGATGTCCAGGATCGCCTGTGTTTTGCCGTAGGCATCGACCACTGCCGAAATTCCAGTATTTGCGGCCCGCACGAGAGGTAGCCCCTCTTCGATGGCCCGCATCCGAGCTGACGCCAGATGTTGCTTTGGACCAATGGAGGTGCCGAACCAGGCGTCGTTGGTCGCATTGAAGATCCAGTCCGGTCGGATGGCATCATCGACAACGTGGCCGGGAAAGATGATCTCGTAGCAGATCGCGATGCCCGCATAGGGATGTGGGCCAAATGCAAGGGTGCGGGGACCCGGACCGGGGAGGAAATCACCTAGAGATTCGACCAATCGCTGAAATGGCAGGACACTCCGCCACGGCACATATTCGCCAAAGGGAACAAGGTGATGCTTTGCGTAGCGCGTCAGGACGGAACCGTCCGGCGCAATGGCGAGCACAGCGTTTCGGTACACCGTCCCGTCAGCGGTGACCTCCCGCTCAGGACTGCCAGCCAATAGGACGGCAGTATTCGGCAAGAGCCACCCAAGCATGACGCGGGCCCCAGTGTCCTCGGCGAGAAACCCTGGCCATGCAGTTTCTGGCCAAAGCAGGATATCGTAGTCGCCGGGGCGTGCAGAAAGCGAGAGAAGTCGGAGGATGTTGGCCTTCCGGGATCCTTCGTCCCATTTGGCGCTTTGCGCGATGTTCGGTTGCACGACGCGGATATGTGCGCCGCGCTCTGACGAGGGAACTGATAAAGCAAGGCGCGCAACGCCGAAACCGGCCACGGTGACCGCAATTGCGGTGGCGCTGGCGAAACGGATGACCTGCAACCTGCGAGCAGGCGCGCGGAAAGCCAGCCCGACCAGTGCCGAACAAAGCACCAAGAGGAACCCCAGCCCATAGCTGCCGACCAGGGAGGCCACTTGTGCGAAAGGCAACCAGTCGGCCAGCGTGTAGGCGGCAAGATTCCAAGGAAACCCCGTCAGAACGTGCCCCCGGAGCCATTCAAGGCCGGTCCAGCTTGTCGCGAGCGAAAGGGCCAGCGGCAATCCGGCGCGCGCCATTCGGGCGGCAAGGGCACAGGCGACCGCCGGAAACACTGCCAGCAGTGCCGCAAGACCGAGGACGGCAGGCAAGGCCAACCATCCGAACCGGTCCGCCTCGACCTGAAAACTTTCGGTGATCCAGAAAAGCCCGGGTATGCATTGGCCCAATCCAAACAGATATCCCAGTCGAAACGCGACAGGCCACGACGTGCCACGCAACATAATTACCAGCACTGCGAAGGCGATCAGCGCAAAGGGCAGGATCGAATATGGTGGCAAGGCCAAGACAAGTACGGCGCCAGCGGCCAGGGCCATGCCCAAGCTGGGCAGAACTTGAATCAGCTTTCCGCCGTAACGGGGATGTGCGTCTGAAGTGATCAATCCTGCGAAAGCCCCCGTCTTGAGACGCGAGGGCTAATTGCTATAGCTACTTGAGGTGCAAGGTATGCGTTTCTGGATCACGGCAATGTCAGAGTGTCGAGACCTGTTGGTCGACTTCGAGGGGCCGATCCGAAGCCTCGCAAGATGAACGGCGCGGAGCTTGGCGCGCTTGCGGCCCAAACCGTGCGCCGCTAACGGCTCTTTGATTTGTCCCGCTGGCAAGAGATCGTTACTCACCATTCCAAAACCTAGATTAAGGAGTGATCCATGGCCGATGATCGGATCGGGCGACGGGCCTTGATGGGCGGAGCAGTCGGGATGGCGAGTCTTGCGGCCTTACCAGCCTTGGCGCAGGACGGCACGACCGAGTTTCAGGCTCCTGTATCCGGCAGCGTGCGGAACAACGTGTCCAGCTTCCGGATGCCTCAGTGGCGGGACTATTTTGAGAATACTAAGGGCGGTGCGATTCTGGCGGACACCAAGTCACGCGCGCTGCATTATTGGTCAGAGGATCAGTCGATCTACCGGCTCTATCCCTCTTCAGTCCCTTTGTCCGAGGAACTGACGCGGCTCGGACGGACCGAAATTGTCCGCAAGGCCGTGAACCCACCGTGGCGTCCGACGGCTTCGATGTTGGAGCGCAACCCGGACTGGCCGAAAATGGTCGAGGGCGGCGCCAAGGACAACCCTCTTGGTGTCCGCGGAATGTATCTTTCCTGGCCTGCCTATTTGATCCACGGCACCCATGATACCCGGAAGATAGGTCGTAGATCATCGAACGGGTGCATCGGCCTCTACAATGAGCATGTCATTGAACTCTATGATTTGGCGCAGGTTGGCACTCAGGTGCTGCTGATCTAGGTCTATGGCTTTCTGAACGCATCAGGCTGACGTCGCCCGAAAGCTGGGCGGAAGGCGGGCTGATGTTTGCTTGCTTTCGCTAGGTCAAGTGTCCTCAGCCCAGTAGCACGGTCGACAGCAGGTTCACGTTCAGCACGATGATCACGGCGGCGATCAGCCAGCAAAGGCCGGTCAGCCAGCGGGGGGCGACCAGTTCGCCCATCTTGGCGCGGCTGGCGGTGAACATCACCAAGGGCACAATGGCGAAGGGAAGCTGGAATGACAGCACGACCTGGCTCAGGATCAGCAGTTCGCCTACGCCGCCGCTGCCGTAGAGCAGAATCACGAAGATCGCCGGGATGATCGCAAGGCCCCGGGTGATCAGGCGTCGCGCCCAAGGGGCGATGCGCAAGTTGATGAAGCCTTCCATCACGATCTGCCCGGCCATTGTGGCGGTGACAGTGGAGTTCAGGCCCGCGCACAAAAGCGCTACGCCGAACAGGACCGGCGCCAGCGAGGAGCCGAGCAAGGGCTCCAGCAACAGATGCGCCTTGTCGATCTCAGCCACATCGTTTTGACCCACGGTGTAGAAAGCCGCGGCGGCAAGGATCAGGATCGAGGCATTGATCGTCAGCGCGAACATTAGGGCGATAGTGCTGTCCCATGTCGCCAGCCGCAGCGCCTCGCGCTTGGCGGGCAGGTCCATGCCATAGGCGCGGGTCTGCACGATGCCCGAATGCAGATAGAGGTTATGCGGCATGACCGTCGCCCCGATGATGCCAAGCGCGAGGTAGAGCATTGTCGGGTTGTTGAAAATCTCGCGGCTTGGGGCAAAGCCTGCGATGACCTCGCCCCAGACCGGGTCGGCCTGCGCGATCAGCACGACAAAGCAGGCGGCGATCAGCGCCATCAGCGAGATGATCAGCGCCTCGATCCAGCGAAAGCCCTTGTTCTGCAGCCACAATATCAGGAACACATCGGCGGCGGTGATGAAGATGCCGATCTCCAGCGGAATCCCGAAGAGCAGATTCAGGCCGATGGCGGTGCCGATCACCTCGGCCAGATCGGTTGCGATGATCGCCAGTTCGGCAAAGATCCAGAGTGGTACAGACATCCATTTCAGAAAGGCATCGCGGCAGGCCTGCGCCAGATCGCGGCCCGAGGCTACCGCCAGCCGCGCGCAGAGAGACTGCAGGAGGATCGCCATGATGTTCGACAGAAGCGCGACGAACAAGAGCGTGTAACCGAACGCCGCGCCACCCGCGAGCGAGGTCGCCCAGTTGCCGGGGTCCATATAGCCCACCGCCACCAGGTAGCCGGGGCCTATGAAGGCGAGGAACCGGCGGAACCGGCTGGTGCCACCGTTTCCGACCGCGATGGTGCGGAAGACTTCGGAAAGGGAGGGGGTCTCGCTTTCCTGCCGCCAGGCATTGGTCGTCATGGCTCGTGGCACTCCCGGCTTGACCACGATCCCTACAAGACGTGGCACATAAAGTTAGACAATGCTAACATTCTGCCCCGCGCCTTTACTTGTCAATCCATCCCGTGCGACACTGCACGGATGACAGAGTTAGATCCTGAAACCCATGCCACGTCGGATGACCGGCCCGCGGACCTGCGCGCCGGGGCGTTTCAGGGTGTGCGCGAAGCCCGGCGCAATGAACTGGCCGAGGACTACGTCGAACTGATCGCCGAACTGATCCACGATCAGGGCGAGGCGCGCCCGGTGGACATCGCCGCCCGGCTTGGCGTGAAGGTGCCGACCGTGAGCAAGACCCTGGACCGTCTCGCGCGCGAGGGGCTGATCACCCGCGCGAAGTATCGGTCGGTCTTTCTGACAGACGCGGGCCGCGCGCTGGCCAAAGAATGCCGGCGTCGGCACGAGATCGTCTTGCGCTTTCTCATCAGCCTCGGCCTTGACCCCGAGACAGCGGAACGCGATGCGGAAGGCATCGAGCACCATGTCAGCGAGCGGACGCTGGCCCTGTTTTCGGCCTTCGCCAACCGGTCCTAAAGGCCGTCAGCTATTCTCGACCGCGAACCGCACATCGGCGATGAGGCTGTCGGCGCTGAAATTCTCCAGCCGTTTGCCATTAAGGAAGAAGGTTGGCGTTTGGCGGATAGCCAAGGCTTCCACGTCGGCCGCATCCTGATTCAGGATACCAGTGATTCCCGGGAAGAACTGGTCGGTCTCGGCCTTTTCGAGATCAAGGCCCGCAGCCCCGGCAATCTCCCATGCCACATCCATCTCAGGCGAGCCATGAACAGCCCAGCCAGGCTGCTGCTCAAGAAGTGCATCGAGGACAGGCTCGAACTTGTCTTGCATCCGCGCAGCCTCGAGGATGCGCACAGCCTCGTCCGAGCCTTCGTGGAAAACGGTGTAGCGCAGCACGACGCGGACCTGCGTCGGGAACTGCCGCCGGATTTCCTGCACCACCGGGTGGTAGGCACGGCAGGCCTCGCAGGAGGGGTCAAAAAATTCAACCAGTGTGACGGGCGCATCTGCGGGGCCGAAGCTGGGGGAATAGTCACGGACCAACAGTGCCTGATCTTCGGTTGGCGTGGCGGCGGCCGCCGCTTCTGCCTCGGCGTCGCGGCGCTGCTTCAGGACGAAGGCGCCACCCGCGAAGGCAGCAACACCAAGTGCGGAGGCTCCAAGGATAAGCGTGCGGCGGTTCATGGGCGGTGTCCTTTCGGCAGCATGAGACAGGCAAGGATCGCCGCAAAGGCGACCGCTGAGAGATAGGGGATCGGCAGGCCAAGGATCATCTGCGCCTCGCCGGTGCAGGAGGGGCCATTTTCGGTGCAGGGCACGACCGGCGCGGGCAAGAACCCTGCGTAAAGGCCCGAATGCCAGGCCGCCAGCGCCAGCCCGGACAGGACCAGCGGCAAGGCGTAGGCGCGCGCCATGCCATCGCCGCGCCAGAGTGACAGGCCAAGGATCGGCACCAAGGGGAACATGGCGATGCGCTGATACCAGCAGAGTGTGCAGGGCATCTGGCCCAGCACCTCACCGATGAAAAGCGCACCAAGCGTGGCCGCCAGAGCGATCAGGAAGGCCGCAGTCAAGGTAAGGTCGTCGCGCGACAGGGTTTGCGGGTCAGCTTTGGTCAAGAAGCGGCTCCTTGCGGCGACGAAGGGGAAGCGAGGCGGCAAGGATCAGGACCGCGCCCAAGGTGATGCAGATATCCGCAACGTTGAACGTGGGCCAGTGCCAGTCGCGCCAGTAAAGATCAAGGAAATCGGTCACGGCACCCTGCCGCACCCTGTCGATGATGTTGCCAAGCGCCCCGCCCACGACCAACGCAAAACCTGCCCGTTCCAGCGCGTGCTGCGCCCGGAATGCCATGACGGCGAAGGCAAGAGTCAGCGCGCCCGTCAGCGCCGCCATCAGGAGGGGCTTACCTGCCATGACCCCGCCCATCATGCCAAAGCTCGCGCCCGTATTGAACCCGAGGGAAAGGTTGAAGCCCGGCAGGACCGGGACCGCAGTCCCCTGTGACAGCAGCGACAGCGCTGCGGTCTTGGTCAACTGGTCTGCCACCACTGCGGCAGCAATCAGCGAAATCAGCATCACCCTTGTCATTCTGCTGCCCTGCTCTTCCTGCCGATCCAGCGTGGGACCGACGCGGCGTAACGATCATAGTCGGGCCCGATTGCCATGCGCAGGGCGGCCTCTTCGGACCGCACTTGCGCGCTGGCCGACCAGAGAAACAGGACTGGCGCGAGGATTGTAGGGAAAGAGGGAACCGCCATCGCAACACCTGCCAGCAGTGCCGCTTGTCCCACAAAGGTCGGGTTGCGGCTGAACCGGTAAAGCCCGCCGGAGACCAGATCGCCGGTTTCGCCGCCGACCACGCCGACGCGCCAGGATGATCCCATCGACATCTGAGCGGCAAAGGCCACCATCGCGCCAAGCCCTGCGACAAAGACCCCGACCAAGCCTAGAAGGACAGCACGCCCCTCGGTCCAGAGCGGGTCAACCTTGTGGAGCGCGGGAACGGCGAGCCAGAGGAGCGGCCCGAAGAAGGCGAATGCAAAGGCCGCGCGGAAACCGATTGCCGCCAGCCGGTCGCGCCCGGTGGCACGGGCAAACAGCCAGACCGGACGCCCCGCCGCTTGTGCGGCCAGGGCGCTGCCCCAGAAGAACAGCGCCAGATAACCGAAAAGAAGGGCCAGCGCGGCCCAGCCAAAACCGGAGATCATCTGCTCAGCCCTCGCGTTCCGGGTTAAACCGCAGCAGACGCAGGGCGTTTAGCGTCACAAGCACGGTTGCACCCGTGTCGGCGAGGATCGCGATCCAGAGGCCGGTCAGACCAAAGACCGAGGTCACGAGGAAGACGGCTTTCAGCCCGAGCGCTATGGTCACATTCTGGCGGATGTTGGCCATTGCTGCGCGCGACAGACGGATCGTGGCGGGAATGTCGGTCACCCGGTCACGAAGTATGGCCGCATCCGCCGTTTCCAGCGCCACATCGGTCCCCGATCCCATTGCCACGCCAACGCTTGCCTGTTTGAGCGCGGGGGCGTCGTTGATGCCGTCGCCGATCATCATCACGCCGCCTTTACTTCCGATCTCGCGGATGTAGGCAAGCTTGTCCTCAGGCAGCATGTCGGCCTCGAACTTCAGGCCGAGGCCTCCGGCGATCGCAGCGGCCGTGCGCGGGTTGTCTCCGGTCAGGATGACCGCAGTCACCCCCATCGCCGTCAACTGGCGCACCGCGTCTTTCGCATCCGCACGCGGCTCGTCCCGCATGGCGATCAGACCGAGCGGGGCCTTTTCGCGAAACACGGCGACCGCGGTCTTGCCGTCCTCCTCAAAAATCGTCGCCTGCCGAAGGCCAAGGCCATCCAGCCCGCCATGCTCCATCGCGTAGCGGGGCGAGGACACATAGGCCGCAGCGCCGCCCACGGTTGCAACAACGCCCTTGCCCATCAGCGCCTTTGCGTCTTGCGAGGGCAGCGCAGAAACGCCAGCGTCCTTGGCCTTGTTCAGGATCGCAATCGCCAGCGGGTGGCTCGAGCCGGTCTCGACGCCTGCCGCCACGGCCAGAAGTTCAGCTTCGGTGGTCGTCCCGAACGGCACCAGATCCGTCACCTGCGGGCGACCATGCGTCAGCGTCCCGGTCTTGTCGAAGGTCACAACATCCACCTTCGCCGCCGCTTCGATCACGGCACCGCCCTTCATCAACAGGCCACGCCGCGCCCCGGTGGACATGGCCGAAGCGATGGAGGCGGGGACCGAGATGACTAGCGCACAAGGGCAGCCGATCAGCAGGAGGGCAAGGCCGCGGTAAACCCAAGTGTCCCAGGGCTGGCCGAAGACCAGCGGTGGCACCACGATGACCAGCGCCGCGACGGCGACGATGGCAGGCATGTACCAGCGGCTGAACCGGTCGATGAAGCGTTCGGTCGGGGCACGCGCCTCTTCGGCCTCTTCAACCAGACGGATGATGCGGGCGATGGTGTTGTCCTCGGGACCTTTGGTCACTTTGACCCGCAGGGCCGCCTCGGTGTTGATTGCGCCGGCAAAAACCGCGTCCCCGGGGCCGCGCGTCTTGGGCACGCTTTCCCCGGTGACCGGGCTTTCGTCCACGCCCGAAGTGCCATCCACGATCTCGCCATCGGCCGGAATCCGGTCACCGGGGCGGACAAGGACTGTCTGGCCCACAGACAGGCTTGCGGCTGGAACCTCGCGCGTGCTGTCACCTGTAACGAGTTGCGCCGTCTTCGGCACAAGATTGGCCAGCGCCCGGATCCCGTCTCGCGCCTTGCCGGCGGCCACGCCTTCCAGCACCTCGCCCACGGCGAACAGAAACACCACCAGTGCCGCCTCTTCCGCTGCGTTGATGAACAGCGCGCCGACGGCGGCAATCGTCATCAGGCTTTCGATGGTGAAGGGCTGTCCCATCCGCAGCGCCGCAAAGGCGCGCTGCGCTACCGGAGCCACGCCGATCAAGCAAGCGGCAACGAAGGCCCACTTACCGATCTCGGGGGCAAGATACTCGATGACCCAGGCGGCACCCAGCAGCAGGGCGGTAAAGATGACCAGCTTGCCCTTGGCGGTCTGATACCAGCGCTTGCCCCGGTCGGCGGGGTCGTCATGAACGTGGCCGGGGCTGCCGTGACCGCTATCGTCGCGCTTGGTGCTGGCCGCCTTAGAGCCGTGGTCGTGACCAGAATGATCGTGGCCAGCGGGAGCTTGGGCGGAGTGATCATGATCTTCATACATGTCGCTCTGCTCAGGTACGGATTGGGTCCCCGGCAAAACGAAGTCCTTCTTCGCACCGGCGGCGCGCGGCGCAATCTCATAGCCAAGCGCACGGACGGTCTTCTCGATCTTGTCCCGCCCGGTTTGTCCCTCATCCAGCGTCAAGCGCAGGCGTTCCGACATGATGCCAACCTCGACGCCGCTTACCCCCGGCAGGCGCGTCACCGCATCCTTGATCTTGGTCGCGCAGGACCCGCAGTCCATGCCCGTCACCGTCCAGTCACAGGATGTTTCGCGTGCAGCTTCCGACATCGTCATTCCTCCTGCCGCTGAGCGGGCAGTTGCTTTCATCGAATCAGGAACCTAATGTCTCTAGCAACTATAGCTTCAAGGAGAATCTGATGCTGACTATCGGAAAGTTGGGCGAGGCTGCCGGGGTGAAGGTGCCGACGATCCGGTACTACGAGCAGATCGGCCTGCTTCCTGAAGCAGAACGGAGCTCGGGGAACCAGCGGCTGTATGGCCGCAGAGCGATGGAACAGCTCGCCTTCATCCGTCATGCGCGGGATCTGGGCTTCACGCTGGAGGCCATACGCGACCTTCTCAGCCTATCAGACCGCCCGGATCAGTCCTGTGCTGCCGCCGATGCCATTGCAAGGGCGCAACTTGCGGAGGTTGAAAGCCGCCTTGCGCGCTTGATCGCTTTGAAGGCCGAACTTGAACGTATGGTCGTTCAGTGCGCGGGAGGGCGCATTGCTGACTGCCGGGTGATCGAAGTGCTGAGCGATCACTCGCTTTGCGCCCACGACCATCTCAGCGTTCCGAAGTCTGTCGACGCAAGTTTGGCCCTGCCCGCCAGCACATCTTCTTCGAACTGATCGAAAGATTGATCTCGATCAATGCGCAAGTGTGGGCTGGGTGTAGCCTTCATAGCAGGGGACACAAGGATGCAATCTGATGGGCAAGGTTACCATAACATTGTCGGCACTCGCACTCATTGCTTCGGCAGCCCTTGTACCTGCCCTCGCCCAGCAAGGTTCACCGTGCTGCCGCGACTGGTGGGGTCCGGGCTGGATGGGTCCCGGCCACATGACACCCGATGGTATGGGTCGGGATATGTGGGGCTGGGGGATGATGGGGCCAGGCCAGCAGGCGCGGATGCAACGGCATTGGACCTACATGAATGAAGGTGTTCCCTCTGCGTATCGCGGCGCGCGCAATCCCTTGCGGTCGACGGATGAGACTCTGGCTGCCGGAGCAACACTCTACGCCGAAAACTGCGCCAGATGTCACGGGCCTACGGGCTTTGGCGATGGTGAGGAAGGTCGCAGCCTGACGCCGTCGCCGGCGTTGCTCAACTACTTGGTCCAAATGCCGATGGCGGGCGACGAGTACCTGCTTTGGACTGTATCAGAAGGCGGAAAGGCTTTCGAAACCGCTATGCCAGCTTTTAAGGATAGCCTGAGTGAGGACCAGATCTGGTCGATTATTGCCTACATGCGTGCGGGATTCCCATCGGGCCAACAATAATGATCCTGACAACATTCGTCTGTGCCGGATGGTCTGTTCCGTAGGGATATCCGGACGCTGCATCAGCGTGTTTCTGGTCGGCTAGCCGGATGTCTGCGCGTGCGAAGTGGTCGTTCGCGAGATGAGCGTGCGGCACGCTGAAGGTTCAGCTAGTGGGCACTGAGGGATCATTTTACCGTGGGCGTGAAGTCGTTGCCTATTAACATCCCTCCCAGATAGACACTAAAGCGCCTAACGGGGGAAAAATGCGCTTAGGCGACTGAGTGTCGCTCACGGTGATGCGACTTGATCTCGCTACCCAAATCCAACACAAACCAATGATGCAAGCGGTCCTGCGCCTTTTCCTTGCCTTGATCCTGACCGTGGCGGTGCTCGTCTCGGCCACGTCGCAACCTGCTTCTGCACTGACGAACGAAATCGCCATGGCCGCGATGCCCTGCTGCGACGACGATTGCCCTGATGACCCGTCTTGCGAACTGGCCTGCATTGCCATGCTTCGCTGTGCTGTCAACACAAGCGTCTTGCCGACACCTTTGGTAGACACCGGGGTCTTCGCGGCCCTGATTTCCGCGATCGGATATTCGGACCCACCCTGGTCAGGCGACGGCCTGCGACCAGAAGGATTGAAACGACCTCCGCGCATCTGACGACTGCGTGTTTCGACACGCCGCCAATGCAAGTGATGCCCGCGCCTCTGGCTAGGGCACCCGTCGTTCCAATAATCCTCATGAGGTCCCCAATATGCGTCTTTTCCGCATTCGTTGCGCTGCGCTGGCGCTTGCCCTGTCCTCAACGACTGCCTATGGCGGCGCTGAAGATTTCCGTTTTGAACTGGTATCCACGGATCATCGCGTCGGGTCGGGCGCGATTGTCGAGGTCAGCCTGACGGACCTACGAACCGGCACGCCCGTCGAAGGTGCCGTGATTTTTGCCACCCGCATGGACATGGCCCCTGATGGCATGGAGACGATGACCTCTCCTGTCACCGCAATGCCTGCGGAGACTCCGGGCAACTACCGCTTTGCGACAGATATCACCATGGCCGGTGGCTGGCGGTTTTCGATTGCCGCCAAGGTGCAGGGCGAAGAGGAGACGGTCGAAGCTCAGATCGATCTGAAAGCAACCCCATGAGCGTCCTCGGGAAACTGATGGTGATCACGCTTGTCGCCGCAGGTGCCGGATGGGCTGGCCTCAAGGCCGGAGAGGGTGGCATCACCCTCTCCGGCCTGCAGGATCTCGCGCAAACGCAGATCGCCCTTCTTGCGGGCCAAGAGGTTGTCACCGAGCAGCGCTCTGATGCAACCGGGCCTGTCATCTACTGGAGGCATCCAGATGGACTGCCCGAATGGTCGGCATCCGAACAGCAAACGGCGGATGGGCGAGCCTTCCTGCCTGTCCTGGAGAGCGAGGATATCTCACTGGGCCCCGCTCCTGATCTCCCTGCCGAAGCGGCCATGGTGGAAACAGGTGAGCGGACCATCCTCTACTACCGCAACCCGATGGGCCTGCCCGACACCTCGCCAGTGCCGAAGCAGGACTCAATGGGGATGGATTACATTCCCGTCTATGACGGTGAAGATAGTGATGACGGGTCGGTCACTGTCAGCCCTGGCAAGTTGCAGCGTACCGGGGTGCGGACGGCCGAAGCGGTGCTGGCCCCACTGGCGGCCACATTACGCGCGCCGGGCATCGTGGAACTGGACGAACGCCGGATCAGCGTGATCTCGCTGCGCGCAGACGCCTTCATAGAAACCGTCGCCGATGTGACCACAGGCAGCACGATCGCCGAAGGTGCGCCGCTCGTGACGCTCTATTCACCCGAGATCGCTGCCGCTCTTGCACAGTTCCTAACCGACGTGCGGTCGGAAGGACGGTCAAGGGAGGGCGCGCGGCAACGATTGGAAAACCTCGGCGTGCCGGGAGAGGTGATCGACCGCATCGCGACCGAGGGCCAGACGACAGTGAGTATTCCGATCATGGCCCCGCGCAGCGGCGTGGTGCTGGAGCGGATGGCGGTCGAAGGCATGATGTCGGAAGCGGGCGATACCCTGTTCCGCATCGCTGACACCTCGACCGTCTGGGTCATCGCCGAAGTGCCTGAAGCGGCGCTGATGGAGATTGCAGTAGGAACAGAGGTTCGGGTGAGCTTTCGTGGCCTCACGGATGGCCCGATTCCGGGCCGTATCGACACCATTTACCCCGAGATCGATATGATGACCCGCACTGGAAAGCTGCGGATTGAATTGCCGAACCCGGACGGGCGCCTACGCGCCAACATGTTCGCCGAGGTCGAAATCATGCTCGGCGGTGCACCCGTGGTGCAGGTACCAGAGGGTGCTGTGATCGACACCGGCGACAGGCAGGTGGTGATCCTTGATCTGGGTGAAGGGCGGTTCCGGCCCGAACCTGTGACCGTGGGGCGCAAGGGCGACGGCATGATCGAGATCGTCAGCGGCGTGGGCGCGGGCGACATAGTGGTCAGCTCTGCCACCTTCTTGATCGACGCCGAAAGCAACCTCAATGCGGCTTTGGCTGCCCTTGCAGCGCCCGGATCCACCCCGGAGGCCAACCCATGATCGCCCGCATTATCGAATGGTCGGCCCGCAACGTGCTGCTTGTGCTCTTTGCCACCGTCTTTACCGTGGCTGCGGGCCTTTGGTCCCTGCGCACACTGCCGATCGACGCCATCCCCGATCTGTCGGATGTGCAGGTGATCGTGCTGACCGAATATCCTGGGCAAGCGCCGCAGGTGGTCGAAGATCAGGTGACCTATCCCCTCACTTCGGCCATGCTGACCGTGCCACAGTCACGCGTGGTGCGCGGGTTCTCGTTCTTCGGCATCTCTTTCGTCTACATCATCTTCGAAGATGGCGTGGACCCCTACTGGGCCCGCTCGCGCGTGCTGGAATACCTCAACGCCGCCGCAGCACGTTTGCCGGATGGAGTGACGCCCGCGCTTGGGCCAGATGCGACGGGCGTGGGCTGGGTCTATCAATACGCGCTGAAGGGCGAGAACCTGAGCCTGGCCGAGCTGCGGTCCTTGCAAGATTGGGTAATGCGTTTTGCCATCAGCGGTGCCGACGGCGTGTCGGAAGTCGCCAGCGTCGGCGGGTTTGTGAAACAATACTCGATCACCGTCGATCCGGTGCGGATGCGGGCGCTTGGCATCACCCTGTCCGAGATCGGTGAGGCAGTTGCGGCCAGCAACATGGACACCGGCGGGCGCACGGTCGAGCTGTCGGAATTCGAGTTCATGGTGCGCGGGCGCGGCTATCTGGACGGCATAGCCGATCTGGAAATGGTCCCGATCCGTGCTGAGGGGGGCGTGCCGGTTCTGCTGCGCGACGTAGCGCGGGTCGAGATCGTGCCCGATGAGCGTCGGGGCATCGCAGAGCTTAATGGCGAGGGAGAGGTCGCCAGCGGCATCGTGCTACAACGAGTGGGGGCCAATGCACTCGACGTGATCGATAACGCCAAGGTCGAGATCGAGACCATCGCGCGAAGCCTGCCCGAGGGGGTGGAGATCGTCACCGTCTATGACCGGTCCAACTTGATCCTGTCAGCCATTGAAACCTTGCGGACGACACTTCTTGAGGAAAGCATCGTCGTGGCGCTGGTCACATTTGTCTTCCTGCTGCATGTCCGCTCGTCGCTGGTCGCCATCATCATGCTGCCGGTGGGCCTCTTGATGGCCTTCACCGCCATGCGCGCGCTTGGCATCGGGGCCAATATCATGAGCCTTGGCGGCATCGCTATCGCCATTGGCGCGATGATCGACGCCGCCATCGTGATGATTGAAAACGCCCACAAGCATCTGGAACGGGCGGAACCCGGCAAGCCACGGGTGGAAGTGCTGATCGAAGCCGCGTCCGAGGTTGGCCCGGCGCTGTTCTTCAGCCTGCTGATTATCACCGTCTCCTTCCTGCCGATCTTCGCGCTGGAAGGGCAAGAGGGCCGCCTATTCGGCCCCTTGGCTGCAACCAAAACTTTCGCCATGGCGGCCGCAGCGCTCTTGTCAGTGACGCTGGTGCCCGCGCTGATGGTGATCTTCGTGCGCGGGCGGATCGTGCCGGAACACCGCAACCCGGTGAACCGCGCCCTGATCGCGATCTACCGACCCGTCATCCAATGGGTGCTGCGGGCGCGGGTGTTCACAATCACGCTCGCGCTGGTGGCACTGGTCGCCACAATCTGGCCCGCGCGGCAGTTGGGGTCCGAATTCATGCCCGCTCTGGACGAGGGCACGATGATGTACATGCCCACCACCCTGCCGGGCTTGTCCGTCACCAAAGCAGCGGAGTTGATTCAGATGCAGGACCGCATCATCCGCAGCTTCCCGGAAGTCGAGACCGTCTTCGGCAAGGCGGGACGTGCGCTGACGGCAACCGACCCGGCCCCTACCGAGATGTTCGAGACGATCATTCAGCTGAAGCCGAAGGATGAGTGGCGCGAGGGCGTCACGATGGAAAGTCTGCGGCTGGAAATGGACGCCGCCCTGCAATTCCCCGGCGTCTCGAACGCCTGGACCCAGCCGATCCGCGCCCGCATCGATATGCTGGCCACCGGCATCCGCACTCCTGTGGGGGTGAAAGTCTTCGGCACTGACCTTACAGAAATGGAGGCAGTCGCGCGGCAGGTCGAGGCGGTGCTGCGGAATGTTCCCGGCACCACCAGCGCCTATGCCGAACGGGTGATCGGCGGCTATTACCTCGACATCGTGCCCGACCGGGAACGGCTGGCGCGTTACGGCCTGTCGATCCAGGACGTGCAGGAGGTTATCGCCATGGCGCTTGGGGCCGAGGCGATCACTCAGACCGTCGAGGGACGCGAGCGCTACAACGTGGCACTGCGCTATCCCGCAGCGCTGCGCCAGGATCCCGAGGCCATCGCGCAAGAGGTTCAGGTCGCGCTTCCGGGTGGTGGCACTGTGCCCCTGGGCGAGGTCGCCGCTGTCGAGCGTACACGGGGTGCGACGTCGATCCGCACTGAGAACGGTCAGCTTGCCGTCTACATCTTCGTGGACATCGCGGGCCGCGATCTGGGCGGCTATGTCGCCGAGGCACAAGCGGCAGTGGCTGGCGAAGTGATCCTGCCGCCCGGCTATTCGCTGGGCTGGAGCGGTCAGTTCGAATACCTCGAACGTGCCAAGGCTCGGCTGGCAATCGTCGTGCCGATCACACTGGCGGTGATCTTCCTGTTGCTGTTTCTCAACTTCCGCCGCCTGACCGAAACCCTGATCGTCATGCTATCGCTGCCTTTCGCGCTCGTCGGCGGGGTCTGGCTGATGTGGTGGATGGGGTTCAACACCTCGGTGGCAGTCGCGGTCGGGTTCATCGCGCTGGCCGGCGTGGCGGCGGAAACCGGGGTAATCATGCTGATCTACCTCGACCATGCATTGGCGGAACGCAGGGCCGAGGTCGCCCGCGCAGGACGCCCATTCACCCGCGCCGATCTGGATGCCGCGATCATGGTCGGCGCTGTCGAACGGGTGCGGCCCAAGATGATGACGGTGGTGGCGATCATGGCGGGCCTGATGCCGATCCTTTGGGCGCATGGCACCGGGTCTGAGGTTATGAGCCGTATCGCCGTGCCGATGATCGGTGGGATGGTGTCGTCCACCATCCTGACGTTGGTCGTGATTCCGGCTGTCTACGCACTGATCAAGGGGCGCGGGCTGGCGAAGGCAGGAGACCTTGCCAACGGTGGTGCCGTCGTGAAGCCAATGGGTCAATCCCTGGTTTGAAAGTGGTCGGAGAAACCCCGGCAGAAATGATTGGAGCAAGCATGTCCGAGGTCTCTCTTCCGCATCAAGCCATCTCATCGCGAGATTTCTCCTGCCAAAACGGCGCGTCCGTGCACGGCAAGGATTGCAGTGAACCTTGGACAGCCGAACTGTCGGACGACATCTAGGACACGAGCATCGTAGGCGGCTTGGCCAATCAGGCTGCACAAATCCGATGCGTGAAACTGTCGGTTGGCACTAGGAGCAGCCCGAATCTGCTGATGGAGCTCGAGCGTTTTCGGATCTTCTTTGGCCAGCAGCTCCGGCTCCGATGAAAACGTTGGAGCCCGGCTTGACGAACTGGTCCGCCAGCGCCGCATGAAGCCGAGCAAGTAGCCAGCCGGGACATGGGCATTGCCGCGCGACTGGTTGAAAGTCAGGAAACGTTCCCAGATGATCTGCGTATCGACGTTCCAGCAGGCAAGCGACACCTTCGCTGACTTGATCAATTCTGCCCAAGGCGTGTGGTAGACGCTGGCTACTGCGCCGATCTCGATCTTTCCTGCAAAGATAGTTTTGTTCTTAGAGTCTCCAGATAGTGATGTGTCGCCTGCAGATGACACGACATCTGGCGCTGTTCCAGTTGCGATATGCCCCCCGAACCGGAACAGCCAGGGCGCAAACTTGCCATTGGGCTTCCACCGGGCCAGCGCCAAGCCGGACGCCGCGAGCTCGACCAGGAGCGCCGTCAGATGCTGCCGGGAAACCCCCATCTTTTCGGCGAGGTGCGCCAGCGTGAACGCGGCCGTTCCGCGTTCAAGCCCGTTGTAGCCATCCTTCCAGGCGATGCCGTCGAGGATGATCGTCGCGAGCTTATGGGCCGCAGTGGAGAGTGGTGTTTCGGTGATGCGGCGCAGGATGGCGCCGGTCGTGAGTTCCATGATGTGTCGTTCCGTCTTGGGGCGACACCAGACCGTGAGCCGTGCAAAATTTCGTTCCGGCAAAGGCATTTGCCGGTTGAACGGACCCAAAGCTCGCGCTAGATTTCCATCACCACGAGGAAATCAGTGCGGCGTCGGGCCTATGGTCTGGCGTCGTTTCTGTTTCTGGGGATCCGGTCACTCGATCGTTTCGTGGGAGGGCGGTCGTTCATGTTCTCAGTAATGAACCTCTTCGTGTCCGTAGCTCCCTTCATAGTCGCGCCATTCGACGAAAACAGACCGGTGCCAATAGCTGCGACAGTCTGCCGGCACGGTGAGGTCTGAGGCGGTCGGCACCGCAGAAATGCTGCTCCGACGACGGCTGTAGTCGCCCTGAGCGCCATAGGTGCCCATGTACACGGCGCCCCAGCTGTTGCAGTCGCCGTCAGAGTTGCGTCTCTGCTGGTAGGTGATCTCGAACACGCGGATCGAGCGGACAAAGTCAAACGCCGGATCGGAGATATCGACATCTGCCCGATCCTGGACGAGCTGAGGTGCCCACGGCGTTTTCGGGACAGAGATGAGCGGGGCAGTCTCTCCGCGAACGGCGATGTCGAACAGGCGCTCGATCGGTTTGGCCTCGCCGCGGAAACTCGCCCGCATCGGGCAGTTCCAGATTTGCAGCGGTGGCTCGACCGGCCATGGCGTGATCCGGGCAATGAAGACGGTGCGGGCATGGGCGCACTCGGTCGAGGCTGGCCAGCCGCCTGCGAGGCAGAGAAGGATCGCGCAATCGACGGGGTAGGCTTGTGCCGGAGCCGCAACAGAAAGTGACATGGCGGTCGCTGCCAGGGCGGCCGCAGCTCGTAGTCTTGTCATGGGAGTTTCCTTGTGAAGATGCCAGGAGGGGAAGGGTAGGGGGACCTGATCTCACGCGGTCATCCGTCCGGGTCCTCGCCAAGAGCCTGGTAGTCGTGGATCGCGCGGTTGATCTCTTCGGACACCTGGGCTCGCGCGGCATCCAGACAGCGCAGATAGGTCTGCGCCTCATCGAAATAGGCCGTGAACTCCTGCCCGATCTCCACGCGATATTCCGCGCGCGTGGCAGCATCGGTCACCGGTGCAGGCGGGACCGGCGGCAAGCAGTCCAACGCCGTCGCACCTTGAGCGACGCCGCAGACAGGCATCGTGAACAGGGCGGCGGCGGCGAGGCAAGCGTGTCTGGAGCGGAGAAGGGGCATGCACGGTCCGCGGTTTCAAAACATGTGCATGAATTGCAAAACACCTCTATTGACGCAACAGGATTCTACCGCTAGGTGAGCGCCATGTTGTGCGACGACATGTTTCTCATCAGCGCAACCTGCACTATGTTCTGCCGTAAGCGTGTTGCTTCGGAAGGTGCCTACCCATGAGGAACTTGACCCCGGTGATCTTGCAGGCCGGACTTAAGGAGGCCCTGACCGAAGGCGGCATCGTCGAAGCCCTCTGTGTCGAGGACGCAAAGAAGGTTCTCAATGTTTGGCAAGGCACCTGGCGCATTCAATTGCGCTTGGGCGACCAGACAGCCCTTCTGGTGATCTCACGCGGGCTCGAACCCCGGGAGTTCAAGACCGTCACTGGTCTCATCTCCTTCGCGGTCGAGCTGGGTCTGACCACGGTCCCCGTTCCTTTGAAGACGGGCGAGAAGGCGACCTGGACCCATGACGCAGCGGTGGAGCCTATTCCCTGATCTGACCCTATGCTGCGGGCTGGCGCTTTGGCTCATCGGCGCACAAGGTGCCGTCGCCGAGGTGATCGACCTTGGGGCAGGGGCAGAGGACCTCAGGGTTCTGGCCAGTGTTCTCGATTTTGGCAAAGAGCTTCCCAAACGCGGCGATCTGGACGACGACGCGTTCGCAGAAGAAGCTGGGGCCGATGCTGAAGACGAAGGTCTCGTCGTTCTTGCGTCCTACGGCACGGCCCAGAAGGGCAGGGGACCGCGTGGCACGGCCGAGATCGAGGATCTCGTTCTTGACGTGGGCGACGACTATCTCCGCCACCCTGCGCTGAAAGCGGCGGGACTTTCCGGGACGGAATGGCTCGCGCTCTTTCGGGCCAACATCGCGGTGGAATCCGCCTTCAATCCGGATGCGCGCTCACCGGTCGGAGCTATCGGGCTTGGCCAACTGATGCCAGGAACTGCTGATCTCCTCGGTGTCGACCCCCATGATCCTGAAGACAACCTGCACGGCTCTGCACGCTATCTCCTCGCCCAGCTTGAGAACTTCGGCGCCGCAGACCTTGCTCTGGCTGCCTACAACGCCGGCCCCGAATCGGTCCGCGACTATGGCGGCATTCCCCCTTATGCCGAAACCGAAGGCCATGTGGCCAAGGTTCTACGGCTGACCAACGCAACCCTCTCATCGGATTAACTTCCCCACATGTTCCGGACTTTTTTCGGCGCGCGTTTTCCGCGCCTGGCTTTGCACACCCTTTTGCTGGCACTGCCCTTCGCGGCGATCCTCGCTGAACCTGCGCTCGCACAGAACCTCGACCCCCTAGAGAACATGCTTCAGGTCATCGTTGACGGGCTGACCGGCCCGATCGGTCGCCTGATCGCCATCCTCGCTGTGGTGGCCGCGGGCTACATGATGTTCACCGGCCGCCTGAACTGGCCCCTGTTCCTCGCCATCTTCTTCGGCGTGGTCCTGGTCTTCTCGGCCGCGACGATCATCGATGGCTTCGCAGCCCCCTGAGGCTGATGCCAGCAGGGCAGGGGGTGCGGTTTACCCCTCTGCCCTGCGGCCTGATCCGGACCCTTTCGTATGCATAACGCGCCTCTGTTTCTCGGCCTCACCAGGCCGCCGAAGATCTTCGGCCTGCCCATCGGCTACTTCGTGAGCCTGATGCTGGGCTCGGTCATTCCCTTCGTTGGGGCAAACGACTGGCGGTTTTTGCTGATCGGCGTCGTCGGCTATCCGATCTTGTGGTTCGTTGCGGATCGCAACCCGAACCTCTTCGAGACAGTCGCGGTGGTCTTTTCCCGGACACCGCGTGCGCACGGCAAGTCGGCCTTTGGCGGAGATCGCCATGTCAGCTGACTTAAAGTCCCTTTTGCCTGCCACACCGGCCCTTCGATCTGTCTTGCGGCCCGAGGATCTCGCAGCCGAGACCCTCGCCCGACATTTGCCCTGGCTCTCCGCACCTGCGGACAATCTGATCCTGACCCGTCAGGGGGATCTGATCGCCTCAGCCGTGGTCGAGGGGCAGGACAGTTTCACGACGGAAGAGGGGGACCTCTCGCTCGCGACCATTTCGCTTGCGCGGCTGATCGGCCAGCTGGGCGAAGGTTTCGGGTTTCACGTCTCAAAGCTGACCCTGCCGGATGCACCTCAACTGAAACCCTTCGATGGTGAGGGCACTGGGGCGGAATTCGCTGCCATGGTCGATGGCCGTTGGCAGGGACATCTTCGCTCCCGCACTTTGAAGCGCCGGGTGCTGATGGTCTCACTTATTCTGCGCCCCACCGCGCTAAAACGGGCTCCGCTGATCGGTGCTCTCTTCAAGGCAGCGTTCACAGGTGATCTTGGCCAGCGGATCGAACGCTTGAATGAAGCGATGGGCCTGCTTGCCGGTGCCTGCCAGGGATTGGGCTTCCGGCGCTTGAGCATCTCTTCCGGGGAATGGCTCGGTCTTCTGGGCGTCGTTCTTGGTCAGCCGATGGCCAAAGTACTTCCAATGCGCGGCCAGTTTCTCAGCGAGGCCGTAGCATCATCGCAGATGACCTTTTCTGGCAAGCGGGTGGAAATCGAAACCTGCGCCGGGCAGCGCTTTGGGACGATTTTCGGCGTGAAATCCTACCCCGCCCGTACCTGGGCCCGGATGCTCGATGCCCTGGAGTTACCCTACGACATCGTCATCTCCAACAGCTTCACGCCCGCCCGCAACAACGAGATCGAAGAGCGCATCAAGCGCACGGCGCGCCAGATGCGCGCCTCCGAGGACGCCGCCGAAACCTTGCGTGAGGAACTCTACGAGGCTGCGGACAACGTCGCCTCGGGCCGACAGGTCTTTGGCAAGCATCACCTGACCGTCATGGTCACGGCGGAAAGCCCTGAACGGCTGGAAGAAGCAGCCTCTGAGGTCTGGCGGGCAGGGCAGGACTGCGGGGCTACCTTGGTGCGCGAGAGTTTCGCCGCCCGCGCAGCGTGGTTTGCCCAAGCCCCGGGCAACTGGGCCTACCGTCCACGCACCGCACTGCTGTCAGCCCAGAACTTCGCGCACCTCGCGGCGCTCCACCGGGTGACGGAAGGTCGCTCCAAGGTGCAATCGCCCTGGGGCGAGACGATCACGGCACTGCCGACGGTGACATCGAGCCTCTACCGCTTCAATTTCCACGACAAGGGTGAGCGGGGTGCCGAGCCGAGCGCTGGACACACGCTGGTTCTCGGCCGCACCGGATCCGGCAAGACCCTTGGCACGGCCTTTCTGATGGCGCAGGCCCGGCGGGTGCATGCCCGCATCCTCGTCATCGACAAGGACCGGGGCCTCGAGATGGCTGTGCGCGCTTTGGGCGGAAGCTATTCCGCAATCAGGATCGGCGAGGCGACAGGCCTGAACCCATTCCAGACCGAGGTCGACGAGCGGGGGGCGGCCTGGCTCACCGACTGGCTCGGTGACATTCTTGCAGGTGTACGGCCCTTCGAGACCGCCCAAACCGTCAGTCTCAACGCCGCCGTTCGTCAGATCGTTTCCGCTGATCCGCGGCTTCGGACGTTCGATGGCCTGGCAACCCTCGTCGCTTCGACCGACGACGAGGGCGATCTGGTAGGCAGAGTCCGGGAATGGGGGCAGGGGGGTCGGCATGGCTGGCTCTTTGGGCCCGGGGCCACATCTCAGATCAGTCTGTCCGAAGATGTGGTCGGCATCGACATGTCGGAAATCCTCGATCTCGGAACCGAGCGCTCGGCGCTTTTGGCCTATCTCTTCCGTCGCATCGATCGGGTGATCGAGGATCGTCGTCCGACCCTCATCGTCATCGATGAAGCCTGGAAGATGCTCGACGATCCGATCTTCGAGAAGCGCCTGCACGATTGGCTGGTCACCATGCGGAAGAAGAACGCCGTGGTGATGATGCTGACCCAGACGCCGACGCACCTGACCCGGGTCAAGGTCGGCCAGATCATCGCGGAAAGCGTGGTGACCCAGCTTCTCTACCCGAACCCGCGCGCCAACCCCGAGGATTATCGGATACTGCGGCTGAACGAGAAAGAGGCCGAGTTCCTCTGCACGCCGACGGGCGGCCTGCGCCTCGCCCTCCTGCGCTCGGCCGGAGACTCGGTCTTCGTGAACATGGATCTCGCGGCCCTCGGGCCCGCGCTCGCCGTCCTCGGCGGTGGCCGATCCGGTGAAGACCGCGCCCCCTATGGCTGGCGCGACACCAACGATTTCTGGAAGGATATGACGTGACCCGACGACGCAACCGCCTGATCCCTCTCTCCCTTCTCGGGATCACCCTCCTGTCTGCCTGCGCCGGCGTCGAAACGGGGGCCGTCTCGCCCTGCCACGGCCAGTTCCGCGCCGAAGGCAAGTACTTCGCTGTGCGGGAGCAAACTAACGGCACGACAGTAATCGTCTCGACGATGAACGCCCCCGACGCCCATTGCGCGAACTGAGCCACCGCATGCGTCGCACCCCCCTCTTTCTCGGGCTTCTCCTCGGCACTTCGGTGCCCATGGGCATCCAGGCCCAGGGCGTACCGATCATCGACGGCTCACGGCTCTCAAACTTCATCTCGCGTCTGGTCGAACAGGCCGAGGACGCCGTGAAGCAGGGAGATAAGCTAACCACCCGCACGGAACTCAGCGAGATCGAAGACGAGCAGCTGGCTGCCTATGAGCGTTTCCTCGCAGATACGACTGGCACGACCGACCTCAGCGGCTTCGAGACGGGGGCGGGTAGCTTCCGCTCTGCCGACGAGGTTTATCCCCTTCAAGAGACGAGCGCGGAGAGCCAGCGGCTTTTTGGCGAGGGTGAGACGGTCGAAGCGATGATCATCGCGACGGCGGCGCGCTATGAGACGCATCCCGGCGTTGTGAAGGTTGGGCTCACACCCACGACCTGGCGCATTCTCTTCCAGTCGCTGGTCAAGCAGGAGAGCGGGTTTTCAAACGCGGCGATCAGCCCGGTTGGGGCCATGGGCTTTTGCCAGTTGATGCCCGGTACCGCCGCCGATCTCGGCGTCGATCCGACCGATCCGCTGCAGAACCTTGATGGCGGTGCGCGCTATCTCGCGACCCAGCTCAACAGCTTCGGCCGGATCGACTTCGCGCTCGCGGCCTACAACGCCGGGCCCGGCAACGTCCAGAAATATGGCGGCATCCCACCCTTCGAGGAAACCCAGAACTACGTTCGCCGGATCTCAAGCTACTACGACGCCTATCTCTCGGTGATCACCGGTGCCGATGTAACTGGCACGCTGGCGGGGGTGGAGGGCGCAAGTGCCGAATGGGGCAACATGTCTTCGGCCTTTATCGGCTATTCCGGCCAGCAGTCGGGGCAGATCGAGGCGGCCATGGCTAGGATCAAGGGCTTCCTTGAAGCGGCCAAGCCCGAGACCCCGAAAGAGGCGGTCGACCACAACACCTACATGCTCGCCGAACGCGCGCGTCTCATGGCCTTGACGCTGCGACTCCGCGCAGGCGCCGTCAAGGTCGAGGCGGCCCGTGGGCTCTCCGATGCCGCGCAGTCCCTGCAATACACCACCTTTTGGGAGTACACTCCGTGATATCTGCCGTCCTTCGAATGAGGGCGCGTCTCGCGCTCGCCGTCTGCGCAACGCTTCTGGCATCACCTCTTCTGGCGCAGGGCGTGCCCGTCATTGACGGCACCAACCTCGCCAAGAACATTGAGCAACTGCAGGCGGCACTTCGCGATGCCGAAAACCAGATTGCGCAGATCGAAGAGCTGAAGAAGCAGGTCGAGACAGGTCTCGAGCAGCTGACCAACCTCGAAGGCATCCTGGGGTCGATTTCAGGCCTGAACGAAATCGCAAGCCTCTACAATTCGGTGGAGGACTTGCGCTCGCGGGCGGCCAAGATCACCGATCTCTCCGGCTTCCAGGACGCACTGACCATCGGGGACTTCGATGGGCTCCGGGACAGCCTGCTCGATGGCGATGTGACCATGGGCGACAAGATGGCCGCGGAGTATATGCGCGACACGCTGGAAGGGGCCGGACTGACCTCGGAAGCCCTGGCCGGGCTCTCGTCGTCGGAGAACCCGCAGGACAAGCTCATCGCGACGACCGCCGCCACAAGTGCCACGGCTATGGGCGTGGCGCAGCTCTCCTACGAGGAAGCCGCCCAAAGCCTCGCGCGGATCGACGGGCTGGTGGACGAAATCGCCAACCAGGATACGCTAAAGGAAAGCATCGACCTCAACACCCGGATGGCCGCCGAGACCAACTACATGCTCGGCCAGATGTGGCGGCTGAACGCGGCTGCGGGTCTCGCTGCCGGGCAGACGGGTGTGAATTGGGCGGCGGAACAGGCCAAGGAAAAGAGCTTCTTCGACTACTCGGGGGCCGAATGATGTGGCGGGCGTCTCAGCCGGTCGTGGCGGCTTTTGCCCTCCTGTGCCTTGCGAACTTCGCCGCAGCGGAAGACCTCTCTTTGGTCAGCGACGTTGAACTGGCCGAAAGAACCCGGGAAGCGGTAGTGGCGCAAGATGCCGAGGCCGCGCTTGACCTCTTGACCGAAATGCAGCGGCGTGGGACCGGGATTTTTGCCAATGCAGACAAGCCTTCCTGCGAAGAGGTGATCAACCTACCGGACGGAATCACCGACTGGAAGTTCCGCGCGGTGGCTCGCCAAGCCTATTTCCGCGTGGCGATGTCGCAGCGGCTTGAAGATGGCTCCTGCGCTTGCCTCTTCGACGGCTTCAGCTTCGACGCTTTCGTAGAGGCCGTATTGGGCAAGTCGACGGCGGAACTGACAGATGCAGACCGTCCAGTGCTGGAACGCATCCGCGATGAAGATCGGCGCGCGACCGAAGCGCGGTTTCGAGACCTCGAGCAAAGCTGTCGGGCCAAGTGATCCATGGCCATCATCGCCGACATTCTGACCCAGGTCGATGCCGCCGCAACTGCGGTTGGCGCTACGGCATTTGATGCCGTGGCGGCCGAGATCGTGCCGGTCTTCCGGGTCGGGTCGGTCCTTGTGGTGGCATTGGTCGGGATAAACCTGATGGCGCAAGCCGTCCCAATGACCCTTCGCAACGGGCTCGGCCTGATGGCACGCATCGCCGTGGCCTCGGCATTTCTGTCATCCTGGGCCAACTTCAATTCGGTCTACGGCGTCCTGACCAATGCTCCGAGCGAGATCGGGGCGGTCGTAATGAACGCGTTCGGCGATCGGTCGGGCAACCTCTATGAAGGTCTGGATGCCCTCTACCTTCAAGCCCTCGATGTAGGTCAGGCGATCAGTCAGAATGGCAGCTATATCACCGGTGCCCTCGCGGGTCTCCTGATGTTCCTTGTGGCAGCCCTCATGGCGACGGTGTCGATCATCGTGATCTCGGCTGCGAAGATCATGATTGGTGTTCTCGTCATCTTCGCACCCGTCGCAATCGGCTGCACGCTTTTCAAGGTGACTACCCCGCTTTTCGACCGGTGGGTGAACCTCGCCCTCGGCTTCGCTCTTTACCCAATGCTGACGTCCGGCATGGCGGCCTTCACGATCTACATCGCGGAGGACTTAACCCCGGCCTCCCTCGCCTCGGTGGAAACCATCGGCGATGTTCTGAGCTTTGTGGTCGTCATGATGCTCGGCACCGGCCTCATGGCCATGGTGCCGACGATCGCACAGTCCCTCGCGTCGACCGCGACCGGTCTCGGCAGTGTCGCTGCCTCGACCTTCCGCACAGCGGACAACGCCAAAGGTTACGGACGCACCGGTATCGCCTCCGGGATCGGCGCGGGCCGGGGAGCCGCCGGATTGGATGCGGGTGGTCGCCGTCCATCGGATGCCCGCCTCAACGGCAACACCGCCGGACAAATCGGGCGGTCCGCGGTGCAGACCGCGATTCGGCTCGCCAGCCGGGCGCCGGACAAGAGCTGATGCCCCAGAATTCGAGAAGTGGAGGACCGCCCATGGAGGCGCATGGATTTGATGTCGATCTCGTTCTGGAGCCCCGCCTCTCGGCCAGGCGCGCCTGGATCGTCGCGAGTGCTGCTAGCGGGCTGAGCCTGATCCTTGCGACCGCGTTGGTCCTCGTCCTGCCCTTGCGGGAAACCCAGGTCTTCACCGTCCTCGTTGATCGCCAGACCGGAGACGCTGAAAACATCCTGCAGGTCGCCCCGACCGGGATCGAGGACCAGGAGGCGCTGAAGCAAAGCCTCCTCGTGGCTTACGTCTCAGATCGCGAAGGCTATTTCCTCGCAGGCATTCAAGCCCGGCTCGAGAGCGTCCAGCGCCGCTCCACAGGGGGCGCGGAGGAAAGTCTGCGACTTCTCTGGTCGAAGGGCGGCGGCAATTCTGCCTATCCGCCCGATGTCTATGGGCCCGGTGCGGAAGTCACGGTGACCGTGCGCCGGATCACGTTCCTTTCGCCGAACGTCGCCCAGATCCGTTTCCTGAAAACCTTGCGCAAGACGAAGCAGGAGCCGGTGACCCAGCCCTTCGTTGCGACGGTCGAATTCGCCTTCGAGCCAAAGACCGAACGCTCTCTCGCCCATGTCTGGGAAAACCCGCTCGGCTTCACTGTCTCGGCCTACCGCGTCGACGCAGAAACCCTGGAGACCAATCCATGACCCGATCTCTCCACCTCCCGGGACTTGCCTTCGCCTGCGTCCTCGTCGTCGCGAGTGTTTCCACTGCCGAAGTCGCCCCCGCCTCAATGGGCGCGGATGTCCGTGTCCGGTCGGTCCTCTACAACCCCGTCGATGTCATCCGGCTCGACACGCATCTTCGTGTGAACACCGCCATCGAACTCGGTGCGGGCGAGCGGATCGACTCGGTCCTTCTTGGCGACAGCGAGGCCTTCGAGGTCGAGGTGCTTTCGAACCGCACTACGGTTTCCGTGAAACCCCTGATCGCCGGGGCGGAAACCAACATGACGATCTACACCGGGCGGCGCACGATCTCGCTGTCGATCAGCGAGGGCAGGTCTCGTAACCCGACGTATCGTCTGGTCCTGCGCTATCCCGAAACCGGCACGAGCCGGACAGCCCGCAGCACGGTGGCCGCAGGTTCGCGCGACATCGGTTACGCCTGGTCGGGCGACGTGACCCTGAAACCCGTCCATATCTGGAACGATGGGCAAGCGACCTACTTCGCCTTCGCGCCAGGTCTTCGGCCTTCGATCTTTGGCGTCGATGCGACGGGCCGCGAGGTGACGCTGAATTCTGGGACGCAAGGCAGCATCGTCCGCGTATCGGGGCTGCGCTCCGCCTATTCGATCCGGATCGGCACGCAGGTTCTATGCATCGAGCGGATGGATGGCGGTGTGACCACCGACCCGGCTTTGCTCGCCAAGCTTCAAGGATGGGAGTTCTGACATGGCGCAACCGGAGATGACCGATCCGCAGAAGGGCGCTGAGCTGGACTACAAGGTCGAGCGACCGAAGCCGAAGCTGACCCGCCAGCAAAAGCTTGGCATGGGTGCGCTGCTGGCAGGGGCAAGCCTTGCGGCGCTCTGGACGGTCTGGCCCTCTGCCCAAGCCATTCCCGATGTGGAAACCTCGGCCGTCGAAGAATTCCAGGATCGGGCGGGAGGCTCGCCTTTCGGAGCAATTGAGCCGCGACCGGAAGCGAAGCCCGATGGAGATGGGTTCTCCGACATCGAAGGGGAACTGGCCTCGCAACGCGAAGACCTCGAAGCGCGGAACGCCACGCTCCAGTCCGAGGTCGAACGGCTGCAGCGCGAGTTGGGTGATCTTGCCGACAGGGCCGATGCCGAAAAGGACGAGACGGCCAAGGAACTGGCGCTCGCGCTGGAAGAAGCGCAGTCGCAGAACCTTGCCCTGATGGAAGACATGCGGCGTCAGTTCGATCAGGAGATTGCCGTGCTAAAGGCAGGTGCCGATACCGCTGGTGCCGCTGAATCTACGCGGGAGGCCGAACTGGCTGCCAAACGTGCCGAGCGCGAGGCGCAGCTTGCGGCCCGTGTGGCCTCGCCTTCTGTCGTGTTCGACGATGGTCAGAAGGGTGGGGCAGGGGATGCCGGGATGGGGATGCCCGAGGCCCCTGCCGAGGGCCGAGATGCGACGGGTCGGGATTTCGTGCAGTCGGGGCGGGAAGCCACCGCGACCGAAGTCAGCCAGGTGATTGCCAACCCGTCGAACACCGTCCTGCAAGGCACCATGATCGAGGCAACCCTGGAGAACGCGGTCGACTCGAGCCTGCCCGGCCAGCTCACGGCGATCGTGACCCGGCCGGTCTGGTCCTTCGATCAGGCCCAGATCCTGATTCCCGCCGGCTCGCGTCTCTTCGGCGACTATTCCTCGGACGTGGCGATTGGTCAGGGTCGCATTCTTGTCGCTTGGAGGCGGCTCGTCACCCCGGATGGGCAGTCCGTGCAGATGGAGGCTTTCGGTGGGGACGCCCAGGGTCGCTCCGGCCTCACCGGCGAGGTCAACACCCGATTCGGCGCGCGGTTTGGGTCGGCTGCGCTCATCTCTCTTCTCGGGGCCGCCCCCGCCGTTGCCGCCGCGAAATACACCGACGAGATCAGTTCAGATACAGCCGAGAGCATGGGCGAAGACCTGAGTGCTGCCATGGGCTCGGCGGTCGAGGCCTACACGAGCCTGCCGCCGATCATCACGGTCGCCCCCGGGGCCGCGATCACGGTCATGGTCGACCGCGATCTGGAAATCTGGTGATGGACGATCGGCCGAGCTTCCTTGGGACATACCTCACGCCGATCGCGCCGCTGTTCCTGCGCGACAACCTCGTCGAAGTGGCGATCAATCCTGACGGCAACGTCTGGATCGAGCGGAAGGGCGCGACCCACATGGAGCGGATGGCACATCTGACCATCGACCGGGTCCTATCGAACAATCTTGGTCATGCCATCGCTTCAGCGGTCGGCGTGCAGTTCTCCGAAAAGAAGCCGACTGTGTCAGGCAAGATCGTCTGGGGCGACATTGCGATCAGGGCGCAGGTTGTGGCACCGCCCGTCGTGGAAGGCGGGATGGCCATCACCTTCCGGCCGTTTAAGGTCGCAGCCGATCAGCTGATCGAACCACGGCTCTTGCATGGTGGGCTTGTCGATCTGGACGCGCGGCGACGGGCGCGAGCAGCCGAGGCGATGAAATTTGCTGAGGCTGGGCATGTCATCGACGCAATGCGGCTGTGTGTTGAGGAACGTATGAACCTTCTGATCTCCGGCGGCACCTCGACCGGTAAGACGACATTCGCTCGGTCTTTGTTGTCGATGGTGAACCCAGCCGAGCGAATCCTGACCATCGAGGATGCCTATGAGCTGTTCCCCCGTCAGGAGAACGCGGTAGCGCTCAAGGCGGATCGCAGCGGCCACGGCGAACGGACGCCTGCGCGGCTACTGGAAGCCTCCCTCCGGATGCGGCCGGATCGGATCATCTTGGGCGAGTTGCGGGGCGAGGAAAGTCGCACCTTCCTCGAGGCGATCAACACGGGACACGGCGGGTCGTTTACGACCATCCATGCAGATACGGCGCGAAAAGCCATCGACCGGCTGGCGATCATGGTCATGGCTGCCGGGCTCGGAATGGGATTCGAGGAGGTGAAGCGGTACTGCGAAGGGAGCGTGGACTTGGTGGTGCAGCTCTCCCGGCAAGGTGGTAGCCGGGGGGTGGCGGAGATACTGTGCCTGTAACGCGACGTCGGATGCGCGGGAATCAACTGTAAAGCGCGGCGGGTTGAAGCGAGCCTTGGCTTCGCAAAAGGCGGAAAGCGGACATCCGACAGTTCTTAGAGCAAAGCGCACAGCTAGACTGTACAGCCATTCACTACCTCAGGACCGGCGAACGGATAGACGGCTATCCGAAAAGGAGAGCGGAAACACTTTGCGCTTAGCGGATTTGTATTGTTGTGTGCGTCGTCCCGTAGCCAAATGACCTTCACAGCTGGGAGGCGGCACGGGCCGTGATTGCACTGACTACACTGCGGACCACCGTCGCCCCATCCGACGGGGGAATCTCGCGGGGGTCTGTGCCAACGATACCCCACAGGGGCGAAGCGGGATCGAAACGGTCGATGTCATCCGCGGCAGATCCCAACTTGGAAAGGTCAATCAACCCCTCCGTCAAACCAGCAAGCAACGTGGTCTCGAACAATCCTGCGTGGTCTGGCGGAAATTTCGGGACGTCAGCACGGTTGACGGCGAAGGCTTTGACCTGTGGCGGGTGGCCGGTTGCGTTCCAGCCCTCAGCCATCGCGTCGATCATTTGCAACTGCTCGTCCGCGAAATGACCGGAGAAAATCACGACTTCCTGAACGCCCAATTGACTGAGCCTTCGCAGGGTTTGGGTCAAGAGGGCCTCGATTTCCACGCGTTCGGACATCATCACAGTCCAAGGAAAGTCTCTATGACCGCCACCCGTGCCATAGTAAAGGACCGGCCAGACCAGGCCGCCGGTTTCCTCTGCTGCGAGCAGGCAAAGGCCGTGCGCGGTCAGGGCGTCAAGCCCGACTGGAAGGTGGTGGCAATGCCATTCGATGGTGCCGAGCGGGAGATAGATCAATGAGCGTTCGGCCAACGCAGCTTCGATCTGGTGCGGGCGCAGGCGTTCGATCTGTCTCATCGGTAAAAGTTCCTCACCCAGGCGTGTCGCGGCATCTTGGCCAGAAGGTCATGCGGAAATTCGGCGCCATCGCTGTAGCGGATGTTCATGTCCACTTCGTCCGGCGACTTCATGCCGGGGATCAGAACCGACACTGCGTCATGCGCCAGAACGTAACGCATCGCCGCCTCGGCCAGGTTGGAATAGTAGGGTGCAACATCGGACTTCAGCGCGGCCACTCTCGCCAGGGTTTCAGCAAAGCGGTCGCCCCGGAACATCTGATGCGGCTGCGAGCCGGGCTCGAAGTTTTCGTAACTGCTGTCGGTCCATTGCCCGATCAGTGACCCGGAATCCAGCGGAACGCGTGCGATGATCGCGGTCCCGCCGGCTCTGGCTGCCGGGAACAACGCGTCACGCGGTGGCTGTTCGAACATGTTGAAGATCACCTGCTCGGACGCCACCAACCCCAGCCGGGCCAGCGCTACTCCTTCCTGCGGCTGGTTGTCCCGGAGTGAAACGCCGATCTGGTCAATCTTGCCCTCGGTCCGCAGGTCGCTCAGGGTTTCCAGCCAATCCAGTTCGCGGTGACCTGCCGGACCCCACGAATGGAGTTGGAATAGGTCGATCCTTTCGACACCCAACCGTCGCAAGGAGGCGTCAACATTTGCCCGCAAATGCCAGCTCGGAAACCGCCCTCGCATCTCGGGCGCAAGATCTTCCGGGTTCGGCCAGACTGTCGGCTGAGCCTTCGTCGCGACATAAATCTTGGCCCCCCGCCATTGTCGGAGCGCTTGCCCGATCACGGATTCCGAATGCCCCGCGCCGTAAAGCTCTGCCGTATCGACGAAATTGATCCCGGCTTCGAACGCGTGCAGAAGGGTGCGGATAGAGGCTACATCATCGACACGGCCCCATTGTCCGCCGATCTGCCAGCCACCAAACCCGATCTCCGACACCTGCCAGCCGGTTCGCCCGAACGCCCTGTACTGCATGAAGCCCTCTTGTTTTCCGCAAGGGAATAGGGGCCGGCGGCCTCATCGCATAGCCCGACGTTGATCGAAATCCATCAGCCGGGCACCGAGTCGGGCAGGTTCTGCGGGCCATAAAGCACTATGGGTACGGTGGAGGTGTAGGGCGGCGCCAGATCGGTTACTCCTTCAAAGCCGAAATGGTTCAGAAGCACCTCCAGTGCGAACTGAGCCTGCAATTCCGGGCTTTGGTCAATCGTCAGGGTCATCGTCCCTTCGCGCAGACTGACATGTGTGAAGGGCGTCAGTTCATGACCGATGAAGAGCGGGCGTGAAGGCAGAATGTCCGACTTGATCGCCCCCACCACACCCCGGTTGCCCGCGCCGATGTTGTAAACCGCCACGGTCGAGGGATTGCGGCGGAAAGCCTCCTTCAGGCGCACTTCAGAGCGGACTGCGTCATCGCCCCCTTCAACCACCTCGGCCACAACCAGTTTACCGGTCTCTGCCAGCTGATCCTTTAGTCCATACAATCGCTCAGCATGGGATTGGAAACCCAGGTGATTGCAGAGCACGACAATCGACCCGGGCCGGGCCATCAGGTCCAGGAAATACCCCGCCGAGCGTCCCGCCTTGTAATGGTCGGTCCCCGCATAGGCCAAGCGCGCCGATCCGGGCAGGTCCGAGATCATCGTGACCACTGGCCGACCCTGCCTTGCCAGATCGGCAATGGCAGCGCGGATCAGGGGATGGTCCTGCGCATAGACGATGGCGGCGTCATAGCCGCTTAGGTCCAAGGCCGCGACGATGGTTGCAGGTTCTTCGTCCTCCAGGACGGTCCGGTGGATCGCGAGAGAGTGGTTCATGCGTTGGGCAAGGCGGCGGAACTCGAACCCCATACGCCGGATCAGGGGCAGTTCTGGCCGCGCCAGAATCACGTTCAGGCGAACGATGCTATGGTGCGACGAAGGCAGAATCCGCTTCAATCCCAAGGTTCGCGCGGCATCCAGAACGCGTTTGCGAACATCGTCACTGACATTGCCGCGGTCGTTGATCACACGGTCCACGGTGGCGCTGCCCACGCCCGCCAAGGCCGCGACATCAGAAAGTGTCACTCTGGAAGAGGTTTTTTTTGCCATTATTTCAATGCTTTAGATTTTTCTGGTCCACCGTTGATTGAAATCAATCAATGCGCCCCGCGACATTTTGTCAAGCTTCGATATGACTCTGCGCCAGAAAGGTCGCCTCGGAACAGAGGTTGACCGACATCAGGGGAAAGGGCGCGCCAAGCGTCCACAGATATCGAATGACGTCCTTTGACGCTGCAAATCCCCGGACTGGAGTACAGTCCTGGACTGACTTTCTGGTGCCAGCGGCATGGACAATTGGGCGGGACAGAAAGATGGACGATCTCAAATTCGGCACGCGCAACAAGCGGGGGGACTATGCCCCCAACGCCCGACTGGAAAGCGCACCCCTGTTCGTCTGGCCACCGCGCCCGGCCAAACTTCTGGCGTGGTTGCCGCATTACTTCCTGCCGTGGAACGCGCTGTTCTTCGCCTTTGGTTCTGTGATCTGGTTCTATGCGACCCCGGCGAAAGAGACCTTGGCCAATTTCGACTGGCGCTGGATCGGCTACCTGTGGCTGCGCAACTCCGCGATTGTGTTTGTGCTCTACGGCCTGATGGAACTTCGGCTCTACATCCGCCGCGCGCAAGGCAACCGGTTCAAGTTCAACGGACTGTTCCCGGCGGACAAGAAATCCGACGTATTCCTCTTCAAGAGCCAGAACATCGACAACTTCGTCCGCAGCTTTGGCACCGGGGTGCCGATCTGGACGGCTTATGAAGTCGTCATGCTGCACCTCTGGGCAATCGGCTGGGGACCTTGGACCACGTTCGAGGCCAACCCTTGGGCTTTGGTGATCTTGGGCCTGCTGATACCCCTAATTCATGAAGCGCATTTCTTCTGCATTCACTGGCTGATCCACCAGGGGCCGCTCTACAAATACGTCCACTCGGTTCACCACAACTCGGTCAATCCAAGTCCGTGGTCCAGCTTGTCGATGCACCCGGTCGAGCATCTGCTCTACTGGTCTGACATCCTGATCCACCTGGTGTTCCCGTCGCATCCCCTGCTGGTCCTCTACCACCTTCAACTTAGCGGCACGGGTGCAGTCGTGGGTCACATCGGGTTCGACAAGGTCGAGGTCGGCGAGGGCGCGATCAACACGCAGGCCTACTCCCACTACCTGCACCACAAGTATTTCGAGGTGAACTACTCAGACGGGCTGGTGCCCTTCGACCGTTGGTTCGGGACGTTCCACGATGGATCCAAGGATGGAGAAGCGCAGATGGAGAAGCGCTTTGCGGCAAAACGAGCTCGAATGAACAAGACGCAAAGCTGACCTCGGAATCTTCGGTGGCGATTTGAGGAGTCGACGCCGCTGATGGCCCGAACTGGGCCAGACTACGAAAAAGCAAACCCCGTCCAGATGGGCGGTTTCAGGGAGGAGAATACCCAATGACGATCAAGAAAACCCTTATGCGGCTGGCGATGACCACCACCGCAATTGCCTTTGGCGCCACGATGGCCTTGGCCGATGGCGCCGTGATTGCCGTCGTTGGCGGCAAGGCCGATGACCCGTTCTTTGCCAAGGTAAAGAAGGGCATCGACGACGGCACGCTGGTCGTTCAGGCCCATGGAGGCACTGTCAACTATCTGATGCTGCAGAACTATGACAACATCGGTGGCGACGCGGCGAACCTCGTCCGCACGGCCATTTCGCAAGGTGCCTCGGTCATCGCGGTGCCGAACTGGGTGCCGGATGCTCAGGACGAGGCGATCAAGGCGGCCCAGGCCGCCGGCATTCCAGTCATTTTGTATAACTCGGGCGGTGCCGACAAGGCGAAGGAGCTGGGCGCCATCAACTACATCGGCAACGAGGAATACACAGCGGGCCTGGCGGCCGGTGCCTATTACGGCAGCCATGGCTTCAAGAATGTGATCTGCGTCAACACCGTTCCGGGCGCGCAGAACCTGGAAGACCGCTGCAAGGGGGTGTCTGACGGAATTGGCAAGGAAGGTGGCGTTTCGACCCAGCTTCCCCTGCCTGCCTCGGCCTTTGGCGATCCGACGGCGGTCGCCGAAGCTATCAAGGCTACTCTGCTTGGCGACCCAAGCATCAATGGTGCGATCACCATCTCGGCGGGCGACGCGAACTCTGCCGCCACCGGGATCGACCAGGCCGGTCTGACCGGTAAAGTTCAACTCGCCTCGTTCGACATGGATGGCACGGGCTTGGACCGGATCAAAGCGGGCACTCAGCTGTTTGCGGTGGACCAACAGCCTTGGCTGCAGGGCTTCCTCGCGGTCACCATGGCGGATGCCTATGTAAACTACGGTCTGGCCATTGCCTCTGCCCCCGTGCTGACCGGACCGGGGATCGTGGACAGCGCCAACATCGATGCCACGCTGGCGGGTGCCGGCGCAGGTTATCGCTGATCCCTCCAGACCTTTCGGCCCGAGGCTTGATCGCCTTGGGCCGGAAACCCTGATGTTCGGCAAAAAGCGCGCCAGGCGCTATGATCCGCCGACGAAGACGCCAATCGGAGACAGTCATGACCGACCCCAACCCACGCATGTCGCTTGGCGCCTTGCTGCGCCGACCGGAAACAGGATCTTTTTTGGGCCTGGCTGCGGTCTTTGTCTTCTTCTGGATCTTTGGTGGTTCAAATTTCGCATCTCCCAATGGTGCTGCAAGCTGGCTGAACGTGGCCGCCTCTCTGGGCATCATTGCGATCCCAATCGGGCTCTTGATGATCGCCGGGGAGCTGGACATTTCCATCGGCTCCATGGTTCCAGCCGGTTCGATGACCTGCGCGATTATATCGGGGCATTTCGGGCTACCCATCGTAGTGGGGATCGGGGCGGCGCTGGCCCTCGGGGCAATGGTCGGATTGATCAATGGGCTTCTGGTGGTCAAAACTGCAGTCCCGTCCTTCATCGTGACTCTGGGCACATTGTTTGCCGTGGCGGGCCTGCTGCTGGGTCTGGCGGTGATTATCACCGGCACCACCAGCGTGAAGCTTCAAGCCGGGCCGGAGGCTAAGCTTCTGCTGGGCCATTTCATCGGCGGCGTTTTTCAGGTCACCATCTTCTGGTGGATCGCGGCCGCAGCCTTCTGGGCCTTCGTCCTTCACTACTCGAAGTACGGGAACTGGATCCTGGCCATGGGTGGCGACAAGGTCTCGGCGCGCAACGCCGGCATTCCAACCGACCGCGTAACGATCATCCTCTTCATGTGCTCAGGCATGAGCGCGGCCTTCGTGGGCCTCAGCCAGGCGATCCTTTACAACTCGGCGCAAGTCTCGGCGGGTCAGTCCTATATCTTTAACGCCATCATCTCTGTCGTGGTCGGTGGCGTGCTTCTGACGGGTGGCTACGGTTCCATCTTCGGCATCGTGCTGGGCACTCTGACCTTCGCCATCGTCAACCAGGGCATCTACTACACCGGGTTTGACGCCAACTGGGCCAGCCTGATCATCGGCATCCTGCTTTTGGTTGCCGTCCTGATGAACAACACCTTCCGCAAGATGGCGCTGTCCTATGCGCCGAAGAAGAAAGGGGCCAAGGCATGACCGCATCCATCGTATCGCTGAAAGGCGTCAACAAAAGCTTCGGACCCATCGATGTGCTGCATGACATCAATCTGGAGGTCCGCGCTGGCGAAGTGCTGTGTCTGCTCGGCGACAATGGCGCCGGAAAGTCTACGCTGATCAGGCTCTTGTCCGGCGTGCATCAGCCGACTTCTGGCGAAATCCTGATGGATGGTGCGCCAGTTCGCTTGACCACGCCACGTGAGGCTGCAGATCGCGGCATCGCCACCGTGCACCAGTTTGGTGGCACGTTTCCCCTGATGAGCATCGGCCGCAGCTTTTTCGTCGGGGTCGAGCCGACGAAAGGATGGGGGCCATTCAAGGTTTTTGATCGGAAGTTTGCAAACGAAGTCGCGGTGAAAGCCGTGCAAAGCTTTGGCATCACCCGCATCACAGATGGGGACCGCCTCGTTGGTGGCCTGTCGGGGGGCGAGCGGCAATCACTCGCCATTGCCCGCGCAGTTCATTTCGGGGCGCGTGTTCTGATCCTTGACGAGCCCACGGCGGCACTCGGTGTGAAGCAGGCCGCCCACGTTCTACGCATTGTCAACGAGGCCAAGAGGCGCGGTCTCGCCGTGGTGTTCATCACCCACCAGGTCATGCACGCCATGGCTGTGGGCGACCACTTCGCCGTTCTCATCCGTGGTGCCGTCGCATCAGATTTCCGCAAGGGCGAGAAGACACGTGAAGAGATCACCGACCTGATGGCCGGCGGCGAAACCATGGCCACGCTGGAAGCCTCGATCGAAGGCTACATGGCCAGTCATGACGGGCACCCGCCCTCACCCGCGCACTGATCTCCCTGGAAGGCTGCCTCCTCCCCGATGGCCTTCCCTCACCCGGGCCGGATTGCCCTCCGGCCCGGGTCCCAGATCAACCCAAGCAAGATGTCCAAGTCGGGAAGAATGACAACAAGAATTGCCGTAATCGGCGCGGGCCTGATGGGGGCCGACCACGCAAGGATCGTGGCTGAAGACCTGCCGGGCGCGACCCTGCAAGTGGTCTGCGACATGGACCAGTCTCGGGCAAAGTCCGTCGCCGACAGCCTTGGCGCCACTGATGTTGCCAGTGTTCCCGAGGCCGTGATTGCCCGCGCCGACGTCGATGCCGTGATTGTCGCCAGCCCCGATTTCACGCACACACCGCTGAGCCTGGCATGCATCAAGGCGGGCAAGCCGGTGCTTTGTGAAAAGCCCTTGTCGCAAAAGCCTGCGGAATGTCTTGCCGTGATGGCCGCCGAACAGGCCGCTGGCCGCCGTTTCGTGCAAGTCGGTTTCATGCGCCGGTTTGACCAATCCTATGCCGAGATGAAAGCCGCGCTGACCCAAGGCCACCTTGGCCGCGCGCTGATGATGCACAACTTCCACCGCAACGTGGAAACGCCGTCAGCCGATTTTACCGGCGCGATGGCGATCACCAACTCGGCCCCGCATGAGTTTGACGTGGTCCGCCATGTGCTGGGTTGTGAATACACCAGCATATCCGCCTTTCAGCCCAAGCGGTCGGATGCGCGGGTGGCCCCGGTCGTGATGGTGCTGGAAACCACCGAAGGCCAGTTGGTCACGATCGAGATCAACAATAACGCGGCCTACGGCTATGACGTGCGCGCCGAACTGGTGGGTGAGGCTGGGTCGGTTGCCATGAACAACGTGGCCTATACCCGCACTGACATGCGGCTGGCCTCTTCCACCCGATATGACGCTGACTGGCGCAGTCGGTATCACGAGGCATATGTCCGGCAGAACCGGGACTTTCTGCATTTCGTCAACACGGGCGAATTCACCAAGATCGGCTCCAGTGCCTGGGATGGCTATGCCGCAGCGCAGGTTGCCGAGACCGGCGCGCGCGCGCTTACGTCCGGGACCAAGCTCGCCGTCGAAATGATCGCCAAACCGGAGTTCTACGCATGAAACTGGGATTTGTATCCGACAGCCTCGGCGGCATGTCGTTCACCGAAATGCTGGACCACGCTGCACGCATGGGGGTGTCCGGCGTCGAAGTGAACACCTGCGGCTGGTCCACCGCCCCGCATTTCGATCTGAAGGCCATGCTGGGCGATACGTTTGGTCAAAAGGCGTTTCTCAAGGCCTTTAGCGACCGCAGGCTGGAGGTGATCAGTCTGAACGCCAACGGGAACCCCCTGCATCCCACCGATCCGAAGCAGGGAGGTGACCTCCGCGATACCATCCGCGTCGCCGGGCAAATGGGGATCAAGACCGTCTGCACCATGTCGGGACTTCCAGCTGGATCGCCCAATGACCAGATGCCGAACTGGGTCGTCTCCTCCTGGCCGCCCGAAACGCAGGAAATCCTTCGGTATCAGTGGCAGGAAAAACTGATTCCGTTCTGGGCCGAAATCGTGGAGCTGGCCAAGGTAAACGGCGTCGAGAAGATCGCGCTGGAGCTTCATGGCAACCAGTGCGTCTACAACGTCCCCAGCCTTCTGAAACTGCGCGACGCCGTTGGTCCCGTGATTGGTGCCAACCTCGACCCCAGCCATCTGTTCTGGATGGGCGCAGACCCGCTGATTGCGGCGGAGCGACTTGGCGACGCCATCTATCACGTCCACGCCAAGGATACCTTCCTCAACGCTCCCGTGCAGGCCACCACCAGCCTGTTGGAGAACGGCAGCCTGATGGACATTCCCGCCCGCAGCTGGAGCTACATCACCCTTGGCTTTGGACATGGCGAGGAATGGTGGCGGCAGTTCTGCTATCGGCTGAAGATGGGCGGCTATGACGGCTGGCTGTCGATCGAGCATGAAGACGTGCTCTTGAACTCGCTGGAAGGGCTCGAGAAATCCGTGTCGCTTTTGCAGGGCGTCATGCCGAAGGCCCCCGCCGACTACCAACCTCAAGCAATCTGAGAGAGACGACATGGCCTGGATTGATGCCTGCTCGACCGACGATATCGACGCCGAAGACGTGATCCGCTTTGACCACGGCGGCCGCACCTTTGCGATCTTCCGCAACCATGAAGATGGCTATTTCTGCACCGATGGCCTTTGCACGCATGAAGACATCCATCTGGCCGATGGGCTGGTGATGGAGAACACCATCGAATGCCCGAAGCATTCCTCGATCTTTGACTTCACCACCGGCGAGGTTGAGACCCCGCCGGCCTGCAACAACCTGCACTGCTACAAGACGAAGGTTGAAGGCGGGCGCGTGCTGGTGGACATCTGAAATGGCCTTTCAGCTTGCCGCCTGCGCGGAGATGCTATGGCGCGACCGCCCGATCTCATGGCGGGCAAGTCGCCTGAAGGACATGGGCTTCGGCGTCGGCCTGTGGAACTGGACAGACTGGGATGTGACGGCGCTGGAACGCACGGGCGCGACCTTCACGATCATGAACGGCTATCTCAAGGGGAGGCTGACCGACAAGGACGGTGCCGCGGCGCTTTTGAAATCGGCGCGCGAAACCGCGATCATCGGCAAGAGACTGGGCGTTCAAAGGTTGAACCTGCATGGCACCGGGTTGGGCGATCTTGGCCTGCCGATCCCCCATCTGGCCAGTTTTGCCCCGGGGATGGAAATCAGGGCTCGCGATACGCTTCACCGCATCTGCGACCTGGCCGAGGAACTTGACGTGACCTTCACGCTTGAGAACCTGAATCTGCGCGAACATCCAGGCTGCCCGTTCAATTCGACTGCTGCGGTTCTGTCGCTTGTCTCAGCTGTCAACCGACCACGCCTTCGCATTAATCTTGACCTTTACCACACGCAGATTGGTGAGGGTGACGTTATCCGCTGGGCAGAGGCCTGCCTGCCTTGGATCGGGGAAATTCAGGTTGCCGACAATCCCGGGCGCTGTGAACCCGGGACAGGAGAGATGAACTGGCCGAGCATCGCCCGCGCCCTCGACGCTATGGGTTACAATGGCCCTGTCGGCATGGAGGCATACGCTGCCAAGGAGCCCGAAGCCGCGCTTGAGGCATTCCGGGCGGCGTTCACGGTGTAGATGATGAGCGGTGTCGTCATCATCGGTGCTGGAGAATGCGGCGTGAGGGCAGCCTTTGCCCTGCGCGAACACGGATATGTGGGAGAGGTCACTCTGATCGGGGCCGAGGTCGCGCTGCCCTATGAACGCCCGCCGCTCTCCAAGACCGGCGAAATAGCAGCGATCCGAACAGCGGAGGCCTATTCTGACAAGCGAATAGCGCTGCGCCCGGGCGCATTCGTGACCAACATCGACCTCGGCACTCGTCTGGTTTCGCTGAAAGGCGGCGAGGCCATGGCCTATGATAACCTGCTGCTTGCGACGGGCGCGCGGGCGAGGCTGTTTCCCGGGATGGAGGGTTGCTTAACCCTGCGCACTAATCTTGATGCGCAAGTGATCCTGTCGCGCCTGACGCCCGGCGCAAAGATAGGCATCATCGGGGGTGGCTTTATCGGCTTGGAGCTTGCGGCGCGGGCGCGCCAGGCAGGCGCAGAGGTGACGGTCGTTGAAGCGGGTCCACGTCTTCTGGGTCGCGCCGTCCCGCCGCAGATTGCGAAAATCTTGCATGAAAGGCATGCCCTCGAAGGAGTTAGCCTCAAACTTGAAACCGGCGTCGTCAGCGCGAGTTCGGACCGGATCGATTTGGTCGACGGGTCCTCGATGAAATTTGACACGGTGATCGCCGGTGTGGGCGCGGTGCCAGAGACGGGACTAGCTGAAGCTGGCGGATTGGTAGTTCAGAACGGGATCGTCGTCGATGGCGATTTTCGGACCTCGGCGCCCGACGTCTTTGCTGCAGGCGACTGTTGCAACTTTGACTGGCGTGGTCAGCGGGTCAGACTGGAAAGCTGGAAGGCCGCACAAGATCAGGGCGAGCATGTCGCGCTGGCAATTCTGGGGAAGTCGGTTCCGTACAACAAGGTTCCGTGGTTCTGGTCGGATCAATACGATCTGAGCCTTCAGGTCGCCGGGATCTTCGATCTGGGCGCGCCCATTCATAGCCGTTCAACTGGCGATGACACGACCGTCGTCTTTCAGTGTGACGCTACGCAAAACCTTGTCGCAGCGGCAGGCATCGGGCCCGGCAATGCAACGTCCAAGGACATCCGGATATTCGAGAAGCTCATCGAGCGGCGGACAATCGTCGACGCGGGCCGATTGGCCGATCCCTCTCAAAACCTGAAGCGGCTGCTTGCCGCCACCTGAGCCAAAAAGGAAAGCCCCATGTATCACAACCGTCCCCTCGTCCAGGACCTGCGCGCGATGAAGAAGCGCGGCGAGAAGATCTCGATGCTCTACGTTCAGACCAAGGAAGAGGCCGCCGCGGCGGCGGCGGCGGGCATCAACATGCTGTCGATTGAAGGCCGCTTCTTTGATGCCGAGATGCGCGAAGCGGCGGGCGATTGCTTTGTGCAGGTCGGTCTGCCTTATGGCGGATGGGGCCCGTTGCATGGCACCTTCCTGACAACGGCCGAGGAATATCTGAGGACGGCGTTCAAGTTCTCGTCCCTTGGCGGCGACGCCTTCTATTGCTCGGCTTCGTACGACATACAGAAAACCCTTGCCGACAACCATCTGGCGGTTGTCGGCCACATCGGCCTTGTGCCGTCCTATATCACCTGGACCGGCTGGCGTGCTGTCGGAAAGACTGGGGATGAGGCCGCTGCACTGTGGCGCCATACCCAGATGCTGGAAAAGATCGGGGTTTTCGCGGCTGAGCTGGAGGTGGTGCCAGACCGCGTCGCGCAATACCTGACGGAGAACTCCAGCTTGATCATGCTGGGCATGGGGGCAGGCAAACATGCCGACGCCCAGTACCTGTTCACCGAGGATGTCTGCGGCTACGGCGTCAATCACAAGCCCCGTCACGGCAAGGTCTATGCAGACATGGGGCCGAAGCTGAAGGCCATTCAAGACGAGCGGATCGCGGCTTTCAAAGCGTTCAAGGCCGATGTCAACGCTGGCGGGTATCCCGGGCCTGAACATACCGTCGCGATCAAGGACGACGAGTTCGACGCCTTCCTGTCATCTGTGAAAGGCTGACCGATGCTCAAGATCGGGGTGGTTGGCTATGGCACGGGCGGGCAGCATTTCCACACGCCCTTCATTGCGGCGGCAACAGGTTGCACCCTAACCGCCATCGTTGCGCGGGCGCCGGAAACCGTTGCCAAAGCCCGTGCCGACTGGTCTGACACCCCGATCTACCCCAGCCTTTCTGCGCTGATTGCTGCTGGTGTCTGTGACGCCGTGACGATTACCACTCCACCCCAAACACGGCGCGAACTGGTGCTGGAGGCAATTGCCGCCGGTTTGCATGTCATTGCAGATAAGCCCTTTGCCCCCAATTCTGAAGCGGCGCTGGAGCTGGACCGTGCCGCGTGGGCAAAAGGTGTGGTTCTTGGCGTCTATCAGAACCGCCGGTTTGATGCAGATCTGCAGACCCTGAAAAAGCTCATCGACGACGGACGATTGGGCCAGGTCTGGCGGATCGAAAGCCGCATGGATCAGGACAGTCCGCAAACCGTCGAGCAGGGGCCAACGGGCGGCCTTTTGCGAGACTTGGGCAGTCATGTCGTCGATCAGATGATCTATCTGCTCGGCCCCGTATCGGCCGTGGACGCGCAGTTGGATCATGTCGACATGCCCGGCGGGAGAACGGATGTTGGCTTCACCATCACTCTGCGGCACGAAAGCGGTGCCCATAGCCACTTGTCGGCCAGTAAACTGAACCACCTCGACTGCCGCGAATTGCGCGCCTATGGCGACAAGGGTGCCTATGTCTCTTTAACTACGGATGTTCAGGCGCAAGACATCTTCGCCGGACGACGCCCGGTCGATGATCTTGAGGGTTGGGGGCGTGAGCCTGAGGCGAACTGGGGAACTCTCTACAGTGCGTCGGGTCAACAGCGCATTCCGTCCGAACAGGGCCGGTATCACGACTATTACGAGGCCTTTGCAGCCGCTGTCCGAACTGGCGCGGCCCCGCCTGTAACCGCCGATGAAGGCGCCCGAACACTGGCGGTGTTGGACGCGGCGCGCCAAAGCGCGGCCGAGAGCCGCTCGATCACTCTCGCGTCACCGCAGGCCCGACCAGGAGGGACGGTCTAGGAATTGGCACCTGTAACAAACGTGGAGACTGCAGCCCGAGTGCACCGTCGGAGGTCCGCCTTCACGCTCCACTTGACTGCAAGTCAGCCCACCCCTTTCAAGAGCCGTTTAAGGGCCGCATCATCCAAGGAGACCGAAATGAGCCTTCACCGTCTATTCCCACGTGTTGAAGACAATTCTCAAATGGGCGCGGTTTGATCCTATGGCGCCGGTTCAACGCATTGACGGCAAAGCCTTTGCCGCCCGGATGACCACGCGGATCGCGGACGAAGTAAGGTCTTTGTTCGACGAAGCCGGGTTGAAACCCGGTCTGGCCGTCGTGCTGGTGGGCCATGACCCCGCCAGCCAAGTCTATGTGGGTGCCAAGCACAAGGCGACCATCGCCGCAGGTATGAAATCCTTCGAGCATCGCCTGCCCGCAGAAACGTCGGAAGACGTGCTGCTGGGCCTGATCGCGCAATTGAACGCCGATCCGAACGTGCACGGAATCCTGGTGCAGTTGCCTTTGCCCGCGCATTTGGACGCCTCCGCCGTCATCGCTGCGATTGATCCTTCCAAGAATGTCGATGGGTTTCATGTGGTCAACGCCGGACAGCTGGCGACCGGACAGGACGCTCTGGTGCCCTGCACGCCACTTGGCTGTCTTTTCCTGTTGCAGGACCATCTGGGCGACCTGTCGGGCCTGCATGCCGTGATCGTCGGTCGGTCGAACATCGTCGGCAAGCCGATGGCGCAGTTGCTGCTCGGTGCAAACTGTACGGTGACCATCGCTCATTCCGGATCGCGCGATCTGCCAGCCCTATGCCGGACGGCCGACATCCTGATCGCAGCGGTCGGACGACCCGAGATGATCCGCGGCGACTGGATCAAGCCCGGTGCGACCGTGATCGACGTTGGGATCAACCGCATCCCAGACGGAGACAGCACGCGCCTTGTGGGGGATGTGGCCTTTGCTGAGGCAGGCCACGCTGGGGCCATCACCCCGGTGCCCGGCGGCGTGGGTCCGATGACAATCGCGTGCCTGCTTCAGAACACACTGACCGCCTTTCGCCGCAAGCTCCCGGCAAAAGCCTGACAACAGGACCTACCATGAACACTTCTCCTTCCCGTTTCGCCCTTCGCGTCACCTGTCCCTCAACCCGCGGGATCGTCGCAGCGATCTCCACCTATCTGGCAGAAAGTGGCGGCAACATCACCGACTCTGCCCAGTTTGACGATGTTGGGACGGGGCGTTTTTTCATGCGGACCAGCTTTGTTTCAGAAGAGGGGCGGAGCCTTGCCGACCTTAAAAGTGGCTTCGCGCCAATTGCCGACCGCTTCGGCATGGACTTTTCCTTCTTCGATGAAGCGGCCAAGCGCAAAGTTGTTGTCATGGTAAGTCGCTTTGGCCACTGCCTGAATGATCTTCTCTACCGCTCGCGTATCGGGGCGCTGCCCGTGGAGATCGTGGGTGTCATCTCGAACCACATGGATTATCAGAAAGTTGTCGTAAATCAGGACATTCCCTATCACTGCATAAAGGTGACCCCTCAGAGCAAGGCTGAGGCCGAAGCGCAGCAGATGCGGATCGTGGAGGATTGCGGCGCGGAACTGATCGTGTTGGCGCGCTACATGCAGGTGTTGTCGGACGAGATGTGCCAGAAGTTCTCAGGTCGGATCATCAACATCCACCATTCCTTCTTGCCCAGCTTCAAGGGCGCAAATCCCTACAAGCAAGCCTTTGAAAAGGGCGTGAAGCTCATCGGGGCTACTTCGCATTACGTCACGGCCGACCTAGATGAAGGTCCGATCATCGAGCAGGACACCATCCGCGTTACTCACGCACAGTCGAACGAGGACTACGTCAGCCTCGGGCGCGATGTTGAATCTCAGGTTCTGGCACGGGCGATCCACGCACATGTCAACGGACGGGTATTCATAAACGGCCATAGAACATTAGTCTTTCCAGCGTCTCCAGGCTCCTACGCTTCGGAGCGTATGGGTTGAGCATGGAGGACACAGAGATTTGCCCCTTTATGCCTAGCGGGCAGGGCGCCGCTCGACTGCCCGGTCCACTAAATGCACCAAGATTGGTCGACCCTAGCCTCATTTTGCGAACGACTTACTGCCACTCGACCGGTGGTTCGGAGCTTGGCGCGATAGCACCGCCGAAGGTGATCAGGGCATAACGGACCGCTTTCTTCACGCACGAACCGGGAGCGTGCGACCAACTCGTGCGCCAGCGGAAAGTTTCTTAAACCCCTCCGCCGCACGCTCTAGACTAGCAGCGTCGGGAGTGGCCCCTTGTGACGCCGACAGACCTGACAGTTTGCCGACCGCTACTTTGCCCGAAACCATGCTCGCACCAAACGCCATTGACAGCGACCTCCCGTTCCTTGCCCGATCAATCGGCCCAAAGTGTCGATCCGAATAGTATCGGATGTGCCGCGCGCGGATCGGATACTGCCCTTCGGGCAGAACCAGGACCTCATCCAGCGGAAACCGCAGCACTTCGTTTGCCGAAATCAACGGCCGCTCCTCCGAACGCCGGCTCACATTCGCACTGTCCTCGAGCGCCCGAACCCGCGATTGGCTCTCGGTCACGGCAGTGATGGTGGAACGCCCCAAGGCATTCGACAGAACCTCGGCTGTGCGGTCATCCTGCGGGGTCATGTAGATCTGCACGCCCGCGCCACCCTGCAGGGATCGCCGCCCCGTTTCGCCATAAATGTCGTCGAGGCCTGGAATGGTCTGGGAGATGATGAAGAAACGCCCCCCGAAGCTGCGGATCGTCTTGATCGAGGAGAGAACCAGGGGCTGGCGGCCGAGCTGGTCGAACTCGTCCATCAGGAACATAACGGCATGGGGTTCATCTGGACCCGGCTCGCGGCGCTGGAGAGAGGCGATGGCATCCGCGAAGAGAAGGCGGACGAGGGGTGCCAGTGTTTTCAGGTGCTCCGGCTGGACGACGATGTAGAGACTTTGGGGATCGCGGCGGAAGGTCGAGAAGTCGAAGTCGCTTGCCGAGGTCACACGGTCCACTGCGGGGTCGTTCCAGAGTTCGAGACCAGATCCTTGAATGACGGACACATAAGCCCCGAGGGTCTTTTCCGGGACGTCGGCCATCTCGAGAAATGTGCGGGAGACGATCGGGATGTTGGTCGTCTCAGCGATGGCGGTGTAGCTCTTCTTCTTGTCGCCACCCCCGGCCATGATCTCACCGGCAAAGCCCAAGGTCTGGCGCCGCTGTTCGATGGCGTAAAGGCATGAAGCGATGAAAAGCCGCTTGCCGGCATTGAAAAAGCTCTGCGCGCTTTCGCCTTCGGGGATGAGGAAGAGATCGGACATCGAGTTCAGCGCGGTGTACTGACGCTCGGCAGAGGGCAGGGCGGCGATGCGGGCGAGGGGGTTGAAGCTATGCGATCCTCGGTCATCGTCGAAAGGCGAGAAGTACCAGATGCCGTTTTTTAGGCCGTGCTTGCGGTGGATCGAGGTTTTGGCGAAGTTCTCGCCCTTCACGTCGAGGATGATCGCCGAGCCTGAGAAGTGGAGGAGGTTCGGGATGACGAAGCCGACGCCCTTCCCCCGGCCGGTAGGTGCAATCATCATCGCGTGGGGGAAGCGGTCCGGCGGCGCCATCACGAAGGGCGCGTCGGATTTCGGGAGACCGAGCTTGCCGAAGATGAAACCGTTCTGATCGAGGGTCCCGACCATGTGGTTGCGTTTCAACTCCCTACGGGACTGGAAATGCGCATCGTCATATTGGTTGAGGCGGCCGCGATGCACCCCGGCGAGACCGACAAGCATCATGGCGACGGTCACGGCGCCGGTGATGATCAGTGCGCCCTGCAGGACCGAAGGCCGCGCAGCGAGATCTGCCCAGGCGTATCGAAGGAACCAAGGGCCTATGGGGCTCAGGGTGTCGAGGCTCTCCCGGAAGGCCGTGATCACATAGATCGTGGCAAGCATGCCGCCGATATAAAGACCGGTCAGCAGACCAAGAAGCAGCGCCAGCGGATACCGCCAGGCGGTGTCGAGATTCGAAAGCATAGGTCTGTCCTCAGAGTTCGTGCCCGGTGTCGCGTTCGACGGCGCGGTCGCGCTGCCCCAGCTCGGCGGCGCGATTCTGTGCACGTGCCAGGTCTGCCCAGGGTCCAACCTCGCTCGTCGCGCCAAGGTCGCCCTCATTTTTCAGTTCATGCGCAACGGCCGCCCTGAGTGCCGGATCTCGGACCTGCTCGTTGAGCGGGGCGAGATCGCCGGACCGGACGCGGTCGAGATCTTCGGGTTTCAGGGTGTCGTGCAGGCGGTCGACGATGGCTTCCAGCGCGGGCACATCAGAGAGTTTCATATGGCGATCGACGGTGAGCAACTGGTCGCGCGCAATGGCCTCCGTCAACTCCGGCGCAAAGTTGAAAGCGGCGACTTCTGCCCGAACCTCCTGGCCGAGGGCGCGCTCCGTTTCCATCCAGAACACCTTTTGCATCGTGTTCGGCTGCTCCGTGATCCAGCTCGCCCGCTGGCCTTCGCTACGCTCGGCCAAACTGAAGCGGGCGACCATTTCCTCGACGGACGTGCCTGCTATGCGAAGCTCGTCTTCCCGGATCGAGAACAGCGCCGTCAGCCGTTCGCCGATCTCGTCGCGAACATGTGCAAGGGTTGCGCGCAGGCCCTCATCGAGGGAAACCCCCTCGGTCTGGCCATGCTCCAGTCGTGCAAGCGAGGCGAGGGTCGGGTTGTGGTAGGGATCGATGTTCTGGTCGGCAATTTGGGCATGCTCTGCCAGGAGGATGCTGTCTGGCGCGAGTTTCATCGAGGCGCGCGCCTGTTCGGCAAAGCTCCGTTCAAGATCGACCCGCTCAGCTGAAGGTTCCATGGCGCGAATTGCCTCCCAAGCCTCAGTGGCCGAAGCGATCATCTCGTTGCGCGCAGCCTCAACCCGCGCGGCGGGATCGCCTTCGGCATGAAGCGAGTGGTCGGGCATGAAAGGAACTCCTTGTCTGAGTGCGGCGGCGGACGCGCCAAGCGCCCGGGCCAGCCGGGAAAGGTAGGAAGCGGCACTCGCCTCGGTGCCGGTTGCGGCGGCAAGGTCGGCGAGGTCGCCAAGGGTCTCGTATTCGCGGGCGAAGCCCTGCAATGTGGCAAGCCGTCGGCTCCGCTCCCCGTCGGACAGCGGCGGCGGGGGAGGGGGCGTGGACTTCCCACCGTCTCGCGATGCGCGTAGCTCGGACTGGCGCGGCGGGTTCTCGATGATGCCGCGGGAAAGGCGCGAAGAGGCGAGGATGTTCAGCCCATGCGACTGACTGATTTCGGCGTGAAGCTCTCGCATCACATCGAAGTTCAGTGCGGCATGCCGACAGATCGATAGGAACCGGCCTTCCTCGATGCCATGCTTGTCGACCACGAAATGTGCGTGCAAGTGGTCGGTGTCCTTGTGAAGGGCCGCGACGTAGCGCCAGACATCCCCACATTCACCGGACCCGAACACCGCTTGCCCCCATTCCCGGGCGATCACCTCGGCGCGCTCGGCGTCCACCCCACGCGGGAAGCTCAGGACGATGTGATCGGCATGTCCCCGTCGCGGCGCGCCTGTCCAGGTCGAAGACCAGAGATCTGCTGTCCGCTCCGTTCGGGCAGGGTCAAAGTCGCGTTCATAGCCCGCCAGATTGCACCAGGTGCTTTGCACCCCCTCTTCCCGGGCCACATAGTTGAGAAGGCGCTTCAGCTCCTGCGGGGTGCGAGCACTCCCACCAGCGATGCGTTTGACGACCGACTGCCAGCCGCGTGGTCCACCAGCGTTTCGCAGAAGCGCCCGGGTCTGACGTTCTTTGCGCGTGCCGAGACGGGACGCGGCACCCTCGCCGCTTCCTCGCCCACGACGCAGGTCGTCGAGAACATGACCGAGAACCAGATCCTCGACGGAAGGAGACCGGTTCATTTCGATGCCTCGGCAGAGGGATCAGTCGCTACAACGAAAGGAGAGGTTTGATCACCAAGTCCCTGCTTGGCCCGAAGCGCCGAGAGAAGGTGGACGACTTCTTCAACAAGGTCATCGACCCGCGCTCCAACCTTGCGCACCAGGGCAGCATCACGGGCATTCCAGGTCAGACGCCCGACCGCCCCCAGTCGGGCAATCTGGTTGAGGTTGTTGCCGACGGCCGACAGCTCCCGCCTGGCCGAAGCGATGGCATCAAGCTCGTCTGCCTGGATGGCCAGACGATCGCTTGCCTGTCTGACCAGATGCCGGACTGCCTCGGAAACCGTCAGACCGCTTGCCTCGGCAACCGCCTGAAAGGCTGCATGCTCGTCTTCCGTGATGCGGATGTTGAGCTTCACCGAAAGCCGCCGCACCTCCTTCCGGTCAAGGCTGCCCTTGATCCGTGACAGCGCCTGGCGGGAACGCCCCATTGACCTCGCCACAGACGCGACGCTCTCGCCAGCGAGGAGCCGCGCCTTGATGGCGGCAGTCTCAGCAGAGGTAAGGCGTGAGCGTGGCATTGCATCATTACATATGTTTTGAAGTCATTGCGCATCACGTACCACACACCACCGTTCCTGCCAACCGTCCTCACCGGCCGGTTTCCGCTCCTCTGAAGAGGAGCCCGCGTGCGGAAACCGGACAGCCGGTGAGGACTCAATATGGCGTCAGGGGTCGGCGGCTTGCCCGCCGACTGCGTCCCTGCGCCCCGGCCGTCAGGCCTCCGTGCAACGCGAGACCAAAGTGGTCGAGCGCCTTGAAACCTTGGGCTTTGCAGAAGTGTGCGGTCCCTCCATGAGGGCTGTTGGGACGGGCACGACAGTCTGAAGGAAGGGCTGCCCGGGAAGAGAAGGGGGGCCGGGGAAGGGGCCTCAAGATGCTTCAAGGCCTGCCCATTGCGGAAGATGGCCGACGATGAATGGCTTTGGGCATGAAGCCACAGGCTGGATCGGCGTAGCGTCAACCCGTCACTAGGCGAACTGGCAAGCAGGCCGACAGGCAAGCAGGCAGATTGTCCGGCATGCATCCGGTTGGCGGGTCATATTCGGGATCGTCCCTAGACAGAGGCCTGATGTCACCCTGCCTTCGGATCAGCCGTGCGGACAGGTTCCAACGCAGGCATGCGGCCTGTCACCTATGCAGGCATGCAGACATGCAAACCGTCATACGGGCCGGAAGGCAGATAGCCTCGATTGCGGCTAGGCCGAAGGAGTGCTCGGACGCCGCGCCGCAGCATCACGGCTGCGGGAATCCTTAGGAAACATGAAGGCTTCGGCGGTGTGTTACAACTTCCAGCACATGCCATTTGACGTTTCTGCAACCTTATGCCTAAACGGCGCACCGCACGTCGGTCGGATTAGTGACGCCTTTACAACGGCTTCGCTGGATCTTGGCTTGCCCGCGGTGCACTGCCTTCCGCAGCGTCATGAAAGAACGCCGGGCGTCGGTGCAAGGTGTATCGAGTACCGTTTGTGGAGGCGTCATTTCATGCAAGTCATTACCATCGTGCAGACCAAGGGCGGCTCGGGCAAGACCACGACCGCCATGCTTCTCGCATCTGCAGCACTGAACCTCGGGCGCAGCGTCACCCTGATCGACGGTGATGTGAACGCTCAACTCGGCCGTTGGCGCGACAGTTTCGAACTGGCCACGTGGGAGAGTGCGCAAAAGCCCGACTGGCCGGAGAGCCTGGCGATCCTCTCGCCACCGGAAAGTGTTGAAGGGCTTCTGTCGCTCCTCGAGGCCGAGGAAGCGCGCGGCGTCGATCTCGTCGTGATCGACACCCGGCCTGGCACCCACACCGACACCGAGGACTTCTGCCTGATCTCCGATCTGGTGCTGATCCCAGCCCGCCCCGTCTACGCCGAATGGGAAATGACCCATCGCGCCGTCCTCTGGATGGACGACCTCCGCGCCTCGATTGCCGAGGGCGAGCGGTTCCCCGCGGTCCGGGTCCTCGTCATGGACGCGGGGCCGAAGATCATCGACGCCGCAACCCGGGAAGGGGGGATGGCTCAACTGCCAAAGCGCGACCAAGACGTGCTGCAAGAGATCCTGCGTCTCGACCATCTCGACGTGATCGTTCCGCATTCGAGAATCCTCGAACAACTGGGCTATCACGGCCCCCTTGGACCGGCGGCCCGCGCCAACGCCAAAGCACCCGGCGGTCGGCTGGTGGCGGATGCCATCACACGCCAGCTTGTAGTTGCGGAACTTGTCCTGACCGGGATCGACGAGGTGATCCCTGCATGAGCCGTTTCCGCCTTCCTGCACGTGTCGCACCCTCCCCGGCAGCGGAAGAACCAGGTCTGCAGAACTCCGCCGCACGGTTGCGGTCATCGCGCGAGGTGCAGTCGCGCATTCTTGCCGAACGGCGTGCGCCGGAGCAGGGAGGAAATGTCGAGTGCGGCAAGGCCCAGCTTCCCGACATGACGACGGAGCACTTGGCCGACCCGGAGTTTGCCGGGAAGAGGGAAGGGGAGAGTGGTCGGCCGCAGTCCCCCGCTTCGCCGCCCGAATGTGCTGCCAGTGGGTTGGCGAGGCCCCGGAAAGAGAAGCTGGTGGTCCTCTTTCGGCTGCCGCTGGCAATCGAGAAGCAGCTTGAGCAGATCCCTGGCGCGGGCGACGTGACCCCAGCCTACATGCTGCGCGCCTTTGCCAAGGAAGCCCGGGCCGAACTGCGGCGGCTCTTGGCGGAAGATGATCTTGCGCCGCATGTCGATGAGGCGAGGCGCATCTTTGCCATGGCAGCATCGGACATGGCGGTCGGCGAACCGATGACCGTCTACGCCCAAAGCTCCGCTATCCGGGCTATGCATGCGGCACTTGATGACCCTTGGCTGATCGAGGCCCGGGCGACGATCGTTGGTGCCTTCCTCGCCGCGATTGCGTCGCTGCTGATCGAGGCGCGACGCGTCAGATAGACCCGGACAATGCAACAGAATTCGATGAACTGCCTCCGGTTACTCGCAGGCAAGATCGGGCAGCGGCGCTGTCTCGAAGGTCAGACTGTCGGCGCTTGTAACGAGCGCGAACTCGCCGCCCGAGCGGAAGGTAGCCACCATTTTCGACCAGTCCGCTGCGTCAACCGATGCCTGTGCGGCGATGCCGTTGTTGACCGGCAGGCGGGCCTGTTCGCCCGACTTTGCGAGAACGACGACCATGTCCGGTGCGGCGTCTTTGACAAAGCGAACCACGAACGCGCCGTTGGGCGTTGGCCCAAAGACGCGATCCGGATCGCAGACAAGCCGCACCTCACCCGCTTCGCTGGTGAGCGCGTAGGTCGGCAGGCCACGTTCGACACCTATCGTCCAGGCGTCGAGCGCGTGGACGGGAACAGACATCGCCGCAAGCGCGGAAACAGCCAGAACGGGGGACAGAACATGCATCGACAGGAAAGCCTTTCGTGGTTCGCGTGGCGACAGCAAAGCACCACTTCTGATGTCGTTAGATATGTTCTGACAGAGTTCATGTCCATGACCGCTAGCCGTCAACGGATGACAGGAGGCCGGTATGGAAGAGGTCGCTAGAAGCAGCTCCAAAAGCCCGACCATCGATCGTCGCCTGTGGCGGATCGACCGCGGAGACCGGGAACTCGTTGCAGAACGGCACCGCACCGTGAATGGCCGGTTCAGGACCGTGTGGCTGGTCCCGGAAGAAAGCCTGCGTGGCGTCCTCTGGGTCGAGGTTGTCGAGGGAACACCGGGCGATCCGTCACCATGACCCATCAGCTTTCTGAATCGGACCGCCCGGATCGATTCAGAAATGCAATTAGACTTGGAGAGCAATAAGGCGGAGTCTGTGCAGAGGAGGACCGCCTTGGCTCTGGCACATCTGCACCGCATCGACCCTGAGCACAAGATGGCGCGATTCTACTGCATCGATGTTGCGGCGACGCTGTTCGGAGACGTCTCCGTCTTGCGGACCTGGGGCCGGATCGGAACGCACGGACGGACAAGACTCGAGACTTGCGCCACCGTGGAAGAAGCGGAGAGGGCGGCATCTCAAACTCTTCGACAGAAGATGCGGCGGGGCTATCTGCCTGCTGGCCAAATGCTGCCGCCAGACCTTGTGGTGTGAGATCTGTCAGGCCTTACGCTGAAGCCTGCCCTCCAGCTCGGCACCGGCCTCGATGGCGATCTGCTCATGGGTGACGTCGGCCTGCACGACCGCACTCGGTGCGAGCTGAACGTTTCGCGCTGAGACCCTGCCGGAAACCACCCCGAGCACGACGAGGTCGTGGGCGACCACGGAACCTTCAACACGACCTGAACCAGCCACGGTGATCTCCGGCGCCCGCAGTGAGCCAACGACATTGCCTTGGACCTCGATCGGTCCATTGGAGGTGGCATCACCTTCGACGACAAGGTCCTGCGCGAAGACGCTGCGGCGAGCGTTTGCGACGGCCGGGTCCGGCCAACGGTCGAGGTCGCCATTTGGGGTATTCATCTTGGTGCCGCCTTAGCTCAACGTCGTGCTGCATGACTGGACCAGAAGCGAAACGAAAGGGCAACACGCGGCGCCGTGATCGGCGAAGAAGCGCGGCAGCACTCGGCATTGCACAACTCGTCCGGCAAGGATCGTCTGCCGGTCGTCCCTCGTGAGCTATAGATTCTGCGTCTATCGCTCAGCCATGACATCCAGACCCTTGCCCGCTTCCAATTGTTGAAAACATTCAGCGGGAAGGCTATGGTGCTCCAATGGACTACCGACGGAGACGATGATGGGCGTACACAAACAGAGTGTCAGCTTCACGGATGCAGCTTTCAACTTCGCCCGAGAGCTGGTCGAGAGCGGCGAGTATCCGAACATAAGCGCTGCGGTCTCTGGCGAGATGGCACGCGCGCGGGCAGCGCGGGAGCGGGAGCGTCTTCTCTTTGAAGCCGAAGTCCAGCGGCGCCTCGCGCTTCCCCCTGATACCTGGGAACCCGTTCGAACGGGCGAAAGCATCACGTCAGGCGCGCGCGCGCATCTTGCTCGACTTGCAAAGGCTGCCGGTGGCACCACTGCCTGATGCGCATCGTTCGACATCCCTTGGTAGACCAAGACCTTGCCGCGTTGGTGGATCACATCGTCGACGTCACCGGCGGAGACTTCGACGCCGCCGGCAGGCGCCTTGATGAGGTCGACGACCTGATTGCCGACATCTCTGCCAACCCGATGTCAGGCGTTCGCTTGGCGCCACCGCTGGACGGATGGCTGGTCCGTCATGGTGGACGCGGCCATCGTCTAACCGTCGTGTTCCGCGCCGATCTCAACAAGAACTGCGTCTTCGTCGCACTCATTGCCTTCGGTGGGCAGGACTGGATGACCGAAGGCGAAGCGAGGAAGTCCTTCAGCGGATGACTGAGGTGCGCCGTGGCGAGAAGGGCGTGTGCGACAGTTCTACTTTGCGGCTACAAAGCTATGACGCATAATTTTGATTATGTAATCTATATCGCCGCGGCGGGCGGCAAGTGGTCATTCGCTGCAAACGCATAAGAGGAATTGGGCATTCAGGAGGCAGCAACCCAGACGACGGGTGCGACCAAAAGACTAGACACCAAGGCTTCCGGCGTTGCGCCTCAAGATCGATGACAGCCCACTACCCACTGTGCGACTTCCACCTTGCCCTATGAGTCCGCGAAGCGAATAACCAGACCCATGCAGACTGTCAGGAACCCTGACGGTTGAGCGCGGCTACAAACCCGCAGAACAAGAATGTATGCTGACACTAGCGCAGCAATTCCTGCGAGGGAGCACCAATATTATGAAACTCACACGCATTGAAGTCTTCAATTTTCGCAAATTGCGGCGCGCCCGTTTGGACCTGTCAGACAAGCAGACTCTGCTCGTTGGGGCCAACAATAGCGGCAAGACATCGGCCATGAAGGCGCTGCGCAAATTCCTCAAGGATCGCGGTGGCATCGACACGCGCGATGTTACCGCCTCCAACTGGGCCGCGATCGAACAAATAGCGGAAGCCTGGACACATGAGGCCGAGGCGGATCTCAGCCCGCTCTTGGCACAACTTCCGTTCCTCGACGTCTGGCTCCATGCCGACACGTCAGAGTTCCACCATGTCGCGCATCTGATCCCCACACTTACATGGACTGGCGGCCTGCTCGGGGTGCGCCTGCGCGTTGAGCCAAAGAAGGGGGTAGACATCAAAGCGCAATACCTGGCCGCGCGAGAGGCTGCTCAGAAGCTGCAACCCGGCGGCGCAACGGCGAGTGGGTTCGCGCTTTGGCCACGCGACATGCGGGAATTCCTGGACAAGCGCCTAAGGGACCTGTTCGAGCTCAATGCTTATCTTTTGGATCCTGCGAACTTCGCTATGACAGGGCCGGTGGAGCCGCATCCACTGCCGCCCTTGTCTGAGGGGATCGGTGCGAATCCATTTGCTGGCCTCATCCACATTCGAGAGATCAACGCGCAACGCGGTTTCGCAGATGCGGGGGACAGTAGTGGCGACGACGATGAGTCGATGAACGCAGCCAGCCGTAAGATCGCCAGCCAAATACAGCCCTACTTTCGCAAACATATTGACCCCGAAAAGGACCCCACGCCGGACGACGTCAAGGCGCTGGAAGCGATTCATGATGCTGAGACCACCTTCAATGCCCGCCTCAAGGTTGGCTTTGCCAATGCCATTGAGGAGCTGGAAGCACTCGGCTATCCCGGCGGACTCAACAATCCAAAACTATCCATTTCCACGCAGGTCAAGCCCATTGACGGGCTCGATCACCCAGCGGCTGTGCAGTACGATCTTTCCGGCGACAAGTCCGGGGTGAAGCTGCCCGAAAGCTACAATGGCTTGGGCTTCCAGAACCTGATCTCCATGGTGTTTCAGCTCATGCGTTTCCGCGATGACTGGATGCAGGTAGGCAAGTTCAAATCACAGGTGGTGACCCCGGACGATCGTGGCATCGAACCCCTGCAACTCGTGCTGATCGAGGAGCCGGAGGCGCATCTGCATGTTCAGTGTCCGTCGTCGAATGATTTGGAACAGGCGGCCTGATTTTGGAGCGGAGGTCATTGGCTCATCGGATTCAGGCTATGCCGCTTGACGCTGATGGTTCAAGCGACGGTTTTGGATGGTTTGGTGTTTGATGCGCCTCCTTTCGGCTAGGATGTTTTCGCCTCGGCCAAAGTAGACGTCAGCCGGGGTCAGGTTGCCGATGCTCTCGTGGTAGCGGTGGTTGTTGTAGTGCTCGATGAAGGCGGCGATGGCAGCCTCAAGCTGGCCTTCGAGGAAGTAGTTTTCGAGCAGGATGCGGTTCTTGAGGGTCTGGTGCCATCGTTCGATCTTGCCCTGAGTCTGGGGATGCATCGGGGCGCCGCGGACATGTTTCATGCCTTTATCCTCGAGGTATCTGGCCAGACCCTCTGCGATGTAGGACGAGCCGTTATCGCTGAGAAGCCGGGGTTTGTGCAGAACTTTTGCGCTGCTGCAGCCGGACGCGGTCAGGGCGATGTCGAGCGTGTCGGTGACATCCTCGGCCCGCATGTTGCCACAGAGCTTCCAGCCGACGACGTAGCGCGAGTAGTCATCGAGGATCGTAGAAAGGTAAAACCAGCCCCAGCCGATGACCTTGAGGTAGGTGAAGTCGGTTTGCCACATCTGGTTTGGCGCCGTCGTCTTGTCCTTGAACTCATCTGCCGCCTTGATGACGATATAGGCTGGGCTGGTGATGAGGTCGTGCGCTTTGAGCAAGCGGTATACGGAAGCCTCTGACACAAAATACTTTTCTGTGTCAGTGAACCGGACTGCCAATTCGCGCGGCGACAGCTCCGGCTCTTCCAGCGCCAAGTCCACGATCTGGTCCCGCACGGCCTCAGGGATGCGGTTCCAGACCCGGGAAGGCCGTGAAGGGCGGTCTTCCAACCCCTCCGGCCCGTGTTCGACGAAGCGGTCATACCACCGGTAGAACGTGGTGGGCGGGATGCCGATCTTGGCAAGGGTGCGCCGGACCGACAGATGCGACTGCTCCACCAGCCGGATGATCTCAAGCTTCTCAGCGGCGGGATACCTCATTCGCCTTCTCCCCCAGCCCCGGTCATGTTTTTTTTGAGCAGGCGGTTTTCGAGGCTCAGATCGGCCACCAGTTCCTTCAGCGCCAAAGCCTCGGCGCGCAGGCCCTTCACTTCGCCGGTGTTGGCCTGACGAGAAGTATCACCAGCCAGCCGCTTCTTGCCGGCCTCAAGAAACTCCTTTGACCAACTGTAATACAGGCTCTGAGCTATGCCTTCCTTGCGGCAAAGCTCAGCAATGCTATCCTCGCCACGAAGGCCGGACAGAACGATCCGGATCTTCTCCTCGGACGAATGCAACTTGCGCGTCGCGCGCCGGATGTCTTTCACGACCTGCTCGGCAGGGGCCTTGGTCGTCACCGGTTTCTTCATCATCTTAAACTCCAACTGGGGTCAAGATGAGCCACAAACCCTCCGCTACGCAATCACGCCAAACTGTTCCGTGGGTGGTGATGCCGGACATTCCGACGGTGTGGGATCGCCTGACGGGTGATTGTGGATCAGGATCAGGGCGCTGGCATTCAGCATCAGCGCCTGCTTGATCACCTCGCGCGGGTAGACCGGAACGTGATCGACCGTGCCGGTCGACAAGAGCTCATCGGAGATGATGCGGTTCTTGCGGTCGAGGTAGAGGACGTGGAAGCGTTCGATCGGGCCGCGGACGGTCAGCGCGCAATAGTCCATCAGCGCCTGCCAACTGCCGATGACCGGGTTCTGGCTGAGGTAGCGGCCGAGGATGTCACGGGCCTCGAGGACGATGGTTTCTTCGTGGGGGGTCATGGGTGTCTCGCTGATTGCGCACATCGAAGCCCCCTACCCTTTCGGGGCGGAGCCAGTGGCGTGCTGCTGGAAGGGAAAGGGGCGCGACCGCCGCGCGTGCGAGCGGTCGCGTTTTCGGGCCCGGCGTCAGCCGACCCGGTCGAGGAGCTTCTTGGCCCGCCCTTCCATGTCGAGGCGGGCATCCTGCTGGGTTTTGTCGCGTGCTAGCCGTGTGATGCCCTGCACGAAGTCGAAGATGCTTTCGGGCGGGCGGCCCTCTTCCATCAGCACCTTCTCGATGATCTTTCCGGATTCGGCCTTCGAGAAGCCACGCTTCCGCAGGAAGTCATCCCGATCCTCATCTGTCCGTGCCACGATCTGCTGCCGCGCCGCCTTGATACCGTTCACGAACCCCTGCGGCGAGGAATTGGCGAACCGCGTCAGGGCCGGGGCCGCCTCATGGGCAAAGCGGGAAGCGGCGTATTTCGAGTGGCGGATGGTGATCTCCTGGAAATCCTCGACGCCCCAGAGGTTGCGGTTCTGGCACACGGCCCGAAGGTAGAAGCTCGCCATGCCGAGGGTCTTGGCCCCCACCTCGGAGTTCCAGCAGTAGAACCCCCGGAAGTAGAGATCGGGGGAGCCGTCCGGCAGCCGGCCCGCCTCGATCGGGTTGTGATCGTCGACTAGGAACAGGAAAACATCGCGATCCGAGGCATAGAGGGTGGTCGTGTCGCGGCTGATCTCTACATCAGGGTTGTAGACCCCGGTCGACCAGTCGAGCACGCCCGGCACCTTCCAGCGCGTGTCGCCCGTGCCATTGCCCGCGATGCGCTGCACGGCCTCGACTAACTCATGGTCATGGATGCGGCCATAGTCAGGACCGGTCACGGCGCGCAGTTCGGTGCGGCCGTCTTCCGTCTCGAAGGTTTTCACCTGCTCTGCGCGGTGATTGGTCAGGCCATACTGCAGGTTGATCCCCGCCAGCGGCGCGGGCAACTGCCGCAGGTAGGAGGCCGGAGCGCCGACGATGCTGGCAAGCTGGCCGAAGGCCCAGTGCGTGGGTGCAACCGGCTCGTGCGCTTTCGGCAGCATCAGGTGCAACCGTTCGGGGTTGTCGCGCGCCGCCTCGACTCGGATGTCGACCGTCTGCACCACCCTGCTGCGGCTGCGCTCGGAGCGGCTCTTCACATTGGCCCAGAGATCGTCGAGCGACAGATACCGCTCGTCATCCGGCCGGTTGAACCATTCGGACGACACTCGCCCGTTCCGCTCACCCCGGCTCACATCCACTTTCCAGCCACCAGCCCGCGTCGGTGCAACCGGATCCAGAACTTCCACAACGCCCATCGGCTATCTCCCGCGACGGGCGCCGGGAGCCACTCTCCCTGCCCTCAACCCGTCACCGGGAAACCGGCACTCCTCTCACTCTTGGGTTCACAATGGCGAATTAGAGCAAAGCGGCAGTGTCCGAGGCCTGCGGGTGGTCATCGGTTTTGGCTGTATTGGACGTCGCCCAAGACACGTACGACGAGCAGGCTGGCCTTGTGCGCGGCGTAGGCCTGCTGGCGCGTGGATGGCATCTTCGGGTCGTTATAGCGGACACCAGCGCCGCATTGGATGTCCGCAAGGAGGTGCTTGAGGTTCATGCCCGCGGCAGAGAAGGCGAGTGCGTCGTGCAACGCCGTCAGGTCGTGAACCCGTTTGACCGGGACGTCCCCAACCAGCGTGATCAGGCCCTTCATGAACTTCTCGGTCATCTGAAGAGATGCCCATCTCGCGTGTCCCCAGTTCGGTGACTGACTGGTCATGTTCGCAACGGCGGCAGCCCAGTCATCCTCGGCGGCAGCGAACATAGGGTCGGCCTTGCGGAAACGGTCGAATGCCTTGCGAACGTCGAGGCCCACCACGAAAAGCCCATAGACCTCGTTCAGGTCATCATCCGAGAAGTGCTGAAGGCGGGCCTCGGTGATGCCAGTAAGGGAGGCGCAAGCGTTGAGGTCCAGAACTTTCGTCCCGATCGTGTTGCCGGTCTCCTTCGGCAACTCGCGCTTCACCCCAATAACCGTCATCCCGTAGCTCAACGGAATTCGCATCTCCCAGATGTCCCCATCCGCGAGGACCGCGACCTTGGCCTCCTCTGAGAAATCGGTCTTGATCAGATCGCCGTAGACCTCTTCGTACCAGCGGTGGATGCGGTCGGTGTATACGCTGGTGGCGACCAGTTCTGCCGGTGCACCGGGCGGGAGCTTCGCAATGGGAAGACTGATGCGGAACCTTTTTCCGAACTCGATCACCGCCATGATGGGGCGCGAGTGTGGCGGTATTGCCTTCTCCTTGAGCGACTGGTCGATCTCGCGCAGAATGGGTGTGATGTCGTCAGGTATTTGCATGATGCGATGCTACCCACGGTGGTGGGACAGGGAAACAGGATGCTGCCATTCATCCGTCGAAAAGCCGAATCGAAACCGAACGGTGACTGGTGGACGGACGCCTTCACGCAGGAGGTGCGCGCGACCATTGAAGGGGTCTTCGCGCCACTAGGCGGAGGCACGGCGGAAAGCCTTGCGCGGTCGACCAACCCCAACAGCCTCGGCACGCTGGCGGAATACCTGAAGAAGGAGCACCTGCGCCATCTGGGGTACAAGCTGCTAGATCGGGCTGACACGCTGGTAAACGAGAACGTCCCGGTTCTTGACCTGCACTTCTACTTTGCGGTCAGAGGTGCGTTCTATTACCGGTGGCGGGATCACGATCCATTCGCTTTGGACGAGGCCGTGAAGAGTTTCCAGCGCCAGATCGGCCTCGGGGCTAATGTCGTCCGGTTCTTCCGCGAGGACAAGAACTGGGGCTTCATCCCGGCCCACGCGGGCTACCGGCAGCTTCGCATCATCGAAGAGAAGCGCGGCAACTGGACCTTGGCGAGGGTGCTCTGCAAGCAAGCGAACGCAGAGGGCTGGGCAGATGACTGGGACCACCACATCGGTAGGATCGACAAGAAGCTGGCGGCGATAAAGACGCTAGGCTGAAGTTTAACAGACCCGGCGGGTTTCCCCGCCGGGCCCCAGGGGGAGACCCCGATCCTCAGAACGGGATCTCGTCGTCGCGGTCGACCAGCTCGGGGCTTTCGTTCTCGGCCGACTTCGGGCGGCTCAGGAAGTCGACCTTCTCGGCGATGATCTCGCAGCCGTAGCGGTCGTTCCCCATGCTGTCGATCCACTTGGTGTAGTGGATGCGGCCGTGGACGAGGACCTTCATGCCCTTTTCGCAATGCTCCGCGACCGTCTTGCCCAGACCGTTGAAGCAGGTGATACGGTGCCATTCGGTGTCCATGACCCGGTAGCCATTCTCGTCGCGCAGCACGCGACCTTCCGAGAGGCGGGGGCGGGAGGTGGCGAGGCTGAAGTTGGTGATCTTGGTGCCGCCCTGGGTGGTGCGGACTTCGGGGGTCTGACCGATGTTGCCGGCGAGGATGACGATGTTCTGCATGGTAAGCTCCTGTTGCTCCTGTCTTCGGGACCGTCCCTTCGACAAGACCCGGAAAAAGCCCGTCGGGTGACGCGTGCACGGTGGACGGAACGGACGCCGGAAACCCCCAGAGGACCGGGGTGGAGCGGGCAGCCCCAAAGGGGCAACACGGCCCGGACTGAAGCGGGGTTGCGCGCGAGAGCCAGAACGGGATTAGGGGATTGTCAGTCGAAGGGATGGCCCAGAAGCCAGAGATGTGCGGGGAGCCCATGCCGGACCCTATCACCTTGCCCATCGGGACAGCCTGCCCCCCCAGTTCAGCACCTCACCGGCGACGAAAACGGAGATCACCAGCCTATGCCACCCCTGCCCCTGCCCTCCGGGAGTTGCGGCGCCCTGCCGCGACGGGCGATCGATACCGGGACATTCGGATACGGACCGCACAAATGGCTGATTACGATCTCGAGGCACTGTCGCTCAGCGAGCTGAAGAAAATGCAGAAGGACATCGCCAAGGCGATTTCCACCTATGAGGACCGGCAGAAGGCGGAAGCCCGCGCCAAGGTAGAAGCGCTCGCCCGGGATCTGGGCTACTCCTTGGCCGAACTTGTCAGCACCGATACGAAATCCTCCCGTGCGCCTGCCGCGGCGAAATACCGGCACCCTGAGAACCCGGCGCTCACCTGGTCCGGCCGGGGGCGGAAACCGCAGTGGTTCGTGAAGGCTTTGGATGCGGGAAAGACCGCGAGCGACCTGGCCATCAGTTGAAGGCTTGACCTACGCTTTCGGCCCTTAGCAGCCCTTCGTGCGGATCACAGCCAACGGCGGCTATGTGGAAAACGTGATCCCCGGTGCCTCCAGATCGATCCAAATGCTGGGCCATACTCCCGACGCGTATCACACCAGAGCACACCATTGCGATTTATGAAGGCGCGGGGGTTGCCATAGCCTTTTGGAAAGAAAGGTTGAAACCGCGCCATCTGTGCGTCTGTCAGCCAGAAAAGGTTGCTTATCGGTCAGTCTCCTCACGGAGTCCGAGTGACGCAGCGAGCGAATGATCAATTGGTCCTGACTTGGTGGAGGGGGCAAGTCAGAGCCCAACAGAGGTCCGCCATCGTTTGTGCTCGCAGAAGGTCAAGACCTGCAAATGATACTCGCGGCGAAAGTCATGCTCTGTTCTGGTACTGGGCTGGCGTCACACCTACTATCTTGCGAAATGTACGGCAAAGGTGGCTTTGGTCGGAGAAACCGCAGTCCAGCGCGACCGACTTAAGTGGAAGGCGCCCGCGTCGGAGCATCTCCTGTGCCTTGCTGACACGTTTCTGGATTACAAAGGCGTATGGGGCGATCCCGAAGTCGGCCTTGAACTGGCGGGAAAAGTGAAACGGGCTGAGGCCGACGGCAGCGGCGAGATCGTCAAGGCTGATGTTTTCGCTGAGCTGGTCTTCGATGAGGTCTATGATGCGTTTGCGTTGAGTCGGGCTGAAGGCGGAGCCGCTTTCATCGGCAAGCCGGATCCGGGCATAGCGTCGCAGCATATGCACCGCGATCTGGTTGCGCAGCGCGTCAATCATCAGGCGCTGCCCCATGCCACCGTTGCGCAGTTCGTTTTCAAGCATGTGGAAGCAGTTTAGCAGAACCGGATCCTCGGCCGAAACCTGATCTTGTATCTCGACGGATTGCGGACTGCGGCCAAACACGGTCTGTGCCGTGTCCTCAAGGCAGTCATGACCGATGTAGATATGCCGAACCTTGATCGGTTCTGCCCAGCACCACGTGGATTGCTCGGCCCGCGTCAAAAGCGAGATCCTGCCCCTGCCAACGGGCGCGCTTTGCCTTGATCCGCCACTTGTTCGCAGCATGGTCGTCGGATTTCCGTCGTAGGCTACGATCATGTAATCGCGCATCGCGGGGATGGCCGCGTCCTGGCGATCGTAGTGGTAGCCTTTCATCGTGATGCCCTTCCAGTCCCGGCCGGAACTGTCCATCGTGATTGTGCCGGGAATCCACTCAGGAATCCGGTCTGGCGTCACGAGTGCTTTCTGCATCTGGCTCCCCCTTTATTGGCGGTCGGGCCGAGTTGGCGGCCCGGCTTTGCGCGTCATCTCTGAACCGTGTCCGTCCGTTCCTCAAGAACGACGCCCGACTGCGTCAGATCGTCGATCTGCTGTTCCGAAAAACCCGCCTCCTTGAGCAGGACACGGCTATGCTGTGCGAACCGGGGCGGGGCGGCGCGGACTTCGCCTGGTGTCCGCGACAGACGTGCCGGAACGCCAGTGCCCTTGTAGCTGCCGACCGACACCACCATGCCGCGATGGCGGGTATGCGGGTGGTCAAGCGCGTCGATCACGTTGCGCACCACGCCTGCCGGGACACCTGCGCGCAGCAGCGCGGGTTCAAGCGCCCGGGCGTCGCTCTCCGCAAGGCGCGCAGACAGGATTTCCGTGATTTCGGCGCGGTGGGCCAGCCGGGCAGCGTTGTCGGCAAAGCGGGGGTCTTGCGGGACGTCGGACAGGCCTAGCACCTCGCAGAGCTTGGCGAACTGGCCGTTGTTGCCAACGGCGAGGTATAACTTGCCGGTTCGGGTTTCGAACATGTCATAGGGCACGATGTTGGGGTGCCCGTTGCCGGTGGCAACCGGGACCTTTCCCGACATGAGGCTGTTTGCAGCTTGCGGGTGCATCATGCTGATGGCGCAGTCGTAAAGTGGCACTTCGATTGCTTGGCCCAGCCCAGAGCGGAACCGTTCGATGATAGCCGCCAGCACCGCATTGCAGGCGATGAGTCCTGTGCCGATATCCACGATGGGCGTGCCCATCCGCGTCGGGCCATTGGCCGGGTTTCCGTTGATGCTCATCAGGCCGGTCATCGCCTGCACCACGGCGTCATAGCCGGGGAAGCCGCCCAACGGGCCATCGGCACCAAAGCCGGTGACGTGACAAAGGATCAGGCGGGGAAAACGGTTCTTGAGCACCGCATCATAGCCGAGACCCCATTTTTCCAAAGCACCGGACTTGAAGTTGTGGACCAGGACGTCGGCGCCTTCGAGCAGGCGCAGGATCACGTCGCGCCCCTCGGGCTTGCCGATGTCGATGGCGATGGAGCGCTTGTTGCGGTTGGCGCCGGAAAAATAGGCGGAAAGCCCGTCGTTGAAGGGCGGGCCCCAGCCGCGCGTCTCGTCCCCTTGCGGAGGCTCGACCTTGATGATCTCGGCGCCATGGTCGGCCAGCGTCTGGGTGCAATAGGGGCCGCCCAGCACGCGGCTGAGGTCAAGGACGCGGATTCCGTCAAGCGCGCCGGGCATCACAACACCTCGCGGTAAAGGGAGGCCACGTCGTCGGCCGTCATGTCGCGCGGGTTGGTGGCCAGCAGCCGGCTGATACCGGTCACGACCTCGTTTGCCATGCCGGGAATGGCGGCCTCGGTCACACCAACCTCGGACAGGCGGGCCTTGAGGCCGCTGGCCTTCAGCATCCGCTCCATTTCCTCGATCAGGGCAAGGGCCGCCGCCGCGTCGGAGTTGAAATGGCGGGCAGGCAAAAGGAGACGCGACAGGCGGGCGTATTCCGCCTCGGCGACGGGCAGGTTGAAGCGCAGGACCGGGCCTGCCACCAGCGCGTTGGCATGGCCGTGCGGAACGTGGAAACCGGTGCCAAGGGGATAGGACAGCGCGTGGATCGCGCCGACGCTGGCGTTGATGAAGGCCATCCCGGCCAGAGTGGCGCCCAGCAACATCGCTTCGCGCGCCTCAAGGTCCGTCGGGGTATCCAGCACGCGGGGCAGGTTCTGGCCCAGAAGGACCAGCGCCTTGTCGGCCAGACCGTCGGAAATAGGGTTCTTGCGGGTGCGGCTGGTTGCGGCCTCGATCGCATGCACCATCGCATCCAGTGCGGTGGCCGCAGTGATCGAACGTGGCATCCCGAGCGTGAGCTTGGCATCCAGAAGGGCGATGTCGGGCAGAAGCTGCGGCGCATAGACCGCCTTCTTCTCGTGGCTCTCCGATGTCAGCACCGAAACCCAGGTCACCTCGGACCCGGTTCCGGCGGTGGTCGGCACCTGGATCAGTGGCAGGCGCTGGCCCCTCACGCGGTCCACGCCGATCATGTCGGCAATCGGCTGGCCGCTGGCCACGGCGACCGCCACGACCTTTGCGGTATCGAGCGAACTGCCGCCGCCCAGACCGATGACGCCGTCGGCGCCGAAGCTAGTCGCGGCCTCAACTGCGGCCTCGACAACCGCGATGGGTGGGTCGGCCTGCACTTTATCAAAGATCTCGGCAGCGATGCCTGCGCCGTTGAGTGCCGCGACCGCCTCACCGGCAAAACCGCAGGCGACGATGCCGGGGTCGGTGATCACGAAGGCGCGGGTGACTGACAGACCTTTGGTCAGGCTGCCAAGCTGGGCGAGGCCGCCGCTCTGGCAGACGATGCTGGGGGTGGCGAGAAAGTTGAAATCCATCATGGGCTCCGGTTCGGTCAGGCGGCAGCAGCATCGCGGATCATGTTCCGCGCGATCAGAACCTGCTGGATCTGGGTGGTGCCTTCGTAGATGCGGAAAAGGCGCACATCGCGGTAGAAGCGTTCGACGGCATATTCGGCCATGTAGCCTGCGCCGCCGTGGATCTGCACCGCCCGGTCGGCCACCCGGCCCACCATTTCCGAGGCATACATCTTGCAGCAGGCGGCATCGGTGGACACGTTCGCCCCGGCGTCCTTGCGCCGGGCTGTTTCCTCGATCATGCAGCGGGCGGCGAAGGCTTCGGTGCGGCTGTCTGCCAGCATGGCCTGAATCAGTTGCTTTTCGGCAATCGGTTCGCCGAACTGGCGGCGCTCCATCGCATAGGCCAGCGCATCGCGGATCAGCCGTTCGGCTGCCCCGACGCAGACTGCCGAGATATGCAGACGCCCCCGGTCCAGCACCTTCATCGCGGTCTTGAAGCCTTGGTTTTCCCGCGCCGGGCCACCAATGATGTTGGCGGCGGGGACGCGGACATCTTCAAGGATCACGTCGCAGGTGTGCGAGCCCTTCTGACCCATCTTCTTGTCGGGCTGGCCCAGCGACAGGCCTTGCGTTCCGGCCTCGACGATGAAGGCGCTGACGCCGGACGATCCCTTTGTCTCGGGATTGGTGCGGGCAAAAACGGTGAAGACATCGGCGCGCGACGCGTTGGTGATATAGCGCTTGGTCCCGTTCAGCACGAAATGGTCACCATCGCGGCGGGCGGTGGTGCGCAAGCTGCCTGCGTCCGACCCAGCATCCGGTTCGGTCAGCGCAAAGGAGGCGATCATTTCGCCGGAAGCCAGCGCGGGCAGGTATTTCGCCTTCTGTTCGGCGGTGCCGTCGATGATGATGCCCTGCGACCCGATGCCGTTGTTGGTGCCGACCAGTGAGCGGAACACCGGCGAGGTCTGACCCAGCACGAAGGCGGCCTGCACCTCTTCGGACATGGAAAGGCCAAGGCCGCCGTATTCCTCTGGGATCGACATGCCGAAAAGGCCCATTTCCCGGATCTCCTGCACCAGCGCGGGCGGGATCGCGTCTTCTTCGGCGACCAGCGCCTCGTTCGGGATCAGGCGTTCCTTGACGAAGCGGTCGAGCGCGTCGAGGAACTGGGCGAGTGTATCGGAGTCTAGGGCCATGGTATTCTCTGGGGTCAGGGGGCTACGGCCGCCACGTGGCGGACAACGTTGATAAGGCGGGGCGCGACATCACTTTCGATCCAGTCGCGCGTCAGGGTCTGCGAGGGGCCGCCACAGTTGAAGGCGACGATGGGCGAGCCGTCGCGTGGGATGAAGGGCACCGCCACCGCGTTCACGTCGCGCTTCCATTCGGTATAGGAGGTGCAGTAGCCACGGGTCTGGTAATCCTCGATCGCCTTTTCGATACCGGGCTGGACGTTTGGCCAGTTCTCGCCTTCGTGCTCGCGCACCTCGTCGATCATCCGGGCGCGCTCGTCCTCGGGGTGGGCGGCGATACAGGCCCGGCCGACTGCGGTGGTGGCCAGCTTGATATGCGCGCCGACTTCGATCGCGAGCGTCACCGCATTGGTGCCCTTGCAGCGTTCCAGATAGACCATCGACAGGCGGTCGCGGCTGGCCATTGCCACCGGCATCCCGGTGTAATCGGCGAGTTCCTGCATGTAAGGCTTGGCCAGTTGCCGCAGGGGCATCCCAGCAAGGCAGGAAAAGCCCAGTGACAGCACCGGGGGCGCCAACACGTAGCGCGCGGTGTCTGGGTTGTAGCTGAGATACCCCAGTTTGTGCAGCGTGTAGGTCAGCCGTGAGACGGTGGATTTGCTGAGCGCCGCGCGTTCGGCAAGATCGCGGTTGCCCAGCGCCTCGCCCTCACGCCGGAAGGCGCGCAGAAGTTCCAGGCCGCGCGCCAAGGCCACCACGAAGTCGCGGTCCTGTTCGTCATCCTCGGGTTTCTCCTTCCTTGGCCTCACGGTGTCCCTCCTCAAGGACAGATGCTGCGTATTGAATGATCTCTAAAGCAAAGATATGGTCCACGTCAATACTGCGGAATATTTTTCCGCATAGCGGAATAAAGAAGCTGCCCGCCTTATCCCGCTTGCATCAATGGAACAGCGGGTGGCGCTGCCAAGCGAGGACGTGAACATCATGAATAATCTGGATTACCCGCAAATCCGCCACCTCATCGGCAAGGATTGGCTGGCGAGTGCAACTACCGGCGATCGGGCGGTCATCAACCCGGCCAACGGGGTCGAGATTGGCCGAATTCCCCAGGCCACGGCCGAGGATCTGGAGCGTGCGGTGCGCCACGCCGAATCGGCCTTTGCCACTTGGAAGGACCGTTCGCCCACCGATCGTGGCGCGATCCTGCGCCGGTTCGCCGATCTTCTGCGGCAAAACGATGCGATGATCGCCCGCTGGATCACGCTGGATGAAGGCAAGCCGCTAGCCGAAGCGCTGGTCGAGGTGCGCGCGTCCGCCGACCACGTCGACTGGCACGCCGAGGAATGTCGCCGCATCTATGGCCGCATCGTGCCTTCGCGCAATCCGACGGTGCAGCAGTTGGTCGTGCGCGAGCCGGTGGGTGTCTGCCTTGCCATCACCCCTTGGAACTTTCCGCTGAGCCAGGCTGTGCGAAAGGTCGCCGCCGCGCTGGCGTCGGGCTGCACGATGATCCTGAAAGGCCCGGCCGAAGCCCCGGCAGGCTGCCTTGCCATCGCGCGCTTCCTGCAGGAGGCGGGTCTGCCCGAGGGTTGCCTGAACCTCGTCTGGGGCAACTCGGCCTTCATCTCGGAAACGCTTATCGCGCATCCGGTCTTGCGCAAGATCACCTTCACCGGGTCGGTCGAGGTGGGCAAGCATCTAGCCGCGCTGGCCGGGCGGCACATGAAGCGGGCCACGATGGAACTGGGCGGCCACGCGCCGGTGCTGGTCTTCGATGACGCGGATGCCGGAGCGGCAGCGCGGGCTCTGGCGGGCAACAAGCTGCGCAATGCCGGGCAGGTCTGCGTCTCGCCCACCCGATTCTTTGTGCAGGCGGGCATTCACGAGCGGTTCCTTGCGGAGCTGGTCTCGGCGTTTCAGGCCGTGAAGGTCGGTGACGGCCTGGCCGAGGGCACGCAGATGGGACCGCTTTGCCATGCGGGCCGGGTGACGGCGATGGAAAGGCTTGTGGCCGATGCGCGCGACAACGGCGCCGAGGTGCTGACCGGGGGCACCCGGATCGGCAACAGCGGCAGTTTCTACGCGCCCACGATCGTCAACACGCCCGACGACAGCATCGCCCTGATGCGCGACGAGCCCTTCGGTCCGGTCGCGGTCGTGTCGCCCTTCCGCGAGATCGAGGACGGGTTGGCACGCGCCAATGGCCTGCCCTTCGGCCTTGCTTCCTACATCTTCACCAATTCGTTGGAACGGGCCGACCGTGCAGCAGCAGGCTTGCAAGCGGGGATGGTCAGCATCAACCACTTCGGCCTCGCCCTGCCGGAAACGCCGTTCGGCGGCGTACGCGACAGTGGCTATGGCAGCGAAGGCGGGACCGAGACGTTTGACGGCTACCTGTCCACCAAGTTCATCTCGCGCAATTCCGCGCCGGTCCAGTGAGGTCTAACATGTCCGTTGATCTGAACCTGAGTGGTGGCGCGGCCATCCTGACCTTCGACAATGCGCCCTTGAACCTGCTCAGTGCCGAGGTTCGGGCGGGACTGATGCGTGGGATGGACGCGGCGATGGCACAGGGCGCGACCCGCCTGATCGTCACCGGCGCGGGCAACACCTTTGTCGCGGGTGCGGATGCGAGGGAGTTCGGCCTGCCGCCGATCGAACCGCACCTGAACGATGTGCTGCTGCATCTTGCGGGGCTGGCGATCCCGACGATCGCCGCGATCAACGGGGCGGCATTGGGCGGCGGGCTGGAGATCGCGCTAGCCTGCCGATACCGCATCGCCGCGCCCGGCGCGCAGCTTGGCCTGCCCGAGGTGGTTCTGGGCATTGTTCCGGGCGCAGGCGGGACGCAAAGGCTGCCGCGCCTGATCGGCGTCAAGGCGGCGCTGGACATGATCGTGACCGGCAAGGCCATCGCGGCAGGCAAGGCGCTGTCGCTGGGGCTGGTCGACAAGCTTGCGGACAACCCGCTGGCAGTCGCGCTGGCCATTGACGACGCTCTACTTGCCGCAGCGCGAGGGCCGGACGAGCAACCCGCGCCCCAAGTGGATGAGGACGCCGTGGCCGCTATGCTGGCTCATGCGAAGCGGCGCCTGACCGGCCAGATTGCGCCGCCAATCGCCGTGGGTCTGGTCGCGGCCAGTGCCACGCTGCCGCTGGCCGAAGGGCTGGCGCGAGAACGGGCGGCGTTTTTGGACCTGCGCGCCTCGGCTCAGGCGCGCGCGCTCAGGCATGTGTTCTTTACCGAACGGGCGGCTGGCAACCGTGGGCGCGACTATCCCAGACCGGCGCGCGATATAGCGACGGCCATTGTCGTCGGCGGCGGCAACATGGGGGCCTCCATCGCCTACGCCTTCGCAACCGGAGGCATCGCGGTGACGATTGTCGAGCGTGACGCGACGGCGGCGGGGCGGGCCGAGGACAATCTTCGCAAGCTGGTTGATCAGGGGGTCGCCCGTGGCACGCTGTCTGCAATCGACGGCGAAGCCGTTCACGGCCGCCTGACCACCGTAGCCGGATACGACAACCTGCCACCCGCCGATCTGGCCATCGAGGCGGCATTCGAGGATTTTGACGTCAAGCGCGCGATCTTTGCCGAGCTTGAGGCCGCCCTGCCGCCAGAAACCATCCTGGCCACCAACACCTCATACCTTGACGTGAACCGCCTCGCCGATGACCTAAAGAACCCGACGAGGTTCCTCGGGCTGCATTTCTTCAGCCCGGCCCATGTCATGAAGCTCTTGGAGATCGTGAAGGGCGAGCGCACCTCGCCCGAAACACTTGGCGCGGGTTTCGCGCTGGCACGGCGGTTAGGCAAGGTTCCGGTCCTGTCGGGTGTGTGCGACGGCTTCATCGGCAACCGCATCCTGACGCGCTACCGGCAGGAGGCGAACCTCTTGCTGGTCGAGGGCGCCTTGCCGGCCGAGATCGATGCCGCGATGCAGGGCTTCGGCATGGCGATGGGGCCTTATGAGGCGCAGGACATGTCCGGCCTGGACATCGCTTACGCCAACATCCGGCGGCAGAACGCTGGCGCCACCCCGCGTCACGTCCCGCTGGTGGAACGGCTGGTCGAGGATCACAAGCGCCTTGGCCGTAAGACCGGCGCGGGGTGGTATGATTACGGCGCAGAGGGCAAGCCCGTGGTGTCGGCACTGGTGACGGAGGAGATCCACCGGGTCTCGGCCGAAGCGGGCAAGACGCGGCGCAGCTTTACCGCAGAGGGGATCGTCGAGCGGATCACCCTGGCGATGATCGCCGAGGCCTGTGCCATCCTTGACGAAGGCATCGCCGAACGGCCGCAGGACATCGACCTGGCGCTGGTGCATGGCTACGGCTTTCCGCGCTGGCGCGGCGGGTTGATGCATCATGCCGACAGCCTTGGGGCGAAAGACCTGCTGGCGCGCTATGCGGCGCTGGCCACGGCCGATCCGCAGGGATGGGCGGTGCCGCCGCTGCTGGCGCGTCTGGCCGCAAAGGGGCTGACCCTGGACAGCCTGAACGCCGCCAAGGCCAACGCCTGATCCCCGCGCCCCAGCCCGGACCGCCCCCGCGCCGCACTGGGGGCGCGAAACAGCAAGAAGATGCTACGCGGCAAGCAAGCACGTTCAATACGCGGTACCGCCAATGGCTGTAGCGTCTCGTGATCAGGGATATTCCGTGCCCCCCTGTGCCGATGGAGGATCGGACGGAGGCGAGGAAAGGCAGGAACACCACCATTGGAGGATAAAATGGCAATCAGCAAGGAAGCCGATACACTGCGTGCGCTCTATCAGAGCTGGACCGACCAAATGGTCGCGAACCCCGGCCTGACCATCGCCAACCTGCGCAGCATGTTCGACGAATGGGGCCAGCCCGCGCTGGAACCGGAGAACGTCACCTACAAGAGCGACCATGTCGGCGGGGTCGAGGCGATCTGGGCCCTGCCCGTGGGCGCCGACGCCAAGCGCGTGATCGTTTATACTCATGGCGGCGGGTTTGCTGTTGGTTCGGCCGACAGCCACCGAAAGATGGCGGGCCATCTTGCTAAAGTGCTGGGCGTGACCGCCTGCATTCTGCACTATCGCCGTGCGCCGGAACACCCCTTCCCCGCCCAGATCGAGGATGCCGTGGCCGCTTACAAAGCGCTGCTGGCCCAAGGGTTCGAGGCGAGGAACATTCTGACTGCAGGCGACAGCGCGGGTGGCAACCTCGCCATCGCTTCGGTGCTGAAGTTCCGCGACCTTGGCCTGCCCCTTCCGGGTGCGGTCATCGCCTATTCGCCCTGGCTTGACATGGCGCTGCGCGGCAAGACGTTGGAAACCAACGCCGCCACCGATGCGCTGGTCGGCAAGCCGATCCTTGAAGCGATGGCCGGCATGTTCCTCGGCGGCGCGACCGATCCGCTGAACCCGCTGGCCAACCCGCTGGAAAACGATTTCACCGGCTTCCCGCCGCTCTACATCACTTGCGGCGGGGCCGAGACGCTGCAAAGCGATTCCGAGTCGCTGGCCGCCAAGGCCAAGTCGCAGGGCGTGAACGTCGCACTCTCGGTGGTGCCGGGGATGCAGCACGTCTTCCCGGCCCTGTCGGGCCGCGCCCCCGAGGCCGATCAGGAACTGGCACGCATCGCCGCTTGGTATCGCGCCCTCTGATCCGACTGCCCCGCGCCGCCAGCTGGCGCGGGGCAGCAACAAATATCATCACAGTCAACCGGCCTTTCACCCGCTTTTCGCGGGGCGGCAGTGCCATGCTCTGGGAGGAGTATCATGACCAAATCTGTTGAAACCACAAAGACCAAGGGCGCCGATTTCGATGCTGTCGTCATCGGTGCGGGCTTCGGCGGTCTCTATTCCGTCTACAAATTGCGCAATGAACAGGGCCTGAACGTCAAGGCCTTCGACAGTGCAGGCGATGTGGGTGGCACCTGGTACTGGAACCGCTATCCCGGCGCGCTGTCGGATACCGAAAGCTTCGTCTACCGCTATTCCTTCAGCGGCGAGCTTTTGCAAAAGGGTCGCTGGAAGACCCGCTATCTTACCCAGCCCGAAATCCGCGCCTACATGAACGAGGTTGCAGACACCTACGACCTGCGCCGCAGCTTCCAGTTCAACACTCGTGTCACCGCGACCCATTTCAATGACGAAACCGGGCTGTGGCATGTGACAACCGACAAGGGCGAGACGGTCACCGCGAAATACTTGATCACGGCGCTTGGCCTGCTGTCCGCGACGAACACGCCGAAATACAAGGGCATTGACAGCTTCAAGGGCCAGATGCTGCACACCGGCTACTGGCCCGAGGGTGTCGAACTCAAGGGCAAGCGCGTCGGCGTGATCGGCACCGGCTCGACCGGGGTTCAGGTCATCACCGCGACCGCTCCGATTGCCGGGCATCTTACGGTATTCCAGCGCTCGCCCCAATATGTCGTGCCGATCGGCAACACGCCCCAGGACGAGGCGACGATCGCCCAGCAAAAGGCCAACTACGACGACATCTGGAAACAAGTGAAATCCTCGGTCGTGGCCTTCGGCTTCGAGGAAAGCACCGTGCCTGCGGAAACCGCTTCGCCTGAAGAACGCGAACGCGTGTTCGAGGCCGCATGGCAGCGCGGCGGCGGCTTCTACTTCATGTTTGGAACGTTCTGCGACATTGCGACCAGCCAGATCGCAAATGACGCGGCTGCCGACTTCATCAAGAAGAAAATCAAGGAAATCGTGAAGGATCCCGCAACCGCAAAGGCGCTGACGCCGCGCGACATCTATGCCAAGCGCCCCTTGTGCGGGAACAACTACTATGAGGTCTACAATCGGCCCAACGTCACCCTCGCCGATGTAAAGGCCGACCCGATCGCCGAGTTCACCGCGACCGGTATCCGGCTGGAAAGTGGCGCGGAGCATGAGCTGGATGTGGTGATCTTCGCCACTGGCTTTGACGCGGTGGACGGCAACTACGTCAAGATGGACATGCGCGGCCGCGGCGGCGTCACCATGCGCGACAAGTGGAAGGACGGCCCCCTGGGCTATCTGGGCATGATGGAGACGGATTTCCCGAACCTCTTCATGATCCTTGGCCCGAATGGCCCCTTCACCAACCTGCCGCCGAGCATCGAAACGCAGGTCGAGTGGATCGCCGACACCATCGAGATGATGGAGGGCAAGGGCCTGAAGGCCATCGAGCCGACCGAGGCCGCCCGGGACGAATGGGTCACGCTCTGCCGGACAATTGCGGACATGACCCTATTCCCGAAAGCCGAAAGTTGGATCTTCGGTGCGAACATCCCCGGCAAGAAGAACGCGGTGATGTTCTACATGGCGGGCATCGGCAATTACCGCAACGCGATCAACGCGGTGAAGGATGGTGGTTACCAGACCATGATCTTCGACCGCGAGATGGCAAGCGCCTGAAGCTACGGAACGCGCGGCGGGCCGGGCAGGATTGTGCCCGGCCCGCCATGCGCCAAGAAAACCACACAGCAATAAGGGAGAGAGTCTGTGGGACGTGTATCGGGAAAAGTCGCCCTCGTGACGGGCGCAGCAATGGGGATGGGCAAATCCCACTCCGAACTTCTGGCGCGGGAAGGCGCGCATGTCTTCGTCACCGACCGCGACGTGGCGGCGGGTGAGGCGGTTGCCAAGGGCATTGTGGCAGCAGGTGGCAAGGCCGACTTCATCAAGCATGACGTGGCAAGCGAAGCCGACTGGGCCAACGCCATTGCCACTGTGCGTGCCAAGGCCGGGCGGCTGGACATCCTTGTCAACAACGCGGGCGTGCTGATCTTGAAGCCCCTGCACGAAACAACGCCCGAGGAATTCGACCTGACGATGAACGTCAACGTGAAGGGCGTCTATCTGGGCATCCGCGCGGCCGTGCCGCTGATGAAGGAAGCGGACAAGGCCTCGATCGTGAACATTTCGTCGATCTACGGCATCGTCGGTGCGGCAATGGCCGGGGCCTATATCGGTTCCAAGGGTGCTGTGAGGATGCTGACCAAATCCTGTGCCGTCGATCTGGCAGATACCGGGATCCGGGTGAACTCGATCCACCCCGGCGTCATTGACACGCCGATGACCAAGGATCTGCTGCACGCCGATCCGGCCACGCGGCAGGCGATCCTGGGCTGCACGCTCCTCAAGCGTCCGAGCAAGCCCGAGGAAGTGTCGAACGCGGTGCTGTTCCTTGCTTCGGACGAAGCCTCGTTCGTCCATGGCGCCGAGATCGTCGTGGACGGTGGCTACACCGCAAACTGACGCACATGACTGCCCTGTCCGCCCAGCACGACCGGGCGGACAGGGGATGTGAGAAAGGAAGCTCTCCCATGAAGGTTCTGGTGCCTGTCAAACGGGTGATCGACTACAACGTGAAGGTCCGCGTGAAGGCGGATGGCACGGGTGTCGATCTGGCCAATGTGAAGATGTCGATGAACCCCTTTGACGAGATTGCCGTGGAAGAGGCGATCCGTCTGAAGGAGAAGGGCATCGCGACCGAGGTCGTGGTCGTCTCCATCGGCGTCAAGCAGGCCCAGGAAACGCTGCGGACCGCGCTTGCGATGGGGGCCGACCGCGCCATCCTGATCGAGGCGACGGACAACCTGCATGTGGACATCGAGCCCTTGGCCGTGGCCAAGCTGCTGGCGGCCGTGGTGAAGGAAGAAAAGCCGGGCCTCGTCCTTTGCGGCAAGCAGGCGATCGACAACGACATGAACGCCACCGGCCAGATGCTATCGGCGCTTCTCGGCTGGAGCCAGGCGACCTTCGCCTCGGAAGTGTCGATCAACGGCGACCAAGCCAAGGTCACCCGCGAGGTGGACGGCGGTCTGCAGACGATCACAGTCAAGATGCCGACGATCATCACCGTCGACCTGCGCCTGAACGAGCCGCGCTATGCCTCGCTGCCGAACATAATGAAGGCCAAGGCCAAGCCGCTGGCGACCAAGACGCCTGCCGACTACGGCGTGGACGTGAGCCCGCGGCTGTCGGTCGTCAAGACCGTGGAACCGGCGGGCCGCAAGGCGGGCGTTAAGGTCGGCTCGGTGGCCGAGCTGATCGCAAAACTCAAAGACGAAGCAGGGGTGATCTGAGATGGCCGTTCTTCTTCTTGCCGACGTTGCTGACGGGAAACTCGCGACCGACCAGGTGGCGAAGGCGTTGACCGCGGTGAAATCGCTGGGTCCAGTGACCGTGCTGGTCGCGGATCCCGATGCAGCGGCCGCTGCGGCCGAGACCGCGACGCTGGAAGGCGTGGCGAAGGTACTACTGGCCGAGGACGGGGCCTACGCGCATGGCCTGGCCGAGCCCACCGCCGCGCTGGTCGTGTCGCTGGCCGGTGACTACGAGCACATCGTCGCCGCCTCGGGCGCATTGTCCAAGTCGGTCCTGCCCCGCGTGGCAGCCCTGCTGGACGTCATGGTGATCTCGGAAGTGCTGGCGGTGCATGACGCTGCGACCTTCGACCGGCCAATCTATGCCGGGAACGCGATCCACACGGTCAAGACCTCGGATACGAAGAAGGTGCTGACCATCCGCACCGCGACTTTCGATGCGGCGGGCAAGGGCGGTAACGCCCCGGTCGAGAAGGTCTCGGCCTCGGTCGACAGCGGGCTGTCCGCCTGGGTCGAGGATAAGGTCGCGTCCCCCGACCGTCCCGAGCTGACGTCGGCCGGGATCGTGGTCTCGGGCGGACGTGGCGTGGGCTCGCAGACCGAGTTCGCGCTGATTGAGAAGCTCGCGGACAAGCTGAACGCCGCTGTCGGTGCCTCGCGCGCCGCGGTGGACTCGGGCTTTGCGCCGAACGACTGGCAAGTCGGGCAGACCGGCAAGGTCGTGGCTCCGGACCTTTACGTCGCCGTCGGCATCTCGGGTGCGATCCAGCACCTCGCCGGGATGAAGGATTCGAAGGTCATCGTCGCGATCAACAAGGACGAAGAGGCCCCAATCTTCCAGGTCGCCGACTATGGATTGGTCGCAGACCTGTTTACCGCCGTGCCGGAAATGATCGAGAAGCTGTAAGTTGCCACACTCGGAGCACCAACATGACCGACGTCTTCATCTGCGACTACATCCGCACGCCGATCGGGCGCTATGGCGGGGCGCTCTCATCGGTGCGCCCCGACGATCTGGCGGCCATTCCCCTGCGAGCGCTGATGGACCGCAACGCGGGTGTGGACTGGGCGGCGGTCGATGACGTGATCTTCGGCTGCGCCAACCAGGCGGGCGAGGATAACCGCAACGTGGCGCGGATGTCGCTGTTGCTGGCGGGGCTGCCGGTCGGCGTCACCGGGACCACGATCAACCGGCTTTGTGGCTCGGGAATGGACGCGGTGCTGACCGCGGCGCGCCAGATCGCCGCCGGCGAGGCGCAGCTAGTCATCGCGGGCGGTGTCGAAAGCATGAGCCGCGCCCCCTTCGTAATGCCCAAGGCCGACAACGCCTTTTCTCGCAACGCCGAGATCTGCGACACCACCATCGGCTGGCGGCTGATCAATCCGGCGATGCACGCGGCCTACGGCACGGATTCGATGCCGCAGACCGGGCAGAACGTGGCGGATGACTACGGCATCAGCCGCGAGGCGCAGGACGCGATGGCACTGTCCAGCCAGGCCAAGGCGTCGGCTGCGCAAGTCAACGGGCGCCTCGCGGCTGAGATCACCCCTGTCACGATCCCGCAGCGCAAGGGCGAGGCGCTGGTGGTAGACCGCGATGAGCATCCCCGCGCGACAACGGCCGAGGCGCTGGCAAAGCTGCGGTCACTGTTCCCGAACGGCTCGGTCACGGCGGGGAACGCGTCGGGCGTCAACGATGGCGCCGCGGCGCTGATACTGGCCAGCGCCGACGCCGCCCGCGCGCATGGCCTGACGCCGATCGCCCGCGTCCTCGGCGGGGCGACCGCGGGCGTGCCGCCGCGCATCATGGGCATCGGCCCGGCACCCGCGAGCCAGAAACTGATGGCGCGGCTGGGGCTCTCCCAGGCAGATTTCGACGTGATCGAACTGAACGAGGCCTTCGCCGCGCAAGGCGTGGCCACGCTGCGCCAGCTCGGGATCGCCGACGATGACCCTCGGGTGAACCGCAACGGCGGGGCCATCGCGCTGGGTCACCCCTTGGGCATGTCGGGTGCGAGGATCACCGGCACGGCCGCGCTGGAATTGCGCCACATCAACGGCAGACGCTCACTCTCTACCATGTGCATCGGCGTGGGGCAGGGCATCGCCATCGCGCTGGAACGCGTGTGAGTTGCCCGCTCTCCTGTCCAGTCAGATCGAATCCTTGAGGAGGCGAAGTGCATAGGGGGCAGCCTTCCCGGGTGGCGGTCACGCGATTGTCGCCGCTAAGGGAGATTGCACATGGTCGAGATTGTCAGGGGCAAGGACGTCACCATCCCGTTCCATGCGTCGTTGTGCGTCCACCCTGCCTATCATCCATCCCCAAGTTCTGTTGATCTACGTGCAATTCAGAAAATCGCGAAAGACCAATCCTACCGCTGCCAGTGACCTATTTTGGCGATCATAAACGGCTCGTTTGAAGATAACCCGCTCATTGCTGTAACGCTCGGCAACCGATCAGGAAGGCGCGAAAGGCTTACAGATATCCGCAACGGCCCTTGAACCATGCCACTTAGGTTCTCGGTCTCACCCAGATTGTCGCGCAATAATTTAGGCAAGGTCGCACGGCCAACCCTGCCATCGGCTCGCTTCCTGCGCTTACATGCCATTCGTCTTAACCGCGGCGAACAGCCGCTTTCCGCCCTCTGCGCCCCAAGATCTGTGCTGGTGGCACATAAGCCTTCCTCAGATCGGCACCGCCGATCACTCTATCGGAGATAGGCCCGGAGGCGCACCTGCGCCGTGGCAGGCCCTCGGAAAGTGAGGCCGAAGCCTCACCCGAAGGGATCGTATTCCGAGACGATCACGACCTCGTCGCCGTCGATTTCATCGGCGGGAACAGCGCCGAAGGTTCCATCTCCTGCCCGGAAAACGACGATCGAGACCATGAGCGTGGCGGCGAGGGAGGCGGCGAAGGCGTGTGCATCTTTGCGGGACATCTGTTTGGCTCCTGTCTTGGAGGCGGGGGACCATCCCCCGCGCGACAGGACCCCGCAGGCCCGAAGACTGGCTGACATCACCGGGTGCGTTCGGCTCGCCCGAATCCTCCCGGCGGCACGGGCTTGCCCGTAGTCCGACCCCTTTGCGGGTTGATCTCGAAGACGGGATTCGGGGCAAGGAAGGGAATGGCGAGCGGGGGATGGTCCCCCAACGTCAGGAGCCGGTTGTCCCGCTGATGCTTCGAAAGCCGCCAGCCTCCTAGGCAGGCTCTTGGTTGACGATCATCCGTCCCGAAGGATGGAGCCTTGGCGCCCGCGCAATATCGCGGGCAGAGGGAGTGGTCGGTGAGAGGTCCGCCCTTCGGCAGGCCCCTCACGCATTGTCAGGGCTCAGGCGGCCAGGTCCGCGCCCCCTGCCCTATCGCCGTCTTCATAACCGACGATTTCCAGCCGCGCGTTGCGATAGCCCTCCCGTGCAATCCAGAGCTCGGCAGCGGTGAGGGACTCCGCCAGATGCAGCAACTCGGTGTTGCCGCCGAAGTCGAGGAGCACGCGGACCTGCTCCGACTTCGGTTCCTCGGCCACCTCGAAGATCAGACGACTGTCCGCCGAATGACTGCGCATGATGGTGACGAGAATGACCCCGTCGGAGGAGAAGTTGCCTTCATGCAGCGTGAAGGAGGCCGGTGCCGTCCAGGTCGGATATGCCCTGGGCGGTTCCTTCTTCACGAGGCGGCCGACGCCGTTCGAGCGCTCCCAGGCCGCGAGCTTCTTGGTGAAACGTGCCGGCGGCTTCGGGCTGCCGTCGGTGTAGCGGATCAGTGCCCCCAGAGGGGCTGTGTCGATGATGGTTGTTGCAGACATGATTCCTCATCCTGAATACGAGTGCTCGCATTCATCATATTGATATTGCTGTGTTTTGTGGGGGTGAGGGCGGGTTTCCCCGCCCCCGGATGGCTCAGATCATTCCGCAGCCAGCATCGACGCGTCGCCGCCGGCCAGGTCAGCCGTCAAGAAGGCGGGGAGATCGATGTCATCGGGCGCGCTCGCGTCCTCCCCCTGCCCTTCTGCAATCCTTAGGCCGTCGCCTGCCGCCAGATCAGCCCGGCGCAGGACCTCGGGCAACCAACCGCTGCCCTTGAGCAGCCGCTCAGCCTCTGTGGCCATCTCACCCTTCTTGAGGTGATCGAGAAGCTGCGCAGTCCCCTTCCCCTTCGCCTCGCGCACAGCCTCGAGGATCCGGGCCTTGGGCACGCGGTTGAGATAGCCATCGACCGTCGGCTCCCAACCTGCCTCGACCATGTCGAGATCGACCGCGCGGGCCACGAGATCGGCATGTGCCATGCGGCGGGTCAGACCGCTGGCGGAGATGCCTGCCCCATAGGGGTTCACCTTCTCATGGAGCGCGTTGATCCCGAAGCTGAGGCAATGCGCCAGGAGCGCGAGACGGCTGCCCTGATCGAGCACGGTCAGATAGTCCCAAAGCGCGGCATCATCGCCGAGGGGCAGATCAGCCTCCCAAGCTGCGTGACGCTCGTCGACGAGCTTGGCCACGACGCTGTCCTTCAGATCGGGCGCCTGCGCCGACATGTAGACGTATCGGACAGAGGCTTCGAGGCAGCTGCCCGAAGCAGAGGAGGTGCGGAAGGTATCCGTGACCAGCTTCAGGAGGAGAAGCGTCAGCGCGACGTCCGGCGACCGTCCGATAGCCTCACGCAGCGCGAGGGTCCGATGGGCCGTCAGTTCCATGACCAGCCGCTCAGGCAACGGCTTCAGCGCCCCGTCGTCTTCCTCGTCGGATGCGTCCGCGCCGATCGGGTGACCGCCCGAGGTTATGACGGTGGCGCCAGCGGAGGTCGCCGATGGTTTCCAGTTGGAAACACCGAAATCACCCCCCTGCCCCATGGCATCCGCACCATCATCCTCCTGTACCGCGGTCTCCTCGCGCGACTCGTCTTCGGGCCGGACATAGCCGCGATAGATCGCAAGGCTGCCGTCCCGATCTAGCGTCACGAAGACGCCCGCCCGCGCAACCTCGGCCGGATCGTAGATCAGGGGCCGCTGTTCAAGCGCTTCCATCGCCATCTCGAGCTGACCAAGCCGAGCATCGATCTCCTCGGGGTACTCGTCTTGGCCGGAGTATTCCTCCTCCAGCGCCCGATACTCTGCGAGGAGCGTCGCGTGGGACGCGCTTTCCTCGTCGGTCATCGGCGCAGGATCACCGGCCAGACGCCGCAGGCCGTGGCTGTAGCCATAGGGCAGGTCGGTCGCCACCTCGATCCACTTCCAGCCCTCCGAGGTCAGCGCATCGGCTTCGGCCTGAAGCTTCTCGGAAACCAGCCGGTCGAGCAGGGCAGGGTCCTCGAGCCAGCCACCGTCATCACCTTGGAAGAGATCGCGCAGCACGACACCGCCTGCCGCTTCATAGGCATCGACACCGACGAAGACAGCACGACGATCGGACGCCCGGATCGAGGTTTCCGTCAGCATGCGCCGGATGGCGTAGGGCTCCTTGTTCCAGGAGTTCTTCACTGCTTCCCAGACCTGCACCTGACGCGCATGATCCGGGTTCACGGTGAAGGCCATCAGCTGTTCGAGCGTCATGCCATCCTCGGCATAGACATCCAGGAGGGTAGGGGCCACAGAGGCGAGCTTCAGGCGCTGTTTCACAATCTGCCGGGTAACGAAGAAGGCCGCGGCAATCGCCTCCTCGCCCTGACCCTTCTCGCGCAGAGCCTGAAACGCACGGAACTGGTCGAGCGGGTGCAGGGCCACGCGCTGTATGTTCTCTGCCAGCGAGTCATCCTCGGCCAGAATCTCGGACGCGGCGTCCCGAACGATGCAGGGGATCGGCGCGGTCTTGGCCAGCCGCTTCTGCTTCACCAGGAGCGACAGCGCCTGAAAGCGGCGGCCACCGGCGGGGATCTCGAACATACCGGTCTCGACCCCATCCGCATCGAGCACAGGCCGGACGTTCAGGCTCTGCAGGAGCCCGCGCCGGGCGATGTCCTCGGCCAGTTCCTCGACCGAGACGCCGGCCTTGATGCGCCGCACGTTGGACTGGCTCAGCACGAGCTTGTTGAAGGGGATGTCCCGCGACGGGGACAGGACGACGTTCTGGGTTGCTTTCGCCATCAGATCTTCTCCACGACGGGCGTCGGAAGCCACTCTCCCGATCTCACTTCCCGTCACCCCTCAACCCCCAACCTTTCCCTCTCTTCGTCGGTCTTGACCGCGGTCAAGACGTGTAAGCTGCATGCTCTATGCGCGCAGGATCGTTTCAAAGTATGCCTCGGGCTGCCTGATCGCTTCCCCCTTCCCCAACAGGTAGTCCAAGATCAGCAAAAGCCGTCCAGCCCCAGCTTTCTGGAGACCGCGCATCAGTTTTTCTTGGTGTATTCTAAGCAATCGACCGATATCGAAGAGAACGCGGTTGAGGGCTTCGCCTGTTCGTGGCGGGTCTGGGAAGAAGTCCGCGACATGTGAAAAGTCCGTCCATGCCATTTTTGCAGGGTCCCGGTTCATGGTCGCTGCCCCAATGCTTTGGGAAGCGTTGGTCTGCTTCACGTGCGTGTCTTTCTTTATATGTTCTTTTTTTTCAGACTCTATCTGCCGGTCATTTTGTCCGTTCCTGGCGGACATTTTGCTCGCGTACTCACGGCCGAGGGTTTGGTCTTGCGATTGCACTCGGTTCGCACGGGTGTTTGAATCGCGGCACTCTCCGTAGCTCCGCTTGGCGTTGGCTCCGAGCTCGCGGAGACCAGCGATGATTTGCAAGACTGTGTCGGCAGTCAGGGTTGCTCGACGAAGCAGGTTTCGGATCGTTTCCAGTGAAGCCAACCGTGCGTCATTGAGCTGTTCGTCTTGAAGGAGGGACGCGCGCAGCGCTAAGGCTTCTGCCTTGAGGGAGCGCAGGCGTTCACGTTCTTCCGTGACCTTCGATGCTCTGGCTGCAAGAGCGTCGTGGCTCTGCATTAGCGGACCCAAGTCGATCCCAAACGCATCCCTGATGATGCCTCCGTAGCGGAGAGGGAAGCGTTTCCCGTTCGCTGAACTCTTTCGCTGGATGAGTCCCGCAGCCTCAAGGCGCCCCAGGCAGCGGCGAAGCGTTCTCTCATCGATGCCGTTTGCGCGCTCTGATAAGGAGGCGTTAGAAGGGAACACAACGGTCAGCTGGCACTGTGTTTCACCAGAGTTGGGGCTCTGATTGCGCGGAAGAAAGCTGATGAGCGCTGTCAGTACGGTGACGTCGTTGCTCGTGAGGTTCAGGTCTTTCCGAAGAACCCGCACCGGCCCCAGAAGCTCGTAGGGGTTAGAGCAGGCAATAGCTGCCTGTTCCGCCAAGGCGGTTCGTGCTTGAGTGACATGTCTCATGGTGTTTCGGAAGAAAAAGCTTCCCCGGTCACCGCGAGCGGTGTTGAACTCGATTCGTTTTGGGGGTATCAATCAGGTGTCGAGACTGATTGAGGCCCTTCGGAAGCACCGCTTTCGGGGGGTCTTTCCTTTTCTAGCCCGTCCTCCTTTCGTTTTCTGCTCGTTGCTTTTGATGTCTTGACCGCGGTCAAGACACGGGGTCGTCATTCTGGGTTGTCTTGACTGCGGTCAAGAAGCTCCCCGATCAGCTTTCGGATGGCGTCTTCGACGCGCGGGGCAAGGTCAGCGTCCACATCGATTGTGATGCGGTTGCCTTTGCGGCCGATCTTCACGCGCTCACCTTGCTCAACCTTGGGTGTAGTTGCCTTGGTGGCCGTGAGCAGCGTAATCGCTGCGTCAAGTCGGTCTGGACCGGGCAATGTGCGGGGGATTTCACGTGCAACTTCCCTGGCTCTCGAGACGTCCTTCTCGCACAGCCTGAAAAGCTTCTCCCAGACCCTCCGACCAACGCCATGTGCAGGTCCGATGGCCTGAATCAGCTCCATTGGAATACCCGTCGCGATACGGTTCATCCGAGAGACGAGAGACTCATCGATCTGGAGTGCCCGATAGGCGATGGTCTGGGCGTTCTTGCGCGTTTCGTCTGTTTTCCCAAGTTCTCGAATTATCCCGGCGACGAACAGAGCCCTCTCGATAAACGAGGGGTCTTGGCGGGCATTGTTCTCCACGCCTTGGGCGATCAGAGCTTCCTCTTCGGTCATTTCCATGACCGTGGCCCGCACCTTCTGACCTAGCTCACGACAGGCGAGAAGCCTGCGGCGCCCATAGACGATCTCAAGTGCGCCATCCTGGGTTCGGCGGACAAGAATGGGAACTTTTTGTCCGTGTTCTCGGATCGAGGACACAAGTTCTTCGAGGCCATCGCTCGGATCGATACGATCCATGACCGCGGACATCCGAACAGTGCTCGGGTCGATCAGGCGCGTGGCGTGCTTGTCTTCTTCCAACACCGATGCTTGCGCTCGAGCTACAGTTGGGCTCGTGCGCTTCAGATCGAGATCCGCATCCTCATCCGACGTTGACGCTTTACCCATCGCGTTCTTGAGGGAATCTCCGAAGACCTTACGCGCCATGGCTACGCCCCCATGCCTTGAGGATTTCGCGCTCAACTTCGTCGGTCACGCGTGAAACGGACTCGATCGCACGCTCGTATGTTCTGCGGTTCACGTCGCGAGGTTCGACCTCAAAGATGCTCTGTTGGGTGTTTGCAGCGTCGCCTACCGCCGTCGATTTAAGGAACTCGGCCGGAAGGACCGCATCGCCAAGGACCGTCCGAAGCAGAGACGAGATCTGGACCTGTGGACCGTCGGTGTTCTCGTACCGGGTGATCAGCACCCGAACGAAGTTCAGGCCGTGCTCGGGAGCATGCGCCTCGACGACGCCCATCAGGTTGCTCGCCATGCCGAGAAAGCTTGCCAGAGACATCACATCAAGCATGGACGCGTTGAGCGGGATCAGGACCCCAGTGGAAGCAAAGAGGGCGGAGATCACCGAGAAGTTCAGCTGCGGCGGGGTGTCGAAGATCACCACATCATATCGGCTCAGGACAGGCTCAAGCGCTTCACGGATCCGACTGTGGAAGGTGGTGGCGCCGTGTCTGAAGCTCAAAGCGACCTCGAACTCGTACTCCATGATGTCCATGGAGGCCGGGATCAGATCCACTGTCGGGAAGTTCGTCTTGCGAATGATATCGGAGGCGGGCAGGGGACCTTCCGAGCGGATCAGATCGTAGGAGGTCGGCATGTCCGGATCGAGTTCAGGGGTCACCCCGAACAGGTTCGTCAGACTTGCCTGGCTGTCGAGGTCGATCAGCAGGACCCGATAGCCGCGAAGGCCCAGCAGCTGACCAACATGAGCCACGGTCGACGTTTTTGCGGACCCGCCCTTCAGGTTGAAGATTGTCACGACCTGGCACGGTTCGCCGGCTCTTCTGTGAGGGTGCTCATCGGGCTTGATCCTACCCGTCTCAAGAAGGACGCGTTGGGCCTCGACCATTTCTCCGGCAGAGAAGCTGCGGCGGTTGCCACCCTCAAGGATGCCTTCGGGAAAGCCCTCGAGGTTTGACACATGGTGGCGGAAGGTGTTCTGGTTGATCCGAAGGAGATCAGCCGCTTCACGCATCGCGAAACGACGGAGACCTTTCTGGGCATCCGGTGGGAAGGTTTCCTGCGCATGTTCACGCAACCGGCTACCGAGCCGCTTGGACATGACGTCGAATCTTTGAGAGGCCCGTATCCCGCTCATCACTGCCCTCAAGTCTTTATTGTTTTGCAGACCTTAACAGTTTTGGCGATTAAATCCAGCCCGAACTGTTGAACGACCTAAGGGCGTTGAGGCGGCCTATTTCTGACGAGATAAAGCTGTTAAGTATCAATGCTTTGGGTGACCCTGTTCGTAGATCACTTCAACAGTTCGTGGCCCGGGATGTCGTGGCCACAACATGTATTGTGGACGCCTACGTAACGACGATCTTCAGAATCGCGCGGTCGATTCCCGCAACTTCACTCAAGCAACCCCAGCCTCTCGGCTCGTTCCAGCAGCATCTTCACGGATGACGGCTGCCAGCTTGTCCGCCCACGGGGCGTGCGCTCGCGCATCGCCTCCAGCCGGGTGCAGATCGCCTGAAGCGTGATGTCGGGATCCGCGCCCTTGATTGCGGCGACGATGGCGGGCAGGCGGTCGTCGGTTTCGCGTCGGCCGGCACGGCCCAGCACAGTTTCGGGCAGGAAGCCGTCGCGGACGTAGGCATTCACGGCGCGCAGCAGGCGGCTTTGCGTCCAATGCCGCTCATTGGGCAGGGGGCCGTTGATGATGCGCAGCACATCCTCCCAGGCCATGTCGGGCCGCAGGCGGCGGACATGGGGCACCCAGTGCTGGGCCGTCTCGTTCAGCCGTTCCATGTAGCCGTGCTGGCGCGCCAGCCGCACCTTGCGAAGCGCCGCGGGATCGCGAGCGCGCAGACCCGGGTTGCCACCGACCCGCCCCTTGCTGCGCGCCGAGGCCAGCCCCGCCTTCGTGCGTTCGCGGATTAGAGCGCGCTCGAACTCGGCCGCGGCGCCCAGGACTTGCAGGGTGAATTTGCCCTGCGGCGAGGACGTGTCGATGGGATCGGTCAGTGAGCGGAAGTAGGCACCTTTCGCCTCAAGCCGCTCGATCACCTCCAGCAGATGCGAGAGGGACCGCGCCAGGCGGTCGATCCGCACGACGACCAGCGTGTCGCCTTTGCCGATCCGGTCCAGCACGCGGGCCAGCACTGGCCGCGTGCGGTTCCCGCCCGAGGCCTGCTCCTCGTGGATCTCGACGCAGCCCGCGGATTTCAGGGCCTGCGACTGGGGCAGGGGGGTTTGATCCTCGGTCGAGACGCGCGCGTAGCCGATCAGGGGCATCAAAACAGGCCGTTTGCAATTTCATATACCATCAATAAACGACCGTTTGTAAACGAATGCAAGGGCACGCTGTGTGGTGCTGATCGCTGGAAACCCCTTGGTTTCCATGCGCTGAACTCGACTTGAGCGCTCTCCACGGACACCGCGCGCGCGTACTATATAAGGAGCAAATGCAGCCCCACAGAAAACCCTTGGGTAGTTTGCATAATAGTCGTATTTTGCACATATGAAGCCCTACCTCTCTGTTCTGCCTGATAGTCCTGACGAAGCCCTCGGCGATCCCGAGGGAAGAGAGCAGGCGTCCGAAGACGACTTGTGGTTCCTGCCAGGACCGATGGATGAGGAACCTGATTATCTGCTTCCAGGCCCAAGACCTGAACCCAGCGAAACCTCAGTCGTTGCGGCATGGGCCCGGGCCGAAGCGGGTTGTGCGGCCCGCCTCGCACGAGTAGCCGGGAGATTGGGCGCGCTTGACGACCGTCTGAGACGCGGGCCATCGGGTTGGCGGCACAGATTAGCCCTGATCGAGGCTGCAGAGCTAAGCTGGTTCGTTGGTGACCGGGTCAGCCCTGACCGACTTGCACTCTGGATCGCGCTTCGTCTGTCTGGCGCTCAGGAAGACTCTGGGGCGTTGTCACGCGTTGGATGGGCTGTTCGACGTCTTACTGGGGGGCCTGGCCCCGAAGCTGGGCTAGCCGATTTTCTCGACCGGCGGGACTCTGAGAACATAGCGGATGACGCCGAGCGTTTCACTGATCGCGCCGATGGTTGGCTCGCCTTCATGGGAGCCGCCCGACATTTTCACCCTATCACCCGGGCTTGTCTGGGCTTTCACCTTTGGAGCTTGGCAGGTCTTGGTCAGCATGGTGACCGGATGGAGGCTGCGGTCACGGCAGGCCGGATTGCTGCAGCAGAAGGGAAGGGTGGAATCTTCGCACCGGTAGCAATGGGTGGGGCAGGGGGGCTTCGGGCCGGCGGACCTCCGGCAGAGCGGTTGATCCGCTGGCTGGACGGAATGGACAACGCATGCCTCGCAGCGATGCGGCACCTCGACGATCTCGAAATATGGTCCACTCGGGTGGAGACGGCTATGTCAGTTTTGTCTGGCCGTACGCCTCCGGCTTTGCGCGCTGTATTGACCGAATGGCCCTTGGTCTCTGCGCCGATGGCCGAGACTCTGAGCGGCGCCAGTCGTGCGGCTGTTCAGCGAAACCTGGCTTGGATGGAGGCGCACGGGCTGATCTGCGAGGTGACTGGCCAAGGGCGTTTCAGGATGTGGCGTGCAGCGGTTTAGATGCCAGATTTGACCACAGCTTTTTTGTGGGTTGGCTTCGATAGCCCAAGAATGTTGGGCGATCTTGTTAGATGAGATCACGCATCACCTATAGGCAAACATACAACTGCTTCCAGTCCACCTGCCAGCACATTGCGGAGCACGACTGTTCCGCCGTGTGCCTGAATGATCGTGCGGGCGATTGCCAGGCCGAGGCCAACGCCGCCGGTATCTCGGCTGCGAGACCCTTCCAAGCGTACGAACGGCTCAAAGACCGCTTCAAGCTGGTCTTCGGGCAATCCCTGGCCCTTGTCCGCGATGGTGATGACGGCCAATCCCGGCGTTCGGTCCAGCTTTACCATCGCCACCCCGCCATAGCGGACAGCATTGTCGATCAGGTTCCTTAGAGCGCGGTTCAAGGCGTGCGGGCGGACGGTGATGGGCAGAGGCGACGACGGGGCAAGATTGGCTCGTTCTCCCCCTACATCGTTGACCAGATCAGCCAGCAGGACGGCAAGATCGACTTCAGCGGCGGGTTCTGTCCGCGCAACCCCGCGTGCGAATTCCAGGGTCGCCTCGACCATGGCCTGCATTTCCTCGACCAATGCCTTCAGGCGTACGCTATCCTCGGTTTCGTCCAGCATTTCGATCCTGAGCCGCATTGCTGTAAGCGGTGAGCGCAAATCATGACTCAGGGCGGCGAGCATGTGCGTGCGCTCGTTCACGAAGCGGGTCAGTCGGGCCTTCATCCGGTTGAAGGCCTGCGTGGTCTCGCGCACCTCGGATGGTCCCGTCATCGGCAGCGGATCGGCATCAAGCCCACGGCCCAAGCGGTCCGCACCAACAGCAAGAGCACGCATCGGGCCGACGACGCGCCGCGCAGTCCACCAGGCCACCAAAGCTACCGCGACTGCCATCAACACCACCGGCAGCAGAGCCTGCGGAGTCAACTGGAGGGCAGGGCGGTAAAACATCGTGCGCACGTTCAGCCAGTCGCCCGCCGCAAGACGGATCGACAGCGTCAGCTCAATGGGGTCGGTCCGCCCCGCCATCATCGCCTCATGCATCGGGCGCATGGACGCAGGTACTCCCTCTGGCAATGGCAGGGACGCGAGGGACAGCGCATGAACATCGGCGCGAACTTCCCGTTCCGGCTCGCCAAGGATCTGGCGGATCTGACGCAGAACCATGTCCGCCTCGGCGCTGTTGTGGGACGCTGCAGGCTCGGGCCCGACTTCAAACCGGACAAGCGGAGAATTTGCCGCGCGGAGTATCGACATGCGCAGATCGGTGGGGGCGCCATCCAGAAGCAAGACAACATTCGCGGCACGCCCTGCCGCCTCGAGCCCGAGGGCTGCACGGACCGCCCGGTTCCGCTCGTCTGTCAGCAGCAACAGGCCAAGCCCCTGTGTGATGGCCAACGCCAAAAGCAACATGATCAGCAACTGCCCGCCAAGAGATTGCGGGAAGAGCTTGCGCAACATCGAGAAGCGCGCGCTCACGGCATTGCACTCACGTCTGCGGCAAGGCTGTAGCCACCACCCCAGACAGTTGCGATCAGCACAGGCTTGGCCGGATCGGCCTCGATCTTGCGGCGCAGGCGGCTAATCTGGTTGTCGATGGTGCGATCGAACACCTGTGCGGCGCGACCCGATGTAAGATCGAGCAGTTGTTCGCGGCTGAGCACGAAGCGCGGCCGTTCCAGAAACACCGTCAGCAGACGGAATTCTGCAGTTGTGAGTGCGACCTCGATGCCATCGTCGTCGGTCAGGGTCCGGCGGTCGGTATCAAGCACCCATCGGTCGAAGGCCAATCTGTGCCCGGCAAGGCTGCCACCAACGACGCCCCCCCGGTCGGATCGGCGCAGGATCGCCTTGATCCGGGCCAGCAACTCACGCGGATTGAAGGGTTTGGGCAGATAGTCGTCGGCCCCGACCTCCAACCCCACGATACGGTCAGTTTCATCACCCAGGGCTGTCAGCATCAAGATCGGAATGGCCCCCTGCGCACGCAAACGTCGGCAGACCGAGAGGCCATCTTCGCCCGGCATCATCACATCCAGCACGATCAGATCGAATTGACCCACCTTCATCGCCGCATCCATTGCGACGGCATTGGCGGCAGAAGTCGCGCGCATGCCGTTCTTTTCCAGATACTTCACCAGGGCATCGCGGATATCGCGGTGGTCATCGACGATCAGAATACGCGGCGGCTGGGTCATTTTATTGTCTCCTGATGTCGACCCTAGCTGAACGCGGTGGTGCTGCGGACAGAAGATTGTCGCAAACCTCTCTCAGGACCTTCGCTTGCGACAGTTTGATACAAAACAGGCGTCGCGCTGACAAACCTGTGGGACACCTCACTCCCAGATTGGACCCATCGCAATCTGATCCAGGAGAGACAGAATGAAACGTTCGACAAAATTCGCCCTCGCTACCGTTGCCGCCCTTGGCGTGGCCGCTGTCGCCGTACCGGTCGTCGCCCAGCAGGGTCAGATGCAGCATGATGGCATGATGGACGGAGGCATGGGCATGATGGGCCAGCATGGCGGTATGATGGGTGGCGCCATGGGAATGATGGCCGGCGGCCAGAGCTATGCGATGGCCACATTCGATACCAACAAAGACGGCACGCTCAGCCCCGAGGAAATGACAGCCGGAATTCAGGCTGAAATCAAGACCTACGACACCGACGCCAACGGTACTTTGTCGCTGGAGGAATTCGCGGTGATGCATGCGGCCCATACCCGACCAATGACCGTGCGTGCCTTCCAGATGCATGACGCCGATGGGGATGCGCAAGTGACGGAGGCTGAAATGGCCGCCATGGCAGACATGATGCAAAGCCACATGGGCGGGCAGGAGGGCAACATGCCGGGCATGGGTCATGGGATGATGGACAACGACTGACGCGCTTTATTCTCCCGCTAACTGGGCAAATCTCCGGTTAGCGGGAGGAATCCCAACACAGATCAGGAGGCCACGAAGATGAACGGCTACGGTATGGGATTTGGAATGGGCTTCGGCTGGCTCTGGATGATCGTCACCCTTGTGCTGGTCGGCCTCGCGATTGCGGCGCTGGTCAAATACCTGCGTAGATAGCTCAAAGGAAACCTGATGGACTATACGATCAACCGCCTGATCACAGGTGCTGATTTTGACGTGGTCGACGCCAGAACCCGTGCCGCGCTGTCCGAAAACGGCTTTGGTGTACTGACCGAAATCGACGTCAAGGCAACGATGAAAAAGAAGCTGGACGTGGATATGCCAGCCTACCGCATTTTTGGGGCATGCAACCCGAAGATGGCACTGGAAGCCATCGGGATGGAACCGCGCGTCGGTGCCATGCTGCCCTGCAACGTTATCCTGCGCGAGGTCAAAGACGGTGTCGAGGTGAGTGCTATTGATCCGGTGGCGTCGATGCAGGCCATCGACAATCCCGCCTTGCATGCTGTCGCTGGTCAGGTGCGCGACCTACTGGCCAAAGTTGTTGCGGCAATTTGATTGCACCCGCAACTGCAATCTTCGCTTGACCTTCCAATGATGGGAAGGCGCATCGTGAGTCGGTAGGCCTTTGCATCTGCCTTCGCGCGGCGCTGACCGCGACAGGAGAACGCTATGAAATCCACCGATCCGCACGGCAGCCATGCCCATCCCGACCCCGACATGCCTGAAAGCCAAGACGCCCCACAAAGTGGAACTGGGCCAACTTCCATCGACCCAGTCTGCGGCATGACCGTCACGTTGAAACCTGACACGCGGACCGAGGCGTTTGGCAGCAAGGACTTCCATTTCTGCTCTAGCAAATGTCAGACGAAGTTTCAGGCCGATCCGTGGTTCTACGCCTCCGGCCGT
>NZ_JAAATX020000013.1 GCF_009908265.2 Paragemmobacter amnigenus | reverse complement strand
CCGTCTCGCCGCCCGTGATCGCATCCGTGCCAAAGCCCGGCTGCAGCAGGAAGGTGTCATCCCCCCCCTCGCCCCGCAGCGTGTCAGACCCCGCCCCGCCAGTCAGCGTGTCGTTGCCCTCGCCACCCTCGACCGTGTCGTTCCCTGCGCCCCCGTTCAGCACGTCATCGCCGGCGACACTGTCGACCGTGCCGGACGCCGTCTCGAAAGAGGGTTTGACCGTCAGGACCGCAACCCCGTTGTCATTGTCCGAGGCAGAGACAAGCACTCCGTCCAGATAGGCGAGATCTTCGGAATCGAGGAGTTCCGCCCCCGGTTCGCCCGCATCGTCCACGATGCGCCCGCCCGCCAGATCAAGTGTGACCACACCCGTGGTCGGGTTGAGGTGGACCGCGACATAGCGCAGTTCGCTCTGCTCGCCCCCGATCACCAGCGTGCCGCTGTCGCCCGACGGGATGAAGTGCAAGGCGCTGATATCGCTCATGACATTGTCGGCATGGCCGACCAGCGTCAGGTCGAAGGTGCCGTCACCGCGGGCATCCGGATCGACGCGGAAGATCGTGACATCGTCGTCATTGCCGCCGACGAAGACATAGGTCCTGCCGCCGATTTCCGCCCAGGTCGCCGCGTTGGAATCGTCCAGACCCGTCTGCGATCCGGCCGGGCTGACCAGATCGCGGCCCAGCGTATTGCCCTGCGGATCGGTTTCCGACCCGCCATTCTGGTCGTCCCCGCGCGCGTTCTGGAAGGTGAACTGCCCCGCGCTATTGACCGTCCAGAGCGAGATGCCGTTCTGCCCCCCCTCATTGCCGGCGACAAGGACAAAGCTTTGCCCCGCGCTGTTGGTGAAGCCTTCGATGAAGGAGGTCGACTCGCCCGACGAGCCCGCAAGGAAATTCTCGCCCAGCCCGTTGCCGTCCACCTCGCGGTCCAGAAGCGTCAACCCGCCCGTCGCGGGGTTGATGGAATAGCTGAGCAGGCTGTCGGAATTGCCGCCGGAATAGGCCAGCAGGATCGGCTGCCCGCCGACATTGATGACCGACAGGCCCTGCACCTGATCCAGACGCGTCGCATCGGTCAGCGACGGCCCCTCGGTCAGCCCGCCATTCGCGCCGACGCGGGCGATGCCGATCGTGGCCGTGGAGACGTCGGCGGTGAAGACATAGGTCTCGCCCGTCGGCAGGGTGACGGCTTCCATGCTCTGGATGTTGTCAAAGCCCGCACCGGCAGCCGAAGCCTGCAACTGGCTGATCTTGCCGGTCAGGTCGCCGCTGCTGCCCGCGCCGGGGCTGGTCGAAGTCGACCCGGCCGGGTTGATGATCCGGCCGAAGGTGGCGGAATTCGGATCACCGTCGATCTCGTAAGTGGCGATGCCGTCGCTTCCTGTCCCGTTCTCCGACGTCACCATGATCAACCGGCCATCGGCCAGCTTCACCAGTTCCACCGCGCGGGACCCGGACGCCTCGGTCTGGCCGGCGTCCTGCAGGTTGTCGGTGTTGGTCAGGGTCAGCAGCGGGCGCTGCACCTGGGTCAGCGGGTCCACGCCATCGCCGCGGATCAGGTCGTTGCCATCACCGCCCGACACCGCGTCATTGCCCGAGCCGCCGTCGACCGTGTCATCGCCCGCGCCGGCATTGACCACATCGTTCCCCGCCCCGGCGCGGATCACGTCATTCAGGCCATCGGTGCCGTCGACCTGATCGCCCTGCGCGTCGGTATAGCCGGGCGCGATATTGTCCGCGCCTGCCGTGCCGTCGACGATGCCATCCTGCGGCACGATGACCGAGACCCGTTCCCAGCTGTAGAAATAGCTGTCACCGATCCGGAAGTCATTTCCCCTGACCTCGTAAACGCCGTCGCCGTCATCGTCACGCCAGCCCTCGGCGGCCAGGATGCCCTCGATCTGGGCCTTGGTGAACCCGAACCCTTCAGAGATGTTCAGCGTATCGGTGCCGCCCTCACCCCAGAACTGGCCGTAACTGGTGAAGTCATAGACCCCCATGGACAGCGTATCGTTGCCGGTGCCCATCGCGACCCAGGCATGATCACCCATCGAGGCATTGTCGCCGATGACGATCAGGTCATCGCCGTCCCAGGCATAAAGCTCGCCATAATACCCGTCGGTGATCACGGCATTGTCGCCGATGGTCAGCGTATCGTTACCGGTATAGAGCCAGATATACTCGTTGATCTTGGCATCGTCGCCGATGGTGATCAGGTCGTCGCCCTCGTCGGCATAGACCCGGCCGAACATCGTCGCCCCGTCGCCGATGGCCAGCGTATCATTGCCCGTCTGAAGGTCGACGTAATAGTTCAGCGTGGCGTTGTCGCCGATCGTGACCTTGTCGCCGATGGTGTCGTCGAAACCGGTGTAGATATACCCGTTCACCGTGACATTCGACCCGATCGTCAGATCGACCGTCGCGCCAAGGTTGATGTTCTCGACATAGCTGCCGGAGCCGATGTTGATCACATCGCCGTTGCCCGCCTCGGTGTTGATCTGGCCGAAGACCGTGCTGTTCTCGCCGATGATCAGGGTATCCTGCCCGTCGCCCATCCAGATCTGGTTGTCGACATAGTTGTTCGGGCCAAGGATCAGGGTGTCGTCCTGCTCCCCCATCGAATAGCCGCCGCCATCCGTGATGCGGAACCCGTCGCCGGTTTCCACGATCTCGACGCCGCCATAGCCCGACACCCCGCCCCAATCGAGGTTGTAGGCCGACACGCCCGGCGCGAAGCGCGCATTCACCGTTGAATCGAGCGAGGTGAAGAAGGTGATCGAATTCGGCAGGTCCTGGTTGATCAGGACGTCATACTCCGCTCCCGGAGGGGCATAGAGCGTGTAGGTCCCATAGGCGCTGGGATCGATGATGACGACATCGCCGTCGTTGACATCCACGGAACCAGACGTGGCATCGGTGATAATGATCGTCGCCATCTTCTACTCTCCAACCAACACGCCCGAACGCGGCTCACAGGGCCAAACACAGTCAAGCGATGATGAGACACGCCGCCGTTCGGGCGGCCCATCAGGGTTTCAGAAAAACTCGAAATTGCGGGGCTGCGCGGCCCGTGCGGAACGCGCAGATCGGATCACGGTGCGGCAGCCTGCCGCGCACAACGGGCTGCCACAGGCCGGTCCCGTGCTCCGGCCCCGTCCGGCGAGATCCGCGCCGTTGCGGTCGAAGGCCGGATGGCATGGGACGATGGGAAACAAAACCATGGGCGTTACTCGTTACCTGCGGGCGATGATGCCCGTCTTGAAAGGGGGTCCCGCTCAGTCGCTGTGTTTAACGGCAGGCGGGTGACGGATTAGATCAGGCGGCGTCGCGGCAAAGCGGGCGCGCCGCGCGCACGGCCGGTGCGGCCTGCGGGCGGGGTCCATCTGTCCAGCCGATCCTGCAGGAACTGCCTGCGCGCACCCACGGGGCGGCATCCGCACCCCCCGCGCGCGTGATCCTGCACCCGTCCGGCGCGGTGCCGCGGTCGATCCCGGCACTCCTGCCCTTACGTCCGGCCGCACGCGCGGTCCCGACGCAGGGGGCGTCACTCGTATTCAGCAGCATGGGAAACATCCCTATCGATTGCACCCTTCACTTCGCGCAAGGGACGTATCCGATTTCGGTCCGGGCCAGCTCCGCAATCCTGCCCCCACAGGGAAAGCGGCTGTTACCCGAACGTCCGGCGGAACGGGCCGATGGCCGGACCCGAGCGCGAAGCCCAGATTTACACGCCCCCGACAGGCCTGGGACCAGCGATGTCGCCAGAAAGCTGTCCCAAGGGCTGGGAAAGACGTGAAAATGAATTGGCGAAATGCTTTCGTCTGGGCCTGCGCCGTGAAAATCCCCTCACGGCAGACCATTGTTTCCAAGAGTCGCGGCACCGCGAAGCCTTATTTCCCTTTGTCGTAAAGCGCGACTTTTGCCCGTCCGGATGCCGCGATTTCCGGCGTGCGGATGGGAATCACCTTGCTGGATGAGTGTTCACGTCAAAATTCACGCCACGGTGGCTTGAAATGACGTTCACTCCAGCCGTATCAGATGTGTCGGACGAGTGGCCGATTGCAAGTGAGCGAGACCAATGAACGGTGTGCAAGCGACTGTTTCCACGACCCAAGTCAAATTCGCGGACGGAAAGACCTATTGGGCGACCAGTGATTCCCTGACCGAGTTTTTCCTGAACCCGATCTTCCTTAAATATTTCCTGCTCTGCACGCTCGTCTACGGATTGCTCGACCGTGGCGGCAAGGACACCGGACATCTGGCGGGATTCGAGATCGTGGTGCTCTGGTCCACGCTCTCCGTGGTCACGTTCAGCTGGTACTTCCTCCTGTTCTCGGCCCTGCGCGTGCTGCGGAACCGGGGCGTGCTGACCACGGTCTACACACCCTTCATCACGCTCTCGCTCTTCTGCTTCACCACCACCGCCACCTATCTGGTCGTCACCTTCTTCAAGGGACCGCTCGACCTGACGGCTGCCGAATGGACGCAAGAGATCGTGCGCGACATGATCGTCCTGCTCCTGATGGACGTGGCCTTCAGCCAGTTCGTCGCGCCGCTCCACCCGATGCTCCTGCCCTATCCGCCGGGCGACCCGCGCAATGCCACGGCGGGCCCGCACCGCCACGCCGTTGCCGCCCCCGCCCTCCCTGCCGCCGCCCCTCCCGATCCGGTGCAGACCGCGCCCGCATCCCCCGAACCGGCCGCCGACGCCCCCGCTCCGGCCCTGCAGACCGACCTTTCGCCCGCCCAGATCGATCAGGTCCGCATCGGAAACGAGGTTTTCGCGGTCGAGGACCTTCTCTACATCCGGTCCGAGGATCACTACCTCCGCATCGTCACCAGCCGCCGCCGGATGCTCACCCGCGGCCGCCTGTCCGACGCCATCGCGCAGCTCGACATCCGGCAGGGCATCCAGATCAACCGCTCCACCTGGGTCTCCTTCAACGCCATCCAGTCGACCGAGGATGACGGCCGCGGCGTCCTCTCCGTGATCCTTTCCGATGGCGAACAGGAACGCGTCGCCCAGTCCCGCCGCATCGCCTTCCAGTCCGCGATGGGCCTGCGCGCCACCGCCCGCTGACCCCTCCCGCCGCCAGCGCGCGCGCAAACCTCTTGCGCCACGGGCGGCGGGCCCTATCCTCGGTCCGGTCCATTTCCGCACCAAGGCATAGCATGTTCCGCACGCCCGCCCTTCTGGCCCCGCTTCTGGCCCTCCTCCTGCCCGCCACCGCCCTTGCCGCCCCCTGCTCCGACACCGGCGGCCAGTACGAGGCGTGGAAGCCCGTCATCGCCGCCGAGGCACAGGCACAGGGCGTCGGCCCCCGCGGCATCGACGCCCTCATGGCCAGCAGCTATTCCAAATCCACCATCGCCGCCGACCGCAACCAGAAGAGCTTCCGTTACAGCCTCGAGAAATTCCTGCAGGTCCGGGGCGCCGATGCCATCATCTCGCAAGGCCGCAAGCGCAAGGCCAAGAACCCCGACCTCTACGCCGCGCTCGAGGCGCAATACGGCGTGCCCGCGGGCATCCTCCTTGCCATCCACGGAATGGAGACAGGCTTCGGCGGCTTCATGGGCGACACCAACGTCGTCTCGGCCATCGCCACGCTCTCCTATGACTGCCGCCGCTCGGACTTCTTCACCCCCCACCTCATCGCCGCGCTGAAACTGGTCGACGCGGGCACCATCACCCCGCAGACCCAAGGCGCCAAACATGGCGAGCTTGGCCATACCCAGTTCCTGCCCGGCAACGCGCTGGACTATGGCGTGGACGGCAATGGCGACGGGCGGCTGGACCTTGCCGACCTGACCGACGCGCTCGCCTCCACCGCCAATTTCCTGCGGCAAAAGGGCTGGCGCCCCGGCAAGGGTTATCAGGAAGGCGAACCCAACTTCGCCGTGATCGAGCAATGGAACGCCGCCACCGTCTACCAGCAGGCCATCGCCCTGATGGCCGCGCGCATCGACGGCTGACCTTCGCGCGCTCCGGCGAATTTTTCCCCTTGCGCCGGGATTTGCGCTTCGCTATCCCCCGCCTCACCGATGCGTGGCCCGTTCGTCTATCGGTTAGGACACCAGGTTTTCAACCTGGGAAGAGGGGTTCGACTCCCCTACGGGCTGCCACGGTTCCCTTCGATTTCGGATTGCTGCGGTTGCCTGCTCTCAAGGCTTGAACCGTCATTCGCAAAATCCTATTCTCGCTTCGAGTCGGGTGCGCTGACCTGTTTGCGGTGCGTCAAGGGCTTCCTTGCCCGGCTTGCCTATCACAGCTGCCTTCGGGCAGCTTTTGTTTTGGTGCGAGTATGCATTTGTTCTATGTCGACGAGTCAGGGTCCGTATCCGACCCGTCCCAGCAGTACTTCGTTCTGGCCGGTGTCGCCGTGTTCGAACGCAAGACCCACTGGATCGAACAGAACCTCAACAGCATTGCCGCCCGCTTTGATCCGGTCACGCCCGAACGGCTCGAACTGCACGGCTCGCCGATGCGATCCGGACGCGAAGGCTGGAAGGCCCATGCGCTGGCCGATCGCCTTGCCGCCATCAGGGACGCGCTGCACGATGGTGTCGTGAACCATCATCCCAAAGGGGCGCGCCTCTTCGCTGCGGTCGTGAAGAAATCGGCACTGCCCGGGGCGGACCCTGTCGTCCACGCCTTCGAACAGATCAGCAGCCGCTTCGACATGTTCCTGCGGCGCCTTTACACCAAGCATGGCGATCCCCAGCGCGGCATCATGGTGTTTGACAAATCGTCAACGGAACAGCGCATCCAGACCCTTGCGCGGGACTTCAAATATTCCGGCCATAGCTGGGGCACCACCCAGAACTACGCCGAGGTCCCGCTCTTTCTGGACTCGCGCGCATCCAGACTGATCCAGCTTGCCGATCTTGTGGCCTATGCGATCTTCCGCCACTTCGAACACAAGGACAGCGCCTTTTTCGACGTGATAAAGGATTGCTTCGACGCCGAGGGCGGGGTGCGGCACGGGCTCTACATAAAGGTGTGAACCCGCCCCGCCCTACGGCACCACCGCCGTCGCCTCGATCTCCACCTTCGCGCGGTCCTCGACCAGCGCCACCACCTGCACCAGCGCCATCGCCGGATAATGCCGCCCGATCACCGCCTTGTAGACGCGGCCCAGGTCCTTCAGGCTGCCCAGATACTCGCGCTTGTCCGTCACATACCATGTCAGCCGCACCAGATGCTCCGGCCCTGCGCCGGCACAGGCCAGCACCTCGACGATGGACCGCAGCGCCTGCTCCACCTGCCCGACGAAATCGTCCGTTTCAAAGACCTGATCGGCGTTCCAGCCGATGATCCCCCCCGTGAACACCATCCGCCCCGTGGCCGCGACCCCGTTGGAATAGCCCACCGCCGCCTTCCAATGGGCCGGATGCAGGAATTGATGCGGGCTCTCGCTCATGGCCTCTCCTCCAGATGCGCCTCGAAGACGGCGCGGATACGGTCGGGCCAGCGCCCGGGTCTCATCTCGGGCGTCAGCCAGACCAGCACCAGCCGCGCCGTCAGCCGGTGTTCATCGCCACAGCGCGCCTCCAGCCGGAAGGTGACGGACGACCCGCCCACCTTTTCCACCACCAGCAGCCAGTCCAGCACATCGCCCAGCCGCGACGGCGCGCGGAAATCCGTCTCGACCCGCGCGGTGGGCGTGCCGATCCCGTCCGCCATCATGGCGTGATAGGAATAGCCCACCACCTCGCGGAAGAAATTCTCGCAGACCGAATTCGTCATCTCGAAATAGCGGGGGTAAAAGACGATCCCCGCCGGATCGCAATGGTTGAACTCGATCCGTATCGCCCGCGCATAGCTCATCCCAGCACGCTCCGCGCGATCACCACCCGCTGCACATCAGACGCCCCCTCGTATATCCGCAGCGCGCGGATCTCGCGATACAGGCTCTCCACCACCGACCCGTGCCGCACGCCATCGCCCCCGTGCAACTGCACCGCCATGTCGATCACCTCCTGCGCGGCCTCGGTGGCATAAAGCTTCGCCATCGCCGCCTCGCGCGTCACCCGCGCCGCGCCCTGATCCTTCACCCAGGCCGCCCGATAGACCAGCAGCGCCGCCGCATCCACCCTCACCGCCATATCCGCCAGATGCCCCTGCACCATCTGCAACTCCGCCAGCGCCTGCCCCTGTATCCGGCGCGCCTTCACGCGGGCCAAAGCCTCGTCCAGCGCCCGCCGCGCAAAGCCCAGCGCCGCCGCCCCCACGGTGGACCGGAACACGTCCAGCACCGACATGGCGATCCGGAACCCCGCCCCCGCCTCTCCGATCAGCGCGCCCTCCGGCAACACCATCCCCCGCATCCGCAACGTGGCCAGCGGATGCGGCGCGATCACCTCCAGCCGCTCCACCACCTCCAGCCCCGGCGTATCGGCAGGCATCAGGAAGGCCGACAACCCCTTCGCCCCCGGCCCCTCGCCCGTCCGCGCAAACAGCACATAGACATCCGCGATCCCGCCATTGGAAATCCAGGTCTTCTCGCCCTCGATCAACCACCCGCCCTGCACCCGCGTGGCCGTCGTCGCCGTCGCCGCCACATCCGACCCCGACCCCGGCTCGGTCAACGCAAAGCCCGCGATCGCCGCCCCCGCCCGCGTCCGCGCCAGCCATTCCTGCTGCGCGGGGTTGCCGAACAGGCTCACCGGCCCCATCCCCAGCCCCTGCATGGCAAAGGCGAAATCCGCCAACCCGTCATGCCGCGCCAGCGTCTCGCGGATCAGGCACAGCGTCCGCACATCCAGCCTCTCCCCCGCCGCGGCCCCCGTATGCCGCAACCACCCGCCGGCCCCCAGCATCGCCACCAGCCCCCGACAGGCCGCATCCACATCCCCATGCCCCACCGGCAGATGCGCCGCGCACCACTCCTCCAGCGCGCCCGCCAGCTCGCGGTGCCGCGTCTCGAAGAAAGGCCAGTCCAGAAAGCTGCGATCCGTCATTTTCCGTTCCCAAATATCCTCAGGGGGTGAGGCCCGCAGGGCCGAGGGGGCGCGAGCGCCCCCTGATTTTTCGCCAGAAAAATCGTCAATCCCCGCGAAACACCGGCGTCTCCTTGGCGACGAAGGCGTGATAGGCCCGCTCGAAATCCCGCGTCTGCATGCAGATCGCCTGCGCCTGCGCCTCGGCCTCGATCGCCTGCTCCAGCCCCATGTTCCATTCCTGATTGAGCTGGGTCTTGGTGATCCCATGCGCGAAGGTCGGCCCCGCCGCCAGTTGCCGCGCAAGCTGCATCGCCGCCGCCTCCAGCTCCTCCGCCGGATGAAGCGCGTTCCAGAACCCCCACCGCTCGCCTTCCTCCGCCCGCATCACACGGCCGGTATAGAGAAGCTCCGCCGCCCGCCCCTGCCCGATGATCCGCGGCAGCATGGCACAGGCGCCCATATCACAGCCCGCCAGCCCCACGCGCGTGAACAGGAAGGCACATTTCGCCGCCGGTGTCGCCAGCCGCAGGTCGGATGCCATCGCCATGATCGCCCCCGCCCCCACGCAGACCCCGTCCACCGCCGCGATGACGGGCTTGCCGCAGCCGATCATCGCCTTGACCAGATCGCCCGTCATGCGGGTAAAGGCCAGCAACTCCTTCATCTCCATGCCCACCAGCGGGCCGATGATGTCATGCACATCCCCGCCGGAGCAGAAATTCCCCCCGTTGGAGGCAATCACCACCACATCCACATCCGTGGCATAGACCAGCGCGCGGAAGGTATCGCGCAACTCGGCATAGCTCTCGAAGGTCAGCGGATTCTTCCGCTCCGGCCGGTTCAGCCGCACCACCGCCACCCGATCCGCCACGTCCCACAGGAAATGTTCGGGCTTCAACCCAGCCATCGCGCCCATCACGCCGCCCCCATCCGCTTCAATATCTCGGTCAGCGCATCCAGATCGGCCTCCGACAGCCCGCCGAACATCCGCGCCACCTGCGCCTCGTGCCCCGCCGCCAGCCCCTCGAACTGCGCCAGCCCCTCGGGCGTCAGCGCCACGAACACCGTCCGCCGGTCCGTCTCGGACGGCGTCCGCCGCACCAGACCATCCGCCTCCAGCCGGTCCACCACCGTCGTCGCATTGCCGTTCGACACCAGCAGCATCCGGCTCAACTCGCTCATCGTGACACCGTCACGCCGCCGGTACAGCGCCGCCATCACGTCGAACCGCGGCAGGGTCGTCCCATGCTCCACCCGCAGGAACTCGCGCAACTCCCCCTCCGCCGCGCGGGTCACGCCCAGCAGCCGGATCCACATCTTCAACCGCCGTTTGGAAAGCGCGTCCGTCACACCTCGCCCCCCGAAATCACGATCCCCTGCCCGTTCACCCCCGCCGCCCCCTCGGAACACAGCCACAGGGCCGCCGACGTCACCTCGTCGGGCCGATACAGCCGCCCCTGCGGGCTAATCCCTTCCAGCGCCGCCCGCGCCTGCGCCGCCGTCTTCCCCGTCTTCTCCGAAATCACGCGAATGGACTGCTCCGTCATCTCGGTATCCAGAAACCCCGGACAGATCGCATTCGCCGTCACCTTCCCCCGCGCCACCTCCAGCGCGACGGACCGCACCAACCCCATCACCCCATGCTTCGCCGCCGCATAAGGGGCGACCTTCGCATAGCCCTTCACCCCGGCGGTCGAGGCCACCGCGATCAACCGCCCCCAGCCGTCGAACTGCCGCAGCCCTTCGCGAAAGGCCAGGAACACCCCCGTCAAATTCACCGCGATCATCGCATTCCACTGCGCAAGCGTCGTCTTGGCCAGCACCGCGCTATCTGCCGCCCCCGCATTGGCCACCACCACATCCACCCGCCCCGCTTCCGCAAACAGCGCCTGCACCGACGCCTCGTCGGTCACGTCACAGGGCAGCGCGCGGATGGCCGGATGCCGCGCGGCGACCGCCTCCAGCGCCGCCACCCGCCGCCCGCAGATCACCACCTCGGCCGCCCCCGCACGGGCAAATCCCAGCGCAAGGTCCGCCCCCGCGCCCGACCCGCCCCCCGTGACCAGAACCCGCCGCCCCTCGACACTCATGCCCGGATCACCTCGACCGCCTTCTCGCGCAACCGCCGCATCTGGTCGCGCCCCGCCAGATACGGGAGCGGCCATGCCGTCGCAGCATCCCCCATCGCCACCGCCGCATGCAATGTCCAATAGGGGTTCGCCAGATGCGGCCGCGCGAGGCAAACCAGATCCGCCCGCCCCGCCAGCAGGATGGAATTCACATGGTCGGGTTCGGTGATGTTCCCCACCGCCATGGTCGCAATCCCCGCCTCGTTGCGGATACGGTCGCTGAACGGCGTCTGGAACATCCGCCCATAGACCGGCCGCGCATCGACCGACGTCTGCCCGGCCGAGACGTCGATGATATCCGCCCCCGCGCCCGCAAACATCCGCGCGATCTCCACCGCCTCGTCCGGCGTCACGCCCTCATCCCCGACCCAGTCGGTGGCGGAAATCCTGACCGACAGCGGCTTCTCCTCGCCCCAAGCCGCCCGCATCGCGCGCAGCACCTCCAGCGGCCAGCGCATCCGGTTCTCAAGGCTTCCGCCATAGGCATCGGTACGAATGTTCGATTTCGGGCTGATGAAGGACGAAACCAGATATCCATGCGCCGCGTGAAGTTCGATCATGTCAAACCCCGCCCGCCGCGCCATCTGCGTCGCCGCCACGAATTCCGCCGTCACCGCCTCCATATCCGCCCGCGTCATCTCGCGCGGCACGGCATTGCGCGAAGACCACGGCAGCGCAGAGGGCCCGATGATCTCCCAATTCCCCGCCGTCAGCGGCGCGTCGCCGTCCTCCCAGCCGACCTGAGTGGACGCCTTCCGCCCCGCATGGCCGATCTGGCAGCAGATCTTCGCATCCGTCTCGGCATGGACGAAATCGACCACCCGCTTCCACGCCGCCTCATGTTCCGGCGCATAAAGCCCCGGACAGCCCGGCGTGATGCGCCCCTGCGCGCTCGTGCAGGTCATTTCCGTATAGACCAGCCCCGCGCCCCCCTTGGCGCGTTCGCCGTAATGCACCAGATGCCAGTCGGTTGGGCAGCCCTCCACCGCCTTGTATTGCGCCATGGGCGACACCACGACACGGTTCTTCAACGCCATGTCGCGCAGCCGGAACGGCGCGAACATCGGCGCGCGCCCCTCCTCGCCGCCCGCCTGCCGCTGGAACCAGTCCTCGGTCCGGCGCAGCCACGCCGGATCGCGCAGCCGCAGGTTCTCGTGGCTGATCCGCTGGCTGCGGGTCAGCAGGGAATAGGCGAACTGCTCCGGCGGCAGGTCCAGATAACGCTCCACCTGCTCGAACCATTCCAGACTGTTGCGCGCCGCCGATTGCAGCCGCAACACCTCCACCCGCCGCTCCTCCTGATAGCGCTGGAACGCGCCCTCCATCGTCGGCTCGCTGTGCAGATACTCGGCCAGCGCGATCGCGCTATCAAATGCCAACCGCGTCCCCGACCCGATGGAGAAATGCCCCGTCGCCGCCGCATCCCCCATCAGCACCACGTTTTCATGATACCACGTCCCGCAGATCACGCGGGGGAAGTTCATCCACACCGCCGATCCGCGCAGATGCGCCGCGTTGGAAATCAGCTCATGCCCGCCCAGATGCCGCGCGAATATCTTGCGGCAGGTCTCCACCGTGTCCTCCTTGGACATGTCGGCAAAGCCCCAGCGGTCCCACGTCTCCTGCGCCATTTCGACGATGAAGGTCGCGGTCTTGTCGTCGAACTGGTAGGCATGGGCCCAGACCCATCCATGCTCCGTCTTCTCGAAGATGAAGGTGAAGGCATCGTCGAATTTCTGTTGCGTGCCCAGCCAGACGAACTTGCACAGCCGCATGTCGATATCGGGCTGGAAGACCGCCTCATATTCCCGCCGCACCGCCGAATTGATCCCGTCCGACGCCACGACCAGATCGTATTCCGCCCGATACTCCTCCGCCGACTTGAACTCCGTTTCAAAGCGCAGGTCCACGCCCAGCTCCCACGCGCGGGCCTGCAACAGGATCAGCATCTGCTTGCGCCCGATCCCGGCGAACCCGTGCCCGCCCGACACCGTCCGCACCCCGTCATGCACGACCGCGATATCGTCCCAATAGGCGAAATGGTCCCGGATCGACTGGGTCGAGACGGGGTCATTCTTCGCCATCCGCCCCAGCGCATCATCAGAAAGCACCACCCCCCAGCCGAAGGTGTCATTGGCGCGGTTGCGCTCCAGCACCGTCACCTGATGCGACGGATCGCGCAGCTTCATCGAGATCGCGAAATACAGTCCCGCAGGACCACCCCCAAGGCAGAGAATCTTCATCGACCGGAATCCCATCTGCGGCGCGACATGCGCCCCTCGCGGCCAAGGCTGGCACCGGCGGCAAACAATTTCAAGTTTGAAATTTTCGGGCTTGAAATTTTGTCGCAGCCCGCGAAGATGCCCCCATGCCCCGCGAAACCCCGCCCCCCTTGCCCGTTGCCGGAACCGCGCCCCACCGCGCGCTGCGTGCTGACAGGTTGCGGTACAACCGTCGGCACAGCCATCGGTACACCCCGAAACCGGAGTCCACTGCCAAATGACCATCGCCATCATCGGCCTCGGCGCCATGGGACTCGGCATCGCGCAGGTCTTCGCACAGGCGGGCCATCCCGTCCTCGCCACCGATTCCAGCGCCGACATGCGCGCCTCGGCCCCCGCCCGCCTTGCCGCAAACTTCGCCCCCCGCATAGCCAAGGGCGCGATGACCGAAGGCGAAAAAGACGCCATCCTGTCCCGCCTGACCATCACCGGAACCATCCCCGACCTCGCCCCCGCGACACTGGTGATCGAGGCGGTGGTGGAACGGCTGGATGTCAAGCAATCCGTCTTTTCGCAACTGGAACAACGGCTTGCCCCTGACGCCGTGATGGCGACGAATACCTCCTCCCTCTCGGTCACGGCCATCGCGGCGGGCCTGTCGCGCCCCGACCGGCTCTTGGGTCTGCACTTCTTCAACCCCGCCCCCGTGATGCGTCTGGTCGAACTCGCCCCCCATGGCGGCACCGCCCCCGACGCGCTCGCCACCGCCCGCCGCCTGACCGAAGCCACAGGCAAGACCGTCATCCAATGCGCCGACCGCCCCGGTTTCATCGTCAACCGCTGCGCCCGCCCCTTCTACGGCGAGGCGCTCGCCCTCCTCGAGGAAGGCCGCACCCCCGCCGAAATCGACGCCGCCATGCTGGCCGCCGGCTACCGCCTCGGCCCCTTCGCCCTGATCGACCTCGTGGGCGCCGACATCAACCTTGCCGCCACCGAAAGCCTCGCCTCGGCCATGGGCAACCACCCGCGCTACCACGTCTTCGACGCGCTCAGGGCACAGGTCGCCAAGGGCCACCTTGGCCGCAAAGCCATGAAAGGGTTTGTCTTTCCCGCCGAACCCGTCGCGCCCCCTGCCGATGCCGCCAGCATCGCCCTGCGGATCGAGGCCACTCTGGTGAACGAGGGGGCATGGCTCCTCGCCGAAGGCGGCACCACGACCGAGGGCATCGACACGGCGCTCAGACTGGGTCTGAATTTCCCGCGCGGCCCGTTCGAGATCCTGCACAGCCACGGCCCGCAGCGCATCCTGCAAACCCTTGCAGACCTTGAACGATCCGCCCCCGCATATCTGAAATCGCGCTACCTGCCGGCCCCCGCACTGGCCCAGTAACGGGCCCCGTGACGGACCAAGTTACGGCCCCCGTCATCCCCGCCGGTGCGTCGCCGCAACGCGCGAGATTTCCTCGTAGATCCCCGACAGCAGGTTCAGCGCCCGTGTCGCCTCAGCCAGCCGGTCCGAAAACCCCGGCACATTGGCCACCGCCTGGATCAACAGCCGCCGCCGCAGCGCGCCGTAATCATCCGTCACGCGCCGCCCTTCCGCTGTCACCTCATAGGTCACGCCCGACCGTCCCGCGCCTTTACGGATGATCAACCCCGCCCCTATCAACTTGCGAAGGGAATACTGGATGTTCGGCACGTCGTCCCTGTTCGTCAGCCGCGCCAGATCCTTGATCGTCTTCGGGCGGTCATTCATCCGGATGATGTACAACAGAGCATTCTCCGGCCCCGTTGCCGCCAGATCACAGACCGAGGCCAGACATTCCGACTGCCACCGCCCGAATCCCTCGAAGGTCCGCATCAGCGCGAATTCCAGTTCGGTCGTGTCCACCTCGACCGGCCCTTCGGCCAGATGCCAGTGCCAGTCCAGACCGGGCGTGGCCGCATCATTTTGAATTTGAAGATTCTTTTCCGCCATCGCATTCCGCCCCCCCGTTCCCTTGACCATCACCGCGACGGACCGTTGACGCAAATGGATTTTACGATAGACTTTCAAACATAAAATACTTCCAAAACTCCAACAGGGACTGCTGACAATGCCACACCACCCGATGCTCTCGGGCGATCGCTTTCGCCTTGGCACCTTCTCGACCAACTGCTCATCCGGGATGACGCCCACCAAGGCGCCCGAACGCTGGGTCAACAGCTGGGACAACAACCTCAAACTGGCAAGGATGCTGGATGATGCGGGGATCGACTTCATGCTCCCCATCGCCCGCTGGATTGGTTACGGCGGCGAGACGGATTTCCACGGCGGCGTCCTTGAAACCATGACATGGGCCGCCGGATTGCTGGCCGCGACCAAGAACATCGCCGTCTTCGCCACCATCCACACCGCCGCCAACCACCCCGTCGTAGTGGCCAAGCAGATGGCCACGATCGACCAGATCGGCCACGGCCGCGCGGGGCTGAACATCGTCGCAGGCTGGAACAAGCCGGAGTATGAGGCGCTGGGCCTGACCCTGCCCGACGATCACGAAACCCGCTACGCCTATGCGCAGGAATGGTTCGACCTGATCCGCAAGCTCTGGACCTCGGACGACCATTTCGACTGGAACGGCACCTATTTCAAGGCGTCCAAGGTCAAGGGCGACCCCAAACCCCTGCGCGGCTCCGTCCCGATCATCAACGCCGCCGGCAGCCCGCAGGGCCGCGAATTCGCCACCGACAACGCCAACTTCCTGTTCACCCCCGCCATCGACCTCGACCGGTCAAAGGCCGAGATCGCGGAGCTGAAAGCGCAGGCCAAGGCCAAGGGGCGCGACGTGAACGTCCTGACCTTCAGCCACGTCATCTGCCGCCCGACCGAGGCAGAGGCAAAGGCCTATGCCGATTACACCGCCGTCCAGAACGCCGACACCGATGCCGTCGACAATCTGGTGCGCCTGCAATTCGCCCATGCCCACAGCTTCCCGCATGACCTGCTGGCGCAGATCAAGCACCTCTTCGCGCTGGGGCATGGCGGCTTCCCGCTGATCGGCACGCCCGATCAGGTGGCGGAAGGGATTCTCAAACTGCACGCGGCGGGCTTTGCGGGGACGACCCTGTCCTTCGTCGATTACGTCGAGGAATTCCCCTATTTCCGCGATAACGTCCTGCCGAAACTGGAAGCTGCAGGCATCAGGTAAGGGGGCGAAAATGGCCGAAGAACCGACAGGCAAGGATTTCCGCGACGCGATGCGCGCCTTCGTAGGCAATTGCAGCGTCATTACCGTAGGCGACGGCGACGAAGCCTCGGGCCTTGTCGTTACGTCGGCCATCTCGCTCTCTGCCGATCCGCCGCTCCTCTTGGCCTGCGTGAACCGCACGTCCTCCAGCCACCCACTTCTGGTGAAATACGGCCGCTTCGGCTGGTCCTCGCTGGGGGCGGCGCATCAGGCGGTGGCGGAGCGGTTCTCGGGCTTTGGCGGGGTCAAGGGTCCGGCGCGCTATGACGGGGCAGACTGGGAGACCGCCGTCACCGGCGCGCGGCTGCTGAAAGGTGCGCCCACCGCCTTCGATTGCACGGTGGAAGAGATGATCGACCGCGCCACCCATTCCATCCTGATCGGCCGCGTCCGCGCCATCAGCACCACGCCGGATGCCGGGGCGCTGATCTACTGGAACGGCGGCTACCGCGCCTTGACGTGACGGAAGGGGGCGCACGCGCCCCCTCTTGGCCTGCGGCCAATTCACCCCCTGTGAGTATTTGGGCCGAGATGAAGGGGCGTGTCAGGCGAAGCTGTCGATCGTCCGGACGGCGCCGTCCAGCGCCTTGCCTTCTTCGTCCTTCAGCGCCGCCTCGCGCAGGCGGCGGCACCAGTCGGCGGCATCCTCGCGCGCCGCGATCCGCAGCGAGGCGGCGACCACGCGGTCGAATTTGGACTGGCCCCGCGCATGGGTGTCGGAATAGCCCTTGATCAGGCGACGGCAGCGGATCAGCTCCACCGCAAGGTCATAGTTGCCCGCCACCTGCCCCAAGGCCACCTCCAGCCAGCGCGCCAGATGCGCCTGTTCCTGCGCGTGGCGCAGGGTGCGGCGACGCCACCCCTTCATCCCGCCCAGCACATGCAGGATGACGAAGGCCGTCAGGCTGTCCGTCCGCAGACGCCGCCCCTTGTCGAACCAGCGGCCCAGCCGCGCCATCCATTTCGGGTCCGCCTCGACCCTTGCGCCAAGGCGGGCGGGGAACATGCCCACCACCTCTTCCGCGCGGGGGTGGAAGAATTCGGTCAGGTGCAGGACATTCGCCTCCTTCACCCGCATCTCCTTGCGGATGCGGTCGAACCGGCGGGCGCGGGTCTTCAGGTCCGCGACACGGATAATGTCGTCATAGGCCATGGCATTGGCGATATATTTCGCCGCCTCGCGCGACAGCGCCCAGCCGCGCGCGGCATCGTCCCGCGCCATCACGCCCGCCAGCCGGTCCAGATATTCGGCCCCATAGGCAAGGTCCTGAAAGTCCACGACCTTCCGCAATCCCGGAAGGGCCAGTTCCGCCACCGGCGCGGGCAGCGCGGCCACATGCGCCGCCAGCCGATCCCATTCCGCGACCAGCCGCGCGGGGCCGGTCACCCGCGCCGCAGGCCGCGCCTCGACCACGGGTGCAGCCTCCCTGACAGGGTTCGCTGCCACGTCATGGGCCGCCGCAAAGGCCCGCAGCGACCCCTCGATCCCCTTGCCGCCTGCGCGGATCGCGGCCTCGAAGGCCTCGCGCGGAAAGGGCAGCACCCCCGCCCCCGCCAGCGCCCCGAAGAGCGACGCCGAAATCACCGACCCGTTCGCCACCGCCAGCGCGTCGAAATCCGCCGCAATCACCCGCCGCGCCGCAACCTCTGCCGCCGCCATCACCTCGTCGCTGGAGGCGATCCCGTCCCCCGGCACCATCTTTTCCGACACCGCCAGCGCGCGATGGGTCGAGGTGATCAGCACGGTCCTGTCCGGCGTCACGAAGCCGCGGATGATCGCGCGGCCCGCCTCCATCATCTCGGCCGTGACCATGACGTCGACATCACCGGCCGCAGGCATCAGCGAGAAGATGGGCATCGGCTCGCCCGCCCGATGCGGGGCCATCTCGATGTAATAGACCGTCGCCCCCGTCCGCTGCGCCACGCCTGCAACCGATGTCGCCTGCGCCGCATAGCCGTTGGCGCGCGCCAGATCCTCGATCCAGCCGGTCAGCACCCCGCCGCCCTGCCCGCCCACCGCCAGAATGGCCAGCTTTATGATCCCCGACAGCCGCGGATCGGCCTGTCCTGCACCCATTTCCGCGCCAACCGTTTCGTGCAAGCTCATGCCGCGCCTCCGAAATCCAGCCACCGCGCGGCACGGCGGGCCTGCAGCCAGCCGATGATCCGCGACCGCAGGGCGGCCATCCGCGCCTCCCATTTCGACGGGTTGTGCACCACATCGGCGCGGTAGAAGGACGGGCACAGCACGGCGGCATCCGCCACCTCACCGCAATTGCCGCAGCCGACGCAGGACTGGTCGATGCTCGCCACCGGATCATCGCGCAAGGGATCGTCCAGCTTCTTCAGCGACAGCGACGGACAGCCCGACAGGCGGATGCAGGCATGGTCGCCCGTGCAGACATCCTCGTCTACGCCGAAACGCGGCGCCTCGACCCGCCGCCCCTCCTTGATCGCCTTGGCCGTCAGCGGCTTTTCCCGCCGCTGCCTGTTCAACATGCACTCGCTTGATGCGACGATCACCTTCGGCCCCGGCGCATCGGTCGTCAGCGCCTCGCGCAGGACGTCGCGCATCCGGCCCACGTCATAGGTGCGGTCCACCTGACGCACCCAGTCGATCCCGATGCCCTTCAGCGCCTTGGTGATCGGATGTTTCGTCGCCTTCGTCGGGTTGTCGGCGCGCGAGGACATGATGTCCTGCCCCCCCGTCGCGGCGGAATAGTAGTTGTCCACGATCACCGCCACGCCGTCCGATTTGTTGAAGGCCATGTTGGTGAAGGACGAGGACAGCCCGTTATGCCAGAACCCGCCATCCCCGATGATCGCCACGGGCCGCCGTTCACCCCCGCCGTCAAAGGCCGCATTGGCCGCCGGCCCAAGGCCATAGCCCATCGTCGCCCCCCCGATCTCGAAGGGCGGCAGCGAGGCGAAGAGGTGGCAGCCGATATCCGCGCTGATCTGCAGCTTGCCCGTTTCCTTCTGCACCAGCTTCATCGCCGCGAAGATGGGCCGTTCAGGGCAGCCCGTGCAGAACCCCGGCGGGCGGATCGGCACCGTCTTGGTCAGGTCGGGGATCTGCGGCCTGTCCTCGTTCGGGGCGCGCACCATGGCGGGCAGCATCTGGGGCGCGGCCTCTTTCAGGAAGGCCGTGATCCCGTCCAGCATCACCTGCCCGGTATATTCCCCCGCCATCGGCAGAATGCCCTTGCCGCGCAGCTTCACGCCGGACCCCGCGCGATACAGGAAGGTCGACAGCTGCTGTTCGATGAATTCGGGTTGCCCCTCCTCGATCACCAGCACCTGATCCTTGCCCTCGCAGAACTCCAGGAACTCGCCCGCCAGCAGGGGATAGGTCACGTTCAGCACGTAAAGCGGAACCTGCGTGTTGCCCCAGATATCCGCCAGCCCCAGCCGCTGCAGCGCGCGGATGACGCCGTTATACATGCCGCCTTGCAGGACCAGCCCGACAGGCGCCACCTTCGGCCCGAACACCTCGTTCAACCCGCGCTCGCGGATGAACTTTTCCGCATTGGGCCAGCGGTTCTTTATCTTGTCCTGCTCATGCGCGAATGACATCGGCGGCAGTACCACGCGGGCGAAATCGGATTGCGGGTTGGACAGCGCCTCCCTGACCGACAGCTTCGGGCGCTGGTTGTCCCGCGTCTGGAACGACCCCGTCACATGGCAGGACCGTATCCGCACCATCAGCATGACGGGCGTGTTCGACGCCTCGGACAGTTCGAACCCGTCCTTCACCGCCTTGGTGATGCAGGGCAGGTTCGGGCGCGGGTCCAGCAGCCAGAACTGCGATTTCATGGCAAAGGCATGCGACCGCTCCTGCATGATGCTGGACCCTTCGCCGTAATCTTCCCCCACGATGATCAACGCGCCGCCATTCACCCCCGATGACGCCAGATTGGCCAAGGCGTCCGAGGCCACATTCACCCCGACCGATCCCTTGAACGTCACCGCCCCGCGGATCGGGTAATGCACCGATGCCGCCAGCATCGCCGCCGCCGCCGCCTCGTTCGCGTTCGCCTCGAACCGGATGCCCAGCTCGGACAGCAACTCCTCGGCATCTGCCAGCACGTCCATCAGATGCGAAATCGGCGCGCCCTGATAGCCGCCGACATAGCCCACGCCATTCTCCAGCAGGGCCTTGGTGATGGCCAGAATCCCCTCGCCGGTGAAGGTTTCCCCCTCCCCCTTGCGAAGATGCTCCACCTCTGCCTTGAAGGACCGCTCGGCCATGTCTCAGATCTCGTGCTTGCGGATATTGGCCAGCATCTTCTGCAAGGTGCCGACGAAGGCGCGCCGTTCCTCCGGCGGGATGCCGCGGAACATGCGCTCATGCGCCTCGGCCATGCGGGGCCAGAGCGTTTCGAAATGCGCGCGCCCCGCCTCGGTGATGAAGACCCGCGTGGCGCGGCTGTCCACCGCATCCGCCTCGCGCCGGATCAGCCCGTCGCCCGCCAACTGGTCCAGCGCGCGCGACAGGGTGGACTGTTCCACCACCGAATAGACCGACAATTCGCGGATCAGCGGCCCGTCGATCACCGACAGCACGGCCAAGGCGCGCATCTTGGGCGTGGTCAGGCCCAGCCCCGCCATCTCGTCCCGAAGGGACGCGTTATACCGCCCCATGATCCGGTTCATCAGATAAGGCGCGTAATTGGTTAGCCCGATTTCACCCAGTCGGGGCTGGTCCGGCTGCGGTTTCGGCGGCGATTGGTCCGTCATGCGCCCAAACCTTTCGCCGCAAGGAACCCGGACCCGCCCCCCAGACCCGGACCCGGATGGGTGGACGCGCCGATATGGCGCAAGCCCCGCACCAGCCCCGTGCCATTGGTCGAATGGGCAAAGGGGCGGAAGATGAAGAACTGGTCGATGGAACACAGCCCCCCATAGGGATCGCCGCCCACGAGGTTCACGTTCATCGCCTCCAGATCGGCAGGGCTATAGGCCCGCCGCGCCAGCTTTATGGCATCGAAATCCCTGATATGCCGCCGCAGGATGCCTTCGATCCGGTCAGCAAACGCCTCGCGCACCGCCTCGGACCACGTGCCATCGGTCGCAATCTCGCCCGCCGCATCGCCCTTCACCACGCGCGGCGCGTCGGGAATCTGCAACCACAGCACCGCCTTGCCGTCAGGGCAGCGCGAGGGGTCCAGCCGGTGCGGCTGCCCCACGCAGATCGTGGGCACCGCAGGCAGCATCCCCCGCTCCGCCTCGTTCGAAGCCTTGGACACGGAGTCGATCCCGTCCGCCAGATGGATCAGCGCGACATCATCCAAGCCGTCCGTCAGCCATTCCGGATGCCGGTCCAGCGCATAATGTAGCTGGAAATTCCCCCGCCCGTGCCGGAAGGCCCGCGCCGCCGCCTGATCCTCGGGCAGGTTCACGTCCCTGAGCAGCCGCCCCTGCAACTGCCCCGGCGCGACCGAGGCCAGCACCGACCCGCAGGCGATCTCCTCGCCCGATACCAGCACCACGCCCCGCACCCGACCATCCTTCACGATGATCCGGTCCACATCCGCGCCACAGCGGATTTCCCCGCCCTTCTCCTCGATCAGCGCGCGGAAGGCCGCCACCCCCGCCCCCGACCCGCCCTTGACGACAGGCGCCCCCGCCGCCTCCAGTGCAAAGGCGATGACCTTGCCCATCTGGCCAGAATAGGTGCTTTCCGGCGTCAGCCCGCAATGCAGCACCCATGGCGCATAAAGCGCCCGCACATCGGCCGAGGCATAGGTCGTCTCCAGCCACCCCCGCGCCGGAACCAGCGCCCGGCCGAACCACGCGGCCAGCCCGCGCAACCCGCGCTTCCGCACCTGCGCCCAGAGCAGCTTTGCCGTGGGCCACGACCACAAGGCACCGCCCAGCAGCGCAAACAGGAAGGGCGCATCCGCCTCCACGGCCCCCACATCGCGGGCATGGGCATCGCCATCCCCCGCCGCCCGCGCGTTGAAGGCCGCGATATTCTTTGCCCGATCGGTCGTCAGCACCAGCGCCGACCCGTCCGGCCGCAGCACGGCGGTCGGATGGGGCGTGTGGCAATAGTCGAACCCGTGCCGGGCAAGGTGGGGGCCAAGCGCGGCCCCCGCCGGTGATGTCATGAACAAGACCCATGTCGCCGCCATCACGTCATGCCGGAACCCGGGCAGGGTGATCTCCTCGGTCCGCAGGCACCCGCCCGCCACCGGCTCGCGCTCCAGCAGAAGCACCCGCTCGCCCTTCAGCGCCAGCATGGCCCCCGCGACCAGCGCGTTGATCCCCGACCCGATGATGACGTGATCCGGCCCCATCGATCAGCCCTTGGGAACCAGCGCTAGCACGCGGATGGGCGAGCCGGTCCCCTGCTTGATCTTCAAGGGCGCCGCGATCAGGATTGCCCCCTTGGCGGGCAGCTTGTCGAGGTTCGCCAGCGACGCCAGACCAAAGCAGTTGTGCTTGTGCAAAAGGTTATGCGCCGGGAAGGGCGGGGTCATGCCGCCCGCCTGCCCCGCATCCGTCCCGATGCACTGGCTGCCCCAGCCCACGATGCCCTTGGACAGCAGGTATTCGATCACCTCTGCCGTCGGCCCCGGCGTGTGCGGCCCCGTCTCGTTCGCGTTCAGGAACAGCGCCTCGTCATGCGCGCGCTTGTCCCAGTCCGACCGCAGCACGACCCATTCCCCCGCATTGATCGCGCCATGCTTGGCTTCCCAAGCCTTCACATGATCGATCGTCAGCAGGAAATCCGGGTCCGCCGCGCATTCCGCGCTGAAATCCAGCACGTTCACCGGCGCGACCAGCCGCTGCACATCCAGCGTGTCGGTATAGCCGTCGGCATAATCCTTGCCGGTGATCCAGTGATGCGGCGCATCGAAATGCGTGCCCGAATGTTCGCCCAGTTCCAGCCAGTTCCACGCCCAGAACGGGCCATCCTTGTCATACTCGCTGATGCGGTGGATCTTGATCGGCGGCGTGTCCTTGGCGAAATCCGGCGGCAGCTTCAAGAGCGGCGTCTCCGGCCCCAGCACCCCCGAACAATCCACCACCTCGATCCCGCCCGAGGCGAGCATCCCCGCCAAGGATGAAAGCACGCTTGCAGAACTCATCGTCGTCTCCCTGTTGGCCGGACGATCCGGCAATACCCCGCGCCGGTTGTTTCCCGGTCGTCAAGGAATCATGCTAGACAGATTTAAATGCGTTTGCAAATATCCCCGACGTCAAGCGGGCGGGGAGAGCATGGCCGACACCTTCGACGCAGTCCTGATCGGGGCGGGCCACAACACGCTGGCCGCGGCGCTGCACCTGTCGGCCAAGGGCTGGCGCGTGGGGGTCTTCGAACAGGCGGCAGTGGCGGGCGGCGCGGTCAAGACCGGCGAATACACCCTGCCCGGCTTCCGTCACGACTGGGCCGCGATGAACCTGTCGCTCTTTGCCGGAAGCCCGTTTTTCAAGGCATATGGCGCGGAACTGGCGAAACATGGCTGCGAATTCGTGCCCGTCAACCGCCCCTTCTCGTCCTCCTTCCCCGATGGCACATGGGCGGGCGTCTCCACCGACATGGCGGAAACGCTGGCCGCCTTCCGCGCCCTCTCGCCCCGCGATTCCGCGACATGGGAAACGCTCGTCGCGCGATTCGGGGACGAGGCGCCGCATCTCTTCGGCCTGCTCGGGTCGGAAATGAAAATGCGTGCGCTTGCATATTTCATGTTCAAAACGTTCCGCGCCAAAGGGGCCGCCGGAACGATGGACTTCACCCGTTTCCTGCTCTCCTCGCCCCGCGCATGGCTGGAGGAAACCTTTGAACACCCGCATATCCGCGCGCTGTTGGGCGCATGGGGGATGCATCTGGACTTCGCCCCCGATGTCGCGGGCGGCGCGATGTTCCCCTATCTCGAAGGCATGGCGGGTCAGGCCTTCGGCATGGTCATCGGCAAGGGCGGCGCGGATACGATCATCCGCGCCCTGACCGCCGCCATCACCGCCCGCGGCGGCACGGTGGAAACCGGCGCGCCCGTCACCCGCATCCTGCGCGACGGCAGCCGTGCCACGGGCATCGAACTGGCCGACGGCCGCCGCATCACGGCGCGGCGCGCCGTGATCGCAGGCACCTCGCCGCGCGGCCTGCGCAGGCTGACGGGCGACACCACCCCCGCCTTCGACGGCGGGCTGGACCGCTTCCGCCACGCCCCCGGCACGATGATGATCCACCTTGCGATGGACGCCCTGCCCGACTGGCGCGCAGGCGCAGACCTGCAACGCTTCGCCTATGTCCACCTCGCCCCCTCGCTCGACCAGATGGCGCGCACCTATGCGCAGGCGCAGGCGGGCCACCTGCCCGATGAACCCATCCTCGTCGTGGGCCAGCCCACCGCCTTCGACCCGACCCGCGCGCCCGAGGGCAAGCACATCCTCTGGGTGCAGGTCCGCATGCCCCCCGGCACGATCACCGGCGACGCCAAGGGCGAGATCACCGCGACAGACTGGCCCAGCGCCGCCCCCCATTTCGCCGACCGCGCGCTGGCGATCCTCGAACGCCACGCCCCGGGCATGCGGGCAAAGATCCTCGGCACCCGCATCGTCACGCCGATGGAGCTTGAGGCCGACAACCCCAACCTGATCGGCGGCGATCAGGTCTGCGGCAGCCACCATCTGGCGCAGAACTTCCTTTTCCGCCCGGTCCGCGGCCATGCCGACGGGTCCACCCCCCTGGCCAACCTCCACCTCACCGGCGCGGCCGTCTGGCCGGGCGCGGGCACCGGGGCGGGGGCGGGCTTCCTTCTGGCGCGCAAACTCGCCGGAAGCTGACCACGACACAGCAAAGACCAACAAAGAACCACAACAGGGAAAACGACCATGAACATCAACCGCCGGAGCCTCCTGAAGCTCTCAGCCGCCACCATGGCCGCGGGCACGATCGGCCTGCCGTCCTTCGCGCAACAGATCGACGAGCTGGTGATCGCCTATAACGTCAACCTGCCCTCATGGGACCCGACCGTGGGCCCCTCGGCGGTGAACCCCACCATCCAGGGCCTCTACCAATCGGTCTTCGACCAGTACATCCTGCAACAACCCGACCTGTCCCCTGCCCCCGGCCTGTTGACCGAATGGGGCTGGAACGAGGACAAGACGCAGGTCTGGATGACCGTCCGCGACGGCGTCACCTGGCATGACGGATCGCCCTTCACGGCGGAAGACGTGGCCTGGAACCTCGCCCGCGTGGCCAACCCCGAAACCGGCAGCCCGATCCAGTTCGTCTGGGGCACGCTTACCAACCACCGCGTCGAAGGCAACAAGGTGATCGCCGATGTCGCGCAATTCGACCCCACGATCTTCAAGTGGATGTATTTCCTGACCGGCTACGTCCTGCCCAAGGCCTATTACGAAAAGGTCGGGGCAGAGGGGTTCGAGGCCGCGCCCATCGGCACCGGCCCCTACATGGTGGAAAAGTTCGAGCGCAACGCCTTCGTCCGCCTCAAGGCAAACGCCAATTACTGGGGCGGCAAGCCCGACTTCGACACCGTGACGATCAAGTTCGTCCCCGACGCCGCCGCCCGTGTGGCCGAGGTGGAATCGGGCAACTCCCACGTCACACTCGAAATGCCTTACGAGGAATATGACCGCCTCAAGGGCGGCCCGCTGGCGGGGGTTGCCGCCCCCATCTCGGATATCGGGATGATCTTCCTCAACGATATCGAGGTGATGACCGACCCCAATATCCGCAAGGCCGCAGCCCATGCCATCGACAAGCAGGCCATCATCGACCGCCTGCTCTCGGGCTATGGCGTCAAGATCGACACGCTCCAGACCCCCGAATACGACGCCTACGACGCCTCCATCGCCGTTCCCTATGACGAGGCGAAGGCGATCGAACTGCTGGCGGCCTCCGGTTTCGGCCCCGACAATCCGGTGAAGTTCAAGATCCAGACGACCAAGGGCTTCAAGCCCAAGGATTACGAGATGGTGCAGGCCATCGTCGGCCTCTGGCGCAAGGTGGGGATCGAGGCCGAGATCGAGGTCTACGAGATCGCCAAGCATTACGAACTGCGCGCTGCCGACCAGCTTGCCCCCGCCGCCTTCTACAACTGGGGCAATTCGGTGGGCGATCCCACGACCTCGACCGGTTTCGCCATGTTCGGCCCCTCGCCCCATTCCGTCTGGGATGGCGAGGATCTGATCGGCATGATCGGCCCCCTCTGGGGCGAGGCGGACGAGGCCAAGCGCATCGACGGCTGGAAGGCGGTGGACAAATACATCGCAGAAAACGCGCTGGTCATCCCGCTTCTGCAATATGTCCAGCCGATCCTGCACGCGCCCGGCGTGGTGGTGACGCCCCATGCCTCGGGGTCGCTGCTGCCGCATCTGATGAAGCGGGCCTGATCCCGCAGGGCCGGGGGGCATCCGCCCCCCGGACCCCCCATCGCCCCATGCCGGGCGTCGGTCCGTCGGAACCGTCGCATGGGTATTTGGGCCGAGATGAAGACAGGCGGTTCCGCAGAGAGGGCCGCCCCGGGCAGTGACGGCAGGCATGGCGATCCTTAGACTTCTGGCGATCCGGCTTTTCACGACGCTCGTCACCCTGTCGGGCGTGGCGGTGATCGTCTTCTTCGTGATCCGGGTCGTCCCCGGCAACCCCATCGCCATGATGCTGCCCCCCGGCGCAACGGACGAGGATATCGCGCGGCTTTCGGCGCTCTACGGTCTGGACCAGCCGCTGGTGACCCAATTCGGCATCTGGGTCGCGGGCGTGGTGCAGGGCGATTTCGGCACCTCCATCACCACCCGCCAGCCCGTGCTGGACCTCGTGCTGGGCCGCCTGCCCGCGACGCTGGAGCTGTCCATCATGGCGCTGGTCATGGCGGTGATCCTTGGCGGGGCCGCCGCCCTGACCGGCACGCGCTTTCGCGGTGGCCGGACCGAAGGCGCGATCGACGTGGCCAACGGCATGGCGCTGTCGGTGCCCGATTTCCTGTGGGGGCTGGTGCTGATCCTGCTCTTCGGGGTGCTGCTGCCGCTCTTCCACATCTCGGGCCGCGTGACGCCCTCGCTGGAGCTGCCCTTCACCACGGACTTCTACCTGTTCGAAAGCCTTATCCGCCTGCGCTTCGACCTCTGGGCCGATATCGTGTCACACATGTTCATGCCCGCGCTGGCCCTTGCCATCCCGCTGGCCGCTATCATCGGGCAGCTTCTGAAGCAGAGCCTGAAGGAAACCATGAACCTCGACTACGTCACCCTTGCCCGCACCAAGGGCTATGGCGAGACGCGGGTCATCCTGCGCGAGGCATTGCGGAACGCCGCCCTGCCGACGCTGACGCTGGTCGGGGTGCAGTTCACCTTCCTGATCGGCGGCACCGTCATCATTGAACGGCTGTTCTCCTATGAGGGTCTGGGCAACATGGCCATCGACGCCGTCATCAACCGCGACCTGCCGCTGATCCAGGGGATCGTGCTGCTGTTCGCGCTCATCTTCACGGTGGTGAACCTGATCGTGGACCTGCTATACGCCGTCCTGAACCCGAGGCTGCGCCATGCTTGACGGCCGTTCCATGATCCGCCGCCGCGCGGGGCTGCGGCTGTGGCTGTCGGCGGGGTGGCTGGCGTTGCTCTGCCTTGCCGCGCTGCTGGCCCCTTGGGTCGCGCCCAAGGATCCGCTGGCGCAGGACCTGTTCCTTGGCCGCCTGCCGCCCTTCTGGGTCGCGGGGGCAGAGCCGGGCTATTGGCTGGGCACCGACAGCCTTGGCCGCGACGTGCTGTCCCGCATCATCCACGGCGCAAGGGTGGCGCTGATGGTCGCCCTGATCGCGGGCACCATCACCTGCCTGATCGGCGCGACGCTGGGGCTGCTCGCGGGGTTCCTGCGCGGCTGGGTGGACATGGCGATCTCCCGCCTGATCGACATCTGGATGGCCTTTCCGCCCGTCCTCTTCTCCATCCTGCTGATCGCCGTCCTTGGCCCGGGCCTCATCTCCATCATCATCGCCATCGTCGTCATCGACTGGACCCGCTTCGCCCGCGTGGTGCGCGCCGAAGCCATGGCACAGGGCGCGATGGATTACGTCGCCTCCGCCCGCGTGGCGGGACGGGGGCGTATCGGCACCATGATCCGCGAGATCCTGCCCAACGTCCTGCCCACCATCGTGGTCCTGCTGACGCTGGAAATGGGCATCGCCGTGATCGTCGAGGCGATCCTGTCCTTCGTGAACCTCTCCATCTCGACCGACGATCCGACATGGGGCGGCATGATCGCCGAAGGCCGCACCTCCATCCATCAGGCGTGGTGGGTGCTGGTCTTTCCGCTGATCACCCTCTTCCTCACCGTCCTGTCCTTCTCCCAGCTTGGCGAAGGCCTGAAGGACCGCTTCGATCCGGTGCTGCGATGACCTTCCTCTCCATCCGCAACCTGTCGGTCCGGTTGAAGAAGGGCCCGCCCCTCCTGCGGCGCGTCTCGCTCGATGTCGCGGCGGGCGAGGTGCGGGGCCTCGTGGGCGAATCCGGCGCGGGCAAGTCGATGATCGGCAAGGCTGTTCTGGGCATCCTGCCGCCCTCGGTCGAGGTGACGGGGGGCGAGATCCTGCTCGACGGCACCGACCTCCTGCGCCTGCCTCCGGCCGAGCGCCGACGCCGCATCGGGGCCACCTGCGCGCTGATCCCGCAGGACCCGCTGACCGCGCTGAACCCCAGCCACCGCATCGGGCCACAGATCACCGACCGTCTGGTCGACATCCTCGGCTGGACACGCGCCGACGCCACCGCCCGCGCGCGCGACCTGCTGGCCGAGGTGCAGATCCCTGACCCCGACCGCGTCCTGCGCGCCTATCCGCATGAACTCTCGGGCGGGATGCGCCAGCGCATCCTGATCGCCTCGGCCTTTGCCGCCGAACCGAAGCTGATCGTGGCGGACGAACCCACCACGGCGCTGGACGTGACGGTGCAGAAGCAGATCCTGAAACTTATCGCGGGCATGCAGGCCCGCCATGGCACGGCGCTGCTGTTCGTGACCCACGACCTTGGCGTGGTGTCCAAGGTCTGCCAGCGGCTGTCGGTCCTCTATTCCGGCATGGTGGTCGAAGACAGCAGCGTGACCGATTTCTTCGCCGCCCCCCGCCACGCCTATTCCGCCGCCCTTCTGGCCGCGACACCGAAATACACCGACCCCGCCGCCGGACTTCTGCCCGTGCCCGATGCCGTCATCGACGCCGTCCGCGCCGAAGTCGCGGCCCATGACAGGGGCGCCGCATGACCGACCTCTACACCGTCGAAAACCTTCGCCTGTCGCTTGCCGACATGACGTCCAAGCCCCTGCTCGGCGCCGCCCCGCGGATCGAGATCCTGAAGGGCCTGTCCTTCACCATCCCCAAGGGCGCGGTGGTGGGCATCGTCGGCGGCTCCGGCTCGGGCAAGTCCACGCTCGGGCGTGCGCTGGTGCGGCTGCTGGAGCCGTCGGGCGGCGCGATCCGCTTTGACGGGACCGATATCACCCACCTGCCCGAACCCGCCCTGCGGCCCATGCGCCGCCGCTTCCAGATGATCTTCCAGGACCCGATGTCGTCGCTGAACCCGCGCCACCGCGTCGGCACGATCATCGCCGAACCCCTGCGCCTGCATGGCCTGTCCGACATCCCCGACCGCACCGTCCGCGCGCTGGACCATGTGGGTCTGCCCGCGCATTTCGCCGCCCGCTACCCGCACGAACTCTCCGGCGGCCAGCGTCAGCGGGTGGGGATCGCCCGCGCCATCGCGCTGGAACCCGACTTCATCCTTGCCGATGAAATCGTCTCGGGCCTCGACGTCTCGTCACAGGCGCAGGTGCTGAACCTTCTGGAACGCCTCGTGGCCGATCTCGGCCTGACGCTCGCCTTCATCAGCCACGACCTGTCGGTCATCCGCCGCCTGTGCCAGCGCACCATCGTCCTCTACCGCGGCGAAATCGTCGAGGACCGCCCCACCGCGGACCTCTTCGCCGCCCCGCAGGCCGCCTATACCCGCGACCTTCTGGACGCGATCCCCCTGCCCGACCCCGCTCAACCCTGGGTCTGAGGCGGGGCGACGGGCCGCCGCTCGGGCGCTTCCTGCGGCCCCATCAGGCTTTCCAGCTTGGCCTTCACCTCTTCGGGCCAGGGCATCGAGGTGTGGCTGTCCAGCCAGCTTGCCGCCAGCACCTGTTCCACCGACCAGCGGTGTTCATCCCCGCAATGGATCGTATGCTTCAACCGCACCGACGACTTGCCCACCTTCAGCACCGTCAGCCGGAAGGTCAGCTTGTCGCCAAAGAAGGACGGTTTGGAAAAATCGCAGGACAGATGCACCGTCGGCGTGCCCCAGCGTTCCTTCCAGATGATCTCGTGCCAGGGCCAGCCGATATGGGCCCAGAACTCCTCCACCACCCCGTTCAGGATGTTCAGATAGGCCGGGTAATAGGCGGTTCCCGATATGTCGCAATCCCCGAAATGCAGCATCCGGTCGGTCGTGAAGCAGACGGTCATGTGGTCCCCCTTCGGCATTTCCCGAACCGTCCCATATCGGGCGGCAAGGTCAACCCCCCGACCGCTGCGCCAGCCCCGCCGCACGCACCACCCCGGCCAGCCCCGTCAACTGCTTGGACAGGGGCGAGGATCGCCGCCACACCATCCCGATCCGCCGCGACGGCTGCGCCCCGTTGAACCGCGCCACGGCCACCTGCGCCGACCGCGTCTCCACCCCCACCGCCATTTCGGGGATCAGCGTCACCCCGATCCCCGCCCCCACCATCTGCACCAGCGTGGACAGGGAACTTCCATCCAGCAATTCGCGCGGCACCGCCCCGCCCGGATTGCAGAACGAAAGCGCCTGATCGCGGAAGCAATGCCCCTCTTCCAGCAGCAAAAGCCGCATCTCGCGCAGCCTCTCGCGGTCGGGTACCGGTTTTTCCGCATCCGCCGCCGGACGGACCAGCACGAAATCCTCGGCAAAGAGATCGACCTCGGTCAGGAACGGCTCGGACACCGGCAACGCCACGATGGCCGTATCCAGCCGCCCCTCCTCCAGCTCGCGGATCAGCTTCGGCGTGATCGTCTCGCGCAGGTGCAAATCCAGCCCCGGCGATTCCTCGGTCAGCCGCGCGATGATCGCGGGCAGCAGATAGGGCGCGATGGTGGGAATCACCCCGATCCGCAGCCGCCCCGTCAGACTGTCCCGTGACGCCCGCGCCAGATCGCCCAGCTCGTCCACCGACCGCAGGATATCCCGCACCCGCCCCAGCATCGCCTCGCCAAACCCCGTCAGCCGCACCAGCCGCGCGCCCCTCTCGAACAGTTCCGCGCCCAGTTCCTGCTCCATCTCGCGGATCTGCATCGACAGCGCGGGCTGCGAGATCGAACAGACCTCGGCTGCCCGCCCGAAATGCCCCTGCCGCGCAAGGGCATCGAAATAGCGCATCTGCTTCAGCGTCAGGTTAATCATAAGCCCGCCTTATCGGATCAATCAGAAAATCAAACTTACACTGATAGCCAGAACTTGCTAGACCCGTCGCAGCGAAGCGGCCCATCCGGCCCGGCCCTCCGGCCGGATCAGGGCCGCCGCATCCATTTTCAAGGAGAGCGACATGGACGGAAACGCAGTCGGCAAATGCCCGGTGGTCCACGGCGGCCAGACGGATGTCAGCACCTCGGTCGTGGCCTGGTGGCCCAAGACGCTGAACCTCGACATCCTGCATCAGCATGACACCAAGTCGAACCCGCTCAAGGGCTTCAACTACCGCGAAGAGGTCAAGAAGCTCGACTTCGACGCGATCAAGCGCGACGTCCACGCCCTGATGACCGACAGCCAGGACTGGTGGCCCGCCGACTGGGGCCATTACGGCGGCCTGATGATCCGCATGGCATGGCATTCCGCCGGCACCTACCGCATGGCCGATGGCCGCGGCGGCGCGGGCACGGGCAACCACCGCTTCGCCCCCCTGAATTCCTGGCCGGACAACGCCAACCTCGACAAGGCCCGCCGCCTGCTCTGGCCGGTGAAGAAGAAATACGGCAACCGCATCAGCTGGGCCGACCTGATGATCCTCGCCGGCACCATCGCCTATGAGAATATGGGCCTGAAGACCTACGGCTTCGCCTTCGGCCGCGAAGACATCTGGGCGCCGGAAAAGGACGTCTACTGGGGTTCGGAAACCGAATGGCTCGCGCCCTCGGAAAACCGCTATGCCGACCTGAACGATCCCAAATCGCTGGAAAACCCGCTCGCCGCCGTGCACATGGGCCTGATCTATGTGAACCCCGAAGGCGTGAACGGCCAGCCCGACCCGATGCGCACCGCCGCGATGGTGCGCGAAACCTTCGCCCGCATGGCCATGAATGACGAGGAAACCGTGGCGCTGGCCGCAGGTGGCCACACCGTCGGCAAGGCCCACGGCAATGGCCGCGCCGAAAACCTCGGCCCCTCGCCCGAAGGCGCAGAGATCTTCGAACAGGGTCTGGGCTGGAACAACCACAGCTCGCGTGGCGTGGGCCGCAACACCGTGACCTCCGGCATCGAAGGCGCATGGACCACCAACCCCACCCGCTGGGACAACGGCTATTTCGACCTCCTGCTGGGCTATGAGTGGGAGCTGAAGAAGTCCCCCGCAGGCGCATGGCAGTACGAACCCGTCGGCATCAGGGAAGAACACAAGTTCCCCGATGTCGAAGACCCGTCCATCCGCCGCACGCCCATCATGACCGATGCCGACATGGCCATGAAGGTGGACCCCGCCTATCGCGCCATCTCGGAACGTTTCGCCAAGGATCCGGCCTATTTCTCGGAAACCTTCGCGCGGGCCTGGTTCAAGCTGACCCACCGCGACATGGGCCCGCGCGTCCGCTACATCGGGCCGGACGTGCCGAAGGAAGACCTGATCTGGCAGGATCCCGTCCCCGCCGGCAACGCCGCCTATGACGTGGCCGCGGTCAAGGCCAAGATCGCCGCCGCCGGCCTGTCGGTCGCCGACATGGTCGCCACTGCATGGGACTCTGCGCGCACCTTCCGCCAGTCCGACTATCGCGGCGGCGCGAACGGTGCCCGCATCCGCCTCGCCCCGCAAAAGGACTGGGAGGGCAACGAACCCGCCCGCCTGTCGCGCGTCCTGTCGGTGCTGGAACCCATCGCCGCCGCCACCGGCGCCTCGATCGCGGATGTGATCGTCCTTGCGGGCAACCTCGGCGTCGAAATGGCGGCCAAGGCGGCAGGCCATGACATCACCGTCCCCTTCACCCCCGGTCGCGGCGATGCCACGGCCGAACACACCGATGCCGAAAGCTTCGCCGTGCTCGAACCGCTGGCCGACGGCTTCCGCAACTGGGTCAAGAAGGACTATGCCGTGGAACCCGAGGAGCTTCTCCTCGACCGCGCGCAACTGATGGGCCTGACCGCGCCGGAGATGACCGTCCTTCTGGGCGGGATGCGGGTGATCGGCACCAACCACGGCGGCACGGCGCATGGCGTCTTTACCGACCGCGCGGGGGCGCTGACCAACGACTTCTTCGTCACCCTGACCGACATGGGCTTCAAATGGGTGCCCAAGGGCCGCAACCTCTATGACATCGTGGACCGCGCCTCGGGCGCCACGAAGTTCACCGCGACCCGCGTCGATCTGGTCTTCGGCTCGAACTCCATCCTGCGGGCCTATGCCGAAGTCTACGCGCAGGACGACAACCGCGCCAAGTTCGTGGCCGATTTCGTCGCCGCATGGACCAAGGTGATGAACGCCGACCGCTACGACCTGACCGCCTGACCGGTCAGCACGGCACAGGAAGGGGCGCCCCCGCAACGGGGCGCCCCTTTTTCATGCGCCGCCCGCCCCGCGGACAAAAAGAAAGCGCCGCGTCCCGAAGGCCGCGGCGCAATCCTGTCCCCCGGGACGTGAATTCAGCTCGACAGGCCAGCCCCCGCCTGCGCATAGGTCGCCACCCAGCCCGACGGCTGCGACGGGTTCTGCATCCGCAGGAAGGTATAGCCCGTCTTGTGCCACGGCAGGACGCGGTTGGTCAGGTTGTCCAGCACGAAGTCCCCCATGTCGGTACGGAAGACCAGCACGGCATGGACATTGTTCTTGCGGTCCAGCACCGCCGAAATCAGCAGCCGGTCCGGCGAAACCCCCGCCTCGATCAGGCGCAGCTTCTTGTAAAGCGCGTAATCCTCGCAATCACCGCCGCGCTTGGTGGGCAGCGTCCAGCGCTCGGCGGTGGCATATTGCTCCAGATCGCTGACCGGACGGATCGCGCTGTTTGCGGCGCGGTTGATCTGCCCCGCGATCTTCAGCACATCCGCCCCCGCCGCTGCCCCGTTGCTGGCACCCGCGCAGGCCCAGTCATAGGTCCGGCAGAGCGCCGCAGCCCCCGCAGGCGCGGCAACGGATTTCTTGACCGGCAGGAAGGCCCCGGACGTGCCCGCATCCATCGCCATCGCGGCCCCACCCAGCGACAGGACGGCGGCAAGGGCGGCAATCATCGGACGGATCGGGCGCATCTTCGGTTCCTCGGGCATCGCGGCGGGCAGGCTGCAAGAAATCGTCGGGCTGCCAGTGGCTGCCCGGGATGAATTGTCCGGTCCGTCAGGTCTGTTGTTCCGGCAGCGCGGCGAACCGCGTCCCTGCCTTGCAACCGGAAATAGCGCGCAGGCCCCGCACCTGTCATTCCGCCATACGGGTTCCCCGCCCCCGCGATTGGTCGGGGGGATGGGGGGTGATCCTCGCCGATGTCTGGGCCTGACCCATACTTTCTGCGGTCCGCCCGTCAGATCGGGCGTGGCTTTGGCCGGTTCAATCGCCTGCCAAGCGTTTGGTCCAGACGACTGCCTGCCCCTTTCCTGCCCGCTTGGCTGCGTAAAGGGCCGCATCGGCATGCGCGAGAAGGTGATCCGCACGGGGGTCTGGGGTCGCACCGGACAGGACGACGCCCGCGCTGGCACCGATTCGGCAGACCTGCCCCGCCCATGGGATGGGTTCACCCAGACGCGCGATGATCCGCTCCAGCCGCTCTGCCGCCGCGCTTTCGCGATCCATCCCCGGCATCAGCAGGATGAACTCGTCCCCGCCAGCCCGCACGATCACATCGTCGCGGCGGCACTCCTCCTCCAGCCGCCGCGCGGCGGTGACCAGCACATGGTCCCCCGCCGCATGGCCCAGCGTGTCATTCACCGCCTTGAACCCGTCCAGATCCAGCACGGCCAGCGCGAAGGCCGTGCCCTCCGCCGCCTCCAGCGCCATCTCCAGCGCGCGGCGGTTGCCCAGCCCCGTCAGCGCATCGGTCAGCGCCTTCTCCTCGGCCAGCCGCTTGTCGCCCTGCAACCGCCGGTTCAGCGCGCGCAATTCGTCCAGCACCGCCGTCTTGGCCTCGTAGAGGTAAAGCAGTTCCACCGTCAGGTCGGTCGGCGCGAAATCCGCCTCGGTCAGGCCATGCGCCCGCACCGCCTCCACCACCCCGATCCCGAAGGACAGGTTGACCAGCGCCCCGCGCGCCATCGGCACCGCCTGCCCGCGAAAGGCGATCTCGGGCCGGTCGCGCAGCACCAGATGCAGCCGCGCCGCCCGCGTCAGATCCGCCACGCGCGGTGCCGTCCCCGCCCCCCGCAGGATGAACAGCCCCATGAAATCCGCCCCCGCCGGATCGGTCCCCAGCAGCCGCACCAGCGTCGGCCCTGCCGACAGAACCCGCCCCGCCGCGTCAATCGCGATATGCATGGGCATCAGCCGCGACAGCGCCGCAGCATCCAGCACGAACCCCGCCATCACGCCCGCCCCAGCAGGAAATCGCGCCCCGCCGCAAAACCTTCGTCCAGCAGGCGGATCGTCACCTCGGCGCTGCCATCTGCCGCTTCCGGCCCCGCCGACAGCACCGCCAGCGCGCCGTAATCATCCGCCATCGCCCTGAGCAAACCCACCGCCACCGGCGCGATCCCCGGCACGCCGGGGCCAAGCCGCAGCAGGTAAAGATTGCCCTCCTGCCGCAACTGCATCGCAGGCAGCACCAGATCGGGCAGCGCCAGCCGCACCCGCGCGGGCAGATCCTCCAGCGTCTGCAGGAATTCGCGGAAATCCGGACCGGCAAAGCGCAACAGCCGCCGCACCCCCGCGCGCGACGGATGGCTGACGAGATAGGTTCCCAGATCCTCCAGCAGACAATCCGGCGCGCGGTCCAGCCGCGCCGCTGCCGCGGCCACCAGCCGCCCCGTCAGCGCGGGGTCATAGTCCAGCAGCGGCTCGAACCCCGCCACCGGCGCGCCTGCCGCCCGCGCGGCATCGGCCCAGGCCGCCCCGCCCCATCCGTCCCGCAGAAAGCACTGGATCGCCCTGTTGATCAGCCCGTTCATCCTGCGGCCCTGCCTTGCCCCTGACCCTGTCAGGATCGGGCAGAGCCGTTAAGGAATCCTTACGGCAACAGCAGGATCCCGCCCCCCGCCTTGAGCATGTTCAAAGGCGCGGGCGTCACGGCCGGCGGCGCGTCCTGCAGCGCCGCGATCAGCTGCTCGCCCGCCGCGCGGTCCGGCAGCAGCCCCGACACGGGGGCCACGGACCGTCGTTCCACCCCGCCATCGCCCAGTCCCAACCCCTCGTAGCGCACGAAGCCCGACGGTTCGCGCAGCAGGACAACGGCCTCTTCGCCCGGACGGTCGGTCCAGAGATCGGCCACCACGAAGACGCAGCCCGGCCTGTCCCCGCCCGGCAGCGGCGTCGTGCAGGCGTCGATCCATGTCTGCACCTCCACCGCCGGAATCGCCGCCAGCAGCATGTCGCGCGTGGCCGTGGCACCTTCGGGCTGCAAGGGCATCACCTCGCGCAATTCGGCCAGCAGGGCCTCGGCCGCCTCGCCCATCGCGGGTGCCTCGCCCGCCGCCGCTCCGGCCAGCCGCCGCGCCAGCCCCTCATGCCCCGGCTCTGCCGCCAGCTCCTCCAGCCGCGCTATCGCCGCCGTCCCCGCGCGCCCCCATTGGCCCAGCGCCGCCACGTCCAGCGCGGCAGCCTCCGTCCGCCCGTCCTCATAGCGGGCCAGTTGCGACCGGGCCGAGATCGCCTCGGCATCCAGCAGTGGCGTCAGCCACAGCGCGGACAGCGCCACCAGAACCCCCGCCATCACCAGATTGGCCCGCCGGATGCGCCCCCGCCACCCCGCGCCCCGCAGCACGGCCAGCAGATAGAGCAGCGCATAGCCCGCCGCCGCCAGCGCCACCACCGCCACGAAGACCCGCCCGGGGGTCCAGCCATGTTGTCCCACCCGTTCGGTCAGGGCCCAGACCGCCAGCGCCACCGGCAGCGGCAGCACAGCGGCCAGCGCCTGCGCCACCCGTCCCATCCACAGGCCCGCCACCGCCTCGTCATCGCTGCGGTCGACCAGCGCGCTGACCAGCACCACCCCGGCCACCGCGATCGCCAGCAGGATACCGGCCGAGGACAACCCCGCCGGCAGCGCGGACATGCCCCGCAGCGGCAGCGCCACCAGAAACAGCACGGTCACCGCCAGCACCGGCAAGGCCAGCATCCGCAACAGCCGCAAGATCAGATCGGGCGCCGCCGTCTCGGCCGTCTCGATCACCACCGCACTGCCCAGCCCCAGCGCCGCCCCCGTCAGCATCGCCGCCAGCGGCCCTGCCTCCATAAGCGCCTCGATAAAGCCCAGCCCCACGATGCCCAAGAGCGCATCCGACAGCCAGACCACGCCCCAGACCAGCCCTGCAAAGATCCATGCCGCGACGGCCCGCACGACCATCCGCCAGCTTTCGGTGAACAGCACGGGATAATCCCGCCACCCCCCGCCCGCGCCCTGCGCGATCAGAAAGGGCAGCGGCAGAAAGCCCACGGCAAAGGCCGCGACAAAGGGCAGACCCGTCATCTGGAACGCCGTCACCGTCTCGTAGCGCAGCGCGGCCAAGGACAGCAGCCCCGCCACGACAACCGCCACCGGCCCCGCCAGCACCGCCGCACGGCGCAGCGTCACCGGCCCCGCCATGGCCAGCAGCGCCGCGAAATAGGTAAATAGCAGCGCGGCAAGGCCGAATTGCACGCGGTCCGGCCATGCGCCCCGCACGGCGGCCAGATCCAGTGCCCAAAGCGCCAGACCCGCGCCCGCACCCGTCAGGGCCAGCCCGCCCCGCTGCCGCGTCAGGATATCCATGCCTGTCTCCGTCCCTGCCCGGCGATCCGGCTCTGCGGACCTTTACCGGCGCAGAGGCTATCGCCAAGCGGGGCGGGCGCAAAGGAAAAACCGATCAGAAATCGGTGGGCGCGCCGCCCTCCTGCTTGCGGCGGGCGACAAAGCGGCGCAGCTCTTCCTGATGGTCGCCATTCATCGGCGGGGCCTCGAATTCTTCCAAAATCTGCTTGTAGATCCGGTGCGCCCGTTCCGGCGTCCAGACCGACCCGTCATTCTGCCACGCCTCGTAATTGCGCCAGTCGCTGACGAAGGGGGCATAGAAAGCCGTCGTATAACGCTCCTGCGTGTGCTGGCAGCCGAAGTAATGCCCGCCCGCGCCGACCTCCTTGATGGCATCGAAGGCGATGTCATCCTCCGTGGTGGCAAAGGTCGCCTCCTCGAAATAGCGCTGGATCATCTGCAGCACTTCGCAATCCATCACGAATTTCTCGGGGCTGGCGATCAGCCCGCCCTCCAGCCATCCGGCCGCGTGATAGACCATGTTGGTGCGCGACTGCACCGCCGCCCACAGGCTGTTCGACGTCTCCCACATAGACTGCCCGTCCGGCACATTCGCCGCACAGACCCCCGACGACCGCAGCGGCACGCCATATTTGCGCACCATCTGCCCCGTCATCTGCGTCGCGCGCATATATTCCGGCGTGCCAAAGGCCGGCGCGCCAGACTTCATGTCAACGTTGCTGGTGAACGTCCCGATCGCCACGGGGCACCCCGGCGCGATGAATTGCAACAGCGCAATCGCCGCCAGCGCCTCGGCCAGCGACAGCGCGACCGCCCCCGCCATGGTCACGGGTGCCATGGCACCGGCCAGCGTGAAGGGCGTCACCACCACCGGCTGCCCCCGCTTGGCCAGCCGCATCGCCCCGTCCAGCATCGGATAGTCATGCTTCAGCGGGGAAACCGAGTTGATGTTGGTATACATCCGCGGCTTGGCCTGGAACTCCTCCTCGCTCAGCCCCCCCGCGATGCGTGTCATCTCCATGACGTCCTCGACCCGCTCCGCGCCCAGCGAATAGGCGTGAACGACCTTGTCCGTCAGCGTCAGCTTTTCATAAAGGCAATCCAGATGCCGCACCGACGGGTGGATGTCGATGGGTTCCACCGGATAGCCGCCCGCGATGTGGATGCAGTTGAAATACTGCGTCAGCTTCATGAATTCCTTGAACGTCTCGAAATCGCCGGACCGCTTGCCGCGCTCCAGATCCCAGGCATTGGGCGGGGACGAGACGTTGACAAAGACCATATGCTTGCCGCCGATGATCAGCTCGCGGTCAAGGTTGCGCGGCGTGATGGTGAATTCGGACGGCGCGCGCGCCACCATCTCCATCACGAACGCCTCGTCGAACTTCACGTTCGTGCCGTCGACCTTGCAGCCCGCGCGTTTCAGATGCGCCACGGCATCGGGGTTCAGGAACTCGATCCCGATCTCCTTCAGGATACGCATCGCGCCCCTGTGGATACGCTCCACCCCTTCGGCATCCAGCGGCTCCACCGGCGCGTCGGGGTTGACCGGAATCCGCCACGGCATCTGGTCGATGGCCGCCGACCCCGCCCGCGCCTTGTTCCCCGCCCGTCCTCCGGCGCGGCGCTTGCGTGGCTCTTCGTTCATGGCATCCTCCGTCGGCGCGACCATCCGCGCTTTCGGGCAGGATGGCGAAGCAGCGGCGCAAAGGACACTCCGCCCACGACGCGATCATGTCGTTTTTTCGCAGCGACCCCCGCAGGCGGGGCTCAGCCCCCCGCGCGCTGCCCGTCGATCCACGCGCCAAGATGGCCGATATCGGGCAGCACCACATCGGCATGGGGCGCCAGATCATCCGCCCCCGCAATGCCGGTCAGCACCGCCACCGCCCGCATCCCCGCCGCGCGCCCCGCATGAAGGTCATGCAGGCTGTCGCCCACCATCGCCACGCGGGCAGGGTCCAGCCCCTGCTGGCGGGCAAAGGCCGAACACATCCCCGGCCCCGGCTTGGCCCCGTGCCCGCTGTCCTGCCCCGCGATGAAATCGAACAGCCCGTCGATCCCGTGCGCCTCCAGATGCGCCCGCGCCGCCACCTCGACATCATTGGTGGCAAGCCCGATCCGCAGCCCCCGCGCCCGCAACGCGCCCAGCACATGCGGCAGGTCCACCGCAGGCAGCATCGGCGCCCCCGCCGCCATCCGGTTCAGCCTGTCCTCCAGCGCGTCGACATCCACCCCCGGCAAGGCCGCAGCCAGCGCCGCGGCGATTTGGTCCGACGTGCCCGCGATCACCACGCTGTCAGGATCGAACTGCCCCGTCTCGGGATGATAGCCGATCGCCGCGCCCAGCACGGCCGTCGGCACCCCGCTTTCCGAGGCAAGGATCGCAACCGCCTTTCCGGCCCATGCGCCCCAGCTCGCACGGAAATCGAACAGCGTCCCGTCCTTGTCGAAAATCACGCCGTCGATCATGCCCGCATCCTCCTTGCGTCCTGCCCCGCCCGACCTTGCCCCGCCCCTTGCGCCGATGCAATCACGTCCAGTGCTCCACCTGCCCGCCGGGCAGGGCCGCGCGCGCCTGCATCGGCAGGCCATAGGCCAGACCCTCGGCATCGCAAAAGGCCATGACCCAGGCATCGTCCATGAGCAGGAAATCCAGCACGGCGGCCAGGAATTCGGGGCTCTGCGCCGCCCGCGCCACACCGTCGATGCCAGCCCCCGTCGCGCCAAGGAATACGGGGAACAGCTCGTCATTGCCCGCAAGCCATCCCAGCACCCGCAACGCCAGCGTTTCTGCCGCTTCCACCTTCACGCGCCCGACCTCCCGCAATCGTAAACCTGTCGTTAACTGCTTGGTAACGAATTTGGAACCATGATGGCGCAGGCAGCAATCGCGGGCAAACCGGCAGACCATCGGATGACAGGCAAAATCCTCATCGTCGACGATGTCGCGACAAACCGCATCGTGCTCAAGACCCGCATCTCTGCCGCCCTGCACGAGGTGAGCCTTGCCGTCGACGGGCAATCCGCGCTCGACATGGTGCGGCAGGACCGGCCCGACGCCATACTCCTCGACCTTCACCTCCCCGATATCCCGGGGCTCGAGGTGCTTGCACGGCTGCGCGCCGATCCGGCCAGCCGCGACATTCCCGTCATCGTCCACAGCGCCGCCGCCACCCCCGACCAGCGCCTCGCTGCCCTGCGCGCGGGGGCCGACGATGTGCTTCCCAAACCCGCCGACGACCGCCTCCTGCTCGCCCGCCTGCGCGCGCTCCTGCGCCGCCACGACCCCGAGGCGCGCGAAGCCCTTGCCCTCGACGGGCTGGAGGATGCCGGCGCGCCCTTCGACTGGCCCGGGCTCGTCACCCTCACCGCCATGGACGAGGACGCCGCCCGCAGGCTCGACCGCCGCCTCGCCCCGCATCTGTCGCATCGCCTCGTCCTGCGCGACCGCGAAACGCTGCTCGGGGCCGAAACGGGGCGTGGCGCACAGGGGCCCGGCACGCCCGACGGCTTTGTCATCGACGGCGCGACCGACCCTGCCAATGCGCTCGTCCTTCTCTCGGAACTCCGCAGCGACAGCCTCAGCCGCCATTCCGGCATCGCGGTGCTCATCGGCGACCCGCGCCTTGCCGCCTTTGCCTATGACCTTGGCGCGGACGAGGCGATCCCCCCCGACACGCCCCCCGCCGAAACCGCAGCCCGCATCGACGCGCTGGTCCGTCGCGCCCGCGCGGCCACGCAACGCCGCGCCGCGCTGCATGACCACGCGCGCCTTGCCCTGACAGACCCGCTGACCGGCCTGTCGAACCGCCGCCATGCCTTGCGCCGGCTGGGCGAACTCTCCGCCCGTTCCGTCAGCACCGGACAGGGCCTCACCGTGCTTCTGGCCGATCTCGACCGGTTCAAGCGGGTCAATGACAGCTATGGCCACGCCGCGGGCGATGCCGTTCTGGCCGAAGTGGCCGCCCGCCTGCGGGCCGAGATGTCGGCGGGCGACCTGCTCGCCCGCATCGGGGGCGAGGAATTCCTCATCGTCCTCTCCGCCCCGCTGGCCGAGGGCGAGGCGCGCGCGCGCCGCCTCTGCGCCGCCGTGGGAGACAGCCCCGTCCCCCTGCCCGATGGCCGCACGATTTCCGTCACTCTCTCGGTTGGCCTGTCATACGCCCCGCCGGGCAGCCTGCCCGATACGGTGATCGCGCAGGCCGATCACGCGCTGCTGGGGGCCAAGACCCTTGGCCGCAACCGCGTCAAGGTCGGCTAGGGATCAATCCGCCGGGCCGCCATGCCCGTCCCGCCCGCCATGCCCCTCGCGCGCGCCGTGCCGCAACCGCTGTTCCAGCCGGTCGGCAAAGGCCGCGCGCTCCTGCGGCGCCATCACGGACAGCCGCTCCAGCATCAACTCCTGCCCCAACGAGACCCGCTCGGCCATCCGCGCCTGCTGGTTCGCCAGCACGCCGCGCAGCGCATCGGGATCGAAAGGCTCGGCCCGCAGCGCCGCCAGCAGCGCGCGGAAATCCTGCCGCATCTGCTGCCGCATGTCCTGCATCCCGGGCGCACGCTGCACGAAGGCACGCCGCAGCGCCGCACGGTCCTCGCGCGACAGCGCCTCGGTAAAGGGGCCGAAGTCCAGATCGCGCACCATCCGCTCGCGCGGGCCGCCATCGCGCAGCACGGCCCCCGCGACCAGCCCGACCACCAGCAGGTTCAACGCGACCGAAATCCCCAGCGCGATCCGCACCCCGCGCCCGCCCCGCGCCGCCGCGACCCCAGCCGCAGGGGTCGCCCCCCCGTCCTTGCGCTCGTCCATCGTTCATTCCCCTGCAAAAAGCGTCTCGACGCTCGGGATCAGTTCCACCGTTTCCAGGGGCGCGCCCAGCACCGCATCCCCCAGCAACACCAGCCCCGCAGGCTGGACATAGCCGATCAGCAGCCCGGCCAGCGCCGCCGTGCCCATCCCCGCCAGCGCCCCCGCCCCCCCGAAAAGCGACACCGCCCGCGACCACAGCCCCGCCCGCATCGCAGGCGGTGCCACGACAGGCGCGGCGGGGCGCGGCTGCTCGGCCAGCGCATCCGCCAGAACCCGCGCCATCAATGCCTCCGACGGCTGCGCCCGCAGGGTCCGCGCCTCGGCGAACAGCCCCTCCAGCCCGTCATCGGCCTCATTCCGCATCGTCATAGCCCAACTCCCCGCGCCGTCCGGCAAGGATCGCCGCCAGCGCCCGTTTCCCGCGGGCGGTCAGACTTTCGACCGCCTCCACGCCGATGTCCATCACCTCGGCGATCTCTGGATTGCCGAACCCCTCGATATGGCGCAACACCACCGCCTGCCGCTGCCGCTCGGGCAGGGCATCCAGCGCCGCCTGCAAGGCCGCCATCCGGTCCGCCTCGATCAGCCCCGCCTCGGCTCCGCCTGCGCCGTCCGCCACCTCGGGCGCCTCGTCCAGCGCCGCCGTGGGCCGCCGCCGCCGCGCCCTGATCCGGTCGGTGCACAGGTTGGTGACCACGCGGTAAAGCCACGTCGCCACCTGCGCCTCGCCCGACCGCCAGCCGGGTGCCGCGCGCCACAGCCGCAGCATCGCCTCCTGCACGATATCCTCGGCCTCGGCCCCGTCGCCCAGCAGCCGCGCCGCATAGCCCTGCGCCCGCGGCACAAGGCGCAGCGTCAGCGCCCGCGCCGCCGCAGGATCGCCCGCGGCATAGCGGGCCAGAAGCGCCTCGTCCGTGGCAGAGTCCACATCCTCGGCCTGCATGTCGCGGGGCATGTCCATCCTGCCTCGGGCTTAACCTGTCACGTTCCACCGCGCAAACCCCGCGCGCCATGACGGCGCGCGGGGTGGTGCCGCGCCTATTCCGCGGCGTCACCGAACCAGCCGCCCCAGCCACCACCATGCCCGTGCCCGTGGCCGTGGCCCCTGCCATGACCCCGCCCGCCGCGCATCTCGGCCATCTCTGCCTGTGCCGCCTCGATCTCGGCCTCGCTCAGCGCCCCGTCCCCGTCGCTGTCGGCCATCCCGAACAGCCGGTCCGGCGCAGGACGCGCGGCAAGCTCCGCCGCCGTCAGCAGCCCGTCGCCATCGGCATCATGCCGCTCGATCATCCGCGCGGCCATGTCGGTGGCCCGCGCCTCGATCCGCTTGGCCGCCATTACGGCCAGTTCCGCAGCCGACAGCTTGCCATCCTTGTCGGCATCCGCCGCCGTCACCTCGGCGTCGCGAAAGGCGTCCATCTCGGCCGGCGTGATCTTGCCGTCCTTGTCGGCATCGACCGCCGCGAAATCCAGCGCGGCCAGCGGCCCGCCCATTCCCATGCCCATGCCCATACCCATGCCGCCCATATCGCCACGCTCGGCCAGCGCCGCCGTCGACAGTGCCGCACCCGCCACCGCCGCCAGCGCCAGCATCGAAAGCCCCTTGCCCGTTCGCGTCATCGCATCTCTCCCGTAACCGGACCGCGGCACCCTTGCCCCGCCCTTCTGCACGTCCAACGCCGCCCCCCGCGCTTTCCGTCGCCCGCACCTGCAATTTTCCGCGCGACGCCGCGAATTCCGCCGATGCGGCGATCCGTCCCCTCCCCAAGCCCGCAGCACAGCCTTAGGACTACGCCTTCTTGTTCACCCAGATCCGGAACCCAAGATGCCCGACGGACACTTCCCGCATGACGACCTGCGCGAGGATCTTCTCGAAGACCGCCCGCTCGGCCCCGCCATGCTGCGCGGCTGGCGCCGCCGCTGCCCGTCCTGCGGGTCCGGCCCGCTCCTGCGCGGCTATCTCAAGGTCCGCGAAAGCTGCCCCGTCTGCGGCGAGGCGCTGCACCACCAGCGCGCCGATGACGGCCCGGCCTATCTGACCATCCTGATCGTGGGCCACCTGATGGCCCCCGTGATCCTCTGGGCCTTCACGACATGGCGCCCCGATCCGCTCGTGCTCGCCTCGATCTTTTCCGTGGGCACGGTGGCGCTTTCGCTCTACCTTCTGCCACGGCTGAAGGGGGCATTGGTGGCGGTACAATGGGCGAAACGGATGCACGGGTTCGGACGGAAGGGCCAGCTTCGGGAATGACGGATCAGCCGATCCGCCCCGCCGCCACGACCGTCCTTCTGCGCCGCACGGGCGCGGGCCCGCAGGTCCTGATGGGCCAGCGCGGCGCGGGGGCGGCCTTCATGCCGTCGAAATACGTCTTTCCGGGCGGCGGGGTGGATGCGGGCGACCACCGCCCCCTGACCCCCGGCCTGCTGGGCGGGCCCTGCATCGCGCGGCTCGGCCAGCACCTGCCCGACCCCGCCCCCTCACCCGCCGCCCTCGCCGCCGCCGCCCTGCGCGAGTTGCACGAGGAGACGGGCCTCACCCTCGCCCCCGCGTCCGACCCCGCGCTGCGCTTCATCTTCCGCGCCATCACGCCGCCGGGCCGGTCGCGCCGCTTCGACGCGCGCTTCTTCCTGATCGACGCAGGCCGCATCGCGGGCGACCCTGACGATTTCTCCGCCGCCTCGGACGAACTCTCGCACCTGCACTGGATCGGCTGCGGCGAGGCGCGCGCCCTCGACCTGCCTTTCATAACCGAGGTGGTGCTGGCCGAAATCGCCGCCCTGACCGAAGGCCGCCCCGACGAAGGCGTCCCCTTCTTCGACAATTCCGGCCCCGTGCCCACCTTCAGGCGGCTGGTCTGAGGGTCGGGATTACGTAATTTACGTAATTTATCCTGACAGAAGAGTGGCGGCCACCACCCGAAGAAGAACCGCACGGCAAGGCCCCCGCCCCGCACCCGCAGGATGGGCCATCACCGCCCCGCCCTACACCAGCACCGCCCCCTGCGCCCCCCGCTCCAGCCGCCATGACGCAGGCTCCGCCCCCCGCGCCCGCTCGCGCTCCAGCCGCCAGACCGGCCCCCGCTCCTCGATCATCGTGCCGGCCGACGGCAGCGGCGACATCCGCCAGCGGCTTTCCACCCCCGCCGCCACCGCCTCGCCCCCCGTCAGCATCAGGCCCAAGGGCGCCACGCCATGCCCCGCATGATGCGCCGCCTCCGTCCCCGCCTCGGCCGCAAGCTGCAACCGCCGCACGGGCGTCAGCGCGGGCGCGGCGGGCAGTTCCGCCACCACCAGCCCCACCGCGCCCGACCGCAGCGCCTCTTCCATCGCCCACAGGATATCCTCGGCCCGCCGCGCCCGCGCATAGATCAGCCGCGCCGGATCGGCCCAGACCGCCACCCCGTCGGGATAAAGCCGCTCTGCCTGCCAGCCGGGATAGATCCACAGCACCGGCCCCGCGCATTCCCCCATCACCTGCACGGCCAGCGCCACCCGCGACGGGCCGCGCAATTCATGCACCCGTCCCCGCGCCAGCCCGATCCCCGCCGCCGCCCCGCCGGGCAGGGGCACCATCCCCCGCCCGCGGGGCCGCGCGCCATGATCGGAAAGCACAGGCAGACTCATGCCCCGAAGGCTAGCATGTTCACTATTCGTTCTCAACCGCCCGCAATCCCCCTTGCCCCCGCCCGCGCCCCCGCTACGCTCTGGTCCCAGACGGAAAGGAACACGCGCATGAAACAGATCCGCCTCGGCCAGACCGACCTGATGGTCTCCCACCTCTGCCTCGGAACCATGACATGGGGCACCCAGAATTCCGAAGCCGACGGCCACGCCCAGATGGACATGGCGCTGGATCACGGCTGCACCTTCTGGGACACGGCCGAGATGTACCCCGTCAACCCCGTCAGCGCCGAGACGGCAGGCCGGACCGAAGAGATCATCGGAACCTGGCTCGCCGCGCGCGGGGGGCGCGACCGGATCGTGCTGGCCACCAAGATCACGGGCGAAGGGCAGCAGGCCGTCCGCGACGGCGCGCCCATCACGGGGGCGACGCTGCGCGCGGCGGTGGACGGCTCGCTGAAACGGTTGCAGACGGATGTGATCGACCTCTACCAGATGCACTGGCCCAACCGCGGCAGCTACCATTTCCGCCAGATCTGGGACTATGACCCCCGCCCGCTCGACCGCGCGCAGGTGACCGACCACATGCTCGACGTGCTGCGCGCCGCGCAGGATCTGATCGCCGAAGGCAAGATCCGCCACCTCGCCCTGTCCAACGATTCCGTCTGGGGCACCGCGCGCTGGCTGCACCTTGCCGAAACCCACGGCCTGCCCCGCGTCGCCTCGGTGCAGAACGAATATTCCCTCCTCTGCCGCCAGTTCGACAGCGACTGGGCCGAGCTGTCGGTGGCCGAGAACCTCCCCCTCCTCGCCTTCTCGCCCCTCGCCACGGGGCTTCTGACGGGCAAATATGCGGGCGGCGTGATCCCAGACGGCTCGCGCCGGTCGCTCAACCCCACGCTGGGCGGGCGTATCACGCCCCGCGTCTTTCCCGCCGTCGCGGCCTATCTCGGCATCGCCGCGCGCCACGGCCTCGACCCCGCGCAGATGGCCATCGCCTTCTGCCGCCAACGCCCCTTCCCCTGCATCCCGATCTTCGGGGCGACGACGCTGGACCAGTTGAAAACCGCCCTCGGCGCGGGCGACGTCACCCTGTCGGACGAGGTTATGGCCGACATCGACGCGGCACATCGCGAACATCCGATGCCGTATTGAGGGATGGTGAGCCAAGACGCCGCCCCTTATGCGCAACGCAAGGGTGGCGGCCGTCCCGTCGGGGTGGCTGCACATATATGTGCGGCCGCCCCGGGGGGGCGGGACGGCCGCCACCCGGGGCTTTGGCCCCGGGTGAGGACCAACCGAAGCGCAAATGTTCTGCAAACTCATGGCCGAACGCCCGAGAGCCGCGCCTCAAGACAAGGCCCCCCTCAAACCCGCCCCGTCGTCCCCCGCTCCACCAGCCGCAGCGCCAGCACGGGCGGCGGCAGCGCCGGTTTCCCCTCCATCAGCGCCAGCAGACGCTCCACCGCCGCCTGCCCGATCTCGCGCACCGGCTGGGCGACCGTCGTCAGTTGCGGGATCGTATAGCGCGCCGCCGGCAGATCGTCGAAACCGATCACCGACAGGTCGCGCGGGACCACCAGCCCCCGCCCTGCCGCCGCATGGATCGCCCCGATCGCCGCCATGTCGGTCGTCCCGATGATCGCCGTGGGCAGCACCTCGCCCAGCAGCGCATCGGCCAGCGCGCGGCAGGCCTCGAACCCGTGCTCCGCCCCCAGCCGCACGGCCACGGGCGCGAGCCCCGCCCCCGCCAGTTCCGCCGTGATGCCTGCCAGACGTTCCTGCACCGGCGCGGAATGGTCCGGCGCGCCCACCACCCCGATGGCGCGGTGGCCAAGGTCCAGAAGATGCCGCGCCAGCATCCGCCCGCCCGCATGATGATCCACCGCCACCGCCGCCAGCCCGGGCAGGGCGCGGTCCACCGCCACGATGGGCACCCCCGCCGCCACCAGCCGCCCCACCCCCGCCCCGTCCGACGCGACGGCGGCCATGATCACCCCGTCCACCTGCTGCGCCAGCATCGCGCCCACATAGGCCGCCTCATGCTCGGGGCTTTCCGCCGTCGAACAGATCATCGCCTGATAGCCCCGCGCGAACAGCGCCTGCTCCACCGTATGGGCCAGTATCCCGAAGAAATGCACATCCAGCGCAGGCAGCAGCACGCCCACCATCCGGCTCGACCCCGACCGCATCGCCCGCGCCCCCGCATTGGGCCGATAGTCCAGCTCGCGCACCGCCGCCTCGATCCGCGCGCGCATCCCGGCGCTGACATAGCCCGACCCGTTGACCACCCGCGACACCGTCGCGATGGACGCCCCCGCACGCTTGGCGATATCCCTGATCTTGGTCATCCGCTCCGGCCCTGCTGCCCGTCCTGTCTAACCCCCTTTCGCCAAAGGGCAAGCCATTTGCCCCATCCGCCACATCGCGCAGGAAATATATATTCACAGTCTTGAATATTATATCGGGACAGTCTACCTCTGCCCCGTCACCCGCAGGAGTCTCCCATGCGTATCCTCGCCACCGCATCCTTTCTCGCCCTCGCCTCCGCCCTCCTCCCCGCTTCCGCCGCGCGGGCCGAGAGCGTCACCCTCGCCCCCGTCACCCTGACCGAATGGAAGGCCGTCTACGGCCGGATCGAGGCGCGCGACCGTATCCCCGCCCGCGCCCGCCTTGGCGGCACTCTGGCCAGCCTGCGCGTGGCCGAAGGCGATACGGTCGAACAGGGCGATGTGCTGGCCGAGATCGTCGACCAGAAGATCGGCTTCCAGCTCTCGGCCCTGACCGCCCAGCGTCAGGCGCTTGCGGCGCAACTGGACAATGCACAGGCCGAACTGACCCGTGGCGAGGAACTGCTGAAACAGGGCGTCACCACGGCCCAGCGGCTCGACGCGCTCCGCACGCAGGTCGATGTGGTGACCGGCCAGATCGCAGCACTCGACGCGCAGCGGCAGGTCGTCGAACAGCAGGCCGCCGAAGGCGCGGTGCTCGCCCCCGTCTCGGGGCGCATCCTTGACGTGCCCGTGGCACAGGGCGCGGTCGTCCTGCCGGGCGAACCCGTGGCCATGCTGGGCGGCGGCGGCATCTTCCTGCGCCTTGCCATCCCCGAACGCCACGCCGCCGACCTGACCACGGGCGCCACGATCCGGATCGACGGCGCCGGAGGTCCGACCGAAGGCACCCTCATCCGCATCTACCCGCTGATCGAGAACGGCCGCGTCATCGCCGATGTCGAGGTGCAGGGCCTTCCCGACGACTTCGTCGACGCCCGCATCCTCGTCCGCCTGCCGGTGGGCGACCGGCAGGCGCTCGCCGTGCCGGAAACCGCCCTCGTCACCCGCGCGGGGCTCGACTTCGTCGCCATCGACGGCGCGGGCCTGCGCGCCGTCGTCCCCGGCACGCACGAGGTGATCGACGGCCAGCCCATGGTCGAAATCCTCTCCGGCCTGCGCGCGGGCGACCGCATCCTGACCCAAGCCCCCGAAGCCCCCGCCGCAGAAGAGGCCAGCCATGACTGACCGTCCCGACACCGCCCTCGGCATCGCGGGCCGCCTGACCCGCGCCTTCATCGCCTCGGCGCTCACCCCCCTCTTCATCCTCGCGGCCCTCGCCGCGGGCCTCGTCGCGCTGATCTCCCTCCCGCGCGAGGAGGAACCGCAGATCTCCGTCCCCCTCGTCGACATCCACGTGCAGGCCCAGGGCCTGCGCGCCGAAGATGCCGTGAAACTGGTGACCGAACCGCTGGAAATCCTCGTCAAGGGGATCAACGACGTCGAACATGTCTACAGCCAGACCCGCGACGACGCCGCCCTCGTCACCGCCCGCTTCGAAGTGGGCACCAAGGCCGAAGACGCCATCCTGCGCGTGCACGACAAGCTGCGCGCCAACATGGACCGAATCCCCGTCGGCATCCCCGAACCGCTGGTGATCGGGCGCGGCATCGACGACGTGGCGATCCTGTCGCTCACCCTCTCTGCCGACCCCGCCTCCGACATCACGGCCAACGACCTGACCCGCCTTGCCCGCACCCTGCAATCCGAGGTGATGAAGACCGAAGATGTCGGCCTGACCTATCTGGTCGGAGAGGCGCAGGAGGCAATCCGCATCGAACCCGACCCCGACCGTCTGGCGCTTTACGGCGTCACCCTGCAACAGCTTGCGGGCAAGGTGGCCCAGGCCAACCGCACGCTCAACACCGGCAAACTCCGCGACGGCGGCAACCAGATCGACCTTGTGGCGGGCCAGACCCTGACCGCACCGGCCGAGGTGGCGAACCTCCTTCTGACCACCCGCGACGGACGGCCCGTCTATGTCTCGGACGTGGCGACCGTCCGCTTCGTCCCCGACACCTCCGACCACATCGTCAGCCACCTGACACGGGCCGAAGACGGCAGCATCGCCCGCTCGCCCGCAGTGACGCTGGCCATCGCCAAACGCGCCGGCGCCAATGCCGTGGTCGTGGCCGAAGAGGTGCTGCACGCCATCCACCTCCTCGAACCCCGCCTGATCCCCGACGGCGTCACCCTCACCATCACCCGCGACTATGGCGAAACTGCCAACGAAAAGGCCAACGAGCTGCTGTTCCACCTCGGCCTTGCCACCGTGTCCATCATCGCGCTGGTCTGGCTCGCCATCGGCTGGCGCGAGGCGGTCGTGGTCGCCATCGTCATACCCGTCACGATCCTTCTGACCCTCTTTGCCGCATGGATCATGGGCTACACGCTCAACCGCGTCTCGCTCTTTGCGCTGATCTTCTCCATCGGCATCCTCGTCGACGACGCCATCGTGGTGATCGAGAATATCGCCCGCCACTGGGGCATGAAGGACGCCCGCCCGCGGATGCAGGCCGCCATCGACGCCGTGGCCGAAGTGGGCAATCCCACCATCGTCGCCACCCTGACCGTGGTCGCGGCGCTGCTGCCCATGCTCTTCGTCTCGGGCCTCATGGGCCCCTACATGTCGCCCATTCCCGCCAATGCCTCTGCCGCGATGATCTTCTCCTTCTTCGTCGCGGTCATCATCACGCCGTGGCTGATGGTCAAGATCGCGGGCCGCGCCGACATGTCCGCCCATGCCCATGACGACACCCACGGCGGCCATCACGGCGGCTGGCTGGAACGTGCCTACAACGCCACCGCCCGCCCGCTTCTGGCCACGAAACGGCGCAGCCTGACCTTCCTCCTCGTCACCGCCGTGCTCTCCTTCGGCTCGCTCGCCGCTCTCTATACCCGCGACGTGACGGTCAAGCTCCTGCCCTTCGACAACAAGTCCGAACTCTCGGTGATGATCGACCTGCCCGAAGGCGCATCGGTCGAAGCCACCGACCGCGTCGCGCAGGACGTCGCCGCGATCGTGCTGCAACTGCCCGAGGTGACCAGCGTGCAGACCCACGCCGGCACCCCCGCGCCCTTCAATTTCAATGGCCTTGTCCGCCACACCTACCTGCGCGCTGAACCGCAACTGGGCGAGGTGGCGATCAACCTCCTGCCGAAAACCGACCGCGACCGCGCCAGCCACGCCATCGCGCTGGACATCCGCGAGCGGCTGAAAACCCTCGACCTCCCCGCGGGCACGGTCCTGAAAACCGTCGAACCGCCCCCCGGCCCCCCCGTCATCGCGACCTTGCTGGCCGAGGTCTATGGCCCCGACGCCGAAACCCGCCGCGCCGCCGCCGCCCAGATCAGGGCCGCGTTCGAAAGCATCCCCTTCATCGTCGATGTGGATGACAGCTTCGGCCAGCCCGCACCCCGCCTGCGCGCCACGATTTCGACCGACGACCTCGATTTCTTCGGGGTGCAGGAACAGGACGTCTTCGACACCATCGCGCTCCTGAACGGCGGCCAGACGGTGGGCTATTCCCACCGCGGCGACGGCCGCCACCCGATCCCGCTCATCGTCGGGCGCGACAGGTCCGACCGCGTGCTGGATGCCCGCTTCCTGACCACCCCCATCCCCGCCAACACCCTTCCCGGTGCGCGCGGCGTGGTGGAACTGGGCGACGTGGTGCAGGTGGCAACCGAAACCGCCTCATTCCCCGTCTTCCGCCACAACGGGCGCGAGGCGGAAATGGTCACCGCCGAACTGGCGGGCGATTTCGAAGCGCCCCTCTACGGCATGCTCGCCGTCGCCCGCGCGATCGAGGCGCAGGACTGGGCCCCCGGCACGAAACCCGAAATCAGCCTGCACGGCCAGCCCGAGGACGAGACGAAGACCACCCTCCTCTGGGACGGCGAATGGGAAGTGACCTTCGTCACCTTCCGCGACATGGGCGCCGCCTTCGGCGTGGCGCTGCTGGGCATCTACATCCTCGTCGTGGCGCAATTCGGCTCGTTCAAGCTGCCGCTGGTGATCCTGACGCCCATCCCGCTGACCTTCCTCGGCATCATCCTTGGCCACTGGCTCTTCGGGGCGCCCTTCTCGGCCACCTCCATGATCGGCTTCATCGCCCTTGCGGGGATCATCGTGCGGAACTCCATCCTGCTCGTGGACTTCATCCGCAACACAGGCACCGGCGACGTCACCGTCGACCGCCTGATCGAGGCCGGCGCGATCCGCTTCAAGCCGATCCTGCTGACCGCCATCGCCGCCATGATCGGGGCCGTGGTCATCCTCGCCGACCCGATCTTCCAGGGCCTCGCGATCTCGCTCCTCTTCGGGCTCTTGTCCTCGACCCTGCTCACCGTTCTGGTGATTCCCGCGATCTACCGGGTGTTCCGCACCTGACCGCGACCGGCGGGGGCGCAGGACGTCCCCGCCGGCGAATTGTTTAGGCCGACCAAGGGATGGAAACGACAGGCGTTGGTCGCCCCGCCACCACGGTGTCAAACCCGCCTCCCCCGACCGCGCAAGCGACAGGGAACGTTTTGCCGGATACCTGTTGTTTAAGGAAAGGCGGAATCCGCCGGACCGATCCGAGGCGTCCCTAGCGCAATACCGGATATGTGCAGTGCCAGTGCAGATGGTTCATACCGGCAGCGCGGGCAGGGCCACATAGCCTCCGTTCCCCAGACGGATCGCCCCGCTGCCGGTCACTGCATCCCGTTCAGAAGTGGAACGGATCGGTGACCACCCGACGCCCCAGCGTTAGCGCATCCGCCACATGCACCATCGGCGCAAGGTCAACCTCGGACTGCGACCCCCGCACCAGCTCGGCCATGCGGGCGTAAAGCGCGGGATATTCCCCCATGATGCTCTCCTCGCCCGCCACATCGCGGCCCGCCACCTCGAACCGGTTGCCGCCAAGGCGCAGCGCGCAGGGCCCCGCATCCGTCTCGATCTCGATATCCCAGGTCTGCGGGCCTTCCTGCCGCCAGTCGAAATCGGCAGTGATATTCTCCGAAAACCGCAGCCGCGCCGCAATCGGCGTGTCACGGTTGGCCGGAAATTCCAGCTCCGCCCCCGTCACATGCCCCGTATGCGGCAGGATCTCGGTCAGGATCGACAGCGCATTGATGCCGGGATCAAAGACTCCCATCCCGCCGGGTTCGAACACCCAGTCCTGCCCCGGATGCCACTTGCGCACATCCTCGCGCCAGACGATCCGCGCCGATGTCACCACCCGCCCCGCCAGCCACGCCTTGGCCGGTGCCACCGCCGCCGCCATCCGGCTGTGCCATGTCGCGTAAAGCGACACGCCAAAGGCATCTGCCAGCGCGCGCAGGCAATGCACCTCGGCCAGCGTCTGCCCCGGCGGCTTTTCCAGCATCACATGCCGCCCCGCCCGTATCGCCGCCTCGGCATAGGGATAGCGCGGCTGCGGCGGCAGGCACAGCGACACGGTCCCGATATCGGGCCGCGCCTCCAGCATGGCGGCGAAATCGGTGAAGGCCTCCACCCCCTCCACCGTCCCCGACCGGCTGACCGTCGCCGCCAGTTCCCAGTCGGGCGACGCTGCCAAGGCGGGCACATGCTGATCCCGGGCGATCTTGCCGATGCCTACGAGGGCGATCCTCTCGCGCGGCATCAGTGCGAATCCTTGCCCACCGGCGCGCCCCGGCAGCCGCGCAGGAATTCGAGGTCCGCCCCCTTGTCCGCGCCCATCACATGCTGGTGGTGCAGCATCGCATAGCCGCTGTCGGGCGGCGCGATGCGCGGGGTCCATGCGGCCAGCCGCGCGGCCAGTTCCTCGTCGCTGATATCCAGATGCAGGCGCCGGTTCGGCACGTCCAGTTCGATGAAATCCCCGTCCCGCACCACGGCAAGGGGGCCACCCGCCGCCGCCTCGGGGCTGGTGTGCAGGCAGACCGTGCCATAGGCCGTGCCCGACATGCGCGCATCGGAAATCCGCACCATATCGGTGATACCCTTCTTCAACACCTTCGGCGGCAGGCCCATATTGCCCACCTCGGCCATCCCCGGATAGCCCTTCGGCCCGCAATTCTTCAGCACCATCACGCAGGTCTCGTCGATATCCAGATCGGGGTCGTTGATCCGTTCCTTGTAGTGGTCGATATCCTCGAACACGACCGCGCGGCCGCGATGCACCATCAACTCCGGCGTCGCCGCCGACGGCTTCAGCACCGCGCCATTCGGCGCCAGATTGCCCTTCACCACCACCACGCCGCCCGATTGCGTGATCGCCCGCTCCACCGGCAGGATCACATCCTCGTTGTGGTTGGTGACATCCTTCACCTGATCCCACGCCGTCTCGCCCGACACGGTCAGCGCGTCCTTGTTCAGCAGCCCCGCCTCGCCCAGCCGCTTCAGCACGACAGGCAGGCCACCGGCATAAAAGAATTCCTCCATCAGGTATTTGCCCGACGGCATCAGGTTCACGATGGTCGGCACGTCGCGCCCCAGCCGGTCCCAGTCGTCCAGCGTCAGGTCCACCCCCACCCGTCCGGCAATCGCCAGAAGGTGGATCACCGCATTGGTCGACCCGCCGATCGCCGCATTGGTGCGGATCGCGTTTTCAAACGCCGCTTTCGTCAGGATGTCGGACGGTTTCAGATCGTCCTTCACCATCTGGACGATCCGCCGCCCCGACATCTGCGCCATCACGCGCCGGCGCGAATCCACCGCCGGAATCGCCGCATTGCCCGAAAGCGCCATGCCCAGCGCCTCGGCCATGCTCGCCATGGTGCTGGCCGTGCCCATCGTGTTGCACGACCCCGCCGACCGGCTCATCGACGCCTCGGCCTCGGCGAATTCCGCCATGCTCATCTCGCCCGCCTTCACGGCTTCCGAGAATTTCCACAGATGCGTCCCCGACCCGACCCGCTCACCCTTGTAATAGCCGTTCAGCATCGGCCCGCCCGTGACGATGATCGACGGCAGGTCCGTGGACGCCGCCGCCATCAGCAGGCTGGGCGTAGTCTTGTCGCAGCCCACCAGCAGCACGCAGCCATCCATCGGCTGCCCGCGCATCTGCTCCTCGATCGACATGGCCGCCAGATTGCGGAACATCATCGCCGTGGGCCGGAACGCCGATTCCGAAACCGAGAAAACCGGCACCTCCACCGGAAACCCGCCCGCCTCGTAGATGCCGTTCTTCACCTTTTCCGCCAGCGCGTTCAGATGCGCGTTGCAGGGGTTCAGCTCGGACCAGGTGTTCAGGATGCCGATGACGGGCCGCCCGTCGAACAGGTCATGCGGGAAACCCTGATTCTTCATCCAGCCGCGGTGATAGATGTTGTCGCGGCTCGACCCCCCGAACCATTCCTGCGAGCGCAGCTTGCGGGGCCATTTGGCGGGTTTGAAGGTCATGCTTTCCTCACAATGCTTGCACAGCCAGCGCACCCGCATCCGCAGGGGCCTTGGCCAGTGTATTCCGCAACGGCAGACCGAACTCTGCCGCCTCGATCTCGAAGATATCGCCCTCCTGCGTGGCAAAGCCATCCGCAAAACTCAGCGTCGCCGTGCCGAACATGTGCACATGCACATCGCCCGGCTGCCGGAACAGCCCGTACTTGAAATGATGATGTTCAAGGTTCGCCATCGTGTGCGACATGTTCGCCTCGCCCGACAGGAAGGGCTTCTCCCACACCACCGCGCCGCCCCGCCGGATGCGGCTTGTCCCCCGCACGTCCGCAGGCAATTCCCCGATCAGGATTTCCGGCCCGAAACTCGCCTCGCGCAGCTTGGAATGCGCCAGCCACAGGTAATTCACCCGCTCCGTCACATGGTCCGAAAACTCGTTCGCCAAGGCCCAGCCCAAACGGCACGGCACCCCGTCGGGCGAGATCACATAGACCCCCGCCAGCTCCGGCTCCTCGCCCCCGTCCTCGGCAAAGCCCGGCATGGTCAGCGCGCCGCCGGGCGGCACGGCGGTCGTGCCGTTGCCCTTGTAGAACCACTCGGGCTGCACCCCCACATGGCCGGCCGCAGGACGCCCGCCCTCCAGCCCCATGCGGAACATCTTCATGCTGTCGGTCAGCACCTCCGCCCCCGCCAGCTTGGCATGCATCGCATCGCGGGCCGAGGCGCTGCCCAGATGCGTCAGCCCCGTCCCCGTCAGATGCATATGCGCGGGATCGGGATGCGTGATCGGCAACACCACCCGCCCCTCGGCCAGCAGCGACGGCAGGTCCACTGCCTCGCCCAAACCCCGCTCGGCCACCAGCGCCGCCACGGGCCGCCCCGTCGCCGCCGCCTCCATCGCCAGCGCATAGGTGCTCTCCACCCCGCGCAGCACCGCCGCCTCGGACCCCGACCGTACCACGACGGCCAACCCGCCATCCGGCCGCCTCACCTGCGAAATCAGCATGACAGCCCCCTCACTTGTTCTTGTTGTAGACATCGAAGATGACCGCAGCCAGCAGCACCAGCCCCTTGATCACCTGCTGATAGTCGATGCCGATGCCCATGATGGACATCCCGTTGTTCATCACCCCCATGATCAACGCGCCGACCACCACCCCGATGATCTTGCCCGACCCGCCCGTCATCGACGCCCCGCCGATGAAGACCGCCGCGATCACGTCCAGCTCGAACCCCACCCCCGCCTTGGGGGTCGAGGAATTCAGCCGCGCCGCCACGATCATCCCCGCCAGCGACGCCAGCACCCCCATGTTGCAGAAGGTCAGGAAAACCAGCCGGTCCGTATTGATCCCCGACAGCCGCGCGGCCTTCTCGTTCCCGCCCAGCGCATAAATGCGCCGCCCCGTCGTCGTGGTTTCCGTGAAGAAGGCATACAGAACCGTCAGCACCGCCAGCACCACCACCACATTCGGCAGCCCCCGGAACGACGCCAGCTTGTAGCCAACGAACATCAGCGCGGCCACGACCACGAAATTCCGGATGGCAAAGACCACCATCGGCTCCGGCGTGATCCCGAATTGCTGATCCCGCGCCCGCGCCCGCAGCCCCATCCACAGGATGGCAACAGAGGCCAGCGCGATCAGCACCAGCGCCGTGATGTTCGGCTTGCCCACGCCGAAGGCATCCGGGATGAACCCCGTGGACAGCGACTGGAACGACTTCGGGAAGGGCCCCACGTTCTGCCCGTCCAGAAGCCACAGCGTCAGCCCCCGGAACACCAGCATCCCCGCCAGCGTCACGATGAAGGACGGGATGCGCCAATAGGCCACCCAATAGCCCTGCGCCGCCCCGATCAGCAGGCCCACGAACAGACAGGTGGGCACCACCGCATAGACGGGCCAGCCCATATTGACCGTCAGCACCGCCGCCACTGCGCCGGTGAACCCCACGACGGACCCGACCGACAGGTCGATATGCCCCGCCACGATCACCAGCAGCATCCCCAGCGCCATGATGATGACATAGGAATTCTGCAGGAACAGGTTGGTGATGTTCTGCGCCGACAGGAAGTCGACGCCCTGCGTCACCCGCACGATCACGGTAAAGAACAGGACGATGGCGACCAACGCCAAAATCATCCCGTTCTCGCGCAGATGCCCGCCCAGATGCGCGCCGATCCCCTTGCCGCCCGCGTTTGCCGCCTGATCCGCCATCACGCCACCCTCGCCTTGCCGTCGTTCAATATCATGGACATGATCCGTTCCTGCGACGCCTCCGCCCGCGAAAGCTCGCCCACGATCCGCCCCTCGTTCATCACGTAGATCCGGTCGCACATGCCCAGAAGCTCGGGCATCTCGCTGGAAACCATCACCACCCCGCGCCCCTGTGCGGCCAATTCGTTCATGATCGTATAGATCTCGAACTTCGCCCCCACATCGATCCCCCGCGTGGGCTCATCCAGGATCAGCACCTGCGGATCGGCAAACAGCCATTTGGACAGCACGACCTTCTGCTGGTTCCCGCCCGACAGGTTCACCACCTTCTGGAACACGCTCGGCGTCCGGATCGACATTGCCCGCCGATACTCCTCGGCCACCTGTTGCTCGCGCCCGCGCGACAGCACGCCCCGCGTGGCGACCCCCGCCAGATTGGCCAGCGTGATGTTCTTGACGATGGGCTCGTCCAGCACCAGACCCAGCTGCTTGCGGTCCTCGGTCACATAGGCCAGCCCCGCCGCGATCGCCTTCGTCACCGAAGACGTATCGACGACCCGACCGCCCATCCTCACCCTGCCGGAAATGTTGCGCCCATAGGCATGGCCGAAGATGGACATGGCCAGCTCCGTCCGCCCCGCCCCCATCAGCCCCGCGATCCCCACGATCTCGCCCTTGCGGACATGAAAACCCGCATCGCGGATCATCTGCCGCCCCGTCTGCTCGGGGTGCCAGACGTTCCAGCCCTCCACCTCCAGCAGCACCTCGCCGGGGTTGCTGTCCCGCTCGGGGTAACGGTGCGCCATGTCGCGCCCCACCATGTCGCGGATGATCCGCTCCTCGCTGATCTCCTCCTTGCGCAGCGTCGACACCGTCGCCCCGTCGCGCAGGATGGTGATCCGGTCCGCCACCCGCCCGATCTCGTTCAGCTTGTGGGAAATGATGATCTGCGTGACCCCCTGCGCCTTCAGCTCCAGCATCAGGTCCAGCAGTTTCTGGCTGTCATTCTCCTGCAAGGCCGCCGTGGGTTCATCAAGGATCAGCAGCCGCACATCCTTGGCCAGCGCCTTCGCGATCTCGATCAATTGCTGCTTGCCGACGCCCAGCTTGCCGACCACCGCCGTCGGCGCCTCGTCCAGCCCCACCTTCCGCAGCAGCCCTTCCGTCTTCTGGAACGCCAGCGGCCAGTTGATCACGCCCTTAGACGCGACCTCGTTGCCCAGAAACAGGTTCTCCGCAATCGACAGGAGCGGCACCAAGGCCAGCTCCTGATGGATGATGATGATCCCCTTCGCCTCGCTGTCCCGGATGCCCCGATTGGTCAGCAACGCGCCGTCATAATGGATCTCGCCCTCATAGCTGCCAAAGGGATAGACCCCCGACAACACCTTCATCAGCGTGGACTTCCCCGCGCCGTTTTCGCCGCAGATGGCGTGGATCTCCCCCTGCTCCACCGTCAGGTCCACATGGTCCAGCGCGCGGACCCCCGGAAAGACCTTGCTGATCCCCCGCATCTCCAGAAGCGTCGCCATGTCTCCCCCCAAAGGCGTGCAGAAAGGCCCGCCCCCGCACGGGGGACGGGCCCTCTTCCGTCAAGCTTACTTCAGCTGGTCCGCGGTGTAATAGCCCGAACCGACAAGGACTTCCTCGTAGTTCGACACATCCACCGACACCGGCTCCAGCAGGTAGGACGGCACGACCTTGACGCCGTTGTCATAGGTCGAGGTGTCGTTGATCTCCGGCTCGCCGCCCGACAGGATGGCATCGACCATCTTCACGGTCACACCGGCCAGCGCGCGGGTATCCTTGAAGATCGTCGAATACTGCTCGCCCGCGATCATCGACTTCACGGACGGAATCTCCGCGTCCTGCCCCGTCACGATCGGCATCGGCAAATCGCCCGACCCGTACCCCACGCCCTTGACCGAAGACAGGATGCCGATCGACAGCCCGTCATAGGGCGACAGCGCGCCATGCAGCTGCTTGTCGCCGTAATTGGCCGACAGCAGGTTATCCATCCGCGCCTGAGCCACCGCACCGTCCCAGCGCAGCGTGCCGACCACGTCCATGCCCATCTGGCCCGACGGGATGACGATGTCGCCCGCGTCGATCAGCGGCTGCAACACGCTCATCGCGCCGTTGTAGAAGAAGAAGGCGTTGTTGTCGTCCGGGCTGCCGCCGAACAGTTCCACGTTCCACGGCTTCGCGTCGGGGAAACGCTCCTTCAGACCGGCCACCAGCGATTCCGCCTGCTGCACGCCCACCTTGAAGTTGTCAAAGGTCGCGTAATAGTCGACCGAACCGCTGTCACGGATCAGGCGGTCATAGGCGATGACCTTGATCCCGGCCGCGGCGGCATTGTCCAGCGCGTTCGACAGCGTGGTCCCGTCGATGGCCGCGATGACCAGCACGTTCACGCCCTTTGTGATCATGTTCTCGACCTGCGCCAGCTGGGTCGGGATGTCATCCTCGGCATATTGCAGGTCGGTCGCGTAACCGGCGGCGGTGAACTGCTCCACCATCGAATTGCCGTCCGAAATCCAGCGCGCCGACGACTGCGTCGGCATTGCAATCCCGACCGTGCCCTTGTCCTGCGCGAAAGACGGCGCGCCGACCAGCGACGCGGCAGTGGCGAGCGCCAGCAGCGCCCTTCTGGAAAGTTGCATTGGTTAATCCTCCCTCGCCGTGATGCGCCACGGCATGTTGACGGCCCCGTCGCAGGCTCCCCCCGCAAGCGCCGTGGGGCGAACAGTTGCAACAGCCTCGCATATCCGTCAAAGACTGTTTCGTGATCCATTCATAACGAAACCGTCATGCAAGATCCCGACACCTTCCTCCGCCGCGGGCTGAAGCTCTCGCATCTCCGCCTGCTTGCGGCCCTTGCCGAAACCGGCCAGCTCACCCTTGCCGCCGAACGGCTGGGCCTCGCCCAGCCCGCCGCCTCGCGCCTTCTGGCCGAGGTGGAGCGGATCACCGGCCAGCCCGTCCATACGCGCACGGGGCGCGGCCTGACCCTCACCCCCATGGGCCATGCCCTGGCCCACCGCGCCACCCGCATCGTCACCGAACTGCGCGACGCCGAACGCGAGATGGCGGAAATCGCGAACGGCCAGTCCGGCCATGTCCGCATCGGCTCCGTCACCGGCCCCGCGCTCGACCGCGTCCTTCCCGCGCTCCGCACCGCCCGCCTCGCCCTGCCCGCCGTCACGGCCGAGGTGATCGTGGCCCCCTCCGACTTCCTCGCCCAGCAACTCCTGACGGGCCGCATCGACTTTGCTATCGGCCGGATGCCCGACGGGATGGAGGGCGACCTCTCCCTCTCCGCCCCGATGGGCGACGAACCCGTGGCCCTCATGGTCCGGCGCGGCCACCGCCTCGCCAGCCTGCCGCGCCTCGCCCCCGACGACCTGATGGCCTTCGACTGGGTCATGCCCGGCCCCGACGCGCTCCTGACCCGCACCGTCATCGCGCGGCTGCAGGCGCTCGGCCTGCCCACCCCGCCGCAGCGCCTCTCGACCTCGTCCTTCCTGCTGACGCTGGCGCTGATCCAGCAATCCAACGCCATCGCCCCCCTCGCCCGCGCCGTCTGCGACCGCTTCGCGGGCCCCGACTCGCCCTACGTCATCCTCCCCCTCGACCTCGGCATCACCGTGGCCCCCTACGGCCTTCTGACGCGGCAAGGCGCCACCCTCACCCCCGCCGCCGCCCGCCTTGCCGCCCTTGTCACCGCCGGCGAAAGCGGAGGCTGACGCAAATGCGCAAACCCCGCCCCGGGCTTCACCCGGGGCCTCCCCCCGAACCCGGCAAACCCGCAGGTCCCGGGTCAAGCCCGGGACGGGGTCACAACCCCTGCTTAGGCCCAGCCTAACCTACACCACGGAAAACCCTCCTTCCCCCGCCGAACCCCATGCCCCAAACTCGCCTTTACGCCCCCCTTCCAGAAAGACCGCCATGACCGCCCTCGACCCCGCCCTGAAAGCCATCGAAGAACTCCGCGCCAATGTCGCCGTCCCCTTCGAACGCGCACAGGCCATGCCGAAATCGGTCTACACCTCGCCCGACTTCGCCGAGGCCGAACAGCGCCACATCTTCGCGCGTGACTGGCTCTGCGCCGGCCGCGCCGACGCGCTGAAAGATCCCGGCGACTACCTGACGATGGACATCGCGGGCGAACCCGTCATCATCCTGCGCGACCGCGATGGGCAACTCCGCGGCCTGTCCAACGTCTGCCGCCACCGCATGTCGACGCTGCTGGAAGGCCGCGGTCGCGTCCGCGCCATCGTCTGCCCCTATCACGCCTGGACCTACAACCTCGACGGCTCCTTGCGCGGCGCGCCTGCCATGACGCTGAACGAAACCTTCTGCAAGGATCAGGTCCACCTGCCCCGCATCCGCGTCGCCGACTGGCACGGCTGGATCATGGTCACCCTCAACCCCGACGCCCCCGACATCCACGACCGCCTGCGCGATGTCGAGGCGCTGGTGGGCCATCTCGACATGGCCTCCTACACCGAAACCTTCCGCGAGGAATTCCGCTGGCACACCAACTGGAAGGTGCTGGCCGAGAATTTCATGGAGAGCTACCACCTCCCCGCCTGCCACGCAGGCACAATCGGCGGCACCTGCGACCTCGCGCTGATGGAATGCCCCGAAGGGACCGATGCCTTCAACTACCACTGGATCGTCAAGAACGACCTCGTCCCCCTTGGGCTGGCCCATCCCACCAACACGAAACTCCAAGGCGACGAACGCCGCATCACATGGCTTCTGGCGATCTACCCCGCGCTTCTCATCACCCTGACGCCGGGCTATTTCTGGTACCTCTCCCTCACCCCCGACGGCCCCGGCCACGTCAAGGTACTCTTCGGCGGCGGGATGAGTGCCGACTGGATGGCCGACCCCGACGCCCCCGCGCATCTGGCATCCGTCAAGGCGCTGCTCGACGACGTGCAGGTCGAAGACAAGGGCTGCACCGAAAAGGTCTATCGCGGCCTGCTCTCGGCCCTGTCCACCCCCGGCCCACTCAGCCACCTCGAACGCCCGAACTTCGAATTCGCGCAATACATCGCCCGCATGATGCCGCAGACATGATGCCGTCCTGATCCGCCCCTTCATCTGTTCCCAAATATCCTGCGGGGGTCCGGGGGTGCAAAACCCCCGGCGCCTGCCACCAGTCGCAACGCCGGAAAGAGACCCAATGGCCCATACCCGCCACCGCAAGTTCAACACCAAGGAAACCTACCCCGAACAGAAGCTCGACAACGACCTCGCGCAGGCCGTCGTCGCGCGGGGCACGATGATTTTCCTGCGCGGCCAGTGCCCGCAGGACCTCGACACCGCCAGGAACATCGACAGCCACGATCCCGTGGAACAGACCCACAAGGTCATGCAGAACATCCGCCAACTGGTGGAAGAGTGCGGCGGCAAGATGGAGCATGTGACGAAACTCGTCGTCTACCTGACCGACGTGCGCCACCGCGAAGCCGTCTACCGCACCATGGGCGAATACATCCGCGGCGTGCACCCCGTCTGCACCGGCCTCGTGGTCGTGGCCTTGGCCCGCCCCGAATGGCTGGTGGAAATCGACGCAACTGCCGTCATACCGGACTGACCCGTCGCAAGCCGGGGGTTTTGCACCCCCGGACCCCCGCAGAGTATTTGGACCGAGATGAAGCAGCCTTCATTTTCCGTCCCCAAATATCCTGCAGGGGGTCCGGGGGACGCAAAGTCCCCCGGCGGCCCGCCAAGCAGAGGACCAAAATGACCTTCTCCCTCCTCGCCCGCTGCCCGGATACCGGCGCCTTCGGGATGGTGATCTCCTCCTCCTCCCCCGCCGTGGCCGCCCGCTGCGCCCATGCGCGCGCAAGCGTCGGCGTGGCCGCGACGCAGAACATCACCGACCCGACGCTGGGGCCGAAACTCCTCGATGCGCTGGCCGCAGGGGCGGACGCCGCACAGGCCATGGCACAGATCACCGCCACCGCCGCCCATATCGACTACCGCCAGCTCATGGTGGTGGACCGCAACGGCGGGACGGCATCCCATTGCGGCAGCCGCATCCTCGGCAACTGGGGCATCGCAACGGGTGCAGGTGTCATCGCGGGCGGCAACCTCCTTGCCCATGACGGCGTGCCGCAGGCCATGGTGGACGGCTTCCTTGCCGCACGCGGCCCCTTGGGCGACCGCCTCATCGCCGCCCTCCTTGCCGGCCGCGACGCAGGCGGCGAGGCGGGCCCCGTCCATTCCGCAGGCCTTCTCATGGTGGACCGCGAAAGCTGGCCCGTGGCGGAGCTTCGCATCGACTGGTCCGACGACGCCCGCCCGATCGAGGCCGTGGCGCGCGCATGGGCCGTCTACGCCCCCCAGATGCCCGCCTATATACAGCGCGCGAAAGACCCGCGCGAGGCGCCCTCCTACGGCGTCCCCGGCGACGAGTGAAGCAGCACCGACAGCGGCGGGATCGCCCCCGTCGCCGTCGCACCCCGCAGCGACCACGCCGCCGCCCGATGCCCCAGCCGCAGGCACTCCTCCGGCCCCCACCCCTCATGCAGCCCGTAGATGCAGCCCGCCGCGAAGGCATCGCCCGCGCCCACGGGGCTGACCACATCCGCCGCCGCCACCGGATCGGGCCGCACGACCACCGCCCCCCGCGCATCCAGCCACAGCCCCAGCGCGGGCGTATGCACCACCACCGCCCCCGCGCCGCCCTCCCGCAGCCGCCCTGCTGCCGCCGTGATCGCCTCCAGATCATCCGGCCCCGCCACAGCCAGCCCCGTCGCCCGCGCGGCCTCCCCCTCGTTCAGGAACAGCACATCCAGATGCGGCAGCGCCGCCTCCACCGCATCCGCGAACCCCGCGCGGTCGGTGGACACCAGATCGGCCACCGTCACCATCCCCGCCGCCCGCGCCCGCGCCAGCACGCGCGCCGCCCCGCTGGACCCGCCCGCCACCACATCCAGCCGCCCCAGCAGGTTCAGGTATCCCAGATAGAACAGCCGCGCCCCCGCCTCCGCCACCGCCTCGACCGCGATATCGCCCTCATCCAGCAGGTCATTCGTGCCGGGATGGTAAAAGAACGTCCGGCTGTCCCCCGTCACATTCATCACATGCGTATGCGCCGTGGGCGCGCGGTCCGTCTCGGCCAGTTGCGCCCCGTCCGCCCCCGCCGCCTCCACCGCCCGGCGCACCGTGGCCGCGTGCCGGTCCATCCCCACCAAGCCTATGGCCCAGAGCGGCAGCCCTGTCCGGAACGCCGCCAGCGACAGCATCACATTGGCAGCACCACCCCCCGTCCCCTCCACCTCGTCCAGGATGCGGACAAGGTCGCTTTTCGCAGGCCAGCCCTCGATGGTGTGGACGATGTCCACGATCCAGTTCCCCGCACAGGCGACGCCCCGCCGATTCAATAGGAAACCTCCACCGCCTGCCCGCTGATCCCCGCCTGTAGCGCCGCCGTCAGCACCGCATGATGTGCCGCCGCCTCCTCTGGCGTGGCGCAAGGAAAGCCCTTAGCATCCCCGCCCGCCAGCTCATCGACAAAGGCCGCCCACATCTGCTGGATCGCATCGGTGAAGCCGAATTCGAAAATCCCCCCCGTGATGGCGCCGAACAGCGGCGTATAGCCCAGATCCTCCGTCACCCAGCCCTGCGCCCCGCCCGCCTCATAGCGCATCCACGACCACTGGCGCGGGCTCTTGGTGGTAAAGACCGCCGACCCGTTCATCCCCAGCACGCGGATCGACCACGTATTCGCCTCGCCGGGCGCGATCCGCCAGGTCTTCAACACCATGGGAAACGCCCCCCCCGCATCCGGCACGTCGCAGGTGATCGTCGCATTGTCCCACGTATCGCAGGCCACACGCCCGCCCTTGCCATCGGGCCGCGTCTCCACCCGCTTGACCAGCGACGCCGTCACCCGCGCGGGCCGCCAGCCCAGCCGCAGCGGCACATGCAGCACATGCATCCCCAGATCGCCCATGCAGCCATAATCGCCATTCACCCCCGCCATCCGCTTCCAGTTGATGGGCTTGTCGGGGTTGATGTCGCTGGAATGCAGGAAGCACGCCTCCACCTCCAGCACCGGCCCCACCGCGCCGGAGCGCACGAACTCCACCACCTTCTGCGCGCCGGGATAGAAGGGCATCTCGGACGAACAGCGCACCAGCAGATCGGGCCGCGCCGCAATCGCCGCCGAAATCGCGCGGTTCTGCACCAGATCCATCCCGAACGGCTTTTCCCCCAGCAGATGCTTCCCCGCCGCCAGAATGGCAGGGTAGATCTCCGCATGCAGCACATGGGGCACCGCGCAATAGACCGCCTCCACCTCCGGATTGGCCAGCAACGCGCGGTAATCCGTCGTCACCTGCATCGGCCCCAGCGCATCCGTATACCAACCCATCAGCGCGGCGTTCGTGTCACAGACCGCCACGATCCGCGGCCGCGCCCGCATCCCCGTCAGATGCATCCACCGCGCCGCGGCCGAGGCGAACTCGCGCCCCATCAACCCGCAGCCGATGATGCCGAACCGCACCTCGCGCATCACTGCCCCCCGATCATGGCCAGCGCCGCCTCGGGGCTGGCCCCCTCATGCACCACCGCCATCAAGGCCCGCGTCATCCCCGTAGGGTCCGGATGCTGGATCACATTGCGCCCATAGACGATGCCCCGCGCCCCCTGCCGCATCAGCTCTGCCGTCCGCGCCAGAATTTCCGCATCCGACACCCGCCCGCCGCCCCGCACCAGCACGGGCAAGCCCTGCGCGATCTCCACCACGCGGTGATAGTCCGACACGTCCGAACAGGGGTCCGCCTTGATGATATCCGCCCCCAGCTCCGCCGCCTGCCGGACCAGCGGCAGGATCTTGTCGATATCCCCGTCCACCATATAGCCGCCCTTGGCATTGTCCTGCATGACCAAGGGCTCCACCATAAGCGGCATCCCCATGATCTCGCATTCCCGCTTCAGCGCATTCACGTTGCGAACGCAGGCGCGATAGACCTCCGGCTGATCGGGCAGCAGCAGCAGGTTCACCACCACGCAGGCCGCATCCAGCACCACCCCCTGCTCCACCGCGCGGTCGATCACCTCGGAAAACAGCGCGCGGGGCAGCGGCGTGCCATAGACATTGGCGATATCCGTCCGCAGCACCAGCGCGGGCTTGTCCTTGCCCCTGATCCCCTGCAACAGCGGCGCCGTCCCGGGCGGCAACTGGATCGCATCGGGCTTGGCCGCCGCAATGGCGCGGATCGCCGCCCCCATATCCTCGATCCCGCCAAGGAAGCTCCGCTCGTTGAACATCCCGTGGTCGATCGCCACGTCAAAGCAATTGCCCGAAGGCGCGAACAGGCGGTTCATCCGGGCGGCTTTCATCGTCATCTCTCCATGAAAACGTTTCCACAAAGCCTAGCCGACCCGCCCCCGCCGATCAAGCCTGACGCGATCTTGCCAATCCCGCCCCCGCCGCGCCATAATTCCCGAAACGGGACTGCGATGGACACCGCCGAAACCCTGCGCCTGACCGCCTTTCTCGGCATCCTTGCCGCGATGGCGGCATGGGAATTCGCCGCCCCCGACCGCCGCGCCGACATTCCCCGCCTGATCCGCTGGACCAACAACCTCGCCCTCGTCGCCGTGGACACGGCCCTCGTGCGCCTGCTGATCCCCGTCCTGCCCGTCACCGCCGCCACATGGGCCACGGCCAACGGCTGGGGCCTCCTCTCCCCGCTTCCCCTCTGGGCCGCGATCCCTCTGGCCTTCCTCCTCCTCGACCTCCTGATCTGGGGCCAGCACTGGCTGATGCACCGCATCCCGCTGCTGTGGCGGCTGCACCGGATGCACCATTCCGACACCCATCTCGACGCCACCACCGGCCTGCGCTTCCACCCGCTGGAAATCCTGCTCTCCACCCTGCTCAAGATCGCAGCCGTCGTCATGCTGGGTGCCCCCGCCCTTGCCGTCATCGCCTTCGAGATCGCGCTGAACGCCACCTCCCTCTTCACCCATGCCAATATCCGCCTGCCCGACCGCACCGATAGCCTGCTCCGCCGACTGATCGTGACGCCCGCCATGCACCGCATCCACCACTCCCTCCGGCGCGAGGAAACCGACAGCAATTACGGCTTCACCCTCTCGCTCTGGGACCGCGCCTTCGGCACCTACCGCGCCGCCCCGCAGGACGACCCCGCCACCATGCCGCTGGGCATCGGCGCCTTCCACACGCGCCGCGAGGCATGGCTCGACCGCCTCCTGACCCAGCCCTTCCGCCGTCCCTGACCGCACCTGTCCGGCCCCGGCCCCCACAGGCCCCCTTGGCAGCCCGCCGCAGACACAGTTACATCGCCCCATGTGAATGCCGCCCCGCGGGCAGGAGACCGAGTGCATGCGTATCGCCGTCCTCACCAATGTCAGGACCGACACTTTCTTCCTTGCCCTCTGGGTTGCCTATTACGGCAGCCTCTTCGGACGCGAAAACCTGCACATCATGCTCGACGGCGACGACTGGACCCCGCAGGTCGACCTGACCGGCGTGAACCTGCACGTCGTCCCCGACGTGCCCCGCGACCGGCCGCAGCGGCTGGGCTTCACCTCGCGCTGGCAGTCCCGCCACGCGGCGGCCCTGCTCAAGGGCGGCGCGGACCTCGTGCTCCGGACCGATATCGACGAATTCGTGGCCGCCGATCCGGCCTGCGGGAGGGACCTGCCCGCCCTGCTCGCCCGCCTGCCGCAAGACGCCGCCGCCGCCGCCCTCGGGCTCGACATCATCCAGGGTCCGGACGAAGGCCCGCTCGACCCCGCAACCCCGATCCTCGCCCAGCGCCGCCATGCCATCCTGACGCGCGAATTCTGCAAACTGGTGGCCATCCGCCGCCCCGTCCGCTGGGTGGGCGGCTTCCACCGCGCGCGCGATGTCGGGATCGACATCCCGCAGGGCCTGCTGCTCTTCCACCTCGCCCTCTTCGACCGCGCCGCCGCCGAGGCGCGCATCAGCCAGCGCAAGACCGCCGCGGAACATGCCACGCAGGGCGCGCATATCGCCGACCGCCTGTCCCGCTTTGCCGAAGTGGCCACCCCCGCCCCGCCCGCGTTCGACGCCTTGGCCACAGCCGCCCGCACCCATGTCATGGCCTCCATCCCCTCGCGCTCCGGCCCCCATCCGGGCCATATCCCCGACGCCAACTCAGCCCGCGGCCACCACCTGCACCTGCCCGAGCGGATGTCGGCCCTCCTCCCCGCCCCCGCCACCGCCCATTCCCTCTACTCCCAGCCCGAGGCCACGCCGTGACCGACTCCCCCCCCGACACCGCCCCGCCCCTCCCGCAGGGCTTTACCGGGCGACCCGAACTCACCCTGCCCCCCGCCGCCGCCGATGCCCTGCGCGACGCCTATGCAAAGGCCGATGTCATCCTCGAATACGGCTCCGGCGGCTCCACGCTGGTGGCTGCCGAACTGGCGGGCAAGACCGTCTTTTCCGTGGAAAGCGACGCGAAATGGTCCGCCGACATGGAAGGCTGGTTCCGCGCCCATCCCCCCGCCTCGCCCGTCGTCATGCATCACGTCGATGTGGGGCGCACCGGCGCATGGGGCCGCCCCTCGGACCCGCGCTCTTTCCGGCGCTGGCCGCACTATCCGCTCTCGGTCTGGAAACGCCCCGACTTCCGCCATCCCGATGTGGTGCTCGTCGACGGCCGCTTCCGCACGGCCTGTTTCCTCACCACCCTGTTCCAGATCACGCGGCCCGTCACGCTGCTCTTTGACGATTACGAAGGCCGCCGCTACCACCGCCGCATCGAACGCTTCGCCCGACCCGCGCGCTTTGCCGACCGCATGGCGATCTTCGACCTCGCGCCAAGGGCCATCCCCGCGGCCGAGATGGCGCAGATCATCGACTGCTTCCTCGATCCGCTGTGACCGACCCCTGTAACGGAACCTGCAACGGCGGGACAACCCGCCAGCGCGTCGGGGGCCGCGTCAGGGGCAACCGCCCCCGCTCAGGCCCGCTTCAGCCGGATGACCACATCCACGCGCGACACCTGCATTCCCTCGGGCGCCTCGGGCAGGCCCGCGATCCGCAATTCCTCGGCCGGCGCATCGGTCAGGCGACCGCTGTCCTCCCAGTAGAAATGCGGATGGTCGTCCATGCGCGTGTCGAAATAGCTCTTCGACCCGTCCACCACGACCTCGTTCATCAGCCCCGCCTCGCAGAAGGCGCGCAGCGTGTTATAGACGGTGGCCAGCGACACCCGCTCGCCCGTCCGGTCGGCCAGCGCGAACAGGCTTTCCGCCGTCACATGCCGGTCCTCGCCATCCCCCACCAGAAGCGCGGCAAGGGCCAGACGCTGCCGCGTCGGGCGAAGCCCGCCCCGCGCCAGCCATTCCGTCCCGCGTTCGATCGCCGAAACCGCCATGCCGCCTGTCATCCCCGATGGGCCAATTGCATGTCCATATAGGGTGGAAAGGGGCGAAAACACAAATGAAAATAGGTCGCATCCGCCCCGCCGCGCCGCCCTTGCCACCCCTTCCATGCGGGTGATACACGGGAATGTGACAGAATAAGACAAACGGGAACCGATCCTATGGCCGCCTATCCGACCAGCTTCGACCGCGAAGCCCTGCTGAAATGCGCGCGGGGCGAACTCTTCGGCCCCGGCAACGCCCAGCTTCCCGCACCGCCCATGCTGATGATGGACCGCATCACCGAGATTTCCGAGGATGGCGGCCTGCATGGCAAGGGCCATGTCGTGGCCGAATTCGACATCACCCCCGACCTGTGGTTCTTCGACTGCCACTTCCCCGGCAACCCGATCATGCCCGGCTGCCTCGGCCTCGATGGCCTGTGGCAGCTCACCGGCTTCAACTTGGGCTGGCGCGGCTGGCAGGGCCGCGGCTACGCGCTGGGGGTGGGCGAGGTGAAACTCACCGGTATGGTCCGCCCCGACCGCAAGATGCTGACCTACAAGGTCGATTTCACCAAGGCCCTGCAAACCCGCCGCCTGACGATGGGCGTCGCCGATGGCATCGTCGAGGCGGATGGCGAGGTGATCTACATCGTCAAGGACATGAAGGTCGCGTTGAGCGAGGCGTGAGCCTCCACACCCCCCCTCGAACAGGCGCCGCGAGGCGCCTTTTTCATTCCGCGCAACGGTCAGTCCTGCCCCGATGCCCCAAGCATCGGGGCGCGGCCGTCCCGCCCCCCCGGGGCGGCCGCACCCCTTCCGTCGCTCCAAGCCAGTTCGGATATCTCCTATTCCCCCTCAGCCTTCCCGGTCCCCCGCAAACCCCACCATCCCGCGAAACTCCGGCAGCCACCCCTCCCGCCGCACCGTCCACAACTCATACGAAGGCGCAAACACCCCCACCTCATCCAGCGCCCCCAGATGCACCTCCACCTCTCCCGGACTGCGAGAGAAGACCGACGACCCGCAGACCGGACAGAAGCACCGCCCCCGCCACTCCGCGAACTCCCCCGTCACCGCCACCCGCCCCTCGGCATAGACCGCCGACGCATGGAACACCGCCCCGTGATGCTTGCGGCAGTCCATGCAATGGCACACCCCCACCCGCAGCGGCGCGCCCTCTGCCACCACCCGCACCGCCCCGCATAGACAGCCCCCCGTCACCCGTTCCATCCCGTCCTCCATACCCAATCCCCTTGCCCCTTCCCCCATGCTCCCTTAGAGACAATCCAAAGCTCAAGGATACGGGAGGCCCCATGCGCCGCGTCGTCATCACCGGGATCGGCATCGTCTCGCCCATCGGCAACACCGCGGCCGAGGTCGAAGCCTCGCTCCGCGCAGGCAAGTCGGGCATCGTCTTCGCCCCCGAATATGCCGAACGCGGCTTCCGCTCACAGGTCCACGGCCAGCCCAACATCGTGCTGGAAGACCATATCGACAAGCGCGACCTGCGCTTCATGGGCGACGGCGCGGCCTACAACTTCATCGCCATGGATCAGGCGGTCAAGGATTCCGGCCTGACCGAGGCCGAGATTTCCAACGAACGCACCGGCATCATCGTGGGCTCCGGCGGCCCCTCGACCAAATCCTTCTTCAAGGCCCACAACATCGTCCGCGAAACAGGCTCGCCCAAACGGATCGGCCCCTTCGGCGTGACCAAGGGCATGTCCTCCACCACCTCCGCCTGCCTTGCCACGCCATTCAAGATCAAGGGCGTCAACTACTCCATCACCTCCGCCTGCTCCACCAGCGCGCATTGCATCGGCAACGGGGCAGAGCTGATCCAGTTCGGCAAGCAGGACATCGTCTTCGCCGGCGGCGGCGAGGAACTGGACTGGACGCTCTCCTGCCTTTTCGACGCGATGGGCGCGATGTCGTCGAAATACAACGACGCCCCCGAAACCGCGTCCCGCACCTATGACGCCACCCGCGACGGCTTCGTCATCGCAGGCGGCGGCGGTGTAGTGGTGCTCGAGGAGCTGAACCACGCCCTCGCCCGCGGCGCCAAGATCTACGCCGAAGTCACCGGCTACGGCGCGACCTCCGACGGCCATGACATGGTCGCCCCCTCGGGCGAAGGCGGCGAACGCTCCATGCGGCTTGCGCTCTCCACCCTGCCGCAGGGCCGCAAGATCGACTACATCAACTCCCACGGCACCAGCACCCCCGTGGGCGACGTCACCGAAATGGAAGCGATCCGCCGCGTCTTCGGCAAGGGGTCGACGCCCCCCGTCGCCTCGACCAAATCCCTCACCGGCCACAGCCTCGGTGCCACCGGCGTGCACGAGGCGATCTATTCGCTCCTGATGATGAACGGCAACTTCATCGCGGCCTCGGCCAATGTCACCACCCTCGACCCCGCGCTGGACCCGTCCGAAATCGTGACGACCCTGCGCGAAGGCGTAACCATCGACTCCGTGCTGTCCAACAGCTTCGGCTTCGGCGGCACCAACGCCACCTTGGTGATGAGCAAATACCTCGGCTGACAAAAGCCACGTTAAAAGGGGACAGGGACAATGGCAGACCTGATGAAGGGCAAGCGCGGCCTGATCATGGGCGTGGCGAATGACCGCTCCATCGCATGGGGCATCGCCGCCGCCATGGCCCGCGAAGGCGCAGAGCTTGCGTTTTCCTATCAGGGAGAGGCGTTCGGCAAGCGCGTCGCCCCCCTTGCCGCCTCGGTCGGGTCGGACTTCCTCGTCGATGTCGACGTGACGAATGACGACAGCCTCGACGCCTGCTTCGCCGCGCTGAAGGACCGCTGGGGCCGGATGGATTTCCTCGTCCACGCCATCGCCTATTCCGACAAGACCGAACTGACGGGCCGCTTCATCAACACCACGCGCGGCAACTTCACCAACTCGCTCGCCATCTCCTGCTACAGCTTCATCGACGTCTCGCGCCGCGCGGCGGAACTGATGCCCGAAGGCGGCACGCTCATCACCCTCACCTATGGCGGCTCGAACCGCGTCACGCCCAATTACAACGTCATGGGCGTCGCCAAGGCCGCGCTGGAATCCTCCGTCCGCTACCTTGCCAACGACCTCGGCCCGCAGAAGGTGCGCGTCAACGCCATCTCGCCCGGCCCGATGAAGACGCTGGCCGGTGCCGCCATCGGCGGCGCCCGCGCCACCTACCGCCATACCGAGGCGAACGCCCCCCTCCGCTCCAACGCCACGCTGGAATCCGTGGGCGGCACCGCCGTCTGGCTCGCCTCCGACTATGGCTGCTTCACGACGGGCGAAGTCGTCCATGTCGACGGCGGCTACCACGTCCTCGGCATGCCGCAGCAGGACAATCTGGGCGGCGCCGACAAGGGCTGACCGCCCGCCCCTGCCGAAACGGGATTTCCGCCACCGCCGGATTCCCGCGGATTGCGCGCAAAATCCATACTTCCGTCACCCTCCATCCATCTGGCAGTAACCGGACAGACGCAGACTCCGCCCGCGCCGATTGAACGGCGCGCGATTTTTGACGTATCACCGACCACAGTGATCGTGACCAGCGGAGATGCCCGATGCGTATGCCGAAGATTGTCGGTCTGAAACTTGCAGCCCTCGCTGTGGCCCTGTCCGCCACGCTCGCCACGGCGCAGGACCTCCGCCCGTGGATGCAGCCCGAGATCGGGCAGGCATGGTCGCTCGGCTTCCGTGGTCAGGGCACCTCGATCACCGTCGTGGACGACTTCCGCAGCACATCCGGCCTGACCGGCAACCTGCGCGGCGTGACCGAAACCCGCCGCCATGGCGAATGGACCGCGCTCGAGGCGGGCATGATCGCCCCGTCGGCCAAGGTCTATCTGCACGACTTCGGCAACACGCGGGCGGTCACGCTCCAGCGCGGGCTGAACACGCTCAACCTCTCCTACGGCATGATGGCCCCCGCAGGTTACTCCACCATCGGGTGGAGCGCGCGGGAAACCTCCATCATCTCCTACGCGCGCGACGGCAAGGCCGTGGTCGTCAAGGCCGCAGGCAATGACGGCGTCGCCATCGGCACCGCCAACAGCGCGGGCCAGTTCGACTATCTCAACCGCGACCTGATCGGCCGCCAGTCCGCCATCTTCGTCGGCGCGCTGAATAGCCATGGCACCACCGCCAACCCTGCCACCATGGCATGGTATTCCAACACCGCAGGCAGCAACGCCACCGTGCAAAAGCAGTTTCTCGTCGTGGGCGTGACCGGCAACCAGACCAACCTCTACGGCACCTCCTTCGCCGCGCCGATCGTGTCGGGCTATGCGTCGGTTCTGGGCAGCAAATTCACCCGCGCGACGCCGACCCAGATCACGAACCAGCTTCTGAACACCGCCCGCACCGACACGATCGCGGGCTATTCCGCCTCGGTCCATGGCCGTGGCGAGGCGAGCATTGCCCGCGCCCTCGCCCCCACAGCGATCAAGTGATCAGAACGAATAGGTGAAACCGATGCTGATCCGTGCATCGGTTTCCCCGTCCAGATTGACCAGATAGCCCAGCGTCTCCTCCGCCGGCATCGGGTCCGCCGCAAGACGGCAATTCACCGTCTGCACCCCCCCGATATCGCCGTAATCCGCCTCGCAGGTCCGCTCGCGCATCTTCCCGAACAGCGGCCAGGTCGCCTTGACCGAAATGACCGTATTCTCGAACGGCACATACTGGTAGACAAACCCCAGATGCAGCGCCGGATCGATCCGGTATTTCTCCCCGCTCTCCCCCGTGCTGACCCCCCAGATGATCCCGAAATCGGTCGTCACCTGTCTCAGGAACAACAGTGTCACATCTGGAAAGCCGGGGCTGTACCAGTCGCGGAAATCCACATAGCCCCCGCCCGACAGCTCGTATCCCCCACGGCTCAGCTCGCGCGCCGCCGCCGACCGCTGCGAACCGGCATAGACATCCAGCAGATAGGTATCCTGCCAGAACCCCTGCCCGCGGGCCGCCCCGCCCGACATCGCAACCGCCGACACCGCCAGCGCCGCCATGATCCGGAACACCCCGCCCATCCGCCGCGCCTTCAACCCCGTTCCCGCTTCGCGCCGCACAAGTCCATCCGATCCGCGTGACGAAAAGGTAAAGCCGTCACACCCCCGACAGAGCGACCTTCAACTTCCGTGCCGGTCGCGCGGCACCCTCCCGCAGCCGCCCCGTCCGGACAACATGCCAAAGGGCGGGGCCGATCCGGCAAAGGGCCGCCATGACCCGCAAAGGGGGCAAACCGCATCGATCTGTATTGGAAATTCTGGAGCGGGTAGCGGGAATCGAACCCGCCCCATCAGCTTGGAAGGCTGAGGCGCTACCACTACACCATACCAGCCATTTTCGCATTCTGCTCAATGACTTCCGTGGCTTGCGCCACTCCGCGTCCACAGTACGTTTTTCATGTGCACTCGCCTTCTAACTATCACCAAACCAGCCTTGTGTGAACGTTTGTGTGCATTGGTAGACGCGCAGGAACGCCACCTCATGGCTCGGCAAACAACAACACACAACAACAGCACCTTCGTCTTGGGACCCTTGGGAAGAGGTGGGACGATGCGACTTGGTTAGGTAACCCCCATCTCTTCCTAGAGAAAAAATTCAACCGCCGAAGGCAGACGGCCCACAACAGAACGTTGCTCACTAAGAAAAACCACAAGGCGGCTCTTCCCAAGAAGGGTGTTGTTCATCCACCAACAACAGAGAGAAAATGTACTCTTTTCCTAAAGGTACTTATTGTAAAAGTGAACATTTTAGCAACAAAAGAGGCAGCAGGAGTCAACTATCTTCCCTTTCAACCTTCCTTTTCCAAAAAAGCTGGAAGTGAAAAGAAGGGGGAGAAAGATGGTAAACTCCTGCTTTTGTTGTTGTTTTCTTTGACCTACAGGAAGCGTTCAAGAAGAGCCGCTCTAGGGTTTTGTTGGTTCACCGACCTTACGAAACATGCCCATATTCCCACGTCCCTTCCCGCCCTTTTTGTATACGTAACCCAACGTCCGTAGGTCGTGGTTGTCCTCAAGGGCAGAGCCAACACGACGTAAAGGAAATCCAACCGCTCTTTCCACTTCGTCAGCAGGAACGTCTCGACCTGCACCGTGTTGCCGGAGGTATTGAAGGATGCGGTTAACACGTCCCTTTGGCGCCAGTGCAGCGATCCCTTGGTAAAGGAGTTCATCTCGCTTACAGTCGGGATACTGATCCGCCAGCTTGTCAAACAGACCAGCCCGTTGTGAGAAAACATATGCGGTCATAGGGTTCGCCACTTCCTCACTGTAGGTTCGCATGCGCCCCCTCCCGATTTGTTGCATCATGTTCTCGAGATAGGTGGCATCCTTAATCTTCTTGTAGGCCCCAGTCAGTTTTCCCTTAACGGCTTCCAACACTTCGTCCGTGATAGGCTCCCCCGTCAGTGTATGATAACGCTGAATGCACACCTCTTGCGGCCTGTGGTCGTCAAACAGGTAGATAACAGCGTCACAATCCTTGTAGTCATTGGACCCGATCGACAGGCTGTGATGGGAAACCCAAATCTGCTTGCCGTGTCGCTCGACCATGAATGGCAGTTCCTGTTTCCCCCCGCTCGGATCAGCAAAATAGCCCATCAGGCATCTGTCCAAGACCTGCTTTGGCACCGTCAGATACACCTTTTCTTCTGCGACCGACTGAATGACCCAATCGACATAGGTCACAACGTCATCCTTGATCTGTGCCTGCCCCCAAGTCTTGTAGTGTCCGTTGAACTTTGGCCCCGTCAGGTTGACCAAACGAAGGTTCTTGTAGTTGGGCTGCACAAAGTAACCGGCGCTGGAGGTCAACGTGAAGCGACCAGCCACATCGTAGGTCAGCCGCCCCGTTGCTGTCAGGACGACCGTTTTTTCAAGATTAGGGATGCCCAGCACCGCGGCGTAGAACGTCGGAGTATATCCGTTGTTAAACTTATCCCCCCGTGACAGGAATGCCGTGCCGTTCAGCAGCGCCTGACAGAACAACTGAACCGCACTCATCACCTCCATGTTGTCGATGGTCTGGCTATGGCTAGGCAGGTGCAGTTCTTCCGCGATGGTCGATGCAAATGACAGGTCAGCATCAGACGGCATGGCAACATACTTCGGCCCCCCACCATGAACCTGCTGGTCCAAGCCGTTGACAAAACTGTATAACTTCACAAACTCGCCGCTTAGGACATTGTTTGTTGTTGCCCAATCACGCGCAGCGGCAAAATCCTTAAGCGTCAGCGACGCCTCACCCGTTGAAAACACGGCCTCATCGACAATGAACAGGGTGCGGTCATCCAAACGACCTTTGTTTGCCTGAACAAACTGATGCGTCAGGATGACGACCTGCTTCGCCAGCTCAGCCTCTTTGTTCACCTCAGCCGCGCTATGGTAACGGCCAACAACGTCGGCACCCAGTCTTGCAACAAGGTCCCCATACACACGATCAACCGCCTCCTGATAAGGTGTAAGGAAACAGATACGCTCGTCAGGATTTTCCGTAAGGACATAAACCATGCCCCAGATCGCGCCAGTCGTCTTGCCCGCCCCCGTAGGCATCGAGATGTAGAAGGCGCCGCGATAAGGCCCTAGAGCAACGGACGAGATCGTGGTTGAAACCAACCGTGCCGAATAAACTTGCCAGTTAGAGAGATGTAGAAGCCCTCCTTGCTCGTCGCGTGTGCGCTGGACGGCCTGCTGCCAGTTAGAGTAGTATCGGGGTGACGCGTTCATTTTTCCTAAGAACTCCAAGCAAAAAACAGTTGTTCCCTCAAAAGGACTGCCACGCTTCCTGTGGGCCGAGATCAGTTGTGCGGACACGAAAAAACCAGCTTCGGATTACCCTTGGCTGGTCAGGCAGAACGTCTGTGTGTGCGTCGCGCTACCGCAAAGGGTACTTCGCCCGACTCGTCCGATGTAGATGGGAGGTGCTTTCCAGAATTACAAGTGGCAACTCATAAATTTCTTGCGATTGAAGATGGATGCGCCATTCCTCAACATTTAGTGCAACGCTGCCACACAACAACTATATATAGATTTTCATGATGGCTCAACAACATAACCACCACTGATCCAATCAATCAGTACAGCCCAGCGCGCTGCGATCACATGATAGAAAGCAGCCGATAGCCCTGCCCTAGTGATCCTCTATTTACAGAGGCTTTAGCGCATGGATCGCAATTTTGATTGAGAGGATGCTTCTCTTGGGTAAGCCTCTACCTTGCTGCACACCTGCAAGAACGGAGACCTCGGTGAACTTAGTGGCTTGATGTGGGACGGAAGTAACCCTTCAAAAAAGATCGATATATGAACCAAAGAGGTCTCACTTCTTGCAACCTTCCGATTCTGGCTATATTGCTCACGAAAACTTGACCTAAGCAGAACCGCTCAGCACAGACTGGTGTTGTTTCACCATTTTCTCCAAAACCGCTACCAAATCTTTTCCAGTTTCCTTCATCTTCAATTCGTCTTTTGAACCAAGCACGCCATCGAGATCAAATCGCATATCATCCTCAATTCCCGCTAACGCCATTGCCCATTCGCTGAAGCCGCGCTCTTCGATCGGTTCAAAATGCAAAACCGTGACCTCTCCATGACGATCATCCATCTGGATAGTCTCGTAGAGTTCCTCCAGTACATCCTCTGGCCCTTCAATCACTTGACAGAAGTAGCCGCCTGAATAAAGAAGAGCGCCCGTCACGCCCATATCAGGATTGTTCTTGTGGGCGGAGGCAAGAATACTCTTTATCTCCTCTCTTACCTTTTCACTGTCGCCCTTTATCGTGTTCTTGCTGATGTAAGCAAGATTGTACAAGTTAGGCATGTTCGACTCCCTTTACTTGAGCTTTTTTGCCAAAGTTCTCAATAAACTTGCGAGTTTCGTCCAACTCCAAGGGTTTAGAGAACAGGTAACCTTGGATGAGAGTGGCACCATAGTCTCGAAGGCGCTTACATTGTGTACTTGTTTCGACGCCTTCCACTACAGGCAGAAGGTTAAACGTCTGCGCTATGCTAAGCACTGCACGCGTGATACGATCGCTCCGCTGATCTTTAAGCTGATCCTCACCCCCCAAAGCAGCGATGAAAGATCGGTCGAGCTTAATGTAATCCAATGGAATTGTATTTAACTGTGTCAATGACGAATAGCCAGTTCCAAAGTCATCCAAAGCGGTCTTGCAGCCAAGCTTTCTCAAAGCGTCAATGGTTCGGATTTTTTCTGATCCAAAGGCTGCAGACTCTGTAATCTCCAGCTTAACAAGCTGCGGCTCTATGTTGGTTTCTTCAAGAGCCTGTTTAACAGTAGATACTAGTATTTCAGATTCAATAAACTGAGTTGCGCTGATATTGATACTGACACCTACATGTGATCCATCTGAGTTCGTTGGGAGCGTTAGAGCATCAGAGCAGGCACGTCGAATGATCCAGTTTCCCAACACATCCATTACTTGAATCTGTTCTGCCATAGGAATAAAATCAGCAGGTGAAATAAGCCCTCGCTTTGGATGGTTCCAGCGAACTAGGGCCTCAACGGCGTGGACCGTATCACTCGCAACATCAACGATTGGCTGATACATTAATTTAAACTCGTTATTGCTGATAGCTTTATGCAGCTCCACATGGTTTGAAACAAGAGATACCCTCAGGTCGTTCTCAAGTTGATGCGCCTCTTTCGCTTCATGTTCAAGATTTCGAGTAAAGAAGCAGCGTTTCATCTGCTCCCGCTTTGCGCGGTGCAAGGCCACTTCTGCGGCATGCAACAAATATGAGGTGGATTCGACAGACGGGCCAATTTCCGAGACGCCGATACGCACACTCAAGACGATTACCTCGCCCCTCAAGGCAAGTGGACGCTGCGTGAAATCGTTCAGTAACTCGATCTGCTCATAAATATCTATTCCACCAGTAAATACTAGGCAGAAGTGATCTCCATGCGTACGGGCTATCCAGTCAGCATGCGAGAACACCTTTTGGATACGCTTCGCCACTGTACTAATGATCTTGTTCCCTAGGTCAGCCCCCAAGCTATCATTAACCTTGCCGAAACGGGCCAACTCCATAGTCACAACGGACACGCCAGTTGCGGTGATTTCGTCGGGCAACTCTCGCAGATAAGTCTCAACGCCCAAACGGTTGGACAGACCGGTAAGTGGGTCAGTCATCGAGGCACTGTGTTGCAGGTCTAGGTTCATGATGATCCTTGCTTGATAGTTCCTCAGACAAACCTTGGTATATCCTATGATGCGGCAGGCTTCTGTAAACACATCCACAAGCATTGCGGTCATTAGGATATTGGATGGTTCAGAAGGTATACCCCTGTGTTGCTGGTGGACAGTTACTACGCCAAGCAGAAATATTGGTAACATTAGGGTGCGAATCGTTGATTTGTTGCTGAGCATGCAGTAACTCTAGAGGCATATGTTACCACTGGAGGCTACAATGGCTGTCGTCGGCTACAGAAGGGTCAGCACCATCGACCAATCTTTGGAACGTCAGGACCTTGGTGAAGTCGAGAAGGTGTTTGAAGAAAAGGTTTCGGGAGCCAGTGCCTCTGACCGTCCTGTGTTGCAGGAGATGATTGGCTGGGTGCGTCAAGGGGACTTGGTTGTTGTTCACTCCATCGACCGTCTAGCCCGTAACCTTCAGGACCTTCTGTCCATCGTGACCACCCTTAACAACAAGGGGGTCAGCATCCGCTTCATCAAAGACAACTTAACTTTCCCGCCGGAAGGCAACGATGGCGCTGCGAAGCTTTATCTGTCTATCCTTGGGGCAGTAGCTGAGTTTGAGCGGGCCATTATCCGCCAACGACAGGCAGAGGGTATCGCAAAGGCAAAGGCTGCTGGTGTCTACAAGGGACGCAAGGCTACCATCGACAAGGATCGTATCTACGCACTGCGTGAAGAGGGATACAGCACCTACAAGATCGCAGAGATGATGGGGATCAGCCGGATGTCTGTGCATCGAGCCCTTAACACCAAGTAAAATCGACTTTTTTGTGTGGTAGAGCCGCTGTCACAATTAGAGGTCAAGATGAACGAATTTGAAGCAATCTCCCACGACACGGAAGAGCGGCTTGCTCGAAGCGTCGCGGTTTTGAATGCAGGAACCGATGAGAGGGAAGTGCTTATTGCTGAGTACAAAAGACGGGCTGATCAGGCTTTTGCCCCATCCACAAGGCGCAGTCGTGCCGTGATGATGCGTGTTCTTGAGCGTTACTTTTCAGAGTTGGGCCTCTCGACTACGCCGCCGCTAAGCCCGTTCCACGTTGCAAGAATGATTGATGATCTCTCGCCCATATATGCGATTGGAACCATTGAGTGCTTACTCAGTGCTGTAACTGAACTCCATCGAGCCAGTTTCCTTAGATCGCCACGCAATCATCCAATAGTCAAGCTAGCGTTCATGGCCGCGCGGAAGCACTACAGTAAGCCATCAAAACAGGCACCACCTATATGTCGCAAGGATATCATGGATGCTATAGCAAAGATGGGCCAATCTAGGCTCCATGTACGAGATAAGGCGGTACTGTTAGTGGCCGCGGATAGTTGGTGCCGTTCAAGTGAACTTGCTGCACTAAGAATGCATGATATGGTCTTGCAACAAGATGGGTCAGCCATCTTGCGAATAATGCGATCCAAAACTGATCGTTACTCCTCTGGTGGGTTTGCTTACCTCTCAATCGAAGCAGTAAATGCAGTTCAGGACTGGCAAAGGCTAGCAAAACTCACGCCGCCAGAGCCAATGTTCATCACCTCATATGACAATGGTTGCCGAAAACCCTTGCTTTCTGTCACGTTCACTCAAATCTTGCGGCGCGCGACGGGCAGAAAAGATGTTTCGTCGCACAGCACTAGAGTAGGGGGCGTACATGATGCCATGAAGATTGGATGTGACATGGGTTCAATTATCATGTCTGGGCGGTGGAAGTCTGCTGAGATGCCAGCACGGTATGGAAGCCAATTTCTGGTGGGTCAGTCAGCGTCAGCACGTATAGCTGCTGCACACCGTAACAGTACATAAAGTCCAGTGACCAATTTCGTTTCATCGACCTGCTGACATCACAGAGATGCTAGGCAGCCTACTTACGGTAGCAGCGAGATACAGCGATCTTCCCCAACCAATGTTCCTTCTGCTCCAAAGTGTAACCTGCCCCGTAGCGCCTGCCGGCGCCCTGCACAACGCTCCAACCGCCCAGCGCATCTAGCAGTTCAATTGGACACTCAACGGCCCTCAGGCGGTCTCTAAATGCATGTCGCAAGCAATGTGCTGTCTTGCCTGCTGTTTGTTGTTTTAGCCACTTATTGAGCGTGTTGCCTGCATGCGTCGCCAGTATCTGTCCATCTCGTAGGTAGTTCGGGAATAGGTAGTCATCGCTCCCGTCATCCATAAGCCGTTCCATCGCCAAGCGCGCATAACCGACAAGGGGCAGCGTTCGCTCTGAGCCGGAAGTCTTCAACCGCCTCGCACCGTGTGCAACGATCCTAATGCTTGAACAGTCAGAGGCTACGTCTACGCGGCGCAGACCGATGATTTCCGCTATACGGCACCCTGTCTCGCCTATGATGGGGATCGCCCAGCGCAGAGGTCTGTCAGTAGCCAAACAGGCTTGGTAAAGGTCTCTCAGGTTCTCAGTTGGAATAGGATGCCGTCTGACGCGATCTGAACCTTCTCCAGCGATCATGACCCTGCTGAACGGGTTCCTGCGTGCCACCTCGTACTCGGCATAAGCGTAGTTGAACACAGCACTCAGGCAGTTCAGCCGTCGTCGTATGGAAGTGGTGCGCATTCCCCTATCCGTCAGGACCTTCACGAAGTTCCGTGCATCCTGTCGCCCATAGCAGTCGATTGCCATGTCACCTGACAATTCGGCCAGCAGCAGCGCACTGCTTAACGTCGGGTTAGACTGAATCCCCCTGATCTCGACATACTCCGCCGCTATAGCGGTCAGACATGCCTGTTTTGTTGTTGTCACTGCCAACAGGGTTTGGACGTCTACTGACAGGGTGACTTCTTCTTCGGCCCAGATGTCATTCAGGCGTCGCGTGAGTCGGTCAGCCTCGGCCTGATCCCTTACCCTCAAGCGGACCTGAGAACCGAATGCCTTCGCCGCATGGGACGGCACGCGTCTGTTGTAGTATAGGAGGCCGTTGATTGTCGTTGTGTGTTGCGCACCGAGCTTTGTGTTCATATCGTGTTGCCTCAAAAAGCCTAAGCCATTGAGTGCAAACAACAAAAACGGAGTTCTGGAGCGGGTAGCGGGAATCGAACCCGCCCCATCAGCTTGGAAGGCTGAGGCGCTACCACTACACCATACCCGCGTCGCGCGCCCACCTTCTACCCATCCCGCCCGCCCGATGCAACCCGCCAATCCTCGAAAGCCCCCGTCCCGGACGTGCCCCCGTAGGGCGGGGTTCACCCCGCCACCCGCCAACCACCCGCGCGACTCACCCCGCCCGCCGGATGGTTAACGCCCCCGCACCCCACCGCGCGTATGCACAGCCAGCGGTACAGCGCGCGGCACAACAACCGCACCGCCCGTTCCCCGAAAATCCACCCGTAAATCCAGCGCCCTCAGGCACTTAGCGGCTCGATCAGCTCCGCCCCCTCGGCACGGTTGGAATTGACCCGCACATCCACCCGATGACAGCGCAGCACCCCCTCCGCACTCGCCTTCATCAACACCGCCGCCCCATGCCCCGCCTCGCCCAGCCACAGCGGCCAGTCCGCCCGTTCCAGAACCACCGCCTCGCGGTGATGCAAGCCATGCATCCCCGGCCCTGCATCGGTCGATACGATGGCGACCGTGTCCATCTCCCCCCACCTCTGCCAGACCCCGGCAAAGGCCATGGGCTCGCCATCCACCCTGCTGAAATACCAGGGCAATTTCCGCCCCTCCACCTCCTGCCATTCATAGAAACCGCTGGCAGGCACGATGCAGCGCCGCGCCCTGACCGCCTCGCGGAAGGCGGGCTTCACGGCCACCGTATCGGCGCGGGCATTGATGATCAAAGGCCCGTCATTCGGCGCCTTGTACCACTGCGGGATGAACCCCCAGCGCATCGCCCGCAGCCGCCTTGCCCCCCCGTCCGATGTCACCACCGCCACCTGCGTCGTGGGACAGACATTGAACCGCGGCACGGGCGGCAGGTCATTGCCGATCACGGCATCGAACAGCCGCGCGATGGCCTCGTCGGGATGGGTGATGGTGAATCGTCCGCACATGTCACCCACTGTTAACCCCGACGTGGCAAAAGGAAACCCGCCCCCTGCGCGACCGGCAACCATTGACCGAAGGCCCCGCGCGGTGCATGAACCGCGCATGCTGATCTACAAGATCTTCCGCCGCCCCGAATGGGATGCCTTCCGCGCCGCCGGTGAAACCGCTGGCGCGCCCGTCGACCTTGCCGACGGCTTCATCCATTTCTCCACCGCCGCGCAGGTGGCCGAAACCGCCGCCAAATGGTTCGCCACCGAAAGCGACCTCGTCCTCGTGGCCTTCAACGCCGACAGGCTCGGCCCCGCGCTGAAATGGGAACCCTCGCGCGGCGGCGCGCTTTTTCCCCATCTTTACAGGCACTTGCAGATGTCCGATGTGGTCTGGGACAAATCTCTCCCCCTCGGCGCCACCGGCCATATCTTTCCGGAAGGCGTGTGGTGAGCCTCGTCGAACGCACCGCCCTCGCGCTCCTGCACCGCCTCGACCCCGAGGTGGCGCATGGCCTCTCCCTGCGCGCGCTGCAATCCGGCCTCGCCCCCCTGCCCGGCCCCGTCACCTCGCCGCGGCTGGAAACCACGCTTGCGGGCCTGACACTGCCCAATCCCGTGGGCCTCGCCGCGGGCTATGACAAGAACGCCACCGCCATCGCGCCCCTCTCCCGCGCGGGCTTCGGCTTTGTCGAGGTCGGCGCCGCCACCCCCCGCCCGCAACCGGGCAACCCCAAACCCCGCCTCTTCCGCCTGACCGAAGACCGCGCCGCCATCAACCGCTTCGGCTTCAACAACGAAGGCATGGACGCCATCGCCGCCCGCCTCGCCGCGCGCAAAGGCGGCCCCGTCCCCGTCGGCCTGAACCTCGGCGCGAACAAGGACAGCACCGACCGCGCCGCCGATTTCGCCCGCGTGCTGGCCACCTGCGGCCCGCATGTCGATTTCGCCACCGTCAACGTCTCCTCGCCCAACACCGAAAAACTCCGCGACCTGCAGGGCCGCGCCGCCCTCTCCGCCCTGCTCGCAGGCGTGATGGACACCCGCGCCACCCTCGCCCGACCCATCCCGATCTTCCTGAAAATCGCCCCCGACCTGACCGCGGACGACCTCGCCGAAATCGCCGAAACCGCTGTGTCCTCGGGCATTTCCGGCATCATCGCGACCAACACCACCCTCTCGCGCGACGGCCTCTCCAGCCCCCACCGCGGCGAAACCGGCGGCCTCTCCGGCGCGCCGCTGTTCGAGAAATCGACCCGCACCCTCGCGCGCCTGTCGCAACTGACCCAAGGCAAACTCCCCCTCATCGGCGTGGGCGGCATCTCCACCCCCGAACAGGCCTGGGAAAAGATCCGCGCGGGCGCGACGGCGGTGCAGCTCTACACCGCCATGGTCTACGAGGGCCTCACCCTCATCCCCCGCATCGCACACGGCCTCGACGCCATCGCCGCGCAAAACGGCTTTGCCCGCATCACCGATGCCACCGGCACCGGCCGCGACCGCTGGCTCTGACCCGCCCCTTCATCCCGGTCCAAATACCCGCAGGGGTGAGGCGCACAGCGCCGAGGGGGCGGCAGCCCCCTGATTTTTCGCAAGAAAAATCGTGCCCGCTCAGAACGCCTTGAACGTCATCGTGGTCAGCGTCCGCACGATCCCCGGAATGTCGAACAGGCGCTGCGACAGGTAATGGCCCACATCCTCCTCGTCGGGAATGTAGATCTTGGCGATCAGGTCATATTCCCCGCTCGTGGAATAAAGCTCGCTCACCACCTCGCGGTCATAGATCGCCTCGGCCACCTCATAGGTCTTGCCGGGGGTGCAGCGGAACTGGACGAAAACGCAGCGCATCATGGGCCTCCTGATCTTGGGCGCAGCCTATCCAACCCGCCCGTCCGAGACAATTTTCTTCGAAGAAAATTGCAAATTCCTTCGAAGGAATTTGCCTACTCGGCCTCCAGCACCAATGGCGCCGGACCCCGCCGCAGATCCTCCACCGAAAGCGCCCCCTTGGGCCGCGCCAGACGGTAGCGCGTCACCCAATGCAGCCGCGTCGACGCCCGCGTGATCGCCACATAGGCCAGCCGCTTCCACAAGGGCACCCCCGCCTCGGACCGCCCCGCCTGTGCTGCCGCCCAGATGTCGGGGGCAAAGACCTGCACCTCGTCCCATTGCGACCCCTGCGCCTTGTGGATCGTCACCGCCGCGCCATGCAGGAAGGCCGCCCCCATCTTGGCCGCCGCCGGAATGAAGGGTTCTTCCTCGTCCGGTTTCTCGATCTTGATGATCGAGGCGGCCGAAACCTGCGGCTCCTCCGCCCCCACCACATGCAGCTTGGCGAACCCCTCCTTGGACCCCGGCCCCAGATAGATGACCTGCGCCCCCTTGATCAGCCCCCGCGCCTCCAGATCGATCCGCTTCTTGCGGTGCTTCAACGGCAGTTCGATCCCGTCGCAGACCAGCGGCTCGCCGGGCAGCAACTGATCCTCCGGCGCGCCGAAGGCCCCGCGAAAGGCATGGATCAGCCGGATCCGCGTCGCATTGCGCCAGACCAGCACGGGCGACCGCGCCATCATGTCGGCATCCACCCGCTCGGCCAGCACCACGCGGTCGTCGCGGCTTGCCACATCCTCCACCATCCGCTCGAAGGTCTCGAACCGCAGCGCATCATCGCCCAGCGCATGGGCCAGATCGAGGATCGGGTTATCCGCCGTCTGCCGGTGGATACGGTTCAGCACCAGCCGCCGCGAGGCGGGAAGACGATCGAAGACCATCTCGCCCGACAACCCCACGGGGGCCAACTGCGCCGGATCGCCGAACAGAACCAGCGTCGGAAAGATCTCGCGCAGGTCGTCCAGTTGCCGTTCATCCAGCATCGAGGATTCGTCGATGAACCCCACATCCAGCGGCTCTTCCCGACGCTTCCACCCCTTGATGAAGTCCGAACCTTTCAACCCCGCCGCCGCCAGCGCACCGGGAACCGAGGCAACCTGTTGGAAAAAGGCAAAGGCCCGGTCCAGCGCCAGATCGGTCAACCCCTCGACCACGGGCCGCTCGCCCTGCCCCGTCAGCCATTCCGCGATGCGTTCGTATTCGGGGTCATAGACCGGGGTGTAAAGGATGCGGTGGATCGTCGTCGCAGGCACCCCCCGCAGGCGCAGCACGCTTGCCGCCTTGTTCGTGGGCGCCAGAATGGCCAGCGTGCGACGGTCCTTGCGCCGCCGCCCCTCGTAATCGCCGGAAATCACCTCGACCCCCGCCGCGACCAGCGCCTTGGTCAGACTGGCCAGCAGCATCGTCTTGCCCGATCCGGCCTTGCCCACCACCGCCAGAACCGACGCCGCCCCTTCGGCCCGCGGCGTGATCTCGCCCGCCGTCAGGTCGATCCCGTTGGAATGAAGCTCTGCCGCCACGCGGTCAAAGGCTTCGGCCTGATCGTCGGAAAAGATAAGCGCGGGCTGCATGCGCGCGACCATATCCGCACCAAGGCGAAGATGCGAGGGGGGGCCTCAATGCAGCGGCGTGCCCGCCCCGCCCGATCCGGCCCCGCTCTCTCCCTCGGACAGGGCCGCGATTTCCTCGCGCGCCACCTCTGCCGTCTCGGCGGCCGCGCGCGCCAGCCGGTGCAACCCCTGCGCCTCGGCATAGTCGGCAAGGTCGGTCAGCACCTCGAACACCCAGTCATGCTGCGACACCGGCACATCTCCACCACGCCCGACAGGCTGCCCGCAGGATAACACCCGCCCCGATTGCAACCTACCCGCACCCGCGCAACAGATCGTTTCCCCCTTGGAAACCGCAAAAGCAAAGGGCGCCCGCAGGGGCGCCCTCGATCTTCCGTCCCGACCTGCGGCCCTTACAGGCTGCGGCTCGCCTCCAGCGTGTCCTCGAAGGTCTTCAGCCCCGTGCGCGGCGCCTGCACCAGCACCGCCATGTTACCGGGCTTGTGCTGGTTCTTCAGCATCTTGGTATGGGCCTGCGGAATCTCGGCCCAGGGGAAGACCTCGGACATGCAGGGATCAAGCCGCCGCTCGATCATCAGCTTGTTCGCCGCGCTCGCCTGCTTCAGATGGGCGAAATGCGACCCTTGCAGGCGCTTCTGGTGCATCCACATGTAGCGGACGTCGAAGGTGCAGTTGAATCCCGTGGTGCCCGCGCAGATCACGACCATCCCGCCCTTCTTGCACACCAGCGACGACACCGGGAACGTCGCCTCGCCCGGATGTTCGAAGACCATGTCGACATTCACGCCCTTGCCGGTGATGTCCCAGATCGCCTTGCCGAACTTGCGCGCCTCTTTCAGCCAGTCGTTGTATTCGGGGCTGTTCACCTTGGGCAGTTGCCCCCAGCACTTGAAATCGTTGCGGTTGATGACGCCCTTCGCGCCCAGACCCAGCACGAAGTCGCGCTTGCTCTCGTCGCTGATGACGCCGATCGCATTGGCGCCCGCCGTGTTGATCAGCTGGATCGCATAGGACCCCAGCCCGCCCGACGCGCCCCAGACCAGCACGTTCTGGCCGGGCTTCAGGTCATGGGGATGATGGCCGAACAGCATCCGGTACGCGGTGGCCAGCGTCAGCGTATAGCAGGCCGACTCCTCCCAGCTCAGGTGACGCGGCCGCGGCATCAGTTGCTGCGCCTGCACCCGCGTGAACTGCGCGAAAGACCCGTCCGGCGTCTCGTAGCCCCAGATGCGCTGCGTGGGCGAGAACATGGGATCACCGCCGTTGCATTCCTCGTCGTCGCCGTCATCCTGGTTGCAGTGGATCACGACCTCGTCGCCCACCTTCCAGCGGGTGACCTTGTCGCCCACCGCCCAGACGATGCCCGCCGCATCCGATCCTGCGATGTGATAGGGCTGCTTGTGGCCGTCAAAGGGGCTGATCGGCTGGCCCAGACCGGCCCAGACACCGTTGTAATTCACGCCCGCCGCCATGACGAGCACCAGCACCTCGTGGCTGTCGATCTTCCACGTATCCACCACCTCGACCTTGAAGGCCTGATCCGGTTCGCCATGCCGCTCGCGCCGGATGGCCCAGGCATACATCTGCTTGGGCACATGACCCAAGGGCGGCATCTCGCCGATCTCGTAGAGGTCTTTCTTCGGCGCGTCGTAGGTCGCGATCTGCTGCTGCGTGTCCAAAGCCATCTCCCGGCCTCCCGTTGAAATGCCGCGCCGCAGAATCGGCGCCTCGGGTCAGAGATAGAGGATGGCCGCGCAACATTGCAATAGCGATGGCGCATATTTTGTAATTTTATGTCTGCCGCGTCGCAGAAACGACAGTGCTGTCGCAGAAATCCCGCCCGCGGCCCTGCGCCGGACCGCTCAAAGATCCAGCCGCTGCCGGACAGAGCCCGAATAGAACGCCACCAGCGCCCGTTTTTCGGGCCGGATCGCCAGATCCTGCCCCACCAGCCCGCGACGCTGCATGTGCAGCAGCGCCTCCTCCACCGTCGCCTCCAGCCCCTGCGGATGCAGCCGCAGCACCGCCTCCCGCGCCGCCAGCGCATCGGCCAGCCGCCGCACCTCGGCCTCCAGCGCCGCGCGATCCGCCACGCCCGCCTCCAGCGCCGCCGCGACCAGCGGCACGGGCAGGATCGGCACCGCCCGCGCCACCCGCGCCATCAACTCCGCCCCCAGCGCCTCGGTTGCCCCCGCGCCATGGTCCGCAAGGAACGCACGCAGTGACACCGGCGCCCCGAACCCCGCCGCCGTCGCCCCGAAGCCGGGGAAATTCCCCCGCAGCGCCCGCCACGCCATGCGAAAGACAAAGGCAACCACCCCCGTCACGCGCGGACGGAACCGCCGCACACCGGTCCGCGCGGCCTCTGTCAGCAGCCGGTCCTCCAGCACGCGGTCATAGGCCAGCCCCACTGGAACAAACAGGATATCCCGCCCCTCGGGATCGAAACCCGCCACGAAATAGGACAGAAGACCCAGCCGCGCCGCCCCCACCCGCCCGTCCAGCGACAGCCCGCCCTCGGGAAAGATCGCCTGCGCCACCCCCTCGGCCGCCGACATCTGGACATAGCGCGCCAGCACGCGGCGATAGAGCGGGTTGCGCGACCCGCGCCGGATGAAATAGGCCCCCATCCCGCGGATCAGACGGCTCAGCGGCCAGACCCGCGCCCATTCCCCCACGGCATAGGATATGGCCGACCGGTCCGCGATCAGCCATGTCACCAGCACATAATCCATGTTGCTGCGATGGTTCATCACAAAGACCACCGTCGCGCGGTCGTCCACCCGCTCCAGCGCGGGGTCGATCCGCCCGATCCGCACCTTGTAGAACTGCCGCGTCAGCCAGCGCGCCACCTGCACGGCAAAGCCGAAATACATGGTGGCGGAAAAGGCCGGCACGATCTCGCGCGCATAGCCCCGCGCCTCCTGCAAGGCCACGGTGGGCGGGATGCCCGCCTCGGCCGCGTGCTCCGCCGCCGCCTGCATCACCTGCGGATCATAGGCCAGCCGCACAATCATGTCGTGCCGCTGCGCCAGCTTGAAGGGCGCAATCGGCCGCTCCAGCCGCTCGTTCAACCGCGCCACGGCCCGCTCCATCCGGCGGCGGAAGAACCACCGCACCGAAGGCGCCAGCACACGGTCCAGCGCGGCGATGGCCGCAAGGGCCAGCACCAGCACGACCAGCCAAAGCGGAAGCTCCACCGTCCCCGTCATGGGCACAGGCTAGCGGGCTTCGCGCGCGCAGGCAAAGGGATCAGTTATAGGTGACAGACGTGACCGAGCAGACGTCGATATCCTGTATCGCCTCGTCGCCATCGTCAAAGACCGCACGGAAGGAATAGGTGCATTCGCCCGTATCGGCGAAATTCACCGTCGCGCTCTCGCCCGAACCGACCGCCTGCCCGCCCAGCACATCCTCCTGCCAATCCGCCGCCCCGAGGGTCGAGGCGAAGAAGCTGACGATGGTAAAGCCGGACTGGTTGACGATCTGCACGGAACGTTCCTGCGCAATGGCCGGACCGGCCAACGCGAGCGACAGGGATGCAAGCGCAAGGATGTTGCGCATCGGGTTCAGGTCCTTCGACCCTCGGCCCCCCTTGTTGACGCCGGATGCCGGCAGGGGCCTTCGGGCGGAATATAGGAAAGGCGGGGGCCGATGTTAAGGGGGGCGAAGGCGAAGTCTGACGCAGACTTCGCAACGGTTTCTGACGCAGAAACCGGCCCGCCGCGTCGCCCACCGGAATTTGCGCCAAATTCCGGCGCGGATTTTGCGTCAAAATCCGCCCTCCCCCCGCGCCGCAGCGCGGAATGCCGCAACGCGGCGAATTGACATTGAATGATTCTGTCCTCTATTCAGGTTATCACGAAATAAAATTGCCGAACCGAGTCAGGAGGCCCCCATGTCCCAGAAGCAGAAAGAGTCCCCCTGGCTCTTCCGCACCTATGCGGGCCATTCCACCGCGCGGGCCTCGAACGCGCTCTACCGCACCAACTTGTCCAAGGGGCAGACGGGCCTGTCGGTCGCCTTCGACCTGCCCACCCAGACGGGCTATGACAGCGACCACGAACTTTCGCGCGGCGAGGTGGGCAAGGTCGGCGTGCCGGTCGCCCATCTTGGCGACATGCGCACCCTGTTCGACCAGATTCCTCTGGAACAGATGAACACCTCGATGACGATCAACGCCACCGCCCCGTGGCTGCTGGCACTCTACATCGCCGTGGCCGAGGAACAGGGCGCCGACATCGCCGCCCTGCAAGGCACCGTCCAGAACGACATCATCAAGGAATACCTCTCGCGCGGGACCTATATCTGCCCGCCGAAACCGTCCCTCCGCATGATCACCGACGTCGCGGCCTATACGCAGAAGCACCTGCCGAAATGGAACCCGATGAACGTCTGTTCCTACCACCTGCAAGAGGCAGGGGCGACGCCGGAACAGGAACTGGCCTTCGCGCTGGCCACCGCCTGCGCCGTGCTGGACGACCTCAAGGGTAAGGTGTCGGCCGAAGACTTCCCCAACATGGTGGGCCGCATCTCCTTCTTCGTGAACGCAGGCATCCGCTTCGTCACCGAAATGTGCAAGATGCGCGCCTTCGTCGACCTCTGGGACGAAATCTGCGAAACCCGCTACGGCGTGACCGACCCGAAATACCGCCGCTTCCGCTATGGCGTGCAGGTCAACTCGCTGGGCCTGACCGAACAGCAGCCCGAAAACAACGTCTACCGCATCCTGATCGAGATGCTGGCCGTCACCCTTTCCAAAAAGGCTCGCGCCCGCGCCGTCCAGCTGCCCGCGTGGAATGAGGCGCTGGGTCTGCCCCGCCCGTGGGACCAGCAATGGTCGCTCCGGATGCAACAGATCCTCGCCTATGAAACCGACCTTCTGGAATATGACGACCTCTTCGACGGCAACCCCGCCGTGGACCGCAAGGTTGCCGAACTCAAGGAAGGCGCGCGTCAGGAACTCGCCACCATCGACGCAATGGGCGGGGCCGTGGCCGCCATCGAATACATGAAGGGCCGTCTGGTCGAATCGAACTCCGAACGTCTGGCACGGATCGAAACCAAGGAAACCACCGTCGTCGGCGTCAACCGCTGGACCGAGGCCGCGCCCTCGCCCCTCACCGCAGGGGACGGCGCGATCATGGTCGCCGATGCCGATGCCGAGCGCGACCAGATCGAACGCCTGAACCAGTGGCGCGCCACGCGGGACGAGGCAAAGGTCAAGGCCGCGCTGGAATCGCTCCGCCAGGCCTGCGCCACGGGCACCAACGTCATGCCCGCCTCCATCGCCGCCGCCAAGGCGGGGGCCACCACCGGCGAATGGGGCGCCGTGGTGCGCAGCGCTTTCGGCGAATACCGCGCCCCCACCGGCGTCTCGCGCAACCCCTCCAACCGCACCGAAGGGCTGGACCCCATCCGCGACGCCGTGGCATCGGTCAGCACGAAACTCGGCAAGCCGCTGAAATTCCTCGTCGGCAAGCCCGGCCTCGACGGCCATTCCAACGGGGCCGAACAGATCGCCGCCCGCGCCCGCGACTGCGGCATGGACATCCATTACGAAGGCATCCGCCTGACGCCCGCCGAAATCGTCGCCGCCGCCGCCGAACAGAAGGCGCATGTCGTGGGGCTCTCCATCCTCTCCGGCAGCCACATCCCCCTCATCTCCGAAACCATGGACCGGATGCGCGCCGCAGGCCTATCGGACATCCCCGTCGTCGTCGGCGGCATCATCCCCGAGGATGACGCCACCCGCCTGCGCGCCATGGGCGTCGCCGCCGTCTACACGCCCAAGGATTTTGAACTGAACCGCATCATGATGGATATCGTGGGCCTCGTGGACCGCCACGCCGTCGCCGCCGAATGATCCACCGCCGCGCAACGGCCTGACGACCCCTCGTCAGGCCGTTTGCGCCAGATCAAGGCCACCCCACGGCCCCCGCGCGCATGGTCGCTGCACAGCCCCTTGCAGGACCAGACCCATGCTCACCCGCCTCCGCGCCTTCCTCGACCGCTGGCACCAGCTCAAGGCCATCGAGACCCTGACCGACCGCGACCTCGACGATCTCGGCATGACCCGCGCGCAGCTCGAAGCCTTCGCCACCATGCGCCCCGACGTCCCCGACCGCGTCGCCCGCATGGCCGCCATCTTCGGCATCCCCGAATCCGATCTGAAGGCCAATTACGCCGATTACCTCGAACTCCTCGGCACCTGCAGCCACTGCGCCGACCGCGCCGCCTGCTCGCTCCTGCTGCACAGCGGCGACCTTGCACGCCCCCGCGACGCCACCTTCTGCCCCAACGCGCCCGTCTACGCCGAACGCGGCCACGTCGCGGCCTGACCCCCGCCCCCCGCAGGCGGGTGACTTCCCCCCGCCCCGCGCGCTCCTCCTTGCCCGATGCAGCGCTCCGTATTACGCTGTCATACATTCGGGGACAAAAGGACCGCATCATGGCCGCTGCACCCTATTCCATCCGTCTCGACGACGACCTGCGCAAGGCGCTTGAGCGCGAGGCAGAGATCGAGGACCGCACCGCCGCCCAATTGGCCGTCCGCGCCATCCGCTCCATGCTCGAGGCCAAGGCGTCCAAGCGCGATGCCCTGAACGCCGCGCTGCAAAGGGCAGAGCAAGGCCGCTTCATCTCGTCCGGCGCCATGAACGCCTGGCTCGAGTCGTGGGACAGCGAAGAAGAACGCCCCGCACCGCAGCCGGACATTCTGCCCGACGACAGATGAAGATCGTCTTCCTCGACACCGCCGTTCCCGACATCCAATGGTTCCGCTTCTATTACCGCTCCGTCTTTCCCGACGGCAGCGCCAAGGCCCGCGCACAGCTTCAGTCGATGCAGGCCCTACTGGCGGCCAACCCCTATTCGGGCCATCCCTGCGACACGGGCCAACCCGTCCGCGAACTCGCCATTCCCCGCACCCCCTTCACCCTGATCTACCGCGTCACCGACCACCGGATCGAAATCCTCCGCCTCTGGGACGGCCGACAGGGCGGCAGCTATTGACACCGCCCCCCGCATGCGGGGGACTTCCCCCCGTCCCGCCCATCGCATAGCTTCGCGTCCCGAACAGACCGCAGAGGCCCACATGACCGTCCATATCGGCGCGAAACCCGGCGACATCGCCGAAACCGTCCTCCTTCCCGGCGACCCCTACCGCGCCCGCTGGGCCGCGCAGACCTTCCTCGAAAACCCCGTCCTCGTGAACGAAGTGCGCGGGATGCTGGGCTATACCGGCACATGGCAGGGCCACCGCGTCACCATCCACGGCTCCGGCATGGGGATGCCGTCGCTGTCGATCTATGCCAACGAACTGATCCGCGACTACGGCGCGCAGACCCTCATCCGCATAGGCTCCGCCGGTGCCCTGCAACACCACGTCCGCGTCCGCGACATCGTGCTGGCACAGGCCACCACCACGCTCGGCTCCCCCTCGCGCTCCATCTTCCGCGAACTCAACTTCGCCCCCGTCGCCGATTTCGGCCTGCTCTCCGCCGCCCACCGCGCCGCCACCGCGCGCGCCATCCCCACCCATGTCGGCGGCATCTACTCCTCCGACACCTTCTACGACGAACGGCAGGACCTGTCCGACACGCTCCAGCGCCACAACTGCCTGTGTGTCGAGATGGAGGCGGCCGAACTCTACACCCTCGCCGCCCGCTACGGCCGCCGCGCGCTGGCGGTGCTGACGATCTCGGACCACATCCTCACGCATGAGGCGCTGCCCGCCGACCAGCGCGAGCGCAGCTTCGGCGACATGGTCCAGATCGCGCTGGAAGCGGCCTTCGCCCCGTAGGGCGGGGTTCACCCCGCCACGCCCCTCGCCACCGCGCGCGCGACCCTATCGCCCGTGACTGCGGTCATAGCCGTTGACCGCAGGCGCGACCCAGCCTTCGGGCGGCGCGGCGGGCTGGAACACCTCCACCAGCAGCGGATGGCAGGCCGACACGTCCGAGGAATGTTCCGCCGAACAATCCCCGCCCGGACAGGCCGACAACCCGCCCAGCAAATCGATCTCGGCAAAGAATTCCAGATGGTCCCCCGGCCGCACGGGGCTGGCCTTCATGAAATACTGCCCCGTATCCCGCGTGAACCCCGTGCACATGAAGACATTGAGCACGTCATGCACATGCCCCTCCGCCTCGTGCAGGGCCAGCCCGGTCCAATCGGCCAGCGCGCGCGTCAGGTTGGAATGGCAGCAATGGTGATACTGCCCACCAGCCGACAGCAGGTTATGCGTATAGGGATCGCAGCGTGTGCCGATCACGTCATGCACCGCCCCGCCAAAGGCGTCGAACCCATACCAGTCCAGCGTGTCATCCGTGATGATCGCCATGGACCGCAGATAGGGAAAGGACGACCACATCCTGTCCCCGCTCGACAGATGCGTGCCATGCAGCGCCCGCGTCTTGCCCGAATAGAACCGCTCGCGCAGATCCGCCTGCGCCCACAGGTTCAGATCGCCCACCTGCGGCCCCTCGACGGATGTGATGCGGAAGAACTGCCCCGCCGCCACGGCAAAGCACCGCGCCTCGCGCGCAGGCACCAGCACCTCGTCCACCTTGCGCCACCCTGCCCGCGCCACGCGGAACGGGCGCAGGTCGGGCCGCGCCAGCCCCTCGACCGGATAGCAGATCACGGGGGCGATGCCCTGCCGGGCCACGGCATCGGCAGGGGCGGGATGGTCATTCGTCAGCTTCATGCGGCACCTCTCGGGCACCACAGTAGCAAGGCAGGGGCAGAGTTAAACCCCGCCCCTGCATCCCTGTCCAAATATCCCGCCGGGGTCCGGGGACATCGGCCCCCGGCCACAGGCAGCGCGCGATCAGCGCACGATATAGACGATCTGGCGGTTCTCCCGCTCCACCAGCACCGGCACGCCGTTCACATAGGCGTAGTAATAGGTGCTGTCGGGCACGGGACGCAGGTCCACCACCTCGGGCAGGGTCGCGCCCGTCACCACCTCGCCCTCCAGATAGACCGGCTCGACGGGGTTCTCGGTCACATAGCGCGTCACGGTCGTCTCGGGCGTGGCCGCAGCCCCCGCGCCTGCGCCGATGGCCCCGCCCACGGCGGCACCCACCGGCCCGCCGATGGCAGCCCCCGCGATGGCCCCCAGCGTCCCGCCGGCCAGCGCATTGCCGCCTTCGTCGCCCTCATAGGTCAGCGTCTCGACCCTCAATGCCTCGCGCTGCGTATGGACGGCGACCGGCGCCTCGTTCTGCATCACCGTCAGGTAATCCCCCGAGGCCCAGCCCTGCTGGCCATTGAACTCCACCTGACACCAGCTCTGCTCGGCCAGACAGCCGCGCAACGTCACGGGCGCCTGCGCGGGGATCACGCCAAGGATCTGGTATCCCGGCCCGGGTCCCGCCCGCAGGTTCAGATCGGTCCACGCCGTCACATCGGTGGTCTGGGCATGGGCAGCGGCCCCCGCCGCCAGCAAAGCAGTCAGGATCAGCGGTCTGAACATGTCTTATCCTCCTGATGACATGCCCTTCAAACCCCCAAGTCCCCCGTTCCGTTCCGCCAAAGCAAAAGGCCCGGACGCGCGGTCCGGGCCTTGTGCCGCCTTCGGGGGCGATGGATCAGACCACCCGCTCCACCATCATCTTCTTGATCTCGGCAATCGCCTTCGCGGGGTTCAGCCCCTTGGGGCAGGTCTTGGCGCAATTCATGATCGTGTGGCAACGATAGAGCTTGAAGGGATCCTCCAGCGCATCCAGCCGCTCCGGCGTCGCCTCGTCGCGCGAGTCGATGATCCAGCGATAGGCATGCAGCAGCGCGGCAGGCCCCAGATACTTGTCGCTGTTCCACCAGTAGGACGGGCACGAGGTCGAACAGGACGCGCACATCACGCATTCATAAAGACCGTCCAGCTTCTTGCGGTCCTCGATCGACTGCCGCCATTCCTTGGCGGGGCGGTTCGTCTTGGTCTCCAGCCACGGCATGATGCTCGCATGCTGGGCGTAGAAATGCGTGAGGTCGGGGATCAGGTCCTTGATCACCGGCATATGCGGCAGGGGATAGATCTTCACATCCCCCTTCACCTCGTCCAAGCCATAGATGCAGGCCAGCGTGTTGATCCCGTCGATGTTCATCGCGCAGGACCCGCAGATCCCCTCGCGGCAGGACCGCCGGAAAGTCAGCGTCGGGTCGATCTCGTTCTTGATCTTGATCAGCGCGTCCAGAACCATGGGCCCGCAGGTATCCATATCGACGAAATAGGTGTCGACCCGCGGATTCTCGCCATCATCGGGGTTCCAGCGATAGATCTGGAACTTCCGCACATTCTTGCCCGTAGGCTTCGGCCATGTCTTGCCGGTGCGGACCTTGCTGTTTTTCGGCAGCGTGAACTGGACCATCGTTTATCCCTTCCATTCCGGGAATGAATAGAGCGGCCGCGTCGGCGGCTGCCCGGATTTCTGTTGAACGCAAAGGTCGAACACCGCCGACGGATCGCGTCCCATGATATAGTCGGACGACACTTCCAGCTTCAGACCGGCCAGCGTGTCGCCATCCGAATTGACCCCCGCACTCACCATGCCGCGCGGTTTCGCCGCCAGTTGCGCCCGGCCAAGGCATTGCTGCTCGGCGCGCTCCACCGGGATCGGCCCGCAGGCCACCAGCCCCAGCAGCGCAAGGAACCACAGCCCCCGCATCACGCCCCCAGCGCCACGCCAGCGGCAGCAAGGCAGGATTGCGTCTCGCTCCGCGCCACGATGGCCCAGACCGTCGCTTCGGTCGAGGTTCCGGCGATCACGCCCACATCCCGCGCAAGGCTCTGCACCTCGGCCGCCGTCGCGTTCTGCACCACACAGCGCGTCGCCGCATCGGCCTGCGCGCCGGTCAGGCGGTCATCCACGATGGGCCGCACCACGGTTTCCGCCGTGCGGCGGCCGATCTTGTCCGCCACATCCTCGGGCGAACAGGCGGCAAGGGCAAAGGGCAGGACAATCAGGGCGAAAAGGGCACGGCACGTCATGGCGGCAACTCCTGTCTGTGAAACCGCCGCCACCTTGCCACGGGGCGTCAGCCGCCCGCAGTCCCGCCGCGCGATCCGCGCGCCGGAACGGCAGCTTGCCGCCGAATGCCCCGCCGCCCGCTCCATCAGAACTTCCGCTCTGCGGGCGCGATCTTCTTCAGGCTGATGCCGCCTTCCGCCTCGGATGTCAGCGGATCGACATGCACGCCGCGATAGCCCAGCGTCACGCGGTTGCCCTCGACCCATGCCAGCGAATGCTTGCGCCAGTTGGCATCGTCGCGGTTCGGGTAATCCTCGTGCGCGTGCGCGCCGCGGCTTTCGGTCCGCGCATGGGCACCATAGATCGTGGCCAGCGCATTGGGCATCAGGTTCGCCAGTTCCAGCGTCTCCATCAGGTCGCTGTTCCAGACCAGAGACCGGTCCGTGACCTTCAGATCGCCCATCTTGCCCGCGATCGCGGTCATCTTCCGCTCGCCCTCGGCCAGCGTCGCCTCGGCGCGGAACACGGCGGCATCCGACTGCATGGTCTTCTGCATCTCCAGCCGCAGCTCCGCCGTGGGCGTGCCGCCATTGGCGTGCCGCATCGCATCGAACCGCGTCAGGGCCTTGTCCACTTCCGCACGGTTCACAGGCCGCGTAGGGGCCTTCGGGTCGACAATCTGTCCCGCGCGGATCGCTGCCGCGCGACCAAAGACCACAAGGTCGATCAGGCTGTTCGACCCCAGACGGTTCGCCCCATGCACCGACGCACAGCCCGCCTCGCCCACGGCCATCAGACCGGGGAAGACCGCATCGGGGTTCTCGGGCGTCGGGTTCAGCACCTCGCCCCAGTAATTCGTGGGAATCCCGCCCATGTTGTAATGCACCGTCGGCAGAACCGGAATCGGCTCCTTCGTCAGGTCCACGCCCGCAAAGATGCGCGCCGATTCCGAAATGCCGGGCAGCCGCAGCTCCAGCGTCTCTTTCGGCAGGTGGTTCAGGTGCAGGTGGATATGGTCGCCATTCGCGCCCACGCCGCGCCCCTCGCGGATTTCCAGCGTCATGCAGCGGCTGACATAGTCGCGCGGCGCCAAGTCCTTGTAGTGCGGCGCATAGCGCTCCATGAACCGCTCGCCATTGGCGTTGGTCAGATACCCGCCCTCGCCCCGCGCGCCTTCGGTGATCAGACAGCCTGACCCGTAAATTCCCGTCGGATGGAACTGCACGAATTCCATGTCCTGCAACGGCAGACCGGCCCGCGCCACCATTCCGCCACCGTCACCCGTGCAGGTATGCGCCGAAGTCGCGCTGAAATAGGCCCGCCCATAGCCGCCCGTCGCCAGCACCACCATCTTGGCGTTGAACACATGGATCGTGCCGTCATCCAGCTTCCACGCCACGACACCCGTGCAGGCCCCGTCCGTGATGATCAGGTCCAGCGCGAAATATTCGATGAAGAACTCCGCATTGTTCTTCAGCGACTGACCGTACAGCGTGTGCAGGATCGCGTGCCCCGTCCGGTCGGCGGCGGCACAGGTGCGCTGGACCGGCGGGCCTTCCCCGAACTCGGTCGTATGGCCGCCAAAGGGGCGCTGGTAGATCTTGCCCTCTTCGGTGCGGGAAAACGGCACCCCGTAATGCTCCAGCTCGTACACCGCCTTGGGGGCCTCGCGCGCCAGATATTCCATCGCATCCGTATCGCCCAGCCAGTCCGACCCCTTCACGGTGTCGTACATGTGCCACTGCCACGAATCCGGCCCCATGTTGCCAAGGCTGGCCGCAATCCCGCCCTGCGCCGCCACGGTATGCGACCGCGTCGGGAAGACCTTCGTCACGCAGGCCGTGCGCAGCCCCTGCTCCGCCATGCCCAGCGTCGCGCGCAGACCCGCGCCACCCGCACCCACCACGACCACGTCATAGTCGTGCACTTCATAAGGATAAGCCGTCATTTCAGCCCCGAATCTCAAAGCGCGATGCGGACAAGGGCATAGAACCCCGTCGCCATCACCACGTAGGAAAGCGAAATCGCCGCGATCACGAGGGCCTTCTTCATGTGCCCCCGCGCATAGTCCTCGATCATCATCTGCGCGCCCTTGGCGAAGTGGCGCATCGAGACAAACAGCACCAGCCCCGTCACGATCGCCGGAAAGGGCCGCGCGAAGGTTGCCACAACCGCCTCGTGCCCCTGCCCCAGCGCGCTGCCGAAGATGAAGACCCACACCGGCAGCAGGAAGGCCAGCGCCACCGCGCTCACCTGCATGTACCAGTGATGCTCGGTCCCCGAATGCCCTGCGCCCTTGCCCACGGCGCGCTTGCGGTCGGTCAGATAACGCATGTCCCGCCCCCCCTTACACGATCACGACAGTCAGGACGGTCAGCACGACCGACCCGATGATGCAGGCCCAGCCCAGCTTTTCGGCGGTGGGGATGTCCAGCCCGCGCCCCGCGTCATAGATCAGGTGCCGGATCCCGGCGAGGTAGTGATACCACAGCGCCCATGCAGACAGGGTGAACACCAGATCGCCGAACCAGCTTGTCACCACCGCATCGGCAAAGGCGAAATACTCCGGCGACGTCGCCGCCGACAGCAGCCACCAGACCGCAAGGATCGTCCCCACGATCAGCCCGTTGCCCGTGATCCGCGTCAGGATCGACGTGACCGACGTCAACTGCGGGCGATAAATCTGCAAATGCGGGGAAAGGGGCCGCTCGACCCGCTTCACATCAGCCATCTCGGTTCCCTTCGTCGCTGGCTTGCCCTTCCGGCGGGACCGGCGGGCGCGCGCTTCGGCTTGTTCTTCGGTTCTGAATAGCGGTTTTTCCAGACGAGTCACGCAGCAGAACGCCGCAGGACACGCAATGTTCGCGCTAAACCGGCGAAAAAATGCACGATGTGATCACGCGCAGAAAATTTGTGATCACGGATTTCACTCGGCAGGCGCGGTGGTCAGGATATACTCCGCCATCTCGCTACACATGGTGATCATCTTCTCGGACGGATCGTAAAAGGCATTGGCCTGATCGCAGGGCGCGACCTGCACCCCCACGGGTTCGGGCAGCGTCCAGATCGAGTTCAGATAGTCGACCTCTTCCTTGATGCCCGCCGCCACGCTGTCCGAAGGCTCCGCCTCCCCCATCCAGACAAGGCTCTCGCCCGGACCCGCCGCCTCCAGCTCGTCCAGAAACACGCCCCAGGACGAGGCCGCCAGATCGAACTCGTCCGGACAGGTCACCGCGCGGTCCTCGGGCAGCCCGAACTCCACCGCCATCGCCTCGCGCTCTTCGGGCGCGCCGCCGTAATACAGGCAAAGATAGGTGAAATAGCGCCGCTCGTCGGGCGAATGGACGCCCCAGAAGGCCGGCGCATAGCCCGCCTGCGCCGTCTCGGCCGCACTCGCCCCCCAGAAGGTCGCCGCTGCCGCCACCTTCTGCTCGGACGACTCACCATCCCAGATCCGGTCGGTCATCACCACCGACAGCACATCTGCCGCATCCTCTTCCAGCCCCAGAACGGGCAACTGCATCACATCGATCAGCGCGTGACCCAGTTCGTGGTAGAAGATGGTGATCATCACATCGCGGACATGCCATTCCGCATCGGTCAATTCGGGGCCGTCACCGGCCACCGACCCGTCCTCCTCCGCCCCCTCCGGCGCGGAAACCCAGGACGAACCTTCGGCCATCGCGCCGAACGGCAAAAGCAGCAACACAAGCAGGGAACAGGTATGACGCCACATGCGGGCATCATGCCCGAAGTGCGCCGCCGTTCAAGCGGGATTTGGTGATCACACCGGCACCAGCGCCCAGTAATCCAGATCCAGCAACACCTCGGGCAGATACTTCCCCTCCGCCCCCTTCAGCGCGAAGGGCGCCGCCCCGTCCTTCACCGCCACCAGCCGCAGCCGCAGCGCCCCCACGCCGGGCGCGCCCGTCTCGGCCTTGTCCAGCACCTCGGACCATGCCCTGACCGTATCCCCCGCGAAACACGGGTTCGCGTGGGCCCCTGCATTCAGCGCCACGATCATCTGCGCATTGGCCAACCCGTTGAAGGACAGCGCCCGCGCCAGCGAAATCACATGGCCGCCATAGATCAGCCGCCGCCCGTCCTCGCGCTGGGTCACGTCGAAATGCACCTTGCTGGTGTTCTGCCACAGCCGCGTCGCCAGCAGGTGGTCGGCCTCCTCGACCGTCACCCCGTCCACATGGTCGATCCGCTCGCCCACCGTGTAATCCGCAAAGCGATGCCGCTCGCCCGCCAGCGCGAAATCATAGCGCGAAAAGTCCAGCCGCTTGGGCACCACCAGCGCCTCGGGCACCACGACCGGGGCCAGCGATGGCGTCACCGCCGCAGGCGCGGGCGCGTCCAGCCGGTTCTTCCTCACCATCACCCAGCGCACATATTCCAGCACCACCTCGTCGCGCTGGTTGATGCCCCGCGTGCGGACATAGACGACACCCGACTTGCCGTTGGAATTCTCCTTCAACCCGATCACGGTGGATTCCGACCGCAGCGTATCGCCCGGATAGACCTGCCCCAGCCAGCGCCCCTCGGCATAGCCAAGGTTCGCCACCGCGTTCAGGCTGATATCCGGCACCGTCTTGCCAAAGACCACATGGAACGCCACCAGATCATCCACCGGCGCCGCAGGCAGCCCGCATCCCCGCGCGAACTCGTCCGAGGAATAAAGCGCCCCCCGCGCGGGATAGAGCGCATGGTACAGCGCCCGCTCGCCCCCCGACACCGTGCGCGGCACCGCATGGACGATCGTCTCGCCCAAACGGTAATCCTCGAAAAACCGCCCCGGATTGGTCTTCATCGTGCCGTCTCTCCTTCAGGTGGCCCGAAGGCCACCCCTCATTGCTCGCCCAGTTTCACATCCGGCGTGTAGGTGCCGGGAACCTCCTTCACCACCGCCTGCCCGCAGCGCATCACGCCCCGCGCGGCATCGAAGGCATAGGTGGGCGCGCCATGCAGCGCCCACCCCTTGTTCAGCGCCGCCGTCACCTTGTGGCAAAAGGCGGAGGTATCGTCCTCCGACAGGAACCGGTAAAGCTTCATCCCCTCACCCCCAAGGCTGATAGCCAAGCCAGTCGTGCACCAGCATGATTGCGACCAGCACCACCACGGTCCCGACCACCGCCTTCACCTCTGCCCCCGGCTTTGCCACCGGCGGGGTCCAGTCCCGCTGCGCGCGGTTGATCACGATGACCGACACCACGGCCCATGCCAGCAGCCCGCCGAACAGGATGACCGACGGCAGATCGCCATTGACCAGCAGATGCGCGACCGCCCATGTCTTGACCGCCGTCAGTTGCGGATGCCGGATCTTCCGCGCCAGCGCCGCCCCCGTGCCCGAGGCTGCATAGAGATAGACCGCCAGCACCATCAGCAGGTTGTTGATCCCCACCAGCGCCGGATTGCGCCCCCACCACACATCCGCCGACGCCTTCGCCGCGCCATATCCGAAATACATCATCACGACCGAGGCAAGGACGGCCACCGCCACAAGCCCCTTTCCGGCATTGCCCATGCCCGCCCGCGCGTCGGGCGCCACACGCTTGAACAGATGCGCCGCCCACCACAGGGCCACGCCAAGGATCAACAGGGTCATCGCTCACACCTCCGCAGGGCTAAGTTTCGCGCGCACCCTGCCCGCAATCCGCGCCCGCCGCAATCGACCGCGACCCATCACTGCGCCGCGATATCCTGCGCCTGCGCCCGGATCGCCTGCGCCTTGGCCAGCACCGCCTGCGCGGTGACGACATGCAGGTTCTCCACGATCCGCCCGTCCAGCACGGCCACCCCCTGCCCCTGCGCCTGCGCGGCGTTGAACGCCTCGATCTGCCGCTTGGCAAGCTCGACCTCCGCCTCGCTCGGCGCGAAGGCCGCGTTGCAGATGTCCACCTGCGCCGGATGGATCAGCGTCTTGCCATCAAACCCCATGTCGCGCCCCTGCGCGCATTCCGCCCGCAAGCCGTCCTCGTCCTTGAAGGCGTTATAGACCCCGTCCACGATCACGCGCCCATGCGCCCGCGCCGCCAGCAGGCACAGCCCCAGCCCCGCCTGCATCGGCAACCGGTCCGCGCGGAACCGGCTGCCCAGTTCCTTGGCCAGATCGTTGGTCCCCATGACCATCCCCTCCAGCCGCGCATGGCCCGCGATGGCGGCCGCATTCAGCATCCCCGCCGCCGTTTCCATCATCGCCCAGAGCGGCACCTTGGCCGCCAGCGCCGCCACCGCATCCAGATCGGCGGGCGCGTTCACCTTGGGCACCAGCAGGGCATCCACCCCCGCATGGGCGGCAAAGGCCAGCGCATCCTCGCGCCCCCAGACGGTATCCAGCCCGTTGATCCGCACGATCCGGTAGCGCGGGCCGTAATCCACCTCCGACAGGAACCGCGCCAGCGTCACCCGCGCCTGCGCCTTCTCGTCAGGAGCTACGGCATCCTCCAGATCGAAGATGATCGCATCCGCCGCAATCTCGCGCGCCTTCTCCAGCGCGCGCTCCTTGGATGCGGGGATATACAGCACCGAACGGAATGGCCGCGTCATCGGATTCGCCTCCACGAAAGATTCTTTCGCCCAAAGGCACCATTTCGGAAGTTTCAGCAAGGCCAAAAATGCCGCAGCGCAGCGTAAAGCTGCTTCATCTCGGCCCAAATACTCCGGGGGAGCGCGGCCCTGCCGCGCCGGGGGCGGCGCCCCCGCGGGGCCCCGTTCCGCGCGCCCCGCGCGGAACGGGGGGACCGCGCTTGCGGGCGGAACGCCCGCGCCGCGTCACACCCCCGTCACCCCGTCCCAGACCAGCTTCACCGACACCCCCAGCAGCGCCCATGTCACGATCCGGAAGAACACCGCCTCCGGCAGCACCCGCACCAGCCGCACCCCCGCGAACACCGCCAGCGCGGCGGCAGGCATCAGCATCACCGCCACATGCAGGTTCTCCGCGCTCAACTGCCCCAGCGCCCAGTAAGGCACCAGCTTCACCGCATTGATCACGGCGAAAGCGATGGTCGACGTCCCCGCGAACACCGTCTTGGGCATCCGCAACGGCAGCGTATAGACCTGATAGGGCGGCGCCCCCGCGTGACTGACAAAGCTCGTGAACCCCGTCATCGCCCCCCAGAACAGCCCCGGCACCACCTCGGCCCGCTTCGGCGCCACCTCGCCCCTCCGCCGCAGGATCAGGTTCAGCGCGAAGACCACCCCGATCACCCCGATCAACCCCGTCACCACCGCCTCGGACACCACGCTCGCCGTGGCCCAGCCCAGCCCGATCCCCGCCACCGCACCCGGCAACAGGATCGCCAGCACCCGCCCGTCGAATTCGCGCCGATAGGCCCAAAGCCCGAAGACATCCGACACCACATAGACCGGCAGCAGCAGCCCCGCCGCCGTCACCGGATTGATCGCCAGCGCCAGCACCGGCACGCCCAGCATCCCCACGACCGGAATCCCGCCCTTGCCCGCGCCGACGAAAACCGCCGCCGCGACCGCCGCCACCCAGAACCCCAGCCCGTCCATTCCGCCCTCCGGCCCGCCTGCCCGCGCTTTAGCGCAAACACCGCCCCGCCACCACCGCACATGCTTAATTTGCCGCATACCATTGCATACCGTGACCGCACCGTTCCGCTTGCCAGACGCGCCGCAGGGGCGTAGCAAACAGCCCGACTCACTCCAGACAGAGGATCCGGACCATGGCACGACCCAAGATCGCCCTCATCGGCGCCGGCCAGATCGGCGGCACGCTCGCCCATCTCGCCGCCATCAAGGAACTCGGCGACGTTGTGCTCTTCGACATCGCCGAAGGCACCCCGCAGGGCAAGTCTCTGGACATCGCACAGTCCGGCCCGTCGGAAGGCTTCGACGCCACCATGAAGGGCACCAACGATTACGCCGACATCGCGGGCGCCGATGTCTGCATCGTCACCGCCGGTGTTCCCCGCAAGCCGGGCATGAGCCGCGACGACCTCCTCGGCATCAACCTCAAGGTGATGAAATCCGTGGGCGAAGGCATCAAGGCTCATGCCCCGAACGCCTTTGTCATCTGCATCACCAACCCGCTCGACGCGATGGTCTGGGCGCTGCGCGAATTCTCGGGTCTGCCGCACAACATGGTGGTGGGCATGGCGGGCGTGCTCGACTCCGCGCGCTTCCGCCACTTCCTCTCGGTGGAATTCAACGTCTCCATGCGCGACGTGACGGCCTTCGTGCTGGGCGGCCACGGCGACACGATGGTCCCGCTGACCCGCTACTCCACCGTCGCGGGCATCCCGCTCCCCGACCTCGTCGCCATGGGCTGGACCACGCAGGAAAAGCTCGACGCCATCGTCCAGCGCACCCGCGACGGCGGCGCCGAGATCGTGGGGCTCCTGAAGACCGGCTCCGCCTTCTACGCCCCCGCCACCTCCGCCATCGAAATGGCCGAAGCCTTCCTCAAGGATCAAAAGCGCCTGCTGCCCTGCGCGGCCTATGTGAAGGGCGCCTACGGCCTTGACGGTCTTTACGTCGGCGTGCCGACGATCATCGGCAAGGGCGGCATCGAACGCATCGTCGACATCAAGCTCAACGCCGCCGAACAGGCGATGATGGACAAGTCGGTGGATGCCGTGAAGGGCCTCGTCGCCGCCTGCAAGGGCATCGACCCCTCGCTGGCCTGATCCGCGAACCCGTGCTAATCCAAGGGGGCGCCCTGCCACAGGGCGCCCCCTTACGTTTCCCTGAAAGGCCCGCCCCATGGACTACGGCAAGAACGGCAACCCCAAGATGGCCAAGGACAGCCACCACCCGCTCGATCAGCCCCGCCGCGGTGCGCCCAAGGGCGACGACAAGGCCGCCCAGAAAAAGGCCGAACTCCTCGCCCGGATGAAGGCGGCGGCGCAGGCACGCAAACCCAAACCCTGACGAGTGGCCCCATGCGTTTTCCCAAATCCCTTTTCCTCGCCTCCCTTTTCCTCTCCCCCCTCCCCCTCGCCGCGCAGGACCTGTCGGCGGACATCGCCGCCAATGGCCTTTCCGCGACCGCGGCGCAGCTTGCCGCCCTCGCCGCGCCCTCCGAAGCAGACCGCTTCGCCCTCGGCGGCGTCCGCTTCCTGCGCGCGCTGGAAACCACGTTCCAGACCCGCTACCGCACCGGCATGGACGACCCCACCGGCATGGTCCCCCTGATCCGCCTCAATCAGGGCACCGCCCCCGACGCCAGCTTCCAACCGGGCGACGTCGCCGCCCTCTTCACCCAAGCCGCCACCGACATGGCCGCCGCACGCGCGCCCCTCGCCGACCTCGCCACCGGCGCGGAATTCAGCGTGGAAATCCGCCTCGCCGACCTCTGGTTCGACGTGAACGCCGATGGCACCCGCACGCCCGACGAAGACCTGATGCAACTCCTCGGCCCCTCCCTCATGGGCTGGCGCTGGTTCGACCGCGACCCGACCGCCCCCGCCCCCGTGATCCGCTTCGACCGCGCCGATGCGGCGTGGCTCTCCGCCTATACCCACCTGCTCGAAGGCGCGGCGAACGTGGTCCTCGCCTATGACCCCACCGACGCGCTCACCCGCGCCGCAGCGGCCCGCGACGGGATGGCCGCGCTGTCACAGCCCGAATTCTCGGAATACGACATGTTCGCCCCCGGCCTCGATGCGCTCTGGGTGATCCTCGAAACCCTCGACCAGCAGCCCGACGCCGCGCGCCTGACCGCCGCCCGCGACCATTTCCTGTCCATGGTGGCCGAGAACCGCGCCTTCTGGGCGGCGGTGGAAACCGAAACCGACGACGACGCCGAATGGCTGCCCAACGCGCGCCAGACCTCGGCCCTCGGCCTGACGCTTCCGCCGGAAACGAAGGACACATGGCTCGCCGTGCTGGCCGATGGCGAGGCGCTCTTAAACGGCGACAAGCTCGTCCCCTACTGGCGTCTGGGCGAAGGCGCGGGCGTGAACCTTGCCCGCATGTTCACCGACCCCGCGCCGATCGACCTCAAGGACTGGATACAGGGAACCGGCGCGCGGCCCTATCTTGAACAAGGCGAAACCGTCAGCGCCGGGAACTGGTCGCGGTTCGAGTCGATGATGGGCGGCGACGCGATGCTGATGTCGGTCTGGCTGAACTGAACACGGGCACCCCTTCCATTCCCAACGCAAGGGTGGCGGCCGTCACGCCGGGGTGGCTGCACGTATACGTGCGGCCGCCCCGGGGGGCGGGACGGCCGCCACCCGGGCCTTTGGGGCCCGGGTGAAACCTGACCGTCACTCCCGATCCCTCCCCCCCCGGAACGCGCACCACTGGAACCCGCTCCCTAGGATCCAGCGCCCAACTGGTCCTATCTCACACCCAACTTTGGCCTTATCACCTGCACCCTCTACATCCCGCGCCACCGCCAGCCCGAACCACAACATCCGCGAAACCCTGTGCGCGCGCGCACCCTTAACCACGTTTCCCCACCCCACCCTCTCCGAATTTGTATGCACACTTTGCGGCACAGCCCTCTGCACAACCGCCTGCACAGCCGAAATCCCCCAACCCCTTGCCCCCATTGACTTCGTTACCGCCCCACGGCCACATCCCCCCAAAGGGGACCGCCATGACCGCACGCACCGAAGACCTCGCCGCCCGCCTGATGCGCTACTGCGCCATCGACACCCAGTCCGATGCCGACAGCCCCAGCCAACCCTCCACCGCAGTCCAACTGAACCTCGCCAAACTGCTGGTGCAGGAACTCGCGGCCATCGGCGCCGCCGACATCACCCTCACCGACTACGGCACGGTGCTGGCCACCATCCCCGCCACCGCGCCGGGCCCGACCATCGGCTTTCTGGCCCATATGGACACCGCCCCCCAATTCAACGCCACCGGCGTGAAACCCCGCCTCATCCGCGGCTACAACGGCGGCGCGATCAGCTACCCCGACAACCCCACCCTGACGCTCACCCCCGAATCCTCGCCCAACCTGTTGAAAAAGCTGGGCCATGACATCGTCACCGCCTCCGGCACCACGCTTCTGGGCGCGGATGACAAGGCAGGCATCGCCATCATCCTGCACACTGCCGCCACACTGCTGGCAGACCCCACCATCCCCCACGGCCCCATCCGCCTCGCCTTCACCCCGGACGAGGAAATCGGCCGCGGCGTCGACAAGCGCCTGCCCAAGGACCTTGCCGTCGACTGGGCCTACACCTTCGACGGCGGCGAGGCGGGCGAGATCGAATTCGAAACCTTCTCCGCCGACGGGGCCGAGGTGAAGATCGAAGGCGTCTCGATCCACCCCGGCTGGGCCAAGGGCAAGATGGTCAACGCGATCCATCTGGCGGCAAAGATCATCGCGGCCCTCCCCCAGCACACGATGCTGCCCGAACTGACCGACGGCCGCGACGGCTTCATCCACGCGACGGAAATGACGGGCGGTTCATCGGCCATGACGCTGCGCTTCATCCTGCGCGATTTCGAACGCGAAGGGCTTGAAGCCAAAGGCGAAATCCTGCGTCAGGTCTGCGCCGCAGTGCAGGCGGGCGAACCCCGCGCCACGATCACCTGCACCATCACCCCGCAATACCGCAACATGCGCTACTGGCTGGAAAAGGACATGCGCCCCGTCACGCTGGCGCAAGAGGCCTGCCGCGACATCGGACTCGACCCCGTCTCGGTCCCGATCCGCGGCGGCACCGACGGCTCGCGCCTGACGGAAATGGGCGTGCCCTGCCCCAACCTGTTTACCGGCATGCAGGAAATCCACGGGCCGCTGGAATGGGTCTCGGTGCAGGACATGGAACGCGCCTCCGTCCTGATGCTGTCGATCCTCCGTCGCGCCGCCGCCAAGGCAGGACATCCGCCCGATACCCCATGAAACACCCCTCCCCCTACGCTGCCCCGGGCTTCTACGATGACGCGCTGGCAAAGGGCCGCCACCGCGACATCGTGGGCGGGCGCTGGGACGAAACCCCGCGCATTGTCCTGCCCCTGCTGGCACGGCACGGCCTGACGGCGCGCGACCACCTCCTCGACATCGGCGCGGGCAGCCTGCGCCTTGGCCGCCACCTCGCGCCGCAGGTCGCGGAATACTGGGCCACCGACGCCTCGCGCGCGCTCATGCTTAAAGGTTGGGAAACCGAACTGGACGAGGCTGGCCGCATCAGCCTCCCGCAAGACCACCTTATCGGGGACGAAACTTTCGCCTATCCGACCGTCCCCGCCACCATCACCTTCGCCCTCGCCTTCGCCGTCTTCACCCACCTGCCCGCCGACGCCCTGCAATCCGCGCTGCAAAACCTCCGCCCCCGCTTTCCCGCCCTGCGCCGCGTGATCTTCACCGTCTTCCTGTGCCCCGAAACCCACACCGGCCCCCAACGCCAGAACGACGGCGTCGTCACCCATCCCGACCGCTTCCCGTGGCACATGACCGGAACCCGCGCGCTGGCAATCGCACAGGACGCAGGCTTTGCCGCCACCGCCCACCCCCACCGCCTGCCGCGCGGTCAGGTGATGATCACCGCCGATCCGGCCTGACGCCCCGCGAATCACCCGATACCGCTAACGGAATCCCTCTTGTGATCACACTTTTTCGACCCGTGATCACAAATTCCGCTTTTTCTGCGCGAAACCGCTGCATACCATAGAATACCGTTTCCCGACCCTCGTTTCCGTGGCATTCCACCCGCAAAACCACAGTTACGGGACGGTCGCCATGAACATCCACGAATATCAGGCCAAGGCGCTTTTGCGGTCCTACGGCGTTCCGGTCTCGGACGGTCGCGTCGTGATGAAGGCCGAAGAGGCCAAGACCGCCGCAGGCGAACTCGACGGCCCGCTCTGGGTGGTCAAGGCCCAGATCCACGCGGGCGGCCGCGGCAAGGGCAGCTTCAAGGAACCCGAGGCCGGTGAAAAGGGCGGCGTCCGCCTTGCCCGTTCCGTGGAAGAGGCCGACCAGTTCGCCCGCCAGATGCTGGGCCGCACCCTCGTCACCATCCAGACCGGCCCGGCGGGCAAGCAGGTCAACCGCATCTACATCGAGGACGGCTCCGACATCGAACGCGAGCTCTACCTCGCCATCCTGATCGACCGCCAGACCTCGCGCATCTCCTTCGTCGCATCGACCGAAGGCGGCATGTCGATCGAGGATGTGGCCCACAACACCCCCGAAAAGATCGTCTCCTTCTCGGTCGACCCCGCCACCGGCCTGTCCGATTTCCACGGCCGCCGTGTCGCCTTCGCGCTGAAACTCGAAGGCCAGCAGGTCAAGCAATGCGTCGCGCTGGTGAAGAACCTCTACAAGCTCTTCATCGAGAAAGACATGGAGATGCTGGAGATCAACCCGCTGGTCGTCATGACCAACGGCAACCTGAAATGCCTCGACGCGAAGATGGGCTTCGACTCCAACGCCCTCTACCGCCACGCCGACATCGCCGCCCTGCGCGACGAGACGGAGGAAGACCCCAAGGAACTCGCCGCCTCGAAGTTCGATCTGAACTACATCGCGCTGGATGGCGAGATCGGCTGCATGGTCAACGGCGCGGGCCTTGCGATGGCCACGATGGACATCATCAAGCTTTACGGCGCGGAACCGGCCAACTTCCTTGACGTGGGCGGCGGCGCGACGAAAGAGAAGGTGACCGAAGCCTTCAAAATCATCACCTCGGACCCCAACGTCAAAGGCATCCTCGTCAACATCTTCGGCGGCATCATGCGCTGCGACATCATCGCAGAAGGCGTGATCGCGGCGGTCAAGGAAGTCGGCCTCAAGGTGCCGCTGGTCGTCCGTCTGGAAGGGACCAATGTCGAGCTGGGCAAGGAAATCATCAACAAATCCGGCCTGAACGTGATCGCCGCCGACAACCTGTCGGACGCGGCGCAGAAGATCGTCAAGGCGGTCAAGGGCTGAACGGGCATCAGGGCGCAGCGCAAAGGTCAAACAGTGAAAACCATCGTATCAGTTCCCGCTCTCACCCTCGTGGCGGCGCTGGCCCTTGCCAGTCCCTCCGCGGCGCAGGACATGGCCGACGCTGCCAACCTGAACGCCTCCGCCCCCGACATGCTGCTGCGGGGCGCGGCGGCCAACTGCCTTGCCGGTTCCGGTGACCTCTGGCTCGCCATGGACGCTTTCTCCTCCGCAGGCTGGGAAGGCGGCGAGGCGGACGATGGTGGCCTTCGCTCCTATGTGCTGGACGAAACCATGGCCTATGTGAACCCCGACGCGGGCTTCTGCGCGGTGGAAAACATGGTGCTGGGCTTCGACGACGCCATCGCCGTCGCCTCCGACCTCGTCACGCTTCAGGCCGGCGGCACCGCCGAAGTCTCGCAGGACACCGACGGCTGCCTCTATGTCGCCTCGGACGCGGACCCCGAAAACTACATCGCCATCACCACGGGCGGCAACGACCCGATGTGTGAAGAACAACCCGATGGCGGCGTGACACTCACCGTTCTGGACGAGGGCTGACCCCGTCCGGACCGACCCGACATCGCCCCGAGGGGCAAACGAACCCCGCCCCGCAAGGGGCAACCGATCAAGGAGCCGACCATGGCCGTACTCGTCAACGAAAACACCCGCGTGATCTGCCAGGGCTTCACCGGCAGCCAGGGCACCTTCCATTCCGAGCAGGCCATCGCCTATGGCACGAAGATGGTCGGCGGCGTGACACCGGGCAAAGGCGGCACGACCCACCTTAACCTTCCGGTATTCGATTCCGTTCATGAAGCGAAGGCAACCACGCAGGCCAACGCGACCGTGATCTACGTCCCCCCGCCCTTCGCGGCCGACTCGATCCTCGAGGCCATCGATGCCGAGATGGAGCTGATCGTCTGCATCACCGAAGGCATCCCGGTGCTGGACATGATGAAGGTCAAGCGCGCCCTGTCGGGGTCGAAATCCCGCCTGATCGGGCCGAACTGCCCCGGCGTTATCACCCCCGACGCCTGCAAGATCGGCATCATGCCCGGCCACATCCACAAGCGCGGCTCGGTCGGCGTCGTCTCGCGCTCGGGCACGCTGACCTATGAGGCGGTCAAGCAGACCTCCGACCTCGGCCTTGGCCAGTCCTCGGCGGTCGGAATCGGCGGCGATCCGATCAAGGGGACGGAACATATCGACGTGCTCGAGATGTTCCTTGCCGACCCCGAGACGCAGTCGATCATCATGATCGGCGAAATCGGCGGTTCGGCCGAGGAAGAGGCGGCACAATTCCTGAAGGACGAGGCAAAGCGCGGCCGCGCCAAGCCCTGCGCCGGTTTCATCGCGGGCCGCACCGCCCCCCCCGGCCGCCGCATGGGCCACGCGGGTGCCATCGTCGCGGGCGGCAAGGGTGACGCGGAAAGCAAGATCGAGGCGATGCGCTCTGCAGGCATCGTCGTGGCCGACAGCCCCGCCACGCTGGGCGAGGCGGTCATGAAGGCTCTGGGCAAGTAACACAGGAGAGCGGGCGATGGAGGAGCAGGCCATGGACATCAGGACCAAGACGGTGATCGCCTCCTTCCTCGCCCTGCTGGGCTTCCTCGCCCTCGCGGCCTGGACGTCCACCACCCACGCAGAACCCAACCGCGCGCTACAGGGCGCGCTGTTCGGACAGACAGAATGAAGTTGCCAGAAGCGGGCCGGGACGCCGGTCCGCTTGTCCCGTGAAGGGGGAGGAATCGAAGAGATGACCGAGCATACGCCCAACGACCAGTTCCACGCCTCGAGCTTCCTGCAAGGCCACAACGCCGAATATATCGACCAGCTTCAGGCCCGCTATGCGGCTGACCCGAACGCGGTCGATGCCGCATGGGCCGAATTCTTCCGCGCCCTCGGCGACAGCGAACTTGACGCCAAGCGTCAGGCGCAGGGGCCGTCCTGGGCGCGCGCCGACTGGCCGCCCGCCCCCGCCGATGACCTGACCGCCGCCATGACCGGCGAATGGCCCGCCGCCCCCGCCAAGGAAGGCCGCGCCGCCGCGCAGAAGATCGTGGAAAAGGCCGCCGAAAAGGGCGTCTCGCTGACCGACGCGCAGGTGCAGCGCGCCGTGCTCGACTCCATCCGCGCGCTGATGATCATCCGCGCCTACCGCATCCGCGGCCATCTGGTGGCCGACCTCGACCCGCTGGGCATGCGCGACGACAAGCTCCACCCCGAGCTTGACCCCGCCTCCTACGGCTTCACCGAGGCCGACATGGACCGCCCGATCTTCATTGACAAGGTGCTGGGCCTCGAAATGGCCTCCATGCGCCAGATCATCGAGATCGTGCGCCGCACCTATTGCGGCACCTTCGCGCTGCAATACATGCACATCTCCGACCCCGAACAGGCCGCATGGCTCAAGGAACGGATCGAAGGCTACGGCAAGGAAATCGCCTTCACCCGCGAAGGGCGCCGCGCCATCCTGAACAAGCTGGTCGAAGCCGAGGGTTTCGAAAAGTTCCTCCATGTCAAATACATGGGCACCAAACGCTTCGGCCTTGACGGCGGCGAGGCGCTGATCCCCGCGATGGAACAGATCATCAAGCGCGGCGGTGCGCTGGGTGTGAAGGAAATCGTCATCGGCATGCCCCACCGCGGCCGCCTGTCGGTTCTGGCCAACGTCATGGCCAAACCCTACCGCGCCATCTTCCACGAATTCCAAGGGGGATCTTACAAGCCCGAGGATGTGGATGGCTCCGGCGACGTGAAATACCACCTCGGCGCCTCCTCCGACCGGACCTTCGACGGCAACACCGTCCACCTGTCGCTGACCGCCAACCCCTCGCACCTCGAGGCAGTGAACCCCGTCGTCCTCGGCAAGGTCCGCGCCAAACAGGACCAGCTGGGCGACCAGACCGACCGCGCCTCGGTCCTGCCGATCCTGCTGCACGGCGACGCGGCCTTTGCCGGTCAGGGCGTCGTGGCCGAATGTTTCGGCCTGTCGGGCCTGCGCGGCCACCGCACGGGCGGCACCATCCACATCGTGGTGAACAACCAGATCGGCTTCACCACCGCGCCGCACTTCTCGCGCTCCTCGCCCTATCCGACCGACATCGCCCTGATGGTCGAGGCGCCGATCTTCCACGTCAACGGCGACGACCCCGAAGCGGTGGTCCACGCCGCCCGCGTGGCGACCGAATACCGCCAGAAGTTCCACAAGGACGTCGTGCTCGACATCTTCTGCTATCGCCGCTTCGGCCATAACGAAGGCGACGAGCCGATGTTCACCAATCCGGCCATGTACAACCGGATCAAAAAGCACAAGACCACGCTGCAGATCTACACCGAACGCCTCGTGAAAGACGGCCTCATCCCCGAGGGCGAGATCGAGGACATGAAGGCCGCCTTCCAGTCGAAACTCAACGAAGAGTTCGATATCGGCAAGAATTTCAAGCCGAACAAGGCAGACTGGCTGGATGGCCGCTGGTCGGGGCTGGACCGCGAGAAAGAGGAATACCAGCCCGGCCAGACAGCGATCAAACCGGAAACGATGAAGGAAGTGGGCGCCGCCCTCACCCGCGTCCCCGAGGGCTTCGACATCCACAAGACCGTCGCGCGCCAACTGGACGCCAAGGCCAAGATGTTCGAAACCGGCAAGGGCTTTGACTGGGCCACGGCCGAGGCGCTGGCCTTCGGCTCGCTTGCCACCGAAGGTTTCCCCGTCCGTCTGGCCGGTCAGGACTGCACCCGCGGCACCTTCTCGCAGCGCCACTCGGCCTTCATCGACCAGACGACCGAGGAACGCCACTACCCCCTGAACCACATCCGCCCCGGACAGGCGCGGTATGAGGTCATCGACTCGATGCTCTCGGAATACGCCGTCCTTGGCTTCGAATACGGCTACTCGCTGGCCGAACCCAATGCGCTCGTGATGTGGGAGGCGCAGTTCGGCGACTTCGCCAACGGCGCGCAGATCATGTTCGACCAGTTCATCAACTCGGGCGAACGCAAGTGGCTGCGGATGTCGGGCCTCGTCATGCTGCTGCCCCACGGCTTCGAAGGGCAGGGTCCGGAACACTCCTCCGCCCGTCTGGAACGCTTCCTGCAGCTTTCGGCGGAAGACAACTGGATTGTGGCGAACTGCTCCACCCCCGCCAACTACTTCCACATCCTGCGCCGCCAGATCCACCGCAGCTTCCGCAAGCCGCTGGTCCTGATGACGCCGAAATCGCTCCTGCGTCACCCGATGTGCGTGTCGGATGCCGAGGATTTCACCACCGGCTCCACCTTCCACCGCGTCCTCTGGGACGACGCGCAAAAGGGCCATTCCGACCTGACCCTGAAACCCGACGCCAAGATCAAGCGCGTCGTCATCTGCTCGGGCAAGGTCTATTACGACCTGCTCGCGGAACGCGACAAGCGGGGGCTGGACGACGTCTACCTGCTGCGTCTGGAACAGTTCTACCCCTTCCCCGCCATGTCGATGGTCAAGGAGCTTGAACGCTTCAAGAACGCCGACATCGTCTGGTGCCAGGAAGAACCCAAGAACCAGGGCGGCTGGACCTTCGTCGAACCCAACCTCGAATGGGTGCTGGGCCGCATCGGCGCCAAGTCGAAACGCGCCGCCTATGCCGGCCGCGCCGCCTCGGCCTCGCCCGCCACCGGCCTCGCCTCGCGCCACAAGGCCGAACAGGAGGCACTGGTGAACGAAGCCCTCGGCGGTCCCGCCGCCTGATCCCATCCCGCCCGCGGCCACCCCGCCGCGGGCCCGACCCCAACGATAGGCGCCCATCAAGCGGCGCGGAGGAACCGAAGATGACCGATGTTATGGTGCCCGCCCTTGGCGAAAGCGTCTCCGAAGCCACCGTTTCGACCTGGTTCAAGAAACCGGGCGATTTCGTGAAGCAGGACGAGATGCTCTGTGAACTCGAAACCGACAAGGTGTCGGTCGAGGTGCCCGCCCCCGTTTCCGGCGTGCTGACCGAAATCATCGCCCCCGAAGGCGCGACCGTGGCCGCCAATGCCCGCCTTGCCATCATGACCGAAGGCGGCGCCGCCGCCGCTCCGGCCCCGAAGGCCGAGGCCGCGCCCTCCGCTGCCCCCCCCGCCGCGAAGGATGTCGAAGACGCCCCCGCCGCGAAAAAGGCACTGGCCGAGGCGGGCCTCACCCGCGATCAGGTGCAGGCCACCGGCCGCGACGGCCGCGTGATGAAGGAAGACGTGGCCCGCGCCGTGGCCGGTGCTGCCGGTGCCGCCGCCGCCGCCGTGGCCCCCGCGCCCGCCCCCGCCGCCATCCCCCGCGCTCCCGTGCCCGCCGATGACGCCGCGCGCGAGGAACGGGTCAAGATGACCCGCCTGCGCCAGACCATCGCCCGCCGCCTGAAGGACGCGCAGAACACCGCCGCCATGCTGACGACCTATAACGAGGTCGACATGTCCGGTATCATGGAACTCCGCAACACCTACAAGGACGCCTTCGAAAAGAAGCACGGCGTCAAGATGGGCTTCATGTCCTTCTTCGTGAAGGCCTGCTGCCACGCCCTGAAAGAGGTGCCCGAGGTCAACGCCGAAATCGACGGCACCGATGTCGTCTACAAGAACTACGTCCACATGGGCGTGGCCGTGGGCACGCCCTCTGGCCTCGTCGTTCCCGTGGTGCGCGATGCCGACCAGATGGGCTTTGCCGCGATCGAAAAGAAAATCGCCGAACTCGGCATCCGCGCCCGCGACGGGAAACTGTCGATGGCCGAAATGCAGGGCGGCTCCTTCACCATCTCGAACGGCGGCGTCTACGGCTCGCTCATGTCCTCGCCCATCCTGAACCCGCCGCAGTCGGGCATCCTCGGGATGCACAAGATCCAGGACCGCCCCGTGGTGGTGAACGGCCAGATCGTCATCCGCCCGATGATGTATCTGGCGCTCTCCTACGACCACCGCATCGTCGACGGCAAAGGCGCGGTGACCTTCCTCGTCCGCGTCAAGGAAGCGCTGGAAGACCCGCGCCGTCTGTTGATGGATCTCTGACCCGTAGGATGGGCAATATTGCCCATCCTACCGCAAGGCGGGGCCACCGGCCCCGCCTTGCCCCCGCCCCGACCCGAGGCCCGCAATGACCCCCGAACTCACCGCCCTCACCCTCGCTGGCCTCCTCCAGATGGTGCAGTTCATCCTCTTCGCCGTCCCCGCCAACCTTGAACTCGGCACCCGCTACACCTCCGGCCCCCGCGACCGCGCGCCGGAGCGGCCCCTCTCCACCCTGACGGGCCGCCTGCAGCGCGCGATGAACAACCATTTCGAAGGGCTGATCCTCTTCACCCTCGCCGTGGTGGTCGTCACGCTGTCGGGCACATCCTCGCCCCTCACCGCGACGCTGGCCTTCGCCTATCTGGCCGCCCGCATCCTCTACATCCCCGCCTATGCCTTCGGCTGGCGCCCCTGGCGTTCAGCCATCTGGGCCGTGGGCTGGTTCGCCACCCTCGGCCTCATGCTGGCCGCGCTGATCTGACAAACGTATGTACACCTGTCTGCACAGCTTGCGGCACAGCCCGCGGCACGGCGCAGAGGGACTGACAAGGAAGGAACCGACCCATGGCTGAATTCGACGTCATCATCATCGGCGGCGGCCCCGGCGGCTATGTCTGCGCCATCCGCTGCGCGCAACTGGGCCTGAAGACCGCGGTCGTCGAAGGGCGCGACACCCTTGGCGGTACCTGCCTGAACGTGGGCTGCATCCCGTCCAAGGCGCTCTTGAATGCCACCCACCACCTGCACGAAGTGCATGAGAACTTTGAAAAAATGGGCCTGATGGGCGCCAAGCCCACCGTCGATTGGGCGCGTATGCTCGGCTACAAGGACGACGTGATCGGCCAGAACACCAAGGGCATCGAATTCCTGTTCAAGAAGAACAAGGTCACATGGCTCAAGGGCTGGGGTTCCATCCCCGCCGCCGGTCAAGTGAAGGTGGGCGACGAGGTGCACAGCGCGAAAAACATCGTGATTGCAACGGGTTCCGAATCCTCGCCCCTGAACGGCGTGACGGTGGACGAAAAGACCGTCGTCACCTCCACCGGCGCGCTGACCCTGGAAAAGATCCCTGCCAAACTGGTCGTTATCGGCGCAGGCGTGATCGGCCTTGAAATGGGCAGCGTCTACGCCCGCCTCGGCGCCGAAGTCACCGTGGTCGAATACCTCGACGCCATCACCCCCGGCATGGATGCCGAAGTCGCCAAATCCTTCCAGCGCATCCTGCAAAAACAGGGGCTCAAGTTCATCCTCGGCGCCGCCGTGCAGGGTGTCGATGTGTCGAAGAAGGGCGCCAAGGTCCGCTACAAACTCCGCAAGGACGACTCCGAGGCCACGCTCGACGCCGACACCGTGCTGGTCGCCACGGGCCGCCGCCCCTTCACCGCGGGCCTCGGCCTCGAGTCGCTGGGGGTTGAGATGCTCCCGCGCGGACAGGTCAAGACCGACGCCCATTTCGCCACGAATATCAAGGGCCTATACGCCATCGGCGACGCGATCACCGGCCCCATGCTCGCCCACAAGGCCGAGGATGAGGGCATGGCGCTGGCCGAAATCCTTGCCGGCAAGGCGGGCCATGTGAATTACGGCGTGATCCCCGGCGTCATCTACACCACGCCCGAAGTGGCAAGCGTCGGCAAGACCGAGGAACAGCTCAAGGAAGAGGGCCGCGCCTACAAGGTCGGCAAGTTCTCCTTCATGGGCAATGGCCGCGCCAAGGCGGTGTTCCAGGGCGAAGGCTTCGTGAAACTGCTGGCCGACAAGGCGACCGACCGCATCCTCGGCGCCCATATCATCGGCCCCGCCGCGGGCGACCTGATCCACGAAGTCTGCGTCGCGATGGAATTCGGCGCCTCGGCGCAGGATCTGGCCCTCACCTGCCACGCCCACCCGACATATTCCGAAGCGGTGCGCGAGGCGGCGCTCGCCTGTGGCGACGGCGCGATCCACGCCTGATCTTGGCCGGGGGAGGTGGGCCAACCTTCCCCCCCCGCCGCATTTTCCGTTCCCAAATATCCTGCAGGGGGTCCGGGGGACGCAAAGTCCCCCGGTCCGCCATCCGGCACCCGCGAAACCCCACCAACGAAGCGCCAAGGGGGTGAGGGGGGCGCAGCCCCCCGCACCCCCCTCACCGCGCCCGCCGCAGCCGCAGCGCATCCCCAAGCGCGGGCAGCACGCAGACCGCCGACACCACGGCGCAGGCGGCAAAGCCCCATCCCGCCTCGACCCAGCCGAACCCGGCGGTGGCGACGAACATCGCCAGATAGGTCACCCCCGAATTCAGCCCCAGAATCGCCCCCCGCCGCGCGGCATCCATCCCCGCCAGCCGCCCGACGATCAGGTTCAGCCCCATGTGGTTGATCATCCCCCAGGTCAGGCACCCCGCCACCAGCGCCCATGCGCTGCCCGCCACCAGCGCCAGCGCCAGATATTGCACCACCAGCACGCCGAACACCCAAGGCGCGACCCGCCGCGCCCCGAACCGGTCGATCCACGGATCGCCCAGCGCCGCCGCCCCGAACCCGATCCCGTAGACCAGCGGCACCGCCCCCGCCATCCAGACTGGCCAGCCCAGCCCCGCCTGCAGATGCGGCGCGACATAGGCATAAAGCCCATAGAAAGCCGCCATATAGCCCCCCGCCACCGCCAGCGCCGGCCCGATCCCGGGCACCCGCAGCGCCGACCACGGCGTCCCGCCCTGCGCCGCCCGCACCTCGCCCATCCGCGGCGACAGCGCCAGCGCCAGCAGCACCACGACCCCCAGCCCCGCCAGCACCCCATGCACCGCCCGCCACCCCGCCACCTCGGCAATCAAAGCAGCGGCGGATGCGCCAAAGACAAGGCTCAGCGTCCATCCCATCAGAACCCGGCCCAGAAAGGTGCTCTCCCGCCCCTTGGGCGCGATCTCGGCGGCCAGCCCGTATGTCGCAGGCAGCGCCACGCCAGACCCCAGCCCCGCCACCCCCTGCGCCACCCAGACCACCGCCAGCGTCGGTGCCAGCGCCGTCGCGGCCATCCCCAGCACCAGCACGCACAGCGCCACCGACAGCGCCCGCGACAGCCCGATCCGGTCGGCATAGGGCGCGATCCCCACCGCCGCCAGCGCCGTCCCCGCCCCGAAGAGCGACGCCGCCACCAGCACCTCCTGCGCACTCGCCCCACCAAAGCCGCGCCCGATCTCCAGCGCGACAGGCGACAGGGCCAGCGAATTGGACCCGACAAGGGTCACCGCCGCCATCAGCAGCACGATCGGGGGAAGTCTCATCATCACATCATCCCGCCAGATGCCGCAGCCCCTGCGTCACATCCGTTCGCACCGCCAGCCGCAGCCCCGGCTCGTCCCCCGCCTTCAGCGCGGCAAGGATCATCCGGTGGTGCTGCGGCGGCTCTTTCCGGCGCAGCTTGGAGTAAAGCGCCCGCATGGTGGGCCCCAGTTGCAGCCAAACGGTTTCGCAGATGGCCAGCATCGCGGGCGCCTGCGCGCGCAGGTACAACGTGCGGTGGAATTCAAGATTGGTCCGCACATAGGCCACCGCATCCTGCTTCACCACCGCCTCCGCGTTCAGCGCATTGATCGCCGCCAACCGTTCGATCAGCGCGAAATGCGCCCGCGGCAGCGCCCTTGCTGCCATCTCGGGCTCCAGCAGCGCCCGGATCGCCGCCAACTCCTCGATCCGCTCGGGCGATAGTTCCGGCGTCGAGATCCGCCCCGACGAGGACAGCGTCAGCGCCCCCTCCGCCACAAGCCGCCGCACCGCCTCGCGCGCGGGGGTCATGGACACGCCGAACTGCTTGCCCAGCCCCCGCAACGTCATCGCCTGACCGGGCGGCAGCTCGCCATGCATCACCTGCTGGCGCAGCGTCCGGTACAGGCGTTCATGCGCGGCGGCGTTGGGGTCGGTCTGGCGCGGGGTGATCGGCATGATGCGCAGCCAAGCACCCGCAACGGGGAAAAATCAATCCCCGAAACGATAGGCATGCAGCGCCTGCCCCTCGGCATGCAGCCATTTCCGCTGCACCTGCCAGCGGGGATAAAGTCGCTCCACCACTGCCCAGAAACGGTCGGAATGGTTCATCTCGACCATATGCGCCACCTCATGCGCGGCGACATAGTCCAGCACCGAAGGCGGGGCCATCACCAGCCGCCAGGAATACATCAGCGACCCGTCATGCGCGCAGGATCCCCAGCGAGACCGCGTGTCCCGCAGCGTGACCCGCGTCACCGTACGCCCGATCGCCGCCGCGTGACGGTCCGATGCCGCGACCAGCCGCTCCCGCGCCAGCGCCTTGAGGAAGGCCCCCACCCGCGCCCCCGCCTGCGCCGGATCGCCCGGCACCAGCAGCGAGTCGCCCTCCACCCGCACCCCGCGCCCCGTCGCCGCGACAAGCCGCAGCAGCCGCCCCTCCACCGGAACTTCGGACCCGATTCCCACCCCGGCCCGCGACGGCATGGCCGCCAGCGTCTCGCGCAGCCAGCCCTCCTGCGCGCGGGCGAAATCCATCGCCTCGGCCTCGCGCGCGCGGGCGGGCAGCGACAGCGTCACCCGCCCGTCCAGCCGCGACACCCTGAGCGAGAAGCGCCGCGCGCGGGCCGACCGTTTCAGGACGATTTCCACCGGGGGCGAGCCGGGAAGGACAGGCATCACGGAACCTCTTGCTTTGCGCGCCAAGGATAGCCACTTGCACCATGGCTGCAACGCCCGCAAAAGCCTTTGACACCCGCCTTGCCTTGTGGCAAGCGACCACGACTCTGGACAACCCAGCCTGACGCATGGCGCAGCCGATTCCGGCAAGCCGTCGCAGGGGCCATGACAAAGGGACGACCATGCCCAAGGAAGAATGGGGTACAAAGCGTATCTGCCCGACGACCGGCAAGCGCTTCTATGACCTGAACCGCTCGCCCATCGTTTCGCCCTATACCGGCGAAGTGGTGGATATCGAATCCGCCCGCCGCAAGATGGCCGCCGCCGTCATCAGCCGCGCCGTGCCGGAAAAGGACGATGACGTTCTGGTCGACGATCTGGAAGCCGATGACGACCTGCTCGAGGCGGGCGTTGCCGACGACACGGAACTGGACGACGATCTGCTGGAAGATGACGCCGACGACAACGTCTCGCTCGACGATCTGGCCGACGTGGCCGGCGACGAAGAGGAAGTCTGACACCGCTTTCGGGGCGCGGAACGGGGCCCGAAAACAAGGTTGGAAGAACGCGATTTTTCCCCTTGCACCCCACCGCGCCCTCTACTAGACAGCGGCCATCGAAGCGGAAACGCTTCGCCCATCGAAGCAGGAGTGCTTCGACCTCCGGTGGGGTCATAGCTCAGATGGGAGAGCGCTTGAATGGCATTCAAGAGGTCGGGAGTTCGATCCTCCCTGGCTCCACCAATATCCTTCCCCTGACATGCTGATGGCCGCGGATCGCAACATCCGGCGGCATGTCTTGCTTGCAACGCCCATCCGGCCCCACGCTCCACAGGCGCTGCCTGCAAGACGGGGCAGAGTCCGCGGACAGACGGGCAAGGCCCCCGCCATCGGGCAGGGGCCAGACGCAAGGTCCATGGACGGGCATCGGTCAAGGGGCAGGCCGCAGCCGTACCCGTGAACGGCGCGGCAGAACCATGCCCCGCGCTGCGCCTCAGTCCTCGGCCGTGCCGACCTGCGCCAGCACATCCCCCCGCCCGCGTGCCCGCAGGATCATCGGCAGGATCAGCGCCACCGCGGCCAGCCCCAGCAGCACCGCCGCCACGGGCGATTGCACCAGCGTCAGCGGATCGCCCTGCGCGATGGCCAGCGCGCGGCGCAACTGCTGTTCGGCCATGGGACCAAGGATCAGCCCCACCACCACCGGCGCGATGGGATAGCCGTATAGGCGCATCAGATACCCCAGCGTCCCGAAGAGCACGAGCATGGTCAGCTCCACCACCGACGGGTTCACCCCCAGCGTGCCCAGCGTGGCAAAGACAAGGATGCCGCCATAAAGCCACGGCTGTGGGATACGCAGCAGCAGAACCCAGAACCGGATCAGCGGCAGGTTCAGCACCAGAAGCATCACATTCGCCACCAGAAGCGACGCGATCAGCCCCCAGACCAGCTGCGGCGCGCTGGCGAACAGCAACGGCCCCGGCTGCAACCCGAACTGCTGGAACCCTGCCAGCATGATCGCCGCCGTCGCAGTCGTGGGCAGGCCCAGCGTCAACAGCGGCACCAGCGTCCCCGCCGCCGCCGCGTTGTTCGCGGCCTCCGGTCCCGCCACGCCCTCGATCGCGCCTTTTCCGAATTCTTCCGGATGTTTGGTCAGGTTCCGTTCGGTCGCATAGGACAGGAAGGACGCGATATCCGCCCCGCCCGCCGGCATCGACCCGATGGGAAAGCCGATCGCCGTGCCGCGCAGCCACGCCTTCCACGACCGCGCCCAATCGGCGGCCGTCATCTGCACCTTGCCCTTGATCGCCAGCACGCCATTGCCGCCATCCGGCCCCTGCGCCGCGACGAACAGCGCCTCGCCCAGCGCGAACATGGCAACCGCCAGCGTCGTCACCTCCACCCCGTCCAGCAGTTGCGGCACGCCGAAGGACAGCCGCGCCTGCCCCGTCAACTGGTCGATCCCGACCAAGGCCAGCGCCAGCCCGATGAACAGCGACACCAACCCCTTCAGCGCGCTGTCGCCAAAGGCCGCCGACACGGTGACAAAGGCCAGCACCATCAGCGCGAAATATTCCCGCGGGCCAAAGACCAGCGCCAGCTTCACCACATGCGGCGCAAGAAATGCCAGAAGCAGCGTCGCGATCAGCCCCGCCACAAACGACCCGATGGCCGCCGTCGCCAGCGCAGGCCCCCCGCGCCCCGCACGGGCCATCTTGTTCCCCTCCAGCGCGGTGATGACCGACGCGCTTTCGCCCGGCGTGTTCAGCAGGATCGACGTGGTCGACCCGCCATACATCCCCCCGTAATAGATCCCCGCGAACATGATCAGCGACCCCGCAGGGTCCAGCCCGTATGTCACGGGGAGCAGCAGCGCCACCGTCAGCGCAGGCCCGATCCCCGGCAGCACGCCCACCGCCGTGCCCAGCACCACCCCGATCAGCGCATAAAGCAGCATCATCGGCTCGAACGCCGTGGCCAGCCCCTGCATCAGAAAGCCGAAGGTATCCATGTCAGCGCCCGAAGATCAGCATTTCAATCGGCCCCGCAGGCAGGTTCAGCTGCAACAGGACATCGAAGACCAGATAGATGAACAGCCCCAGCGCCAGCCCCGACAGGATCGCGCGTGGGAAACGCCGCTCGCCAAAGGCCGCCGCGGCACAGGTGAACAGGATCGCGGCGCCAAGGACGAACCCGATCCAGTGGATCGTCGCCACCATCACCCCCATCCCGCCCAAAAGCCACAGCAGCGGCACCGCCTGCTGTTTCGGTCGTGGCGGGCCGGGGTTCCGCCATCCCTGCCATGCCGTCCCCAGACCCAGCGCCACCAGCACCCAGCCCACCAGCCACGGCACATCCCCCGGACCGACGCCCGCATAGCCCTGCTTGTTCGGAATGCGCCCGCCTTCCCAGACCAGCAGCGCGCCCAGCGCCACCAGACCGGCCGCGATGACGAACGCCGCCCCGTCGGGGCGGCGTCCCTGTGCACCTTGCGGTGTCATTGCACCAGACCGATGTCCTTGAGGATCGCGGTCGTCGACTCGATCTCCTTGGCAAGCTGCGCCTCGAAATCGGCACCCGCCAGATAGGTGTCGGCCCAGCCCTTGTCGGCCAGCGCCTTCTGCCATCCTGCCGATTTCGCCAGCTTCTCGATATCGCCCGCAACCTGCGCCTTCTGCTCGTCGCTCAGGCCAGGTGCGGCGGCCACCATGCGCCAGTTCTGCACCACGACGTCATAGCCCGCCTCGGTCAGCGTCGGCGCATCCACGCCCTCGATCCGTGCATCCGACGACACGGCCAGCAGGCGCATCGTGCCCGCCTCGACCTGCGGCAGGAACTCGCCCAGCCCCGAGATGCCCGCCGTCACCTGATTGCCCAGAATGGCCGCCGTCGCCTCGCCACCGCCCGAGAAGGCGACATAGTTGATCTTGGTCGGGTCAACACCCGCCGCCTTGGCCAGCAGGCCAACGGTGATATGGTCCACGCCACCGGCCGACCCGCCGGCCCAGCTTACGGCACCCGGATCGGCGGCCATGGCATCGACCAGACCCTTGATGTCCTGAATCTCCGACGCCGCCGGAACGACGATGGCGACCGCCTCGCCGGTCAGCCGCGCGATGGGCGTCACATCGGCCAGCGACACGGGCGAGGCATTGGTCAGGATCGCCCCGACCATCACATAGCCCCCCACGATCAGCTGCGACGGATCGCCCGACGCGCTGGACACGAACTGCGCCAGACCCACGGTCCCGCCCGCGCCCGGAACGTTCGTCACCTGCACGCTGGACGAAATCCCTTCGGCCTGCATCACCTCCTGCATGGTGCGCGCGGTCGAATCCCAGCCGCCACCGGGGCTGGCGGGGGCCATGATCGTGTAATCGTTCGCAAAGGCCGGCACGGCCAGCGCAGCCGCAACCATCGCGCCGAAAAGGGCATGTTTCATCGCTATTCCTCCCTGAACCGGCCTGCGCCGGTGATTCCCTGCGGCAGGCACCTCCTCGTGCCCCCTGCGACTCACCCGACCACAAAAACCTGTCATCAACCTGACACGCGGATTACCCGCCCACCGCAGCCTGCCACTTTGCCAACAGCCGCCGCCGCTTGGCCTGATCCAGATAGACCAGCAGGCCGGGACTGACCGCCACAGGCTGCAACTGCGCGCCCAGCGCGGCCTGCATGGCGCGGGCCGACTCGGCATCCGACACTTCCAGACTGACCGCAGGCAGGCGCAGCTTGCGCGCCAGCACCTCCTGCCCCTCGCGGCTCATCAGGAATCCCAGAAACGCCTCGCCCAGATCGGGGTTCCGCGCCGCGCGGGGCACAAGGGCGACCCGCGACACGACCACGGTGTAATCCCGCAGCAATACCAGCCCCAGATCGGGCCGCTGCCGCGCCTGATCGGCGGCATAACTGCCAAGGATGTTGTATCCCAGCTTCAGCCGCCCCTCGGCCACGCGGTCGATGATCTCCTGACTGGTGGGAAAGACCTCCAGCCCCGCATCCGCCATCGCGGCAAGGAGTGTCCAGATATCCCCCGACCGCTCCTCGTCCCGCGCAAGGAACAGATAGCCCAGCGCCGACAGGGTGATGTCATAGGTGCCCACCGCGCCACCCTGTCCCGCCTGCGCGCGAAGCCAGTCCATCAGCGCCCTGCGCGATTGCGGCGGCCCGCCGGGAAAGCTGGGCCGGTGATAGACCAGAACCGCAGGCTCGAAGGTCAGCGCATAGGCACGGTCCTGCCATTGCGCCCAGTCGGGCCAGTCCTTGGCCGCGGGCGGACGCACCGCCAGCGCGTAACCGTCATTGGCCAGCGACATCTGCAGGTCCATCCCCGAGGAAAAGACGAAATCCGCCGTCGCCCCGCCGTCATCGGTTTCGCGCCGCACGCGGTCGCGGATCGCGCCGGTCAGCAGATCCTCGTACCGGACCGCAACATCGGGATAGCGCGTCTGGAAGGCCGCGATCAGCGGGGCCGCCAACCCCTCGTCCAGCGTGGAATAGACCGTCAGCTCGCGTCCCGACCCGCCGGACGGTGCGGCAAATTCGAACACCTCTCCCCGTGCGGGCAGGGCGGCAAGCAACGACAGCAGGACAAAACGGACAATTCCCATGGGTCAAGCTTGCCCCATCACCGCCCCGTTCACAACGCCGCCGTTCCCCCCTACTCTGTCCGGCGGAGGACCCATGCGTATCATGCTCGTCGAGGACGACCTGCCATTGGCCGAGGCGTTGACCGCGCTCCTCGTCCAGTCGGGCCATGCCGTCGACGCCGTCCACGACGGCGCCTCTGCCGAGGCGCTGGCGGCGGCGGAACGCTTCGACCTCGTCATCCTCGACCTCAACCTGCCGGAAATGGACGGCCTGTCGGTCCTGCGCGCGCTGCGCGCCCGCTCGGACGAGGCGGCGGTGATGATCCTGACCGCCCGCGGCGCGCCCGAGGATCGCGTGCGCGGGCTGAACCTCGGCGCGGATGACTATCTGACCAAACCCTTCGACGTCGCCGAATTCGAGGCGCGCGTCCGCTCGCTCCTGCGCCGTCAGGCAGGGCTGCGCCGCGCGATCCTCACGCTGGGCGAGGTGACCTTCGACCTGACCTCGCGCCGCTTCTTCACCCCGCAGGGCGGCATCGACCTGCCCGCCCGCGAACTCGCTTTGCTGGAACTCCTCTTCACCCGCGCGGGCAAGGTCGTGTCCAAGGAAACCATCGTCCAGTCCCTCACCTCGCTCGACGATTCCCTGTCGGACAATGCGATCGAACAATATGTCTCGCGCCTGCGCCGCCGCCTTGCGCCCTATGGCGTGGCCCTGCGGACCGCGCGGGGCATCGGCTATTTCATCGAAGCGCCGGCCAGCCCATGACGGATGCCCCCGCCATCGGCGGCTGGTCGCTGCGCCGCCGCCTGCTGATCTGGCTGTTTCTCTCCACCGCCCTGCTGGGTCTGATCGCCCTGACCGACACATGGTTCGAGGCCCGCCGCACCGCGCAATCTGTATCAGACCGTGTTCTGGCCGGATCGGCCCTCGCCATCGCCGAACGCGTCACGGTCGACCTGTCGGGCAGCATCGAGGTCGACATCCCCTTCTCCGCCCTCGACATGCTGGCCTCGGCGGCCGAGGATCAGGTCTTCTACCGCATCGACGGCCCCGACGGCTTCCTCACCGGCTACGACACCCTGCCCACCGTGCCGCGCGGGGCCGAGGATACCGCCTTTGCCGATGGTCGCTTTGGCGACACCCGCATCCGCATCGCCACCCTGTCCGGTCAGGTCTCCACCGGCGAGGACGTGCTGCCCTTCGCCGTGACGGTGGCCGAATCCACCCGCGCCCGCGATGCCCTTGCCCGCGCCATCCTGATCCGTTCCGCGCTGCGCCTGTCCGGCCTTGCGCTGGGGGCCGCGCTGATCGTCTGGATCACCGTGACCGTGGCGCTGCGCCCGCTCGACCGGCTGGCGCGCACCCTTCAGGCCCGCGCGCCCGACGACCTCTCGCCGCTTCAGGCCGATATCCCGTCCGAAGTGGCAGGCCCGATCGGCGCGATGAACAGCTTCATGTCCCGCCTTGACGGGGCGGTCGCGGCACTTCGCAACTTCACAGGCAATGCGGGCCACCAGCTCCGCACTCCCCTTGCCACGGTCCGTGCGCAACTGGCCCTCGTCTCGCGCCTCGCCCCGCCCGAGGCGCAGGACAGCGCCGCCAAGGCCGAAGCCGCGCTGATCCGCGCCGAACGGGTGCTGGCGCAACTGCTGATGCTGGCCCGCATCGACGGGGCCGCCGCCCGCCGTGCCCTGCCCGCCACCGACATCGCCGCCATCGCCCGCGCCACCACCGCCGACGCTATCCCCGAAGCCACGCGCCACGGCCACGATCTGGGGTTCGAGGGGGACGACACCCTCACCGCCCGCGCCGACCCCGTGCTCTGCGCGGAACTGCTGTCCAACCTCGTCGACAACGCGATCCGCTACGCAGGCCCCAGCGCCACCATCACCGTCCGCGCCCGCGCCACCCCCGCAGGCCCCGTGCTGGAGGTCGAGGATGACGGCCCCGGCATCCCGCCCGACACCCTGCCCCGCCTCCTGTCCCGCCGCGACCTGCGCGCCGACGCGGCGCAATCCGGCCCGCAAGGCACCCATGGCCTCGGCCTTGCCGTGGTGGCCGAAATCGCCCGACTCTTCGACGCCGCACTGGATTTCCAGCCCGCCACCACCGGACGGGGCCAGATCATCCGCGCCACATTCCCCCTGCCCGAGGGCGATTAGAAGGCGTTGACGATCAGGAAGATCGTGGCCTTGGCCAGCGCCCAGACCACGCCCGACACGATGACCATGGACAGCGCGCCCACCACGGCCCCGATCACCACCCACAGCCCGTCCCGCTCCAGCACGCCCAGCGCCATCAGCGAAATTCCCAGCGCGGGCAGCATGTTGCCCAAGGGGATCGGCATCGCCAGAACGATGGCCAGCACAAGGCACAGCCCCCCGATCACCTGCTCTCCCCGCGCCGAGGTGATGAACAGGAAACGCGGCTGCAATAACCGCTCCGCCCGCGCCAAAAGGGGCGTCACCCGCCCGACAAAGGCATTGAAATCCCCCCGCGTCATCGACCGGTCCGCGATGATGGCGGGCAGCCACGGCAGCTTGCCCAGCATCATCTGCGCCGTCAGATACAGCAGCGGCAGCCCGAGGATCGACGACGTCCCCGGCGGTGTGGGCACCACATTGGGCAGCGCGAACAGCAGGATCAGCGCCGCCACCGCCCGCGCATCCATGGCCCGCATCAGGTCGGACACCGACACCCGCTCGCGCCGTTCATCCGCGCCGATGGCATCGAGGATCTGGCTGAACCGCCTCTTCCCCTCGGGCTGCGGTCCCCGGATATCCCTGAACCTCTTGGCGATCTTGCGTCCCCTGCCCATCGGGCAATCACTCCTCGTCACTCTCCCCACCTTTCGCGCCGCGACAGGCAAAGCGCAACCCCGCCGAAAGGCGCGGACCGGCTTCAGGGGATCACTTCAAAGCGATCCACATCCACCATCCCGTGGTCGGTGATCTTCAGATGCGGAATGACGGGCAGCGCAAGGAATGCCAGTTGCAGGAACGGCTCCTCCAGCACCACGCCCAGCCCCGCCGCCGCCGCCCGCAGCGCGACCAGCCTCTCGCGCACCACCTCGAACGGCTCAAGGCTCATCAGCCCAGCCACCGGCAGCGCTAGTTCCGCCAGCACCCGGCCCCCCTCGACCAGGACGAAACCGCCCTCGATCTCGCCCAGCCGGTTCGCGGCCAGCGCCATGTCGGCATAATCCGCCCCCACCACCGCGATATTGTGGTGGTCGTGACAGACGGTCGACGCGATCGCCCCCCGCTGCAAGCCAAAGCCTTGCACGAATCCCGTCGCGCGGTTGCCGTTCTTGCCATGCCGCTCGATCACCGCGATCCGGATCAGGTCGCGCGACAGGTCGGGCCGCTTGTCCCCGTCCACCGGGGCAATGTCGAAGGTCAGATGTTCGGTGATGATCTTTCCCGGCAAAATCCCGATCACCGACGTCTCCACCCGGTTCCCGCCACAGCGGAAATGATGCGCCTCCACGCGCGGCGCCTTCACCGACTGCCGCGCCACCGGGGGGATGATCGCGCGCGCCGCAAAGGCCGCCTCCGTCACCTCCACCCCGCCCGCAAAGACCATCGCGGCATGGCAGCCTTCCAGACTGTCCAGCACCACGATATCCGCCCGCTTCCCCGGCGCGATCAGCCCCCGGTCCTTCAACCCGAACGCCTCTGCCGCCGACAGCGACGCCGCGCGATAGACGGCCAAAGGCTCTGCCCCCAGCGCGATCGCCGTGCGGATCATGTGGTCCAGATGCCCGTGCTCGGCAATGTCCAGCGGGTTGCGGTCATCCGTGCAGAGGCAAAGGTAAGGCGCGAACCGCTCCACCAGCAGCGGCGCCAGCGCGTGCAGGTCCTTCGACACCGACCCCTCGCGGATCAGCACCCGCATCCCCTTGCGAAGCTTCTCCAGCGCCTCTTCTGCGGACGTCGCCTCATGCTCCGTCCGGATCCCCGCCGCGATATAGCCGTTCAGGTCGTTGCCCCGCAGCAACGGCGCATGTCCGTCGATATGCCGCCCCTGCCACGCCTCCAGCTTCGCCATGCACCCCGCATCCTGCATCAGCACGCCGGGAAAATTCATGAACTCCGCCAGCCCGATGCCCCTCGGATGGTCCATCAGCGGGATCAGGTCCCCCGCCTCCAGCCGCGCCCCCGCCGTCTCCATATGCGTGGACGGCACGCAGGACGACAGTTGAACCCGTATATCCATCAGCGTCCGCGCCGACGCCTCCAGAAAATACCCGATCCCCTCCAGCCCGCAGACATTCGCGATCTCGTGCGGATCGCAGATCGCCGTCGTCACCCCCCGCGGCGTCACGCAGCGGTCGAATTCGAAGGGCGTCACCAGCGAGCTTTCGATATGCAGATGCGTGTCGATGAACCCCGGCACCAGCACGCGGCCGCCCATATCGACGACCCGCCGCCCCTGATACTCCCCGAACACCCCCACGATCGTGTCGCCACAGATCGCCACATCCGTCTCGACCAGTTCCCCCGTCACCAGATCGAACACCCGCCCGCCGCGCAGCACGACATCCGCCGGAACCGCGCCCCGCCCCTGCGCGATGCGGTCTGACAGGGCGGCCTTGGGGGCAATCTGCGGCATGGGTCAAATCTCCTTTCCCCCCAGCAAAGCGCCCCCCGCCCCGCCTGTCCACCCCCTTGCAGCCCCCGCGAAACGATGGTCCAACCGCATGAAGCCCCCGGAGTCCCCCATGCGCCCCCTGCGCGGCATCGCCTTCAAGCTCGGCTCGGTCCTCGTCTTCATCGTGATGTCCGCGATGATCAAGGCCACCGCCGACCATGTCCCCGCCGGACAGGCCGTGTTCTTCCGCTCTGCCTTCGCCATTCCGGTGATCGTCCTCTGGCTCATGCTGCGCCGCGAACTTGCGACAGGTCTGCGCGCGGTCAACCCGATGGGCCATGTCTGGCGCGGCTTTGCCGGCACCTGCGCCATGGGTCTGGGCTTTGCGGGGCTGGGTTACCTGCCGCTCCCCGAGGTCACCGCCATCGGCTATGCCGCGCCCCTGCTGACCGTCGTCTTCGCCGCCATGTTCCTTGGCGAAGACGTCCGCCTCTTCCGCCTCTCCTGCGTGGCGCTCGGCCTCATCGGCGTGCTCATCGTCCTTTCCCCGCGCCTGACCGTCCTCGACGGCGGCGCAGGCCATACCGAAGCGTTCGGCGCGATGCTCGTCCTCGGCGGCGCGGTCTTCGCAGCCCTCGCGCAGGTCTTCGTCCGCAAACTGGTGCAGACGGAAAAGACCCCCGCCATCGTCTTCTACTTCTCGCTGACCGCCACGCTGCTCTCGCTCGTCACGATCCCCTTCGGCTGGGTCGCCCCCGCGCCCCTCGAACTCGCGCTGCTCATCGGCGCGGGGCTTCTGGGCGGGATCGGCCAGATCCTCCTCACCTCCAGCTACCGCGAGGCCGACGCCTCCCTCGTCGCGCCCTTCGACTATGCCTCGATGCTCTTTGCCCTCGCCATCGGCTGGTTCGTCTTCGCCGAAATGCCCACGCTAACAATGCTCATGGGCGCGGCGATCATCATCACGGCAGGCATCCTGATCATCTTGCGCGAGCGTAAACTCGGCAAGGACCGCGCGGCGGCGCGCAAGGTCACCACGCTACAGGGGTGAACCCCCCGTCTCTTTGGCCACAAAGTGCAACGGCAGGTTCCGGACCGTGGCCCGAAGCCACGGCCCGCGCACGTCCCGCCCCACCGGGACGTGCGCCATGGGCGCCCGCCCCGGCGTGACGCGCGCGGCCCTACCGGCGGAGTGCCGAAACGTGCCACTGGCACCTTTCGGCACTCCTCGCACTCCAAGCCAAGCATCCCCAAAAACAAACGGGGGGCCAAAGCCCCCCGCCTGTCCCTCGTTCACCGTCGCGTCACGCGATCACATGCTCCGGCACCTTCGCGCCGGTCATGAAGGCCACCGCGTCCGACATCGTGTATTCCTTCGGATCGATCACGCACAGCCGCTTGCCCAGTCGGTGGATGTGGATGCGATCCGCCACCTCGAACACATGGGGTATGTTGTGGCTGATCAGGATGATCGGCAGCCCCCGCTTCTTCACGTCAAGGATCAGTTCCAGCACGCGCCGGCTTTCCTTCACGCCCAAGGCGGCGGTGGGTTCGTCCATGATCACGACCTTCGACCCGAAGGCCGCCGCCCGCGCCACGGCCACGCCCTGCCGCTGGCCACCCGACAGCGTCTCCACCGCCTGCCCGATGTTCTGGATCGTCATCAGACCCAGCTCGCTCAGCTTCTCGCGCGCCACCTTCTCCATCGCCTTGCGGTCCAGCATCCGCAGCACGGACCCCATCACGCCGGGCTTGCGGATTTCCCGCCCCATGAACATGTTGTCCGCGATCGACAGCGCGGGCGACAGCGCGAGGTTCTGGTAGACCGTCTCGATCCCCGCTTCCCGCGCCTGCATCGGGTTGGTGAACTGGACGGGTTTCCCGTCCAGCCTGATCTCGCCCTCATCCGGCACCACCGCACCGCACAAAGCCTTGATCAGCGTCGATTTCCCCGCCCCGTTATCCCCGATCACGGCCAGAATCTCGCCGGGGTAAAGGTCGAAGTCGCAGTTATCCAGCGCCGTGACGCGCCCATAGCGCTTGGTCAGGCCCCGCGCGGTCAGAATGGGTTCAGCCATGATCTCTCCTCCCTCAGCCCGAAACCTTGCGGATCCACTGGTCAATGGCGACAGCGCCGATGATCAGGATACCGGTCAGCAGCACCTTCCACTGCGGGTCCGCGCCCAGCATGTTCAGACCCATGCTCATCACGCCCACGATCAGCGTCCCGAACAGCACGCCCAGAATGGACCCGCGCCCCCCGAACAGCGAGATGCCCCCGATCACCGCCGCCGTGATGGCCTGCAGGTTGAAGTCCGTGACGACGGTGGAAGGCGAGATCGACCCGTTCCGCCCGATCGACACCCATGCCGCAAGCCCCGCGATCAGACCGGCCAGCGTATAGGTCTTCAAAAGCACCTGATTGGTCCGGATCCCGGCAAGATCCGCCGCATCCGGATCATCGCCCACCGCATAGATGTGCCGCCCGAAGGCCGTGTTGTTCAGCATGTACCAGAGGGCGACGTACAACGTCAGCATCGCCACCACACCCAGAGTCACCACCGCGCCGCCAATCTTGAAGCTGATGCCGAAGACATGCAGCCAAGGGGTGACGGCCGTCAGGTCGGCCTCTCGCATCGTGGCGTTCTCTGAATAGATCAGACAGATCGCCATGATGATGTTCCACGTGCCCAGCGTCACGATGAAGGGCGGCAGCTTCAGGCGCGACACCAGATAGCCGTTCAGCGCGCCCCCGCCCCCCGCGATCAGGAAACCCGCAAGGATGGCCACCATCGCGGGCATCTCGTAGGCCAGCACGAAGTTGCCCATAATGACAAAGGCGAAGACCATCAGCACCCCGATGGACAGGTCGATCCCAGCCGTCAGGATCACCAGCGTCTGCCCCGCGGCAAGGATGCCCACCACCGCCACCTGCTGCATGATCAGCGTCAGCGTATAGGCCGAGAAGAACCGCTCGCCCCGCGCGAAGCCGAAGATGATGATCAGCGCGACCAGAACGATCATCGGCACGGCGGCCGGGTTCGAATGCAGGAAATGCTGCAACTTGCGAAGGCCGCTCTTGTGGTCCTCGAACTGCGCGACGCCCGTCGCGCTCTGGTCGAGCACCTTCTCGAATTCCTGTGGCTGGCTCATATGTCCCCCTTCAGCCCGCGATCCGGGCGCTTCCTAGACGAAGGGCGGCCCTGATCGAGAGCCGCCCCCGCTTTCTCCCTTCCGGGATGGTGCGGGGGGACACTCCCCCCGCGCAAGTCTTTTCAGATCAGCCCCAGCAGAGCTCGGTGCCCTTGGTGGTGTCGATCGACGGCACGCCCTCGGCGGGCTTGTCGGTGATCAGCGCCACGCCAGTGTCGAAGAAGGCCTTGCCCGGGGTCGGCTCCGGCTTCACGCCTTCGTCGGCCCACTTCTTGATGGCCTCGACGCCCAGCGCCGCCATCATCAGCGGGTACTGCTGCGAGGTCGCACCGATCACGCCGTCCTTGACCGAGGCAACGCCCGGGCAGCCGCCGTCGACCGACACGATCAGCACGTCGTTCTCCTTGCCGATCGCCTTCAGCGCCTGATAGGCACCCACGGCGGCCGGCTCGTTGATCGTGTGGATCACGTTGATGTCGGGGTTGATCTGCAGAAGGTTCTCCATCGCCTTGCGGCCGCCTTCTTCGTTCCCGTTGGTGATGTCATGGCCGACGATGCGCGCGTCATCCTCGTCGCCGATGTCGTTGGGGTCCTTCACGTCGATCCCGAAGCCCATCATGAAGCCCTGGTTGCGCAGGACGTCCACGGTCGGCTCCGACGGCGTCAGGTTCAGGAAGCCGATCTTGGCATTGGCAGCCTCGGCACCCAGCGTCGCCGCGGCCCATGCGCCGATCAGCTTGCCGGCTTCCAGGTTGTCCGTCGCGAAGGTCGCGTCGGCGGCATCCGCCGGATCGAGGGGCGTGTCGAGCGCGATGACAACCATGCCGGCCTCTTGCGCCTTCTTGACCGAGTCGACGATCGCCTTGGTGTCCGACGCGGCGATCAGGATGCCCTTGGCGCCGTCCGCGATGCAGGCCTCGATGGCCGCAACCTGGCTGTCATGGTCACCGTCGACCTTGCCGGCATAGGACTTCAGGGTCACGCCCAGCTCGGCCGCCTTGGCCTCGGCGCCTTCCTTCATCTTCACGAAGAAGGGGTTGGTGTCGGTCTTGGTGATCAGGCAGGCCGAAACGTCCTGCGCCAGCGCCGGAGCAGCCGAGACCAGCGCAAGCGTCGCCGCGCCCACAAGGGCTTTCGCTTTGAATTTCATCGATTTTCCTCCCAAGAAAATCCGGGGGTAGCCCCCCTGTGTTACACGCCGTGCAGGGCCTTGCCCCGATGCGACGACGGGTAAGAAAACCGATTCCCACCCATCCGTCAAGATAATTAAATCACTCTGAATTATTATTGACAGCCTGCCGATTCCCCGCTCATCCTTGCCTCAAAACCGGGCAGAACCGCCCGGACGGGAGGAGATGTGAGACCCCAGGCCGAGGCGATACCGGATCGCACCGCCCCCGAAGCCGCAGGCTTCCGGGGGTCGAACCAGTCCGGCATGCGCGCCCATAACGAACGGCTGGTCCTTTCGATCCTGCGCAGCCATGGCGCGCTGGCAAAATCCGACATCGCGCGCATGACGGGCCTGTCCGTGCAGACCGTTTCGGTCATCATGCGAAGCCTCGAACAGGACGGACTCCTTCTCAGGGGAGAGCCGATCCGCGGCCGCATCGGCCAACCCTCGGTGCCCATGTCTCTTGACGCCGAAGGCGCCTTCTTCCTCGGGCTGAAGATCGGTCGCAGGTCCGCCGACCTGACGCTGGTCGATTTCCTTGGCCGCGTCCGCGCCACCCGCCGCCGCGTCTACCGCTACCCCACCCCCGGCACCGTGGTGGGCTTCGTATCCGAAGCCCTGCCTGCCGTCCTTGCGACCCTGCCCGCCATGCTGCGCGACCGCGTGGGCGGCATGGGCATCGCCATGCCCTTCCAGCTCTGGAACTGGGTGCGCTACATCGGCGCGCCGCAATCGGAAATGGACGCATGGCGCGACCGCGACATCGCGGCCGAGATTTCGGCACTGGCGGGGATGCCCGTCCATGTCCAGAACGACGCCACCGCCGCCTGCGGCGCGGAACTCGTTTTCGGCACGGGCGAAAAGCCCAAGGATTTCCTGTATTTCTACTTCGGCACCTTCATCGGCGGCGGGCTCGTGCTGAACGGCCAGCTCTTCACCGGCCGCACCGGCAATGCGGGCGGCGTGGGCCCGATGCCCGTCCCAGGCCCCGACGGCACGCTGCAACGGCTCTTCGACGTGGCCTCCATGTCCCGCCTTGCCGAACTGGCCGAGGCCGCGGGCCACAGCGCCGACCACCTGTGGGAACAGCACAGCGAGTGGCGTATCCCCGACCCGATCCTCGACGGCTGGCTGCAACACGCGGCCGAGGGGCTGGCCTATGCCACCCTCTCTGCCGCGGCCCTCGTGGAACTCGAGGCGGTGATGATCGACGGCTGGATGCCCGTGTCGATCCGGTCGGAAATCACCCGCCGGACCGAGGTCGCGCTGTCGAAGCTGGACCTGTCGGGGGTTGAACCGCCACATGTCCGCGAAGGCACCGTCGGGGCCGAGGCGCGCGCGCTGGGGGCCGCCGCGATCCCGCTGGCCCAGCGCTATCTGATCGACCCCGCCGCCCCGCAGGCGCTGCGCGACAACTTGTCCTGACGCCCCCGCCCGCGCCCGATCTGCCCCCGGCGGGTCCGAAAAAGCTTGATCTGGGGCAAGCCTCCACCCAAATGAGGGGGACTAATCTTTTGGCGCCCCGAGCCGACTATTAATGGACCGGACATCCATGCGGAAAGACGCACAGGAAAAATAAGAAACCATGACCCTTGCGTTGATCGCTGCCCTTCCCTTTCTCGGCGCGCTGATGCCCGCTGTCGCCATCCGCGCCGGACGCAGCGCCTGCGCGACCCTGACCGCCGCCTTCACCGCGCTGGCCCTTGCGCTGCTGGCGCTGCAGGCCCCCGCCGTGCTGGACGGCGGGGTCGTCACCTACAGCGTCGACTGGTTGCCCGCCCTCGGCCTGAATGCCAGCTTCCGTCTGGACGGGCTGGGCCTGCTCTTTGCAGGGATGATCCTCGGCATCGGGCTGCTGATCATCCTCTATGCTCGCTTCTACCTGTCCAAATCCGATCCGATGGGCGTGTTCCTGACCTATTTGATGCTGTTTCAGGGCGCGATGCTGGGGATCGTGCTGTCGGACAACATCCTGCTGCTGCTCATCTTCTGGGAACTGACCTCGCTCTCCTCCTTCCTGCTGATCGGCTTCTGGAAACACTTGCCCGAAGGACGGCAGGGCGCGCGCATGGCGCTGGCCGTCACGGGCGGCGGCGGGCTGGCGCTGATCGCGGGGATGCTGCTGCTCGGCCATATCGCGGGAAGCTACGAACTGTCGGTCATCCTGTCCCAGCGCGAGGTGATCCAGGCCTCGCCGCTCTACCTGCCCGCGCTGATCCTGATCCTGCTCGGCTGCTTCACGAAATCGGCGCAGTTTCCCTTCCATTTCTGGCTACCCCACGCGATGGCAGCCCCGACCCCCGTCTCGGCCTATCTGCATTCGGCCACGATGGTGAAGGCAGGGATCTTCCTGATGGCCCGCCTCTGGCCGGTGCTGGCTGGGACGCCGGAATGGTTCTGGATCGTCACCACGGCAGGTCTCGTCACCATGCTGATCGGCGCCAAGATCGCCTTCTTCAAGGACGACCTCAAGGCGCTGCTGGCCTTCTCGACCGTCAGCCATCTCGGCCTGATCACCATGCTTCTGGGCATGGGCACGGCCAAGGCCGCGACGGTCGCGGTGTTCCACATCCTGAACCATGCCACCTTCAAGGCCGCGCTCTTCATGACGGCCGGCATCGTCGATCACGAAACCGGCACGCGCGACCTGTCGCGCCTTGGCGGGCTGCGCCACCTGATGCCGGTGACCTTCGTCCTCGCCTTTGTCGCGGCCCTGTCCATGGCGGGCATCCCGCCGCTCAACGGCTTCCTGTCCAAAGAGATGATGCTGGAAGAGGCCGCGCATACCGCGCTCGGCCCCGCATGGCTGCTGCCTGTCCTTGCCACCATCGCCGCGCTCTGGTCGGTGGCCTACAGCCTGCGCTTCCTGTCCGCGGCCTTCCTCGGCCCGCAGCGCCACGACTATCCCCACCCCCCGCATGACCCGCCCTTCGGGATGTGGGCCGCCCCCGCCTTCCTTGCCGTTCTGGTCGTGCTGATCGGCCTTGCGCCCATGCCCATCGCCGCGTGGCTGGTCGACAGCGCCGCCAGCGCGACGACCGGCAGCGCGGCCGAAGTGCATATCAAGCACTGGCACGGCCTGTCCTCGCCCGCGCTCTGGATGTCGGTTGCGGCCATCGGCGGGGGCTTCGCGATCCTGTCCGCCGCCCGCCCCCTGCGCGCCCTCTACGACGCATGGCCCAAGCCCGAGGCGAAGGCGATCTTCGACGCCATCGTCGAACCCATGGCGGGACTGTCGCGCCGCGTCACCGCCACCCTGCACGACGGCTCGCTCACCCGCGCCGTGGCCATCGGCACCACGGCCATTGCCGCGGCCGCGCTCTGGGCTTTTGCCACTGCCCCGCATGATGCGGGCACCCGCATGGCCATGCCCGTCCCGCCGGTGGTGGCCATCGCCTGGGCCCTTGTCCTTGCCGCGACGGCGGGCCTCGTGCTGACCCACCGCAACCGCCTCTTCGCCCTCATCCTTGTCGGGATCATGGGCCTCATCATCTCGCTCGGCTTCGCCTGGCTCTCCGCGCCCGACCTCGCCCTCACCCAGATCACGGTCGAGGTGGTGTCGGTCATCCTCATGCTCCTCGCGCTGAACTTCCTGCCCCGCACGACGCCGCGCGAGAGCAGTCCCCTGCGGCGCATGCGCGACGCGCTGGTCGCCGCCGCCGCCGGAACGGGCATCGGCGCGCTCGCCTATGCGGTGATGACGCGCGAACCGGCCTTCCCCCCGATCTCGGCCTATCACCTTGCCCAGTCGAAACCGGGCGCGGGCGGGACCAATGCGGTCAACACGATCATCGTCGACTTCCGCGGCTACGACACCTTTGGCGAGATCATCGTCCTGGGCATCGCCGCCCTCGTCATCTTCGCCCTGGCCGAGGCGCTGCTGCGCTCGGCCCCCGCCCTGTCGCGGCTCGCGGGAACCCTGCCCCGCCCCGACAGCGCGGGCGACCGCCACCCGCTGCTCATGGTCATGGCCACCCGCTTCCTGCTGCCCGTGGCCCTGATGATCGGCGTTTTCATCTATTTCCGCGGCCACAACCTGCCCGGCGGCGGCTTTGTCGCGGGTCTGGTCTTCGCAATCGCCTTCGTCATGCAATACATGGCCTCCGGCCTCTCATGGACCGAGGCACGGCAGCGCATCGACCATCACGCCCTGATCGCGGCAGGCGTGCTCACCGCCTCTGCCGCAGGGGTCGGCTCGTGGTTCTTCGGCGCACCCTTCCTGTCGTCGTCCTACACCTATGTCCATCTCTGGCCGCTCGAGGAATTCGAGCTTGCCACCGCCGCCATCTTCGACCTCGGCGTCTTCCTCTGCGTCCTCGGCGCGGTGCTGCTGGCGCTGAACTCGCTGGGCCGCCTTGCCGTCCGTGCAGGCGAAACCTCCAGCAACGACCCGTATTCCATTGATCCGGACGAGGCGCGCTGATGGAAGCCCTGATCGCCACCACCATCGGAACGCTGACCGCCGCAGGTCTTTACCTCATGCTGCGCCAGCGGACCTTTCCCGTGATCCTTGGACTCACGCTCCTGTCCTATGCGGTCAACATCTTCATCTTCGCCTCGGGACGCCTCGTCGCGGGCCTGCCCGCCATCATCGCCAAGGACGCGCCGGGCTATACGGATCCGCTGCCGCAGGCGCTGGTGCTGACGGCCATCGTCATCTCCTTCGGCATGACCGCCGTCATCGTGCTGATGTCGCTGGGCGCCTATTTCGAATCGGGCCATGACCGCATCGACATGGACGACCCGGAGGAGCGCCCCTGATGTCGCACTGGATCATCGCCCCCGTCGTCCTGCCCGCGATCCTCGCGCCGCTCATCCTGCTGCTCGCGCGCCGGAACCTCATGGCCCAAAGGCTCGTCTCCGGCGCGGGCAGTCTGGCCCTCTGGGGCATCGCGCTCGCACTGCTGCTCTCGTCCGGCCATAACCCGCCAGAGCCCTATTTCCTCGGCCACTGGCCCGCGCCCTTCGGCATCGTGCTGATGCTCGACCGCCTCTCGGCCCTGATGCTGTTGCTGACCGCGACGCTGGCGCTGGCGGTTCTCGGCCATGCGGTGACCACGGGGTGGGACGCGCGCGGGCGCCATTTCCACGCGCTTTTCCTGTTCCAGCTCATGGGTCTGAACGGCGCGTTCCTGACTGCCGACGCCTTCAACCTCTTCGTGTTCTTCGAAGTCCTGCTGATCGCCTCCTACGGCCTGATGATCCACGGGGCGGGGCGCGACCGGCTGCGCGCGGGCGTGCAATACATCGCCTTCAATCTGATCGCCTCCACCCTGTTCCTCTTTGCCCTTGCGACGGTCTATGCGGTGACGGGCACGCTCAACATGGCCGATCTGGCGCAGAAGATCGCCGCCCTGCCCGAGGGCGACGCAGCCCTCATCCGGGTGGCGGCGGTGCTCATGGTGTCGGTCTTCGCCATCAAGGGCGCGCTCGTGCCGCTGCAATTCTGGCTGCCGGGCACCTATGCCAACGCCCCCGGTCCGGTGGCCGCGCTCTTCGCCATCATGACCAAGGTCGGTGCCTATGCGATCCTGCGGACGACGACGCTGATCTTCCCGCCCGACACGCCTGCCATCGGCCCGCTGCTGGCCGATCTGATGCTGCCCGCGGCGCTGGCCACGCTCGCCATCGGGGCCATAGGCACGCTCGGGGCGACCACCCTGCCCCGTCTGGCGGCCTTTGCGGGCATCGCCTCCATGGGCACGCTCTTTGCCGCGCTGGCCTCCTTTACCCCGCAGGCGACGGGGGCGGCGCTCTACTACCTGATCCACTCCACCCTCGCCACGGCGGCGCTCTTCCTCATCGCGGACCTTCTGGCCGCCCGCCGTGCCGATGGCAGGCTGACGCCGCAGCCGCCCGTGCCGCAGCAGGGGATGCTGGCCGTCCTCTTCTTCGTGACGGCCATCGCGCTTGCGGGGATGCCGCCGCTGTCGGGTTTCCTCGGCAAGCTGCTGATCCTCGACGCCCTGCGCGCCGATGCGCCGCTGGTCTGGAGCGTGATCCTCCTCTCTTCCTTCCTCATGATCCTCGGCTTCGCGCGGGCGGGCTCCACGCTCTTCTGGAAATCCGCGGCAACAGGCAGCCCGGCCACACCCCATCCCGCGCCGCGCCCCGCCAGTTTTGCCGCAACGGCGGCGCTGATCGCCGCGCTCGTGGCCCTGACCGCCTTCGCAGGCCCCGTGACAGGCTGGCTCGCAGACACGGCCGCATCGCTCCATACGCCCGATGCCTATATCGCGGCGAACCGGCTTGACGGGGGGAACTGACCATGCTCCGCCGCCTCTTCCCCCATCCCGTGCTGTCGCTTTTCCTGATCGTCACATGGTTCCTTCTGGTCAATGACTGGAAGCTCGGCTCGCTCGTGATGGCGGCGATCCTTGCCACCCTCATCCCGCTCTTCACCGCGCCCTACTGGCCCGGCGCCCCCCGCGTGCGGAACCTTCCGGCCCTGCTCGCCTATGTGGCTCTCGTGGTCTGGGACGTGATCCTCGCCAATATCCAGGTCGCGCGCATCGTCCTTTTCATGCCGCCCGACCGCATCCGCTCGGCCTTCATCCGCGTGCCCGTCGACCTTGCCACGCCCGAGGCGATCGCCGTCCTTGCAGGCACCATCACCATGACCCCCGGCACCGTGACCGCCGACATGTCCGCCGATGGTCGCGTGCTGCTGATCCATTCGCTGCACGCCCCCGACCCCGACGCGATCAGGGACGACATCAAGTCCCGCTACGAAACACGGCTGAAAAGGATTTTCGGATGATCCCCTATGCCCTCGGCTTCGCCTTCGCCTGCTTCGGCGCGGGGCTTCTGCTCAACCTCTGGCGGCTGGCGCGCGGCCCTGCCATGGCGGACCGCATCCTTGCGCTGGATACGATGGTGGTGAATACCATCGCGCTGATCGTCCTTTACGGCATCGCCACCGGCACCGGCATCAACTTCGAGGCCGCCATGCTCTTCGCCATGACGGGCTTCGTCGGCACGGTCGCCTTCTGCAAATTCCAGCTCAGGGGCAGCGTGATCGAATGACGGACGCGCTTGACCTCCTGCTTGCCGCCCTGCTCGTGATCGCGGGCGGCTTCGGCCTGATCGGCAGCTACGGCCTCATCCGCCTGCGCGAGGGGATGCAGCGCCTGCACGCGCCGACCAAGGCCTCCACCGTCGGCCTCGGCGCGGCGCTGCTGGTGTCGATGCTGCACGGGCTGGGCACGGGCACGGGCTTTTCCTGGCAGGAACTCCTGGTGATGATCTTCATCTTCGTCACCGCCCCGATCAGCGCGAATTACCTGTCCAAACTTCACCTGCACCTGCGGCGGGCCGAACTGGACCTGCCCGAAACCGGCACTGCGCGCGACTGGGCCACCTTCGACCACCAGCCGGAACCGGCAGAACCGTCCCTGCCCCGCCGCGATACCTGACCAAAAGGTCAAAAAACAGCACCTCCTCCCCCGCCCGCCCTTGCGCGGGCCTGCCTGCCCGTGCATCCTCGCACCCGTCCGAAGGGAGGACAGCGTGCAGACATCCACCCCCACCCCGACCCGCCTGCCCCAGATCGCCCATCCCCGCAACGAGGGGATGCCGCTCGATCTTGACTGGGTCGCCGCCGTGCAGGCCAACACCTCGGCCATCGAACGCCGCGCAGCCACCCTTGGCGGCCGCCGCAGCGTGAAGAAAGAGTTTCAGGCAGCATGGCTGCTCAAGGCCATCTCGCTCATCGACCTGACCACCCTGTCGGGCGACGACACATGGGGCCGCGTCGAACGGCTCTGCGCCAAGGCGCGCCAGCCCGTCGCCCCGTGGATGCTGGAAAAGCTGGGGATGGAGGGGCTGACCGTCGGTGCCGTCTGCGTCTATCACGACATGGTCGGCACGGCCGTCCGCGCGCTGGAAGGCACCAACATCCCCGTCGCCGCCGTCTCCACCGGCTTTCCCGCGGGCCTCTCGCCCTTCGACCTGAGGATCGAGGAAATCCGCCGCTCCGTCGCCGCCGGCGCGCGCGAGATCGACATCGTCATCTCCCGCCGCCACGTCCTGACCGGCAACTGGCAGGCGCTTTACGATGAAATGCGCGAGATGCGCGCGGCCTGCGGCAACGCCCATGTCAAGGCGATCCTCGCCACCGGCGAACTGGCCACGCTGCGCAACGTCGCCCGCGCCAGCCTTGTCTGCATGATGGCAGGGGCCGATTTCATCAAGACCTCCACGGGCAAGGAATCCGTCAACGCCACCCTTCCCGTCTCGCTCACCATGATCCGCGCCATCCGCGACTATCAGGACCGCACGGGTGTGAAGGTCGGCTACAAACCCGCGGGCGGCATCTCCAAGGCCAAGGACGCGCTCCTCTACCTTGCCATGATGAAGGACGAACTAGGCTACCCGTGGCTGCAACCCGACCTCTTCCGCTTCGGCGCCTCCTCCCTGCTGGGCGACATCGAACGCCAGCTTGAACATTACCTGACCGGCCACTACTCGGCCGCCAACCGGCACGCGATGGGATAAGACCATGACGATCAAGGAAATCTTCGACCGCATGGACTACGGCCCCGCCCCCGAAGGCAATGCCGAGGCGAAGGCATGGCTTGGGAAACACGGCCAAACCTTCGGCCATTTCATCGACGGCAAATTCACCAAACCGGGCGAAACCTTCGCCACCAGAAACCCCGCCAACGGCAGCCCTCTGGCGCAAGTCACCCAAGGCACCGCGCAGGACATCGACGCAGCCGTAAAGGCCGCCCGCCGCGCCCAGCCGAAATGGGCCCGCCTTACGGGCCACGCCCGCGCGAAATACCTCTATGCGCTGGCCCGCCTGATCCAGAAACACGCCCGCCTTCTGGCGGTGCTGGAAACCATGGACAACGGCAAACCCATCCGCGAAAGCCGCGACATCGACATCCCCCTCGTCGCCCGCCACTTCTACTACCACGCGGGCCTCGCCCAGCTGATGGACAGCGAACTCCCCGGCCACGCCCCCCACGGCGTCTGCGGCGCGGTGATCCCGTGGAACTTCCCGCTCCTGATGCTGGCATGGAAGGTCGCCCCGGCACTGGCCGCCGGAAACACCGTCGTCCTCAAACCCGCCGAATACACGCCCCTCACCGCCCTCCTCTTCGCCGAAATCACGCGCGAGGCGGGCCTGCCCAAGGGCGTGCTGAACATCGTCACCGGCGACGGCGATACGGGCGCCGCCCTCGTCGCCCATCCGGGCGTGGACAAGATCGCCTTCACCGGCTCCACCGCCGTGGGCAAGGCCATCCGCCGCGCCACCGCCGGAACGGGCAAGGCGCTGACCTTGGAACTTGGCGGCAAATCCCCCTACATCGTCTTCGACGACGCCGATATCGACAGCGCCATCGAAGGGCTGGTGGACGCGATCTGGTTCAACCAAGGTCAGGTCTGCTGCGCCGGATCGCGCCTTCTGGTGCAGGAAGGCATCGCGCAGCGCTTCCACGAAAAACTCAAACGCCGCATGGACGGCCTGCGCCTTGGCGACCCCCTGGACAAATGCATCGACGTGGGCGCGGTGGTGGACCCGATCCAGCTTGCCACCATCACCGACATGGTGAACGGCTCCGACGGCGACATCTACCGCGCCAACACGCCCCTGCCCGCGCAGGGATGCTACTACCCCCCCACCCTCATCACCGGCCTCGGCACCGCCTCGCGCCTGATGCAGGAAGAAATCTTCGGCCCCGTCCTCGTCTCCATGACCTTCCGCACCCCGGCCGAGGCGGTGGAGCTTGCCAACAACACCCGCTACGGCCTCGCCGCCAGCGTCTGGACCGAAAACGTCAACCTCGCGCTGGACATCGCGCCAAAGATCAAGGCGGGCGTGGTCTGGGTGAACGCCACCAACCTCTTCGACGCCGCCGCAGGCTTCGGCGGCGTGCGGGAAAGCGGTTTCGGCCGCGAAGGCGGGTGGGAAGGGCTCATGGCCTATCTCAAACCCGCCGCGACGGCGAAACCGCTCAAACCCGTCGCCGCCATCCCCGAACCCGCGACCTACGACACTCCCGCGCTCGACCGCACCGCCAAACTCTTCATCGGCGGCAAGCAGGCCCGCCCCGACGGCGGCTATTCCCGCGCGGTCTTCTCGGCCCGTGGCAAACACCTCGGCCATATCGGCCTTGGCAACCGCAAGGACATCCGGAACGCGGTCGAAGCGGCCCACGCGGCGAAAGGCTGGGGCAAGGCCACCGGCCACAACCGCGCCCAGATCCTCTACTACATCGCCGAAAACCTCTCGGCCCGCGCCGCCGAATTCGCCGCGCGCCTGAAGGACCTCACCGGCAAGGACGGCACGGCAGAGGTGGACGCCTCCATCGCCCGCCTCTTCACCTATGCCGCATGGTCCGACAAATTCGACGGTCAGGCCAAATCCGTCCCCCTGCGCGGCGTGGCCCTTGCCATGAACGAACCCGTGGGCGTCATCGCCGCCCTCTGCGCGGACGAAGCGCCGCTTCTGGGCCTGATCTCCGCCATGGCCCCCGCCATCGCGATGGGCAACACCTGCGTGCTGGTCCCCTCCGACCCCTTCCCTCTGGCCGCGACCGACCTCTATCAGGTGCTGGAAACCTCGGACCTGCCGGCAGGCGTGGTGAACATCGTCACCGGCAGCCATGCCGAACTCGCCAAGCCGCTGGCGGGCCACATGGACGTGGACGCGCTCTGGTCCTTCTCCTCGACCGACCTCTCGGCCCTGATCGAAGGCGAAAGCGCCACCAACCTCAAACGCACATGGGTCAACCACGGCCAGGCGCGCGACTGGACGGGACCGCAGGGAGAGGGCCGCGAATTCCTGCGCCACGCCACCGCGATCAAGACCGTCTGGGTGCCCTACGGCGAATAGAAAATCCTTCTCGCGAAGGATTTTCCCCCCGTTTCTTCTGCGAAGAAACACCCCGACCCCGATTTTTCGCCAGAAAAATCGCCCGCAAGATTCTTCGCCAGAAGAATTTTGCCTCAGGCCCGCCCCGCCGCCGCCGACAGCGTCAGCGGGTCGATCCCCAGCCGCTTCAGCGCGCCCGCCCATTTGCCCGCATCATCCGCCGAGAAGACCAGATCCGCGCTCGCATCCACCACCAGCCACCCGTTGGCCTTGATCTCCGCCTCTACCTGCCCCGGCCCCCAGCCCGAATAGCCCAGCGCCAGCAGCGCCCGCTCCGGCCCCTCGCCCCGCGCAAGCGCCTCCAGCACATCCAGCGTCGCCGTCATGCCATAGCCGCCCTCGATCCGCATCGTCGCGGGCCCGCCCGCATAATCACCCGAATGCAGCACGAATCCCCGCCCCCGCTCCACCGGCCCGCCGGAATGCACACGGATATCCCGCCCCTCGGGCGCGCGGGGGATCGACAATTGCTCCAGCAGATTGGCGAAACTCAGGTCCGGCGCGGGCCGGTTCACGATCAGCCCCATCGCCCCCTCGGCGGAATGGGCGCACATCAGGATCACGCTCTTCTCGAAGCGCGGATCGCCCATGCCGGGCATCGCCACCAGAAGCTTTCCATCCAGTTCCAGCTCCGCCATCGCCAAACCCTCCGGTGTCCACCCCTCCAAGATGGGCCTGTTGCCGCCCCGCCTCAAGTCCCCATCACCCGCAGCGCCATCCCCTGATCGTGATTTCCCATTTTCCGCCGACTGCCTATTTTCAGACCATGCGCCAGCCGATCCTTGCCCTCGCCCTTGCTGCGACCCCGCTCCCCGCCCTCGCCTTCTCGCAAGAGGACGTGCTCGCGGGCCGCATCCTGACCGGCTGGCAGCAACAGGGCGGCAACCACATGACCGCGCTGCATCTTACCCTCGCCCCCGGCTGGAAGACCTACTGGCGCAACCCGGGCGAGGCGGGGATTCCCCCCGCCTTCGACTGGACAGGATCGGAAAACCTGCGCGCCGTAACCTTCCACTGGCCGCGCCCCTATGTCTTCACCCTCAACGGCATGAAGACGGTGGGCTATCACGACGAACTCGTCCTGCCCATCGAGGTGACGCCCGTCGATCCCGCGCGCCCCGTGCGCCTGAAGGGCTCGGTCGATCTGGGGGTCTGCTCGGATATCTGCATCCCCGCCGCCCTCTCCTTCGACAGCGTGATCGAGGGCGCGGGACATCCCGACCCGCTCATCGCCGCCGCGCTGGACTCCCGCCCGCTGGCCGCCGCACAGGCGGGGCTTGTCGGCATCGGCTGCGCGCTCGACCCCATCGCCGACGGGCTGCGGATCACCGCAACGATCGACCTGCCCCACAAGGGGGGCGAGGAAACCGTGGTCTTCGAAAGCGCGGCCGCAGGCATCTGGGTCTCGGAATCCGTGTCGACCCGCAGCGGCGGCACCCTGACCGCCGCGGCCGAGATGGTCCCGCCACAGGGCGCCCCCTTCGCTCTGGACCGCTCCGGCGTCACCGTCACCGTGATCTCGGACGCCCGCGCCGTGGAAATCCGCGGCTGCCCCGCGCCCTGACCAAGGCCCCTCTCACCCCCGCCGCGCCGCGACGACCGCGCCGCCGGTGACAACCGCAGCACCCGCCGCCACAAGGGCCAGAGCCTGCGCCACACCCCCCGTCACAGCCGCCACCGCCACCCCCGTCAGCAGCACGACACCGACGCCGCCCGCCGCAATCCGCACCACCCGCCCCTCGGCGCGGCGCAGCCGCAAGGCCCGCCGCAGCGCGCGCAGGCGACGGCCCATATCCGCCTGAACGACCATGATCGCGGGAACCACCAGCAGCACAAGGAACATGCCCGCGCCCAGCCCGAAGACCAGCGTCACCACCGTGGGCTTCAGGAACTCCGCCTGCGAGGACCGCTCGAACAGAAGCGGCGCCAGCCCCAGCACGGTCGTCAGCGTGGTCAGCAGGACAGGCCGCAACCGGTCCGCCACCGCATCCACCACCGCAGGCACCAGCCCGCGCCTGCGGGAATATTCGTCGATGGTCGCCACCAGCACGATGGAATCGTTCACGATGATCCCCGACATGCCGATGATCCCCACGATGGAAAACATCGACAGCGGCACGTCCCAGACCCAATGCCCGAAGATCGCCCCGACAAGGGCAAAGGGAATGACGCTCATCACCACAACGGGCCGCGTCCAGCTGGCAAAGATCCACGCCAGACACAGATAGATCCCCACCAGCGCCAGCGCCACCGACACCTGCGCCCCGCCAAGGAATTCGCGCTCCTGCTCGGCCTGACCGGAAAACCGCGCCTGCACGCCGAAATCCTGCTCCACCTCGGGCACGAAACTGTCGCGCAGCGCCTGCTGTATCTCGGCCGCGCGGGCCGGATCATCCTCGGCCAGATCGCCCGAGACGGTCACCACCCGCAGCCCGTTCTCGCGCACCACGGACGAGAACCCCGCCTCGCGCCGCACCGTCACGATATCGGCCAGCGGCACATGCACCCCCGGCCCGGCCCGCATCCGCGTCCGCTCCAGAAAATCCGCCGTCAGCTCGTCCGCGGGCAGTTCCACGCGGATCGCGGCCGATCGCGGCCCGTCGGGAAAGGTTGCCGCCTCGATCCCCGCCAACCGGTCGCGCAGGTCGCGCGCCAGCCCCTCGACGGTGAATCCCATCGCCTGCCCCGTGGGGGTCAGCGCCAGCACCAGCTCTTCCTTGTCATAGGCCAGCGTATCCTCCAGCCCCGACACCTCGGGGAAGGCCGCCAGCCGCGCCTTCAACGCCTCGGCCGCGGCCTTCAGAACCCCCGCCTCGGCCCCGTAAAGATCGACCGAGATCGCCGCCCCGCCCGGCCCGAACCGCCCGCCGCGGAAGGACAGCTCCTCCAGCAGCGGGTGACGCCGCACCTCGGCCTCGATCGCGGCGATGAAGGCGGTGCTGGAATAGGGCCGCAGGTCGGGATTGACGATCTCGACCGAAATCCCGCCCAGCAGGTCGGGGTCCTTCGTCGCCGCCCCCGACAGCCCGCGCCCCGCGCCGCCGCCCACCTCGGCCATCACGAACAGGACGGGGTTCAGCCCGTGCTCGGCCTCGTATGCCGCGCCCACCGCCGCGACGGCGCGCTGCAACTCCTGCATCATCGCCACGCTGTCGGCGCGGTCGGCCCCGGGCAGCATGGCGAAATTCCCCGTCAGGCTGCTCTGCTCGGGCGCGTTGAAAAAGCGGAAGGGCACATCCCCGCGCAGGAACAGCGCCACCTGCGTCGCCAGAACCAGCACCGCCGCCGCCAGCACCGGATAGCGCGCCGCGATCACCTCCCGCATCAGGGGCCGCATCACCGCCCTGCGGAACCGGTCCAATTGCCGGTTGGTCCAGCGGCTGGGGGCGTCATACCACTTCTCCTTCACGGAATCGGCAAGGGCACTGGCCATGTGGTTGGGCAGGATCAGGAAACATTCCACCAGCGAGGCAACCATCACCGCCATCACCGTCAGCGGTATGTCGCGGATCAGGTCCCCGAACCGCCCCCCGATCGCCGCCAGCGCCAGAAAGGCGATCACCGTCGTCAGGGTAGAGGCCAACACCGGCCCCGCCATCCGGACCGCCGCCCGCTCTGCCGCCACCACCGGCGCCTCGCCCAGATGGCGCACGCGGAAATCGGCATGTTCGCCCACCACGATGGAATCGTCGACGATGACCCCCAGCACAAGGATCAGCGCGAAAAGCGAGATCATGTTCAGCGTCAGCCCGCCCGCCCACATCACCGCGATGGCGGCCAGCGTCGCGACCGGAATCCCCGCCGCCACCCACAGCGCGATGCGCCCGTTCAGGAACAAAAACAGCATCAGCACGACCAGCGCCAGACCCGTCGCCGCATTGTCGAACATCAGCGACAGCCGCTCGGTGATCTGCTCGGCCCGCGTGCGCACAAGATCCATCGTCACCCCCGCAGGCAGCGCGGGCCGCATCGCATCGGCCACCGCCGCCACCCGCGCCTGCAGGTCGATGGCGTCGCCTTCGGACCCGCGCTCCACCCGCACCGCCATCGCGGGGTTCGACCCCACAAAGGCCGCGCGCCCCCGATCCGCCCCCTCGAGGCGCACCACCGCCACATCGCGCAGCCGCAGCACCGCGCCATCCGCCCCGACGCGCAGCGAGATATCCGACACGCCCTCGGCCGTCCGCAGCGCCTCGCCCGTCCGCACCCGCGCCGCGCCGGAGGCCACCTCGCCCGCAGGCAGGCTGCCCGCCGCCGCCGCAACCGCGCCTGCCACCTCGGCCATGGTCAGGTCATGCCGCATCAGCGCAACCGAGGACACCTCCACCACCATCTCGGGCGCGGCCAGACCGCTGATCGTCGCCCGCGTGACGCCCGCCGCAAACAGCCGCGCGGTGAATTCGTCGGCCAGCCGCGCCAGTTGCTCCACCCCGACAGGCCCCGTGATGACCACATCCGTCACCTGATCGCGCCACGCGCCACGGCTGACCTCGGGCTCGTCGGCCCCTTCGGGCAGGGTGGAAATCCCCTCCACCGCCGCCGTCACCTCCTGCGCGGCGCGGTCGATATCCACCCCCGGCTCGAACTCGATCTCGACCGTCGCCCGCCCCTCGACCGAACGGGCATAGGTGGCGGCCACGCCCTCCACCCCCTTCAGCGCGGGCTCCAGCACCTGCACGATGCCGCGATCCACATCCTCGGCCCCCGCGCCCTGCCATGTCACGCTGACATCGACCTCGGACAGCACGACATCGGGGAAATACTGCGCGCGGATGTCCAGCGCGGCGACCACGCCCCCCACCAGCATCAGCACCATCAGCAGATTGGCCAGCGTCCGGTGCCGCGTGAAATAGGACAGGATCCCGCGCGACCGCATCAGCCGCCCGCCCCGACGTCACCCGCCCGCACCGGCCGCACCCTGATCCCCGCCCCCAGCAGCGGAGAGCGTTCCGCCACCACCTCGCGCCCTTCCAGCGCGCCCGCCTCGATCACCACCCCGTCGCCCTGACGGCGCAGCACACGCACCGCGACCTCCTCCAGCCGCTCCTCGGCACCCAGCGCCAGCACGCGCCCGCCCGCATCCACCGCCGCCGCAGGCACCAGCGCCACCCCCTCCAGCGCGGGTTCCGTCACCGTGACCGTCACGAAATCCCCGGGCCGCAGCGCGGGCGCCGCCTCCAGCGCGGCATAGACCACGCGTCCGCCCCCTGCCTCGGCCCCCGACGCGCCCGCCCGCAGGATGCGCCCCGTGGCCGCGATATCCTCGCCCGCAACCTCCAGCCGCACCGTCACAGCGGCGGGGATCACCGCGCCCGTCCCGTCCACCAGCCGCGCCAGTTCCGCCGCCGACAGGCGGAACCCCACCTCCAGCGCGGACGGATCGATGATCTCGCCCAGCCGTTCATTCGCGCCGACCTGCCCGCCCGCGACGATGGCCGCCACCCCGTCCAGCCGTCCGGCAAAGGCCGCGCGGATCACCGTATCCCCCAGCATCCGCTCCGCCTCGGCCAGCCCGATCCGGGCCCGCGTCACGGTGATTGCGGACTGGTCCACCGCCGCCTCGGCCTGCGCCAGCGCGGACCGGCTGCCCAGCAGCGCCTGCGCGCCCTGCGCCTCGGCCAGTTCGGCAGCCTCCACCGCCGCCGCCGATCCGGCCCCGCGCGCGGCAATGTCGCGCTGCCGTTGCAGCGCCTGCTTGCGCAACGCCAGTTGCGCCTCGGCCTGCGCCAGATCATCGCGGGCCAGCACCAGCGCCCGCCCCGCCTCGCGC
>NZ_JAAATX020000012.1 GCF_009908265.2 Paragemmobacter amnigenus | reverse complement strand
AGAGGCTGAAGGCCTATCACGCCCAGACGGCCCCGCTGATCGCCTATTACGAGGGCAGGGGCGTGCTCCAACGGATCGACGCGATGGGCAACATCGCAGACATCCAGAGCGCGCTCGCCGCAATCGTAAGGCGCGTTTCGGCGTGAAAAGGGAGGCCGCATCCCCTGTGTGATTGGGGGGTGCGGGTGTGGAAAATAAACCTCAGGGAGTAGCACTCATGGCGGACAAAATGTCGTCCAATGCCTATTGGGCCGCGAATATCCGGGTCATTACCATCTCGATGGTGATCTGGTTCGTGTGTTCCTTCGGGCTTGGCATCCTGCTTCGTCCCGCGCTTTCGGGGATCCATATCGGCGGTGCCGATATCGGGTTCTGGTTCGCGCAGAACGGAGCGATCTACGTCTTTCTCGTTCTGATCTTTGCCTATGCGGCGAAGATGAACAAGCTCGACAAAGAACACGGCGTCGAGGAGTAAGGGCATGGATCAGTTTACGCTCAACCTTCTCGTCATCGGGGCGTCCTTCGCGCTGTACTTCGGTATCGCGTTCTGGGCCCGCGCCGCGTCGACGTCGGAATTCTATGCCGCAGGGCAGGGCGTCGGCCCCGTCGTGAACGGCATGGCGACGGCAGCGGACTGGATGTCCGCCGCATCCTTCATCTCGATGGCGGGTCTGATCGCCTTCGGGGGATACAACAACTCGGTCTTCCTGATGGGCTGGACCGGTGGCTACGTGCTTCTGGCGCTGCTGCTGGCCCCGTATCTGCGGAAGTTCGGCAAGTTCACCGTGCCGGAATTCGTGGGCGACCGCTTCTATTCGACCTCGGCCCGCATGGTGGCGGTGATCTGCCTTCTTGTCATCTCGATCACCTATGTGATCGGGCAGATGGTGGGCGTCGGCGTGACCTTCGCGCGCTTCCTCGAAGTGTCGACGACGACCGGTCTTCTGATCGGTTCGGCGGTGGTGTTCGCCTATGCGGTGTTCGGCGGCATGAAGGGCATCACCTATACGCAGGTGGCGCAGTATGTCGTTCTGATCATCGCCTATACGATCCCGGCGCTGTTCATCTCGCTGCAACTGACCGGCAACATCCTGCCTCAGCTTGGCTTCATCGGCAGCTACGCGCCGACGGGCGGCGACGTCGCCTTCCTGGACAAGCTGGACCAGGTCGTTACGGAACTGGGCTTTGCCGCCTATACCGCCGATACGACCAACATGTTCAACATGTTCCTCGTGACCATGTCGCTGATGATCGGGACCGCGGGTCTGCCGCACGTGATCATCCGCTTCTTCACGGTGCCCAAGGTGTCGGACGCGCGTCTGTCGGCCGGCTGGGCGCTGGTCTTCATCGCGCTGCTCTACACCGTCGCTCCGGCGGTGGGGTCGATGGCCCGCCTGAACATCACCACGACCTTCTGGCCGGGTGCCGTGACGGGTTCGGCGCTGTCTGCTCCGGCGGTTTCGCTGCAGGAGATCGAGACCAATCCGGAACTGGCCTGGGTCAACAACTGGCAGAAAACCGGTCTTCTGGCCTATACCGACAAGAACGGTGACGGCCTGATCCAGTACTTCAACGAGAAGAAGCCGGTGGCGGATGCGGGCAAGGCTCTGGCCGATGCCAACAAGGCGCTGGCGGAAGCTCCGGCCGATGCCGACAAGGCCGCGCTGGAAGCCAAAGTCGCCGAGGCGCAGGCCGCGCTGGACGCTGCCCTTGCCGATCCGGCCAACGGTCTGGTCGAAGGCCAGTCGCTGACCGATATGGGTCTGAAGGGGAACGAACTGACCACCGTGAACAACGACATCATGGTGCTTGCGAACCCCGAAATCGCCAAGCTGCCCGGCTGGGTCATCGCTCTGGTCGCCGCAGGCGGTCTGGCGGCGGCTCTGTCCACCGCGGCGGGCCTGCTGCTGGCCATTTCGTCGGCCATCAGCCACGACCTGATCAAGGGCGCGCTCAAGCCCGATATCAGCGAGAAAGGCGAACTGCTGGCGGCCCGTATCTCGATGGCCTTTGCCATCGTGCTGGCCACCTGGCTTGGTCTCGACCCGCCCGGCTTTGCCGCGCAGGTGGTGGCGCTTGCCTTCGGTCTGGCGGCTGCGACGATCTTCCCGGTGCTGATGATGGGTATCTTCTCGACCCGCGTCACCAAGGAAGGCGCCATTGCCGGTATGCTGGTCGGCCTGATCTCGACCGCGGTCTACATCTTCCTCTACCTGGGCTGGTTCTTCATCCCGGGCACGAACATGCTGCCGAACACGCCTGACGCGCACTTCCTCGGCATTTCGCCCGCCGGCTTCGGCCCGGTCGGCGCGCTGCTGAACTTTGCCGTCGCCTATATCGTGTCCGGCATGACCAAGGCTCCGCCGCAGGACGTGCAGGACCTGATCCAGTCGATCCGCGTGCCGAAAGGTGCGGGCGCGGCGCAGGCCCACTGAAACTGACGGACGGCTCCGGCCCTGTGCCGGGGCCGTCCACCCCCACGCCCTTTCCGGGACAGCAAGATGGACGAACAGCCTCTGGCCATCATCGGCTTCCTCGAGACGGTGCATCCCTACGACAGCCTGTCGCAGGACGAACTGGCGCGTGTCGCCGGTTCCTTCGGCCACAGGCAGATCGCGGCGGGCCAGCGGATCTATGCCGCGGGCGACCTGCTGGACGGTCTGTTCCTGATCCGCGAGGGCGCGGTCGAGATTCTGGATCCGCTGGGCGATGTCGTGTCGCTGCTGGGGCCGCGCAACAGTTTCGGCGAGCGCGGGCTGATGCGGGACGGGCTGGCGGTGACCACGGCACGGGCCGTGCGGGAGACGGTGGCGCTGGTCCTGCCGGTGGCCGAGTTCCGCAGGCTTTTCGAGGAGAACCCCGTCTTCCGCCGCTTTTTCCAGCGGGGGCGGGCGGGCGACATGCGCCCGGCAGAGATCACCGCGCAGAAGGTGGGTGATCTGATGACGCGGGGGCCGATCACGATCGCCCATGACCTGCCGGTGCGGGAGGCGGCGCGGATCATGCGCGACCGGCATGTGTCGAGCCTCGGGATCACCGAGGGGGGGCGCTTTGCGGGGCTTGTGACCACGCGGGACCTGACCAACCGCGTGCTGGCCGAAGGGCTGCCGCCCGAGACGCCGGTGGGGCAGGTGATGACGCGCGATCCGGTCACGCTGTCGCCTGCCGCGCTGGGGTCGGATGTGCTGCATCTGATGCTGGAGCGGCGGATCGGCCATTTGCCCGTGACCGAAGGGGGCAGTCTGGTCGGCATGGTCACCCAGACCGACCTGACGCGCTATCAGGCCGTCTCCTCGGCCCAGTTCGTGCGCGATGCCGCGATGGCCGAGACGGTGGAGCAGCTGGCGGCGACGACAAGCCGTATCCCGCGCCTTGTGGCGCAGCTTGTCGGGGCGCATCACGCGCATGAGGTGATCACGCGGCTGGTCACGGATATCGCCGATACGGTGACGCGGCGCCTGATCGTGCTGGCCGAGCGCGAGCTGGGCCCGCCGCCCGTGCCCTATGTCTGGCTGGCCTGCGGTTCGCAGGGGCGGCAGGAGCAGACGGGGGTGTCGGATCAGGACAATTGCATGATCCTTGACGATGCGGCGACCGAAGCGGACATGGGGTATTTCCACGCGCTGGCGCGGCGGGTGTCGGACGGGCTGGATGCCTGCGGCTATGTCTATTGCCCCGGCGACATGATGGCGACGAACCCGCGCTGGTGCCAGACCCTGTCGGTCTGGCGGGGTTATTTCAGCGGCTGGGTGAACCGGCCCGACCCGACGGCGCAGATGCTGGCCTCGGTCATGTTCGATCTGCGGCCGATTGCGGGCGAGGCGGCGCTGTTCGAGACATTGCAGCACGAGACGCTGGAGATGGCCGCGCAGAACACGATCTTCGTCGCGCATATGGTGGCGAATTCGCTGAAACATGCGCCGCCGCTGGGCCTGCTGCGCGGGATCGCCACGATCCGGTCGGGCGAGCACAAGAACCACATCGACATGAAGCACAATGGCGTGGTGCCCGTGGCGGATCTGGGGCGGGTCTATGCGCTGCTGGGGCGTCTTGGCGTGGCCAATACCCGTGCGCGGCTGGAGGCGGCAGAGACGGCGGGTGTCATCTCGGCCTCGGGGGCGCGGGATCTTGTGGATGCCTATGACCTGATCGCGCGCACGCGGCTGGAGCATCAGGCGCGGCAGGTGCGGCAGGGGCAGAAGCTCGACAACTATCTGTCGCTGTCGGATCTTTCGGATTTCGAACGTTCTCATCTGCGCGATGCCTTTGTCGTCGTGCGCACAATGCAATCCTCCGTGGGCCATTCCCGCGGGGCCATTTCCTGAGTAGTGACCAAATGGGACTTGAACTGATCGCAGCCTTCGTCGCCGCCGTGGCCTTTGCGGGGATGGCCATGCTGGCCCGCAAGCTGTCGCGCGGGGTGCTGCCGGTCTGGATCACGCCGGCTGCGGCTGGTCTTGGCATGATCGCCTTTGCGGTCTGGAGCGAATATGACTGGTTCGGGCGCCTGAGCGGCGAATTGCCCGAGGGCGTGACCATCGTCTGGCAGGATGACGCGCCCAGCCCGCTGCGTCCCTGGACCTTTGTCGTGCCGCTGACCACCGCCTTCACTGCCATGGATACGCGCAAGCTGGCCCCGCATCCGGACAACGGGGCGCTGGTTCTGGCACCGGTCTATGCCTTTGCGCGTTGGGAAGGGGTGAAGGAAGGCTTCATGGTCGTCGACTGTGCCAAACGCCAGTCCGCCATCCTGACCGAGACAGTCCGCATCGACGCGGCTGGCCTGCTGACCGGCGCGGACTGGCTTCCCATGACCGAGGACGATGCGATCGGCAGCGCTGCCTGTTCGGAGAGTTGAGCCATGCACGAGACGGAGCCTGACAGACAACGGGTGCTTGTCGTCGAGGACGAGGACAACATCGCGCTCGCGCTGGAATTCCTGCTGACGCGCGAGGGGTATGATGTGGACCGTTGGCCCACAGGGGCGGCGGCGATCGACCATATCCGCGCCACGCGGCCGGGGCTGGTGCTGCTGGACGTGATGCTGCCCGAGGTGTCGGGCTACGAGATCTGTCAGGAGGCGCGGCTTGATCCGGCCCTGTCGGATGTCCGGATCCTGATCATGACGGCGCGCGGATCGGTCATGGAGCGGCGCAAGAGCATCGCCCTTGGCGCCGACGGGTTCATTTCCAAACCCTTTGACCCGAAGGAGTTGCGGGCGGAAGTCCGGCGTCTTTTGACGGCAGGGGCCTGACATGCTGGCGCGGCTGGGGCTGAGGACCCGCATCTTCCTGCTGTTCTCGGGTCTGGCGGCCGGGATCGTTGGGGCGCTGTCGCTGGGCCTTGCGCTGGCCTATTCGCGGCTGGGGGATCCGGCCCTGCTCAACGCTTTCGTGCAGGCGGGGATCGTGGCGGGGTTTCTGGGGCTGGGGCTGGTGGCCTGGCTCTGGTATCTGTTCGACCTGAATGTGGCCAAGCCGATCGACATTCTGGCCGGAACGCTGCGCGCGCGTGCCCATGCCAATGTGGATGGCGATGTGGATGCCGCGATGGCGCGCTATCTGGGCGATCTTGCGCCTGCGGCGCGGGCCGCCGCGGAAAGCCTGACCGAGACGCGCAGTGCGCTGGCCGAGGCGGTGGCGCGCGAAACCTCGCGCCTGTCGGCCGAGAAACATCGTCTGGAAACGCTGCTGGCCGATGTGCCGGTCGGGGTTCTGCTGTGCTCTGGCGCGCATCAGCTGGTCTTCTACAACGGGCAGGCGTCCGAACTGGTGGGATCGGCGGCGGAAGGGCCGCGGCTTGACCGCAAGCTGTTCGACTATCTGCGCGAAGGTCCGATCCGCATGGCCCATGACCGCCTGATCGCCACGCAGGACCACGAGGCCGCGTCGGACCTGCTCTGCGCGACAGTGAATGGCGCGCGCATCCTGTCGGCGCGGATGCGTCTGATCGAGCCGCTGGGCGGCGACCGGCAGCGTCCGGGCTATGTGCTGACCCTGCGGGACGTGACCGGCGATCTGGCGGCGAAATCGGTGCGCGATGCCTTCCTTGTCGAGGTCTTCGACCGCGTGAACCGCCCGTCGGCCAATCTGTCCGCCCTGATCGCGGCCCTGCCCGAAGGCGGGGCGGTGCCCGGGCGCATCGACCAGGCATTGCGCGAGGAGGTGGGCGTTCTGGTGCAGACCGTGACCGACCTGTCGCGCCGAAGCGATGCCCTGCGGTCGGATGGCTGGCAGATGGCCACCATCCGCGCCTCGGACCTGATCGACAGCATCACGGCGCGGATCGAGGCGGGCGGAATGACCGTCACCTCGGCGCAGGCGGACCCGCTGCAACTGCAATGCGATGCCTTCGCGCTGGTGTCGCTGGTCGGCCGGCTGGCCGAGGAGATGCAGGGGCAGGGCATCGCGCAGGCCTTCGGCGTCACCGCGCAGGAAGAGAAGGCGGGCACCTGCCTGCGCCTGCTGTGGCAGGGCCCCACGCTGCCCGTGGCGCGGCTGGAGGCCTGGCTGAACGAACCGCTGGACCGCACCATTCCCGATGTCACGGGACGCAGCGTGTTGCGGGACAATGGCATGGAAATCTGGCCCGAGCGCTGGGAGGGGGGGCAGTCGCTCTGCCTGCCGCTGCACCAGCTGCGGCGCGAGGTGCGGCGACCGGCGCCGGTGACGCGCACGGTGGTCTATGATTTCGATCTGCTGGAGCGCGAACGGAACCAGATGGTGGCCGAGGCGCGGCTCAATGCGCTCGACTTTGTGGTCTTCGACACCGAGACGACGGGCCTGCTGCCCCAGCAGGGCGACGAGATCGTGCAGATCGCGGCGATCCGCATCGTCAATGGCCGTATCGTCGAGAACGAGGTTTTCGATATGCTGGTCAATCCGGGCCGCCCGATCCCGGCCGGATCAACGGAAGTGCACGGCATCACCGAGGCGATGGTCGCCGATGCCCCCGGCGTGGCCGAGGCGCTGCGCCGCTTCCACCGCTTTGCGGAAGGGGCGGTCCTGATCGCCCATAATGCGCCCTTCGACATGCAGTTCCTGCGCCGCCGCGAAGAGGAGCTGGGCCTGCGCTTCGACCATCCCGTGCTTGACACCGTGCTGCTGTCCGCGGTGGTCTTCGGCCAGCACGAGGTGCACAGTCTGGATGCGCTGACCCACCGCATGGGCGTAACGATCCCCGAAGAGGCCCGCCACACGGCCATCGGCGATGCAAGGGCGACGGCCGAGGTCTTCGTCCGGCTGGTGCGCATCCTGCGGGGCCGCAATCTGTCGACCTTCGGCGAGGTTCTGGGCGAAGTGCGCCTTCATGCGCGCCTGCTCAAGGATCTGAACGCCTGAGACGGGTTGGGCAGGGGGAGGGCGCGCAAGCTTTGCGGCAAGGAGAGCGAGCCTGCGTCAGGCCCGAAGCATCGTTTTCTCACGCTTCGCCGCGCGCGGCAAAGTCGAGGCTAGATGCCAGACTTATGCGGAAAATTTGGCTCCGGCGGTAGGGATCGAACCTACGACCAATTGATTAACAGTCAACTGCTCTACCGCTGAGCTACGCCGGAACACGGGGGCCGTATAGCAAGGGTGTTTGGGGGCGGCAAGGGGCAATCTGCGGAAAAATGCAGGCTGGGGTCATATCCTTTGGAAGGCTGTGGCGGGGTGGATGGAGTCGCATGCGGTCACCTGGTTTTTCTCATAAAGATCAATCAGGTGGGCGAGGACGTTGCGGCGGGCTGCGGGGTGCAGGTTGGCGGGGATGTCCGTGTAGAGCAGCGCCGTCAACCGGGCCGGATCGGCCGGTCCTGCGGCGAGGGCGTCGAGGATCTGCGCCTCGCGCCGGCGGCGGTGGCGGATCAGGTCGGTGATGCGGGTGGCGGGGTCGTCGATGCGGTCGCCATGACCGGGCAGGAAGCAGCCCCAGTCCTGCGCGCCGAGGCGGTCGAGGCTGGCCATATAGGCGCCCATGTCGCCATCGGGGGGCGAGACGACCGAGCTGGACCAGCCCATGACATGGTCGCCCGAAAAGAGCACCGCGCCTGCGGACAGGCAGAGGTGGCTGCCCAGATGGCCGGGGGTGTGGAGGGCGGACAGCTCCCAGTCGGGGCCGGACAGGCGGGCGTTGTCGGCCATCCTGCGGTCGGGGCGGAAGCCGAGGTCAAGGCCGTCGCCGCCGCTCTCGAGACCGGCCTGCGCGAGACGTTCCATCAGGGGCGTGCGCCCCTCGGTCGCGCTGCCATAGGCGTGGACCGGCGCGCCGGTGGTGGCGGCAAGGCGGGGTGCGAGGGCGGAGTGGTCGAGATGGGGATGGGTGACGAGGATGGCATCGACCCTTTCGCCCTTGTCGAGAGCGGCGAGGAGGGCGGCGAGATGGCGCGGGTCATCGGGGCCGGGGTCGATCACGGCGACCCTGCCCGAGCCGATGATGTAACTGTTCGTTCCCTGATGGGTCAGGGGCGAAGGGTTGGGCGCGAGGATTCGCCGGATGCGCGGGCTTGCGGCGGGCAATCCGGCGAGGTCATGTGGACGGGTGGTGGTCACGGGCTTCCTCTTCCCCTCAGGGCGGGGGGAGGCTAGGCTTTGGCCCCATGGCCCGCAAGTCCTTCCTTCCCCGTGGTCTTTACGGCCGCGCCGCGCTGATCCTGATCGTGCCGGTGGTCACGATCCAGCTTGTCGTGTCGGTCACCTTCATCCAGAGGCATTTCGAGCGCGTGACGGAACAGTTAACCGGCGGCGTCGCGGTCGAACTGGCCCTGCTGCTGGAGCAGGTGGAGCGCGCGCCGGATGCGGCGGCGGCGCGGGTGGCCCTTGGCCGGCTGGCGGGTCCGTTGAAGCTTGACACTGCGTTGCCCGCCGCTTCCGCTGCGCCGGTGGCGGACCGGACGGAGTGGAGCGATCTGTCGGGGCGGGTGGTGATCCGCACGCTGCGCGCGGCCCTGCCCGCGCTGGCGCCTGTCGATCTGGTCGAGGGCGACGGGAAGGTGCGGTTGCACCATCCGACCCGATGGGGCGCTTTGGCGGTGGAGGTGCCGCGCACGCGGATGTCGGCCACCAATCCGCACCAGTTGCTGGTGCTGATGATCGTCACCTCGATCCTGATGACGGTGATTGCCTATCTGTTCCTGTCCAACCAGTTGCGTCCCATCGCGCGGCTGGCCGATGCGGCCGAGGCCTTTGGCAAAGGGCAGGTGATCCCCTATTCGCCCCGCGGCGCGATCGAGGTCCGCGCGGCGGGTCATGCCTTTCTGGACATGCGCGACCGGATCGAGCGGCAGATCGAACAGCGCACGCTGATGCTCTCGGGGGTGAGCCATGATCTGCGGACGCCGCTGACGCGGTTGCGGCTGGGCCTGTCGCTGCTGCCCGAGGACGAGGAGACAGAGGCGTTGCTGGGCGATGTGGCCGAGATGGAGCGTCTGGTCGACGAATTCCTTGCCTTTGCGCGGGGAGATGCGACCGAGGCGGTGCAGCCGGTCGATCCGGCGGCGCTGGCGCGGCGGGTGGTGGAGAATGCCGAACGGATCGGGCGCGAGGTGCGCTTCGTGCAGGAAGGGGCAGTGCAGAGCGTGCCCTTGCGCCCACAGGCGGTGGCGCGGGCGCTGGAGAATCTGGTCGGCAATGCGCTGCGCCACGGGACGCGGGCGCAGGTGACGCTTGCTTACGGAACGAACTGGCTGCGCTTTACGGTGGAGGATGACGGGCCGGGCATCCCTGCGGCGCGGCGGGCCGAGGCTATGGCGCCGTTCGGGCGGCTGGATTCGGCGCGCGATCCGAACCGTGGCGGGGGCGTCGGGCTGGGCCTGTCGATTGCTGCCGATATCGCGCGCAGCCATGGCGGAGAGTTGCGGCTTGGCAAGAGCGAGGCGCTTGGCGGGTTGAAGGCCGAGCTTTTGCTGGCGCGATAGGCGCGGGGGGGGCGCGCAGATCAGTCTGCCGCCCTGTCGCGGTGGCGCGCGGCACCCTTTGCGGCCGGACGCAGGTTTTCGCCGAGCGGTGACAGGACGGGACCACCTGCGGCCTCGGCATCCTCGGGGTCGTGGGTGACGAGGAGGACGGGCAGGCCCGCCTGACGGGCGCGGTCAAAGGTGAAGCGGCGGATCTGGGCGCGCAGGTCTGCATCCAGCCGCGCGAAGGGTTCGTCCAGAAGCAGCGCGCGCGGTTCGGCAAGAAGCGTCCGCAACAGGGCGGCGCGCGCGCGCTGCCCGCCCGAAAGCGTGGCCGGATCGCGCGGGGCAAAGCCCGCAAGCCCTGCCGAGGCGAGCGCGGCATCGATGCGGGCCTGCCGTTCGGCGCGTCCCCTGATGCGGGCGGGCAGGGCGAAGCCGAGGTTGCCGCCGACCGAGAGATGGGGAAAGAGGACGGCATCCTGAAACAGCAGGCCAAGGCCGCGGCTGCGGGTGGGCAGGTCGGTGATGTCGGTCCCGTCCAGCCGCACGCGCCCCGATAGGGCAAAGCCTGCGGGAAGGGTGCCGGTCAGCGCGCCCAGCAAGGTGGATTTCCCAGCGCCCGAGGGGCCCATGATCGTGACGATCTCGCCCGCGCGGATGGTCAGTGTCAGATCGACCAGACGTCGCGGGCCAAGGTCGATGCAGAGCGATTGCAGGTCGAGCGGTCCGGTCATGCGATGCCCCGCATCTGGCGGCGGTTGCGCCACAGCATGGCAGGCACGGCCAGTGCGATGCCGAAGGCAAGGGCGGGGATGGCCAGTTGCAGCATGGCATGGGCCCCGATCAGCCGGCGGTTCCCGCCCGAGGACAGCGCCACCGCCTCGGTCGTCAATGTCTCGACCCTGCCACCCCCGATGAGCAGCGTGGGCAGGTATTGCCCGACAGAGACGGCAAGACCGACCGCCCCCGCTGTCAGCACGGGGCCAGCCATCATCGGCAGGCGCAGATGCCAGAAGATGCGCGACTCCGACGCCCCCATCGTGGCGGCAGCGGTAGCGATGCGGCCGTCCCAGGCGCGCCAGGGCCCGCAGAGCGAGAGAAAGACGTAAGGCAGCACGAAGACCAGATGCGCCAGCGCCACCGTGGCCAGCGTGCCCTGCATCCCCGTGCGGGCGGCCAGAACCTGAAGTCCCGGCAGGAAGGCGATCTGCGGCACGAGCAGCGGCAGGTAGAGCAGCGCCAAGGCACGCGGACCGGGGCGAAGGTGGTGGGTGGATTCCGCCCGAAGGCAGGCGATGGTCAGGACAAGCGCGGCAAGCGTCGCGGCAAGGCCCACGATCAGGGTCTGCGACAGGGTATCGGCAAGCACGGGCAGCGAATCCACCCAGTGGCGCATCGTCAGGCTGGCCGGCAGGGCATCGGGAAACTGCCATTGCCCCGCCACGGACCACAGCGCAAGCCCCGCCAGCCCTGCACCAAGGCTGCCCGCTGTGACGGCAGTGGCGGTCAGGGCGAGCGTCGCCGTCGGGCGGTCAAGTCCGGTCAGGCGACGGCCGTGAAAGGCGGTTGCGGTCAGGGCGCGGGCGGCCAGAGCTTCGGCCCCGCGCCACAGGGCCAGTGCCGCGATCACAAGCGCGAATTGCAGGCAGGCCGCAGCCGCCGCGATGTCGCGGCTGGCAAGCGAGGCTTCGGACATCCAGAGCACCACCTGTACCGACAGGGTGGGCGGCAGGGTGGGGCCAAGGATCATGGCCATGTCGACCGTGGTCATCGCATAGGCCAGCACCGCATAGACGGGCAGGCGCAGCTGGGCATAGAGCGCGGGCAGCGTGGTCAGGACAAAACCCGCGATGCGCCCGTAGCCCAGCGTGGCGGCAACGGGCAGCCGCTGGTCGGCCCCCGTCTGGGGCAAGGCGACCAGCGCCATCAGCAGGAGGAAGGGCAGTTCCTTGGCGACAAGCCCGAGGGTGAGCGAGAGGCCCAGCGGATCGTTCAGGATCAGAAGGTCAGGCGGCGACTGCCAGCCGGTCAGTTCCGGCGAGATCAGGCGCGCGATCCAGCCAGAGGGGGCGATCAGGAATGCCAGCCCCAGCGCGGCGGCGGCATGGGGCACCGAGAGGAGCGGCGCGATGAGGCGGCGCAGGCGGTCGAAGACGGGGCGGCCCGCAAAGGCCGCGAGGATGGCGATGGTCAGCAGGAGCGACAGGAGCGTCGAGCCGAGCCCTGTTCCCAGCGAAAGCGCCACCGCCCGCGCCAGTCCGGGCCAGTCGGCAAGGGCGGCAAAGCCCGCCCCGCCGTTCTTCAGGGCAGGGGCCAGCGTTCCGGCCAGACCCGCCGCCACGGGCACGACCATCAGTCCCAGCGTCAGGACGGGGGCCAGCCGGAGCAGGTCCGTCGTCACTGCGGTCGTCACTGGGCGACCCCGTAGCGCGCGGTCCAGTCCTGCGCGATGCGGGTCATCCAGCTGGCATGGGGTTCGAGCAGGACGGGGCCGAGGTCCGCGGGGGACAGCGTCGCCACGCCCAGTTCCAGCGCGTCGAAGCGGGCGCGGTCTTCGGCGCTAAGGCTTTGAAGATTAAGGACAGTCTGGAAGCCGAGCACGGCGGGATCCTGCGCGCGGGCCTGCACTTCGGGGTCGAGGAGGAGGTTGGCGATGACCATTGCCCCCGCGCGGTGGGCGGCATTGAAGGGGATGGCGACGAAGGAGGCATTGCCGATGGTGCCGCCATCCAGCACGAAGGTGCGGACCGTGTCGGGGAGGTTGCCGGCCGCGATCTCGGCGCTGGCCCGGCCGGGGTTGAAGGCGAAGGAGATGGCGGTTTCGCCATCGGCCAGCAACTGGCCCAGCGCCGGTTCGTTCTGCGGGAAGGCGCGGGCCTGCCGCCAGAGCGCGGGATGGACGCGGTCGAGCCATGCCCAGAGCGGGGCGACCTGTGCGTCATAGCCGGCGTCATCGACCGGTGATTGCAGAAGGGCGGGGTCGGCCATGACGCCGTAGAGGACCTGTTTCAGGAAGGTCGTGCCCAGATAATCGGGCGGTTGCGGATAGGTAAAGCGGCCTGGGTTGGCGAGGATCCAGTCGGCCAGTTCCCCGATCGTGCGGGGCGGGTTAACCACCTGTTTACCGTCATATTCGAAGACGAGCTGCGCCATGGCCCAGGGCGATTCGAAGCCCCCCGTCGGGAGGGTGAAATCGGTGACTGTGGCGGGTTTTCCGGCCACATCGACCAGCGGCCAGTTCGGCAGGTCTTCCGCGAAGGGGCCGAAAAGCAGCCCCTGCGATTTCATGGCGGCAAAATTCTCGCCATTGATCCAGATGAGGTCGACGGCGCCGCCTTCGGTCTGGCCGGCCTGCTGTTCGGCCAGCACGCGGGCCACGGCATCGGCGGTGGAGGCGAGTTTGACATGTTCGAGGGTCACTCCGTGGCGTTCCTGCGCCTTTTCCCCGATCCAGGTTATGAAATCGTTTATCTTGGGATCGCCGCCCCATGCGTGCCAGTAGACGGTCTGGCCCTTTGCCTCCGTCAGGATGCCATCCCATTCTGCGGCAAGGGCTTTTCGCGAGAGGCCCGCATAGGCGGGAAGGCTTGCGAGGAGGGCGAGGGCGGTGCGGCGGTGCATCTTGCGTCCTTGTCGGTTGCGGTTCTGACGGGATAGCTAGGGCGCGGGGCGGCTGGCAACAGTCTTGTCGGGGCGGCAACGGAAAGGTGATGGCGTGCTGGATGGCTGGATGCGGCGGCGGATCGATCCGGGGCTGGATGCTGCGGGAAAAAGGCTTGCCGCACTTGGGGTTACGGCGGATGCGGTGACGCTGGCGGGGCTGGTGGCGGGGCTGGCGGCGGCGGCGGTGATCGCGCTGGGCGGGGCGGGATGGGCCGCGCTGGGGCTGGTCGGGCTGTCGCGGGTGGCGGACGGGCTGGACGGGGCGGTGGCGCGGGCGCGGGGGAAATCGGACTTTGGCGGCTATCTGGATATCGTCTGCGATTTCATATTTTATGCCGCGATTCCAATGGCTTTCGTGCTGCGCGATCCGGCGGCGAACGGGGTGGCGGGGGCGTTTCTGCTGGCCTCGTTCTATGTGAACGGGGCGACCTTTCTGGGCTATGCGGTGCTGGCGGAAAAGCGGGGGATGCAGACGCGGGCGCGAGGGGAGAAGTCGCTGTATTTCACCGCCGGTCTGCTGGAAGGTACGGAAACGATTGTATTTTTCGCGCTGCTCTGCCTGCTGCCCCACTGGTTCGCGCCGCTGGCTTGGGGCTTTGGCGGGCTCTGTGTCGTGACGGCACTGGCGCGGGTGGGGCTGGCGGTGCGGACCTTTCGCTGATGTACCGGCGGTTGTGCAGAGGGCTGTACCGCAAACTGTCAGCACGCAGCGCGCGGTAAGGCTGCCCTCTGCGCAACCGTTTTGCGTCACATCACCCCTTCGCGGAACCGGAAGAAGCCGTGGGTGGCGTGGGGCCATGCCTGCGCGTCATGGTCGCGCAGGAGGCGGGTCAGGCGGATGTCGCGGTCTTGCAGGAGGGGCGCGAGGCGCTGGAGTGCGGCGGCGGTGGGGCCGATGGGGGCGTAGGGCGTGACGAGTTGGCGGATGCCCTGTGCGGCAAGGTGGTCGGCGAGGGCGTCGGGCGTGGCATCGGTGAAGCGGGGGGCGTCGGGCTGGCCCAGACGGCGGGCGGTGTCGTCGAGGGCGGCTGTGACGAAATCCGCCACCTGCGTGCCGATGGCAAGCGGGGAGCGGCGGGGGGTGGTGGCAAGGAAGAGGAGCGGTCCGTCCTGCCGGATGGCGGAGAGGCTGGCGAAGCCGTCGCCCGAAAGGTCATCCTCGTGCAGGAGGAGCGCGGAGGGGAGCGTGGGGTCGGGGATGTCGCCCTGCGGGACGGGGCGCGGGGCGGGGTGCGGGGTCATGGGCAGGGCCGCGCAGTCGCGGGCGAGGCCCGCGGGGCGGAAGCGGCCGCCGGTGTTTTTCGCGATGTTGTCGGTGGTGGCGGCGTAGGTCTTTCCTTGCGTGTGCAAGCCCCCGACCCAGCGCCACGAGAGGGTGTTGGAGGCAGGATCGCCGTCGATCAGGTGGCGCAGGAAGAAATCCGCGCCCAGTTCCCACGGCAGGCGAAGGGTGAAGATCCAGATCGAGGCGAACCACATGCGGGCGTGGTTGTGCAGATAGCCCGTCGCCACCAGTTCCCGCGCCCAGTGGTCAAAGCCGTCGATGCCGGTATCGCCCGTGCAGGCGGCCTCCCATTGCGTGCGCAGGCCGGATTCGGTCTGCACGCGGTTCAGGGCGGCGGTCAGGCCCTGACGATAGGCGCTCCAGATCGCGGGGCGGCGTTCGAGCCAGCCTTTCCAGTAGGTGCGCCACCAGACCTCGGCCAGAAACTTGTCGGCGCCTTGGGGATGGGTGCGCAGGGTGGCGTCGATCACCTCGGCCTCGGTCAGGAGGCGGTGGCGGATATAGGGCGACAGGCCCGAGACATGGGGGTGGCCCGGCAGATCCTCGTTCCGGCGGGCGGCATAGGGCAGGCCCGCGCGGGGGAGGAAGGCGGCAAGGCGGGCGAGTGCCGCGGCGCGGGTGGCGGGAAGGGGGAGGGGCAGGCTGTCCATGCCGCGCGAGGTAGGCGCGGGGGCGCGGGCGGCAAGGGGGGTGCGGCCTTGGACCGTGGCGCGGTGGCCGACGGGGCAAGATGGGTATTTGGGCCGAGATGAAGGGGCGGGCTTGGGTATTCGGGCCGCAGGGGAAGTCGCGGGGGCGGTCAGTCCTGCAGGCGGCCCATGCGGCCACCGCGGCGTTTCGCAAGGCGGTGGGCGCGGGTGGGCAGGTCGGCCATGATGGCGCTGCGCGCCTCATGGGTCAGGCGCGACCATGCGGAGATTTCCTCGATCGTGCGGAAGCAACCGACGCAGATACGCTCGGCGGGGTGGATCGTGCAGAGCTTGACGCAAGGCGATTGCACCTCGTCGCGCTTCCAGACGTCATCCTTCAAGGTTCACCCCCGCGGCTCATGTGGCCCATCCGGTCGAGGGCCCCTTGCAGGATATAGCCTGCGGCCACGGCATCGATCACCTCTTTCCGACGCTTTCTCGACGTATCCGCCTCGAGCAGTGCCCTTTCTGCCGCAACGGTGGAAAGCCGCTCGTCCCAGAAGGCGATGGGAAGGTCGGTCAGGCGGGCGAGGTTGCGGGCGAAGGCCTGTGTCGCCTGCACGCGCGGGCCGGTCGAGCCGTCCATGTTCAAGGGCAGGCCGAGGATGATGCCGCGGATGTCGCGGGCGGTCAGGAGGGCGAGGAGGCGGGTGGCGTCCTCGGTGAATTTCACGCGGCGGAGGGTTTCGGCGGGGGTGGCCACCATGCGGCGCAGGTCCGAGATGGCGATGCCGATGGTCTTGTCGCCGAAATCCAGCCCGCAGATGGCGCGGTTGGGGGGGAGGGTGGCGGCGAAGTCCTCGATGCTGGCGCAGATCACGGGGTGAGGCCCGCGTTCAGGGCCGCTTCGCGCAGGAAGGACTGCTGCGAGGGGGAGCCTTCGAATTTCGCGAGCGCCTCGGCATAGATTTCCTGCGCCTCGTCCTTGCGGTCGAGGACGGCGAGGGAGGAGATGAGGCGCGCCCATTCCTCGACCTCGCCGCCTTCGGTGGCGAGGCGTTGCCCGAGCTGGGCGACCATGCCTTCGATCATGGCCTGACGGTCTTCGGGCGACATGTCGGACGCCGCGGCCATGGCGTCCGCGTCGGGGCCGGAGAGGCCCGCGGCGGGGGGGAGGGTGAAGGGGATGCCCGCGCGCATTGCCACATCCTCGATCTGGGCGCGGATGGGGGCGATCCACGGGGCATCGGCGGGGCCGTCGTCCAGCAGCGGGCGCCAGAGGGCGAAGGTGCGGTCGAAGCGGCCGACCTGCGCGGCCATGAGGCCGTAGTAGTAGCGTGCGGTGGGGTTGGTGCCGTCAAGGGTGAGGGCGCGGGTGAGGTGTTCTTCCGCCTCTGGCGAGACGCGGCCGCCTGCGGCCATGACCATGAGTTCGGCAAGGGCTGCATGGTCGTCGGCGGTGGCGGTGTCGCCCTTGACGCGGAGAAGGTTCTCCATCGCGGCGCGGGCTTCGGGCAGGTTGCCCAGACGCGCCTCGTTCGCGGCGAGGAGTTCGAGGCCGCGCGGATCGTCGGGGCGGTCGGCCACGGCCTGCCGCAGCTTGGCCATCAGGTCTGCGAATTGCGCGTCGGGCTGGGCGGGGGCGGGGCGCTGGGCGGTGGCTTCCATCTCGGCCTGCGGGGGGCGGCTGGCGCGCATCTCGTCGGACATGGCGAAGCGGGTGGCGAGCGGCAGGTCGGGATAGCCCGGTGCGCCGAGGCGGGTATAGGTCCAGTAGGCCCCGCCGATGGTGGCAAGGACGAGGGCCGCGGCGATGGCGATGCCGCCCTTGCCCGCGCTGCGGTTGGCAGTGCGGGCGGCGCGGTCGGCGTCGAGCAGGCGGCGCGACACTTCGGTGCGGAGGCGTTCGGCCTCGTCCGCGGGAAGGGTGCCGCGGGCGAGGTCGCGGTCGATCTCGGCCAGCTGGTCGCGGTAGACCTTGAGGTCGAAGTCGGCGGCGGCGGCGATATCCGCCCGCGCCCGCGCCATGGCCAGCACGAAAAGGGCGGCCACGGCTGCCCCCATGCCGCCTGCGGCTGCCCAGAATGCGACCATCTCCATCCCGTCCGTCCCGTGCTGTCCCGTTGGCTGCCATGTAGACCTTCGGGGGCCGGATCGGAAGGCGGGAAACGTGAAAGTGACGCCTGCGACGCCGGTTCCGCGCGCTTGTGTCGCAAAATTCCTGATAGTGCCGCTGTCGTGGAGGGATTTCCGCGCGGTTCGATGCATCAGGGCTGCAACGAAACGAAACAGCCGCGCGTGACGGGAGACGTACCATGAAACGCTATTCGGTCTTTGCAATTGCCCGCGAGGCGTTGCGCTATCACACGGGCTGGGAACGGGCCTGGCGCAGCCCGCAACCCAAGAAGGAATATGACGCGATCATCGTAGGTGCGGGGGGGCATGGTCTGGCGACGGCCTATTACCTTGGCAAGAACCACGGGATCACCAATGTCGCCATCATCGAAAAGGGATGGCTGGGCGGCGGGAATACCGGCCGGAATACGACCATCATCCGGTCGAACTATCTGCAGGACTCGTCCGCCGCGATCTACGAGAAGGCGCGGTCTCTGTATGAGACGATGTCGCAGGACCTGAACTACAACGTCATGTTCAGCCCCCGTGGCGTGATGATGCTGGCGCAGACCCATCACGAGGTGCGCGGCTATCTGCGGACGGCCCATGCCAACAAGCTGCAGGGGGTGGAGACGGAATTCATAACCCCCCAGCGGGTGAAGGAGCTGTGCCCGATCCTGAACATCGACGGGCCGCGCTATCCGGTGCTGGGCGCGCTGTGGCAGCCGCGCGGCGGCACGGGGCGGCATGACGCGGTGGCCTGGGGCTATGCGCGGGCCTGCTCGGCCATGGGGATGGACATCATCCAGCAATGCGAGGTCAAGGGCGTGCGGTCCGAGAACGGCGTCGTGAAGGGCGTCGAGACGACCAAGGGCTATATCGGCTGCAAGAAGCTGGGCATCGTGGTGGCGGGCCATTCGGGGCAGGTTGCCGACATGGCGGGCTTCCGTCTGCCGGTGGAAGCGGTGGCGCTGCAGGCGCTGGTGTCGGAGCCGATCAAGCCCTGCATGGACGTGGTCGTCATGGCCAATACCGTGCACGGCTATATGAGCCAGTCCGACAAGGGCGAGATGGTGATCGGCGGCGGCACCGACGGGTTCAACAACTATACCCAGCGCGGCAGCTTCCATCACATCGAGGAAACGCTGCGCGCGCTGATCGAGACCTTCCCGATGATCAGCCGTCTGAAGATGCTGCGCCAGTGGGGCGGGATCGTGGACATGACCGGCGACCGGTCGCCCATCATCTCGAAAACCCCGCTGGGCAACTGCTTCATCAACTGCGGCTGGGGCACGGGTGGTTTCAAGGCCATTCCGGGGTCGGGCTGGGCCATGGCCGATCTGATGGCCAAGGGCGAGCCGGGGCCGCTGGCGGCGGAATTCGACATGTGGCGCTTCAAGGAAGGGCGGTTCATCGACGAGTCGGTGGCTGCCGGGGTGGCGCACTGATGTCGGCAATCATGGAAATCTGTTTCGGGGGGCGCGGTCATGCTGCTCATTGAATGTCCTTACTGCGGCGTGAAGGCCGAGGAGACGGAACTTAGCCCGGGCTACGAGGCGCATCTGAAACGCTTTGGCCCCGGGTCCACGGACGAGGAGTTCGAGGCCTATATGTTCGCCCGCAAGAACCCGAAGGGCGTGCATTTCGAACGCTGGCGGCATGCCTATGGCTGCGGCAAGTGGTTTCTTGCCGCGCGCTGCACGGCGACGCTGGAGGTGTTCGGCACCTATCCCGCACAGGTGGGCGAACCGCCCGCAGACATCATCGAGAAGATCAAGGCCCGTCGGCCTGACTGGAAGGGTTACAAATGAGCACCCGTCTTTCGAAAGGCGGCCGCCTGATCGACCGGTCGGCGGCGATGGAATTCAGCTTCAACGGCAAGCGGATGAAGGGCTATCGGGGGGATTCCCTCGGCGCCGCGCTGCTGGCCAATGACCAGATGCTGGTGGGGCGGTCGTTCAAGTACCACCGTCCGCGCGGCATCGTGGCGGCGGGTCCGGAAGAGCCCAACGCGCTGGTCAACCTTGGCAGCGGCGGTCGGCTGGAGCCGAACCAGCGCGTCACGATGACCGAGCTGTTCGACGGTCTGGAAGCGACCAGCCAGAACCACTGGCCGAGCCTTGAATTCGACGTGGGCGTGGCGAACAACTACGTCAGCCGCTTCCTGCCGGCGGGGTTCTATTACAAGACCTTCATCCATCCGCGTCCGTTCTGGAAGCATGTCTTTGAACCCATCATCCGCCAGTCGGCGGGTCTGGGCAAGGCACCCAAGGACCGCGATGCGGACCGGTACGAGCAAGCCTATGCCTTCTGCGACCTGCTGGTCGTGGGTGGCGGCATCGCGGGTCTGCAGGCGGCGCTGGTTGCCGGCAAGGCGGGCGCGCGGGTCATCCTGCTGGAGCAGAACGCCCATTGGGGCGGGCGTGCGCCGGTGGATGGCGATGTGATCGACGGCAAGCCTGCGGGCGAATGGGTGGATCAGGCCGTGGCCGCGCTGTCGGCGATGGACAATGTCTCGCTGCGGGCGCGCTGCACGGCGGCGGGGGTCTATGACCACGGCTATGTGCTGGCCGACGAGAAGGTGGCGGATCACACGCCGGGCGACGGGCGGCCGAAGCATCGGCTGTGGCGCATCCGGGCGGGCAAGATCCTGACCGCGACGGGCGCGATCGAACGGCCGATCTCTTTCGCGGGCAACGATATTCCCGGCGTGATGCTGGCGGCGTCGGTGCGCGACTATGTGGTGAACTGGGCGGTGTCGCCCGGGGATCGCACGGTGGTCGTGACGAACAACGACGACGGCTATCGCACGGCGATCACGCTGAAAGAGGCGGGGCTGGCGGTTCCGGCGATCATCGACGCGCGGGCCAATCCGTCGGGCGATCTGGTGGCCAAGGCGCGTGCCTTGGGTCTGCGGATCGAGGCGGGGCGCGGTGTCGCCAAGGTCAAGGGCGGCAAGCGGGTGACGTCGGTCGCCATCTGCCTGCAGGCGGGCGAGGGCGCGGTGATCGACGAGATCGCCTGCGACGCGGTCGCCATGTCGGGCGGCTGGTCGCCTGTCGTCCATCTGTGGTCCCATTGCGGCGGCAAGCTGACCTGGGACACGGTCAATGCCTGCTTCCGGCCCGATCCGCAGCGGCCCCCGCTGAACCATGACGGTGGCGCGCTGGTCTATGCGGCGGGTTCCGCCAATGGTGCGATGAAGGCGGCCGAGGCTCTGGTCGATGCCACGGCGCAGGCCGAGGCGGCGGTGGCGGCTCTGGGCTTCAAGTCGGCGGGGGCGAAGGCACCCGTGGCCGAAGCCGTGGCGGAAGGCCCGATGGAAGCGGTCTGGATCATGCCGCAGGGCGCACCGGTCACGCTGAAATCGAAGATGTGGCTGGATTACCAGAACGACGTGAAGGTTTCGGACGTGCAGCTGGCTGCGCGCGAGGGCTATGAATCGGTCGAACATACCAAGCGCTACACCACGCTGGGCATGGCCACGGATCAGGGAAAGCTTTCCAACATCAACGGTCTGGCGGTTCTTGCCAATGCGTTGAATGAAGATATCCCGCAGGTCGGCACCACCACCTTCCGTCCGCCCTACACGCCCGTGACGCTGGGCGCGCTGGCGGGCGAGTCGCGCGGCGAGATCTTCCAGCCGCTGCGTCGCACCCCGATGCATGAATGGCACGAGAGAAACGGGGCCTATTTCGAACCCGTGGGCCTGTGGCGCCGCCCCTATTGCTTCCCGCGCACGGGCGAGACCCATGCGCAGGCGGTGATCCGCGAGGTGAACAACACCCGCGAGAAGCTGGGTCTCTTGGATGCCTCGACGCTGGGCAAGATCATCGTGAAGGGGCCGGATGCGGGGAAATTCCTCGACATGCTCTACACCGGTGTGATGAGCACGCTGCCTGTCGGCAAGTGCCGCTATGGCCTGATGTGCAACGAGCAGGGCTTCCTGTCGGATGACGGCGTGGTGGCGCGCATCGACGAGGATACGTGGCTGTGCCACACCACCTCGGGCGGGGCGGATCGCATCCATGGCTGGATGGAAGACTGGCTGCAGTGCGAATGGTGGGACTGGAAGGTCTATACCGCCAATGTGACCGAGCAATATGCGCAGGTCGCGGTCGTCGGCCCCAATGCCCGCAAGGTGCTGGAGAAGCTGGGCGGGATGGATGTCTCGAAAGAGGCGCTGCCCTTCATGGGCTGGGCGGATGGCACCCTTGGCGGGTTCCCCTGCCGGGTCTACCGCATCTCCTTCTCGGGCGAGTTGTCCTACGAGATCGCGGTTCCCGCATCCCACGGCGCGGCCTTCTGGGAGGCGCTGCACAAGGCGGGCGCGGAGTTCGGCGCGATGCCCTATGGCACGGAAGCGCTGCACGTGATGCGGGCCGAGAAGGGCTTTATCATGATCGGGGACGAGACCGACGGGACGGTGATCCCGCAGGACCTGAACCTCGACTGGGCGATTTCGAAGAAGAAGGCCGACTTCCTTGGCAAGCGCGGGCAGCAGCGGAACTTCCTTGCCAGCCCTGACCGGTGGAAGCTGGTCGGCTTCGAGACGCTGGACGGGTCGGTGATCCCGGATGGCAGCTATATCGTGGCGCCGGGCGTGAATGCGAACGGGCAGGGGAATACGCAGGGGCGCGTGACGTCCACCTACTATTCGCCCACGCTGAAGCGCGGCATCGCGATGGGTCTGCTGAAACGCGGGCCGGAACGGATGGGCGAGGTGGTGGAGTTCAACACCATCACCGGCGGCAATGTGAAGGCGCGGGTCGTCGATCAGGTCTTCTTTGACAAGGATGGGGAGAAGCAGAATGTCTGAACCCGTGAGCGCGCTGAAAGGCGCAACCGCACAGGGCTTTGCCACCATCCGCGAGATCGGACCCGTGGGCATGATCACGCTGCGCGCCAAGCCGGACGTCAAGGCGCTGGCCAAGGCGATCAAGGCGGCGGTGGGGACGGAAGTCCCCGCGCTGCGGCGGATCGTGACCGGGGGCGACCGTGCCTGCGGCTGGATGAGCCCCGACGAATACCTGCTGGTCATGCCCTATGCGGCAGTGGCGGGGGCGCTGGAGGCCATCGCCAAGGCCATGGGCGGCGAGCACCATCTGGCGGTCGACGTATCCGACGCGCGGGCGGTGTTCCGTGTCGAGGGCGCGAAGGCCGAGCAGGTTCTGGCCAAGCTGTCGCCGGTCGATTTCGCCACGCTGGAGCCGGGCGAGCTGCGCCGGACCCGCGCCGCGCAGGTGGCGGCGGCCTTCTGGAAGGACGGGGACGGGTTCACCGTCGTCTGCTTCCGGTCGGTCGGGCGCTATGTGTTCGACCTGCTGGCCACGGGTGCCAAGCCGGGGTCGGAACTGGCCTGAGACGATGCGCGCGGGGCCGGATCATGCGGCCCCGCGCGATGCTTTTGCCATGCCTTGCATGGATCGCGCATGCGCAGCTTCGCGTCCCTTGTGATCGGGCGGTGACGCGGTGTACCTTTGGGCCGGAGTATTGGTTTTTCCGGGACAATGGTGGAACAGGGTTGCCGTATCGCCTGCGTGACGATGGTTCGCGACGAGCCCGTCTTCCTGCCAAGATGGGTGGACCATTGGCGCAAGACCGTTCCGCCCGAGCATATGTTCATTCTCGTGGACGGGTTCGATCAGGTGGTCCCGCCTGAAGCTGCGGGCTGTCAGGTGGTCTTCCTGCCGCGCCGCCCCCCTGCGCCGGGATGGGATGAGGCGCGCTGGCGGATGCTCACCGCCTTTGCCCATGCCTTGCTGGAGCGGTTCGAGGTCGTCGTTCTGAACGATGTGGACGAACTGGTGGTGCTTGACCCTGCGGCGGGCGGCAGTCTTGCCTCGGCTTTGGCGGAAGCGCGCGAGCTTGGGGTGATCACACCCTTTGCGATCGAGGTGGTGCACCGCGTCGATCTGGAGGAGGAGCCGCTGGTCGCAGGGGAACCGGTCCTCGGCCGCCGCCGGTATGGCAGGATCCATGCCAGCTATTGCAAGCCGTGCATCGTGGCGCGACCCGTGCGCTGGTCGCTGGGTGGGCATTATTCGGACCATCCCGTGTTGCACCTGAGCGAGAAGCTGTTCCTGTTCCATCTGCGGGCCATGGATGCCGCGCTGCTGCACCGGCGGCAGGCGGCGCGGCTTTCGCTGGTGTCGGACGGGGAGGGGCGGGTGCGCGAGGGGATCGCTGGCGGGGGTTGGGCGCGGGATGCGGACAATGTCGACCAGTTCCTGCAATCGTTCTGCCGATCCGCGCCGGAGGTGACGGATTTCACCTTTGGCTGGCAGCGGCAACGCATCCGGCGGAGCTGGCGGCAGGAGGAGGGGACGGGGATGTGGGTGCATGATCGCCTGCACAACAGGCGCAGCTATGCCATACCGGAGCGCTTTTTCGGGGTGATCTGAGCGGGGGGGGGGACGCGTTCGCCCCCTTTTTGCGTTGAACCGCACAGGGGTGGCATCCTAGGGTTGAGTTCCGGTTATTTATCTTGTGCGAGGTTTAGATGTTTCTGCCTGTGGTTGCGAAGGTTTCGGGATGTGTCTTGCTGTGTCTGGCGCTGTTGACACGGGCGGGGGGCGCGCAGGCGGCGACCTATGACTGTGCCTTCAGGGACGGGACGGGCACCTATACTTGGATCCAGAAGCAGTACATCATCGAACATGACGAGGCGGCGGGAACGGCGCAGGTGATCGATCCGATCATCACCGCGATCTATGGCAAGCCGATCGCGGCGGAGGTGTCCGAGAATACGGCGGGCAAGGTGGTGTTTGTCTGGGAGGTGCAGTCCGCGGATGATGCGGGGCAGACCGTGCGGATGCGCTATCGCGCGACATGGTTCAAGGGTCCGCAGCGGATGCGGCTGGCGGCCCTGCCGCGCGGCTATGACAACATGTTCGAGGGGCAGGGACGCTGCACGGTGAAGTGAGGCGGGAGCGAAGCAGCCCCGGGGAGGTTGTGGCAGCGCAGCTTCGGTGAAAAAGGCCGCTTTCGGCCTTGACCTTGTGCGTTCGAGGCATCTTATCTGCCCCATCTTCGTGAAACCGCGAACAGAGAGGATTTTCCCATGGCCTTCACGCTTCCCGATCTTCCCTATGCCCATGATGCGCTGGCGTCGCTCGGCATGTCGAAGGAGACGCTGGAATACCACCACGACCTGCACCACAAGGCCTATGTGGACAACGGCAACAAGCTGATCGCCGGGACCGAGTGGGAGAACAAGTCGCTGGAGGACATCGTCCGCGGCACCTATCAGGCGGGCGCCGTGGCGCAGAACGGCATCTTCAACAACGCGTCCCAGCACTGGAACCACAACCTGTTCTGGGAAGTGATGGGCCCGGGCGAGGACAAGAAGATGCCCGGCGCGCTGGAAAAGGCGCTGGTCGAGGCCTTCGGGTCGGTGGCGAAGTTCAAGGAGGACTTCTCGGCCGCCGGCGCGGGCCAGTTCGGCAGCGGCTGGGCCTGGCTGGTCAAGGACAAGGACGGCAGCCTGAAGGTCACCAAGACCGAGAACGGGGTGAACCCGCTCTGCTTTGGGCAGACTGCGCTTCTGGGCTGCGATGTGTGGGAGCATTCCTATTACATCGACTTCCGCAACAAGCGGCCGGCTTACCTGACCAACTTCCTGGAAAAGCTGGTGAACTGGGAAGCGGTGGCGGCGAAGCTCTGACCTTCGTCTGACGGTTTCGGGAAGGCCCGTCGCGCGTGCGGCGGGCCTTTTGGTTTTCGGGGGGCTTCGACTGCTGGCCGAGTAAAGCAAGGAGGGTCGAAAGGTGCCAGTGGCACGTTTCGACGCTCCGCCGGTAGAGGTGCGCGCGTCCCGCCGGGGCGGGACGTGCGCACCCCGTGGCTTTGGGCCACGGGCCGGACCCGACCGTTGCGCTGAGGGGCGGGGTGTTTGACGCCGTCCCGTCGCGGATCGGCTTGCGGCCATCGGTGCGGGGTGCGAGGAGGGGGCAGGGCGCGGGAGGGCGGGAATTGGGCGAGGCGGGCAAGGGCATTGTGGCGATCGTGGCGGCCTGCACGATCTGGGGTCTGGCGACGCTGTATTACAAGGCGATGGCGCATGTGCCGCCGCTTGAGGTGCTGGCGCACCGGACGCTGTGGACCCTTGTCTTTTTCGGCGTGGCGCTGGCGCTGCGGGGGCGGATCGGGGAGGCGGTCGCCTTGCTGCGCGGGGCGCAGCGGGGGCGGGTCCGGCTGGCCGCGGGGATCGTGGCGGTGAACTGGGGGCTGTTCATCTGGGCGATCCAGACGGGCCATGCGGTGCAGGCGAGCCTTGGCTATTACATCTTTCCGCTGGTGAGTGTCTGTCTGGGCGTCCTGGTGCTGGGCGAGCGGCTGTCGCGCGGGCAGGGGGCGGCGGTGGCGCTGGCCTGCGGGGCGGTGGGCGTGCTGACCGCTGGGCTGGGCGTGGCGCCGTGGGTGGCGCTGGCGCTGGCGGTGACCTTTGCGCCCTATATGTTGATCAAGAAGCAGATGCGGGCGGGGGCGGCGGTGAGCGTGACGGCGGAGGTGATGCTTCTGCTGCCGCTGGCGCTGGTCTGGCTTGCACTGGCGCATGGCGGGGTGGTGGCGGGGGGCCTGTTCGGGGCGGATGCCTTCACCACATGGATGCTGCCGCTGTCGGGGCTGATCACGGGGGGGCCGCTGATCCTGTTTTCATGGGGGGCGCAGCGGGTGCGGCTGTCCACGCTGGGGCTGGTGCAATATCTGAACCCGACCTTGCAGGCCGTCGTGGCGGTGCTGGTCTTCCGCGAGCCCTTTACCGGCTGGCACGCGGTGGCCTTCGGGATGATCTGGGGTGCGCTTGCGCTGTATTCGCTGGAGGGGTGGCGTCAGGAGAGGGCGGCGCGCAATCTGGCGACGAGCGAGGGCACGTCGGGGACGGTGCTGTAGTAGGACAGCATCGTCTCTTCGGCAAAGCCTTGGTCGATGACGTGGCGGAGGAGGGCGGCGAGGGGCTGCCAGTAGCCGTTCACGTCGAGCAGGAAGATCGGTTTGCGGTGCAGGCCGATCTGGCGCCAGGTCAGCACCTCGAAGAATTCGTCGAGGCTTCCGGCCCCGCCCGGCAGGACGACGATGGCGTCGGAATTCATGAACATGACCTTCTTGCGTTCGTGCATGTCCTCGGTGATCACGAGTTGCGACAGGTCGCGCTTGCCGCGTTCGCGGGTCATCAGATGGGTGGGGATAACGCCCATGGTGGGGGCGCCTGCGGATTGCGCGGTGCGCGCCACCTCGCCCATCAGGCCCACGTCGCCTGCGCCATAGACGAGGCGCCAGCCCTGATCCGCGATGGACTGGCCGAAGGCGCGGGCGGCGGCGACGTGGTCGGGGTCGGTGCCGGAACGTGAGCCACAGAAGACACAGACGGAACGGAGCGCGGTCATGGGGAAGCTTTCGGGGTGTAGGAGGTTGCCGTGTTCCGTGTTATCGGGCTTGGGGAGTGAAGGGAAGACGGGGCCGGGAACAGGCGCCCGCTTCGGCAGGGAGATGGGGTTTTTTCGATGAAGCCTTGGGCTGAGATGACCGCAGGTGCGCGCGGGGGTGTGTTCGGTGTGGTCGCGGCGGTGATCGCGGCGCTGCTTTACGGGGCGTGGTCGGTGCGCGGGACGGCCCCGCAGACCGAGGTGACCGGAGAGGTGACGCCCACCGGTTCGGGCGCTGCGACGGAGGGGACCGCCGGAGGGAGTGCGGACGAAGGGGCCGAGGCCGCGCCGGAAGGGGCGGTGGAGGAAGGGGCTGCGGACGAAGCGGCTGCAGACGACGCGGCTGCGGAGGCGGAGGCGGCAGAGGCGGTGTCTGCGGAGGAGGCTGCGGCCTCTGGCGAGGCTGCGGCGGATGGGGCGGCAGAGGCTGTTGTGGCCGGAGAGGCTGCGGGTGACGGGGCTGTGGACGACGGGGCTGCGGACGACGGGGCGGCTGCGGCAGAGCCTGCCGCGCTGCCGTCTGCCGTGGCGCCGAGCTTCGATCTGGTGCGGGTGGAGCGGGACGGATCGGCGCTGGTTGCGGGCAAGGCCGAGCCGTCGACCATGCTGTCGCTGCGCGTGACGGGGCAGGAGATCGCCGCCGTTCCCGCCGATGGCGCGGGGAATTTCGTGGCCATGTTCAACCTTGCGCCCAGCAATGCGCCGCGCGTGCTGTCAATGGTGATGAAACGGGACGACGGGACCGAGGTGCCGTCGGGTGCGAGCGTGGTGATCGCGCCGACGGTGGCGCCTGTGGCCGTGGCCGTTGCGGAAGGCGGGGCGGAACCCGCGCCCGAGGCGGCGGCCGCCCCTGCGGCGCTGCTGGTCACCGATGACGGGGCGAAGGTGCTGCAATCGGCGGCGGAGCTGCCGGCCGAGCTGGTGGCGAATGTCACGATCGACGCCATCACCTATACGCCCGAGGGCGCGGTGCAGCTCTCGGGTCGCGGGACGGCAGAGCGGGCGGTGCGGGTCTATCTGGACAATGCGCCCGTGGCCGATGCCGCGATTTCGGCAGCCGGTGACTGGGCGGTGACGCTGGGCGAGGTGGCGGCGGGGATCTACACGCTGCGTGTCGATCAGCTGGACGAGGGCGGCAAGGTGACGAGCCGCTTCGAGACGCCCTTCAAGCGCGAGACGGTCGAGGCGCTGGCCGCGGCTTCGGCGGGGGCGGAGCCGGAGGCAGGCGCGGCAGTGGCGGAAGAGGCCGGAGCCGCGACGGCGCAGGGCGGTTCCGATACCGCCGGAACGGTTGAAGCTGCGGGCGAAGGTTCGGGCGAGGCGGCGGCGGAGGCCAATGCGGAGGCCGCGCCGCCTGCGACGATCACGGTGCAGCCCGGATTCACCCTGTGGAAGATCGCGACGGAGAATCTGGGCGACGGCATCCTTTACGTGCAGGTCTTCGAAGCCAACAAGGACCAGATCCGCGACCCCGACCTGATCTATCCGGGGCAGGTCTTTACCATCCCGTCGGGCGAATAGGCGCGACAGGATTGCACAGGGGGATGTGTGGGGGGGCGGGGTCCGCCCCTCTGGCGCTTTGGCGCGAAGGGGCATAGGTAGGGGGGCCGAAAGGACCCCCTGACATGCGCAAGATCCCCTACAATCCGGACGCCATCGAGAAACCGTCGAGCGGGTGGCAGACCATCCGGCGGGTGCTGCCCTATCTCTGGCCCGAGGGCGAGGGCTGGGTGAAGCGGCGCGTCGTGGGGGCCTTCCTGATGCTTGTCGCGGCGAAGATCGTGTCGGTGTCGACCCCGTTCCTTTACAAGCAGGCGGTGGATAATCTGGCGGGCGACACGCCGGATGCGGCGACGATCATGGGGCTGACGGCGGTGGGGCTGACCGTGGCCTATGGTCTGGCGCGGCTGGGGACGGTGGCCTTTCAGGAATTGCGCGATGCGATCTTTGTCCGTGTCGGGCAGCGGGCGCTGCGCAAGCTGGCCTTGCAGACCTTCCAGCATATCCACGCGCTGTCCTTGCGCTATCACATCACGCGCAAGACGGGGGGCCTCAGCCGGATCATCGAGCGGGGGGTGAAGGGCGTCGACTTCCTGTTGCGCTTCATGCTGTTCTCCATCGGGCCGCTGGTTCTGGAACTGGCGATGGTGGCGGTGATCTTCGCCACGCTCTTCGGCTTTTCCTACATGGCGGTCGTGGTGGTGGTGATCACGCTTTACGTCACCTTCACGCTGAAGGTCACGGAATGGCGGGTGAAGATCCGCCGCGAGATGAACGAGCAGGATACCGATGCCAACCAGAAGGCCATCGACAGCCTGCTGAACTTTGAAACGGTCAAGTATTTCAACGCCGAGGCGCGCGAGGCGGCGCGCTATGACCGCGCGATGCAGCGCTATGAGGTGGCGGCGGTCAAGACGGGGCAGAGCCTTTCGTTCCTGAACGCGGGGCAGGCGCTGTTGATTACTACGGGGCTGGTGATCGTCATGGTCATGGCCGCGATGGGCGTGCAGCGGGGTGCGCTGACGGTGGGCGATTTTGTGATGGTCAACGCCTATATGATCCAGATCACCATGCCGCTGAACTTCCTTGGCACGGTCTATCGCGAGATCCGGCAGGCGCTGGTGGATATGGGCGAGATGTTCGGTCTGCTGGGCCAGCCTGCGGAAGTGAAGGACAAGCCCGGCGCGCCTGATCTGGCGGTGCGGGGCGGCGAGGTGGTCTTTGACGGGGTGGAGTTCGGCTATGACGCCGCGCGGCCGATCCTGAAGGGGATCGACCTGACCGTGCCTGCGGGGCAGCGCTATGCGCTGGTCGGGCCGTCGGGGTCGGGCAAGTCGACCGTGGCGCGGCTGATGTTCCGGTTCTATGACGTGAACGGGGGGGCGATCCGGATCGACGGGCAGGATCTGCGCGACGTGACGCAAGGCTCGATCCACGCGCAGATCGGGGTGGTGCCGCAGGATACGGTGCTGTTCAACGACACGGTGCGCTACAACATCGCCTATGGCCGCGCGGATGCGACCGAGGACGAGATCGTGGCGGCGGCGAAGGCGGCGAAGATCCACGATTTCATCGTGTCGCTGCCGGAAGGGTACGAGACGAAGGTGGGCGAACGGGGGCTGAAGCTGTCGGGGGGCGAGAAGCAGCGGGTGGGCATCGCGCGCACGCTGCTGAAGGATCCGCCGATCCTGATCCTTGACGAGGCGACGAGCGCGCTGGACACCCAGACCGAGCGGGATATCCAGGACAGCTTGCGCGAGATGGGGCACGGGCGCACGGTCATCACCATCGCGCACCGGCTGTCGACCATCGCGGATGCGGACCGGATCGTGGTGCTGGAGGCGGGGCTGATCGCCGAATCCGGCACGCATGAGGAATTGCTGGAACTGGGCGGACGCTATGCCGCCATGTGGGCGCGGCAATCGGCGGAAGAGGAAGAGAGCCTCGCCGCGGAATAGGGATCAGGTCGTTACCTGCCGCAGGGTGATGTCCGTGGCGGCAAGGGTCGATGTGCCGTTCACCGTGGCAACCGCCACGCCGTCCAGTAGGATGGTGCTGGTATTGGCGCCCGTGTTGTTGGTCACGGTCACGACCGGCGCGGTGGTGCCGGTCCATTCCACGACCAGACTGTCGGTCGGGACATAATCCGTGATCGTGGCGGTCCAGCCCGCGCGCAGGGCGAAGACGTCCACCCCGTCGCCGCCGGTCAGAACGTCGCTGCCGCCCCCGCCATAGAGCGTGTCGTTGCCCGCCCCGCCCGACAGGCTGTCATTGCCCGCCGCGCCGTCAAGCGCGTCATTGCCCACCCCGCCCAGAAGCGTGTCGTCGCCATTGCCGCCGGTCAGGCTGTCATCGCCTTCGTCCCCGAGCAGCGAGTCGTTGCCCTCGCCCCCTGCCAGCGCGTCGTTCTCGGTCCCGCCCGACAGCGAGTCGTTGCCCGCCCCGCCGAAGAGCGTGTCATTGCCCGCGCGGCCGAAGAGGATGTCGATATCCCCCGCCGGACCGATCAGGTCATTGCCCGCGCCATCACCCGAGAGGAGGTCGTCGCCCTCGTCCCCGTAGATCGAGTCCCGTCCTGCTCCGCCAAGGAGGCTGTCGTTGCCCGTGCCGCCGTTGATGATGTCGTTGCCGTCGCCGCCCTCGACCCCGTCATTGCCGGCATCGCCCAGCAAGCTGTCATTGCCCAATAGGCCGAACAGGATGTCGTTGCCGTCGCCGCCGAAGCCCAGATCGCCGTCGTCGCCGCCGATGATGCTGTCATTGCCCAGCCCGCCATAGGCCGTATCGGAGCCGGTGCCGCCGGAGATCAGGTCGTTGCCCGCGCCGCCGTGCAGGCTGTCATTGCCCGCCCCGCCCGACAGGCTGTCGGACCCGAGGCCGCCATGCAGGAAGTCGGTGCCGTCCCCGCCATAGAGCGCGTCATTGCCGCTGCCCCCGAAGACGAGATCGTTGCCGGAGCCGAGGTTGATGTCGTCGTCGCCCGTTCCGCCTTCGGCCCAGTCATTGCCCGCGCCGCCGGTGATGCTGTCATTGCCTGCAGCGCCGAGGAAGGCGGTGGTGGTGCCATCGGCGGCGGGCAGCAGCCTGTCGCTGGCCGTGCCGCCCGCGACGGTGTCGGCGTAATCCTGCGGGTCGAACAGCGCGATGGCATCGGGATCGCCGGTATCGCTTTTTGCGCCCGCGGTGGTGTCGGTGGCGATATAGCCCGTGTCGAACCCTGCGGGGTCGTCATCCGTGGCGGGCGAGTTGGTGGAGGTGGTGCCGTCATCCTGATTGGCCGCGACGAGATCGTAGCCTACGAAGCCCGCAAGAAGCAGCGGCCAGAACAGCAATTCGAGACCCATGACACACCCTGACACCGATTACCGCAACCGGCCCATAGCACAACGGACGGATATGGAGAAAGTTTGACCCTTCGAAGGTGAAGAAGAGGCGGCAAGGTTCCGTCCGTGACAGGGCGCGGGGCTTGGCAAGGGTTCCCGCTTGCGTGTAAGACGGAGGAAAAGGACTGGAGAGGCCCGTGAGCAATCCCGACAGCTTTATCGAAGAGGTGACCGAGGAGGTCCGCCGCGACAGGCTGTTCGCGCTGTTCCGCAGATATGGCTGGATCGGTGTGCTGGTGGTGCTGGCCATCGTGGGCGGTGCGGGCTGGTCCGAATGGCAGAAGGCGCAGGCCACGGCGCGGGCCGAGCATTTCGGCGATGCGGTGCTGGACGCGCTGGATCTTGGCGGCACGGCAGAGCGGAGCGTGGCCCTGCAGGCGATCCCGACGGATGGCACGCAGACGGCGATCCTGAAGCTGTTGCTGTCGACCGATCCGGTCGAGGATCGCGCGGGGGCGCTTGCCGCGCTGGAGGCGCTGGCCGCCGATACCGCCCAACCGCCCAGCTATCGCGATCTTGCGGTGCTGCGGAAGGTGGTGATCGCGGGGGCCGACATGGCGCTGGCCGAGCGGCGCGCGGCGCTGGACCCGATCGCGGCGCCCGGGCGTCCCTACCGGACGCTGGCGCTGGAGCAGATGGCCTATCTTCTGGTCGAGGAAGGCAAGACGGACGAGGCGATTGCCGCCCTGACCGCGCTGCTGGACGACCAGGAATCGCCTTCGGGCCTGCGGGCGCGGGCGGAACAGATGATCGTCGCCCTTGGCGGTGAGGTGGCCCCTGCCACCGTGCCGCAAGAGGCGGAAGCGGCCGATGCGGGCTGATGGGATGGGAGCCGTGACTGTGACGCGCAGGATTGGGGTGACGATCTCGGGGCTGGCCATGATGGCCGTGCTGGCGGGCTGTGAACGCGAGCTGATCCTGCAGGGGGAACGTTTCCCCGTGCGGGCCGATCTGGAGGCATCCGTGCCGGTGGAGGGCGAGCCCGCCCCCGTGGCACCGCCCGACCGGCCCGAGAACCGGGCCGAGCCGATCTCGCTGCCCGCGGCGCAGGCCAATGCGGCCTGGACCCATCGCGGCGGCGGGGCGGACCATGCCCAGCCGCATGGCGCGCTGTCGGCGGCGCCCGCGCGGGTGTGGTCTGTGGCCATCGGGTCGGGCAACAGACGCAAGAACCGCATCAGCGCCGCCCCCGTGGTGGCAGATGGGCGCGTGTTCACGATGGATTCGGCGGCGGTGGTGCAGGCCACCTCGACCGGCGGGGCGGTGATCTGGCAGGCCGATCTGACGGCCGAATTCGACAGGGGCGGCGGTGCCTCGGGCGGCGGGCTGGCGACGGCGGGCGGGCGGGTCTATGCGACCACGGCCTATGGCGAGCTGGTCGCGCTGGATGCGGCGACGGGCGCGGTGGTCTGGCGGCAGCGTCTGGACAGCCCCGTGACCGGTGCGCCGGCCGTGGCGGACGGGATCGTCTATGCGGCAGGGCGCGACGGGTCGGGCTGGGCGGTGGCGGCCGATACGGGCCGTGTGAAATGGACCGTGCCGGGTGCCGTGGGCGCGACGGGCGTGCTGGGTGCGGCGGGGCCGTCGGTGGGGGCCAATCTGGTGCTTTTCCCCTTTGCCAACGGGTCGATTACGGCGGCGCTGAAGGTGTCGGGCGTGCAGGTCTGGCAGGCCCCTGTCACGGGGCAGCGCGTCGGGCGCGCCTATGGCGGGCTGACCGACATTACGGGCGATGCGGTGATCCTTGGCGACGTGACCTATGCGGGCACGGCCTCGGGGCGGACGGCGGCCTTCGACACCTCGTCGGGCGAGCGGATCTGGACCGCGGTCGAGGGCGCGCTGAACCCGCCGCTGGTGGTGGGCGGGTCGGTCTTCCTTGTGAATGACGAGAACCGTCTGGTGCGTCTGGATGCCGCCACGGGCGAGCCTGTCTGGGCGATCGACATGCCCTATTTCACCAAGGACAAGCCCAAGCGGCGCAAGGCCATCATCCCGCATTTCGGCCCCGTGCTGGCGGGCGGGCGGCTGGCTGTGGTGTCCGGCGACGGGCAGCTGCGGCTGTTCAACCCTGCGGATGGCGCGCTGGTGGGCGGGGCGGAAATCCCCGGCGGGGCGGCTTCGGCACCGGCGCTGGCGGGCGGGACGCTTTATGTGGTCGGGGCCAACGGGCAACTTCACGCTTTCCGTTGACCTGATCCCCGTGTAAGGGGTCATCCTTTGGATTTCCGGAGCGGAAGATGAGCTTCACCCTTGCGATCGTGGGTCGTCCCAATGTGGGCAAGTCCACGCTGTTCAACCGCCTTGTCGGGCGCAAGCTGGCGCTGGTCGATGACCAGCCCGGCGTCACGCGCGACCTGCGCGAGGGCGATGCGCGCCTGTTCGACCTGCGCTTCACCGTGATCGACACGGCGGGGCTGGAGGAAGTCACAGATGACAGCCTTCAGGGCCGGATGCGCCGTCTGACCGAACGCGCGGTCGAGATGGCGGATGTCTGCCTGTTCCTGATCGACGGGCGGGTGGGTGTGACGCCGTCGGACGAGGTCTTTGCCGATATCCTGCGCAAGAAGAATGCCCGCGTGGTCCTTGGCGTGAACAAGGCCGAGGGCGCGGCGGGGGATTCCGGCGCGCTGGAGGCGTGGTCGCTGGGGCTGGGCGAGCCTGTGCGGCTGTCGGCCGAGCATGGCGAGGGGATGGATGACCTGTACCGCATCCTGACCCCCTTCCGCGAGGAATTCGCGGAACGCGAGGCGATGAACACCCCCGAGACGGAAGTGGACATCCCCGAGGAGCTGGGCGACGAGGAGGTCGATCCCGCCGCCCACCGGCCCACCGCGAAGAAGCCCCTGCAGATTGCGGTGATCGGGCGGCCCAATGCCGGAAAATCCACGCTGATCAACAAGATCATCGGCGAGGACCGTCTGCTGACCGGCCCCGAGGCGGGGATCACGCGCGACGCGATCTCGGTCCGGTCGGACTGGATGGGCACGCCCGTGCGGATCTTCGACACGGCGGGAATGCGCAAGAAGGCGCGGGTGGTCGAGAAGCTGGAGAAGCTGTCGGTCGCGGACGGTCTGCGCGCGGTGCGCTTCGCCGAGGTCGTGGTGGTGCTGCTGGACGTGGAGATCCCCTTCGAGACGCAGGATCTGCGGATCGCGGATTACGCGGAAACCGAGGGGCGCGCGGTCGTTGTCGCGGTGAACAAGTGGGATCTGGAAGACGAGAAGCAGGAAAAGCTGGCCGAGCTGAAGGAGATGTTCGAGCGTCTTCTGCCGCAGTTGCGCGGCGCGCCCTTGGTGACGGTGTCGGCCAAGACGGGGCGGGGGCTGGACCGGCTGCATGACGCCATCGTTCGGGCGCATGATGTCTGGAACAAGCGGATCACCACGGCGCGGTTGAACACATGGCTGGGTGCCATGACCGAGGCGCACCCGCCGCCGGCGCCGGGCGGGCACCGGATCAAGCTGCGCTACATGACGCAGGTGAAGGCGCGGCCCCCCGGTTTCGTGGTGATGTGTTCGCGTCCCGACGAGATGCCGGAAAGCTATAAACGCTATCTGGTCAACGGGTTGCGGGATCACTTCGAGATGCCGGGCGTGCCGATCCGCATCATGTTCCGCAGCCAGTCGGATAAAAACCCGTTCAGGGAGCGGAAATTCCACACGCCCAGCCGTCTGCGAAAGCATATCGAGGGGCGGAAGGACTGAGCCTCGGCGGGGCGCGGTGGGGCTGGATCATCCCCGGAAGGTCGGGCGCAGGACCAGTGCCATCAGCCCGATGCCCAGACCCGCAAGGATGGCGATGACGGGGTTCAGCCCCGCATTGGCCACGGTGACACCCGCCAGCGCCCAGATCACGGTGATCCCGTAGACCGGCATGCGCGGCTTTTGCCGTTGAACCCACGTGGCAAGCGTCAGGATGGCCGCGATCATGGCGAAGGCCGAGGCGGTGTCGGACAGCAGCCCGTAGCCCGCGATCACCACGCCGGTGGATACGGCAGCCGCGGCCGAGAGCCAGCCTGCAAGGATGGCGATGGGGGCCGAGAGCAGCCAGCGGTCGGTTTCCGTGTCGGCGCGCAGGAAGGCGGTGATGGCGGCGGCGGCCATGACGAGGATCGTGACGGTGGCCGCGATGGGGGCCTGTGGCGCGATCCAGAGCCAGGCCGAGCCGAGCGCGATGGCCAGCGCAAGCGGCAGGCGCGTGCGGTCCCATGCGGGATTTTCCGCGCGTTTCCAAAGGCTTGTGATCGCGTGGGCGAAAAGCCAGATATAGATCACGCTCCAGATCGCGAAGGCATAGCCTGCCGGCTGGATCGAGGGGCGGGGGATGTTCACCGGAAAGAGCGCGGGGTCATAGCCGCGGAAGGGCGGCGTGAGGAAAGGGGCCGCCCCGAAGGCGAGCGTGACGATGAGCAGGATAAGGGCGCGTGTCTTCATGAAAGGTATACGCAGCGGTCGCGGGTCTGGACCTGTGCCATGCGTCACTGAAGGCTGCCGTCGGCGGCGATCCGCGTCTTGCCGCCCAGATAGGGGTGCAGGACGGCGGGCAGGTCGACCGAACCGTCGGCCTGCTGGCCGTTCTCCAGCACCGCGATCAGACAGCGCCCCACGGCAAGGCCCGAGCCGTTAAGTGTATGGACGAATTCGGGTTTTCCGCCACCTGCCGGGCGGAAGCGGGCGTTCATCCGGCGGGCCTGGAAATCGCCGCAGACCGAGACGGAGGAAATCTCGCGATAGCGGTTCTGGCCGGGAAGCCAGACTTCCAGATCATGCGTCTTTTGCGCGCCAAAGCCCATGTCGCCGGTGCAGAGCACGATGGTGCGATAGGGAAGCCCCAGTTTTTCAAGGATATTTTCCGCACAGCGCGTCATGCGGTCATGTTCGGCGCCGCTTGTGTCGGGGGTGGTGATCGACACCATCTCGACCTTCTCGAACTGGTGCTGGCGCAGCATGCCGGTCGTGTCCTTGCCCGCGCTGCCCGCTTCGGAGCGGAAGCACTGGGTATGGGCGGTCATGCGGATAGGCAGTTGATTTTCATCGAGGATATCACCCGCCACGGTGTTGGTCAGGGTGACTTCTGAGGTCGGCACCAGCCACCAGCCATTGGTCGTCTGATAGCTGTCTTCCGCGAATTTCGGGAGCTGGTTGGTGCCATACATGGCGTCTTCCTTCACCAGCACCGGCGTCCATGTCTCGGTTAACCCATGTTCGGCCACATGGGTGTCCAGCATGAACTGCGCCAGCGCGCGGTGGACGCGGATCACCGCCCCGCGCAGCACGACGAAGCGCGCGCCGGAGAGTTTGGCGGCGGTTTCGAAATCCATGCCGGGCTTCACGCCTGCGATCTCGAAATGCTCCAGCGGTTTGAAGTCGAAGGCGCGGGGGGTGCCCCAGCGGCGGAGTTCGACGTTGTCATCCTCGTCCTTGCCCGTGGGCACATCGGCCAGCGGCAGGTTGGGGATGCGCATCAGCATGTCGCGCAGGGCCGCGTCCTGCGTGTCGGCCTCGGCCGTGAGGCGGGCGATTTCCGCTTTCTTTTCAGCGACAAGCGCGCGGAGGCGTTCGAATTCGGCATCGTCGCCGCGCGCCTTGGCGGCGCCCACGTCCTTGGAGGCGCGGTTCTGGTCGGCGGTCGCGGTTTCGGCGGCGGCGATCTTTGCGCGGCGGTCGGCGTCGAGGGCGAGGATCTCGGGCGAGGCGGGGGGCAGGCCACGGCGGGCGAGGGCCGCGTCGAAGGCGGCGGGATTTTCGCGGATGGCGCGGATGTCGTGCATGACTGTGACCCCTGATTTAACGGGGTCGGTATGCCAGATGGGGACGGGAAGGGGAAGGGGGTGGGCCAAGGGGTTGATATCCTTGGCAGAGGTCGTCCGGAGTTGTGCCGAAGGTTGTGCAGAGGGTTGTGCCGCAAACTGTACATACGCGATGGGCGCACGAAGCGGGGCGCAACGTGGTTAAGGGTGCGCTGGTGCGAAGGGGGGTGCCGGAAATCCCCCCACCCTCTCCCTCCCCACGAGGGGGAGGGAAGCGCGCCGTGGCGGCCGTTGCGCGGGGGGGCGGTCGGGAGTTGACCGCCGCCGAAGGGCGGTTAACCTGTGGTTGTGGATTTGCGGTGCAGGATCGCGCCGACAGTGACGAGTGATCGGGTCGATGGTGAATACGTTATACTACGGCGACAATCTGAAGGTGCTGCGCGAAAGCATCCGGTCGGAAACGGTGGACCTGATCTATCTGGACCCGCCGTTCAATTCCAACGCCAGCTACAACGTGCTGTTCAAGTCGCCGCAGGGGCAGGAGGCGGCGGCGCAGATACAGGCCTTTGACGACACGTGGCACTGGGGCGAGAGCGCGGAGGAGGCCTATCAGGAGGTCATGCGGTCCGGCAATGCGGCGGCGGCAGAGATGCTGCGCGCGATGCGGGGCTTTCTGGGCGAGAATGACATGATGGCCTATCTGGCCATGATGGCGTTGCGGCTGATCGAATTGCATCGGGTGCTGAAGCCGACGGGGAGCCTCTATCTGCACTGCGATCCGACGGCGAGCCATTATCTGAAGGTGCTGCTGGATGCGGTGTTTGGGGGAAAAGGCTATCAGAACGAGATAACGTGGAAACGGACCACAACGCACAGCGACAGCAAGACTTGGAGCAAGGTTGCTGACAAGGTCTTTTTCTTTACGAAGTCTGATGCGTTTGTTTGGAACACACCGCGCGAGCCTCACTCGGAAGAGTATTTGTCGGACAAATACCGTCATGATGACGGTGACGGTCGCGGTCGTTATCGCTTGGATAACATGACAAGCCCGAATCCGCGTCCGAATATGATGTACGAGTGGAAAGGCCACGAGAGTCCGCCAAAAGGTTGGCGCTATTCACTCGAAACGATGCAGCGTTTGGATAGTGACGGCCGCGTTTGGTATCCGCGAAATCGAAGCGGAGAAATCGACGTAACTAAGCGGCCTCAACTCAAGCGTTATTTGAGTGAGCAATCCGGCGGTGTGATGGGGACAATCTGGACCGACATCCCTCCGCTTAATTCCCAAGCCCAAGAACGCCTCGGCTACCCCACCCAAAAGCCCGTCGCGCTGCTGGAGCGCATCCTCAACGCCTCCTCCAATCCCGGCGATGTGGTGCTGGACCCGTTCTGCGGCTGCGGGACCACCGTCCATGCGGCGGAGAAGCTGGGGCGGGCGTGGATGGGGATCGACGTCACCCATCTGGCCATCGGGTTGATCGAAAAGCGGCTGCGGCAGGCCTTTCCGGGCGTGGCCTTCACCACGCAGGGCGTGCCGCAGGATCTGGCCAGCGCGCAGGACCTTGCGCGCAGGGGGCGGTCGGACGGGCGCTATTATTTCGAGTTCGAGAAATGGGCGCTCTCTCTCATCGACGCGGTGCCGGGGAACCTTGGCAAGCGGGGGGCGGATGGGGGCTTTGACGGCAACCTCTATTTCGGGCGGACGGGGCGCGGGATCGTGTCGGTCAAGGCGGGCGACAATGTGGGCCGCGCGATGGTGGGCGACCTGAAGGGGGTGATGGACCGCCAGAAGGCCGATCTGGCGGTGTTCCTGACCCTGACGCCCCCCACGCGCCCCATGGTCGAGGAGGCGGCGAGCGCCGGACAGGTGGAGGTGGACGGGGTGGCCGTGCCGCGCGTGCAGATCGTGACGATCGAGGAGGCGATGCGCCTGCGCGACCGCGCGGTGCGCTTGCCGCTGCGGCGGTCCGACACCTTCCGCGCGGCGGCGCGCGAGGAGGATGCCTCGCGGCAGGGGCGGCTGGAGTTGTAGGGGCGGGGGGTGCGATGGAGCCGTTGCTTGTCGTTTTCGGGATGGTGGCTTTGGGTCTGGTCTGGAACCTTCTGCGGGCCTTTCCGATGCTGGCGGCCATTCTGGCGCTGACGGCGGTGGTCGCGGGGCTGTTGTGGGTCGCGCGGCGGTTCGGGTTCGACGAAAACCTGTTCATTCTGGGCAGCGTGATCGCGTTCTGCGTCCTGCTCATGCTGGCGCGGTTGTGGCTTTACCATTACGACAACCGGCGGAAATAGGGCGCAGGACGGGCGATCTTGCCCCTCCTGCGCGGAGGATCAGGCGGCGAGGTCGAGTTTGACCAACGTCTGGTTGAGCAGGATATAGGCGATCTCGCCGAAGGTGACGGGGCCGGTGAAGCGGCCCGTCTTTTTGCCCGCCATGTCGCCGTGCAGGTAGTTCAGGATGCAGTTGCACGACAGCATCCCCTCTCCGCCATCGCCCAGCGTGGCGGCGAAGGCGGCGGCGTAGTCGGGCTGGGCCGTGGCGAGGCGGTATTCCGTGCCCGCGATGACGGGGGCGTAGAAGCTGACCCCGCCGCCCGCCGCGTCGACATGTTCGAAGGAGACGTTGATGAGGGCGCCTGCGTAATTCGCCACCAGCGGAAGGCGGGTGTCGATGGCATGGGCGCGCAGATAGGCCGCGAGATCGACCGTCTTGCCGTTCACCGTGGCGGTGCGGGCGGAAAAGCCGGTCTCGGGGAAGGTGAAGGTCGTCGCGGGATCGTCCGAGGGGGTGAAGATGTTGACGATGTCGAGGCTGGGCGTGGTGCCTGCGGGCAGGGCCACGTGGAGGGCCATGGCGCCTTCGGTATGGCGGGTGCCGGTGGTGCCGTCGAAGATGGCGGGGGCGGTGGTGCCGATCTTTTCGACCGGGACGCCGGTGATCCAGCCCGCGAGCGGCTGGTCGAAGAGGCCGTCATAGGTGGTGCCGTCCAGCGCGAAGCGGCGGTGCGCGTCCGAGAAGGCGGGGATGAGGAGGAGGGTCACGCCCTCGGGCCGGTCCTGCGCGAGGGCGGGCAGGGTGTCGGGGCTGTGGTGGCGGATGGTGGCGCCGGTCGCGCTTTCGAAGGTGGAGACGAAGAGGCGGTCGTCGATGCGGGCGCCGCCGTCTTCGGTCAGCATGTAGACGGTGGTGCCGCCGATCCATGTGCCGCGGGGCAGGGTGGCGAGCAGGGCGTCGGGGCCGGCGATGGAGAGGATCGCGCCTGCGCGGATACGCTCGGCGGTTTCGGCCGGGGTGAGGAGTTCGTTCTTCATGGGCGTGGTCCTTTAGATCCGGGCGAAATCGTCGGCGGCGAAGGCGTGTTTGGCGATGAAGGCGGCAAGTTCGGCCACCTTCTGCGGCAGGCTGGCGGGGTTGGTGCGCGCCTCGATCCGCAGGCGGTTGAGGAGCACGCGCGAGGCGAGGCTGGCCTTGGACAGGTCGCTGGTCCCCGTGATGAGGGCTTTCAGTCGGCTTTCGTTCATGGCGTGACGGTCACTTTCTTTCACAGCCCGCCGGTGGCGCGACCGGCGGGAAAACGCGCGCTTCCCGCTCTGTGTAACGGCGGGCGGGGGGCGGAGTTTATGCAGGGCATCCGTCGGACCGTGACGGGGCGGCGATCACGGTTGCGTCAGGGCGCAGGGACGGGCGCGCCTGCGGCGGCAAGTTTGCCGCCCTGCGAGGGTTCCAAATGCCGTGCGCGTTCATATATGGGCAGGCGGTCGGGTCCGTTTTGGCCGCATGCTGCGGCGGTCGGGCCTGCCTTGCCTTCGCCAGCCCCCGATTATAGGGTGCGCGCCAATTCCGCCGGGGTCAGCCCGGCCCCAGAGAGACAGTGAGGACGCCCAATGTTTGTAACTCCCGCCTTCGCGCAGACGGCCGGTGCCGGTGCCGGTTCCGCCTTTGCCTCGTTCATCCCGCTGATCCTGATCTTCGCGATCATGTATTTCCTGCTGATCCGCCCGCAGCAGAAGAAGATGAAGGAACACAAGGCCATGGTGGAGGCGCTGCGGCGTGGCGACCAGGTGCTGACGCAGGGCGGCATCGTGGGCAAGGTCACGAAGGTGCAGGAGGACGGGCTGGTCGAGGTCGAGATCGCCGATGGCGTGAAGGTCAAGGTCCTGCGCCACACCATCGCGCAGGTGATGAACAAGACCGAACCGGCCGCGGCCTGAGCCGGATCGGACGCGCGTCATGCTGAATTTTCCGTTCTGGAAGCAGATCCTGACATGGATGCTGGTGGCGGCGGGGCTGCTGCTGGCGCTGCCCAACCTGTATTATCCGCAGGTCGAGGCGCATAACGACGCCGCCAAGGCGGTGGAGGAGGCAGGATTTGCCACGACGGAGCAGCAGGCCGCGCTGGACGAGTGGCCGGACTGGCTGCCCTCGGGGATCGTGAACCTTGGTCTCGATCTGCGGGGGGGCGCGCATCTGCTGGCCGAAGTGCAGGTCGAGGATGTCTACAAGGCGCGGATGGATGGCTGGTGGCCGGAAGTCCGCAACGCCCTGCGCGACGTGCGCGATCAGGTCGGCAGCGTGCGGCGGCAGCCCGCGCAGATCCCCTATGAGCTGCGCGTGCAGATCGAGAACGAGGCGGGCATGGCCGCGGCGGTCGAGGCCGTGCGGGCGCTGGCGTCGAATGTGGTGACGCTGACCGGTGTGGGCCAGACCGATATCGATGTCACGGCCGAGGGCAATGTGCTGATCGTGCAGCTCTCCGAGCCGGAGCGGGCGGCGGTGGACCAGCGGACGATCCAGCAGTCGCTGGAGATCATCCGTACCCGCGTCGACCAGGCGGGCACGCGCGAGCCCACGATCCAGCGGCAGGGCGCGGACCGCATCCTGATCCAGGTGCCGGGCATCGGGTCGGCGACCGAGCTGAAGGCGCTGATCGGGACGACGGCGAAGCTGACCTTCAACCCCGTGGTGCGCCGCGGCACGGCCGAGGACAAGACCCCCGGCGCGGGCAATGTGAGCCTGCCGTCGATGGACGAGGAGGGGGTCTGGTATACGGTCGAGGAAGTGCCCGTCGTGTCGGGCGAGGACCTGACCAACGCGAAGGGCGATTTCGACCAGAACGGGCGGCCTGCGGTGGCCTTCCAGTTCGATGTGCGCGGGGCGCGGGCCTTTGGCGACTATACGGCGCAGAACATCGGGGCGCCCTTTGCGATCGTGCTGGACGGCAAGGTGATCAGCGCGCCCGTGATCCAGAGCCACATTCCGGGCGGGTCGGGGATCATCACCGGCAATTTCACGGTCGAGGAGGCCAACCGTCTGGCGGTGCTGCTGTCGGCCGGTGCGCTGCCCGCGACGATGAATTTCCTTGAGGAACGGACCATCGGGCCGGAGCTGGGGCAGGATTCGATCGATGCGGGGCGGCTGGCGACGGTGATCGCGGCGGCGGCGGTGTCGGTGCTGATGATCGCCTCATACGGGCTGTTCGGGGTCTTTGCGGTGGTGGCGCTGGCCATCAACATGGCGATGATCTTCGGGATCATGTCGATGATCGGGGCCACGCTGACGCTGCCCGGGATCGCGGGTCTGGTGCTGACCATCGGGATGGCGGTGGATGCCAACGTCCTGATCTATGAACGCATGCGCGACGAGTTGCGGGCGGGCGCGAAGAGTGCGGCGCGGGCGATCGAGCTGGGCTTTGAACGGGCGCTGTCGGCCATCGTGGATGCCAATGTGACCACGCTGATCACGGCAGGTGTGCTGTTCTTCCTTGGCGCGGGTCCGGTGCGGGGCTTTGCGGTGACGCTGGCCATCGGGATCGTCACCTCGGTCTTTACCGCGATCAACGTGACGCGGCTGATCGTGACCTACTGGTACAACCGGCGCAAGCCGAAGACGCTGGTCGTATAAGGGGGACCGGATCATGGCATGGCGTTTCAAGCTGGCACCCGACAAGACGAATTTCGACTTCTTCCGCTGGCAGTGGCTGACCTTCGGCGGGTCGCTGTTCCTGTCGGTGCTGGCCATCGTCGCATGGGCGGTGATGGGGTTGAATTACGGGATCGACTTCAAGGGCGGGACCACGATCCGCACGGAATCGACCGTGGCGGTGGATGTGGGGGCCTATCGCGAGGCGCTGCAGGGCCTGCCCCTGGGCGATGTGTCGATCACCGAGGTCTTCGACACGAATTTCGCCGAGAACCAGCATGTCACGATGATCCGCATCGCGGCAGAGGATGAGTCGCAGGCCGTCACGCCCGAGCAGATCGGGCAGGTGGAAGAGGTGCTGCGCGCGGCCATCGACCCCGCGATGACCTTTCCCAGCGTCGAAAGCGTGGGACCCAAGGTTTCGGGCGAGCTTGTCTATACATCGGTCCTCGCGCTGATCGTGACGAGCCTGTGCATCATGGTCTACATGTGGCTGCGGTTCGAATGGCAGTTCGGCGTGGGGGCGGTTCTGGCGCTGCTGCATGACGTGATCATCACCATCGGCATCTTTGCCATCTTCCAGATCAAGTTCGACCTGACCATCGTGGCGGCGCTGCTCACCATCCTTGGCTATTCGATCAACGACACGGTGGTCGTCTTTGACCGGCTGCGGGAGAACCTGCAGAAATACAAGCAGATGCCCCTGCGCGAGGTGATGAACCTGTCGGTGAACGAGACGCTGGCGCGCACCCTGATGACGGCGCTGACCACGCTGATCGCGGTGGGGGCGATGCTGGTTTTCGGGGGCGACGTGCTGCGGGGCTTTTCGCTGGCGATCTTCCTTGGCGTGCTGTTCGGGACCTATTCGTCGGTCTATGTGGCCAAGAACATCGTGCTGATCATCGGGCTGGACCGGTCGGAAAAGGCCAAGAAGGCGGGCACGCCGGACGACTTCGCCAATATCGACGCTTGAGGGGGCTGCGATGCGCCTGACCGAGATCAGCTATGGCTCTGCCCTGCCGGTCGAGGGATACGGGCCGGGCTTCTTTCGCGTGGGGGGGCATGTGCTGCGCGGGGCCTGTCTGGTGACGCCCTGGGATGCGGGGCCGTGGGGCGGGCTGGAGGATACGGCGACGCCCTTGGCCATGGCGGGCAGGATCGACGTGCTGCTGCTGGGCATGGGGGCCGAGATCGCGCATCCACCCCGCGCCTTCCGCGAGGCGCTGGAGGCGGAAGGGATCGGGGTGGAGGTGATGTCCTCGCCCGCGGCCTGCCGGACCTACAATGTGCTGCTGGGCGAGGGGCGGCGGATCGCGGCGGCGCTGTTGCCGGTGGGCGGGCCGTGACGTCGCGGCGCGGGCAAAAATTCTCGAAAATTTTTGCAAATTCCTTCGAAGGAATTTGGAAGTGCTGAGCGTCGAGGGGTTGGCCGTGGCGCGCGGCGGGATTGCCGTGCTGGAGGGGGTGACCTTCCGGCTGGCGGCGGGGCGCGCGCTGATCCTGCGGGGGCCGAACGGGGTGGGCAAGACCACGCTGCTGCGGACCATCGCGGGGTTGCAACCGGCGCTCGAGGGCAGCGTGTCGGTGCCGGCGGAGGCGATGGCCTATGCCGCCCATGCCGACGGGTTGAAGGCCGCGCTGACGGTGGAGGAGAACCTGCGCTTCTGGGCGGCGATCCATGGCACGCGCGAGGTGGAGCAGGCGCTGGCGGGGATGGACCTGCTGGCGCTGCGCGACAGGCGGGCGGCGAACCTGTCTGCGGGGCAGAAGCGGCGGCTGGGGCTGGCGCGTCTGCTGGTGACGGGGCGGGCGGTGTGGTTGCTGGACGAGCCGACGGTGTCGCTGGATGCGGCCTCGGTCGCGCTGTTTGCGGGGGTGGTGCGGGGGCATCTGGCAGGCGGGGGCGCGGTTCTGGCGGCCACGCATATCGATCTGGGACTGGCCGAGGCAGAGGTGCTGGACCTTTCCCCCTTCCGCGCGAAGGCGCCTGCGGCGGGCGGGCGGCGCGGGGATTTCGACGAGGCTTTCGCATGAGCGGGGCGCGGCGCGGGATGGCCGGAGTTGACGGGGGGGCGTTTGCCCCCCGCACCCCCCGAGGATATTTGCGCAGAGAAGAGGGGGGCGCAGCATGTGGGCGCTGCTGACCCGTGATCTGCGGCTGGCGATGCGGGCCGGGGGCGGCTTCGGGCTGGGTCTGGCCTTCTTCCTGCTGGTGGCGGTGCTGGTGCCTTTGGGCGTGGGGCCCGAGGGGGGCATGCTGGGGCGGATCGCGCCGGGGATCCTGTGGGTGGGGGCCTTGCTGGCGTGCCTGCTGTCGCTGGACCGCATCTTTGCGCTGGATTTCGAGGACGGGTCGCTGGACCTGCTGGCCACCAGCCCCATGCCGCTGGAGGCGGTGGTGGCGGTGAAGGCCTTTGCGCATTGGCTGGTGACGGGGTTGCCGCTGACGGTGGCCGCACCCGTGCTGGCGGTTCTGTTGAACCTGCCGGTGGAGGGCTATGGCTGGCTCGTGCTGTCGCTGCTGCTCGGCACGCCCGCGCTGTCGGTGATCGGGGCCTTTGGCGCGGCGCTGGTGGTGGGGGTGAAGCGGGGGGGGCTGCTGTTGAGCCTGCTGGTGCTGCCGCTTTATGTGCCGACGCTGATCTTCGGGGCCGAGGCGGTGAAGCGCGGGGCGGCGGGGCAGGCGGTGGATGTGCCGCTGCTCCTGCTGGCGGCGATCACCTTGGGGGCGGGGGCGATGCTGCCCTTTGCGGCGGCTGCGGCAATCCGCGTCAATCTGCGGTGAGGCGCGCGTGATAGTGAATTGCGGGCGGTAGGGCGAAGGCTTAAGGGACGCGCATGTCGATCTGGGAATATGCCAATCCGAAGAAGTTCATGCAGACCTCGGCGGGGGTGTTGCCCTTTGTCTGGGGTCTGGCGGCGGCCTGTCTGGGCGTGGGGCTGGTCTGGGGGTTCTTCCTGACGCCGGATGATTTTCGGCAGGGATCGACGGTCAAGATCATCTATCTGCATGTGCCCGCCGCGATGATGGCGATCAATGCCTGGGTGATGATGCTGGTCACGAGCCTGATCTGGCTGGTGCGGCGGCATCATGTGAGCGCGCTGGCCGCCAAGGCCGCGGCGCCGGTGGGGTTGACCTTCACTGTCATCGCGCTGGTGACGGGGGCGTTCTGGGGGCAGCCGATGTGGGGGACGTGGTGGGCTTGGGACCCGCGGCTTACGTCCTTTCTGATCCTGACGCTGTTCTATCTGGGCTATATCGCGCTGTGGCAGGCGGTCGAGAACCCCGATACGGCGGCGGACCTGACGGCGGTGCTGTGTCTGGTGGGATCGGTCTTTGCACTGCTGTCGCGCTATGCGGTGCTGTTCTGGAATCAGGGCCTGCATCAGGGGGCGTCGCTGTCGCTGGACAAGGAGGAGAACGTGGCGGATGTGTTCTGGTTTCCGCTGCTGGTCTGTATCGCGGGGTTCGTCCTGCTGTTCGTGGCGCTGGTGCTGATGCGGACGCGGACCGAGATCCGTGCGCGGCGGATGGCGGCGCTCTTGGCGCGGGAGCGGCTGGCATGATGCCTGATCTGGGGAAATACGCCTTTGCGGTGCTGGCGTCCTATGGGGCGTCGCTGGGGCTTTTGATGGCGGTGGTGGCGCTGTCGGTCTGGCAGGGGCGGCGGGTGAAGCGGCAACTGGCCGAGATCGAGGCGCGGGCAGGGGAGCGGGCGGATGGCTAGGTGGCTGATGGTGCTGCCGCCGGTCCTGTTTCTGGGGCTGGCGGGCATGTTCTATGTGGGAATGCAGCGGGAGAACCCCGATGACCTGCCGTCGGTCTTTATCGGGCGCGAGGCGCCTGCGGTGCCGGTCGAGGGGCTGGCGGGTTTCCCTGCGCTGACGGATGGCGATCTGCGGACGGGCAAGGTGACGGTGGTGAATTTCTGGGCGAGCTGGTGTCCGCCCTGCCGTGCCGAGCATCCGGTGCTGCTGGAGATGGCAGCGAAGGGCATCCGTGTGGCCGGTGTGAACATGATGGACAAGGCCGCGGATGCGACGGCCTATCTGGAGGAGGACGGCAATCCGTTCTTTGCCATCGGCTTTGATCCCAAGGGGCGCAACCGCGTGGACTGGGGCGTCACCGCGCCGCCCGAGACCTTCATCATCAATGGCGACGGGACGGTGGCCTTCCGGTTCATCGGGCCGCTGGTGGGCACGGATTACGAGACGCGGTTCGTGCCCGCGCTGGAGGCGGCGCTGGCGGCTGTGGGCGGCTGAGCCTGTCGCACAGGGTGGAACGCAGAAGGGCGGCCCTGTGGCCGCCCTTTTGCATCTTGTCCTGCGGGGTCCGAGGCCAGATCAGACACCGATCAGCAGGAAGCCGATGACGGTCAGCAGGACCAGTCCTTCGCCCCATGGCAGCGCGGTGCCGAGGGAAAGTGCGCGCTGCGTGGCGGGCGGAGGGGAAAGGGGTCGTTGCATCCGTCGGTCTTCCCGGGCGTGATCGAGGGGTTTCACTCGTACGCATGTGGGATGACCATAGCCCCCGAAAGGGTCCACGGGCAGCCGCTTTATCGGAAACAATGGGTTTCCGGGGTGACGCAACAGGCCTGAGCAGCGGGTGCCCGGCGGTTTTCATGGTTAAGGTCTGACGGAGGATTGTGGCGGCAGAAGGGCGGGAAAGCGGACAGCCCGCGGCATGTGCCACGGGCTGTCCTTTTCTTCCGGCGGAACCTGTCTCAGGCGGCGGCGAGGTTGCGCAGCACGTAGTGCAGCACGCCGCCGTGTTCGACATATTCGATCTCGATTTCCGTATCGATGCGGCACTTGATCTGGATCGTCTTGGTGGTGCCATCCGCATAGGTGATGTGGCAGGGCACGGTGGAGAGCGGTTTCAGATCGCCTTCCAGACCTTCGATCGAGACGGTTTCATCCCCCTTCAGACCCAGCGACTTGCGCGTGTCGCCGCCGGTGAATTCGAAGGGGATGACGCCCATGCCGACGAGGTTGGAGCGGTGGATACGTTCGAACGATTCCGCGATGACCGCCTTGACGCCCAGAAGGGCCGTGCCCTTGGCCGCCCAGTCGCGGCTGGAGCCTGCGCCGTATTCGATGCCGCCGAAGATGACCAGCGGGGTGCCGTTGGCCTGATAGGCCATGGAGGCGTCGTAGATCGAGGTCTGCGCGCCGTCCGGCCCCTTGGTGTAGCCGCCTTCGACGCCGTCCAGCATCTCGTTCTTGATGCGGATATTGGCGAAGGTGCCGCGCATCATCACCTCGTGGTTGCCGCGGCGGGCGCCGTAGGAGTTGAACTCGGACACAGGCACCTGACGGTCGGTCAGGTATTTGCCGGCGGGGGTGGTGGCCTTGAAGGAACCGGCGGGCGAGATGTGGTCGGTCGTGATCATGTCACCCAAGAGCGCAAGGACGCGGGCGTTCTTGATGTTGCTGATGGTGCCGGGCGTCGCCGCCATGCCGCGGAAATAGGGCGGGTTCTGGATGTAGGTCGAGGAGGCGGGCCAGTCGTAGGTTTCGGCCTCGGTGATCTCCACCCCTTGCCACTTGGTGTCGCCCTTGAAGACGTCGGCGTATTTCTTGAGGAACGCCTCGCGCGTCACGGTGGCGTGGACGAGGTCGGCGATTTCCTTGTTCGTGGGCCAGATGTCCTTGAGATATACGGGCTGGCCGTTGGAACCGGTGCCGAGCGGTTCGGTGGTCAGGTCGATGTTCATGTCGCCTGCCAGCGCATAGGCCACGACCAGCGGCGGGCTGGCGAGGTAGTTCGCGCGGACATCCGGAGAGATGCGGCCTTCGAAGTTGCGGTTGCCCGACAGGACGGCGGTGGCGACGAGGTCACCTTCCGCGATGGCGGCCGAGATTTCGGGCTGCAGCGGGCCGGAGTTGCCGATGCAGGTGGTGCAGCCATAGCCCACGAGGTTGAAGCCCACGGCATCGAGGTCTTCCTGCAGGCCCGCGGCGTTGAGGTATTCGGACACGACCTGCGATCCCGGTGCCAGCGAGGTTTTCACCCACGGCTTGCGGGTCAGGCCCAAGGCGCGGGCCTTGCGCGCCACCAGCCCCGCGCCGATCAGCACATAGGGGTTGGAGGTGTTGGTGCAGGAGGTGATGGAGGCGATCACGACCTTGCCCGACGACAGCTTGTAATCCTCGCCCTTCACGGCGACTTCGACGCCCATCGGGCGCTTGAACGAGGCTTCCATTTCCTTGGCGAAGGAGGCCTTGGCATCGGTCAGCGGCAGATAGTCCTGCGGGCGCTTGGGGCCCGAGATGGCGGGGACGATTTCCGACATGTCGAGGTGCAGGGTCGAGGTGTAGACCGGATCGTAGTCGGGGCCGCGCCACATGCCGTTGGCCTTGGCATAGGCTTCGACAAGGGCGATGCGGCCCTCGTCGCGGCCCGTCTGGCGCAGGTAGCGCAGGGTTTCGTCGTCTACGGGGAAGAAGCCGCAGGTGGCGCCGTATTCGGGGGCCATGTTGGCGATCGTCGCGCGGTCGGCGAGCGGCAGGTGGTCCAGCCCTTCGCCGTAGAATTCGACGAATTTGTTCACCACGCCGTGCTTGCGCAGCATCTGCACGACCTTGAGGACGAGGTCGGTGGCGGTGGTGCCTTCGCGCATCGCGCCCGTCAGCTTGAAGCCCACGACTTCGGGGATGAGCATGGAGACAGGCTGACCCAGCATCGCGGCCTCGGCCTCGATCCCGCCGACGCCCCAGCCGAGGACGGCAAGGCCGTTGACCATGGTGGTATGCGAGTCGGTGCCGACGAGGGTGTCGGGATAGGCGACTTCGGCGCCGGTCTGATCGGTGTCGGTCCAGACGGTTTGCGCCAGGTATTCGAGGTTGACCTGATGGCAGATGCCCGTGCCCGGCGGCACGACGCGGAAGTTGTTGAACGCCTTTTGTCCCCATTTCAGGAAGACGTAGCGTTCCATGTTCCGTTCATATTCGCGGTCCACGTTGGCCTGGAAGGCGCGGGGGGTGCCGAATTCGTCGATCATCACCGAGTGGTCGATGACGAGGTCGACAGGCACCAGCGGGTTGATCTTGGCGGCCGAGCCTTTCAGCCCGAGGATGCCGTCGCGCATCGCGGCGAGGTCCACCACGGCGGGAACGCCGGTGAAATCCTGCATCAGCACGCGGGCGGGGCGATAGGCGATTTCGCGCGGGTTCTTGCCGCCCTGTTTGGCCCAGTCGCCGAAGGCGCGGATGTCGTCGACCGAGACGGTCTTGCCATCCTCGAAGCGCAGCATGTTTTCCAGCACCACCTTCAGCGCGGCGGGCAGGCGGGCGAAATCGCCAAGCCCTGCGGCCTGTGCGGCGGGGATGGAATAATAGGCGACGGTCTTGCCGCCTGCGGTAAGGGTCTGGCGGGTCTTTGCGCTGTCATGTCCGACGGTGACGGTCATGGGGGCCTCCTGCAAATCGCTGGCGTGACGGGCCCGCGAAGGGGCCGCTGCATGGTTCCGATGCCGGAAAGAATCCTTGCTGGCAAGGGAGTCCGGCACCTTGTATGCAATTGTATGCCGAAAATAAAGCCCCCAGTTCGGTCCGGTTCCGCGGGAAGGCCCGTTGCCGCGCGGGCGGAACGGGGGGAAAAGGGGGGTGCGAAGCCTCGCAAATGCTTGATTGGCGCGGGACGCGCTGGTTTTGTAACAGGGTGGGGTGACTGCCAATGACCGGGAAGGATGAGATGCGACATATCGTCAGCGCGCTCTGCGCTGTGACGCTTCTTGCGCCGGTGGCGGCATTTTCCGAGGAGGCCGGTCCCGCACGGTCCGGTGTCGTGGTGGAGCTTTACACCTCGCAGGGCTGTTCGTCCTGTCCGCCTGCGGATGAATTCATGGCAGAGCTTGCGGGGCATGAGGATGTCATCGCGCTGGCGCTGCATGTCGACTACTGGGACTATATCGGCTGGAGCGATAGCTTTGCGCGGCCCGAGTTCACGGGGCGGCAGAAGGACTATGCCCGCGCGGCGGGAAGCCGGATGATCTATACGCCGCAGATGGTGATCGGCGGCGTGGACCGGGTCGAGGGCAACACGCCCGAGGCGGTGGTCAAGCTGATCGGCAAGCATCTGGCGGCGGGAAGCCCCGTCACGCTGACGCTGGAGCGGCAGGGGGATGTGCTGGCGATCCGTGCCGTGGCCGAACCGCCGCTGGCGCGCGGGGTGGAGGTGCAGGTGGTGCGCTATATCCCCTCGGCCACGGTGGAGATCGCGCGGGGCGAGAATGCGGGGCGGGTGGTGACCTATCGCAACATCGTCACGGAGTGGGCCAAGGTGGGCGACTGGGCCGGAACCGCGCCGCTGGAGATGCAGGTGACGGCGGCGGGGGATGCGCCGGTGGCGGTGATCTTGCAGGAGACCGGACCGGCGGCTGTCGTGGCGGCGGCGCGGGTGGAGTGATCAGCCCCGCCGCGCGCGCGTCTCGCGGTGCCAGATGTAGAGGCCCGAGGCGGTGATGATCGCCGCGCCGAGAAGGGTGTAGGCGTCGGGCCATTCGTCATAGAGCACGATCCCCCATATCGTGGCGAGCAGGATGCCCGCATAGCCGAAGGGGGCGAGGATCGAGGCCTCGGTCATGGAGAAGGCGCGGATGAGGCAGATCTGCGCGGCGGTGCCGAGGCAGCCCACGGTGACGAAAAGCCAGATGTCCGAGGGCGCGACCGGCTGCCAGACGCCCGGCAGCAGCGCCGTCGTGACGAGCGAGCCGAAGAGCGCGCCGTAGAGCATGGAGGTCCACGGGCTTTCGCTCATCCCCACCTTGCGGGTCAGCAGCGCCGAGGCGGCGTAGGAGACGGCGCAGCCCAGCGGCAGCAGGGCCGCGGGGGTGAAGACATCGGCGCCGGGGCGGATGATGATCATGGCGCCGGTCATGGCGGCGATGACGCCCGCGATGCGGCGCAGGCCCAGCTTTTCCCCAAGGAAGAGGGCGGCGCCCAGCGTGATGAGGACGGGGTTGATGTCGGCCAGCGCCGTCGCCTCGGCCAGTCCGATATGGGCGAGCGAGGCGAAGAAGAACCCTGTCGCCCCCATCTGCGTGGCCGAGCGCAGGACATGCAGCGCGGGATGGCGGGTGCGGGCGATGACCGGCAGGGCGCGGTTGACGATCACGAGGACCAGAGCCACCTGCCCGATGAAGCGCGCCCAGATCACCTGCGTGGTGGGATAGACCTGCACCAGCCCCTTGGCCAGCGCATCCATCGCGGTGAAGAGGACGAGGGCCGCGAGCATCAGGAGAATGCCCTTGCGGGTGCTGGCTTCGGTCTGGATCTGCATGGGCGCGACCCTAGGGGGCGGCGCGGCGGGCTTCAAGGTGGCATCGCGGGGGCGCGCGCGCGGCGGTGCCGTCGCGCCTGTGGCCGGGCAAGCCGGGGGCCAGCCCCCGGACCCCCGGGATATTTGGGGACGGAAAATGGGGAGTGGGCATTTTCCGTCCTGAAATATCCTCGGGGGGTGAATTGGCCGCAGGCCAAGAGGGGGGCCGAGGCCCCCCTGTCTGCGGCAGGGAAGGAAAGCGACGGGACGTGTCGGGGATGGGCGATCCTTTGGCGCGGGCTTGGCGGAGCCTTGCGGGCACAGGGCGGGAGGGATGCGCGATGAACCAGCATTATGCCGAGCGGCGGAAGATCGATCCGGGCAAGGGGGCCGTGCTGGGGGATGGCACGCCCAATGACAATGACCGGGTGGAGATCGGGCCCACGCAACTGGCCTTTGCCGAATGGGAGGCGGCGGGGGTGGAGTTGCCGCAGCTGGACCGGATGCGGGAATACCGGTGGCGGCGGCTGGTCGAGGCGCTGGTGGCGCGGGATATAGGGGGGCTTTTGCTCTTTGATCCGCTGAACATCCGCTATGCGACCGATACGACGAACATGCAGCTGTGGAACAGCCACAACCCGTTCCGCGCCTGTCTGATCTGCGCCGACGGGCATATGGTGATGTGGGAATACAAGAATTCCCCCTTCCTCGTGACCTTCAACCCGCTGGTGAAGGAGCTGCGGACGGGGGCGTCGTTCTTCTACAACGTCTGCGGGGATGCGACGGCGTCGGATGCGCGGGCCTTTGCGGCCCAGGTGGAGGAGGTGATGCGCGCCCATGCGGGCACGAACCGGCGGCTGGCGGTGGACAAGATCATGATCCACGGTCTGCGCGCGCTGGAGCGGGCGGGGTTCGAGGTGCTGGAGGGCGAGGTCGTCACCGAGCGCGTGCGGGCGGTGAAGGGGCCGGATGACATCCTGGCGATGCGGGCGGCGCATCGGGCCTGTGAGGCGGCGATTGCGGAGATGGAGGCGTTTACGCGGGAGACCGTGCCGAAGGGGGGCGTGAGCGAGGACGATATCTGGGCGGAGCTGCACAAGGGGAACATCCGGCGCGGGGGGGAGTGGATCGAGACGCGGTTGCTGGCGTCGGGGCCGCGGACGAATCCGTGGTTTCAGGAATGCGGGCCGCGGATCGTGCAGAACAACGAGATCGTGGCCTTCGATACTGACCTGATCGGTTGCTATGGCATCTGCATCGACATCAGCCGCACCTGGTGGGTGGGGGACGGGCGGCCGACCAATGCGATGGTCAGCGCCATGCATCACGCGATGGACCATATCGCCACCAATATGGCGATGCTGAAGCCCGGGGTCACGATCCGCGAATTGACGCATGGGGGGCATCAGCTGGCCCCCGAATACTGGGCGCAGAAATATTCCTGCAAGATGCACGGGGTGGGGCTGTGCGACGAGTGGCCCTTTGTTCCCTATCCCGACGGTTGGGTGGAAGGGGCCTTCGATGTGGCGCTGGAGCCGGGGAACGTGCTGTGCGTCGAGGCGCTGGTCAGTCCGGAGGGCGGGGATTTTTCCATCAAGCTGGAAGAACAGGTACTGATCACCGAGACGGGGCATGAGAACCTGACGCGCTATCCCTTCGACGCGCGGCTTCTGGGGTGAGGGGCAGGGGGCGCACGCGCCCCCTCTGGGTCTGCGACCCATTCACCCCCTGTGGGTATTTGGGCCGAGATGAAGGGGCGGGGTGGCGGGGGGCTGACCTTTGCCTGTGTCGTGTTGCCTTGTCACGGGGCGGATCAGGGCGTAAGGGGGCCGCGACCTGCCCATCCTGACACGAGGCCGCGATGATCCCCCGCTATTCCCGTCCCGATATGGTTGCCATCTGGGAGCCGCAGACCCGTTTTCGCATCTGGTTCGAGATCGAGGCCCATGCCTGCGACGCGCAGGCCGCGCTGGGGGTGATCCCCAAGGCCAATGCCGAGGCCGTGTGGAAGGCGAAGGATGTGACGTTTGACGTGGCGCGGATCGACGAGATCGAGGCCGTGACGAAGCATGACGTGATCGCGTTCCTGACGCATCTGGCCGAGATCATCGGGAATGACGAGGCGCGTTTCGTGCATCAGGGGATGACGTCGTCGGATGTGCTGGACACGACGCTGAACGTGCAGCTGGTGCGGGCGGCGGACCTGCTGCTGAAGGGCGTGGACCGGGTGCTGGCGGCGCTGAAGGCGCGGGCCTATGAGCACAAGGATACGGTGCGGATCGGGCGCAGCCACGGCATCCACGCCGAACCCACGACCATGGGTCTGACCTTCGCGCGGTTCTATGCGGAGATGGCGCGCAACCGCAAGCGGCTGGAGGCGGCGCGGGCCGAGGTGGCGACGGGGGCGATTTCGGGCGCGGTGGGGACATTCGCCAATATCGATCCGCGCGTCGAGGAACATGTCTGCAAGATGATGGGGCTGGAGCCCGAGCCGATCTCGACCCAGGTGATCCCGCGCGACCGGCATGCGATGTTCTTTGCCACGCTGGGGGTGATTGCGTCGTCGATCGAGAATATCGCCATCGAGATCCGGCACATGCAGCGGACCGAAGTGCTTGAGGCGGAGGAGTATTTCTCGCCCGGGCAGAAGGGGTCGAGCGCGATGCCGCACAAGCGCAATCCGGTGCTGACCGAGAACCTGACGGGGCTGGCGCGGCTGGTGCGGATGTCGGTCATTCCGGCGCTGGAGAATGTGGCGCTGTGGCATGAGCGGGACATTTCCCATTCGTCGGTGGAACGCGCCATCGGGCCGGATACGACCGTCACGCTGGATTTCGCGCTGCACCGTCTGGCCGGGGTGGTGGAGAAGCTGGTGGTCTACCCCGAGAACATGTTGAAGAACATGAACAAGTTCAAAGGGCTGGTCATGTCGCAGCGGGTGCTGCTGGCCCTGACGCAGGCCGGCGTCAGCCGCGAGGATGCCTATCGTCTGGTGCAGCGCAACGCGATGAAGGTCTGGGAGAAGGGCGCGGATTTCAAGACCGAGCTTCTGGCCGATGCCGAGGTGACGGCGGCGCTGAGCCCTGCCGAGATCGAGGAGAAGTTCGATCTGGGCTATCACACCAAGCATGTCGACACGATCTTTGCCCGCGTCTTCGGCTGACCTGCCGCGATAACGCAGGGTTGAGCGGGTTCGCGCAGGGGATCGCGCAGGGGCGGATTTTTCCGCCCTTGTCTTTTGCGATTCCATGTTAGGCTTTTCGATACGCACCGGATGCGGATTTTCCGACGGCCGGTCGCCCTGACGAAAGCCATTTGCGAAAGAAAGGACGACCCCATGAAGATCAAGACGACGCTCATCGCCCTTGTGCTGGCTGCGGCACCGGGGCTTGCCCTTGCCGGGGGTGGGTGCAACAGCGAAAAGACCAATATCTCGGCGTCGAGCTGTGTCGAAGGCACGGTCTATGACGCGGCGACGGGCACCTGCGTGCCGCAGACCACTTCGTGAGTTGGTAAGGGCCGGTTAATCCGGCCCTTTTACCCTGTCCGTAACGCATCCAACCGGACGGGGGCATGATGAAGGATGATACCGGCGTGGCGCTGGCCCGCCCTGTGGCGCTGGGCGATCTGGTGCCGCGACCCACCACCCCTGTCGAAAAGGCGGCGATCATCGTGCGGCTTCTGCTGTCCGAGGGCGCGTCGCTGCCGCTGAGCGCGCTGCCCGAGGGGCATCAGGCGCGGCTGGCCGAGCAGATGGCACGGATGGGGCTGGTGGACCGCGCCACGATGGCGGCGGTGGTGGAGGAGTTTCTGGCCGCGCTGGATGCGGCGGGGCTGAGCTTTCCCGAGGGGCTGGACGGGGCGCTGTCGCTGATCGACGGGCATATCTCGGCCAATGTGGCGAGCAGGCTGCGGCGGATGGCCGACAGCACCGCGCGGGCCGATCCCTGGGAGCGGATCGGGGCGCTGTCGGCGGAGGAGTTGCTGCCGCTGCTGGCCGAGGAGGCGGCAGAGACGGCGGCGGTGGCGCTGTCGACGCTGCCCGTGGGGCGGGCGGCGGAGGTGCTGGCGCTGATGCCGGGGGACCGGGCGCGGCGGGTGGCGCTGGCCATGGCGCGGACGGGGGGGATCGCGCCCGACACGCTGCGCCGGATCGGGCGGTCGCTGGTGGCGCAACTGGAGGCGCGGCCGGAGCGGGCCTTTGCCGCGGGGCCGGTGGACCGGATGGGGGCAATCCTGAACGTCTCTCCCAGCGCCACGCGCGAGGAGGTGCTGGCGGGGCTGGAGGAGGAGGACAGGGGTTTTGCCGAGCAGGTGAGGAAGGCCATCTTCACCTTTGCCCATATCCCCGCGCGGGTGGCCCCGCGCGACCTGCCGCGTGTGCTGCGCGCGGTGGAGCCGGGGGTACTGGTGACGGCCCTTGTCGCGGCGCAGGCGGACGAGGCGCTGGCGGGGGTGGTGGAGGCGATCTTTGCCGCGCTGTCGCCGCGCATGGTGCAGCAGTTCCGCGACGAGATGGAGGGGCGGGCCGTGCCGCCTGCGAAAGACGCGGATGCGGCCTTTGCGGCGGTGGTGTCGGCGGTGCGGCAGCTGGAGGCGGCGGGGGAGATCGCGATGAAGCGGGAAGAGTAGGGACTGTCGGTGGCTCGGGGGGCGATTTTTCTGCGAAAAATCGGGCGCGGGTGGTGATGTGGGGTTTCGGGATTATCCGCTATATCAGGTGGTTGGATGGGTATTCTGAGGTTCTGCGTGAGGCTGCGGCGGGCTTGTCTGGCGTGGTGCGGGGGGATAGGCATGGGGCATGGAGAACCCCGTCTTGCAGGACAGATTGCCGCTGGCGCCGTGGATGGTGCCTGCCCTGGCGCGGCTGCCCGGGATGCGGCCCTGCGGGGCGGAGGACTGGCTGCGGCGGGACGAGGCCTTTGCGGGCCAGATGGCGCGGCGCGACTGGCTGATCGCGACGCGGCAACCGCTGGTCCATGCGCTGTTGCCCGAGGGGCGGGCGGCGGCGGAGGAGCTTTACCGGCGGGTGCTGGCGCGGCTGGCGGAGGACGGGGATTACGAGATCGGGGCGGATCGCGTGCGGCGGCCGGACGGGGTGGTGGTGCCGCTGGATCCGCGCTGGCCGCTGGTGACGCTGGGGCGGCTGGTGCAGGAGGATCTGTGCCTGCTGGCCGAGGGGCCGGAGGGGCATGTGCTGACAGGCGCGGTGCTGTGCTTTCCGGCAAGCTGGATGCTTTCGCAGAAGATGGGCAGGCCGCTTCTGGGCATCCACCGGCCCGTGACGCATTACGCGGGCGATCTGGAGCGGCGGGTGCAGCGGCTGTTCGACGGGTTGCGGGCGGGGCAGGTGCTGGAGCGGTACAACGCGCTGGTCTATGACGATGCGGAACTGCACCAGCCGCGGATGGAGCATGAGACGCGCCCGCGCCCGCAGCGGCGGGACTATCTGCGGTCCGAGCGGCAATGCCTGATGCGGCTGCCGGAGACGGGGGCGGTGCTGTTTTCCATCCACACCTATCTGGTGCGGATGGAGAGCCTGTCGGAGGCGGAGCGCGACGGGCTGGAAGCGGCGGGGCTGTGAGCGGTCAGAGCAGCGAGAGCGTGGGCGGGAGGCCGAGCCCGAAGGCGTGGCCGAGGCCGAGCGCGGTGCAGGCCAGCGCCATCATGCGGGCGGATTGGGTGACATTGCCGCCGCGCAGGAGCGAGCAGGTGAGCATCGCCGCGCCCATGGGCAGGTAGACGATCAGCATGGTCACGTCGAGCGTGGTCGCCGCGAGGCGCATGCGGACATTTTCGGCCGGCGTCTCTTCGTCCTGCGGGTAGAGGGCGGTGCGGACGCGGTCGAGTTCGGGGGCGGCGCGGCGCGGCAGGTCGGGCTGGCTGTTGGCCGGTTCGGGGGCGCGGCTGCGCGCGGGCTGTGCCGCGGTGGCGCGGGCGCGTTCGGCCTTGGCGGCGCGTATGGCCATGGCCTTTTCGACGAAGCTGGCGGGCATGTCGGCCTCGGGGAAGGCGCGGATGGCGTCGGACCGGAGGGCGCGGCGGACGATGGGGGGGGCGGGGATGTCGCCCGAAAGGTCGGGCAGGCGGTCGAAGAGGTCGTCCACGAGATCGGCGGTGACGGGGCCTGCGACCTGATGCCAGAGGGTTTCGCGCGGGGCGAAGCGGGCGCGCAGGCGGTCTGCGATCAGGTGGCAGAGTTCGTGATAATGGCGCGGATCGGGGGGCAGGCCGCGCAGGGCGGGCGTGGGGCCGACCGAGAGCATCAGGCTGCTGGGCAGTCCGGGCGCGGTCTCGCCGGTATAGGAAAGGGTGAAGCGCGCGCCGTCCAGATCGAGGAAGGCGAGGTCGTCGCCATCCCATGTGACGCTGCGCCGCCCTGCGCCGGACCGTTCGAGGGCGGCGTCCAGCTCGGACACCAGCAGGCCGAGATTGAGCGCGGGGTCGCGGTCAAAGACGAACTGGGCGATCGTGCTGTCATCGAAGGCCATGGCGCCCTCTCCCGTTGCGGTCTGCTCAACCCCAAGATGATGGTTAATTGTGCCGATATTCGGATCAGTTTGTGGAATTCGCCGCGGGTTTTTGCGGGTTCTGCCCCATTCATGCCCGAATTGGTGCCGGATGCGCCGTTTTCCGCCGAAGCGGTGCGGGGTTGTTCGCGCCGTGGCAACGGTCAGAGCGGGATCGTGACGAGGCCGTGCCAGAGGGAGGAGACGATGCCGACCACGGTCACGGCCTGTGCCGAAAGGCGCAGGTCCGGCCCGCGGAAGAGCGACAGGATGCCGAGCGCGAGACCGACGGGCAGGGCGGCGACCAGCAAGACCAGCGTGAGGACCATGGCGGTGAGCCGTTCGGGAAGGGGCGCGCGCGTGCGGGGCGCGGGCATGTCATCGTCCCGGCTGTAGAGCACGCAGCGCAGGTCGCGCAGGCGGTCGCGCAGGGGGTCGGTGATCGCCTCGTGCGCCTGTGGCGCGGGGGCGTTGCGCCGTGCCCTGTCGCGGGCAAGATCGGCGGCGGTCAGGTGGCGGATGCGGCGGCGGCCGGTTTCTGCGGGCGGGGCTGCCGCGGGGGCGTCGGGCAGGGCGGATGTGGCGGCGGTTCCGGCCGTGTCGTCCTCTTGCCCGTCGTCGTGCCAGAGATTGCGGGCGGCGGGGTCGAGCGCTGCCTCGCGCGCGTCGAGAAGGGCGCGGGCGCGGGCGCGGCTGCGGCGGATGCGGTCGTCCCCGGCGTCGCGGTCGGGGCTGTCGAAGACCCCTTCGAACAGGTCGGGCAAAGGCAGCGGCAGGGCGGGGCTGTCATCGACGGTGCGGGCGAAGGTGAAGCGGAGCGGCCGGCGGGGCGTGACGCCCGCTGCGGGAAGCTGCGCCGGTGCCGGAGCAGGCAGGCGCAGCGGCCCCGCCGCCGCGGCGGTTCCGGCATCGGGATCGGGCAGGAAGGGTGTTTCACTGTCGAGCATGATGGCTGCCCCCTGGCTTCGTGGCCAAGGAAGCATCGAATCGTGACCAGATTTTGTCCTTTCCGTGGAAGGGCCCGCGGGAAACCCTGCAATTAAAGGTAGGTCACGTTCCGAAGGATGGGGCGGGCCGCCCCGTGGCTGTGGAAAGACTGTGTCGGAATGGAGAAGGGCCGCCCGAAGGCGGCCCTTTCCTGTCCCTGTCCCGCCGGATCAGCAGGAGTAGTACATCTGGTACTCGATCGGGTGCGGCGTGTGTTCGAAGGCGTAGACCTCTTCCCACTTCAGCGCGATGTAGCCTTCGATCTGGTCCTTGGTGAACACGTCGCCTGCAAGCAGGAAGTCCATGTCCTTTTCCAGTTCCTCCAGCGCCTCGCGGAGCGAGCCGCAGACGGTGGGGATGGCGGCCAGTTCTTCCGGCGGCAGATCGTACAGGTCCTTGTCCGAAGCCGGGCCCGGGTCGATCTTGTTCTTGATGCCGTCAAGACCGGCCATCAGGAGTGCTGCGAAGGCCAGATAGGGGTTGGCCGACGGATCGGGGAAGCGGGCCTCGACGCGCTTGGCCTTCGGGCTTTCGGTCCACGGAATACGGACGCAGCCCGACCGGTTGCGGGCGGAGTAGGCGCGCAGGACCGGTGCCTCGAAGCCCGGGATCAGGCGCTTGTAGGAGTTGGTCGACGGGTTGGTGATCGCGTTCAGCGCCTTGGCATGCTTCAGGATGCCGCCGATGAACCACAGCGCCTCCTGGCTGAGGTCGGCGTATTTGTCGCCCGCGAAGAGCGGCTTGCCGTCCTTCCAGATCGACATGTTCACGTGCATCCCCGAGCCGTTGTCGCCCTTGATGGGCTTGGGCATGAAGGTCACGGTCTTGCCGTAGGCGTGGGCCACGTTGTGGATCACGTATTTGTATTTCTGGATGTTGTCGGCCTGTTCGGTGAGGCCACCGAAGATCATGCCCAGTTCGTGCTGGCAGGTCGCCACTTCATGGTGGTGCTTGTCGACCTTGATGCCCATGCGCTTCATGGTCGAGAGCATCTCGCCGCGGATGTCCTGCGCCTCGTCGATCGGGTTGACGGGGAAGTAGCCGCCCTTGTAGCCCGCGCGATGGGCGAGGTTGCCGCCTTCCATCACGGTGTCGGTGTTCCAGGCCGCCGCTTCGGCGTCGAGCTGGTAGGAGACCTTGTTCGGGCTGACCTGATAGCGGACGTCGTCGAAGATGAAGAATTCGGCTTCGGGGCCGCAGTAGAAGGCGTCGCCGATGCCCGAGGATTTCAGGTAGGCTTCGGCCTTCATCGCCGTGCCGCGCGGGTCGCGGCTATAGGCTTCGCCCGTGTCGGGTTCGACGACATTGCAATGCACGCACATCGTCTTTTCGGCGTAGAACGGGTCGATATAGACCGAGGAAGCATCGGGGATCAGCTTCATGTCGGACTGGTCGATCGACTTCCAGCCGGCGATGGAGGAGCCGTCGAACATGAAGCCTTCCTCGAAGAAGTCCTCATCCACGAGGTCGGCCACGAGGGTGACGTGCTGAAGCTTGCCCTTGGGGTCGGTGAAGCGGATGTCGACATATTCGACTTCCTCGTCCTTCATCAGCTTCAGAGCATTCTTTACTGCGCTCATCATGATGCCTTTCGGTTTGGGTGTTTCAGGTTCCGTTCCGCCTTGCGGGGCGGTCGGTGTTCATCAGACCGCGTCGTCGCCGGTTTCGCCGGTGCGGATGCGGATGGCCTGTTCGACGGGCGAGACGAAGATCTTGCCGTCGCCGATCTTGTCGGTGCGGGCGGCGGCGATGATCGCCTCGATCGCGGTGTCGACCATGTCGTCGGTGAGGACGACTTCGATCTTCACCTTCGGCAGGAAGTCGACGACATATTCGGCGCCGCGGTAGAGTTCGGTATGGCCCTTCTGGCGGCCGAAGCCTTTGACTTCGGTGACGGAAAGGCCCTGGATGCCGGCTTCCTGAAGGGCTTCCTTCACCTCGTCCAGCTTGAACGGTTTGATGATCGCCTCGATCTTCTTCATGGCCGACTCTCCCCCGGGAACCTTGTCTCTGTCGGTATGATCATTTCTGCTGGGGAGGGACAATTGCACTTCCGACCTGTGTCGCCGTTATGGGGCGGTTTCGGAGGGGTGTGATTAAATTTTGTGCAAAGCGTCTTTTTGATGGGCGGTTTGCGAACGGATTGGGCGGTGGGATGGCCGAGCTTCTGACTTCTGCACAAATGCGCGCCATCGAGGCGGCGGCGATTGCGAGCGGCGCGGTGACCGGGCTGGAGCTGATGGAGCGGGCCGGGCGGGGGGTCGTGGAGGCGATCTTTGAGGAATGGCCGGAGCTTGCGGCGGGGTCGTTCCGGGCGGTGGTGCTGTGCGGGCCGGGGAACAATGGCGGCGACGGGTTCGTGGTGGCGCGGCTGCTGAAGGAGTGGGGGTGGGAGGTGACCTGCTACGCGTGGGACGATCTGGCACGTCAGGGGCCGGATGCGCGGGCGATGCGGGCGCAGTGGGAAGCGGCGGGCGGGGTGATCACGCCCTTCGTGACGTTTCATCCGGCGCGTGACGGGTTCGACGTCATGGTTGATGCTCTGTTCGGCATCGGCATGACGCGCGGGCTGGAAGTCAGTGCGCTGAATGAGGAGTTTCTGGGCTGTGCGCCGCGGCGGGTGGCGGTGGATGTTCCATCCGGTCTGATGGCGGACACGGGGCAGAGCGTGGAGCCGAGATATGTTGCGGAGCTGACGGTTACGTTTCACGCACCGAAGCTGGGGCATTTCCTCGGGGTTGGGCCGGAGTGCTGCGGCAAGCTGGTGGTGGCGGATATCGGGCTTAAGGGCGGGGGAGGGGTGCCGTTGGTGGGTCCGCCCGAAGGGCTGCGGCTGGGGAAGCGGCAGGGGGCGCACAAATTCGGCAACGGGGCGGCGCTTGTGCTGGGCGGGCCCGTGGGGCGCGGGGGCGCGGCGCGGCTGGCGGCGCGGGGCGCTTTGCGGATGGGTGCGGGGCTTGTGACGGTGGGTTGTCCGGGCGAGGCGCTGGGGGAGAACGCGGCGCGGTTGGATGCGGTGATGCTGCGGGTGGTCGAGGATGGGGCGGGGCTGGCGGTCGTGCTGGAGGATGGGCGGATCGGGGCGGTCTGTCTGGGGCCGGGGTTTGGGACCGGGGCGCGGGAGGCGGGGTTGGTGGCGGCGGCCTTGGGAGCGCCCGTCCCGGGCTGGACCCGGGACCTCTCGGCCAGTGGTCGTGTGGGTGGTGGTGGAGGTCCCGGGTCAAGCCCGGGACGGGGTTTGGTGCTGGATGCCGACGCGCTGACGATCTTGTCGCGGGAGGCGGCGTTGTTCGGGGCGCTGCATGGGGGCTGTGTGCTGACGCCGCATGGCGGGGAGTTCGCGCGGCTGTTTCCGGATATTGCGGAGAAGTTGGCGGCGCCTGCGGTGGCGGGGCCTGCCTATTCCAAGGTGGATGCGACGCGCGAGGCCGCAGTTCGGGCGGGGTGTGTGGTGTTGTTCAAGGGGGCGGATACGGTGATCGCCGCGCCGGATGGGCGCTGTGCGGTGAATTCGGCGCATTACGAGCGGGCGGCGCCTTGGCTCGCGACGGCGGGATCGGGGGATGTGCTGGCGGGGTTCATCGCGGGGCTGATGTCGCGGGGGTTTGCGCCCTTTGATGCGGCCTGCACGGGGGCCTGGCTGCATGTGGAATGCGCGCGGGAGTTCGGGCCGGGGCTGATTGCCGAGGATCTGCCCGAGATGCTGCCTGCGGTGTTCCGGCGGCTGGGGGTGTGAGGGGCGAATTCTGGCGCAGAATTCGCGGCGGAATTTGACGCAAATTCCGCTTTGTGGCGGTCGGTCGGGGGCCGTTTCCTGCGTCAGGAAACGGCGCGAAATCTGCGACAGATTTCGCGGGCATTTTCCTCTCGCATCCCCCTTGGCGCTTTGCTAGAAGGGCGCGGAATTTTCAGGGCGCGTGCGGGCCGGACCCGAGGGGGACGGACGTGCGGGCTTTGGGCAATTTGCGGGTGTGGCGAAACTGGTAGACGCACCAGATTTAGGTTCTGGCGCCGTGAGGCGTGGGGGTTCAAGTCCCTCCACCCGCACCAGGGATGAGATGAGAAGGACGGAACAATGCAGGTCACCGAGACCCTGAACGAAGGTCTGAAGCGCGCCTACACCATCACGGTGACGGCGGCCGAGCTGGACGCGAAGGTTCAGGAAAAGCTGGTCGAGGCGCAGCCCGAGATCGAGATGAAGGGCTTCCGCAAGGGCAAGGTGCCGCTGGCGATCCTGAAAAAGCAGTTCGGCCAGCGCCTGCTGGGCGACGCGATGCAGGACGCCATCGACGGCGCCATGAAGGACCATTTCGACAAGACCGGTGACCGCCCCGCGCTGCAGCCCGAGGTGAAGATGGTCGATGGCGAGACCTGGGCCGAGGGCAAGGATGTCGTCGTCGAGATGTCCTACGAGGCGCTGCCGCCGATCCCGGATGTGGATGCGGGCAAGATCGTGCTGGAAAAGCTGGTCGTGAAGGCTGCCGATGCCGATGTGGAAGAGGCGCTGAAGAATCTGGCCGCCACCGCGCAGTCCTTCGAGGACCGCAAGAAGGGCGCCAAGGCCAAGGACGGCGACCAGATCGTGATCGACTTCAAGGGCTCGGTCGATGGCGAGCTGTTCGAGGGCGGTTCGGCCGAGGATTACCCGCTGGTTCTGGGGTCGAAGTCCTTTATCCCGGGCTTCGAGGACCAGCTGGTCGGTGCCAAGGTCGGTGACGAGGTGTCGGTCAACGTGACCTTCCCGGCCGAGTATGGCGCGGCGCATCTGGCCGGCAAGGCCGCCGTCTTTGCCTGCACGGTCAAGGCCGTGAAGGAGCCGAAGGCGGCCGAGATCGATGACGAGCTGGCCAAGAAGTTCGGGGCCGAGGATCTGGCCGCGCTGAAGGGCCAGATCGCCGAGCGTCTGGAGGCGGAATACAAGGGCGCCTCGCGCGCGGTGCTGAAGCGGGCCCTGCTGGACCAGCTGGACGCGCAGGTGAAGTTCGACCTGCCCGCCCGTCTGGTCGAGGCCGAGGCGTCGCAGATCGCGCACCAGCTGTGGCACGAGGAAAACCCGCACGAGCACGGCCACAACCACGGCAATATCGAGCCGACGGACGAGCACAAGACGCTGGCCGAGCGCCGCGTGCGTCTGGGCCTCTTGCTGGCCGAAGTGGGCCGCAAGGCCGAGGTGACGGTGACCGATGCCGAGATGACGCAGGCCGTGCTGGCGCAGGCCCGCAACTATCCGGGTCAGGAGCGCGCCTATTTCGAGTTCGTCCAGAAGAACCAGCAGGTGCAGCAGCAGCTGCGCGCGCCGATCTTCGAGGACAAGGTCGTCGACCACATCGTGGCGGGTGCCATGGTGACCGAGAAAGAGGTCGCCAAGGACGAGTTGCAAAAAGCAATCGAAGCGCTTGACGAAATGTGATAAATCGGTCGCCGGGACGGTGCGTCCCGGCCCCGTCACAGGCTTTGCGCGGGGTGCGGATCGCATCCCGCGCTTTGTTTTTCCGGCGCGTCCCGCGTAACGAGTGGCAAGGTCGGGTAGTGATGCGAGTGATGACGACGGATATGAAGGCCGCAGAAGCCGTGTCGATCAGGACGGGGATCGAGGGGGTGCTGCCGGCATGGCGCAGCACATCGCGCCCGCAGGGGCGGGGGCGGATCGCGCCTTTCCAGCCCGAAGGCAAGCGGCTGGCGGTATTCTACCTGCACATTCCGCGCTGTGGCGGGGCAAGCGTGACGCGCTTTCTGGAACGGGTCTATGGCCCTGCGGGCGTGACCTGCGAGGCGCAGGCGCGGCTGGATGCGATCCTTGACGGTCAGGCAAAACCCGTGGTGACGGATTGCGTCGTCGCCTCGTTGCCGCTGGTGCGCTGGCTGCATTTCGCGGGGGCGGGGGACTACCAGCGGGTGACGATGCTGCGGAACCCCTGGGCGCGGCTGGTGTCGCAGATCAACCGGCTGGCCGAGATCGGGCCTGAGGGGGCGGCGGTCTATGGCCCGTCGGCACGCACGCTGGCCGAAGAGGTGGTGCGGGCGGATTTCACCTCGCGGTCGGGGCTGGACCGGTTCAGCAACCGGCTGCGGCTGATCGACAGCGGCTTTGACAATCTGCAGGTCCGGATGCTTGTCACCGGTACGATGTCGGCGCTGGTCAAGCATATCACGCCGAAGGATGTGGATGTGGCCTTCCGCGAACTGGAACGGTTTGCGGTGGTGGGGTTCTGCGAGGAGCAGCTTGACCTGCAACGCACAATCGCGCGGCTGACGGGTACGAAGATCGCGGCAAGCGCGGTGTTCGAGGGGGCGTCGAAGTCTTCGGTCCTGTCGGTGCGGAATACGCTGGCGCGGGATGTGCTGCTGCCGCTCTACGAACTGGATCAGGAGCTTTATGCGCGGGCGCGGGCTTTGGTGGCGGCGCGTCAGGTCTGAGGCCGCGCCTCGCGCCAGAGGATGTAGAGCCCCGCGCCGATGATGATGGCGATGCCGGTCCAGTCCGGCAGGCTGGGCCATTGGCGCCAGAACACCCAGCCGTAGATGACCGACCAGAGCAGGCCGGTATATTCCAGCGGCGTGACGACCGATGCCTCGCCGATGCGGTAGGCTTGGGTGAGGAGTGTCAGGCCGGCGGCGGCGATGATGCCGCAGGACATCATCAGCATCAGGTCGAAGGGCGTGGGCGTGACCCAGCCGCGCAAGAGGAAGGCCAGCGCCGGATGGGCCGCGCCACCATCGTCATAGGCGCCGCTGCCCAGAACGGCGGACATGGCAAGGGCGGCGGCCAGAAAGACCGCATTGCCCCAGAAGGCCAGCGCCGAAGCGGTTTCGGTGCTGCCCAGACGGCGGGCGGCGATCATCGAGACGGCATAGGTGAAGCCCGACAGGACGGGCAGGAGGGCGGCCCAATCGAAAAGCTCTCCCCCCGGCCGGACCATGATGAGCACGCCGGCAAAGCCCGCGATCAGTGCGGCCCAGCGGCGGGGGCCGACCCGTTCGGACAGGAAGAAGACCGAGAGGATCGTGATGAAGAGCGGGGCGGAGAAATAGAGCGCGACGGTGGTCGCCATGGGCAGGGCGGCGAGGGCGAGGTAATAGGCGGTATAGGCGGCGAACATGACCACGCCGCGCCCGATCATCGCCCGTGTGCCCTTGGTGAACAGCGAGCCGAGGCCGCCTTCCCAATGGACAAGGAGCAGAAGGAAGGGGATGGCGGTGAGCGAGCGCAGCACCATCGCCTGATGCAGGGGATAGTCGCCCGAAAGCAGTTTCAGGATCAGGTCCTGCACGGAAAACACCGCCACGCCTGCGATCAGGAAGGCGACGCCCTTGGCGTTCTGGGCGGACGGGGGATGTGTGGTGGGGGTCATGCGCTCTCCTCGCCCGTGCAGGCTAGGGGGCGCGGGCGGGGGCGGCTTCGTCGGGTGCGACACGGGGATGTCGCGCTTGGCGGTCAGAGCGCGGCAAGCAGGGCGGCGGTGTCGGGCATCCGTGCGAGCGAGGCGTCGATGCGCGCCTGCCAGCGGGTGCCGCGGGAACGGGCATCCTCCCACGCCTCGCGCAGGTCTTCGGGGCGGTCTTCGGACAGGATCCGGATGAGGAAGGCCGCCTGCGCGCGGTCCTTGCGGGATTTGATCTGGTCGGGTCCGCCACGGCGGCGGTCGGCCACGATGAGCTTGTGGATGGCAAAGCGTTCGGGGCGGGGGATCTGGATCAGCACGCCGGAGCGGTAGAGGGCGGCGGCCTTGATCGGTTCGGCGATCAGGTAGTTGAGGTAATGCAGCGACTGCGCCGAGACGCCGAGGGCGGGCAGGTCGCGGATGTCTTCCTCGGGGCGGAAGGAGGGGGTGAGGAATTCGACAAGGCTGTCGGTGCCGGACTGCTTCCATCGCCAGACGGCGGTTCCGTCCAGCGTGGGGACGGGGGCGAAGGAGAGGTCGCGGAAGGTGTCGGAGAGCGGTTCGTCGACATGGTCGTCGAGGGCGAGCGAGAGGCGTTCGAATTGCGCGATGTCGAGGTCGTCGGTCTGGGCGGCCTGATCGAAGGGGATGGCGATGCCAAGCTCGCCTTCGTAATGGCGGAAGGCGTGGGTGCCGACCAGCGTTCCGCCAAGGCGGAAGACGCCCGTGCGGGCCATGGCATTGAGAAGCGCGCCCGTGGTGCGGTCGGGCGAAAGGAAGCCTTCGGCGCGCAGGATGCGGATCAGGCGGCTGCGATGTGCGGCGCGTTCTGCGCGCGTGGCGGCAAGTTCGCGGGCGCGGGCGACAAGGGCGGCGGTTTCGGCCGTATCCTCGCCGATGTAGCGCTTGCGTACGGTCGTGCCGATACGGAGTGTTTCATACCAATAGGCACGGTTGCCGCGTCTTTCGAGGAAGGGCGCGCCGGTGATCTGTGCCGCATCATCCTCGCGCAACAGGCGGAGGAGGTCTGTGTGGGCTGCGATGGCGGTTGGGCTGTGAGGGCGCATCGTGGACTACGGTTTTATGTTTCGTAGTCCATAGCAAGGTGGACTACAAAAGTCAAAACTGTAGTCCATTTCCCATGTGCAACATCTGGCAGTGTTTGTTGTACAGGGGCGGCCCCGCAAAGAAAAACCGCGCGGGGTGCCCCGCGCGGTTTCTTGTTGTCATGCCGTAGGTCTGGCTTATGCGTCTTCCGACGCCGCGCCGCCGATATCGTCGAAGAGTTCGGCGATTTCGAAATCGGCTGCGGCTTCGGCTTCGGCCGCCAGTTCGCGGATCGACTTGCCCGAGGCCTGCAGTTCGGCCTCTTCCGTCGAGCGCGCCACGTTGAGCGTGATGCGGACGGCGACTTCGGGGTGCAGCACGACCGAGACGGAGTGCAGGCCGAGGTCCTTGATCGGGCGGTCCAGAACGACCTGCGCGCGGTTCACGGTGAAGCCCGCGGCGGTGGCGGCATCGGCGGCGTCACGGGTGGTGACGGAGCCGTAGAGCGCGCCGGCGTCCGAGGCCGAGCGAATCACGACGAAGGCCTGACCGTCGAGCTTGGCTGCGACGGCTTCGGCTTCCTTCTTGGTCTCGAGGTTGTTGGCCTCGAGTTGGGCCTTCTTGGCCTCGAAGGACTTGATGTTGGCTTCCGAGGCGCGGAGCGCCTTGCCTTGCGGCAGCAGGAAGTTGCGGGCGTAGCCGTCCTTGACGTTGACGACTTCACCCATCTGGCCAAGCTTGGCCACGCGCTGGAGCAGGATGACTTGCATATCTGTCTCTCCTTACTTCACGGCGTAGGGCAGCAGGGCGAGGAAGCGGGCGCGCTTGATGGCTTGCGCCAGTTCACGCTGCTTCTTGGCCGAGACCGCGGTGATGCGGGACGGGACGATCTTGCCGCGCTCGGAGATGTAGCGCTGGAGCAGACGGACGTCCTTGTAGTCGATCGCAGGAGCATTGTCGCCCGAGAAGGGGCAGACCTTGCGGCGGCGGAAAAACGGTTTGTTCGCCATGGTTTATGGTCCTTTCCTGGGCCTGATCAACGACGGAAGCCGCCGCGGTCACCACCGCGGTCGCCACCACGGTCGGGACGGTCGCCGAAGCTGCGCTCGCGGCGTTCGCCACCGCCAAAGCCGCCCTCGGGACGGTCGCCACGGTCGCCACGCTCACGCTCGTCGCGCTTTTGCATCTGCACCGACGGGCCTTCGCCGTGCGCGTCGACCTTGATGGTCAGCACGCGCATCACGTCGTCATGCAGGCGCATCAGGCGTTCCATTTCCTGCACGGCAGCCGAGGGGGCGTCCGATTTCAGGAAGGCGTAGTGGCCCTTGCGGTTCTTGTTGATCTTGTAGGCCATCGTCTTGACGCCCCAGTACTCCGACTCGACGACCTTGCCGCCGTTGTCCGCGAGAACCGTGGAGAAATGTTCGATGAGGCCTTCGGCCTGCGCGTTGGAAAGGTCCTGGCGCGCGATGAAGACATGCTCGTAAAGAGCCATGTTCACTCCAGTTCTTCTTCGAGGCGCATTTCATAGGGCGGGCATTCGGCCCTTCCGCGGCCCGTCCACGAGAGGCTGCGCCGGTTCACGTGAATGCGGAAAGGATGGGGCCTTATACAGAAAGGCGGCAGGGATGCAAGCGCGCCCTCCTGTGTCCCCTGCCGCGCGCCCTGCCGCGCGCGGGGGCGGGCGGTCAGCGGGCCGAGGCGGGCAGGCCGAAGAGGCGGTCGAAGGCCCAGGTGAAGGCCCATGTGTAGATCAGGAAGGCCACGATCAGCACGCCTTCATAGGCGAGCGCGGTCAGGACCGGCACGGCGAACCACCATGCGGTGAGCGGCAGGAGGGCAAGGAGGAGACCCGCCTCGAACAGGAGGGCATGGGCGGTGCGGCGGGCGAGGCTGCGGCCACGGGTGGTCTGGCGGGACTCCCACGCCTCGAACAGGGCGTTGAAGGCGAGGTTCCAGAGCATGGCGACGGTGGAGCAGAGGACGGAAAAGACGAGGGAGGAGCCCGCGCTGGTTTCGGCCATGGCGAGCATGAGCGCGGTGGACATGAGCACGCCGCCCGCCTCGAAGGAGGTGGCATAGATCAGGCGGCGGAGTTTCGGGCGGTCATGCAGGGCCATGGGGCGGGTATGGCCCGCCCCATGGCGCGCCGCAAGCCGTGTCAGACCTTGTAGGCAAGGCGCAGGCCGCCCCAGTGGCGGCCCTGCACCACGATCGGGGCCGAGACGTCCTTCATCAGGGCGAATTGCCCGCCGCCCATGTCGCGGCGGTAGGATTGCAGCAGGAAGGGCGTGGTGCTGCGCCCCGCGCCAAGGCCGACGCGGTCGGCAAAGATGCGGCGGTTGCGGCAGTTGGCGGCGTTCCATGCCGGTTGGCCCGGTCGCTGGGGGTGCGAGAAGATGCGGTTATGGGTGGGCAGGTAGCCGTTCACATCCACCGCCGCGCAAAAGACGATGCGGGGCGACAGGCGCAGCATGGGTTCCTGTATCGCCGGAAGGAGCAGGTCGCAGAGCGGGGTGAAGGGGGCCGTGACCTGTTCCGGATCGGTGCCCGGAATGGGCGTGTAGACGTGCCGGAACAGGTCGACCGTGGTGATGCGCCCGTTGGCGATCGCCGTGGCGAAGGCGGTGGCGATCTCGGCTGCGCCCTGCTGGACGGCTTCGATGAAGGGGGTGTCGACGGTTTCGACACCGAGCCGCGCGGTGGCCGAGACGAGGCGTTCGCTGGCGCCGAGCAGTTCGGACAGGCGACCGCGCGCGGCACCAAGGCGCTGTGCGGCCTCGCCCACGCCGGTTTCGATGCCTTCGATGCTGCCGCGCGTGGCGGCGACCTGACGGGCGGCGTCCTCGGTCTTGGCGGTGATCTCGTCCTGACGCTCCGCTATGGCGCGGACGGCGCCGTCGATGTCGTGCATCACCTCGGCGATGCTGCCCGTCTCGCGGCGCAGGCCGGTGGCGCGGGTGGCGGCGGTGCGGCCTTCCTGCGCCAGCGCGGTGATTTCCTTGCCGAGCAGCCCCAGCGTGTCGCCGATGCGGTGGGTGGCTTCCTGCGTGCGGCCCGAAAGCTGTTTTACCTCTTGCGCCACGACCATGAAGCCGCGTCCTGCGGAACCGGCGCGGGCGGCCTCGATCGAGGCGTTGAGGGCGAGGAGGTTGGTGGTGCGGGCGATGGCGTCGATGTCCGAGGCGGCGCGGGCGACGAGGGAGAGGGTGGTTGTCAGCGCCTCGACCCGCGCGCCCAGAAGGGCGGCCTGATCGGCCAGAGTGGTGACATTGGCAAGGGCTGTGGCGATGCGCGCCTCGCCGTCGCCCACGGTCTGGCGCGCGCTGGCGGTGGCGGCAAGGGCGGCGGCGGCGGCGACGCGGACGGCCTCGTTCCCTTGCGCGAGTGCGTCGGAAATGTCGTGGATGGCGGAGAGGGTCGCGACCTGCCGCGCCATCAGGCTGTCCACATCCTCGACCGCGCCGGAGGCATCGGCAAGCGAGACGGAAAGCGTGCCCACTTCGGCGGCGATGACGCGGACGGCGCCATCGGCGGCATGGTCATCTTTCCCTTCGTCGGGCGGGGAGTGGTCGAGGTCTTTCATCGCAAACCTTTCCTGAACTGGCATCACCGTGCACTTGCACGGCGTCGGAAACGGCGGCGGGGTGAAAAATGTGAGAACGGGACGCATGATTGCACGGGGGGGCGGCTTTGGGCTATGCGGGGCGGCAAGGGCGCTGCGGCGCGGGTGACAAGCTGGAGGGTGGGCCATGAGCCGTGCATTCGTATTTCCGGGACAGGGGGCGCAGGCCATCGGGATGGGGCGCGCGCTGGCCGAGGCCTATCCGGCGGCGCGGGCGGTCTTTGACGAGGTGGATGCCGCGCTGGGAGAGAAGCTGTCCGCGCTGATCTGGGAGGGGGATATTGCCGAGCTGACCCTGACCCAGAACGCGCAGCCCGCGCTGATGGCGACATCGCTGGCCGCCGTGCGGGCGCTGGAGGCGGAGGGGATCTCGGTCGCCTCGCATGCGGCCTTTGTCGCGGGGCATTCGCTGGGGGAATATTCGGCGCTGACGGCGGCGGGGGCGATTTCGGTATCGGATGCGGCGCGGCTGTTGCGCGTGCGGGGCCGCGCCATGCAGGAGGCGGTGCCGGTGGGCGTGGGGGCCATGGCCGCGCTGCTGGGGCTGGATTACGAGGCGGCGGTGGCCGTCGCCGCCGAGGCCGCGCAGGGCGAGGTCTGTCAGGCTGCCAATGACAACGACCCCGCGCAGGTGGTGGTGTCGGGCCACAAGGCGGCGGTGGAGCGGGCGGTGGAGATCGCCAAGGCCAAGGGCGCCAAGCGCGCGCTGATCCTGCCTGTCTCCGCGCCCTTCCATTGCGCGCTGATGCAGCCCGCCGCGCGGGTGATGGCCGAGGCGCTGGCCGCCGTGGTGATCGGCAAGCCCGTGGTGCCCGTCGTCGTGAACGTGCGGGCCGAGGCGGTGACGGAGCCCGACCGCATCCGCGACCTGCTGGTCGCGCAGGTGACGGGATCGGTGCGCTGGCGCGAATCCGTGCAGTGGATGGCGGGCGCGGGCGTGACCGAGTTCTGGGAGATCGGCGCGGGCAAGGCGCTGTCGGGGATGGTCAAGCGGATCGTGTCGGGCGAGGTGGTGACGCGGGCAGTCGCGACGCCCGAGGACGTGCTGGCCGCCAAGGGCTGAGGGCGGGTCGAAGCGGAGCGGCGTGCCGCCGCATGGCTTGTGTCGCGCCTCCGCATCCGCTCCGGCTCGGGTCGGGGGGCATTCTGCCCCCGTCGCCGTGCGGCGACTCCCCCTGAGGATATTTGAGGACGGAAAATGGCGGATGATGTCGTGGAGGTGGCGGGGTTCGGGACGCTGCCTTGCTGTTGCTATCGTTCGGATGGGTTGCAGGAGCGGCTGGCGGCGCTGGTGATCGCGGGGCGCAAGCGGGCGACGGTCTGGGACGGGCGGGAGGAGAACCCGACGGTGTCGGGGATGCTCTGGGCTGTCACGGTCGCGGGGCGCGCGGTGGCGGTGATCGAGACGGTGACGGTGGGGCGGCGGCGGTTCTGCGACATCGACGCGGATTTTGCGGCGACCGAGGGCGAGGGGGACGGATCGCTGGCCTTTTGGCGGGCGGCGCATGAGGATTATTTCCGTCGCGCGGGGGGCTTTTCGCCGGATATGTGGCTGTGGTGCGAGGAGTTCCGGCTGGTCGCGGTTCTGGATCCGGTGCTGGAGGCGGCGGCGTCGGGCCATGTGGCGGCGGAAGTGGCAGAGGCGGGCGCCTTTCCGGCAGGGCGGGCCTGACGGGTGGCGCGGGCGGCGGGATGCTGCTAGGACAACGGGCAAAATTCTTGTGAGGGAGCAAGGCATGTTCGATCTGACGGGTAAGGCGGCGCTGGTGACCGGTGCATCGGGCGGGATCGGGGCCGAGATCGCGCGGGCGCTGCACAAGGCGGGCGCGACGGTCGGGCTGTCGGGCACGCGGGTGGAGCCGCTGGAGGCGCTGGCCGCCGAGTTGGGCGGGCGGGCGCATGTGCTGCCCTGCAACCTGTCGGTGGCGGAAGAGGTCGAGGGGCTGGTGAAGCGGGCGGCCGAGGCGATGGGGGCGGTCGACATCCTTGTGAACAATGCGGGCATCACGCGCGACGGGCTGGTCATGCGGATGAGCGACGAGGACTGGCTGTCGGTCATGGACGTGAACCTGACCTCGACCTTCCGGCTGTGCCGTGCCGCGGTGCGGGGCATGATGAAGGCGCGCTGGGGGCGGATCGTGAATATCGGGTCGGTGGTGGGCACCACCGGCAATGGCGGTCAGGTGAACTATTCGGCGTCGAAGGCGGGGCTTCTGGGCCTGTCGAAGTCGCTGGCGGCGGAAGTGGCGAGCCGCGGGATCACGGTGAACGTGGTGGCGCCGGGGTTCATCGCGACGGCCATGACCGACAAGCTGAATGACGAGCAGAAGGGCCGCATCCTGACCGCCGTTCCCGCAGGGCGCATGGGCGAGCCTGCCGAGATCGCGGCGGCGGTGGTCTATCTGGCCTCGCAGGAGGCGGCCTATGTGACGGGGGCCACCTTGCATGTGAATGGCGGGATGGACATGGTCTGATCCTGCGCGCGCCTGTGGCCCAAGGAAAGCGTTTGCCTTGCGGGAACGCCCTTGCTATAGGCGCGGCGAAAGGGCCGGGATGAAACCCGGCCTTCCCGTATCGTGACACGGGAAAGGGGCCTTTCGGGGCAGGGACAAGGGACGGGAATCCTTCCCGCAACGTGGAAAGAGGACAAGACATGAGCGACATCGCCGCACGCGTGAAGAAGATCGTCGTCGAGCATCTGGGCGTCGAAGAGGACAAGGTGACCGAGAACGCCTCGTTCATCGACGATCTGGGCGCGGACTCGCTCGACACCGTGGAACTGGTCATGGCTTTTGAAGAAGAATTCGGGATCGAGATTCCGGATGACGCCGCCGAGACCATCCAGACCTTCGGCGACGCGGTGAAGTTCATCTCGGAAGCCGCCTGATCCGTCACCGGACAGGACAGATAGCTGAACGGGCGCCCCTGCGGGCGCCCGTTTTGCTTTTTGCGCCATGCGCTGCGGAAAAGGGGTGCAGAATCGGCAGGCGGGCGGCGAGGATGGGCCGAAACCTGCGGAGGGATGGCCATGGCGACTTTGGGGGCGATGTTCGGGGCGGGGCGGGTGGAGACCTTCATGGGCCTGCCCGCCTGCCGTGATCTGGCGGCGCTGGAGGCGAAGGTGGCGATCCTCGGGGCTGCGGGCTGCACGCCCTATCCGTCGGTGGGGTTCTATTGCGCGGGGGGGCCTGCGGCGATCCGCGCGGCGGGGGCGGCCTATGCGGCGAATCTGGCGCATGTGGATTTCGATCTGGGCGGGCCGGTGCTGCCCGAGGGGGTGGTCGCGGTCGATGCGGGCGATATCGAGGTCCGCGAGGGCGATGCGGCGGGCAATCGCGCACGGCTGCGGGCGGCGGTCGAGACGGTGCTGGAGCGGGGCGCGGTGCCCGTCCTGATCGGGGGGGATGATTCCGTGCCGATCCCGATGTTGCAGGCGCTGGCCGTCACGGGGCGGAAGGTGACGGTCTTGCAGATCGACGCGCATATCGACTGGCGCGACGAGGTGCAGGGGGAACGCTGGGGCCTTTCGTCCACCATGCGGCGGGCGAGCGAGATGGGCCATGTGGAGCGGATCGTGCAGGTGGGGCAGCGCGGCATCGGGTCGGCGCGGATGTCGGACCTGCGCGACGCCATGGCCTGGGGGGTGGAGTTCGTTCCGGCGGGCGAGGTGGCGCGGGCGGGTGTGTGGCGGGCGGTGGACCTGATCCCCGAGGGGGCGGAGGTGGTGATCTGTCTGGATGTCGATGCGCTGGACCCGTCGGTGATGCCTGCGGCCATCGGGCGGACGGCGGGGGGGCTGAGCTACTGGCAGGTGATGGAACTGGTGGGGGCGGTGGCGGAGAAGGCGCGGATCGCGGCCTTCGACATGGTGGAATTCATGCCCGACCGCGATATCGACGGGATGGGCGCCATGCTGGCCGCGCAGATGCTGGCCGGGGTGACGGGGATCATCGCGCGGCAGTCCTGAGGTTTGCCGCGCGTTGCGGGGGTGCTAGACAGGCGGGGCCTGCGGGGGTAGAAGCGGCTGCGTTAGCGCTAACACAAAGCGCTCTGGTCTGGATGCAACGGGAGTATTGCCCATGGTTTCGCGCGTCATTCCGGTCGATCCCTTCGATCTGGTGATCTTTGGCGGTACGGGCGATCTGGCCCGCCGCAAGATCCTGCCGGGGCTGTACCGCCGCTTTGTCGCGGGGCAGATGCCCGCCGAAAGCCGGATCATCGGTGCGGCGCGGGCCGATCTGGACGATGCGGGGTTCCGCGCGATGGTGGGCGAGGCGATTGCCGAATTCGTGCCGGCCGAGCGGCAGGACAAGGCGCAGGTGGCGGCCTTCCTCGACCGCGTGGGCTATGTCCCGATCGATGCGAAGGGGACGGGCGGCTGGGCCGCGCTGAAGGGGCGGATGCGCGAGAATGTGGTGCGGGCCTTCTACTTCTCGGTCGCGCCGGCGCTGTTCGGGGATATTGCGGAACGGCTGCATGCCCATGGCATCGCGGATGCGTGGTCGCGGATCGTGGTGGAAAAGCCGTTCGGGCGCGACCTTGCCTCTGCCCGCGCGCTGAACGCGGTGCTGGCCGAGCATTTCGACGAACACCAGATTTACCGGATCGACCATTATCTGGGCAAGGAGACGGTGCAGAACCTGATGGCGGTGCGGTTCGCCAACATTCTGTTCGAGCCGCTGTGGAAGGCCGAATACATCGATCATGTGCAGATCACGGTTGCCGAGACCGTGGGGGTCGAGGGGCGGGGCGCCTATTACGACAAGTCGGGCGCGATGCGGGACATGGTGCAGAACCACCTGATGCAACTGCTCTGCCTGATCGCGATGGAGCCGCCCTATCATTTCGACCCCGATGCCGTGCGGGACGAGAAGCTGAAGGTCATCCGCGCGCTGGACCCCGTGCGCCCGGAGGATATCGTGCGGGGCCAATACCTTGCCGGTGGGGGGCAGGGCGGCTATGTCGAGCATAGCGAGAACCCGAATTCGCGCACCGAGAGCTATATCGCGCTGAAATGCCATATCTCGAACTGGCGCTGGAAGGGGACGCCCTTCTATCTGCGGACGGGCAAGCGGATGCGGGCACGGGCGAGTGAGATCGCCATCACCTTCAAGGAACCGCCGCATTCGATCTTTGACGATGCCAAGGGCTGGCGCGAGAACGTGCTGGTCATCCGGTTGCAGCCCAACGAGGGCATGAACCTGATGATGATGATCAAGGAACCCGGGCCGGGGGGTATGCGTCTGATGCAGGTGCCGCTGGACATGTCCTTTGCCGATGCTCTGGGCGCCGAGGCCGAGGATATCCCGGATGCCTATGAACGGCTGATCATGGATGTGATCCGCGGCAACCAGACGCTGTTCATGCGTGGCGACGAGGTGGAGGCGGCCTGGGCCTGGGCCGATCCGATCATCGCGGGATGGGAGGCGCGGGGCGACAGACCGCAGGGCTATGATCCGGGGTCGAGCGGGCCGGAGGATGCGCTGATGCTGATGCACCGCGACGGGCGGCGCTGGCGGGAGATCCGGGGATGAAGTTCGAAACCTATCCCGACCGCGAATTCCTGATGCTGGGGCTTGCGAATGTGATCGCGGGGCAGCTTGCGGATTTCCTGCGGCGGGAGGGGCGGGCCTCTCTCTGCGTTCCCGGCGGCACGACGCCGGGGCCGATCTTCGACACGCTGTCCGGCGTCGATCTGGACTGGCCGAATGTGGCGGTGTTCCTGAACGACGAGCGCTGGGTGGAGGAGGACAGCCCGCGGTCGAACACGCGGCTGCTGCGCGAGAGGCTGTTGCGCGGCAAGGCGGCGGGGGCGCGGCTGGTGCCGCTTTACGCGGCGGCGGAAAGCCCCGAGGAAAAGCTGGAGGAACTGGCCGAGGGGTTGCGCCCGCATCTGCCGATTTCGGTCCTGCTCTTGGGGATGGGGGCGGACATGCATACGGCGAGCCTGTTTCCCGGGGCGGACCGGCTGGCCGAGGGGTTGGCGGCGGATGCGCCGGTCTTGCTGCCGATGCGGGCCGAGGCGGCGGGGGAGCCGCGCATCACCCTGACCGCGCCGGTGCTGCGGGGGGCGATGAACATCCATATCCTGATCACGGGGCAGGAAAAGCGGGACGCGCTGGAGCGCGCGCTGGCCCTGCCCCCCGAGGAGGCGCCGGTGCGCGCCGTCCTCGACAACGCAACCGTGCATTGGGCGGAGTGAGGCGATGAAAGCTGAATGGGACGCGCTGTCCGCGCATCATCAGGCCGTGGCGGGGCGGCGCATCCTTGACCTGTTCGCGGGCGGCGACCGCGCGGCGGCCTTCACGGCGGAAGCGGACGGGATGCGGCTGGACTGGTCCAAGACCAATATCGACGCCGAGGGGCGGCGTCTGCTGGTCGCGCTGGCCGAGGCGGCAAGGGTGGCCGACAAGCGCCGCGCCATGTTCACGGGCGAGCGGATCAACGACACCGAGGGGCGCGCGGTGCTGCACACGGCGCTGCGCAATCTGGATGGCACGGTGATCGTGGACGGCAAGAACGTGGTGCCCTCCGTGGTGGAGACGCTGGAGCGGATGGAGGCCTTTGCCCGCGACGTGCGCGCGGGGCGGTTCACGGGGCAGGGCGGGCGGATCACCGATGTGGTCAATATCGGGATCGGCGGGTCGGACCTTGGCCCTGCGATGGCGACGCTGGCGCTGGCGCCATACCATGACGGGCCGCGCTGCCATTACGTGTCGAACGTGGACGGGGCGCATATCGCCGACACGCTGCGGGGGTTGAACCCCGAGACGACGCTGGTGATCGTGGCGTCCAAGACCTTCACCACCATCGAGACGATGACCAACGCGCAGACGGCGCGGGACTGGATGGCGGGCAAGGTGGCCAATCCGGCGGCGCAATTCGCCGCGGTGTCCACCGCCGCCGACAGGACCGCCGCCTTCGGCATCGACCCCGCGCGGGTCTTCGGGTTCGAGGATTGGGTGGGCGGGCGCTATTCGATGTGGGGGCCGATCGGGCTTGCCCTGATGCTGGCCGTGGGGCCGGAGGATTTTCGCGCCTTCCTTGCGGGGGGGCGGGCGATGGACGACCATTTCCGGCAGGCGCCGTTTGAGGCGAACCTGCCCGTGCTGCTGGCGCTGGTGGGGGTCTGGCACAATCAGATATGCGGCCATACCACGCGGGCGGTGCTGCCCTATGACCAGCGGCTGAGCCGTCTGCCTGCCTATCTTCAGCAGTTGGAGATGGAGAGCAACGGCAAGCGGGTGGCGATGGACGGGTCGGATCTGGAGATCCATTCGGGGCCCGTGGTCTGGGGCGAGCCGGGGACCAACGGGCAGCACGCCTTTTACCAGCTGATCCATCAGGGCACGCGGGTGGTGCCTTGCGAGTTCCTGATCGCTAAGGCGGGGCACGAGGCGCATCTGGCGCATCAGCATGTGCTTCTGGTGTCGAACTGTCTGGCCCAGTCCGAGGCGCTGTTGCGCGGGCGGTCGCTGGAGGAGGCGCGGGCGATCATGGCCGCGAAGGGGCTGACGGGCGCGGAGCTGGACCGGCAGGCGCGGCATCGGGTGTTCCCCGGCAATCGGCCCAGCGTGACGATCGCCTATGAGAAGCTGACGCCCTTCGTTCTGGGCCAGATCATCGCGCTCTATGAACATCGGGTGTTCGTGGAGGGGGTGATCCTCGGCATCAATTCCTATGACCAGTGGGGGGTGGAACTGGGCAAGGAACTGGCGCTGGCGCTGCAACCCGTGCTGGAGGGGCGGCAGGGGACTGAGGGCAAGGACGGATCGACGGCGGCATTGGCGGCGTGGTTCCGGAAATGAGAAACCCCGGCGCATCGCGCCGGGGTTCAAAAATCTTCGAAGATTCTTGCAAATTTCTTCGAAGAAATTTGATTACTTCAGCGCCGCCGTTACGATGACCTCGACCAGATAATCCGGCGTGGCAAGCTTCGCCTCGCCCGTGGCGCGGGCGGGGGTGTGGCCCTGCGGCACCCACTGGTCCCAGACCGAATTCATCTCGGCGAAGGTCGAGATGTCGGCCAGCCAGATCTGCGCCGACAGGATGCGCGTCTTGTCGGTGCCGGCGTCGGCGAGGATGCGGTCGACCTCGGCAAGGCAGGTGCGGGTCTGGTCCGCGACGGAATCGCCGGGATTGCCGACCTGACCTGCGACCCAGACGATGCCGTTGTAGCAGACGGCTTCGGACATGCGGGGACCGGTGCCGATGCGTTTGATCTCTGACATGGGATGTCCTTCCTGATTGACTGTCGGCTGGTTACCGCACAGGCCCCGGAAAGGAAAGCGGCGGAGCCTTGCCGAAGCGGGGCCACGGGGTCGGCGGGGATCGGCCAGAGGGGGGCGGGGCGGGGTTGGTGGATGCGGCGGGGCGTGGCAGGGGAAAGGGCCTGAAGCCAGCCCCCCGACCCCCCCGAACCGTCCGAGGTGCCGAGAGATGAGACCTGCCGCCCTTTGCCTGACCGCCCTGCTGGTCACCTGCCTTGCCGCGCCGGTGGTGCGGGCCGAGGGGCAGCCCCGCGACCTGCCGCGCAAGGCGGCGGTGGAACTGGCCCAGCCCGTGACGCTGCGCCTTGACAGGGCGGATCGTGCGGCCCGCGAGGAGGTGAAGGCGGCGGTGCGAAAGGCGGCGGAGAACCGGCCAAGGGGTCGGCTCTGGTGCGTGCCCTTCGCGCGGGCGGTGAGCGGGGTGGACATCCGCGGCAATGCCCGGACGTGGTGGGATCAGGCCAAAGGGCGCTACCAGCGCAGCAAGGCGCCGAAGGTGGGCGCGGTGATGGCCTTCGCGGCCTCTGGCGCGATGCCGAAGGGGCATGTGGCGGTGGTGTCGGGCGTGGTGGACAGCCGCCGCATCCTGATCGATCAGGCAAACTGGGTGCGCGACAGGATCACCGTCGACACCTTGGTCGTCGACGTGTCGCCGCAGAACGACTGGTCGCAGGTGCGGGTGGCGAATGGCGCGGGGGGCCTTGGCCGGATCAATCCGGTCAAGGGGTTCATCTGGAACTGACCCGTCCTGCTGCCGCGACCCGTCGTCATGTCGGCGGCGGAAGCGCTGCGCCCGAACTGCCCGAAATCGCGGCGAGCAGGACCAGAAGGGCCAGAAGCGGAACGATGATCCCGGCATCGGCGGAGCTTGCCACCTGTTCTTCGACCACGGCCGGGTCCATGGTTGGTGCCGTCTGGGCCAGCGCCGGAAGGGCGGCGGCGGAAAGGGCCAGCGAAAGGGTCAATGCGCGATACATGCGGTGGCCCTTTTCCCGTCAGATCGGTGCCGGAGCCGCGGAGCCGCCGCCGGAAAGGGCGGCGATCAGCACCAGAAGGGCCAGAAGCGGCACGATGATCCCCGCATCGGCCGAGCTTGCCACCTGTTCTTCGACCACCGCCGGATCCATTTCCGGCGCGCTCTGTGCCGCCGCGCCGCCTGCCATGGCTGCCAGAACTGCCGCCATCACCAGTCTTTTCATGGTCTGTCCCCCGTTTCCGCAGCCCGCCCCGGCGGAGTTGCCGAACGGGCGCGTTAAAAAAGGTTAAACGCGCGGACTGCACGGGGTCAATGACTGCGATCACTGCTTGGGGGAGGATGGAGCGGGTGAAGGGAATCGAACCCTCGTATTCAGCTTGGGAAGCTGCTGCTCTACCATTGAGCTACACCCGCGTCTGGGCTGTGAGGTAAGCGATGGGTCGGGCGGCGTCAAGCGGGTAGCGGGCGGGAAATCGTCCGGTCAGCGGCGAAGGATCATCCGGTCGCCTGCCAGTTCGACATGGTAGAGCGAGAGGTAATCCATCCCGAGGAGCGATCCGTCCATCTCGCCGCGGTTGACCCATGCGGAGAAGCCTTCGTCCAGATGGGGGCCGAGCGCGACCTGATCGAGCCGGACGCGGGCGGTCTGGACCGTGCCGTTGGCGGTCTGGGCCGTGCCGATATAGACCAGCGCGTCAGGGTCGATCCCCAGTCGCCGCGCATCGGCCAGCGACAGGACCATGTTGGTGGCCCCCGTATCGGCAAGGAAGCGGACGGGCGTGCCGCCGATGTCGAGCGTCAGGTAATAGTGCCCGTCGGCGGCGCGGGGCACCTCGATCCGGCCGGTTTCGGACAGGATCTGTTGCGGCAGCACGTCGCGGCGCAGGTCGTTCCACAGCCCGTAGCCCGCGATGACCCCGATGAAGATGAGGCCCCATGCGGCGGCGGTCCGCAGCGCCTCGCCCATGCGTTTGCGGTATTCGACCAGCACCCAGCCGCCCACCGACGCGAGCAGCAGCAGCAGATAGATCAGCCGTCCGGTCATTTCGGAATCCATCGCGGTCCTCATGTGCTTGCCGTTCCAGCCGATATGGGGGGTGCGGCGGGGCGGGGAAAGTGCCTAGCCGATCAATCCCGTGCCGCGGACGCCGTCGATCACGAATTGCACCGACAGGGCGGCCAGAAGCATCCCGAGCAGGCGGGTGATGACGACCACCCCCGTCCGGCCAAGCAGCCGTTCGAGCGGGGGAGAGGCAAGAAGGAACAGGAAGGTCGCGACGAGCACGAGCGCCATGAGGCCCAGCATCGCGGCCATCCCCGACCAGCCCGGCGCCTGACCCATCAGCAGGATCATGGTGGCAATCGCCCCCGGCCCCGCAATGAGTGGCGTGGCGAGGGGGAAGACCGACGGGTCGTGGTCGTGGTCGGCCTTCTGCCCCTCGCGCCGCTGGGTGCGGCGTTCGAAGAGCATGTCGAGCGCGGTGAGGAAGAGCAGGATCCCGCCCGCGATGCGGAAGGCGGGCATGGAGATGCCGATGAAGCCGAGGATCGATTCCCCCGCCAGCCCGAAGAGCGTGAGCAGCGCCCCTGCGATCAGGCAGGCCCGCAGGGCGAGGCGGCGGCGGTGGTCGGCATCCATCCCCTGCGTCAGGGCGATGAAGAGCGGGACCAGACCGGGCGGGTCGATCACCACGAAGAGCGTGGCGAAGGCGGTGATCAGGACGGCGGTTTCGGGCACGGGTGCTCTCGCTGCGGGGATGGGTCAGCTTAGGGGGATGCGGGCCGCATGGCGAGGGGCGGGGGCAAAATTCTTCTGGCGAAGAATTTTGCGGGCGATTTTTCTGGCGAAAAATCGGGGGGTGGGTGGGGGCGGAAGACCCTTCGCAGAAGGGTCGTGCGGATAGATTTTCGAAGGAAATCCAGATGCTTAGCCCGCCTCGGCCTGATCCAGACGTTCCTGCGCCTCGATCCAGAGGGCCTCGGCACGGCCCATCGCCTCTTCGCATTCGGCGAATTTGCGGTTCCAGCTTTCCAATTCGTGAATCTTCGCGTCGTCATAGAGGGCAGGGTCGGCCAGTTTGGCGGAAAGCTTGCCGTGCATCTCTTCCAGCTTGGCGATGCGGTCTTCGCATTTGCGGACTTCGGCCCGCAGGGCAAGGATTTCGTCGCGGCTGGATTTCTTTGTTTTTTCAACGGGTTTTGCGGCGATCTTCATGTCATCATCGCCCGAGAGCAGCATCTTGCGATAGGCTTCGAGGTCATCGGTAAAGGGGGTGACCGCGCCGCCCTTGACCAGCCAGAGACGGTCAGCGACCAGCGACAGGAGGTGCATGTCGTGGCTGACGAGGACGACCGCGCCGGAATATTCGGTCAACGCCTCGACCAGCGCCTCGCGGCTTTCGATGTCGAGGTGGTTGGTGGGTTCGTCGAGGATCAGGAGATGCGGCGCGTCGATGGTGGCGAGCAGCAGCGACAGCCGCGCCTTCTGCCCGCCCGAGAGGCGCCCCACCACGGTTTCGGCCTGTTCGGCCATCAGGCCGAAGCCCGCCAGACGCGCGCGCAGTTTCGGCTGCCCCTCGCCGGGGCGGAGGCGCTGGAGGTGCTGTAGCGGTGTCTCGTCGATGTGCAGCTCGTCCACCTGATGCTGGGCGAAATAGCCGATCCGCAGCTTGGACGAGCGGGTCACGCGACCCTCGCCCGCGTCGAGCTTGCCTGCGAGGAGTTTCGACAGGGTCGACTTCCCCTCGCCATTGCGGCCCAGAAGGGCGATGCGGTCGTCCTGGTCGATGCGGAGCGACAGTTTGCGCAGGACGGGCGGGCCGCCATAGCCGACGGCGGCACCTTCGATATTGACGATGGGGGGCGAGAGTTCCTCGGGTTCGGGGAAGGTGAAGACCACGCGCTTGGCGTCTTCGGGCGCGGTGATGGGCGTCATCTTTTCCAGCATCTTCACACGACTTTGTGCCTGCGTGGCCTTCGAGGCTTTTGCCTTGAAGCGGTCAACGAAGGATTGAAGATGCGCGCGGCGGGCCTCCTGCTTTTTCGCCTCGGCGGCGAGGACGGCGCGGCGCTCGGCCATCTGGCGGGCGAATTGGTCGTAAGGGCCTGACCAATAGGTGAGTTTGCGGTTGTCCAGATGCAGGATGCCCTGGACGGCGCGGTTCAGGAGGCCGCGGTCGTGGCTGATGATGAGGACGGTGTGGGGGTATTTCGCGAGGTAGGATTCGAGCCAGAGCGCCCCTTCGAGGTCGAGGTAGTTGGTCGGTTCGTCCAGAAGCAGGAGGTCGGGCTGCGAGAAGAGCACGCCGGCCAGTGCGACCCGCATCCGCCAGCCGCCCGAGAAGGCCGAGCAGGGCATGCGCTGCTGATCGGTGTCGAAGCCTAACCCCTTGAGAATGCTGGAGGCGCGGGCTTCGGCGGACCAGGCGTCGATATCGGTCAGGCGGGACTGGATTTCCGCGATGCGGGCGGGGTCGGTGGCGGTGTGGGATTCGGCCAGAAGGGCGCTGCGTTCCTCGTCGGCCTGAAGGACGGTGTCGAGGAGCGAGGTTTCCGACGAGGGCACCTCTTGCGCGACACCGCCGATGCGGGCGCGGGAGGGGAGCGAGATGGTGCCGCCCTCCAGCGCCAGTTCGCCGCGTATCAGTCTGAAAAGCGTGGTCTTTCCGGCGCCGTTGCGGCCCACGAGACCCACCTTGTGGCCGGTGGGGATGGTGGCGCTGGCCCCTTCGAACAGGGGGCGGCCTTCGACGGAATAGGTGATGTCTTCGATCTTCAGCATGATGGGGAAGGGCTTGCCCGATGGGGGGCGGGGCGTCAACGGGGCTGTGCAGAAAGCAGTGCCGCGCGCTGTGCCGCAAACTGTCAGCACGCAGCGCACGGTCGCAACGGGCGCGGGGGGCGCGGGACGCGACAGGGCGGGGGCGGCTTTCCTTTGGCCAAGGCCCGTGCTAGGAGCGCGGCGCATGAATTCCGGCGCGGCGGACGGCTGCCGTGCCCCTGATATGGAGACGCCCAAGATGGCCATCGAACGCACCCTGTCGATCATCAAGCCCGACGCCACCAAGCGCAACCTGACCGGCAAGATCGTTGCCAAGTTCGAGGAGGCCGGCCTGCGCGTCGTCGCCTCCAAGCGCATCCACCTGACGCCCGCGCAGGCCGGTGCCTTCTATGCCGAGCACAAGGAGCGCGGCTTCTATGGCGAGCTGTGCGCGTTCATGGCGTCCGAGCCGGTCGTGGTGCAGGTTCTGGAAGGCGAGAGCGCCATCGCGAAGAACCGCGAAGTGATGGGCGCGACCGATCCGGCCGCCGCCGCCGAAGGCACGATCCGCAAGGAATTCGCGCTGTCGAAGGGCGAGAATTCGGTGCACGGGTCGGATTCGGAGGCTTCGGCCGCGCGCGAGATCGCCTTCTTCTTCTCGGGCCTCGAGCTGGTCGGCTGAAGAAAGGCAAAAATCTTCGAAGATTTTTGCAAATTTCTTCGAAGAAATTTGTCTAGCGGCGTTCGATGACGCCGAAGAAATCGAGGGCCGCTTCCAGTTCGGAGCGGCCCTTTTGCGTGGTCGTGGCCTTGATCGCGTCGAAGCGGGCGCGGAGGGCCTTCTTCTCGTCCCCCTGACAGTCGTTCCACGGGCGGCCTTGCAGGCCCATGACGAGGACGTAATAGCCGATGAAATGCGGCTGGGTGCCCGACTGGATCAGGCGGCGGTAGGATTCGTCGGGGCCGAGGGCGCGGAGTTCCTCGGCCGAATGGATGCCTGCCTTGGCGAAGGCGGCTTCGGTGGCGGGGCCGAGGTTCTTGATCGAGGAGACGGGGGTGGGCATGGGGGTGCGGGCCTGAAACGGAACAGGGCCAGCCTAGCGGCTGGCCCTGTTGCGGAAAAGCGGGCTTTCGATCTGCCTCTGCTTCAGATCGAAGCCCAGTCCCGGAATACGGGGGTGGACCCTTGCTGCTGGCTGGACCCTTGGGATTGGCCCTGCTGCTGGGCGGGCGTGTTGGTGCCGCCTTGCTGCTGCGTGGTCGGTTTCTTGGCCATCTTCGCTGCTCTCTCTGGTTCAGGCTCTGGTTCGGCGATCCGTCTGTCTTCTATCTGGGCGCGAAACCGGGCCGCGGCAAGAAAGTTCCATGACGAATTTGCGACGCCGTATAGTCCCTGTGCGACAGATGCAACAGTGCCTTTCGTATAGAATGGGCGGGTCAGGCGATCACGGTTGCGGGAAATCCGACCTCGTCCAGCGCCTTTAGGAGCCGCGCGGGGGCGGCGGGGCCGGTGGTGGTGGCGGTTTTCGCGGCGAGGTCCACGGTGATGTCGCCCGCGTCGGCAAGGGATTTCAGGGCGGACTCGACGGAGGCCTTGCAGTGGCCGCAGGTCATGTCGGGGATGGAGAGGGTGGTCATGGGGGACTCCTTCGGACGTGTCAGGGTTATGTGGGGGTTCCAGTTGGGGGAAGGTCAAGGGGGGGAGTGCATTGGCGCGACGGTCGAGTTTCACCCGGGGCCAATGCCCCGGGTGGCGGCCGCACCGCCCCGACGGGGCGGCCGCCACCCTTGCGTTGTTCTGTTTAAGGAAAATGGATTTGCGGGCTTGACCTTCTCGTGACTGGAAGGATTACGTCACATGGCGGAAGGAGAATTCCCATGACCGATACCGCATTTGCCCCCGCCGCCCCCGCCACGCGTGACACGAAATCCGCCCGCTTCCGGCTGGAGGGGATGACCTGCGCGTCCTGCGTGCTGCGGGCCGAGCGGGTGCTGACCGCCCAGCCGGGGGTGGAGCGCGCGGTGGTCAACCTGTCGACCGAGACGGCGGATGTGTCCTATCACGCGCCTGCCGATCCTGCGGCGATGGCGGCCGCGCTGGCCAAGGCGGGCTATCCCGCGCGCGAGATCACCGTGGTTCTGGGGGTGGAGGGGATGACCTGCGCCGCCTGCACGGGGCGGGTGGAGCGGGTGCTGAAGGCCCAGCCGGGGGTGAAGGATGCGGTGGCGAACCTTGCCCTGCGCCGTGCGACGGTGACGCTGTTCGAGGGGGGCGCCGCGCCGGAGGTTCTGGCGGCGGCGGTCAGCAAGGCGGGCTATGCGGCGGTGCCGCTGGAAGAGGCAGCCCCCCATGATCCGGCGGCCGAGGTGCGGCGTCTGGCACGGGAGACGGCGGTGGCGGGGGTGCTGACCCTGCCCGTTTTCGGGGTGGAGATGGGGGGGCATCTGGTGCCGGCCTTCCATCACTGGCTGATGGGGGTGGTGCCGGTGGCGCAGCTGTGGCTGGCGCAGTTCGTGCTGGTTACGCTGGTGCTGGTCGGGCCGGGGCGGCGGTTCTTTGCCAAGGGCATCCCCGCGCTGCTGCGGGGCAGTCCGGACATGAATTCGCTGGTCGCGGTCGGGACGGGGGCGGCCTGGGCCTATTCCACGGTCGTGACCTTTGCGCCTGCGCTGGTGCCCGAAGGATCGCGCGCGGTCTATTTCGAGGCGGCGGCGGTGATCGTCGTCCTCATCCTGCTGGGCCGCACGCTGGAGGCGCGGGCGCGCGGGCGGGCGGGGGCAGCCATCGCGCGGCTGGTGGGGATGCAGCCCAAGGTGGCGCGGCTGGAGGACGGGTCGGACGTGCCGGTGGCGTCGCTGGTGCCGGGGATGCGGGTTCTGGTGCGGCCCGGTGAACGGGTGGCGGTGGATGGGGTCGTGGTGGCGGGGGCCTCGGCGGTGGACGAATCCATGCTGACGGGGGAGCCGGTGCCTGTGTCCAAACATGCGGGCGATGCGGTGACAGGGGGCACGGTGAACGGGACCGGCGCGATCACGGTCGAGGTGCGGCAGGTGGGCGCGGCGACGGTTCTGGCGCGGATCGTGGCGATGGTCGAGGAGGCGCAGGGGACCAAGCTGCCGGTGCAGGCGCTGGTGGACCGCGTGACGCTGTGGTTCGTGCCGGTGGTGATGGGGATTGCGGTGCTGGCCGCGGCGGGGTGGCTGCTGGCGGGGCAGGGGATCGCGGCGGCGCTGGTGGCGGGGGTGTCGGTGCTGATCATCGCCTGCCCCTGCGCGATGGGTCTGGCGACGCCGGTGTCCATTCTGGTCGGCACGGGGCGGGCGGCGGAACTGGGCGTGCTGTTCCGGAAGGGCGAGGCGTTGCAGCGGCTGGCCGAGGTGGGCGTGGTGGGGTTCGACAAGACCGGCACGCTGACCGAGGGGCGGCCGGTGGTGACGGATATGGTCGGCGCCGATGTGCTGGCCGAGGCGGCGGCGGTGGAGGCGGGGTCGGAGCATCCGCTGGCCGGTGCCGTGCTGGCCGAGGCGGCGGCGCGCGGGCTGGCGCTGCCCTTGGCCGAGGGGTTTCGGGCCGTGCCGGGCTATGGCGCGCGGGCCGTGGTCGGGGGCGCGGAGGTCTGTGTCGGGTCGCAGCGGATGTTTGCCGAGGTGCCGGAGGCGTTGCGCGCGGCGGCAGAGCGGTTGGCGGCGGAGGGGAAGGGGCTGCTTTTCGTGGGCGACGACCGCACGGCGCGGGGGTTGATCGCGGTGGCCGATCCTGTGAAGCCGCGCGCGAAGGCGGCGCTGGAGGCATTGCGCGGGATGGGTCTGCGCGTGGCGATGGTGACGGGGGACAATGCGGTGACGGCGGCGGCCATCGCGGCGCGGCTGGGGATGGATGACGTGAAGGCGGGGGTGCTGCCCGAGGGCAAGGGGGATGCGGTGCGCGCGATGGGTGGCGGCGTGGCCTTCGTGGGCGACGGGATCAACGACGCGCCCGCGCTGGCGGCGGCAGAGGTCGGGCTGGCCATGGGGACGGGGACGGATGTGGCGATCGAGGCGGGGGATGTGGTGCTGATGTCGGGCGATCCCTTGGGCGTGGCCGATGCCGTCACCATCAGCCGCGCGACGATGCGCAACATCCGGCAGAACCTGATCTGGGCCTTCGGCTATAACGCCGCGCTGATCCCCGTGGCGGCGGGGCTGCTGGTGCCCTTTGGCGGGCCGCAGCTTTCGCCCATGCTGGCGGCGGGGGCGATGGGGTTGTCGTCGGTCTTCGTGCTGAGCAATGCGCTGCGGCTGAAGACGGTAAGGGGGGCACGGGGATGAATATCAAGGATGTGGCCGAACGGTCGGGGCTGCCTGCCAAGACCATCCGGTATTATGAGGAGATCGGGCTGATCCGGCCCCTGCGCGGCGCGAACGGATACCGCGCCTTTCGCGAGAGCGACCTGCACAAGCTGGCCTTCCTTGGCCGCGCGCGGGGCTTGGGCTTTACCATTGAGGAATGCCGCCGCCTGCTGGCGCTCTATGAGGATCGCGAGAGGGCGAGCGCGGATGTGAAGGCGCTGGCCGAGAAGCATCTGGCGGATATGGAGGTCAAGATCGCGGAGTTGCGCGCCATGCAGGCCACCTTGTGCGAGCTGGTGGCCAGTTGCGCGGGCGACCACCGGCCCGACTGCCCGATCCTGACGGGGCTGGCGGGGGCGGGCTGCTGCTGAGGGGTTCCGCCGCGCAGCGGCCCGTGCAAGGGTGGGCCGGACCCAGCCGGAGGCACAGATGACCGACTCGATCTCCGTTTTCGATGGCCATAACGACATCCTGTACCGCCTGCTCATGGCACCGGAACGGCGCGAGGCGATCTGGCTGACGGGCGAGGGGGCGGGGCATCTGGACCTGCCGCGGATGGAGGCGGGGGGCTTTGCGGGCGGGCTTTTTGCCATCTACATCCCGTCCCCCGCCAATCCGGCCGATGCGGGGATCGAGGAGCTGATGGATCGGCCCCCCTATGCGCTGGACCTGCCCGAGCCGCTGGCTCTGGGCCCGTCGCAGGCGGTGGCGCTGGAACTGGCGGGGCAGCTGATGTGGATGGCGCGCGCCTCGGACGGGCGGTTCCGGCTGTGCCGCACGGTGGCAGAGATCGAGGCGGCGCGGGCGGCGGGGGCCATCGCGGGCGTCATGCATATGGAGGGGGCGGAGGCGATCGACGCGGGCTGCGAGGCGCTGCATGTGTTCCACGCGATGGGGCTGCGGTCGCTGGGCCCGGTCTGGAGCAGGCCCACGGTCTTTGGCCACGGGGTGCCCTTTGCCTTTCCGGCGGGGCCTGACACGGGGCCGGGGCTGACCGAGGCGGGCAAGCGGCTGGTGCGCGAGTGCAATGCGCTGCGCGTGATGATCGACCTGAGCCATCTGAACGAGAAGGGCTTTGACGATGTGGCGCGGCTGTCGGATGCGCCGCTGGTCGCCACCCATTCCAACGCCCATGCGGTGACGCCGTCGACGCGCAACCTGACCGACCGGCAGCTTGACGCGATCCGCGAGAGCGGGGGGATGGTGGGGCTGAACTTTGCCACGGTCTTCCTGCGGCCCGACGGGCGGCGCGATCCGGCGATGGGATGGGAGCCGGTGCTGCGCCATCTGGACCACCTGATCGGGCGGCTGGGCGAGGATCATGTGGGCTTCGGGTCGGATTTCGACGGGGCGACGGTGCCCGAGGGGATCACCGACGTGGCGGGTCTGCCGCGCCTGTTGGCGGCCCTGCGGGCGCATGGGTATGACGAGGCGCTGCTGGGCAAGCTGGCCTGGGGGAACTGGATGGGCGTGCTGCGCCGGACCTGGGGGGAATAGGCGGGCAAAATTCTTCTGGCGAAGAATTTTGGGGGCGATTTTTCTGGCGAAAAATCGGGTGGGGTGAAGGGCAACTGGATGGCTGCTCTTCAGCGGATTTGGAGGGCTTGGGGGCGATCCTCGTGCCGAAAAATCGGGTGGGGGTGAACTTTCGCCAGAAAGTTCGTGGTGAAGGTTTTTCGCGAGAAAAACCTTCGGCGTCAGAAGAGGAACTGCACGGGTTCGCTGGCGCAGAGGATGATGTACTGGTTGCCTGCGCGCATCAGGTGAAAGCCGCGACGGCGCACCTCGGACATGAAGCGGTCATGGCCGATCTCGCGTTCCACCCAGTCGACATGACGACGGATCACGCCGCCTGTCGCTGCCGCGCGGGCGGCGAAGATCTGGTCGATCCACTGGTCGGGGCGGGCCTTGCGAAGCGGTGTCATGGGGCGATCCTCACCGCCCCATGATTGCGATTCGGTTAACGTCAGCCGCGGCCGCGACGTCCGCCGCGACGGCCACCGGCGGCCTGGCTTGCGGCGGCGGAGGCTTCGGCAAAGCTCATGCCGCCCTCGACGGCCTCGAGCACCTTGGCGAAGCGGATCCATTCGCCGCCATTGGCGTCATGGTTCATCAGGAAGTTGGCGGCGCGGATCGCCTCCATCTCTTGCTGGCGGACGGGGTTCATGATGGCCGAGGTCATGCCGGCGGTGATCGCCATGGGCAGGAAGGCGCCGTTGATGCCGTGGCGGTGGGGCAGGCCGAAGCTGATGTTTGACGCGCCGCAGGTGGTGTTCACGCCCAGCTCGTCACGCAGGCGGCGGACGAGGGCGAAGACCTGCTGGCCCGCGCTGGCCATGGCGCCCACGGGCATGACCAGCGGGTCGACCACGATGTCATGCGCGGGGATGCCGAAATCGGCGGCGCGTTCCACGATCTTCTTCGCCACGGCAAAGCGGACATCGGGATCGGGCGAGATGCCGGTGTCGTCGTTCGAGATGGCGACGACGGGGACGTTGTATTTCTTGACCAGCGGCAGGACGAGTTCCAGACGCTCTTCCTCGCCCGTGACGGAGTTGAGCAGGGGGCGGCCTTCGCAGGCGGCAAGGCCCGCCTCGAGTGCGGCGGGGACGGACGAGTCGATGCAGAGCGGCACGTCGACCGTCTGCTGCACGATTTCGATCAGCGCCTTCATCAGGGGCGGTTCGACGAAGTTGTTGTCGGCATAGCGCGGGTCTTGGGCCATCTTGTTGGTGAAGACGGCGCCGGAGTTCACGTCCAGAACGGTCGCGCCACAGGCGACCTGTTCCAGCGCGTCCTTGATGACGGTTTCGAAATTGCCGGCCTCGAGTTCGGCGGCAAGCTTCTTGCGGCCGGTGGGGTTGATGCGTTCGCCGATCACGCAGAAGGGTTCGTCAAAGCCGATGACGACGGTTTTAGTCTTGGATTCCAGTACGGTGCGGGTCATCGTTGAACCTTTTTCTCAGGCGTTGGCCGGACGGCCCGAAGCGCCGCCGTTTTCGGTTGTCCAGGTGGCATTGGTCTTGATGCCGCCGAGGGGGAAGAAATGGACGGCTTCGATCCCGAAGTCGGGGTTCTTGGCCTTGTGCGCTGCCAGTGCGCCCACGAATTCGGTGGGTTCATAGGGCAGCAGGAGCTTGGTCACGTCCATCGCGCGCTTTTGCAGCACGCGGAGCGAGGGGCCGACGCCGCAGGCGATGGCGAATTTGATGAGGGTCTGGAGTTTCGCGGGGCCTGCGACGCCGATATGGACGGGCAGGTTGATGCCTTCGGCGCGCAGGCGGTCGACCCATGCGATCACGGGGTCGGCCTCGAAGCAGAACTGGGTGGCCATGGCCATCTTTGCGTCGGTGCGTTCGGCAAAGGCGGATTTCCAGCGGGCGGCCTCCATCACCATGCGGTCGGAGCCGTCGGGGTCGATGTCCTTGTTGCCTTCGGGGTGGCCTGCCACGTGGAGCCGTTCAAAGCCGTCGAAGGCGCCGGATTCCAGCAGTTGCATGGAGGTGTGGAAGTCACCCACCGGCTGCGGCACGCCCCCGGCAAGGATGAGGCCCTGTTTCACATCGGCCTCGCCCTTGTAGCGGGCGACCCAATCTTGAAGCGTGGCCTTGTCCTTGATGATGCGCGCGGGGAAGTGCGGCATCACGGGGAAGCCTTCGGCGTTCAGGCGTTTCGCCGTTGCCACCATATCCTCGATCGGGGTGCCGTCGATATGGGCGATGTAGACGCGGGTGCCTACGGGCAGGATGTCGCGGAAGCTTTCGACCTTTTCGGCGGTGCGCGGCATCACCTCGATGGAAAAGCCCTTGAGGAAGGCCTCCATCGCGGCGGTGTCGTTGGTGGTGGCGGGGGCGGCGGTGTCGCGGCGGAAGTTGAACAGGGCCATCAGGGTCTCTCTCAGGGTCATCGGGTCAGGCTTTCGCCCAGCCCTCGGCGTCGATCAGCGCCTTGAGGCGCGCGGTGTCGAATTCGGCTTCGAGGCGGGCGGCCTCGGATTTGGCGATCTCGTCGGGGTCGCCCTCGACCTCGTAGGGGGCGGCCTTGCGCCATTCGGCGAGATAGCTGTCGGTGTCGCGGGCGCCCACCTTCATGGCGCAGCGGTCGATGGCCTGTTCGAAGCGTTCGGTCAGCTGGACCTTGGAGCCGCGGCGGCCCTTGCCCACGATGACCTGGGCGGGGATGTCGCGCCAATAGACGATGGTGACTTCGGGCATTCGATTCCCCTCGGGTTGCTTGTCCCTGTTGATAGCGCCGAAGTCCGACCGCCGATGTCGGTTTTCGACATGGTGCGCGAGGGAAGCGACCCTGATTGCGACACTTCCCCGTGCGGGGCGAGAGGTAGCGCAAAAGCGGGCGCGGCGCGACGGGCAAGGGAAAGAAGCTATCGGAAAAATCTTCAACCTTATGATGAGCGCGGTCGAAAGCATGGCGGGCGGGGCAGGCCATGCTTGCGCTGGGGGCGCAAAGGGCGCTACCATCGGGTTAACCACAGATGGAGGGCGGTCATGACGCCCGAGCGTCCCCGGGGGGCGGACGCGATCCCGCAGCGGAAGGCTGCGCCCGAGGGCGTGCCGTCTGCGGTCGAACCGTCAGCTTCCCATCCGCCGGGGGCGGGCTCGCTTTATGCGGCGCTCGACCTTGGCACGAACAGTTGCCGGATGCTGATTGCCCAGCCGAAGGGCAGCCAGTTTCAGGTCGTGGACAGTTTTTCCAAGACTGTCCAGCTTGGCGCGGGGCTTGAAGCCTCGGGCCGGTTGTCGCGTGCGTCCATGGGGCGGACGGTGCAGGCGCTGCGGATCTGCCAGAAGAAGATCGAGAAGCATGGCGTGACGCGGATGCGTCTGGTGGCGACGGAAGCCTGCCGCCGCGCGCGCAACGCCAAGGATTTCATCCGGCAGGTGCGCCGCGAGACGGGGCTGAGCCTTGAGATCATCGCGCCGGAGGAAGAGGCGCGGCTGGCGGTGATTTCCTGCGCGCCGCTGGTGGGGGCGCGGACCGAGCAGTTGCTGGTCGTGGATATCGGCGGCGGGTCGACCGAGCTGGTCTGGATCGACCTGTCGGCAGTGCCGCCCGAGGACCGCCCGCGCGCCATCATGCGGCTGCATCGGGGCTTTGCCGCGCAGGGCGAGCAGGCGGCGCGGGTGGTGGACTGGATTTCGGTGCCGCTGGGTGTGGCGACGCTGAAGGACCAGTTCGGGGATGTGGAGGATGACGCGGCGCGATTTGCGCTGATGTCGTGGTTCTTCGAGGAGAATCTGGCGAGTTTCTCGCCCTATAACGCGCAGCAGGCGCGCGAGGGGTTCCAGATCATCGGCACCAGCGGGACGGTGACGACGGTCGCGGCGAGCTATCTGAACCTGCGCCGCTATGACCGGACCAAGGTGGACGGGTTGCAGATGACCTCGGACCAGATCGACCATGTGATCCGCGAATACCTGACGCTGGGCCCCGAGGGGCGGCGGACCGATCCGCGTATCGGGCGGGACCGCCATGCGCTGATCATGTCCGGCGCGGCTATCCTTCAGGCGCTGATGCGGATATGGCCGACGGATCGCCTGAGCGTGGCCGATCGTGGCCTGCGCGAGGGGCTGCTATATGCACAGATGAGCGCCGATGGCGTTCTGGAGGACGGGCCTTACGCATGACGGACGGTAAAGGGACATCGGGACGCGGGCAGCGCGAGCTGCGGGTGCGGGTCAAGACGGCGAAGGGGCGCAAGCTTTCGTCGACGCTGTGGCTGGAGCGGCAGTTGAACGACCCTTACGTGCAGCGCGCCAAGAAAGAGGGCTATCGCGGGCGGGCGGCCTACAAGATTCTGGAGCTGGACGACAAATACGGTTTCCTGAAGCCGGGCTGTCGTGTGGTGGACCTTGGCTGCGCGCCGGGCGGGTGGTGCCAGGTCGCGGTGGTGCGGGTCAATGCGCTGGGGCAGAACCCGAAGAAGCCGGTGGGCACGGTGCTGGGCGTCGATCTGCAGGAGGTGGAGCCGATCCCGGGGGCGGAGCTGCACCAGCTGGACTTTCTGGCCGATGATGCGGACGAGAAGGTGAAGGGCTGGCTGGGCGGGCGCGCCGATGTGGTGATGAGCGACATGGCGGCGGCGGCGTCAGGCCATAAGGCGACCGATCACCTGCGGATCGTCGCGCTGGTCGAGGCGGCGCTGGCCTTTGCCTTTGACGTGCTGGAGGATGGCGGGACCTTTGTCGCCAAGGTGCTGGCAGGGGGCGCCGAGAACGAGATGCAGGCGATGCTGAAGCGGAATTTCCGCAAGGTCGCCAATGTGAAGCCACCGGCGAGCCGGTCTGACAGTTCCGAGAAATTCGTGGTGGCGCAGGGATTCCGCGGGCGGGAGCTGGCGGGGGGAGAGTCCGGCGAGGACTGAGGCCGAAGATTTTTCTGGCGAAAAATCTTCGGGGCGAAATTTCTGCGAAATTTCGGGGTCACGGGTGTCGGGTGGGGGGCGGTTCTTCGCCAGAAGAACCGTAGGCAAAAGTTTTCGCAGAAAACTTTTGCGCCTTGGCGGGGATCAGCCGCCCCAGTGGCGGACGGGTCCGCAATCCATGTGCACGAAGTTCGAGCGCGAATAGCGGCCGACGCCGCCGGAGGCGCAGGCCTCGGCCGCCTTGGCCATCTGGCCCACGGAGCGGGATTTCAGGCGCAGGTCGGCGGCCTGACCCTTCATGTGCAGCGAGTTGCGTGCGACGCCCGAGGATTGCGAGCGCAGCATCGCGTTGGTCTTGGGGCTGCGATAGCCCGAGAGCAGCATATAGGGTTCGGACACATCCATCAGGCTGTGCGCGGCGGCCATGATGTCGATGGTCCGCAGGTCCATCTTGGTCTTGTCGTCGGTGCGCCAGTCGCGCATGAAGTTGTTGATTTCCTTGACGACTTCGGGGATGTACTCGCCCTCGATCCAGTAGATGGTATCGACGCTCTCGCCGGTGCGGCCGGAATACATGCGGATGCGGCGGACATCGCCCGCGCCGCGCAGGAGGCCGAATGCGTTGGAATAGGTCGGGGCCGCGGCCACCATCGTTGCGGCGAACACGCCCAGCACACCGCGCCGCGTGACCGCAAGTTTGTTCTGATCCGTCATTCTGACCGCTGTCCCCGTTCTTGTCGCCGCCTCTGAGAGCAGCTTCCGTGCCACTTATCCCCAAGTGCGCCATCGTTATGGCACAGGATGATTCGTGGCCCAAGTGCTGTTTGGGCGGCAGGAGGGAGGGAAGCGCGCATCGGCAAATTTTTGCTGAATGCCCGTGCGGGCGGTGCGGATTGTTGCTGCTGTGGCGGATCGGTCGCGAATGGATAGCTTGACCGCGTGGCGCGGCGGGGCGGGGCGGTTGTGCCATGGACTCGGTGGCGGGAATCACCCAATTATCCATGATGAAGAGATATTTGCGGGATTTTGAGGGGCACATGGTGTTCGGGGCGGGTTGGGGCGGTTTCTGTGGCCGCTGGATCGCGGTGATGCTGCTGGGAACGGCGCTGGTCTGTCCGGTCCTGCCGGCCCGCGCGGCAGAGGGCGCGGGGTCTGCCCCCTTTGCCGCTGCGGTGGCGGTCGCGGCTGCCGATGATCCTGTGCTTGCCGAATGGTATGGCGCGCGGGAGTACCGGCCGCTGTGGACCGGACCTGCGGATGCGGAGCGGCGGGCGGCGCTGCTGGCGGCGCTGGACGGGGCTGCGCTGCACGGGTTGCCGGTGGCGCGCTATGACGCGGGGGCGCTGAGGGCGGCCTTTGCGGCGGCGGTGACCGAGGGGGATCGCGGGCGGCTGGAGCTGCGGATGACTCGGGCCTTCCTCGATTTTGCGCGGGATCTGAAATCGGGGGTGCTGGAGCCGGAACAGGCGGATGCGGGCATCCACCGCGTGGTGAACCGGCCCGATCCGCTGCACCTGCTGGCAGGGATCGAGGGGGCGGCGCCGGAGCGGGTGTTGCGCGATCTGCCGCCGGATGCGCCGGAATATGCGCGGCTGGTCAAGGAGAAGCTGTCGCTGGAGGCGGTGATCGCGGCGGGCGGCTGGGGCGCACCCGTGGGGGCCGAGGCGCTGGAGCCCGGCGAGAGCGGCGCGGCGGTGGTGCGGCTGCGCGACCGGCTGGTGGCGATGGGCTATCTGAACCGGTCGGCCACGGCGGTTTATGACCGTGCGATCCAGTCGGCGGTGCAGCGGTTCCAGATCGACCACGGGCTGAATGCGGATGGCGTGGCGGGGCCGTCGACCATCGCGGAGATCGACGTGGCGCCGGAAGAGCGGGTGAAGTCGGTCGTCGTCGCGATGGAGCGGCTGCGCTGGATGCATGACACGGTGCGGGGTGCGCGGCATATCTGGGTGAACCAGCCGGATTTCACCGCGCGCATCGTGGACCACGGCAAGGTGACGTTCCAGACGCGGGCGGTGATCGGCAAGAACGTGCCCGACCAGCGCAGCCCCGAATTCTCGGACGAGATGGACCATATGGTCATCAACCCGTCCTGGGGCGTGCCGCGGTCGATCATCGTGAAGGAATACCTGCCGCTGTTGCAGCAGAATCCAAATGCGGTCAGCCACTTGCAGGTGATCGACCGGAACGGGAGGGTGGTGCCGCGCGGGGCGGTGAATTTCGCGTCCTATTCGGCGCGGAGCTTTCCCTTCGGCCTGCGGCAGCCGCCGTCGGATGGCAATGCGCTGGGGAAGGTGAAGTTCATGTTCCCCAACCCCTACAACATCTATCTGCATGACACGCCCGCGAAGGAGCTGTTCGACCACGAGGTGCGCGCCTATAGCCATGGCTGCATCCGGCTGGCCGATCCCTTCGACTTTGCCTATGCGTTGCTGGCGGCGCAGTCGGCGGATCCCAAGGGGCTGTTCCAGACCCATCTGGACAGCGACCGCGAGACGGTGGTGAAATTCGACGAGAAGCTTCCGGTGCATCTGGTCTATTTCACCGCATGGCCCACGGCGAAGGGCGAGATGACCTATCGCCGCGACATCTATGGCCGCGACGCGCGCATCTTCGAGGCGCTGGTCGAGGCCGGGGTGGCCTTGCGGGGCGTTCAGGGGTAAGCGGGGGCGGAGTTCTGCCTGACCGGAGTCTGCGATGGCCCATACGATCCGCGAGATTGCCGTGGCCCTTGGGGCCGAGGCGGAGGGGGACCTCGATATCCGCGTGAGCCGCGCGTCGGAGCCGCAGAGCGCGGGGCCGGAGGCGCTGGCGCTGGCCATGGACCCGAAATATGCGGGCGGGATCGCGCAGGGGCGGGCGGTGGCGGCGCTGCTGTGGCCCGGGGCGGACTGGCGGGGGATGGGGCTGCGCGCCGCGATCTTTGCGCCGCGCGGGCGGCTGGCGATGGCGGGTCTGACAGTGCTGATGGACCCGGGACCGGAGATCGCGGCGGGTGTGCATCCGATGGCGATTGTCGATCCGTCGGCGGACCTGGGCGCGGGGGCGGCGGTCGGGCCGTTCGTGACCATCGGGCGGGGTGTGCGGATCGGAGCGCGGGCGCGGATTGCAAGCCATGTGTCCATCGCGGAAGGCGCAGTGATCGGGGAGGATGCGCTGATCCTGCAGGGCGCGCGGATCGGGGCGCGGGTCACCATCGGGGACCGCTTCATCTGCCAGCCGGGCGCGGTGATCGGGGCGGATGGCTTTTCCTTTGTGACGCCCGAGAAGTCGGGGGTCGAGGAAATCCGCGAAACCCTTGGAGAACGCAGCGAAATCCGGCGGCAGAGCTGGACGCGCATCCATTCGCTGGGGGCGGTCACTCTGGGCGATGATGTGGAGGTGGGGGCGAATGTCTGCATCGACCGCGGCACCATCCGCGACACGGTGATCGGGTCGGGGACGAAGCTGGATAACCTTGTCCATATCGGCCACAACGTGCAGGTCGGGCGCGACTGTCTGCTCTGCGGGCAGGTGGGCATTGCCGGATCGGCGCGGATCGGGGATCGCGTGGTCATGGGCGGGCAATGCGGGGTGAACGACAACATCTTCGTGGGGGACGATGTCATCGCGGGGGGGGCGACCAAGATCTTTACCAACGCGCCTGCGGGGCGGGTGCTGCTGGGCTATCCGGCGGTGAAGATGGAGACGCATGTCGAGATGCAGAAAGCGCTGCGCCGCCTGCCGCGGCTGGCGGCGAAAGTGGCCGAGATCGAGCGTGCCGTCCTGCCCAAGACTTCGGCGGATGAGTGACGGGTGGGGGGCTGGTCTGTGATGGATGTTCGGGAAAAGGTCATTGAAATCATAGCGCAACAGGCGCTTCTTCAGGTTTCGGATGTGACGCCGGACAGCCGCCCCGAGGAGTTGGGGCTGGATTCGCTGGGGCTGGTCGAGGCGATCTTCGCCATCGAGGAGGCCTTCGACATCTCGGTCCCGTTCAATGCGAATGATCCGGCGCAGTCGGGCTTCGACATCTCGACCGTGGGGGCCATCGTTGCGGCGGTCGAGGGGCTGGTCGCGCAGAAGGCGGCATGAGGCGGGTCGTCATCACCGGCGCGGGGACGGTCAATGCGCTGGCCCATGATGTGGCCGGAACCTGGGCGGCGATGCGCGAGGGGCGCTCGGGGATCGGGCCGCTGGAGGTGGCGGGGGCCGAGCGGTTGATGGTCGGCATCGGCGCGCAGGTGCGCGGCTGGGACGCCGGCGCGCATCTGGAGCGGGGCGTGGTCGCACAGGCGGACCGTTTCGCGCAATTCGCGCTGGTGGCGGCGGCGCAGGCCATGGCGCAATCGGGGCTGGTCGTGGGCGAGGGTGCGGATTGCGGCGTGATCCTTGGCACGGCAGGCGGCGGTCTGCAGACGCAGGAAGAAAGCTATCGCGCGGTCTTTGCCGAGGGGAAGAACCGTGTCCATCCGCTGACCGTGCCGAGGCTGATGGCCAATGCGGGGGCGAGCCATGTGTCCATGGCGCATGGCATCCGCGGGCCGGTCTTTACCGTCTCGACGGCCTGTGCCAGTTCGAACCACGCGATGGGGCTGGCGTTCCAGATGGTGCGGTCGGGGGCCTGTCGCGCCGTGCTGACGGGCGGGTCCGAGGCGATGCTGACCTTTGGCGGGATGAAGGCGTGGGAGGGGTTGCGGGTGATGTCGCCCGGTGGATGCCGCCCCTTCTGCCGCAGCCGCGACGGGATGGTGCAGGGAGAGGGCGCGGCGGTCTTTGTCTTTGAAGAGCGCGAGGCGGCGCTGGCACGGGGGGCCGAGATTCTGGCCGAGGTGGCGGGGTTCGCCATGACATCGGATGCGGGCGATCTGGTGGCGCCGTCGGTCGACGGCGCGGCGCGGGCCATCGGCGGGGCGTTGCGCGATGCGGGGATCGCGCCCGCGGCGGTGGATTACGTCAATGCCCATGGCACGGGGACGGCGGCGAATGACCGGACCGAGGCGGCGGCGCTGCGGCAGGTCTTTGGCGGGCAGGTGCCGCCGGTCAGTGCGACCAAGGCGATGCACGGGCATGTGATCGGCGGGACGGGGGCGGTGGAGCTGCTGGCCTGTCTCATGGCGCTGCGCGACGGGGTGATCGCGCCCACCATCGGGTTTCGCGAGGCCGATCCCGATTGCGCGCTGGATGTCGTGCCGAACGTGGCGCGCGAGGCGCGGGTGGAGGTGGCGCTGTCCAACGCCTTTGCCTTTGGCGGATTGAACGCGGTGCTGGCGCTGCGGCGGGCATGAGAAAGGCCGCAGCCTGTGCGGCTGCGGCCTGTCGGAGGTCGGGACCGGTGGCCGGTTATTCCTGCGGTTCTTCCGCGGCGCCTTCGGCGGGGGCGGCGGCCGCGGCAGCGGCGGCGGCGGCCACTTGCGACTCGGCCACGGCGTCATAGCCCGCGGTGAAGCCCTTGAGCGAGATTTCCAGCGCCACGGTCTTGTCCGGTGCGACGGCGGGGACGATGGTCAGCGTGGCCTTGTTGCCGGCCTTGAAGGCCGCGACCTCTTCGGCGGTGAAGCCGACGCGGGCCACGCAGCCCACCTGCGAGCAGAAGGTGAAGGGGTAGATCTTCGGCTCGGCCTCGTCGATGCCGATGCGGACGCCGCCGGTCAGCAGGGTTTCGAGGGGGGCGATGATCGTGGCACCGGCAGCGGCCTGACCGCCTTCGGGCAGCGAGAACATCCCGATTTCCGCGACCGAATTGCCGCTGGCATCCTTGAGCAGCTGGTAGAGCTGGCAGGGATCGGCATCGGTGCCGGATTTGACGCAGCGCTGTTCCCAGGATTCGAAGCTGGCCTTCACATAGGTGGAGCCCACGCCATCCGCCGGTGCCTGACCCATCGACAGATCGCTTCCGGCGGCGGTGCCTTCGGCGGGGGCTTCCTGTGCGGCGGCGGGCAGGGCGAGGCCGAGACCCAGTGTCAGGGCAATGGCAAGGGGGCGGTTCAGGGAAGTGAGAAACATACTCGATCGTCCTCGGTTGGTTTGGCTGCGGCTTATCACGCGGGGCGGGCACTGTCAGGTGCGAAAAAACCGCATCGGCGGAGCCTGTCGCAGGGGTGGGGCGGTGATCCGCAGGGCCTGCGAGGGGCGCGACGGGGCACAAAAGAAAAAGGGCCGACAGGCGGCCCCTTTTCGTATCATTATTTGCTCCCTGTCGGACTGGCCGACTTCATGGGTTGGGACGCTAAGCGGGAAAGGCGCGTCCGTCAACAGGGAATCTGGCGGCTTCGGGTGCCGTAAAACAAGGGAATTCTGTCCGTCTGGTCAAAAATATCGTGCCGTGCGGCGTGTCGGGCGAGGGCGGGGGCGGGCGTGCAACCGGACGTTGGCAGGGCGCTGGAAAGCCAGACGAAAGCATGTAATCTGGTGACCTTGCCGCGCCGTCGGACGGGTGTTTGCGTCCGGTGGCGGGCAGAGTGACTTGGGGTATGGCCGCGCGATCTGCGGGCCGGTGACGGGAGATGCGGCGTGGCGGATGAGGGCGTGATCTTTGTGGGAGGCGGCGGCGAGGGCTATGGTCTGCCGCAGACCCTGCTGCTGAAATACGGCAACCGCCACGGGCTGATTGCGGGGGCGACGGGGACGGGCAAGACGGTGACGCTGCAGGTGCTGGCGGAGGGGTTCTCGGCCGCGGGCGTGCCGGTCTTCCTGTCGGATGTGAAGGGCGATCTGTCGGGGCTGGGGGCGTCGGGATCGGCGGCGCACAAGCTGCACGCGCCCTTCATGGAGCGGGCGGCGAAGATCGGGCTGGACCTGCAATACCGCGCCTTTCCGGTGACCTTCTGGGACATGTTCGGCGAGCAGGGCCATCCGGTGCGGGCGACCGTGGCCGAGATGGGGCCTTTGCTGCTGTCGCGGTTGCTGGAATTGACCGAGCCGCAGGAGGGCGTGCTGAACGTGGCCTTCCGTCTGGCGGACGAGGAGGGGTTGCCGCTTCTGGACATGAAGGACCTGCAGGCGCTGCTGGTCTTTATCGGCGAGAACGCCGAGGCCATATCGACGCGCTATGGCCTTGTGGCGACGGCATCCATCGGGGCGATCCAGCGGCGGCTCCTGGTGCTGGAGAACGAGGGGGGGGCCAAGCTGTTCGGGGAACCGGCGCTGGATCTGGCGGATCTGATGCTGGTCGACGGGGCGGGGATGGGGCGGATCAACATCCTTGCCGCGGACAGGCTGATGCAGTCGCCGCGGCTTTATGCGACCTTCCTTCTTTGGCTGTTGTCGGAACTGTTCGAGACGCTGCCCGAGGTGGGCGATCCGGACAAGCCGAAGCTGGTCTTCTTCTTCGACGAGGCGCATCTGCTGTTTGCGGATGCGCCCAAGGCGCTTGTGGCCAAGGTGGAGCAGGTGGCGCGGCTGATCCGGTCCAAGGGCGTGGGGGTCTATTTCATCACGCAGAATCCGGCGGATGTGCCGGAGAACATCCTTGGCCAGCTGGGAAACCGCGTGCAGCACGCGCTGCGGGCCTTTACGGCCAAGGACCAGAAGGACCTGCGGATGGCGGCGGAAACCTATCGGCCCAATCCGCGCTTTGCCACCGAGGAGGCGATCCGCGAGGTGGGTACGGGCGAGGCGGTGACGTCCTTTCTGGAGAACAAGGGGATCCCCGGGATGGTGGAGCGGACGCTGGTGCGCCCGCCCTTCAGCCAGCTTGGCCCGATCGACCCCGCGCTGCGGGCGCAACTGGTGGTGCAATCGCCGGTGAAGGGGAAATACGACACGCCCGTCGATCGCGAGAGCGCCTATGAAAAGCTGCGCGCGCGGGCCGAACAGGCCGCGCGCGAGGCCGATGCGGAACAGGGCAGGGCATCCGCGCCGCAGGGTGGCGGGTCCGGGCCATGGGGCGGAAGCGAGGATGACGGGCTGACCCGCGCGCGGCGCTATGACGGCGGGCGGAGCGGCGGGGGCGGGGCCGAGACGGAGCGCCCGAGCCGCAGCGGCACGGCGCGGAGCAGCACGGGGCGCAGCGATTCCATCGGGACGGCCTTTGCCAAGAGCTTTGCGCGGCAACTTGGCACGAAGACGGGGCAGGCGGTGGTACGGGGGATATTGGGGTCGCTGTTCCGCAGCCGGTAGGCGGCCCGTTCTCGCCGCGTTACGCAACGTCACGGGGCCAAACCCATCCGTCTGGATATGAAGCCCTGCTGTCGGGCAGTGGCGGGGCAGGCGGGCGCGGTCTATGTCCGGCACAGAGGTGTGGGATGATCGGGAAACGGCGCGAATTCATGGTGTTGGAGGGCGATGCCCCGCCTGCCCCCGAGGCGGGCCCAAAGGCGGGGCCGGACGCGGGCCCAGACGCGGGGATGGGGCATTATTTCGACCAGTCGGTCTTTGACCTGCATTACCGGCTGCTGGCGGCCAAGGCGCAGCGCCTTGCGCTGGAGGCGCGGTTCGATGCGGAGGGGTTCGCGGTCGACGCGCAGGGCAATGTGACGCTGAAGGCGGTGCGTTAGAGCGGGCGGACCTTGAGCCGCGTCAGGCGGTTCTCGCGGCGCTGGAGCACCTCGAAGCGGAAGCCGTGGAAGCTGAAGACCTGCCCCTCGGCGGGGATGGTCTGGGCCTCGTGGATCACGAGACCGGCGATGGTGTTCGCCTCGTCATCGGGAAGGGTCCAGTCGGTGGCGCGGTTGAGGTCGCGGATCGTCATGGCGCCATCGATGATGTAGTCGCCGGTTTCGGTGCTTTTCAGCCCGCCATCCTTGGCCACGATGTCGAATTCGTCGGTGATCTCTCCCACGATCTCTTCGAGGATGTCTTCGAGTGTGATGAGGCCCTGAAGCGCGCCGTATTCGTCCACGACCAGCGCGAAATGGGTGCGGCGTTTCAGGAATTCGCGCATCTGTTCGTCGAGCGTCGTGGTTTCGGGGATGAAGTAGGGCTTCATCGCGATGCGGACGATGTCGAGCTGCGCGAGGTTGTCGAGGCTGCCTGAAGTGTCGCCATCGCCGCGGACGAGGCGGTCGACCTCGCGCAAGAGGTCCTTGGCGTGGATGACGCCGAGGATGTTCTCGTCGCTGTCGCGGAAGATGGGCAGGCGGGTGTGCGGCGAGGCGAGTGCCTGTGTCAGGATCCTTTCCGGCGGGTTGTCGGCATCGATCATCTCGATCTGGCGGCGGTGGCGCATGATCTCGTCCACCGTGCGGTGGGTGAGGTCGAGCGCGCCCAGCAGCCGGTCGCGGGCGTCCTTTTCCACCGCGCCCTCGGAATGGCCGAGCGCGATGGTGCCGGCGATTTCCTCGCGGATGGCGGTGATGCGGCCTTCGTCATTGCCGCGGATGCCGATGGCGCGGAGGATGCCGCGCACCAGCAGCCGCACGATGGCCACGACGGGCGAGAAGACGAGGATGAGCACGCGGATGATCGGGGCGACGCGGGTGGCGACGGCTTCGGGATAGGTGATCGACAGGGTCTTGGGCAGCACCTCGCCGAAGATGAGGACGAGGACGGTCATCACCAGCGTCGCCAGCGCGACGCCGCTGTCGCCGAAGAGGCGCGTCAGGAGCGCGGTTGCCAGCGAGGCGGAGAGGATGTTGACGATGTTGTTGCCCAGAAGCAGCGCGCCGATCATGCGTTCGCTGTCCTCGGTCACGCGCATGGCGGCGTTGGCCCCGCGCGAGCCGCGATCCGCCTGTGCCTTGAGCTTGCCGCGCGAGGCTGCGGTCAGTGCGGTTTCCGAGCCCGAGAAGAAGGCCGAAAGGCAGAGCAGCACGAGGATGGCGGCAGAGGTGATCCAGAAGGCGGCGTCAAGGGTCATTGGCGGTCCGTTGTCGGGCGGGCAGGGCGCACTTGCGCCTGACGGCTATATTCGGTGCCCGGGGGGGCGGGTTCAAGTCTTGGGCGGGCGGGCAAGGGGGTGGTTTTGCAGGACCAGCGTCTTGAGATGGTCGTCGAGGACATGGGTGTAGATTTCGGTCGTCGCCACATCGGCATGGCCCAGAAGCGTCTGGATCACGCGCAGGTCGGCCCCGCCCGCCAGGAGGTGGGTGGCAAAGGCGTGGCGCAGGGTATGGGGCGTGACCTTGGCCGGAGAGACGCCCGCCGCGACGGCGATGTCCTTGATGAGCAGGTAGAAGTGCTGGCGCGTCAGGTGCCCTTCGGCCCCGCCGGAGGGGAAGAGGTGGCGGCTGGGGGCGTTGCCCTGTTTGCGGGCGGCCTCTTCGGCGGTGTCGCGATGGGCGAGCCAGCGGGTGACGGCCTCGCGCGCGGGGGCCGAGAGGGGGACCATGCGTTCCTTGTCGCCCTTGCCGCGCACGAGGATCATGCGCGGGTCGCCACGGACGGCGGCGACGGGCAGGCCGACGAGTTCCGAGACGCGCATGCCGGTGGCGTAGAGCAGTTCCATCAGGGCGCAGTTCCGCAGGCGTTCGCCTTCGGTTCTGCCTTTGGACCTTGCGGCGTCGAGCAGGCGGTCGACTTCTTCAAGGCTGAGCGTCACGGGAAGGCGGCGGGTGGCGCCCGGCCCCTTGATCCGGAGCGCGGGATTGTCGGCGCGCCAGCCTTCGTCATGGGCGAAGCGGTAGAGCTGCCGGATGGCCGAGAGGCGGCGGGCGCGGGTGGATTTGGACAGGCCCTGCGCCTCGCAGAAGATGATGTAATCCTCGACCATGGCACGGTCGGCGGTGGCGAGGGTCTGGCCACGCGGGGCGAGCCAGCCTGCGAAATCCTTGAGATCGCGGCCATAGGCGAGGCGCGTGTTGCGCGCGGCGTCGAGTTCGGCGGCCTGCGCGTCGAGGAAGGTCGATATCCAGAGGCTGTCGTCGCGCGGGGCCATGTCAGCCCCTGCGTTCCAGAAGGAGGAGTTCCAGCGCGGCGCGGCGGGCGGCGCGTTCCATGCCGACCTTGCGCAGGAGGGCGAGCCCGTCCGTCACCCCGTCGAGATCGCCCTGCACGCCGCGTTCGACCTTTTCGATGGCGGCAAGGATCGCCTCGCCCGTGCGGTTGTCTTCGGTGAGGCGGGTGAGATCCTCGCCCGGGCTGTGGTCGATGAAGGCGGGGGCGATGGCGCGCGCGAGGCTGTCGGGCGGGGTGAGGCCCGCGACCTGACCCTTGGCGAGGCCGATGAGGAAGGCTTCGCGGTCGTCACGGGGTTGGCGGGCGGCGGCGAGGGCTTCGAAATCGGGGGAGAGAAGGCCGAGGGTGAAGGCGATCTGGCCTGCCTCGCCGTCGAGCGGCAGGGCCGAGAGGCGTTTGCCGTAAAGGTCGGCAAAGGCGGGTTCCAGTTCGGCGGCGGTCATGTGCGACCAGATGTCGGGCAGGGCCAGCGCAATGGCGGTGCGGTCGCCCGATTGCAGGGCGGCGTCGAATCGCTGGAAAGCGGCGATGCGGTCCCAGACCCCGCCGGAGGCCGCGGGTTTGCGTTCGGTATAAAGGCCCAGCAGCAGGTTCGAGGGGATCACCCCCGCGCGGGCAAGGCGTTCGGCGGCCTCGACCTGCGATTTCCAGCCGGCCTGCGGGCGCAGTTCGGCATGGGCAAAGGCGATGGGCAGGGTGGCGGTGGAGAGGGGTTCGCCGATCGCCTCGAGCATGCGCCATGCAAGGGGGGTGATGGGTTTCGGCGCGACGAGGGGGGCTTCGCCTTCGTAGAGGTCGGGGTCGAGGAAGCGCGAGAGCAGCGCGTCTTCCTCGTCGCTGATATGGCCCAGAGCCTGACCGGTGCGGAGCGTCAGCGCGGCGGCGTTCCAGTCGCCCGAGCGGGCAAGGCAGAAGATGCGGGCGGGGAAGGTGGGCGCAAGGCCGGGGGATTCGACCATGATGCGGCAGCCGCGATCCTCTTCCCCCGTGAGGAGCGCCACGTCGAAGCTGCGCCGGAACAGCCCCGGATCGCGGCTGCCCGCGGCATCGAGCAGCGCGCGGGCCTGATCGAGCGCGCCCATGTCGAGCAGCTTGTCGATGCGGGCGGTCAGGAGTTGCGCGGTCTGTCCGGCATCGGCGGGCGGGTCGGCCTCGGCCAGCAGGAGCGTCAGAAGGAGGCCGCGCAGGGCTGGCAGGCTGTCGATGCGTTCGGCAGAGATGAGCGCCGCGATCTGGGCGCTTTTTCCGGGGCCCCAGAGGGCGGCGGGCAGGCCCGTGACCTGTGGCGAGAGAAGGCCCACGGCATCGGCGGAAGGCGCGCCGATGACCGAGACCGCGACCTCTTCGGGCGTGACGTCGGAAGTGGCGGTGGGTTTGGCCGGATCGACCGGCGCGGTGGCAGGGGCCGAGACGGATTGCGACAGCCAGTCGATGGCGGAAAGCGGTTCCTCGGCCCGCAGGGACGGGGCGGCGGCCGCCAGCAGGACCGCCGTGGCAAGCAGGCGGGACCGCGCGGTGTCAGTCCGCATTCAGCGTCACCGGAACCTTCACCTCGGCCTGATCGGGGCTGAGGTCTCCGAGATAGGCAAAGCCTGCAAGACCGGCAAAGGCGATGAGCGCGAGGAAGAAGAGTGCCTTGAAGATGCGTCCCATGTGCCGTGCCTCTTGTCTTTCTGTGCCCGTTCGCTGCGGGCCTTGTTTCGCGGGCCCCGTTGCGGGCCTTTGTGCGACCGCTGCCATCTGTCCGGACTGTTATCCGAACCGGAGGGGAAAGCCACGGCCCTTTGGTGCGATTATATATGGCTTTCGGGCGGAGTTCACGCCATTGAGAGGGATGAAGAGGGCCATCCGGCGGGCGGAATGGCGCCGGACACGCAGGTTTGAACTGGGCGGCAGGGGATGCGGCGGCTGAAGAAGACGGTCGTGATGGTCGGCATGATGGGTGCGGGCAAGACCGCGGTGGGCAACGCCGTCGCGCGGGCCTTGGCGGTGCCGTTCCTCGATTCGGACGAAGAGATCGTGCGGGCGGCCAGCCGGTCGATCGCGGAGATTTTCGAACGCGACGGAGAGTCGTTCTTCCGTGCACGGGAAACCGAGGTTCTGGGGCGGCTGCTGCGCGGGTCGCCCTGTATCCTGTCGACGGGCGGCGGGGCCTTCCTGTCCGAGGCGAACCGCGCGCTGATCCGCGAGTCGGGGGTGTCGGTCTGGCTGCGGGCGGATCTGGATCTTCTGTGGCAGCGCGTGCGGCACAAGACGACGCGGCCGCTCTTGCGGACGGCCAACCCGCGCGAGACGCTGCGCCAGCTTTACGAGGCGCGGGTGCCGTTCTACAGCCTTGCCGATATCGCGGTGGACAGTGCGGCGGACCTGTCGATCGAGGAGATGGCGTCCAAGGTGGTGGCCGCATTGGCGGCTCGGCCGGACGTTCTGGAAGGGGAATAGGGCATGGTCGTCGATGTGGTTCCGGTCGCGCTGGGGGCGCGGTCCTACGAGGTGCGGATCGGCGCTGGGCTGATGGACCGTGCGGGGGCGGAGATCGCGCCGCTGCTGAAGCGCAAGCGCGCGGCGGTGGTGACAGATGAAACCGTGGCGCCGCTGCATCTGGCGCGTCTTGTCGCGGCGCTGGAGGCCGAGGGGATCGCGGTGGCGACGCTGGCCCTGCCTGCCGGTGAAGGCACCAAGGGGTGGGAGCAGTTCTCGCGCACGGTGGAATGGCTGCTGGAGCAGAAGATCGAGCGGCGGGATATCGTCGTGGCCTTCGGCGGGGGGGTGATCGGCGATCTGGTCGGGTTCGCGGCGGCGGTGCTGCGGCGGGGGGTGCGCTTTGTGCAGATACCCACCACGCTCTTGGCGCAGGTCGACAGTTCGGTGGGCGGCAAGACGGGGATCAATACCGCGCAGGGCAAGAACCTTGTGGGGGCGTTCCATCAGCCGTCGCTTGTGCTGGCCGATATCGGGGTGCTGGAGACGCTGCCGCAGCGGGATTTTCTGGCCGGATATGGCGAGGTCGTGAAATACGGACTTTTGGGAGATGCCGCATTTTTCGACTGGCTGGAGGTCGAGGGGCCTGCCCTTTACGCCGACGCCGCAAAGCGGCAGCGCGCTGTGCGGCGGTCGGTCGAGATGAAGGCGGGGATCGTCGAGCGCGACGAGACCGAAGAGGGCGAGCGGGCGCTTTTGAACCTTGGCCATACCTTCTGTCACGCTTTGGAAAAGGCCACGGGCTATTCCGACCGGCTGCTGCATGGCGAGGGCGTGGCGATCGGCTGCGCGCTGGCCTTCGAGCTGTCCCAGCGGCTGGGCCTGTGTTCGCAGGAGGCGCCGAGCCGCGTGCGGGCGCATCTGCGCGCGATGGGGATGAAGGTCGATCTGGCCGATATTCCGGGCGATCTGCCGGGGGCCGAGGCCTTGGTCGCGTTGATGGGGCAGGACAAGAAGGTGGTGGACGGCAGGCTGCGATTTATCCTTGCGCGGGGGATCGGCGAAGCCTTTGTGGCGGAGGATGTGCCGCCTGCGCGGGTGCAGGCTTTGCTGGACGAGGCGCTGGCGGCGCGGCGCTGAGGCGCGCCACGCCGGAGGGCGGGTCAGAACAGCAGCTTGTAGCTGTTGCCCAGCGTGTCGGTGGCGGTGCCGTTACCGCTGGTGGTGCCGCTGCCCATGACGAAGGTGCCCTGCAGGCGGGTGCCGTCCTTGCAGACGGCGAAGATCTCGCCCGAGTTCACGCCCGCGACGGTTTCGTTGGTGCGGCCCAGACGGCCGCCCAGATCGCGGATCGACAGCGAGATGCCGCGTTCGCGCGAGGTGACGCGGGGGGCGACGGTGGACCATGTCCCCTTGCAGCGCGGGCCGTCGGGCAGGCGGAAGGTCAGCTCGCCCGAGGTGTCGGAGGCGTCGCTGGCCTTGGCCACGATCACGGGCGGCGGGGTCTGCGCGGCAAGCGGGCCCGCGGTCGGGTAGAGGCGCATGTCATTGCTGGACCCGCAGGCGGCAAGCAGGCCGAGCGCGGCAAGGGCGGACAAGGCGACGGGACGATGGGACACGGAACACTCCGGCAATGGCTGGTTTCGGGGTCAGGGTCTGGTTTCGCGCGGCAACCTAAGGGCGGCGGGGCGCGGGCACAATATGCCAAAGCGGTAGGGACCGATCACGTTTTGCGGGAGCGGATGCGGGCCTGACGGGCGCGGGCGGCGCGATCAGCCCCGCAGGCGCAGCATCGCGTCGAGGTCGTGCAGCGCGAGGCGGGCATCGCGGAAGATGATGTCGATGTCGGCCAGTTTGCGGATGGACTGGTCGGACATGGCCAGCGCTGGGGCGACACCGATGATCGCGGCAGGACGCAGCAGCCGCAGGGCAACCACCAGACGGACGAGATCGGCAAGCCGTCCTTCGGAGCTGAGCGAGAGGCCGATGATGGCCGGTTCGGTGCGGCGGACATGGTCGGTCAGCGCGGCGAAGTCGAGGTCGAGTTGCAGGTCGATGTCCCAGCCCGCCTCGCGGAAGGTGTCGGCGGCGATGGTGATGCCGATATTGTGCGTCTCGCCCGGGACCGAGGCGAAAAGGGCGTTGCGCCGGACGGGCAGCGCCGAGAGCACGTCGGGGCGGGCCGAGGGGAGCGAGCGCATGAGCGCGTAGAGATGGCCGGTGCCCACGGCCACGTCGAAGAAGCTGGTCCGGTCCGCATCCCAGCGCGCGCCGAGCATGCGGGCGGCGCCTGCGATATAGCCGTGGATGATGGTGTCGCGGGGAATGCCCCTGTCCTGAAGCCCGTGCAGGAAGTCGAGCGCGGCGGCCGCCGTGGGCTGCACCAGCACGTCGCAGAAGGCGGCGATCTCATTTTGGGAAATCGCGGGAGCGGCGGCCAGGCGGTCGGCGCGGTCGACCGAGGAGAGGCGGCGGACGATGTCCTGCGCCAGTTCCTTTACGGCATCCTGTGCCAGATGGGCGCGCTTTGCCTCGAACAGGGCAGAAGTGCGATGGAAAGCGTCAGCATCCACCTGCCCGCATCGGTCAGACATAGCCATCTGTTCCCCCGTCGTCGTCTCTCTGCCCGGACGGTTACCAAGGTCACCATGGCGCGCGGTTTTGCAAGCGGAACCTGTCGTGGCCTGCCGCGACAGATCAATCTGCGAGCGGTTTGGTGAAAAGAATCCAGTCGGTGGCATCGACCTGCCAGTCGCCCTTGACCACGGGACGGCGCGCGATTTCGCGAAAGCCCTTGGCCGCATAGAGGCGGAGCGCGTCAAGATGCGTGTCCTCGGCGATCAGGCTGATCTCGCGGTGGCCGGCGCGGGTGGCGACGGCTTCGGCATGGGCGAGGAGCGCGCTGCCCAGACCCTTGCCGCGGAAGGGTTCGTAGGTGGCAAGCACGTTGAGATACCACGAGGCGGGGGCGAGGGCCTCGAGTTGCAGCAGGGGGACGAAGATCGGGGGGGTGTCGGGGTCGATTGCGGCGGGTTCGGGGTCGGCCGGATAGCCCAGAAGGCAGGCGCCTACCTGACCGCCGGTTTCGGCAAGCCATGCGTTGCGGTAGGAGAAATTCCCCGTCTCGCGCGCGGCGCGTTCGCGGCCATAGGCCCAGGGGTCGGCACCGGCGCCTGCGGATTTCTTCCAGAAATGCAGCGGCAGATCGTCTGCGGCCATGTTGATGAAGCGCACCAGATGGTCGGCATCTTGCGCCGTCGCCGCGCGGATCAGCATGTGGGTCTTCCTTTCCTGCCTGCCCGTTCCCGTCCCGCGACCTGCGGGGCGGTCCGTCCTTTCCCCTTAGCAGCGGCCTTGGGACTTGTCAGCCTGTCGGGGGCGCAATAGGACTTGTCCCGCAGCCACCGGGATTGCTGGAGGAACATGACATGGGCGACACCGTTTTCCGCTTTCCCGCACCCGGCCCCGAGCCGATGGTGACCGACCTCGAGGGCTGGACCAAGGTCGAGGGCCATCCGACCATGAAGACATGGGTGCAGCACACGTCGCTGGATGGCAGCGTGATCAGCGGGACATGGGCCGCGACGCCCGGGACGTGGCATGCGGTCTACAAGTTCTATGAATTCGTGCACCTGATCGAGGGCGAGATCACCATAACGCCGGATGGCGGCGCTGCGGTGACGATGAAACCGGGCGACGGTTTCGTCGTGGAGCCGGGTTTTTCGGGCACGTGGAAGATCGAAAAACCGGTCACCAAGCATTTCTGCATCAAGCTGAAATAGGGCGGCGGGCGGGCGTCAGGTCGCGACGGCGCGGGCCTGCGACGGGCGCGTCGGGACCAGCAGCACCGCAGCACCGCCTGTGGCGATGAGGGCCATGCCGAGGATGGTCCAGAGGTCCGGCACTTCGGAGAAGAAGACGAAGCCCCAGAAGATCGCAAAGATCATGTAGGCATATTCCAGCGTTGCGATGACGGCGGGCTGGGGGGATTTGTAGGCATGGGCCACCCCGATGGAGACACCCGTCATCAGCACGGCGAGAAAGAGGATCACGGCCCAGTCGGCAGGGGCGAGCGGTTGCCATGTCGCAAGCAGGAAGGGGAAATCCACGCCGCGCAGCGTCAGGCCGGACTGGAGCAGCGCGGCCGCGATGCCGCCGGTCACGAGGAAGGCCACGTTCAGCCAGAAGCCCATGACCACGGGTTCCGCCCCCATGCATTTCGCGCGGGTCAGCACGGCGGCGCAGGCATAGCAGAAGGCGGCCGCGACGGGCAGCAGGATGATGGGCGTGAAGGCAAGGCCGAAGGGGCGCACGATGAGCAGGAGCCCCGCAAAGCCCACGAGGATCGCCAGCCATTGCAGCCCCGCGATCCTTTGGCCGAGCACGAGGGCCGACAGGCCCGCGATGAAGAGCGGCGCGGTGTAGAAGGCGGCACCGGCCAGCGACATGTCGATCAGGGGCAGGGCGGGGTACATCGTCAGATACATCAGGATCAGCGCAAGGCAGCGCAGCGCGATCCAGCCCGCCCCCGCGACCCGCACCCGCCCGCCTGCCATGACATAGAGGACCGGCAGCACGACAAGCGAGCGCAGGACCCAGATCTGCCACAGAGAGATGCCCGCGCTCCAGCTTTTGAAGATCGCGTCGGTCAGGGCCATGGCAAAGACCGCGGGGATGATGGCGAGGACGCCTTGGGGCAGACGGGGCAAGGCTTTCTCCTGCGTGGCGGGGGCGGTCGGGTTGCGGGGCGGGGTCAGAGTCCGAAGCGGCCGCGCAAGCGCGCGATCTCGCGCGGTTCGGGGGGGCGGCCCGTATAGATCTCAACGTAGTTGGGGATGCGGGTCAGGCGGGTTTCCAGCGTTTCGTCGGCCTGCGTGGCGATATAGCCGATCTGCACGAGATAGATGGTGCGGGCGCGGACATCGGCATCCTGCGCGTCATGGCCCCAGCGTTCCAGCATGGCGGTCAGGGCATGCAGGCGGCGGTGGTCGGCGTCGTTGATGCGGGCGAGGATGGCGGGATCTTTCAGGCCCCAGCCGCGCATGGCGAATTCCAGTTTCGCGTCGAATGTGTCGGCGCGCAGGAAACAGGCGATGACGTTCAGCATCGCCTCGGTCTCCGTCTCGGCATAGTCGGTGGTGGCGGTGACGAGGGGGGTGGTGGTGCGTGCCTCCCACATGTCGGCCAGAGCGGCCAGGAGTTCGGCGCGGTCCTTGAAGAACCAGTAGAAGCTGGTGCGCGAGAGTTTGAGCTGTTCGGCCAGCGGCAGGATCTTCACCGCCTCGACCCCTTCGCGGATCAGCGCGGCATAGGCGGCGTCGAGCCATCCCTCGCGCGATCCGCGCCAGCCGCTTTCGGGTTTGTCGCCGTCTGTCATGGCGGGCAGGTTAGGGCGATCGGCGGGGCGGCGCAAGGAAATGTGCGGTCATGGCTGTTATCTTGACATGACTGAACATTCTGCGCGAGAGTTCCGGTACTGACAGGAGGCCCCGATGTCCAACGACCCGCTGCTGCAACCCTATCGGCTGAAGCATCTGACGCTGCGCAACCGCATCATGATCACCAGCCATGAACCGGCCTATCCCGAGGACGGGATGCCAAAGGGCCGGTATCGGGCCTATCACGTCGAACGGGCCAAGGCGGGGGTTGCGCTGACGATGACGGCGGGGTCCGCCTCGGTCGCGCGCGACAGCCCGCCGGTGTTCAACAACATCCTCGCCTGGAAGGACGAGGTGGTGGGCTGGATGAAGCAGATGGTGGACGAGTGCCACGATCACGGGGCCGCCGTGATGATCCAGCTGACCCATCTTGGCCGCCGGACGCGGTGGGACAAGGGGGACTGGCTGCCGGTGGTGTCGCCCAGCCACGAGCGCGAGCCGTCGCACCGCGCCTTTCCCAAGAAGATGGAAGACTGGGACATCGACCGCATCATCGGGGATTACGCCGATGCCGCCGAGCGGATGAAGGCGGCAGGCGTGGACGGGGTGGAGCTTGAGGCCTATGGCCATCTGATCGACCAGTTCTGGTCGCCCCTGACCAATACGCTGGATGCGCCCTATGGCGGCGATCTGGACAACCGCCTGCGCTTTGGCTTTGACGTGCTGCGGGCGATCCGGGCGCGGGTGGGCGAGGATTTCATCCTTGGCCTGCGCTATACGGGTGACGAGATGGTCGCGGGGGGCTTCTCGAAGGCCGAGGGGATGGAGCTTTCGCACCGGCTGAAGAACAGCGGGCTGGTGGATTACCTGAACGTGATCCGCGGGCATATCGAGACCGATGCCGCGCTGACCGACGTGATCCCCGTGCAGGGCATGAAGAACGCGCCGCATCTGGATTTCGCGGGCGAGATCCGCGCGGCGACGGGGTTTCCCACCTTTCACGCGGCGAAGATTCCGGATGTGGCGACGGCGCGGCATGCCATCGCGTCGGGCAAGCTGGACATGGTGGGGATGACGCGGGCGCATATGGCCGACCCGCATATCGTGCGAAAGATCGTCGAGAAGCGCGAGGAGGATATCCGGCCCTGCGTCGGGGCGAACTATTGCCTTGACCGCATCTATCAGGGCGGGCTCGCCTTCTGCCTGCACAACCCCGCCACGGGGCGCGAGGAGACGATGCCGCATCTGATCCCGCAGGCGGCGGAGCGCAAGCGCATCACCATCGTGGGCGCGGGGCCGGCAGGGGTGGAGGCCGCGCGTGTCGCGGCGGAGCGCGGGCACGAGGTGACGGTCTTCGAGGCCGCCGACCGGCCGGGCGGGCAGATCCGGCTGACCGCGCAGGACGAGCGGCGGCGCGAGATGATCTCGATCATCGCGTGGCGGATGGCGCAATGCGAGAAGAAGGGCGTGACTTTCCATTTCAACACCTTTGCCGATGCCGATGCCGTGCTGGCCACCCGGCCTGACGAGGTCATCATCGCCACGGGCGGCCTGCCGCATACGGCCGTGCTGGCGGCGGGCAACGATCTGGTGCATTCGGCCTGGGATATCCTGTCGGGCGATGTGAAGCCCGGGACCGATGTCCTGATCTTCGACGATGCGGGCGACCATGCGGCGCTGCAGGCGGCGGACCTGATCAGCGCGACGGGCGCGGCGGTGGAGATCGTGACGCCGGACCGCAGCTTCTCGCCCGAGGTGATGGCGATGAATCTGGTGCCCTATATGCGGAACCTGCAGAAGCGGAACACCACCTTTACCGTCACATGGCGGCTGATGTCCGTGACGCGCGAGGGCAACCGGCTGCGCGCGGTTCTGGGCAGCGATTACGGGGATTTCACGCGCGAGCGGCTGGTCGATCAGGTGATCGTCAATCAGGGCACGCGGCCGCTGGACGAGCTTTACTTCGATCTCAAGCCGCTTTCGCGCAACCGTGGCGAGGTGGATTACGACGCATTGGCGACGGGCGGGGTGCAGGGCGTGCTGCGTAATCCCGAGGCGGAGTTCCGCGTGTTCCGGATCGGGGATGCGGTGGCGGCGCGCAATACCCATGCCGCGATCTATGACGCGCTGCGTCTGGTAAAGGATCTGTAGGGCAGGGACGGCGCGTGGCGCGCGCGGTCTATTCCCGCCCCGCGCGCCATTCCTTCCAGCGCAGATAGGCATTCGCCCCGATCGTGGAGAGCGGTGGCGGGGGAAGTCTCACCGGCTGTGCCTCTTGCAGGAAATGGGCGGTGACGTCGCTTTGGTGTCCGCAGGCCAGTTCGGCGGCGGCCATGCCGGTCAGCGTGCTGCGCGCGGTGCCGAGGCCGTTGCAGACGGCGGCGGCGTAAAGGCCGGTGTCGAGTTCGCGCATGACCGAGACGGCGTTTCGGGACAGGCACAGATGGCCCGCCCATGTATGGGCCATTGCAATGCCGCGCAGTCGGGGGAAGCGGTCGTCGAATTTCCGGCGGTGGACGGCGGCGGTTCTTGCAAGTGTCGCGGCGGAGGGTTCCATGCCCGGCTCGAAGCTGGCGCAGGTGCGGGTGATGATGCGATTGCCGCCCTGTCCGGTGTCGATCCGGCGCATGGTGGTCCCCATCGGATCTGCCGGAGTGACGCCCCAGCGGGGCTGGCCGCCCAGAATGGCTTGTGCCTCTGCGTCAAGCTCGACGGTCATGGAGGCATAGAGGAACAGGTGCATCAGGCGGTTCGCGGCAAAGCCGAAGCTTTCCAGATGGCCGTTATTGGCAAGGATGATCTTGCCCGCCGTCACGCGCCCCTTGGGTGTTGCCACGGTCCAGTGCGCGCCCTGCCGGGCAATCGCCGTCACCGCCGTCTGTTCCGCGACGGTCACGCCGGTGCGGCGCAAACCTTCGCCGAAGCCGCGGATATAGCCCGCCGGTTGCAGCATCACCGTGCCGGGCGTGTAGAGACCCGAGACATAATGGCGGCTGCCCGTCACCTCGGCCATCGTCTGCGCGTCGAGGTGACGGTTCGCTTCGCCCAGACCGTCCAGATGCCGCGCGTAGGAGCGGTTGAGCGCATCTGCCGCCGCGCTTGCCGCGCCGTTGATCTTGCCTGCGGGGTCGAAGAAATCGCGCGGGATGCCGAATTCCTCGACCACGTCGCGGGCAAAGGCGATGGCCTTGCGGTTCAGCGCGATCATGGTGCGGTCGTCGCCATGGCCTGCGTAATCGTCCGAGGTCAGTTCGTGCGGGAGGTCGATCATGAAGCCGGAATTGCGGCCCGATGCGCCTTCGGCCAGCCGCCCCGCCTCGAGCACGACCACCCGCGCGCGGGGGGCGAGGCTGCGGATGTGCCGCGCGGCGGAGAGGCCCGCGAAGCCGCCGCCGATGATGGCGACATCGGCCGTCATGTCCCCGGCAAGGGGGACGGGTGCGGGCTGGTGGGGCAGGATGGCCGACCAAGCGGCGGTGCCGTGCTGCATCGGGGTTCTGCGGGCGGGGTAGGTGGTCATGGGGTTTCCCCGTTCTGGCGGCTGGCCCCCGGAGGCGCCCCGAGGGGAGCCCGGATGCTTTCGGGCGTGACGAAGCTTTCGATGCGGGCGCGCGACAGGTCCCAATGCGCGACCGCAAGGTCGGCGGCGGCGTCGGCATCGCCGGCCTCGATCAGCGCGATGAACATGTCGTGCTGGTCGGCGGCGATGGACTGGGTGTCGGCCATGCGGAGGTGGCGGGGATTGTAGAAGGTCATCGCGATCCGTGTGTGGTCGATCAGCAGCCGCCGCAGGCTGGGCATGAGGAATTCGTTATCGGCCATCTCGCCGATGAGGGAATGGAAGCGTTCGTTTTCCAGCGCGCGGTCGGCGGCGTTGCCGTTGCAGATGGCGGCGCGAAAGGCGCGCTGGACCTGTTTGAGCCGGTCGATCTGCGGGGGTGTGGCATTCAGGGCGGCAAGGCGGGTGACGGCGGCATAGATCATCGGGGCTGCGACGAAGAAGTTTCGCAGGGTCTTGTGCGTCATGGGCGCGACCTGGGCGCCGCGGTTTTCGACCAGCCGCACATAGCCTTCGCCGGAAAGTTGGCGGAGCACCTCGCGCAGGGGCGGGCGCGAGATGCCGTAGCGGTCGGCCAGTTCGGTTTCGTCCAGCGAGCTGCCCGGTTCCAGTTGCTGGGTTAGGATCTGGCGGCGCAGGTCGTCGGCGCAGATGGATTTGCGGCTGCGGCTGTCGGCATCCAAGGCGGCACTCCTTTCGCCTGACGCGGTTCGCCGGCGCGGGGGTCAGGTCTGATGCCGGTCTTGTAGGGATGATAATACATAATGTCTACACATGCTGCGCTGTCGGGCCGGTCCGCAGGGCCGGGGGCGAGGGGCCGTCATGCGGGCCCCCCGACAGGCGCCCTCAGGGTGTCCGGTCGAAGAAGCGCACCATCTCGGCCGTGGCGTCGGGACCGGCCGGTTCGGTGTAGCTTGCGTCAGGATGGCCGCCGGACCAGCCATGTCCCGCGCCGTCGATGCGCCAGAGTTCCACGTCATGGCCCGAGGCGTTTCGCCCTTCGAGAACATCGTAGCGGCGTCCGTTCCGTTCCCCCGATCGTTCGCGGGTTTCGACCAGCGTTCCTGCAAGCCGCCCTGCATTCACCGGAGCGACGGTCCGGTCGGCAGAGCCGTGCAGGATGATGGCGCGGCCCGAGAGCGGTTCGGTTCCGGAAGAGGGATCCCCGCGCATGGCGGCGAAGGCACCGATGACGTCGGTTGCGCTGCCGGTCGGCAGGCCGGAATGGATGCCTGCTGCCGCGAAGACCTCGGGATGCGTGCGGGCAAGGATCGCGGCCATCGCGCCGCCTGCCGAAAGGCCAGCGACGAAGATGCGACCGGGGGGCACGTCATGGCGGGCCGCGACATGGCCTGCCAGATCGGCAAGCAGGGCGGGTTCGCCGCCCTCGCGTCTCTGGTCGCCGGGCCGGAACCAGTTCCAGCAGAGCGACGGATTGTCGGATCGGGGTTGCGCGGGATAGACGACGATCATGTCGCGGGCGGCGGCGGCCAGATGCATGGCGGTGCCGGTCGCGAAATCCTCGGGCGTCTGGGTGCAGCCGTGAAGCATGAGGATCAGGCCGCGGACGGGTTTGCCGGATGACCCGGGGCGGAAGGCCAGATAGCGGCGCGCGCCGTGCGGGGTATGGTGCACTCCGTGGTCGAGGACCAGTCCTGCCGGAGGATCGGCAAGGGTGACAGGTGCGGCGGCGGGCCGGTCGAAGCCTGCCGGTCGCTGCGCCAGCGTGGCGAGGATTTCCGAAAGGGGACGGCGGGTCGCCGCCGCGCGGGGGCTGCGGGGCGGCTTGGCGGCGGGGGTGGGCGGCGGGGGCGGCGTGTCGGTGCCGCCTGCCAGTGCCATCTGGATGTGACGGGTGGCGTCAAGCGGTCTGGACGCGCGGACAAGGGCGAGCGATTGGCGCATCGCCTTGGCGAAGGTGTCGGGCATGGAGATGTCTTTCCGTATGTGGCCGGAGCCGTCTTGTTGCGTGGATGAGTGCGCGATTGGCCAAGCGGGTGATCCGTGCCCCACGCTTTGCTGCGGCCGACAGAAACTGCCTGCACCTTGAACAGGTGGAGCGCGGTATCCGGCAGTTCAAGGCGGGCGGCGAGGTGGGGCTGTCGTTCCGGCGGTGCAGGCGGAAAGCGGCCATGTCAGGGCGCGCGCACCCTGTTCCAGAGCAGGATTCCCGCGCTTTTGCGGCCCGGACTGATGTCGATCAGCCGCCCGCAGGCAAGTTGGCGGTACGCGGAATGCCACGCCACAGGCACCCTTGCCCCTGAAGGAGCATTCCCATGTCCATTCGCCCCCTTTACCTCCTTGCCGCGACGGGTCTGCTGGCCCTTGCGGCGACGGCCGGTGCCGCACAGACCACCCTGACGGGTCTGGATTCGGTCGATGACCGGATCGACGATATCGACCGTTCCGCGCGGATCGAGCTGGACCGCGGCAACGATCCGTTCCGCTATGGCAGCCCCGAATTCCGCAACGGCCTGTCGGGGAGCGCCTCGCTCAGCTATTCCGGCAAGACGGGGGCGACGGATTCAAGCGAGTTCAGCCTCGGGGCGCGGTTGCGCTTTGCCGATGGTCCGCTGGTCCAGAATATCGGGGTCGTGATGGATTTCTCGGAGGCGGGGTCGGTCAAGATGAAGGAGGACGTCTTTGCCATCTATGACGCGAACTACTTCCTGAACGAGAGCTTCTATCTGTTCGCGCTTGGCCGTGTGAAGACCGACGGTCTGGCCGAGACGGCGGAGGACATCAAGACGGATGCCTTCATGGGCGTCGGGCCGGGCTATCGCATCATCAATACCCGCGATCTGAGCTGGCGGGTGCAGGCGGGCATCGGGCTGAGCTATCTGGAGAACGGGTTGGACCAGTCCGAGAGCGAGACGGGCTATATCGGGTCATCGCGGCTGTACTGGCGGTTGAGTGACACGATGTTTGTCACCAACGACCTTGACGTGCTGAAATCGGACAGCGCGTTGCGCGCGAACAGCGATCTGGGGCTGAACGTCAAGATGTCCGAGATGTTCGCCACGCGGATAAGCTATCTGACCGAATACAACGACGCGCGCGACGTCCGCAGCGAGAACAAGCTGGGCGTGTCGCTGGTCTATTCCTTCTGAACTGCCCAATGCAGGCCCGGGCGCGAGGTCGGGCCCGCCCCGCCGCGCGCGTTCGGACCGACGCAGGTCTTGGTGAACGCCCCGACAGGGTGGTGAATCGTCCTGCAGGCCGCCGTTCGGCCGTAGGGCAGCCAGGGCAGCAGGTGATCCCTGTGCTCTTGTCCTTGTCCGTGCCTTCGCCATCTTCCCGACGCTTGATCCGTTCAGGGAGCGGGGCCACGATGTCCCGGGGGAGAGGACACTTACCTGCGCGCGCCACGACACCCCGCCGTTCGCGGCTGGATCGGGTGTGTTCCGAGTTCCATTCTTTTGGGCTGTGGTGTAGCCCTTTCAGCCATGTCGCTTTCGGACAGTGCCGCCGCCGTGCTAACTGCGGCAGATTGCCCACGGGAACGATCCTCCGGCCATCCGCAAGGGGCGGGGGAGGCTGCACAGGAAACCCCGACGCTGTGCACTTTTCCGCGAAAGGGCAAACCGACGGGAAAAGACGGAAATCGCGCGAACCAGATGGCTACGAGAACCCTTATGAAACCTGCGAATGCCTTGTTCTCAGGCGCGCACCGCCTGTCCGTCGCCCCGATGATGGACTGGACCGATCGTCACTGCCGGTATTTCCACCGGCTGATGACGCGGCGGGCGATGCTTTATACCGAGATGGTGACGGCCCCCGCCGTGATCCATGGCCCGCGCGAGCGGTTGCTGGGCTATGGCGATGCAGAGCATCCGGTGGCGCTGCAGCTTGGCGGGTCCGATCCGGCGGAGTTGCGCGCGGCGGTGCGGGCGGCGCTGCCCTATGGCTATGACGAGATCAACCTGAACGTGGGCTGTCCGTCGGACCGCGTGCAATCGGGCTGTTTCGGCGCGGTGCTGATGGAACGGCCCGCGCTGGTGGCCGAGTGCGTGGCGGCGATGATCGAGGTGGCGGATGTGCCCGTGACGGTGAAATGCCGCATCGGGGTGGATGACCAGAACCCCGAAGAGGTGCTGCCCGATTTCCTGCACCGCGTCTCGGTTGCCGGGGTGCGCCATTTCGTGATCCATGCCCGCAAGGCCTGGTTGCAGGGCCTGTCGCCCAAGGAGAACCGCGAGATCCCGCCGCTGGATTACGATCTGGTCCGGCGGATGAAGGCGGAGTTTCCGCATTTGACCATCTGCATCAATGGCGGGATCACCACTCTGGATCAGGCGCGCGCGTTGCTGGAGGCGGGGCTGGACGGGGTGATGATCGGGCGCGCGGCCTATCATGAACCGGGGTCGGTGCTGATCGGGGCGGATGCGCTCTGGGGTGACGGGGCGGGGCGTGATGCCTTTGCTGTGGTCGAGGAGATGAAGCCCTATATCGCCGCGCATCTGGCGGGGGGTGGGCGGTTGCACCAGATCACGCGGCACATGCTGGGGCTGTTCCATGGCCGCCCCGGCGCGCGGGGCTGGCGGCGGGTGCTGTCAGAAGGCGCCTCGCGCGAGGGGGCGGGACTGGCGCTTCTGGACGCCGCGCTGGCCGAGGTGGCGGGTCAGGCCGCCCTTGCGGGCGGCTGAGGCCGCGCCAGCGCGACCCGCGAGAGCACCAGCACCAGCAGCCCGCAGAGCGCGATGGCCCCCAGCATGGGCGTGGCGGTGCCGTCGAAGAAAGGCCCCGTCGCGGCCACCATCAGCCCGCCCGCCAGCATCTGGAGCGTCCCGCCGAGCGAGGAGGCCAGACCTGCAATGTCGCCGTGATCGTCCAGCGCCATGACCATCGTGGTCGGGATGATCAGCCCGAGGAACGCATTGGCAAGGAAGAGCCCCGCGATGCAGACCGCCAGCGACACCATCCCCGCCAGAGCCAGCGCGAAAAGCGCCACCGTGGCAAGAGTGAAGCCCGCGCTTGCCACGGCCATGACCCGCCGCGCGCCCAGCCGCAGGCCGAGCGGGCCCGCCGCCTGTGACGCCGCAAAGAAGCCGATGGCATTGATCGCGAAGGCCACGGAAAAGCCGGTGGGCGAGAGGCCGAAGCTTTCAGTGTAGACGAAGCTCGCGCTTGCGATGAAGACGAAGAAACTGGCCATGCCGAAACCGCCGAGGAAGGTCAGGCCCATGAAGCTGCGGTCGGTGATCAGGCGGCGGCTGTTGCGCAGGGTGTCGGTCAGGTCGAAGCGTTGCCGTGCGGCGGGGGGCAGGGTTTCTGGCTGGGCGAGGGCGAGGGTCAGAAGGCTGATCCCGCCCGCCACGACAAGGGCCGCGAAGATGCCGCGCCAGCCGGTCAGGGCCATGAGGCCCGATCCCGCCAGCGGGGCGAGCATGGGCGAGACCGAGATCACCAGCATCACGGCGGCCATCAGGCGGGTGGCGGCGGGACCGGTGTGCAGGTCGCGGATGATGGCGCGGGGCACCACCATCATCGCGGCCCCGCCAAGGCCCTGCACGAAGCGGCCCGCGATCAGCCATTCCACCGTGGGCGCCAGCGTGCACAGGACCGAGCCCGCAAGGAAGATGCCGATCCCCGCATAGAGCGGTGCCTTGCGCCCCGCCTGGTCGGCCCAGGGGCCATAGACGAGCTGGGCCAGACCGAAGGCGATGAAATAGGCGGTGATCGTCGTTTGCATCGCCGGAACCGATGCCCCCAGCGCCGCGCCGATCTGCGGCATGGCGGGCAGGTACATGTCGATGGCGAAGGGTCCGATGCAGGACAGCAGGCCAAGGACAAGGGCGGGGCGAAGGATGCGGTCGGACATGGAAACGGGCTTTCGGAAAAGGTCTGCTTGCGGCGCTGTGGCACGCGGAAAGAAGGGCTGCGGATACGCCCTTTTGCCGCAGGATGCCAGAGGAATGCCGCAGGACGGCTGGCCTCTGCCGCCGCCGTGCTAGATCGTTGCGGCGGGATGCGGCACGGGCGGGGCAGGGCAGGCGGGGCGGATGGTGGAGGACGGGGTGACGGCGGATTGGCGGGCGCGTGGCTGGCGGCGGGTGCGGTCGGCGGCGATTGAGGACTGGGCTGCGGCAGCGGCGCCCGTGGCGCGGCAGGCCGTGACGGCAAGCGACGTGGCATGGCGGTGCGGCGGGACATGGTTCGTGGGGCTGGATGCCCTGCCCAACGGTGCGGATGGCGCGGTGGGCGATGTGGAATTTCCTTGGCAGGATCTGGGGTTATCGCCTGTTCCCCTGCATCCGGCACAACTGTCGGTAACCCGCGCGGGCTATCCCCGGCCCGGGGCGGAGGAGAGCGCGGCCGCCTTCCGCTTTCGCCTGATGCGGGATGCGGCCCATCTGGACGGGCTTCTGCCCGTGGGGCCGGACAAGCGGCGCATGGTCAAGGAACCCCATGCCTGGATCGCGGGGCTGCCGCTGAACGCGGCGGCTGCGGGGGCGGCGCCGCTTGTGGTGTGGGAGGGCAGCCATCTGGTGATGGGCGCGGCGCTGCGGGCGGCCTTTGCCGGATGCCGTGGCGATCTGTCCGACCATGACATCACCGACGCCTATCAGGCCGCGCGGCGCGCGGTGTTCGAAACCTGTCCCCGTGTGGAGCTTCCCGGCCGCCCGGGCGAGGCGGTGGTGCTGCACCGCCATCTGGTGCATGGCGTGGCCCCCTGGGCCGAGGGCGCCGTGGCCGAGCCGCCGGGGCGGATGGTGGCCTATTTCCGCCCGCTGATGCCATCGGTCGCGGACTGGCTGTCGGATGCCTGATCGCCGCCCCCGCCGCCGCATTCGGACGGGGTGCCCTTGCAGCCCCCCGCCCACGCAACTAAGACTCTGTCAACAGACAGTCGTTTAGATCACGTGAGACAAAGAGGCAGCCCGCGATGCGCGATCCCGTCGATCACTACATGAACACCCTCGTCCCCATGGTGGTTGAACAGACCAGCCGCGGGGAGCGGGCCTATGACATCTTCTCGCGCATGTTGAAGGAGCGGATCATCTTCCTCTCCGGCCCCGTGCATGACGGCATGTCCAGCCTGATCTGCGCGCAGCTGCTGTTCCTCGAAGCGGAGAATCCGTCGAAGGAAATCAGCATGTACATCAACAGCCCCGGCGGCGTGGTGACGAGCGGTCTGTCGATCTATGACACGATGCAGTACATCAAGCCGAAGGTCTCCACGCTGGTGATCGGGCAGGCGGCGTCGATGGGGTCGCTTCTGCTGACTGCGGGGGAAAAGGGGATGCGCTTCTCGCTGCCCAATTCCCGCGTGATGGTGCACCAGCCCTCGGGCGGCTATCAGGGGCAGGCGACGGATATCATGATCCACGCCCGCGAGACGGAAAAGCTGAAGCGTCGCCTGAACGAGATCTACGTCAAGCATACCGGCAACAGCTATGAAACCGTCGAGGCGGCGCTGGAGCGGGATAATTTCATGTCGGCCGAGGATGCGAAAGCCTGGGGTCTGATCGACGAGATCGTGGAAAGCCGCGGCAAGGCGGACGACACGTCGAAGTGAGTATGCGCCCCCCGTCGGCCGGACCGGCGGGGGGCTTTTTGGCATTGTGGGGGCGCGGGCCTTGGCCTAGACTTTCCACCAGCGCGGGCCGCAGGGCCGGCACGAGGCAGAGGACGACCTGATGGCGAACAACTCCGGCAGCGACAGCAAGAACACGCTTTACTGTTCTTTCTGCGGCAAGAGCCAGCACGAGGTGCGCAAGCTGATCGCGGGGCCGACGGTCTTCATCTGCGACGAATGCGTCGAGCTCTGCATGGACATCATCCGCGAGGAGACGAAATCCTCGGGGCTGAAATCCTCCGAAGGGGTGCCCACCCCGCGCGAGATCTGCAAGGTGCTGGACGATTACGTGATCGGCCAGATCCACGCCAAGCGCGTGCTGTCGGTGGCGGTGCACAACCATTACAAGCGGCTGAACAATTCGTCCAAGACGGATATCGAGCTGTCGAAGTCCAACATCCTGCTGATCGGCCCCACCGGCTGCGGCAAGACGCTGCTGGCGCAGACGCTGGCGCGGATTCTGGATGTGCCCTTCACCATGGCGGATGCGACCACGCTGACCGAAGCGGGTTACGTGGGCGAGGATGTGGAGAACATCATCCTCAAGCTCTTGCAGGCGTCGGAATACAACGTCGAACGCGCGCAGCGCGGCATCGTCTATATCGACGAGGTCGACAAGATCACCCGCAAGTCGGACAATCCGTCGATCACCCGCGACGTGTCGGGCGAGGGGGTGCAGCAGGCGCTGCTGAAGATCATGGAGGGCACGGTCGCCTCCGTGCCGCCGCAGGGGGGGCGCAAGCATCCGCAGCAGGAATTCCTGCAGGTGGATACGACGAACATCCTGTTCATCTGCGGCGGGGCCTTTGCGGGCCTGGAGAAGATCATCGCGCAGCGCAACAAGGGCAGCGCGATCGGCTTCGGCGCCGATGTGAAGGGGCCGGAAGAGCGCGGCGTGGGCGAGCTGTTCAAGGAGCTGGAGCCCGAGGACCTGCTGAAATTCGGTCTGATCCCGGAATTCGTGGGCCGTCTGCCCGTCATCGCCACGCTGAACGATCTGGACGAGGGCGCGCTGGTCACCATCCTGACCGAGCCGAAGAACGCGCTGGTCAAGCAGTACCAGCGCCTGTTCGAGATCGAGGGGGTCAAGCTGACCTTCACGCCCGACGCCCTGACCGCCATCGCCAAGCGCGCGATCAAGCGCAAGACCGGCGCGCGGGGTCTGCGGTCGATCATGGAGGATATCCTGCTGGATACCATGTTCGAACTGCCCGGCATGGACGGTGTGGAAGAGGTCGTGGTGAACGAAGAGGCGGTGAATTCCGCCGAGGCCAAGCCGATGCTCGTCTATACCGAGGCGAAGAAGAAGGAACCGGCAACGGCGGGTTGAGACCTGCGCGGTTGCGGCAAAGGGGACGGGCCTGCGGGTCCGCCCTTTTGCTTCGGGGGGCACGATTTTTCTGCGAAAAATCGGCGCGGGGCGGCCACTGTCGGTGCAGGGAGGCAACGGCGGGGCGGGGCGGGATTTTTCGCAGAAAAATCGTCGCGCGCCTGCGATGTGGGGCGGTCACATTCCCGCTCCTGCGGCGGCTTGGTGCTGGACCTTTGCGCCTGCTTCGGCCATATGGGGGCAAAGGTTTCCCGGAGGCTTACGATGGATTTCCTCAAGCGGCTTGTCACATGGTGGAACGGCCAGACGCTCGGCACCCAGCTTTACACCTCGCGCAAGGGCGTGAAGGTGGGCGAGGACGGGCAGGGGAACGTCTATTACGAAACCCGCGACGGCAAGCGGCGCTGGGTGATCTACAAGGGCGAGGCCGAGGCAAGCCGCGTATCGCCCGACTGGCACGGCTGGCTGCACCACACCTGGGACGAGCCGCCGACCAAGGCGCCGCTGAAGCACAAGGTCTGGGAAAAGCCGCATCAGGAGAATCTGACCGGCACGGCGGCCGCCTATGCGCCCCTCGGATCCATCCGCCGCCCCGAACCGGCGGTGCGCCGCGACTACGAGGCGTGGCAGCCCGAGTGATGGCCGAGAATCGCGCAGAGGTTCTGGCAGGCGCGGCCGTGCTGGCGGCGGCGATCGGCTTTCTGGTCTATGCCGGGCAGGAAACCGGCATGACGTCCACGACGACGGGCAGCTATGACCTGACGGCGTCGTTCCGGTCGGTCGAGGGCGTGCGTGTGGGCACGGATGTGCGGCTGGCAGGGGTAAAGGTGGGCACTGTCAGCGCGCTGGAGCTGAACCCCGAGACCTTCTTTGCCGATGCCACGCTGACCGTGCAATCGGCGGTGCAACTGCCCGAGGATTCGGCGGCGCTGATCTCGTCCGAAGGGCTCTTGGGCGGGAATTTCGTCGAGCTGGTGCCCGGCGGGGCGCTGGATGTGCTGCCCGCGGGGGCCGAGATCGAGGATACGCAGGGCGCGGTTTCGGTCATTTCCCTCATGATGAAATTCGCGGGCGGTGGCGGGGATGATGCCGCACCGGCCGAAGGCGGGGCGGTGGAATGATCCGCGCCGGTCTGGTGCTGGCGCTGCTGGCGGCGGGGCCTGCGGGGGCGCAGGGCTTTGCCGATGCCGATGCGGGCATCCTGCGCTGGCTGGACAAGCTGACGGGCGAGACGGCGGATATCGAACTGACCACGGGGCAGGAGGCGGTGTCGGGGCGGCTGTCCATCCGGCTGGATGCCTGCCGCTATCCGGCGGACAACCCCGCCTCGGATGCCGAGGCGCATCTGACCATCCGCGATGCCAGCGTGGCCGATCCGGTCTTTCAGGGCTGGATGATCGCGTCATCGCCTGCGCTGTCGGCGCTGGACCATCCGCGCTATGACGTCTGGGTGCTGCGCTGCGTGACGCCGGAACCGGTGCCCGCGCCGGAAGAGCCTGCCACCTCCGAGGGCGAGGGCGAGTAACCCGCAGGGGAGAAGCTGCCCCGCCCGTCCAGCGCCGCGGCAAGGCGGCGGTGGTAGTCGTGGCGCGGGATTTCCACCCCGCCGAGGCTGCGCAGGTGCGGCGTCAGGAATTGCGTGTCGAACAGCGTGAAGCCGCCCGCGTTCAGGCGGTGCACGGTCCAGGCCAGCGCCAGTTTCGATGCATCGGTGCGGCGCGAGAACATGCTTTCGCCAAAGAAGGCGCGGCCCAGCGTGACGCCATAGACGCCGCCGATCAGATCGCTACCCTCCCATACCTCGACCGAATGGGCATGGCCCGTGCGGTGGAGGGCGACGTAAAGCGCGAAGATCGTGTCGTTGATCCATGTCTCGTCGCGGTCGGCGCAGGCTTCGACCGTGGCGGCAAAGGCGGTGTCGGCGGTGACGCGCCACGGGCTGCGCAGGATGGTGCGGCGGAGCGAGCGCGAGATGTGGAACCCGTCGAGCGGCAGGATGCCGCGGCGGCGCGGGTCGACCCAGTGGATTTCGGGGTCGTCGCGTCCTTCGGCCATCGGAAAGATGCCCGCGGCATAGGCGCGGAGCAAGATCTCGGGGGTGATGGCCTGTTGGTTCATCGGGGGCTGGGGCAAAATTCTTCGAAGAATTTTGCAAATTCCTTCGAAGGAATTTGGCGGCGCCCCATCAGGGGCGCCGCGCTCTGTTCATTCCGCGAATTGCGCGGCGAGCCATTTTTCCAGCCAGTGGATGTTGTATTCCCCGTTCTGGATATCGGGTTCGGCCAGCAGCATGTGGAAGAGCGGGACCGACGTGTCGATGCCGTCGATGATGAGTTCCCCCAGCGCGCGTTTCAGACGCGCCAGCGCCTCGGGACGGTCGCGGCCATGGACGATCAGCTTGCCGATCAGGCTGTCGTAATAGGGCGGGATGGAATAGCCGCCGTAAAGCGCCGAATCCATCCGCACGCCAAGCCCGCCCGGCGCGTGGAAAACCCGCACCTTGCCCGGGCAGGGCGAGAAGTTCGGCAGTTTCTCGGCGTTGATGCGGACCTCGATCGCGTGGCCGTTGATTTCAAGGTCGGCCTGCGTGAAGGACATGGGCAGGCCCGCCGCGACGCGGATCTGTTCGCGGACAAGGTCCACGCCGAAGATCGCCTCGGTCACGGGATGTTCGACCTGAAGGCGGGTGTTCATCTCGATGAAGTAGAACTTCCCGTCCTCGTAGAGGAATTCGACGGTGCCCGCGCCGATGTAATTGATCTTTGCCACGGCATTGGCGCAGATCGCGCCGATTTCCGCGCGCATCTTGGGCGTGATGGCAGGACCGGGGGCTTCCTCGAACACCTTTTGATGGCGGCGCTGGAGCGAGCAGTCGCGTTCGCCCAGATGCACCGCATTGCCCTTGCCGTCACCGAAGACCTGGATCTCGATATGGCGGGGCTTTTGCAGGTATTTCTCGATATAGACCTCGTCATTGCCGAAGGCGGCCTTCGCCTCGCTCCGCGCGGTGCGGAAGGCGATTTCCAGCTCTTCGGCGTTCTTGGCGACCTTCATCCCGCGCCCGCCGCCGCCGGCGGTGGCCTTGATGATGACGGGATAGCCGATCTCGGCCGCGACGGTCTGGGCGGTCTCGAAATCGGGCACGCCGCCGTCGCTGCCCGGCACCACGGGGATGCCCAGTTCCTTGGCGGTTTCCTTGGCGGTGATCTTGTCGCCCATGATGCGGATATGTTCCGCCGAGGGGCCGATGAAGGTGATACCGTGGTCCTCCAGCGCCTGGGAGAAGGCAGCGTTTTCCGACAGGAAGCCGTAGCCGGGATGGACCGCCTGCGCCCCCGTGATCTCGCAGGCCGAGATGATGGCGGCCTTGTTGAGATAGGACTGGGTCGAGGAGGCCGGTCCGATGCAGACGCTTTCATCTGCCATGCGGACATGCATCGCGTCGGCGTCGGCGGTGGAGTGCACGGCCACCGACTTGATCCCCATTTCGCGGGCTGCGCGGATCACGCGAAGCGCGATCTCGCCCCGGTTGGCGATCAGGATCTTTTCGAACATCGGGATACCCTTATTCGATGATCAGGAGGGGGGCGCCGAATTCGACCGGCGTGCCGTCTTCGACGAGGATGCGCTTGACCGTGCCCGCGCGGGGGGCGGGGATGTGGTTCATGGTCTTCATCGCCTCGATGATGAGGACGGTCTGGCCCTCGGCGACGGTCGCGCCCACGGTGACGAAGGGCGTGGCACCCGGTTCGGCGGCCAGATAGCAGGTGCCCACCATGGGCGAGGTGACGGCGCCCGGATGCTGGGCCGGGTCTTCGGGCATGGCTGCGGCGGGGGCCGCGGCGGCGGCCGCGGGTGCGGCAGCGGCGGGGGCGGCATGGTAGACGGGGGCGGGGGCCGCAGCGGCGACGGTCACGACATTCGCCTGCTTGATGACGCGCACCTCGAGGCTGTCGTCATCGCCATATTCCCGTTTCACCGAAAGCTCGGTCAGTTCGTTCTTGTTCAGAAGTTCCGCGAGCGCCTGGATGAAGGCGACATCGGCTTCGGTGGTATTCTTGCTCATGCCGGTCCTCTGCTGGCGCCCTTGCGCCGTGGTTCTTCATTCGTCCCGGCGCGGTGCGAGAGGGGCGCCGCCCGAGGGTTGGCGTGCCTTATACGCCAGCCGGACGGGGGTGAAAAGCGGCGATGTTGCGGGGCGGTTTGCGCGTTTTCGCGGCATCCAAAGCGGATTGGGCGCGCGGGGGCGAAAAATCGGCACCCGTTGTATTTTACCGTTTGATAAAAATATGGCGCTGTGGCAGCGTTTCTTCCAACGAATAAAGCAAACAGGGAGAAACGCCTTGTCCAACAGCCCGCTCACGCCCGGTGTCGTTCCGGGGCGTCTGCCAGCCGAAACCATCGCCCGCAACTTCGGGGATCACGAGGCCCCGCTCGACGCGCATGAGGCAAGGGTCGCGGCGGACCGCTGCTATTTCTGCCATGACGCGCCCTGCATGACGGCCTGCCCGACCGGCATCGACATCCCGCTCTTCATCCGCCAGATCGCGACGGGCACGCCCGAGGCGGCGGCGAAGACGATCCTTGGCCAGAACATCCTTGGCGGGATGTGCGCCCGCGTCTGCCCGACCGAGACGCTGTGCGAAGAGGTCTGCGTGCGCGAGGTGGCCGAGGGCAAGCCCGTGGAGATCGGGCGGCTGCAGCGGTTCGCCACGGATACGCTTATGGCCAAGGGGGTGCATCCCTTCACGCGCGGGGCGGCGACGGGGCGGAAGGTTGCCGTGGTGGGTGCGGGGCCGGCAGGTCTTGCGGCGGCGCATCGGCTGGCCATGAAGGGGCATGACGTGGTCATCTTCGACGCGCGGCCCAAGGCGGGCGGTCTGAACGAATACGGGATTGCGCAGTACAAGAGCACGAATGACTTCGCGCAGGCCGAGGTGGAGTGGCTGCTGAAGATCGGCGGGATCACCATCAAGACCGGTGTGGCGCTGGGGGCCGGTGTGACTCTGGCTGAATTGCAGGCGAGCCATGATGCCGTCTTTCTTGGCATGGGGCTTGCGGGGGTGAATGCCCTGCGCGCGCCGGGCGAGGATATGGCAGGCGTGCGTCCGGCGGTGGATTTCATTGCCGAGCTGCGGCAGGCCAAGGACAAGTCGGTGCTGCCCATCGGGCGTGACGTGGTGGTGATCGGGGGCGGCATGACCGCTGTCGATGCCGCCGTGCAATCGCGGCTGCTGGGCGCGCAGAACGTGACCATCGTCTACCGGCGTGGGCAGGAGAAGATGTCTGCCTCGGGCTACGAGCAGGAACATGCGACGAGCGCGGGGGTGCGGATCGTCACCAACGCCTCGCCCGTAGCGGTGCATCAGGCGGGGTCGGCGCTGGAGGTGGAGTTTGCCTATACCGTCGACGGGCCGGACGGCATGAAGCCCACGGGCGAGACGTTCCGTCTGCGCGCGGATCAGGTGTTCAAGGCGATCGGGCAGACCCTTTCGGGAGCGCCGGAAGGTCTGGCGCTGGCGGGCGGCAAGATCGCCGTGACGGGGGCGGGGCGGACATCGGTTCCGGGCGTCTGGGCGGGCGGCGACTGCGCGGCGGGCGGGGAAGACCTGACCGTGACGGCGGTGGCCGAGGGGCGCGACGCGGCGGAGGATATCCACGCGGCGCTGATGGCGCGGCAATGAAAATGGCACGCTCCCCTTTACCGGGGCGCGGGCAGGCCCCATCTGCCTTGCCGGAAACGGTGAGGGATCATGGATTTTTCGGCCGAGGCGATCATCGCCTTCATGGAGCGGCATCAGGAGTGGTCCTTCTGGCTGTCGCTGGTCTTTGCGGCGGCCGAGACGACGGCCTTCCTGTCGCTCTTGGTGCCGTCGACGGCGATCCTCGTTGGGGTCGGCGCGACGGTCGCCACGGGGGCGGTGCCCTTCTTCCCGATCTGGGCGGGGGCGGCGCTGGGGGCGATGGTCGGGTCCACCTTCAGCTGGTGGCTGGGCTGGCGCTTTGGCGCGCGGATACTGGCGATGTGGCCGCTGAAGGACCATCCCGATCTGGTCGAGAAGGCGGCCGACGCCTTCCGCAAATGGGGGATGGGCGCCGTGTTCATCGGCCATTTCTTCGGGCCGCTGCGACCGGTGATCTTTCTCTTTGCCGGCATGATGAAGATGTCGCTGCCGCTGTTCCTGATCGTGAACACCGTGGCCGCGATGGCATGGGCCTATGTGATCCCCAAGTTCGGCGAGGTCGGCGGGATCATCGTCGGCTGGTTCTGGAACCTGCTCGGGTTCTGATTTCTCAACAAGATAGCAAGACGGCGGCGGGGCTGGCCCTGACCGCGCGCGCCAACATGGAGGCTGATCATGGCTGACCTGACGTCGAATTTCATCGGGATCAAATCGCCCAACCCGTTCTGGCTGGCCTCGGCCCCGCCGACGGACAAGGAATATAACGTCCGCCGCGCCTTTGACGCGGGCTGGGGCGGGGTGGTGTGGAAGACGCTGGGGTCCGAAGGCCCGCCGATCGTGAACGTCTCGGGCCCGCGCTATGGCGCGATCTGGGGGGCGGACCGGCGGCTTCTGGGGCTGAACAATATCGAGTTGATCACGGACCGGCCCTTGCAGGTGAACCTCGACGAGATCCGGCGGGTCAAGAAGGACTACCCCGACCGCGCGCTGGTGATCTCGCTGATGGTGCCTTGTGACGAGGAGTCGTGGAAGGACATCCTGATGCGGATCGAGGATACGGGGGCCGACGGGGTGGAGCTGAACTTCGGCTGCCCGCACGGGATGGCGGAGCGGGGGATGGGGTCTGCCGTGGGGCAGGTGCCGGAATATATCGAGATGGTCACCGCATGGGTGAAGCATTACTCGAAAATGCCCTGCATCGTGAAGCTGACGCCCAACGTCACCTCCATCCTGCCGCCTGCGATGGCGGCAAAGCGGGGGGGCGCGGATGCGGTCAGCCTGATCAACACGATCAAATCGGTGACGAATGTCGATCTGGACACCTTCTCTCCCTTCCCGATGATCGACGGCAAGGGGAGCCATGGCGGCTATTGCGGGCCTGCGGTGAAGCCGATTGCGCTCAACATGGTGGGCGAGATCGCGCGGCATCCGGAAACGCGGGGGATGCCGATTTCCGGCATCGGGGGCGTCACCACATGGCGCGATGCGGCAGAGTTCATGGCGATGGGGTCGGGGAACGTGCAGGTCTGCACGGCGGCGATGACCTATGGCTTCAAGATCGTGCAGGAGATGATTTCGGGCCTGTCGCAGTATCTGGACGAAAAGAACATGCGGCTGGACCAGCTGGTGGGCCGCGCGGTGCCGAATTTCGTGGAATGGCAGGACCTTAACCTGAACTACGTCACCAAGGCGCATATCGATCAGGATGCCTGCATTTCCTGCGGGCGGTGCTATGCGGCCTGCGAGGATACGTCCCATCAGGCCATCGCCATGTCGCCCGACCGCGTCTTCACCGTGAAGGACGAGGAATGCGTGGCCTGCAACCTGTGCGTCAATGTCTGCCCGGTGGAGAATTGCATCACCATGGTCGAGATGCCGAAGGGCGCCACCGACCCGCGCACGGGGCGGGTGGTATCGGATTACGCCAACTGGACCACGCATCCCAACAACCCCATGGCCCGCGCGGCGGAGTGATCCGGCGGGGTGCGAATTTTCTGGCGAAAATTCACGGGCGTCCCCTGACGGGGGCGCCCGTTGCCGTTTCGCGGGAGGGGGGCGGGGGCGACATGGATTGTCGTTCCTGAATTTGACGGGGGGGGATGCGGGGTCCAAGGTCGGGGGCAAGCAAGCGGAGCCTGACATGACCAACACGTCCCAATCCCTGTTCGAGCGCGGCATGAAGGTGCTGGTGGAGGGGGTATCCTCGGCCTCGCGCGGGCCTGCCACCTTTGGCGGCGCGCCGCGTTACATGAGCCACGGGCAGGGCGCGCGGCTTTATGATGTAGACGGGCGGGACTATGTCGACTGGATGATGGCCTTCGGCGCGCTGCCGCTGGGGCATGCCCATCCGAAGGTGGTGGAGGTGGTCGCCCGCGAGGTGGCGCGGGGGACGCATTTCGCCACCGCGTTGGAGGTGGAGGTGGAGGTGGCCGAGATGCTGGTCGGCCTGCTGCCGCATGTGGACAAGGTGCGTTTCGCCAATACCGGGACCGAAGCCGCGATGGGGGCGTTCCGCCTTGCCCGGGGCCATACGGGGCGGCGCAAGATCATCAAGTTCGAGGGGCATTATCACGGCTGGTGGGATGCGGTGCTGGTCAATACCAACCCGCTGCCGCCCACGATGTTCGGCCATCCCAACGATCCGGTGCGGATACCGGACTCTTCGGGGATACCGGAGGAGGCGTGGAAGGACACGATCGTCGTGCGCTGGAACGACTTTGACGCGATCGAGCGGGCGATGAAGATCCACGGGGCGGAGGCGGCCTGTGTTGTGACGGAAGGCGTCATGTCCAACATGGGGGTGATCCCGCCGAAACCAGGATATCTGAAACATATCCAGGACTTGTGCCGCCAATATGGCGCGCTGTTCTATCTGGACGAAACGGTGACCGGCTTCCGTCTGGCCGCTGGGGGGTGCGCCGAGCTGTACGGGCTGGAGCCGGATATCGTGACCTATGGCAAGGCGCTGGGTGGCGGCCTGCCCATGGCGATGATCGGCGGGCGGGACGAGATCATGGCGGGGCTGGAATGGGGCAAGGTGCTGCATTTCGGGACGCACAACGCGGGGCGGCTGGCGCTGCATGTGACCAAGGTGATGCTGGAGACGATGCTGGCCGACAATCAGGCGGGCTTTGCGCGGATCAAGCATCTGGGCCAGAAGATGGCGGCGGAGCTGGAGCGGGTGGCGAAGACGTCGAACCGGCACGCGATGCGGGTGCAGGGGGTGAATTCGATGTTCCAGGTCTTCTTTACCGAGAAGGAGGAGATCAACGATTTCCGTGACTTCTGCACCCATGTGGACCGCGTGAAGTTCCGCAACTTCGTGCTGCGGCTGTTCGACAAGGGGGTCTACATGAACCCCTCGGCCACGCTGCATTCGCTGTCCTCTCTGGTGCATACCGAGGCTGATATTTCCTTTACTGCCAAGGCTGTAGCCGAAGTTCTTGAGGAAATGCCCTAAGTGCGGATCGGCATCCTTGGCACCGGTCATCTGGCGGAATTCCTGATCCGTGGCGCGGGGGGGCGGTATGACTTCGTGGTCTCGCCCCGTTCGGCGGCGCGGGCGGCGGCCTTGGCTGCGTCGCACGGGGTGGGCGTGGCGCCGGATAATCAGGCGGTGGTGGACGGGTGCGATCTGATTCTGGTCTGCCTGCCCGCCGCCGAAGGGGTGGAGATCCTGCGCGGTCTGCGGTTCCGCGCGGGGCAGTCGGTGCTGTCGGCCATGGCGGGGGTGCGGCTGGCCGCGCTGGCGGCGGCGGTGGCACCGGCGGCAGCGGCCTGCAGCATGATGCCCGGGCTTGCCAATGCCCATGGGCTGGGCCCCTGTCTGATCCATCCGGCGCGGGCGGAGTGGGAGGGGTTCCTGTCGGCTTTGGGACCGCTGCATGTCTTTGGAAATGAAGAGGAATTCGTTGCCGCTACGGCCTTTGGCGCGCTGTCGGGGGCGACGTTTTTCTGGATGGACAGGCTCGCCGGTTGGTTCGCCGCGCAGGGGGTGGCGCCTGCAACCGCGCGGCGGCTGGTGGCCGAGACGTTGCGCGGCAATGCCGAGGTGCTGCTGCGCGAGACGGCCTCGCTGGCCGAGATCCAGCGTGGCATCGCCACCCCCGGCGGGATCACCGAGGCGCTGGTCGCGCGGCTGGCGGATCGTGGCGCGCTGGAGGCATGGGGCGAGGGGATGGATGTCGTGCTGGCGCGGGTGCGCGGCCAGAGTGGCGAAAATTCCTGAACAGACCGTTTGCGCCGCGTCCGCCGCGCCCTACATCAGGCGGGCGAAACAGGGACAGACAGGAGAACCCGATGAACTTCAAGGGATTGACGCGCAGCCTTGCCATCGTCGTCGCGATGCTGGTGGCGGTGCCCTATCTGATGATCGCTGCCGTCGAATGACGGCGGAGAGGGCCGGAGCGGGGGCGGAAATCCCTGCTTCGGCCCTTGCATCTGTTGGATTTTCCGCCAAGGTCGGAGTTGCGGAGGGGTTCCGCGACTGACCGTATCTGGCCGATGACAAGACCGCGCACGCGCATCCAGCAGAAGAATTCGGAAACCATCCTCGAGGCGGCGCTGGAGGTGTTTTCCACCTATGGCTTTCGCGGCGCGACTCTGGACCAGATCGCCGAGGTGGCGGGGCTGTCGAAGCCCAACCTGCTTTACTATTTCCCCAGCAAGGAGGCCATGCATCAGGCGCTGCTGACGCGGCTCTTGGAGACATGGCTGGACCCGTTGCGCGAGATGGACGCGGCAGGTGATCCGGTGGCGGAAATTCTGGGCTATGTGCGCCGCAAGGTGGAGTTGAGCCGTGATTTTCCACGGGAATCCCGTCTTTTCGCCAACGAGATCCTGCAGGGCGCGCCGCGGATGCGGGCGGCCATCGAGGGGGATCTGAAGCGGCTGGTGGACGAGAAATCGGCCGTGCTGACCCGCTGGATGGAGGAGGGGCGGATCGCGCGGTTGCCACCTGCGCATCTGATCTTTTCCATCTGGGCGTTGACGCAGCATTACGCGGATTTCGACATGCAGGTCCGCGCCGTTCTGGGGCCGGAGCATGATCCCTTTGCCGAGGCGGGGGATTATCTGGACATGCTGTTCCGGAAGCTTCTGGCGGTCTGACGGTAACCAACACTTTGACTTTGCGGGGCTTTGTCCTTGGGGGACGTGCCGCTGGCTGTGCCGCGGGCTGTACCGCAGAGTGTACATACAAATCCGGAGAGGGTGAGCCGCCGGATCGTGGTTAAGGGTGCGCCTGTGCACAGGGCGGGGGAAAGATTTTCTGGCGAAAATCTTTCGGGGCGATCCTTCTGGCGAAGGATCGGTCACGGCGCGGGCGGCGATCCTTGGCCGCAAGGGGCGGAGGGTTTTCGCAGGAAATCCCTTCTGCGCCCCTTGCCATAGTTCGGGCCTGCGCGGCGGTGGCCGATCACGTCTCGGGCAGCAGGGTCTCGAGCGCGCGGATGGCGAGCCTGTGATCCTCGACCTGCGGGAGGCCCGAGACGGTGAGGCAGGCCACCACGCCCACGCCGCGCACGCGGATCGGGACCGCGCCGCCGTTGGGGGCGTAGTCCTCGGGCGGGAGGCCGTGCTTGGCCAGCGTTTCGCCCTTCGCCTCCATCTGGGTCTGCACATGAAGCGTGGCCATCTGGAATTTGAGCGCGGTGTTCGACTTGCGCCGTGCCCAGAGGTCGTTGAGCGGTGCCGAACCCGGCATGGCGAGGTGGAAGAGCGTCCGGTCGGGCGTGCGGATGTCGATGACGATGGGCAGGCGGTCCAGTTTCGCCATGTTCATGACCGTCAGGCCAAGGCGCAGCGCGGTTTCCTCGGTGAATTCGGGGAGGATGAGGCGGTCGGCTTCGGCTTGGAGGTCGGTGAGTGTGGGGGCGGTGGTCATGGTCGGGCTTTCCTTCGGGTCGCGCGAAGGGTCGGCGCGGATGCGGACGGCGTCAAGAGCGATGGGGCCGGATCAGCGGGCAGATTTCGGTTTGGAGGCGGAGGTTCGGGTCGCTTTCGCCTTGGCCGCGGGTTTCGGCTGGGCCGCCGGTTCGGGGGTGGCCTGTGCCGCGGGGCCTTGCCCGGCCGCGGTGGCCGGAGCCTTGCGGTAGAGTTCGGGCAGGGCGTCCACGTAGCGCGCGGGAAGGTCCGGTTCGACGCGCTTGCGGCGGACCAGTTCGTCAAGGGCATAGAGCGCGGTGGACTGGCTGTGGAACACGCCCGCGCAGAGGATGGCGAGGTGCATCACCTGCGCGTCGGTATAGCTGTCGATCCGGCCCGGATGCCGCAGATAGACGGCGTCGCCGTCGACCAGCTGGTCCGCGATGCGGCGGCGGTTCAGGCGGTCGGCCTGCGAATTGGGCATCGGGCGCGATTTGTTGAACAGGAATTTGTGGAGCATGAAGCCCTGACCGCGCAGGGTTTCATCGACGCCGCCCATCATCGGCTCGTTCTCGTAAAGCTGGAGGTAGCGCAGTTCGATGATGACGGCGACCGCCTCGGTCAGCACGCGGCGGGCATTGTCGATCACCAGTTTCTCGCCGCCCTGAATGTCGATCTTGAGCATGTCGAAGGGCGCAAGGTCGGGGAGCGCGTCCAGCGCCACGGTGGGCAGGTCGACGGTTTCGGTGATCTTGGCCCAGCGTGCCCCGCCATAGACGCGGGCGGCGGGCATGTGCGGGCGGAAGAGCGAGGTGAAGCCACTGCTGCGGTAGATATGCAGGGCATGGGTCTGCCCGTCGCCGACGGCATGGGGGTGATAGGTCTCGTTCGGGCCCTTGATGCGCTGGAGTTCGGCGAAGGCGTCGGTCTGCGGTTCGAAGCCGATGACATGGCAGCCACCGCCGTCGAGCAGGGGTTTGTAGGGATTGTCGGTGATCGGGTTCGCGCCGACATCGACGATGGTGGTGGGGCGCGGAAGCGGCAATTCGGACAGGAGCAGCGCGACATGCGGCGGTAGGGCGACGGGAAGCGTGGTGTCGGGCATGGGCGCACTCGTGTTCGGACAGGACAGGTGGCGGCGAGCCTAGGGGGAAACGCCCGTATTGAGAAGCCGTCCCCGACGGGATCGCGGGGCAGTGCGGCAGGCTTGCCGCAGAGCGCGGTCAGAGCGCGCCGATGCCGCGCAGGATGATCTGCTTGACGCTTTCCGTCGCCTCGCGCCACTGGCGGTCGGTCAGGGGCTGGCCCGCGTTCAGGGTTTCGATCTGGTGGCCGAAATCGGCGTAATGCTGGGTCGTGGCCCAGAGCAGGTAGAGCAGGTGGCGCGGGTCGACGGGGGCCATCTTGCCCTCGTCGATCCAGCGCTGGATCACGCTCATCCGGCCTTCGGTCCATTGGCGCAGGGTGGTTTCCAGATAGTCCTGGATCACCGGCGCGCCGTGCATCACCTCGGCCGCCCAGACCTTGGAGCCGTGAGGGTGGCGGCGCGAGATGTCCATCTTCGCCTCGACATAGGCGCCGATGCCTTCGACGGGGCCTGCGGCATCGTCGAAGGAGGAGGCGGCGTCGAGCCAGATTTCGAAGATGTTCTGCACCACGCGGCGGTAGAGGTCTTCTTTCGTGGGGAAGTAGTAGTGCAGGTTGGCCTTGGGCAGGCCGGCCATGTCGGCGATCAGCTGCATGGTGGCGCCGCCGAAGCCTGCCTCGGCAAAGACCCGTTCGGCGGCGTCGAGGATGAGCCGCTCGTTCTGCTGCCTGATATCCGTGCGGCGGCCGGAACGGATGCGTGAAATGCGGGCAGTTTCCGGCATGTGTCCCTGTGATTTTCGTTGACCGTATGGTCAGGTTGTGGTCGCCTTCGTATTGACCATACGGTCAGGAAACGAGTCGATCAACGATGTGGGAGAGCGGGCCGCAAGACGCCCGCGACGCACAGGGAGAATACCGATGCCGGCACCCGGAGAGAACCTGCGGATCAATTCCGCGCGGCTGTGGGATAGCCTCGAGGAGATGGCGCTGGTCGGGCCGGGCGTGGCAGGCGGCTGCAACCGGCAGACCCTGACCGATGCCGACAGCGAGGGCCGGCACCTGTTCAAACGCTGGTGCGAGGCGGCGGGGATGGTCATGGGGGTCGACACCATGGGCAACATGTTCGCCACGCGGGCGGGGACGGACCCGGATGCGCTGCCGGTCTACATGGGCAGCCATCTGGATACGCAGCCGACGGGCGGGAAATATGATGGCGTGCTGGGGGTTCTGGGCGCGCTGGAGGTGGTGCGAACGATGAACGATCTTGGGGTGAAGACGCGCCGCCCCATCGTCGTGACCAACTGGACGAACGAGGAAGGCGCGCGGTTTGCGCCGGCCATGCTGGCGAGCGGGGTCTTTGCGGGCATCCATACCGAGGAATATGCCAAGGGCCGTCGCGATCTGGACGGCAAGGTCTTTGGCGAGGAATTGGCGCGCATCGGCTGGGTGGGCGACGAGAAGGTCGGCGCGCGCAAGATGCATGCGATGCTGGAGCTGCATATCGAGCAGGGGCCCATTCTGGAGGCCGAGGGCAAGACGATCGGGGTCGTCACCCACGGGCAGGGGCTGTGGTGGCTGGAGATCACGCTGACGGGGAAGGACGCGCATACCGGGTCCACGCCCATGCATATGCGGGTCAATGCGGGCCTTGGCATGGCGCGGATCACCGAGCGGGTGCATCAGATCGCGATGAGCCATCAGCCCAATGCCGTGGGCGCGGTGGGGCAGGTGAAGGTCTTCCCGAACAGCCGCAATGTCATTCCGGGCAAGGTGGTGTTCACCGTCGATATCCGCAGTCCCGAGCAGGGCAAGCTCGATGCGATGAAGGCCGAGGTGATCCGCGCGGCCCATGCGGTGGCGAAGGAGCTGGGTCTGGGCTGCGAGATCGAGGATGTGGGGCATTTCGACCCCGTCACCTTCGACCCCGGTCTGGTGGAGGTGGTGCGGGGCGCGGCGGAGCGGCTGGGATATTCGCACATGGATATCGTGTCGGGCGCGGGGCATGACGCCTGCTGGATCAACCGCGTGGCGCCGACGGTGATGGTGATGTGCCCCTGCGTGGACGGGCTTTCGCACAATGAGGCGGAGAGCATCTCGCCGGAATGGGCGGCGGCGGGGACGGATGTGCTGCTGCATGCCTGTCTGGACGTGGCGGAGGTGGTTTCCTGACTGACCCCCCGGGGGGCCGTCTGCCCCCCGGACCCCCCGAGGATATTTGAGAACAGATGAAGCCTGCGGGTTTCGAGAGGGAGAGAAGCGGATGAGCGCGACGATCATCAAGAACGGCACCGTCGTCACGGCGGACCTGTCCTACAAGGCGGATGTGCGGATCGAGGGGGGCAGGATCACCGAGATCGGCGCGAATCTGACGGGCGGGACGGAGCTGGATGCGACGGGGTGCTATGTGATGCCGGGGGGGATCGACCCGCATACGCATCTGGAAATGCCCTTCATGGGCACCTATTCGGCGGATGATTTCGAGAGCGGGACGCGCGCGGCGCTGTCGGGCGGGACGACGATGGTCGTCGATTTCATCCTGCCGGGGCAGGGGCAGGGGCTGATGGATGCCGCCCAGATGTGGCACAACAAGTCGGGCCGCGCGAATTGCGACTATTCCTACCACATGGCGGTGACATGGTGGGGCGAGAAGGTCTGGGAGGGCATGGAAGACAGCGTGAAGGCGGGGATCACCTCCTTCAAGCATTTCATGGCCTATAAGGGCGCGCTGATGGTGAATGACGACGAGCTGTTCTCGTCCTTCCGCCGCGTGGGCGATCTGGGCGGGCTGGCCATGGTCCATGCCGAGAATGGCGATGTGGTGGCGGAGCTGACGGCGAAGCTGCTGGCCGAGGGGAATACGGGGCCGGAGGGTCATGCCTACAGCCGCCCGCCGCAGGTGGAGGGGGAGGCGACGAACCGTGCCATCATGATCGCCGACATGGCGGGGGTGCCGCTCTATGTCGTGCACGTGTCCTGCGAGGATGCGCATGAGGCGATCCGGCGCGCGCGGCAGGCGGGCAAGCGGGTCTGGGGCGAGCCGCTGATCCAGCACCTGACGCTGGACGAGAGCGAGTATTTCCATCCCGACTGGGACCATGCGGCGCGGCGCGTGATGTCGCCGCCCTTCCGCAACAAGGAGCATCAGGCGTCGCTCTGGGCGGGGCTGATGTCGGGGTCGCTGTCCTGTGTGGCGACGGACCATTGTTCCTTTACCACCGAGCAGAAGCGGTTCGGGGTCGGCAATTTCGCGAAGATCCCGAACGGGACGGGGGGGCTGGAGGATCGTCTGCCGATGCTCTGGACCTACGGGGTGGGGACGGGGCGGCTGACGCCCAATGAATTCGTCGCCGTCACCTCGACCAATATCGCCAAGATCCTGAACCTGTACCCGAAGAAGGGGGCGGTTCTGGTGGGGGCGGATGCGGATCTGGTGGTGCTGGACCCCGAGAAGGAGAAGGTGATTTCCGCCAGCACCCAGCAATCGGCCATCGACTACAACGTCTTCGAGGGGCAGACGGTGAAGGGTCTGCCGCGTTACGTGCTGACGCGGGGGCAGGTGGCGATCGATGACGGGGCGGTGAAGACGCAGGAGGGCCACGGCCAGTTCGTGGGGCGCGAGGCGCGGCCTGCGGTGAACCGCGCGCTGAGCCAGTGGAAGGACCTGACCGCGCCGCGCCCCGTGGTGCGGACGGGGATTCCGGCGACGGGGGTGTGAGGTCAGTCCGTCCGGTCCTCTTCCGCTGCCGGTGGCGGCGGGGGGGCGAAGGTGAGGACGGGCGCGGTGAAGAGATCCTCGTCGAGGTCTTCGGCTGTCGGGGCGAAGGCGAGGGTGGGTTGCATGTGGCCTCCTGCGGTTTGCGGGGAGATGGGAAGGCGGCGGGACCGGGCCAAGCATGGCAGGGGCGCGCAACAGGATTGTGAAGGAACGTGACTGTGAAGGATGGGCGGGCGTGAAGGATACGGTCGGCATGGCGGCAGGCGCGCCGGTGATCGAGGCGAAGGGGCTGAACCTGACCTTCCAGACGGGGGACGGGCCGGTCCATGCGCTGAAGGATGTGAACCTGACGGTGAACCGGGGGGATTTCGTGTCCTTCATCGGGCCGTCGGGCTGTGGCAAGACCACCTTCCTGCGCTGTGTCGCGGCGCTGGAGCATCCGACGGGCGGCACGCTGACGGTGAACGGCATGACGCCCGACGAGGCGCGCAGGAAGCGGGCCTATGGCTATGTCTTTCAGGCGGCGGGGCTCTATCCGTGGCGGACGATTGCGGGCAACATCGCGCTGCCCTTGGAGATCATGGGGTTTTCCAAGGCCGAGCAGGCCGAGCGGATCGAGCGGGTGCTGGAGCTGGTGGAGCTCAAGGGGTTCGGCAAGAAGTTTCCGTGGCAGTTGTCGGGGGGGATGCAGCAGCGGGCGTCGATCGCGCGGGCCTTGGCCTTTGACGCGGATATCCTCTTGATGGACGAACCCTTCGGCGCGCTGGACGAGATCGTGCGCGACCGGCTGAACGAGGAATTGCTGAAGCTCTGGGCGGCGACGGGCAAGACCATCGGCTTTGTCACCCATTCGATCCCCGAGGCGGTGTATCTGTCCACCAAGATCGTGGTGATGTCCCCGCGTCCGGGGCGGATCACGGATGTGATCGACAGCCCCCTGCCGAAGGAGCGGCCGCTGGACATCCGCGACAGCCGCGAGTTCATCGAGATCGCGCATCGGGTGCGGGAAGGCTTGCGCGCGGGGCATGGCGATGAGGTGTGATCGGGTCGGACGCCCCCCCACCCCGACCCTCCCCCACGAGGGGGGAGGGGGGCGCGCAACTGCCGGCGTGGCGCGGGTGGATGGCGTTGCGGTTGGGTATTTGGGCCGAGATGAAGCCGGGGGGCGGGCATGAGCGCGGGGCTGATGCTGTGGCTTTCGGGGGCGATGGCGGCCTTTGTGGCGGCCAATTCCGTGCTGCGGGCCTATGCGGGGTCGGGGGCCTGGCCCACGCTGGGGCTGGCGCTGGGCTTCTTTCTGGTGGGAAACCTGATGATGGTGCGGCTGATGCGGGAGAGCGGGCTTGCGCTGGCGGTGTCGATTTCGTCGGTGGTGCAGCTGGTCGCGCTGGCGCTGATCGGGGTGTTGTGGTTCGGCGAGAAGCTGACCGGATTGCAGACGGCGGGCGTGGTGCTGGGGATCGTGGCGGTGGCGATGATCGCATGGCCGCAGGGAGTGCGGGGATGAGGGAGAAGGTGCTGCCCGTTCTGTCCGTGCTGGGGATCATCGTGGTGATCTGGTATGCGGCGGCGGTGTGGATGAATTCCACATGGGTCTATGATCAGGCCGAGCGGGCGGGCACGACCGTCAGCTTCGCCGAGATGGTGCCGCAGACCATGGCGCAGGACCGTCCCCTGCTGCCGCCGCCGCATCAGGTGGTGAAGGAATTGTGGAAGGGTGTGGCGGGGCAGGCGGTGACGTCAAAGCGCAGCCTTGTCTACCACGGCTTCGTCACCTTCCGCGGCACGATGATGGGCTTTGCGCTGGGGATCGTGATGGGGGTCGCGCTGGCCGTGTCCATCGTGCGCTTCCGCGTCATGGACATGTCGGTCATGCCCTGGGCCATCATCAGCCAGACCATTCCCATCGTGGCACTTGCGCCGATGATCCTGACCGTGTCGAACCAGTTGGGCATCGACAACCGCGAGGTTCCGAAGGCCATCATCTCGGCCTATCTGTCGTTCTTTCCGGTGCTGGTGAGCATGGTGAAGGGCCTGCGCTCGCCCGATGCGATGCAGCTTGACCTGCTGCGGACCTACAATGCCTCGGAAAGCGAGACGTTCTGGAAGCTGCGGCTGCCGGCGTCCATGCCCTATTTCTTTGCCTCGCTGAAGGTGGCGGTGGCGGCGGCGCTGATCGGGACGATCGTGGGCGAGTTGCCGACGGGCGCGATCGAGGGCTTGGGCGCGCGGATGCTGATCGGGTCGCAATTCGGCGAGCCGCTGATCATGTGGGCGGCGCTGTTCGCGTCGGCGATCCTTGCGGGGATGCTGATCGTCCTTGTCGGGACGGTGGAACAGGTGGCGCGGCGCAGGATGGGAGGTCCGGCATGATCTGGCTGGGAGGTGCCATCCTGTTCTGGCTTGCGGCCTGGGCGGTGAATGCCTCGGTCGCGGGATCGGCGGCGGGGCGCAGCCGCGCGGGGCGTGTCTTCGTGCCGCTGCTGTTCGGGATCACGGTTCTGGTGCTGTGGGAGGGGGTGGTGCGCGGCTTTGGCGTGCAGCCCGTCATCCTGCCCGCGCCGAGCGCGATCTGGGCGCGCATCGTCGCCTCGCCCGAGGTGCTCTGGGCGGATTTCGTGCAGACCGTGGTCAAGGGCGCGCTGACGGGCTTTGTCATGGGCGTGGGGGCGGCCTTTGCCATGGCCATCGCCATCGACCGCGTGCCCTTCCTGCAGCGCGGGCTCTTGCCCATCGGGAATTTCGTGGCGGCGCTGCCCATCGTGGGCCTCGCCCCCATCCTTGTGATGTGGTTCGGTTTCGACTGGCAGTCGAAGGCGGCGGTGGTTCTGGTCATGGTCTTCTTCCCCGTGCTGGTGAACCTTGTCGCGGGGTTGCAGGCGTCCGAGCGGATGCAGCGCGACCTGATGGCGACATGGGGGGCGGGCTACTGGCAGGCGCTGGTCAAGCTGCGGCTGCCTGCTGCCATGCCCTTCTTCTTCAACGGGTTGAAGATCGCCACCACGCTGGCGCTGATCGGGGCCATCGTTGCCGAATTTTTCGGCAGTCCCATCGTGGGCATGGGCTTTCGCATCTCGACCGAGGTGGGGCGGCTGGGGCTGGACATGGTCTGGGCAGAGATTGCGGTTGCGGCGCTGGCGGGGTCCGTCTTCTATGGCGCGGTGAGCGTGGTGGAGCGGTGGGTGACCTTCTGGCATCCGGCGCAAAGGCATTAAACGAAGGCCCGCAGGAAAGCGGGTCGCAACATGGAGGTTGAGACGATGAAGAAGTTTCTGACGGGTGCGCTTTTTGCCGCCATGGCGGCGGGCGCGGCGCAGGCCGAGGATGTGACGCTGCAGCTGAAATGGGTCACGCAGGCCCAGTTCGCGGGCTATTACGTGGCCAAGGACAAGGGGTTCTACGAGGAAGAGGGCCTGAACGTCACGATCAAGCCGGGCGGTCCGGACCTTGCGCCGCCGCAGGTGATCGCGGGCGGCGGGGCCGATGTGATCGTGGAATGGATGCCTGCAGCACTTGCCGCGCGGGAAAAGGGCGTGCCGCTGGTGAACATCGCCCAGCCCTTTGCAAGCTCGGGCATGATGCTGACCTGTCTGAAGGAGACGGGCATCCAGTCGCCGGCCGATTTCGCGGACAAGACGCTGGGCGTGTGGTTCTTCGGGAACGAATATCCCTTCCTGTCGTGGATGAGCCAGCTTGGCCTTGCCACCGACGGCAGCCCGGGCGGCGTGACGGTGCTGAAGCAGGGCTTCAACGTGGACCCGCTGCTGCAAAAGCAGGCGGCCTGCGTGTCGACCATGACCTATAACGAATACTGGCAGGTGATCGACGCGGGCATCAGCCCCGATGATCTGGTGACCTTCAAGTACGAGGATCAGGGCGTGGCGACGCTGGAGGACGGGCTTTACGTCCTCGAGGACCGTCTGGCGGATCCGGCCTTCCAGGAGACGATGGTGAAATTCGTCCGCGCCTCGATGAAGGGCTGGAAATACGCCGAGGCGAACCCCGACGAGGCGGCGATGATCGTGCTGGAGAATGACGAGACCGGCGCGCAGACCGAGAACCACCAGAAGCGCATGATGGGCGAGATTGCCAAGCTGACCGCAGGGTCGAACGGCGCGCTGGATGTGGCCGCGGCAGAGCGGACGGTGGCATCGCTGCTGTCGGGCGGGTCGGATCCCGTGATCTCGAAGGCGCCGGAAGGGGCGTGGACGAGCGCGATCACCGACAAGGCGCTGCAGTAACCGTCATCCGGTTACGGAGATCAGGGCGCGTCCGGAGCGATCCGGGCGCGCCTTTTTCCTTGGCCGCGGGACAGGGTTGAAGGACAGGGGTTTGTAAAGTTTTCCGCCCGCTGTAAAGTTCAGCCGCTTGCGGGAGGATGGCAGATGGCGATGACGGCGCTGACGGGAACGCGGCTGCGCGAGCGGCGGCAGGCGCTGGGGCTGCGGCAGGCCGAGGTGGCGGCGGCGGCGGGGGTTTCGGCGTCCTATCTGAACCTGATCGAACATAACCGGCGGCGCGTGTCGGGCACGGTGCTGGAGGCGCTGGCGGCGGTGCTGGGGGTCGATCCCGGCGTGCTGTCGGACGAGGCGGGGGCGGGCATCGTCGAGGACCTGCGCGCGGCGGCCGCGGCGGCGGGATCCGCGACGGGATCAGCGACGGGGGCCGAACTGGACCGCGCCGACGAATTCGCGGGGCGCTTTCCGGGCTGGGCCGCGACGGTCGTGGCGCTGGAGCGGCGGGCGGCGGGGCTGGAGCGGGCGGTGGAGGCGCTGAACGACCGCATGACGCATGACCCCCACCTGTCGGATTCGCTGCACGAGGTGCTGTCGGCGGTGGCCTCGGTCCGGTCGACGGCGGCGATTCTGGCCGAGACGCCGGATATCGAGCCGGAATGGCAGGCGCGGTTCCTGCGGAACCTGCATCAGGATAGCGAGCGGCTGGCGCAGGGGTCCGAGATGCTGGTGGCCTATCTGGACGGGTCGGACCTGTCCGAGGCGGCGGGGATCGCCACGCCGCAGGAAGAGATGGAGGGCTGGCTTGCCGCACGCGGCTGGCATCTGCCGGAACTGGAGGAGGGCGGCGAGGGGGAGGCCGCGCTGGAGCACGAGATCGGCGCGCTGGCTTCGGAGGCGGCGCGGGTGCTGGCGCGCGGCTTTGTCCTGCGCGCGGCCGAGGAGGCGCGGCAGATGCCGCTGGCCGCATTCAACCAGGTGCTGGCGGCCTGTGGCGGCGATCCGCTGCGGGTGGCGGCGCGATTCGGGGTTGAGGTGACGGCGGTGCTGCGGCGCATCGCGCTGCGCCCCGGTGCGGAGGAGGGGCTGGTCACCTGTGACGGGTCGGGGACGCTGACCTTCCGCAAGCCGGCGGCGGGATTTTCGCTGCCGCGTTTCGGCGCGGCCTGTCCGCTCTGGCCGCTTTATGCCGCGCTGGGGCGTCCGGGCAGCCCGGTGGCGGTGCTGGTCGAGACGGCGGGACGGCAGTCGCGGCGGTTCCGCGTGCTGGCGCAGAGCCGTCTGGTCCATCCCGACGGAATCGGCGGGGTGGAACTGCGCGAGGCGGCGATGCTGCTTGGTCCGGTGCTGCGCGACCAGCCGGGCGAGGTGGCGCTGCCGGTGGGGTCAAGCTGCCGCGTCTGCCCGCGCCGTGGCTGTCCGGCGCGGCGCGAACCGTCGATCCTTGGCACCGGCGGGGGAGAGGACAGCCCCTGAGACGGCGGATCATACGAAGGGAGTTTTGACACGCACCAAGGAATCGGGGCATCGTCGCGACAGAGACGGCAAGGGGCCATGGCGCGACGGGACAGGTCGCGTCGGGACGGCGCTGGCGGGGGAGTGGTTCTATGGCAGGTCATGTCCTTCTTATCGAGGACGAACCCAACATCGCCGAGGCGATCCGCTTTCTACTGGGACGGGACGGGATGCGGGTGTCGAGCCTGTCGGACGGTGTCGGTGCCGCCGAGGCGGTGCGCGAGGTGCGGCCCGATCTGGTGATCCTCGACCTGATGTTGCCGGGGTGTTCGGGGCTCGAGGTGCTGGCCGCGATCCGTGCCCATCCCGAGACCGGATCGACGCCCGTGCTGATGCTGACGGCCAAGGGGCAGGGACGCGACCGCGAGGCGGCCGAGAAGGCGGGTGTGGACCGCTTCATGACCAAGCCCTTTTCGAATGCCGAGATGCTGGCTTCGGTCCGCGAGCTTGTCCAGCGATGAGGGCGCGGCGCGCGCCCCTGTTCCTGAAGCGGCGCAGTTACCGGCGGCGCCGGTTGCGGGACGCCGCGCGGATGCTGCCGGTGGTGGGGCTGTTCCTGCTGATGCTGCCGATGCTCTGGGCCAATGGCAGCAGCGAGCGGCAGTCGACGGCCTGGGACGGTCTGTTCGTCTTTGCCGTCTGGTCGGGTCTGCTGGTGGCCGCGGCGGCGATGGCGCCGGGACTGTCCGAGGAACAGGGCGCCGATGGCGAGGGCGGGGCCGCGGCCGCCGGTCGCCCGCAAGATGACGCATAGCCATGCCCTTCAACCTGCTTGTCCTTGCCTGCCTGTCCTATGTGGTGCTGCTGTTCATCGTGGCCTTCGTGGCAGAGCGGCGGGCGGCACTGGGGCGGATCGGCTGGCTGCGGTCGCCGGTCGTCTATACGCTGTCGCTGTCGATTTATTGCACCGCTTGGACGTTTTACGGGGCGGTGGGCTATGCCGCGCGGTCGGGGCTGGAATTCGTCACGATCTATCTGGGGCCGACCATCGTCTTCGTGGGCTGGTGGCTGCTGCTGCGCAAGCTGGTGCGGATCGGGCGGCAGCAGCGGGTGACGTCCATCGCGGACCTCGTCTCGTCGCGCTTTGGCAAGTCGAACCTGCTGGGCGTGGTGGTCACGGCCCTGGCCGTGGTGGCGGCGACCCCCTATATCGCGCTGCAACTGCAATCGGTGACGCTGTCCTTCGGCGTCTTTGCCAGTGGCACGCCCGAGGGATGGGCGCTGCCCGACCGTGATGCCACGGCTATCTGGGTCGCGGGCGGGCTTGCGCTGTTCACCATCCTGTTCGGCACGCGCAATCTGGACGCCAAGGAGCAGCATCACGGCGTGGTTCTGGCCATCGCGGTCGAGGCGGTGGTGAAGCTGGTCGCTCTTCTGGCGGTGGGGATCTTCGTCGTCTGGGGGCTGGGGGGCGGGCCTGCGGCGGTTTTCGCGCGCATCGACGCCTCGGCCATCGGGGAATGGCAGGTGCAGCCGGGGCGGTGGACGGGGCTGATCTTCGTCTCGGCCGCCGCGGTGATCTGCCTGCCGCGCATGTTTCAGGTCATGGTGGTGGAGGACGGGGACGAGCGGCACATGGCGCTGGCGAGCTGGGCCTTCCCTCTGTATCTGCTGTTGATGAGCCTGTTCATCGTGCCCATCGCTGTGGTGGGGCTGGAGCGGATGCCCGCAGGGGCCAATCCCGACATGTTCGTGCTGACGCTGCCGCTGGCCGAGGGGCAGGGGGCGCTGGCGATGCTGGCTTTCCTTGGCGGGTTTTCCTCGGCCACGTCGATGGTGATCGTGGAATCGATCGCGCTGGCCACCATGGTGTCGAACCATGTGGTTATGCCGCTCTGGCTGCGGCTGCGCCCGAAGGCGGCCATTTCGGGCGATGTGCGGCGGATCGTCCTTCTGTCGCGGCGGCTGGCCATCGTGGGCGTGCTGACGCTGGGCTATCTTTATTACCGCATGTCGGGGGGATCGGCGGCGCTGGCCTCGATCGGGCTGATCGCCTTTGTGGGCATGGCGCAGGTGCTGCCGGTGCTGGTGGGCGGGCTGTACTGGCGCGGGGCCACCAAGGCCGGTGCGGTGGCGGGGTTGCTCTGCGGCTTTGCCGTCTGGGCCTTCACGCTGTACCTGCCGTCCTTCGGGCCGGATGCGGCGCTGTCGGCGGCGACCTTCGAGCAGGGACTGGGCGGCATCGGCTGGCTGCGTCCGCAGGGGCTGTTCGGGGTCGAGGCGATGGACCCGCTGTTGCATGCGCTGTTCTGGTCGCTGTCGCTGAACACCGCCGCCTTCTGCCTGTTCTCGCTGCTGACCTTTCCCGGTCCGGTGGAGCGGATGCAGGGCGCGGCTTTCGTCAATGTCTTCGATGCCGAATCCGCCGGAAGCCTGGGCTGGTCGCGCGGGCGGGCAGAGCCCGAGGCGCTTCTGGTCATGGCGCAGCGCATTCTGGGGGACGAGAACGCGCTGGCGCTCTTTGCGTCGGAGGCGCGGGCGCAGGGCAAGGAAGGGTTCCTGCCCGATGCCACCCCCGATTTCGTGGCGGGGCTGGAGCGGCGGCTGGCCGGTTCGGTGGGGGCGGCCACGGCCCATGCGATGATCAGCCAGATCGTCGGGCGCGCCACCGTGTCGGTCGAGGACCTGATGGCGGTGGCCAACGAGACCGCGCAGATCATGGAATATTCCGCGCGGCTGGAGGCCCAGCAGGAGGAACTGACCCGCACCGCGACCCAGCTGCGCGAGGCGAACGAGAAGTTGCAGCAGCTTTCGGTGCAGAAGGATGCCTTCCTGAGCCAGATCAGCCACGAGTTGCGGACACCCATGACCTCGATCCGCGCCTTTTCCGAAATCCTGACCGAAGGCGACCTGCCGCCCGAGATCGTGGCGAATTATGGCCGCATCATCCATGAGGAGGCGATCCGCCTGACCCGCCTGCTGGACGATCTTCTGGACCTGTCGGTGCTGGAGAACGGGTCGGTGCAGTTGAATGTCGGGGTGGCCAATATCCAGCAGCTGATCGACCGCGCGCTGGCGGCGGCGGGGCAGTCGCGGCCCGAGCGGAATTTCCTGATCGTCCGCGATCTTCCGGCCGAGAACATCTTTGTCCGCACCGATCCGGACCGGCTGGTGCAGGTCTTCATCAACCTTGTCTCCAACGCGCGGAAATATTGCGACGCCAAGGAGCCGGAGCTGCGGATCAAGGTGCGCCAGCGCGCGGGGCGGGTGTCGGTGGATTTCATCGACAACGGATCGGGCATCCCCAAGCAGAACCAGGCCATCATCTTCGAGAAATTCGCCCGCTTGACCGACCAGACCCGCGCGGGCGGGGCCGGGCTGGGGCTGGCGATCTGCCGCGAGGTGATGGCCAATCTGGGGGGGGCGATCAACTATCTGCCGGGGCAGGGCGGTGCGGCCTTCCGCGTGACGCTGCCGCTGCGGCTGGACCGCAAGGCCGCTTAACCCCGCCTTAACCGCCCGCGCGCAAGGATCGGGCAGGGCATTGGGGTGGACAGGTGGCGATGGCCTTGATTCGCGCAAGACGGCAGGACAGCGGGGCAGAGGTGGCGCAGGGCGGGCTGGCCGATCTGGCCGCGCGGGCATGGACGCTGGCCGTCGCGCGGGCCGGGCAGGACGAGCTGGGGGTGAGTGTCGAGTTGCGCGGGGTGACGGTGGAACGCCGGATGCTGGCGGAACTGGCCGAGATGCTGCCCGAACGGGCGCTGATCGCGGTGCTGGACGAAGGCGCGGGCGATGCCACGGGCGTCGCCGTTCTGGACGCCGACCTGATGGCGGGGATGGTCGAGGCGCTGACCACCGGCGCGGTGGCGGCGGCGGGCGAGGGGGGCGCGCGGCGGCCCACCCGCACCGATGCGGCGCTGCTGGCACCCGTGCTGGACCGCGCGCTGGCGGGGTTCGAGGCGGCGCTGGCCTCGGCCGAAGGGGTGGACCTGCCGCCGCGCGGATACCGCTTTGCCACCACGGCCGACGGGGCGCGCACGCTGTCGCTGCTGCTGGAGGACGGGCCCTATCGCGTGCTGCGGGCCGACTGCCTGCTGGCGGGCGAGGCGCGGCGGGGCGCACTGCTGCTGGGCCTGCCCGACAGGCGGGCGGCAGCGGTGCCCGCGGCACCGGTCGTCGAAGATGACGGCTTCACCGCCGAACTGGCCCGACAGGTCGAAGGCGCGCAGGTGCGGCTGGATGCGGTGCTGTGGCGTCTGACATTGCCCTTGGGCGAGACGATGGCATTGCAGGCGGGGATGGAGCTTGCCCTGCCGCGCGCCGATATCCGCCGTGTCGGATTGGAGGGGATGGACGGCCGCCGTCTGGCCGAGGGGCGGCTGGGCCGTCAGGGCGGGCTGCGCGCGATCCGGCTGGATGGCCCGCCCGAAGGCGCGGCCCTGCTGCCCGGGGGGTGACGGCGCGGGTCAGGTGCCCTGCGCCAGTTGCTCCAGCGTCGGGCGCAGGTGTTCCAGCTGATAGCCGAAGCGGGCGGGAATGCCGATCAGCTCATCCGCCGGCATCTGGCCCGCATGGGCCAGTGCCCAGACAACGGAGGAGCGGTTGCCGCTGGCGCAATAGGCGAAGACGGGGCCGGAGGCCGCCTCGATCGCCGCGCGCTGCGTGGCCACGTTGTCCATCGTCAGCGCGCCGCCGATCACCGGATTGGCGACGAAGGTCAGACCCAGCGCCTCGGCCGCGGCCTGCATGACGGGGGTGTGCAGGTCGGCGGGGATTTCACCGTCGGGGCGGTTGTCGATGATGGTGGTATACCCCGCCGCCTTGATCGCGGGCAGGTCCGCCGGATCGATCTGCGGCGAGACGGCATAGTCGGGGGTCAGGGCGCGGATATCCATCAGGTCCTCGGGGCGTTTGTGATCCGGTCGAGCCGCGCCTTGGCGGCCGGTGCCGCGACCATACCCCCGAGCATCGCCAGAAGGAAGACCACACCGCCCGTCCCGCCATAGCCGAGCGAGGCCAGCGCCGGGCCGGGGCAGAGCCCCGCCAGCGCCCAGCCCGCCCCGAAGAGGGTGGAACCGACGACCAGCTTGGCATCCACCGGAGTCTCGCCCCGCGCAGGCATGGGCGTGCCCAGAAGCGCCGTCCGGCGGCGCGCGGCGACCAGCCATGCCGCGATCATGGGCAGGATCGCGCCGCCCATCACGAAGGCGAGCGTGGGGTCCCAGTCGCCGAAGACATCCAGCCAGCCCTGCACCCGCGTCGTGTCGGTCATGCCCGACAGCCACAGCCCCGTGCCGAAGACCGCCCCGCAAAGAAGCGCCGAGACGAGCCGCGCCATCACACCCACCCCAGAAGATGCCGCGCGACCGCCATCACCAGACCGCCCGCGAGGATGTAGAAGACCGTCGCTACGATCCCGCGCAGCGACAGGCGCGAGATGCCGCAGACCCCGTGGCCCGAGGTGCAGCCATTGGCCATCCGCGTGCCCAGCCCCACCAGCAGCCCGCCTGCGATCACCACGGCCCAGTTGCCCGTCAGATGCGTTTCGGCCCCGCCTGCCAGCCATGCGACCAGCGCGGGGAATGCCACCAGCCCCGCAAGGAAGGCCGCGCGTTCGGCCCATGTGTCGCGCCCCGATCCGTCGACCAACCCGCCGACGATGCCCGATGCGCCCATGATGCGCCCGTTGACCAGCAGATAGCCCGCCGCCGCGCCGCCGATCAGCAGCCCGCCCAGCAGGCCCCAGAGCCATGCGATATCGAATTCCATGCGATCTTCCCCATTGCCGCCCCGCAGCGGGCGGCGTGCAGCGCAGATGGCGGCTTGCCCCGCCGCCGTCAAGGAGCCGAAAGGCGGGTCAGAGCCCGTTGATCGGCACCTTCAGATAGGCGGTGCCGTTCTCCTCGGGCTCGGGCATCTGGCCTGCGCGCATGTTGATCTGGAGCGAGGGGATGATGAGCCGGGGCATGGCCAGCGTCGCGTCGCGCGCCTGCCGCAGCGCCACGAAATCGGCCTTGGACTTGCCCGCGCCGACATGGACGTTCATCGCCTTCTGCTCGCCCACGGTGGATTCCCAGGCATAGGCGTCGCGCCCCGGGGCCTTGTAGTCGTGGCCGACGAAGATGCGGGTGGCGTCGGGTAGGGACAGGATGCGCTGGACGCTGTCGAACATCGTATCCGCCGACCCGCCGGGAAAGTCGCAGCGGGCCGTGCCGAAATCGGGCATGAAGAGCGTGTCGCCCACAAAGGCCGCGTCCCCGATGACATAGGTCAGACAGGCCGGCGTATGGCCCGGCGTGTGCATCACATCCACGCGCATCTGACCGATCATCAGGCTGTCGCCGTCGCGGAACAGGCGGTCGAATTGCGATCCGTCGCGCTGGAAGCGGGTGCCTTCGTTGAAGATCTTGCCGAAGGTTTCCTGCACGACCGTGATCCGCTCGCCGATGCCGATGCGACCGCCCAGACGTTCCTGGATATAGGGCGCGGCCGAGAGGTGGTCGGCATGGACATGGGTTTCGAGGATCCACTGCAGGTCCAGCCCGCGCTCGCGCACGAAGGCCACCACCGCATCGGCCGAGCGGGTGTCGGTCCGGCCCGAGGCATAGTCGAAGTCCAGCACCGAATCGATCACCGCGCAGGCGCGGCCTTCGGGTTCCTGCACGACATAGGTCAGGGTGTTCGTCGCCTCGTCGAAAAAGGCATGGACGGCGGGTTGCATCCTCGGTCTCTCCCTTGCGGCCGTGGCATCTGCCTTGGCAGATGGGTATCGGGGAAAGATATCACAAGTCCTGAATATGACAAAACCGGCGGCACTTGATCAGGGTCAAGGCGGGGGCGGGGCGTTTCGTTAACCTTCCGTTCCAAGACTGACGGAGGACGAGATGGCATCGGTGGCGGAACGCAAGACACAGCTTGAGGCGCGGCTGGCGGACCTGAGGGGGCGGCTGGCGGGGATCGAGGCCGAGCTTGATTCGCACAATGCCGCGGACTGGGAGGAACTCGCCACCGAGCGCGAGGGGGACGAGGTGCTGGAAGGCATGGGCATCAGCGGCCAGCAGGAAATCCGCATGATCGAGGCCGCGCTTGGCCGGATCGCGAGCGGGGATTACGGATTTTGCGCGAAATGCGGACAGGCGATCGGCGAGCAGCGGCTGGATGTGCTGCCCTTTACGCCCTTCTGCCGCGATTGCGCGTCATGACGGGGGGAAAGATCATGGCGGGAACGGGGGCAGGAACGGGCGTGACGGAGATGGCCGCGCTGATGGGCGCGACGGTCGAGGCGGCGGCCAATGCACAGGCGATGGGCCTGTCGCTGCTGAAGGCAGAGATGGCCGCGCTGGCGCAGATGATGCCCGGGCAAGGGAGCGACCCCGTGACAGAGGCGCGCCGCGCCGCCGAAGAGGCGGAAATCGAGGCCGGATTCGACAACATGCCGGTCTGAAACCCGGGGCTTGGCATTGCCAAGCCCGCGCCGAACCCCCTTAATGGGCCCAAAACGGGCAGGGTGGCAGTTGGGCATGGCAGAGGCGGGCGGGCAGGTGGTGCGGATCACGCGCATCGGGGCCCTTCTGGAAATCCGGATCGCGCATCCGCCGGTCAACGCCTTGGGGCCCGAGGTGCGGCGGGCCCTGTCGGGGGCGCTGGACGTGGCCGAGCGGGACAATTCCGCCGCAGTCCTCCTGCGCGGCGAGGGGGGCGTGTTTTCCGCCGGTCAGGACATGGCCGAACCCCTGTCGGGCGGCACAGTGCCCGGGCTGCACAGCTTGTGCGACCGGATCGAGGCGATGGACAAGCCCGTGGTGGCCTATCTCTCGGGCGCGGCGCTGGGGGGCGGGCTGGAGCTTGCCCTTGCCGCCCATCTGCGGCTGGCCGATGACAGCGTGCAGGTGGCCTTGCCCGATGTGCATCTGGGCCTGACGCCCTGCGCGGGAGGCACGCAGCGCCTGCCGCGCCTTGCGGGGCCTGCGGTGGCGCTTGACCTGCTGCTGTCCGGGCGGGTTCTGGGCGCGGCAGAGGCGCTGGCGCTGGGGCTGGTGGACCGTGTGCTGACCGGCGATCCCGATGCCGAATTGCGCGACGCAGCGGAGGCGCTGGTTGCCGCCGGATCATGGCAGCGCACGGGCGACAGGCGCGACGGCTTTCGCGATCCGGCCGCGTGGCGTCTGGCCATCGATGCCGCGCGCGAGGCGCAGCGTGGCCAGAGGTCGGGCGCGGCGCGGCGGATCGTCGATTGCGTCGAGGCGGCGCTACTTTTGCCCTATGAACAGGGGCTGGCCTTCGAACGGGCTGCCCATGGCGATCTGGCCGCCACGCCCGAGGCGGCGGGGCTGCGCCATGCCTTCCGCGCCGACCGCGCCGCGCGCCGTCTGCCGCGCAACGTGGCCGCCGTGTCGTCTGCGGTTCCGCAGCGCCTGTCGGTCTGGGGAACGGGGCGGGGGGCCATCGCCGTGGTGCGGGCCGCGTTGCAATCGGGCATGGCGGTGCAACTGGCCGAGGCGGGGCGCGCGGAACTGGTCGCCGCGCTGGAAGCCATCGCCGAGGCGCAGGAGGCCGATGTCGCGGCGGGGCGGATGACGGCCAGCGCGCGGGATGCCGACTGGGCGCGGCTGACACCCGCCGTGGGGCAGGCGCGGCTGGGCGAGGCCGAGGTGGTGCTGACCACGCGCGACGATCTGGCGCTGCCCGCCCCGCGCACCGTTCTGGCGCTGGAGGTGGGGCCGCCCAAGGGGGGCATTGCCGTGACGCCGCTTGTGGCAGGGCCGGGATTGGCGGAACTGGCGGTCCTGTCGCCGGACGTGGCGCCCGCGCGGGCGGCGCAGGCGGTGGCGCTGGCCCGCCGCATCGGCTGGGACGTGGTGCCGACGGGGCCGGGGGGGCCGGTGGCGGTGCATCTGGCGACCGCGCTGGCCGGTGCGGTGGCGCATCTG
>NZ_JAAATX020000011.1 GCF_009908265.2 Paragemmobacter amnigenus | reverse complement strand
GCAATCGCCCGTCCCGCTGCACGCGATGAGAGCTCCGCGCGCCGGGCGATTGCTCAACCTACGCCGAAAGGCGTAAATCAGCTACCGGCTCCGGTCGCGGCTGGATGAAAGTTCAGTGGCAGGTCACGGTCACACGCACCGCTTGAGGCAAGAAGCCGTCCGTGAATCTGTAGTCCTTCGCGTCCAGCTTCACGGCCTCTGTGCCACGAGGAAGTAGGGCGGGCCTATCAAGAACAGCCTTCAGGTCCGACAAGTTCAGGGCTGGCTCCAAGCGTGGCGGGAAGGTGAGTTCTTCGTCAGAGAAGTCATCGAGGTCGATTGACGTTCCCTCTCCTGACGAAAGCTCAGTCTCCAGCCGCCCCAACGCTTCGTCGCGACGCGCATCATCACTGGTTGCTTTTGAAAGTACGGTTTCTTCGATTAACTTTGGCAATCTGGTCAAGATCGGCTGTAGACCACCAACGACACTCTCAAACACGGAAATCCTACTTCGCAAGGCGCGGTAGACGTCAGCCTCAACCGTATCTTCGTAGTGCAGGTTGACGATTCGAATATCGGAGAAACGCTGCCCAAGACGGTCGATGCGGCCGATCCTCTGCTCCACTCGCATCGGGTTCCACGGCATGTCGTAATTGATCAGCGCACCGCAAAACTGGAAGTTCAGACCCTCTGCCGCGGCGTCAGTGCAAACAAGGATTTCCGCACGGCCTTCCTTGAACCTGCGCTTAACCTCGTCCCTTGAAATGAGGCTCCAAGCGCGATCGGACCCTTGAACTTCTCCGCCACGACCAGAGAAGCACATCACAGAATACCCTGCAGCAACGACTTGGTCGCGCAGATAGTCCATGGTGTCTGTAAACTGCGTGAAGACCATCACCTGTGAGTAGCCAGAAGCCTTCAGTTCGCCTAAGACGTTGGAAAGATGCACGGCCTTGGTATCCGTCGGCAGCCGCCCGATCTCTTCAACTATCTCGTCGATCGTCTCGACCTCTTCAAACGCAAGCGCCCTCCGCTCGTCTTCAGATACGCTCTCCGCATCGATTTCTTCGCCTGCTTCGACTTGGTCAGCGACGTTTTCATCGATCCGCGCCTCATCTGCTGCAGAAAGCACGTCGCCAACGCCGCCCCTTCTTTTTTCCATGGTCATTCGAAGGGCGTGGAAGCTTGAAGCCAACCGGCGGCGATAGATCGTCATCACAAAGCCGACCGCATTGCGCGCTTCGGCCGCTGAGGCATTGTAAGTTTGAGAAATGTAAGTCTCGACTTGCCGGTAGAGATCCCTCTCTTCCTGAGACAAGGGGATAAACCGATCTTCGACTTGGCGGGTGGCAACGGGAGTCGAAAGCTTCCCGGCCTTAAAGTACTTCCGCAGCAGCTCGCGGGTGTGGCGCGAAACGAGCGCGCTCACCGGGGTTGCCTTCTTCAGGATCGTCAGAGCGGCGCGCCTCTCTTCCTGGGAAAGCTGACGCCTGGGGGTTGCTGCGTTGTCTCGCAGGGCTCGCAGGACCTTCTTGATCTTCAGGCTGCTTAGACCCGTTTTGCCTTGCGCCGACTCCCAAGGAATTTCCCCAAAATGCGCCTCATGCGCGCGGAAAAGTGCAGCAAGCCAATCAAGTCCGTCGTTGCTGACCGGTTCCTTCGAGACCTCTGAGAAGAATCGAACGAAGGCGTCCGAGGACCACTCCGGAGGCACTCCGAGCAGATCAAGCAGGTCCCAAAGCTCGGTAGCGTGGACCTGGAGGGGCGTTGCAGTAAGCAATACCAAGCCCTCGGTCCTTCTTTTCAGTGAACGCATAAGCTGAAGCAGCCGATTGCTGCCCTTGGCTTGTGCTGTTCCTGCTCCCTTGGTCCGAGCATGATGGGCTTCGTCAAGGATTACCAAGTCCCATGGATCGGCCGAATCCAAGATCTCTGATTGGCGTTCTCTCCGACGCGCGAGATGGCTGGACATGATCACGAACGGTTCGCGATGCCACTCGTCGCGCGACACCACCTTCTCGGCACTATGGTCGCGCGCCGGTGACCGATACCAAACCAGACGGTGTCCATCATAAATCGGCCAGTTGAGATTGAATTTCTCACGGAGTTCGATCTGCCACTGCCGACAGACGTTTTTCGGTGCAAGAACAAGGGCGCGCTTCACGCGCCCCGAAAGCCACGATTGCCGAAGCAGTAGACCTGCCTGAACCGTTTTCCCCAGACCGACCTCATCAGCAATCAGAAGCTTTGGCGGCCAATGGTCGTAAAGCCGGTGGAAGGCCCGCACCTGATGGGGCCAAGGGACGACCGCAGAGGTCGCCTCTCCTACTCGGTCGCCGCCATTTGGATCGTTCGCGGCATTCGCGATCCGCTCCCAAACCTCCTGGCGTTCCTCGTCGATCGAAAGAACTGGTGCGGCGATTGGCGCTGGTAAATCACCCTGGCCAGCGCGCTGCACAGTGCTGCGGGTCCCTTTATCCTCCCTGCCCTCGTCCTCATGCTCCTGCATCCGCTTGGGCAGTTGCTCGGGATCGGGCAGGAAGGTGAGCAGCTGCTCACGTAGCGCAGTCGGCACGTCCAGTGTGATTGCCCGCTTAGCTTGATTCGCCCAGAGCTTGGCGAAACTTGCCTCTTCCTCGTCCACACGGGGCCCATCGTTCCACGACGTGAAAGCGTTGAAGCTCTCCCAGTTCCGCGTCCAACCGTACTCGGTTTCGTTGATGCTGCCATTAAAGGCGAGCCGATCGCCGGTCTTATCCTCGATGATGCCGGTCTTCTCGTGAAAGATGCTGTCATCGCGGATAGGGCGGCGGTTCGCGTCACAAGGAACCGCAAGCTTCACGTCAAGATAGCCTCGGGCCACCATCCAAGCGACAAGTTCTAGGGCATCGACGGTGCGGGGGTCGCCCGTCAAGGGCGGCATCCTCTGGATCGTCCGCTCGACGGCATCCCGAAGGGCCTCGCCACGTTCGATCGCCTCGACGTCCTCCTCGCCCAGCGTGCAGCCCACGATTAGCCGCATCTTGCCGTTGTTGAGGACAAGCCCTTCGATGCCCCGCGCCGCCAGAGCTAGCGCGCGAGACGAGAAATAGCCCGTCAGCCGGTCATAACGCGTCGCCGATCGGAGAGCCGGAACGTAGAACAGCCGGACGAGGTCGCCATCGTCCGGCGTATACTTCAGGCGCCAAGCGGTGTCGCGCAGCAGGCTCAAACGGCCTCCTCCGCGAACAGGGACAGCTGCTGGGGTTCATCCACCTTGTCCGAGAACGCCAGGCGCCGCAGCTTCTCAAGCGCGTCGAAGTCATCGGCGGCGGACTTGGCATCGCCGGTCGCAACGTCGAATCCGACAAAGCCCCGCGATGGCGGCAGCACTTCCAGAACGGCCTCAAGCGCCGCGAGGAACTGAGGATCGTTTTCCAGCCCCGCGTCCTTCAGCAGATCCAGCGCGCCTTCCAGCGTGCGCGTCCGGCCTCGGTGGGCGGCGTGGTGGATCGCGTCAATCATCGCCCGTGAACCGTCAGCCGGGCCGAGGCCGCTTTTCGCAGCGCGGGTGGCGCTGTCCCACAGCTTGATGTCCGATCCCTTCTTCTCGCACAGACGGCCGATCAGCTGGCCCTCGAGATCAGCGCCGACGGCACGCGCTAGGCGCAGGCCTTCATCATAGCTGAAGACTGGCGCCTTAAATGCGTCCCAGGCCAGCACGAACCACGAGGTCGTCGGGTCCAGATCGGCGCGGCCCTTGGTGTGGGTCAGCTGATTCAGGCGCCATGTCTTCACTTCGCGCCGGGCGGCGTCGAGGGCGTCCTCCGGCGTCACGGCGTACGGATCGAACTCTTCCTCGAACAGCTCCGCCTGTTTCCGCCGCTTCTTGGCCAGCGGCTCGGGCCGCGGGGTGCCGCGCTTCAGTGGCCAATGGCGCGAGAACTCTTCCAGCGCTGGGCCGAAGGAGGCGAGGTAGAGGTCAACGCCACCGATCCCGGCCTTCTGGAACTCTTCCACCCGGGTGCGGACGGCCTGTGCCACCAAGGGCTCGACATCTTCCCAATAAGTCGTCTCGTCGCTCTGCTCAGCCGGGCGCGGGCGGCAGACGAGGAAGATCGTGGAGTTCGCGGCGGCCTTGTCCTTGATGTGGAGCGAGCCTTCGGCTTCGGTGTTCACGGGCCAAGAAGCCGTGATGATGAATCCGGCCTCGATAAGGCCGGTCGTCAGCGCGTCCCAGGCGCTGGTATCCTTGTGCGTGAACATCACGGTCATGATACCGTTCGGCTTCAGGACACGGCGGCATTCCGCGAAGATCGCGGCCATCTTTTCTTGATAGTCACGATTGGCGAGTGCATCCGCGCCCTTTTGCCCCTTGAAATGGGCTTTGTTCGCGACAGCCTCGGCCTGCTTATCAGTCAGGCGGCGCGTGAAGAGCTCTGGCGCAACCAAGCCCGCAGTTCTCTTAAGCCAAACGTAGAAGAAGTCCGACAGCTCGGCATACATGACGTTAGCGCCGTAAGGCGGGTCCATGACAACCGCGTCGATCGATCCGTCCTCGATATGGTCCAATGAGGTTCCGGACTTCGCACTTAGAGTAAACTCTGATTCCTTGCTTCGACGCGTCTCTTGGAACAAGGGGCCTTCCGAATAATCACCCACCCTTGTGAGGGCAATTAGCTCCTCTATACATTTCTCAACCTGATCTATGGTCCAGTCGTACTCAGCGCCCTCAACCATCATGACCATCTCCGCATAGGAAAACTTGAATGCGAAGTCGTGTCGGTCAAATGTATTAGCAGTGGCCTCTCGATTAGGAATCCAACGCGTCATGCGTGAGTTGTAATCTCGAAGCTTATCTAACGCGAAGCTCAGATACACGTATGCGCATCGACGGACATCGGACAAGCGATCATTTGCGAGGTCCTCCTCAACCATTTCCCTGAAGATGGTTGAGGCATAGCCATGGCAAAGAAGTTGCCGAGGCGAGAACATGTCACGCCAGAGCGGCATACCATATTGCCTTGGACGATCGTCATTGGTGTTGGATGGGTACTCTTCATTCGGAATTGAGTCAAACGCCTCCCATTCCGGAATTTGCTCTGCAAGAAGATCAGATAGCTGGGAAGCGTTGTCATCCGACGGCAAGGGTGCGCGATACCCTCTTTCCCACTTTGGTTTTCCAAGCTTTCCCGACTTAAGCCTCTTTTCAATCTTTCGCTTGTAAATCACAGCAAAAAGTTGATCACCCATTTCCCCATGTTGCGCCTGCTGCTTTACTTCCTGTCCATCAATCACGCGAGCGCAGTCTGGATACGGACAGGTTGCATCACCATCAGAAACAGTGCCTTCCGAATGATCTTCTGGACGATCAACTAGCTGAAAGGTGCAATACCGCTCACCATCCGCATTCTCGCCGTAATTCTGCGGGACAACTCTTACCCCCAATCCAGCAGCATTGAGCTTCCAATTAGGTGAAAGTGGAATCTTTCCAGCACAATATGGGCAAGTTATGGTTCTTGCCCAAAGATAGTTGGTTGGAAGTGAATCCTTTGTTGGCTCTTCAGGGTACAGCGACCGAATCGATGCTTCACGCCTCCTGATAAATTCTTCCGTTACAGCCTTATATTCAGGGAGAAGTTTGTCTCCATGCTTCACTGGCATGTCAATGGTGGCGGACAAAATTGTCGCGGCTACCGGATTGAGGTCGTTAGCGTAAGAAGAAAATCCGAGTCGAAGGCTTTCGAATGGAATGCTGCCTCCGCCTGCCGTTGGGTCTAGGACCGATGGCACTTTTCCTCCAACGTTCTTTAGAATGCTCTCAAGCTCTGAAGCCGTTGGTGAATATGTGAACGCCCTCTTGTAGCTATACGCTTCGCCCTCAAATCGATCGCCCGACCGCTTCGCTCGATCGATCCTTCTGCGAGACGCAATTGGATCACCGTGGATTCCAATAAGACGCAAGAATTCGTCATGATTGGTGTTTTCGGGCAGCAAGGACGCCAACACTGCCGCCCGTGCCGCTACGAGTGGCCGTCTGGCCCACCACACATGGAGGCGATTGGGAGCGGGAAAGGGCGTCATCGGTGTTCGCTCTCTGACGCCCTCTGCACCTATCTGGGCAATCGGCAACCAGCGCTCAATCAGGCGAACATCGGACATGGGCTTCTCTTCTTTCATCATTTTGCCGGATCGGTCAGCAGGATGCGCAGGGCGGTCAGCACCCGGCGCGGGTTCTTGCGGTGGACGGACATGCCCAGCCAGTAGCCCGCCTCTTCCTTGCCCATCGCCTCGATCCCATCGGCGACCAGTCGCATGTTGTCACGGTTGCGCATCGGCGCGAGGGTGCGGAACAACAGCGCCAGGCGCAGCGCCGTTTCCTCGTTCAGGGCCGATCCCATCCCCTCGATCGGCAACAGGTCCAGCCTGATCCCGCTTTCCTTCAGGCGCCGCAGCACGCGGTGTTCGGTCAGTTCCAGATTGCGCCCCCGCAACCCGGCCAGCCGGAGCGGACCCACGATCTGAGGCGTGGCAAGGGAGGGAAGCTGCCAGATCTCGATCTCGGTATCCCCGGGGCCGTGGCGCCTTGCGCGCAATTCGTACTGCGGTTGGGTTCGCGAGATCATGGAGAGGTCTTCCTTCCGGCTTGGCACGCGCATCACTTCACCTCAGCCGTTGCTTCGACATAGGCCGCCGCGCTGGCAAAACGCGTCAGCTTTTCGACGAACTTGTCCGCCGCGTCGCCATCCAGCGCGAGCCCGGCGTCGAAATCAAACGAAATACTGGCCTTCAGATCGGTCTCTTTCGCGGCGCGGAATTGGGGTTCGAGATAGTCCTTCATGGTCGACGCATCCTGCGCAGTGCCATTGAATTCGAACTCGAAGGTGCTGTCCTGGGCGGTCATGAAGCTGCCCAGAAGCTCAACTCCCCGCTTCGCCCCGGCGACCGTGTTCGCGATCGGCACCAGCTTGAAGGCATCGCCATATTCGAACAGCCGGATCACGATCCGGTCGACCTTGTCCAGCTTGGCGGTCTTGGCCTGTTCGATCACGCGGCGCAGGGCCTCCTTCAAGACGCCCTCGGCCGTGAACACCTTCGCCCCGGCAAGCTGGGTCTGCGGCCGCTCTCCCACTCTAGTCTCGGGGGAAGGCCCGACCGGCGGGAAGTCACCACCTCCTGTCGGCGTTGGCCCAGTCACAACTGCCCCACCACCCCCGACCGCCGCGGGTTGCGCCGCCGATGCTGGTGCCGGGCGCGGCCAGATACCTTTGTTCTTCGCGAATTCCATCGTGAAGATCATGGTTTCTTCGTCAATCTTGATCGTCGGGATCGGATCACCCGGCCCGGCCAGGAGATCACCGCGCTTGTAGACGTAGACGCCCTCCTCGATCCCCTTGCGCACTGCCTTGATGAACACGTCATCCGACAGAAGGATCGAAAGGGATGGGTCACGCCGGAACTCATCGCGAAGGTCGCGCGAGCTGATCTGCCCCTTTTTCAGCGGCGTCCGGTCGCGAATGTAGGACGGAGAGTCGGGCGCATCGGACGCATCTCGAACTTTGTTGTGGCTTTGCAACTGCCGAACAATCTGAAGCTGGCCAGAACCCGGCCGCTCAGATGCGTTCTGAATATCGATCACGGCATGCGCGAGCTGAATGGTTCCTGCGCCGCCAAGAGACGTACGCGACGGATAAAGAACATGCCGATAGCATTGCTGGATCGCTATGGCGGCTTCGGTTTCGGACTTCTTCTCGAGTTCCAGAACCTTGGCCTGCTGATGCTCGGCTAGCTCACGCAGCCGATCGGGCCGCTTCAGTTCTTGAAGCGCGAGGCGGCGCACAATGGCGCGCTTCATCTCATTCACCTTGGTCTCATCGGCAACCGCAAAGACCAGATTGTTCCGAAGCGACCTCAAACCGTTGCCGTCCGCTCCCTTCCGCTCGAACATCCTACCGATGATCTCGGGCACTTCGCGAAGGTCTGGACCAATTTCGAGAGCATCGTGGGACAGTAGAACCAAGCGAGGCTTCCCGTCGGAAACATCGTCCGGAACGTCCCAGGGACCGCCCGGGAAGGGCACGAGGTCGAAGGATTGGCCGCCGAAGATCGATCTTATCCGATCTGCGAGCTGCGACCGGGCTTCTCCGGGATCAATGTTCTTCTCTTCGCGTCCGATTACTTGCGTGAGATTGGCCTCAGCGTTGAAGCGCAAAGGAGCTGAGGGCCGGTCGTCCAGATAGGCCGAGTCTGCCCTGAACTTCGTGCGAGCATCATCGATGAACGCCAGATCGGAAGCCGGGTTCAGGATCGAATATCTCAAATGATCCGGCGCCAAGCCCTTGAGATCATTGTTGAACGCAAGGGTGTGAATGAAGATGGTCCGCGCGGTGTACGTGCCGTAAGGCAGCAGCCCCTTGTAATGCTTAGCATCGAGTTCCTGTGCCAATGCAGGCTTTTCAGTGGTGCCTGCAATATCGTTCAGGATTGCTGGAACGTAGGCGCCCTGCTGCAAACGGGTGGTGAACTCTCGTCGTATCGCTTCTGAACCCAGATCGACGTGATGAAGATGGATGGCGAAAGCATCTACGGGGCGAGTTGCCCAAACAGACGCCACAGTCTTTGCGAGAATCCGCAACATGCCCCTGACACGCTGGAAGCCTCCAAGCGTCGCGGTCTTGCCAGTCAATGTGTCGAGAACGTCCGGGTGGAAGGGAAAGGTGTCTGCAAACTCTGCCGCTGTCGTTGACCGCCGCGCATCCTCTGAGAGGTTGTCGCGGTTGTTGGCCCACAGAACACGATAGGCATCAATCAGCTCGGCGGCCTTTGCTTCGTCGATCTTGGCGAACAGACGACGACGAATGACCTTGGCCGTTTCATCGTCCTTGGTCGGGTTGAGGTTAGTTGCCTTTCGTCCAGATACGCTCTCAAGTTCAGCCATCGCCGACGATAGGAATTCGTTCTCGTCGGCAAATGCGTCGATCCCCTTGCCATCCGATCGGACGGCCAGGGTGTAGACGATTGCGGCTCGCGGCGAGCTCTCGATCGCGGTAAGCAGAGCCTTCAGAAAGGCGGTTAACTGATCACGGCCACCCATGCCTTGGACTCGCCGAAGGTACTCGCCAAGTTCATCCAAGACGATCAGGACGGGCTCACCGCCAAACAGCTCTTTCAGGGTGTCGGCACCTGGCGCGACGCGATCTTCATCCGATCGCTGCACAACCCGGTAACCTTCTGGGCCCGCAAGTTGATAGGCGATCTCGCCCCAAGGGGTGTGCGCGCGAACCCCGTCGCCCATGGGACGCCCATTCGACGGGTCAGCATTCTCTCCGTCGAAAGCCGCGATCCTAACCTTGCCAGCAGGGACAAGCCCCGGGTCAAGGAACTCGGCCGTATTGGTCACACCCTTCATGCCATTTGCGGCATGAATTAAAGCGATCAAGCCATGTGTTTTACCACCACCATAGGAAGTATCTAGACGGAATACGGACGATACACTATCGCCGCGCCCCGAGAGCCTTCCGCAAACGTTAGCTAGAAGCTCACGCAAGCCCTCAGTTGGGAAAGTATTCGTAAAAAAGGTCGGGGCGTCCGCGTAATCCGGCGGTGCTGTGCGGTTCAAGACATTGGCAAGGTTCGCAGCATAATCACTTTCTGTAACGGAGCCGTTGGCCACGTCATCGCGAGGAATGCAAATATCGAATATGGTTGGAAGCGACATTCCCTAGCCTATCCTATTCTTTCTCACTCGCAGCAGCACTACGCCTGCCGAAATTCATTCTTTTTCAGCCACTCAGTTATGGCCTCGTTCGCAATAGCCGACGCAGATGACTCGCGGTCAACCGCAGCCTTCTTTAAGCTCTTGATTACATTGGCTTCCAGATGAAGAAGCATTTGCCTCTTTTCTCCGTCCGACGCCTTTTGTGGCCTTGAGCTGGACTGACCTGCCATCGGCTGAGCGCTCCCTGATAGCAACCTATCACAACACTAGCCGGAAACACTCGTCCCCACAACGCTTTAGAGCCTTCCGCTTCAAGGGATCTGAACACTCTGAAGCCAGTTCGATCTCAATCCCAAACACTCGGGGCAGTGCTCCACCTTGCAGGGCGAGGTATCGCGACGCGAGACGGGAATGGCCCGACCTGCCATCATCGATCTGCAGCGAATGCCTGCCACTCGTGGACAGCGTGAGTCAGTGAACCGGGCCGGGCTATGCGCCGTGGTTGAGGCGTCTGGCGCTTCCTCGGGGGTGTCGCTCGGCATCGGGTTTCAGCGGCACGCCCGCGCCTGATCGCGCAGGACAGCATAGTCGACAAGCATCTGGACGATGACCGCACCTTCCGGCAGCGCTTCGACCTCGTCTGCCGCGCGGGCCTGTTCAGCAGTGGTGTAGTCGACCACGGGCAGGCAGAGCGCGCGGGTGTTAGAACCGACCGTCGCGCAACCTGTCAGCCAGAGCATCGCGATCGCGAGGGCGGCGGGCGGCGGCTTCAAGCATCTGACGATGGATGGCATCGTTTCTTTCTCTGGCATCAAGTAGTTCGGTGGCGCGCCCAGCGCGTTCACCGGCACGGCGGAGGTTAAGGAGGAACAGCAGGATCGCTGTGATGGCGAGGATCAGGCCCAGCGCCTTTCGCGCCGGGCCATGGGTGAGTAGCCAGCCGATCACCGCTGGCCCCGCTTCCAGTCGTCCAGTCTTGCGTGGATGGTGACCGCGATGCCGATCAGCGCGATGGCGATCAGCACCCAGCGCAGCGTGTCGAGATAGGGCACCAGCGGCTGGATCGTGGACTGGGTTTCGATGAGAATGCCCTGCAGCACCTCGACCCCGGCCGCGCCGACCGTGGCAGCACCGGCCGCCCCGCCACCGCGCAGTGTGCGGCTTTCCGAGAGGACCTCGCGCGCAGGCGGCATTTCCGGCGCGAAGGGCACAGGCCGCACCGGGAAGGGATCGCCCCAAGATCGGGCAGGCCCGAGGTCGATGTGCATGAAGCCGGATCGAGGGTAGTAGCCGAAGCCGAGGAACCCGACCGCTCGCGCTGCCGCCTCGAATGCCACCGGATCATGGTTCGCCATGGCGATGTCGAAGGCGGTGCCTTGCATGTGCTTCGAGGCCGGGGCTCCGCCGACAGCGCGGTTGTGTTCCGGGCTGCGATAGGCGGAGCGGACGATCAGCGGTTTGCCCAGCCGGTCGCGCAGGGCCTGCAGCTTGTCCATCGCCTCGGTGTTGATCCTGATCGCGCCGGTGCCTCGGCAGGCAATCTCGGTCGGCGAAAAGCTGGGCCAGCCCCACGCCTTCTCGGGAACCTCGCGCCAGGTGGGGAAAGACAGGGTCGGCATGGTGGATCCTCCAAATGGAAAAACCCGCCGAGGGGCGGGCCGGGTGGTCGTGTTGGTGGTGAAACGGGCAGTGTCGCCCCGTCAGGGCCCGCTGCCGAAGATCTTCAGCTTCAGCGCTATCCCCGCCAGAAGCGCCAGGATGACGCCGGTGGTGATCAGATGAACCGCACTCTGGACGGCCGTACGGCGGACAAAGCGGATGGCATCGAGCAGCGCGCGCAGGTCGCGGATGTCGAGGGCGGCTTCCTTGCCGTCGAGGCCGACATCGGCCAGCGCGCGCTTCGCCCCCTCTTCTGCTGCCCGCGCGAGGAGTTCTTCGAACTCGGCATCCGGCATCCGGACATGGCCATCTCCGGAACGTCGCGGGCTCATGCGGAGAGGATCCCGACTTCGGCAGGCAGGGTCACGCTGGTCCAGGCGCTGCCGTCGGCCGGATTCAGCGCCCAAGTGGAATAGACCGACCGCGGCATGAGGGACGGGACGGTGACCGGGGCCGCATCATGATTGACCCCACCCATCCGCAGGAACCCCGCAGCCGCCTGCGGCCCAACCGTCCCTGCCTGCGCGACCTGCTTCACATGAACACCGGCGATTGCTGCAACTGCCGCAGGCCCGGTCGGCCCGGTCAATGAGAAGGACAGCCGCTGCCCGGCCACGTTGCTGGACACCCGCGTGCCGACATCCTCGTCCTTCAGCGCATCGATGCTGCCCGCCATCTGGCTGAAGGTCGCAATGGCATTGGGCGTGCGCCGCACGAACCGCCGCCCGATGGTCGACACGCCATCCAGCACCGCGAAATGCGCATAGTACCAGGTGCGGGTGACGCTGGTGCCGTGCAGCCCTACATTCGGGAAGACGATCTGCACCGGCTTGCCCTTGCCTTGTGTATTGGCGGCGGTGGCCGCGCTGTGCAGAACGCCATCGACATAGAACTCGATAGTGATGCTGGCTCCCACCGCCACGCGCACGTCGATCCATTGCGGCTGGCCATTTGGGGGCGTGTAGCTCGAATTGCCCTGCACGCTCGTGTCGCCGCGTGCGACAGCGTGGTAGCGATCCGTGCTGGCCACCGGCTGGATCTGCGCGACGCGGACCTGGTTCGCGTCGAAGAACTCGATGAAACTGGCATTGGCCTCGGTGATGAGGTCGGCATCCCCGTTGGGCGGCACGTAGCGGAAGCCGAGCCAGAGATCGCCCGCGGGCGCCACAAATCCGAGGGAGAACGGCATGGCATAGCTGCGCGAGGCGATGAAGCGGATGCCATTCACGTCGAGGTTGGCATCGAAGCCAATGGCGGTCGTGTTCAGAAGCCCGGAGATGCCCGAGACGTCGGTCGGCTGGTGGCCGAGATGCAGGATATAGCTCATGGCAGTTCCACTTCGATGTAGAGGTTGGCTTGGGTCCAGGTGGCGCCGCGACCTCCGCCCTGTTCGAGAAAGAGCGAGGCATCTGCGGCGGTGCGATGCTGCCCGCCACCCCGGCTGATCCAGAGGGAGGCACCCGCGATGCTGAGGCCTCGATCCCAGCCGATCTCGAGGAAAGCCGCAGCGTCGAAGAAGCGCAGATCGGGATCGAGATAGCCCAATGCCGTCACGCCCGGGGGCACCGGATAGCTGAACTGGGAGGGCAACGAGCGGATCGTGCCGCCGTCGCCGGGGTTGCGCCCCTGGACCTGCGGATAGAATCCGGGACTTCCGCCCGCCGTCCAAGTCGCCGCCGCACTGACCGGGTCATCGCGCCAGATCCCGTTCTTGCCGATCCAGAGGCGGCCGAGGGCCGGGTCGAGGACGAACATCAGCACATCATTCGCGCCGAAGGTGGGCAGACCGGTTAGGCGCTGTTCGGCGGTTGCAGTGGCCGAGGACCAAAGCGCGCCGGTGCCACGCCAGCCGATCGAGCCCAGCGTGATCGGGTTCAGGCCGACATTGAACTCCTCGCGCTGCGCGGCCGAGACGACGCCCATGTAGCCGTCGAAGGTGGCGGCACCCGGGGCGCAGAGGACTTCCCAATAGCGTCGCCCGTCCGTGGGGAGGATCGCCTTGGCAGTCGGCACCCAGCGCATGTAGTTGCTGCCGCCCGAGGTGTTCACGGCAGTCTGGTTGCCATCCGAAAGGGTATAGCCCGAGGGGCGTCGGGTGGTGTCGAGCTGCCAGATCGCGCCGATATCGACCGGGGGCCCGGTATCCCCGCCTTGGGCAAGAATGGCGCCGCGCATCATCAGGAGGCTCATGCGACGGCTCCCACCAGCGCACCCTGGATGATCCAGGCATCGGCGCCGCGCTTCATGAGGGCGGCACCGGACCATTGGCCGTCGAGGGCGACCGAACCGCCCGGGACACCGTTCAGCGACACACCCGCCGCAGCTGCCACCGTCGCGACCCCGGCGCCAACCTGCGTGATGTTAATCAGCGCGCCGAGCTCGAAGGAAACGGTGGCCTCGGGTGGAATGGTCACGGTGACGGCCGAGGAACCGGTCGTCTCGAGAATGCTGCCCAGATCGACCGTTTCCAGTGTGTGGCTGGTGGCGGTGAGCGTGCGGATGCGCACGATGCCGGGGCGCGGAATCTCGACCCATGATCCGGCCGTGAACCGTACATGTCGGGCCTCGTCGGCGATCCAGACCTGCCAGCCTTCTTGCGGGGGCAGATAGACCCAAGCCGCAGCCCCGGCTAGCGACTGGTCCCAGAGTGCGAGCGCATTGGCATTGGCGCCTGCCGTGGCGGGCACGATGGCGATCTGGCCCGCGGTGCCGGTGGCAGGAAGTGCTGCAGTCCGTGACGTGGCGCGCGGCTGAACCAGCGCAGACACACGTCGCAGGTCTTCGCTAAGACTGGTGCCCCAGTTGCGCTGGCCAGGATCATAGAAGGCGCGCAGCCCCAATCCCGGCATGATCCGTTCCGGCATGCTCGTCCTCGTTAGTTATTGTGAATTCCGGGGTCAGGTGCCCCAGAGGAACCCCCAGCCGCGGTCCCATCCGGCGGCAAACGGTGCCGTCAGCCGAAACCACCGCGCCTCGCGATCCGTGACCCAGCTTCCCTCGACCAGACGCCGCGAGCGGACGGCCAGTTCGATCTCGGCCGTGCGATCCGGGGCGCCGAGCTCAGGAATGGCTTCAGGTGCGAGGGACCAGCTGGCAGCAGTGCCTGCATCGATCACCACGCCCGCGGGCAGGATGGCCACACCGGTGTCCGGGTCTACCCAGCGCACCTCGACGATGTAGCTGACCCCCGGTTCGGGCCCTATCGAGGCGCCGGTGTGATCGACGATCACAGGGCTGGTCTGGGTCAGCCGGTCACGATGGGCCCAGGTCAGGGCGAGAGGACCGGTGACGAGCGCATCGACATTGGGGGCGTAGGTGCCATTCCCTTGCACACGGCCGGGCGGCAGGGGGCGGATGCCACGGCGGTCGAGGGTCACGGCATCTTCTGGCGCCAGCGCGAATGCCAGTGTGCCGCGTCCGGTCTCAGGGAGAAGCCGGGCCCCCAGCGTCTCGCCTGCAGCCCAGCTGTCTTCGGTGATCCGTGCCACATCGTCGAAGAAGATGATCGGCGAGCCAGCCGCATGCGCGCGAGGGACCGTGTCGAGGCATCCCCGGCCGACGGTGACGCTGCTCGGCGTGATCCCATCCACGCGGACCAGTTCGCCATCGATGCTGGCGAGCGTGCCGATCTCGACTTCGCCAATGTCGCGCCAGCCAGTCACCGGGATCACCCGTGCCTCCGGGCTGTCCGTCACGTCTGTGGCCAGCAGTGCCGTCGGAGCGAAAGCGACTACCCCCTCCTGTGTTGGTCCAGTTCCGGGATCGATCCAGAGCTGGGCCGCCAGGGCATCGGCGCTCGGGCGCTCGCCTGTGGCGACCAGTGCGCCTGCGTCCGGGTCCTCGGCAAGGCGGCGGTCGGCCTCGCTGTGGCCAAGCTCGCGGACGAGAAGCCAGTACGGAGCTTCCTCGACCATGCGGCGGGCCAGTGCCCGCGGCGGGGCTGCGACACCGATGCCCGTGGGCATGCGCCCGCCCGCGATGGCCGTGGCGCCCAGCGCGAAGACATCCTCGGCAATCTTCAGCCGGATGCCGTTGTCGCGGCCGTCGCCCTGTCCGATCTCGGAAATCCGCATCGCGACGTCATCCAGCCCCAGCCGCGTCGAACGCAGCCGGATCACATCGCCAGGCCCGAGGTCCGCGCCTTCGCGGTTGACGACGATCTCTCCAGTCAGAAGCGGTGCCGACAAGGCACGCAGATCGCGTTCGGCCACGCGCACGGCGAGCCCCTGATAGCGGATGCCGGGATAGTCGAGCGTGGTGGCCAGCACCTCGCCCATCGCCTGGACACGGGCCGTGTCGGTGACCGAAACCGCTCCGGTGTCGTCGGTCCAGGCATCGGTGAACCGCACCGTGACGCTGTTTACCAGATCGGATGGCGAGCGGCGGCCAAGACGCCCCCAGTCCACGACATTGGTCTCATCGAACAGGGGCAGCGTTGCGGGTGAGTAATCCGCGCGGATCAGCTTCATCTCCCAGAGTCCGGTGCGCCTGTCGATGAAGAGCGTGGCGTCGATATGGTCGAGGACGCGGGCGATGAACTCCTCAATGGAGGAGTCCTGTTGCCAGATCAGCGAGAGGCCGAAGCCCTCGGTATAAAGCGCATCCGCGGCGGTGGTGAAACTCGCCCCGATCTCGACCGAGGAATATCCCAGACCCCAGTCCCGGTTGGTCAGGCATTCGCGGATGATGTGCGCCGGGTTCATGTCCGGGCCGTTGCCAAAGGCGCCGCGCAGGGAGGCGACCAGTGCTTGCGGGTTGCCGGGTGGGATCACCGGCACGCCATCGACAGGGGTGTTGTCGATCTGGGCGGTGTAGGACGTGTTCGCGAGCGAGATGTTGAAGCCGAAGATGTCGGCGGGCGGCAGGGTGCGGATGATCGCCAGCGCCGCATCGACCGAGGAGACGGGCGATGGCTCACCATCGGTCACGAAGATGACGATCCGGCGTTTGGACCCACCACCCGCGAAGAAGGCATTTGCTTCCGCGAAGGCCGTGTTGAAGCTCGTGCCTCCGTTGGTGAAGTTCGAGAGCCCCAGCATCCAGGCCTCGAGCGCGGCATAATCGTCAGGGCCCGTGTTGCGCCGTTCGATGGACCCGGCGACTGCCGCGTTCCAGAGGACGATGCGGATATCGTTCGGCCGGTCGGGATCCACGCCCGCCGCGATCTCGCGGATCAGCGCCGCGACGCCCGCCTTCTGGGCCGACATGCGGGTTCCGGACATTGAGCCCGAAACGTCGAGCGCGATGTAGATCGCCGCATCCGAGATATTGGCCTCCGGCACGATGGCCGCCTTCTCGGGATACCATTGCGCCGCGCCTGCCTCGCCGGTCAGCACGCGGGTGACCCGCACCGCCCATGGCTTCAGATACGGGTTGATGCCGAGATAGACCTGCCGCAGCACGAGGCTGCAGAGGCCGCGATAAGCAGGTACGTCCCCGCCCATGCGCGCGGTGAGGTAGTCGTTCAGCCCTTGGCCTGGCCCGCCCATCAGTACATCGACATCGCCGCGGATGCCACCTTCGCGGCTCTCGCCGCCGAAGAGGTCGGGTTTGTCGATACGGATGCGGCCGCCACCTGCGCCGGTATTGCTGGCGCCGGTCGTGGCCTCGAACACCTCGACCGATTGCGCCGGGAAGCTCAGCGCCTCGGGCAGGACCGTCCAGCGCGTGACGTTGGTCGCGGCATCGAAGGTGACGGCTTGCAGGGTGATGGTCTGGCTCGACCCGTTGGCGAGGGCCAGGCGGTAATCGCGTCCGATGCGCACCCCAGCACGGGTACCGGGGAAGCTGATGGTTGCGCCGCTGTCGCCTGCCAGCGCCGCGGTGGCGGCCATCCCTGCGACAGTGCCGATGCGCGTCTCGACCGCCGCGCCCCCGCCTCCGGTGGAGCCCCCACCGGTCGTGACGGACCATGCGGTGCGACGGTCGACGAGGATCTCGCGGATGGCGTCGACCGGCCCGTGACAGAGCGCCAGATGCACGCCCAGCGAGTAGCGATAGCCGACGGTTTGGGCCTTGCTCCTACCGCCCATCGCTGGCCTCCGGCATCATCGCCGCACGTGCTTCGGCCTGCAGGATCACCGGTTCCACCAAGGCGTCGCCCGTGGCGCGGAGCGTCTCGACGTCGATGCCGCCGTCGAGAAACGCCTGCCAGTCCAGCCCATGCCGCCGAAACCATGGCCGCACGCCCGCGAGGCAGTAGCGTGCTGCACGCAGGTCCTGGATCGTCACGCGGGTCACTTCTTGCCGCCTTTCTTCTTGATGGGATCGACCTTCAGGTCTCCGGCCCAGACGACATTCGGGCCGGTGATCAGAACCGTGCCGAAGACGACCGGGATCGGACGTCCTTCTTCAGCCGTCGGCAGCGTGAAATCGTCGAGCCCCGCAGCCTGCGGCTTCTCGACCTTGGGCCGCGGGCTCAGCGCATAGGAAATCGCAGAGAGCACGAGCCCGAGAACGAGCCGCGCGATGAAGGTCCAGACCATGGATAATGCTCAGACGATTGAACTGCCGCCGAAGGGGTTGCGGCCGGGGATCTCGGGGAAGCCGCCGAAGTTCGCGAGGTTGCCGAACTTGGCCGCACAGGTCGCCGCGCGCAGGTCACAGCCTGGGGCGATATCAGCTACCACGGGGAGCGGATCGCCAGTCTCGGGGTCGAGCTCGGGTGCGGCCAGCGCTGCTCCCACCTCAGGCATCGGCCGAGATAGCGTGAGGGTCGTCCCGACATGGCCAGTGATGAACCCAAGTTGGACCCCAAACCTCAGCACCCCACCGCGAAACCAACCATCGGGCTGGCCACCTGCCTCTGGGACTGTCAGGGAATTGCCCGAGGCGGCCGTCACGGTTCCGGTCTGCCAATGGAAGCTGATATCGAGCCCACAGCCGCGCCCGTAGAGCGCGTGGCGGCAGAGGCGCTGGTACTTTGCGCGCACACCTGCCCGGCGGAGCGTGCTGAAGACGGATTCGCAGTTCAGAAGGATTTGGACGCCCTCGACCTCGGCCCCGACCACGCGGCCCTTCCAATGCGCCACGGTCTCACCCAGCACCTGCTCGTGGCCGCGGAAGATGGTCAGCGTCACTGGCGTGTTGCCCAAGGGCGCGAGGAACCGGCGTGCGAAAGGATGCGAGGTCGGCCAGGTCAGTTCCAGCCGCCCGCGCTCGATCTCGCTCGTCTGCACGACATCACCATGGGAGATGGCGGCGGCTTCCCAGCTGATTGTGTCGCCCTCGCTGGCTGCACTGGTCCAATCCATGGCCCGGCTGGTGAAGCGCCAGACCTGATCGCCTTCGACGAACTGGTACAGGTAGTAGGGGCGGCCCTCGGCGGTCGAGGACTCGATGGTGGTGTAGGTCATTCCGGAACCTCCACGACAGGCAGGGTCACCTCACTTGCTACAGCCCCGTGCCGGATCTCGATCCGATCCGCATCCGACCGCACCAGTGTCAGGAAATGCACCTTCGTCCCGAAGGCCACCGGCTCGCCGAGACTGGACGACAGCGTCAGCCGATGATCCGCACCCTCCACCACAGCCGCGGTGATCGTCCGGAAGCGCAACCCGCTTGGCATCTCGAGCAGGATCGCGCGCCCGACATAGGCCGCCAGGTCCGTGATGGGCACGACGCGCATCAGCGTGGATCCCGAGGTCATGGCCGCGCGCAGCTGCAGCTCGCGCCCCCAGGATGGCAACCAGAAGCTGGATTGCCTGCCGCGCAGCGACCACAGCCAGCGACGCAGTGCCCAACGCTCCGCCGCGCCCTGCGCCTTCAGGGTAATCGCCTCGCCCCTCTCGAACAGATCCCGCAGTAGTTCGACCACGACCGGCCCGAAGCCATTGTCGACGTATTCGACGGCGCGGCGCAGGCTGGCAGTGATCGGCGAACGGGTCAGGCTCGGGTCGGTCTGGACCGGACGGCCGAGATAGGTCGGCATGACCGGTTCTGACAGATCGGGAGCATCGCGCAGCAGGAAGGTAGCCGTGACCATGCCGTCATTCTGGCGGCGACGGGCGATCTCGACCGGGGCAGTCAGTAGGCCGGAACGGACGGGTGCAACGGTGATGCGCGTTGCAGCTACTGTTGCTGCAAGCAGCTGTGCGCCAAGTGGTTCCACCAGGATCAGCCGATCCGCCTCGACGTCAGCGATCTCCGCAAGAGATGCCTCGCGGCCATCCACCGCGATAGCCACAGCATCCCCCGCCCGGAAATCCGCCGCCGTGGTGTCGACGGCAATCTCGGTCGCTCCTTGCGCCACGTCCGCTGTGGGCTGCAGAGCCATGTGCCACAGCGGGACAGACCACTCCTCTGCGAACCCCGCGCGCACCAGCTCCGCCGCCCGCGCCATGCCCAGCGCGTCGCAGCGATGCTGGAAGGTGACGATCTCCCGCGGGGTGGAGCGGAGCGCGATGCGCTGTTCGCCCGCGCGGGACTGCAACACATCCGTGCGCCATTCCAGAACCTCGGTGATTTCCAGCGCAGCCGCAAAGGGCCAGAGGGGTTGCTGGCCATCCGGTTCATGCATTGATGGCACCCCGATTGCGGCGGATGACGTTAAGGATGGCCCGCTCGCCCGAAGGCGTGGCGAGATAGTCGCCGACCACAGACGGGTCGAGCACATTGATGATGCGCGTCGACATCGAAGATGCAGCAGCCGGGCCATCACCATTCATCTCCACCCCGAGCCTTCCGCCCTTGCCACGACGGAGGGGCAGGATGGCCTCGGGCCCGGCCTCGCCCATGAGGCCGACGCCTTTGGCGAAGGGAAACACAGTCGGCCGGTTCACCACACCACCCCGGGCGAAGGCCGTCAGTTCCGCGCCACCCGCAAAGACCCCACCCTTGGCAAAGCCGAAGAGGCCGCCGAAGAACCCGCCTCCGCCCGAGAAGGCATTGATCAAGGCGTTCTCGATCGGCTTGAAGGCCAGATCGATCAGCCGGGTCGCGAGATTCTGCGCGATCCGCGAAATCGCCCCGGCAAATGTCTCCCAGGTGAACTCGCCCGAGGTCAGGGCTTCCTTGATGGGTCCGGTGATGTCCTGCGCGAGACCCTGGGCGATCTCGCGGGACTTCTCCTGCGCCTTGCGAACAGCATCGGCCGTGGCCTCCCAGGCATTCTTTGCCGCGTCCGCCCCCTCACGCAGCGCGTTGCCTGCACCACGCCCCGAACTGCCAGCGGCGTCCGCGGCGTCGCCCGCCCCCTGCAGGGCGGTACCAAGGCCGGTCGCGGCCGTGCGTGCGTCCTCGAGCCCAGCCGCTGCTTCGGTACTGGACGCCGAGACGGCCTCTCGCAACGCGGCCAGGGATTGCAGAGGCGCCGTGGCGGCGGTCGCGACCTCACCCATCATGTCGCGCAGACGCGCCGCCTCCCCACGCGCCGCCTCGGCTGCTGCCGTCAGGCCCAGATCGGGCGGCGCGATAGGATCGCTGTTGAAGGCCGCCTCAAAGGCCGCGCGCGCCTCCGCACCGGCATTGGCCGCAGCCCCCGCAAACGGGTTCTCGATCCCGCCAAGCTCGATGGTCCCGATCAGCGGCACGCGTTTCTCGATGCCCAGCACATCGAGACCGGCATTGATCCCTTCGAGGAATCCGTCGATCCGTGCCGCTACGCCGTTCAGCATGGCCTCGACCCCGCCAATCAGCGCGTTGGCCGCGCCATAGGCGAACTCGCCGATGGTCGCAGGCAGGGCCGACCAGAGCACCTTCACCGCCTCTATTGCCCCTTGGAACGTGTTCAGCGTCGCATTGCCGAACCCCACCACCGCCTCGAGCCCGGTTTGCAAGGCGGCGGCGATACCCGCGCTGATCTCGGCCCAGCCCGCCGTGATCGAGAGGCCCAGTGCCACCATGCCAAGCTTCATTCGATCCCAGACCTCGCGAGCCACGTCGCCCAGAAGGCCCAGCGCGGCGCCAACGCTGCCGGTGCCTTGCACCAGCCGCCCGAACTGGAAAATCAACTCGCCCACGCCGACGATCAGCGCCCCGATGCCGGTGCGGATCAGCGCGCCGCGCAGGACGACAAGCGCGGTCGCGAGACCCCGGACCGAAAGTGCCGCCGCGGCTAGCCCCGCGACCCAGCGGCCCGCCATGACGCCCACAACGGCCGCGGCATAGGACGCCATGCGCCCCAGGTTCTCGCCCAGCGCATCGAGCGCCGTCCGAAGCGCGCCGCCTTCGGAGGCCAGCGCCACGAAGGCTTCGGAAAGCCAGGTGACGGCAGGTGCTACGGCGACGGCGATCTGGTTGCGGATCCCGTCAAAGACCATGCCGAGACTGCCCAGCGCAATCTGGGTCTGGCGCAGCGAGGACAGTGCCTCGCCGTCGAGGATCGCACCGACGGAACGCGCCTGATCGCCGAAGCGGGTCATCTCAGCCCCGCCATCGCGCAGGAGCGGCAGTAGGCGCGTGGCGTCTGAGGCCATGGCCTCGAGATAGAAGGTCATCTCCTGCTGGCTGAGCCCCGCCTTCTCGAGCGAGGTCACGTAGAGCTGCAGCGCTTCTGGCCCCGAGAGGCGGGCGAACTCTTCGGCCGTGACGCCCACACGCGGGGCGATCTGTTCGAAGAAATCCTTCATCGGCCCGCCACCGGTCTGCAGGAAATCCCCGACCCGGTCGTTCACGTCCTTCAGGATATCGGCCAGCTTCTCCTGCTCGACCCCAACCGTGCGTGCTCCGGCCGCCCAGCGCTGGAAGCTCTCGGGCGTGGCATTGGCAACTTGCGCGAACTGCCGGATCTGGTCGGCGCTCTGGGCCGCATTGCGCACGATGATGCCAAGCCCTGCCGTCGCGGCAGAGGCCGCCGCAGCCATAGCGATCCCGGCACGGCGCGCGAAGGCAGCAAGCCGGGTGTTCGCGGCCTCCATCTCACGCGACAGACGGCCGAAGCCGCGCGTCCCTGCCTCGCCGATCCCTTCTAGCTCGGCGCGCACCTGGCGGCCGCCGACGGCCGCGAGGCGGACAGAGACCCGTTTCTCAGCCATCGCGGCGACCTTCTCTCTCTTCGTTCAACCTGCGAACCATCACGGCTTCGATCACCGGCAGCAGTTCGACGACGGCGCGCGGGGAAATGCCCAAGGCAGACGCCATGGCTAGTGCTGCCGTCATGTCCCAGCCGAGGACGGCGCCGGGGATTGCGCGGATCTGCCCACCCATGCGCTGCGCCAGATCCCAGACCTGCCAGCCCTCATGGCTCAGGGGCGCGTTCAGGATTTGCGGGCAGTCCGGGCAGCGCCCTTCGCAGGCTTTGCAGTATCCGTCGCCCCCACCGAAGACCCAGTCAGCAAGGGCGCTGAGACGTTTTTTTCCGCCTCGAGCTCCAGACCCTTGGCGACATAGGCGGTCTGGAACTTCTCGAAGATCGGCCAGAGATCGAGAAGAGCGTCGATGGCCTCGGGGCTGACCGGAATGGGCGTACCGTCTGCGTCGCCCACACCCTCCCAATCGACGATGGCACGGGCCGCGATGGCCTTGGCAAAGATGACCGCGATGCTGTCATCGGGCGTGCCGGGGGCGATGGCGCGCACGGCCGGATCGGTGCGGGCCGCGACCATGATGGCCGTCGTGAGCGGTTCGACCTTCACGCGCACGCCCAGTGCGAGGTCGAGCCAAACGGCTTCGCGGGCGAGGTTCAGGCGCAGCATCATCAGTACTCCTCGATGTCATTGACGAGCGTAGCTGTGCACATCCGACCCAGTGTGGCATCGCGCGCGGCCTGCCAGTCGAAGGTGGCCTGGATGCCCTGCGGCCCCGGGATCTCGATCCGGGGGCGCGGCAGATAGACGGCATGCGCCGTGAAGGTGAAACTCTCGCCCGAGAGCAGGACATAGGCGAAAGTCAGCGCGCAGGGATCGCCCGCGATGGCCTGGTTCACCAGCACCTGATCGGCGAAGCGCACCTCGATCTTGCCGGTCAGCGCCGCAATGGAGGGATCCGCCCCGTCGATGCGGCCGTCGGAGCGAATGGTCTCCACCCGGTCAAGGTTGTTGGCATAGGTGATCTCGGCCGAGATGATGTTGCCGAGCGGCTGGCCGTTGCGCGTGATCGCCCCGTTGAAATGCCCGAAGCGCTGGAGGTCGAGATCGGCCAGTGTGCCCGCGGCGGAGGTGCTCGCGATGGCCTCGCCCTGCGCCACGAGGCTCGCGGTCGCGGTCAGCAGGCCGGATCGCTGCATCTGCCAACTCAGGCTGTCGAGGACGCAGCCCGAGTACATCGCATAACGCGGCACCTCCGGCATGCCGGTCTCGATGGACATCGACGGCAAGGACCAGGCACCGGAGCGGAACTCATGCGTGAAGGGGCCCGGCGCCGCGCCCGTCGTCACGGGCGACCCAAAGGCCGCCTTCAGCCAGAAGCCAAAGGCCGCGGCATCGATCGGGACGACCACGTTGCCGTCGGCTGTCACCGCATCCTTGATAGGTGCCAGCGGGTCGCGGCCATATCCCAGGAGTTCGCTGTTCAGGAGCGGCTGCTCCGAACCCAGCGTGGTGCTGGCGAACGGCATCTTCGTGAACCCGCTCGCGGGTGGAGTGCCATAGGTGGTCTCGAACGCAAGCGCCATCTGCGCCCGCGCGCCTTGCGCACGTGCCATGGAGGTCTCCCTAGATATGAGCGGTTGGAAAGCCGCGTTGTTTCAGCGAATTGGTCCCGTTAGGCTTGGGCGCGAGCCAGGATCGGAAAGCGGGGCCATGGATTTCAAAGACATTTTGCGGATTGCTGGCATCGATCCCGATTTGAGGGACAACGTCGTACTCATTCGACATCGCCCGTTTGAGCCGCAGCTCGCCAGAGTCATGCCGTGGCTCATCAGTGAACGCCCTGAGCTCTTCGAGACCTACCAGTCGGTTCCCGGGCGACCGGAGACGGCGCTCCGCCGCGCCCACTACATGGCCAGCTTCCTAGGCCTTCGCCCTGGCACGGCACATTTCGTGGGCCTGTACCGCATCGGCGAAAGCCGCGACGTCGACCTCAATGGTTTCTGGACCATTCCCGAGAACCAGTCCCTGCGCGGTTTTGGTTATGAAGGCTTCACTGAGCAATATGCAGCGGAGGTCGGGACCGTTCGGCAGTTCTCCTTTGAGCCTTTGGAGGCATATGCAAACTGGCGGGGAAAGCTGGTCATCGAATTCCCACCGCCGGAACGCTCCTGGTTCCGTCTCGTGGACCGCAACAACTTTCCGGTTCGCGCCATTCTTGAAGAAAGCGCCTTCTCCTCCCCCCCGCCGGATTGGCACGAGATCGATCTGAACGTCGCGCAGCTTGCAGTGCTACCTAAGAGCTGGCGTGCCCGTCTGTCGGAGTGGCGCGGCATCTATCTCATCTTCGACGAGCGGGATGGAAGATCCTATGTTGGCTCGGCCTACGGTCGGGACAACCTGCTCGGCCGCTGGTTGACCTACGCGCGCGACGGACACGGCGGCAACCGCGAACTTCGAGAGAGGGACGCGCGGAGCTTTCGCTTCACAATCCTTGAACGGCTCGCACCGGACCTGCCCGCGGAGGAGGTGATCGCCCGAGAGAACAGCTGGAAGTCGCGCCTGCATACGCGGGCACCCTTCGGGCTGAATGCGAACTGATCAGGCGAGCGGATCGGCTGTGGAGTAATGCAATACGACCGGGATCACCGCCGCCTTCAGGCTGGCGGCACCTTCCACCGGCAGATCGACCGGGCGCGGCGCCATCGCCTCAATCCAGTCGCAAAGCCCGCCTAGTGTGCGGTCGGCGGCAATCACCGCACCGACATGAGCGCAAAGGGTGTCAAACGCGGCGTCACGGGTGGCCCCTTGCACGACCGCCTCGATCTCGGCCCGGTGCTGGTAGTGATAGCGCAGCGGCGAGAGTGTGACCTCGGGCTCCCCCGGCTCGCCGTCGCGCAGGATCAGCAGGCCCCCGGCTGGCACGCGCTCGGGCAGCACCTCACCGCGCAGGGCGGTGGCAGGCAGCGCCAAAAGCCGCGCGTGCAGCGCTGCGAGGATGATTTCGCGGGGGGTCGGCATTCGTCCTATCCACGAGCACAGCCACTGAGGATATGCTTTACCTTCACTGCGATGCTGCGCTTAATGCATATGATTTGCGGGGTTTTGACGAGGGCGCCCGAGAAAATGACAAGCACGACATTTCGGCGCTACACGAACTTGGCCGCTGCCATCCATCTTCTGCAGCAACGAAAGATCACGCTTCTTGACCCGTCAACTTGGGATGACAGGAATGACGCGTTCTTCATGTCAGAGTACAAGCGGCGCACGAATGCTGCTTCTGTCTTGGCTCTCTGCTTCGCAGAAAGCCACGAAACCTACCACCACTGGCGGGTTTTTTCTCACGGCTCAGACGGCGTGTGCATCGAGTTCGACAAGGAAGGACTTCTGGAAGCATTCAACCAAGATCCGGGCACTCGGCATGGCACTATGAATTACACCCTTTTGAAGGAGGCGAAAAAGATGGCTGACATCGATGTCGAGCAGCTTCCCTTCCTGAAAAGGTGGCCCTATGGCGATGAAGCAGAGTACCGCGTCGTCCACGTAGACCCGCACAATTCAAAGCCATTTCATGACGTGCCAATCAGCTTGAGCCATGTAAGGCGTGTCACTTTGGGCCCTTGGTTGGCGAATGCGCTTTCCGAGTCTGTTAAGAAGACCCTGAAGTCGATCGACGGCTGTTCCAATTTGAAGATCTACAGGTCGACATTGATAGACAACCAGGAATGGAAGAAACTGGCTGGGCGGGCCGCACCCATCCTGCCTGATCACCGCTGATCGCTCTGGTATCTAACGAACTCCCAAGTCGCCGACCCAGTTCGCCACGATTAGCCCCGGCAACGCGTCATGCGCCCGCTCTGCATCCCGCGCGAGGTCGAGGCGCTTAGGCAACTTGACCTGCGGCACCAACAGGAAGATCGGCGCGGTCACGAGGCCCCGGCCGGTTTTCGACCGTGACGCTACGGCGCGGCCCTTCGTGTTCAGCCGCCCCTCGGCTACCATCAGGCTCGGGCCCCTGCGGCGATAGATGAACCGCAGGCGCAACCCCGTGCGGCGTTCCCACTCGCCAGGGCTGATCCGACCGCCACGGGCGGACTTTCCAGCGGCAGCGGTCGGGATCGCCAGCCAGAAGCCGTTCTTCGAGCGGATCAGCGGGCCGGTGTCGTGGGCGCCGACGATGACCGGGGCGTTGGACCAGATCACGGCCGCCGCGTTGAGGCTGGGCGTGGCCTTGGGGAACTGCTCCGACCGGATGGTGCGAGCAAGGCGTGGCCCGAGCCCCGCGCCGGTGATCTGCGTGCGCCACGCCGCCTTGAGCCCGGTCCCGGCCTCGCGGATTGCGGCCGACACGGCCCGCTCGCCAGCCGCCACCTCGGCCGCCATCATCGCGACGATGTCGGGATCAATGTCGAGCTTGAGCTTCATCGCAGTCACGTCGGGCGCAGATCTACGGTCCAGACCAGCCGCTCGCGGTCGCGGACCGGTTCGCCCTGGATGAGGAACGCCTCGCCCTCGATCTCGATGCGGTCGCCCGGGCGTGGGGCTGGCACCTCGGCGACGCACAGGTCGATCCGGGTGGTCTCGGACCAGAGCCGCGCATCGCCGTAGTCTGTGATGGCATCGGCACGCCGGGCGACGACGCGCACCAGCACGGGCGCGCCGCCGTCGGTGATGTAGACCGCGTCCCGGCCGATGTTCGGATCGGCAAAGAGCGCACCCAAGGCGGCGGCAAAGGCGCTCATCAGAAGGCGCCGTTCAGCCGCACCCGACCGACGGTGTCGCCCGCGCCGCTCGCCACGGCATAGGTAGCCACGCCGATGAGGGTGTTGTCGGTCGGGACCGTAGTGCAGCGCTTGTTGGTGTTGTCCCAATAGACCTTAGCACCGACGGTCCAAGCCTGGGAGCCGACCTTGGTGAGATCGAATACGCCGGTGAGCGCGGTTTCGACGGGCTCGCTGATGGCGACGGTTCCGGTTGCAACGCCGAAGATGGCACCGACAAGCAGGCCATCGCCAGAGGCGACGGCATAGGGTGCGGTCAAGGTGATGGTATTGCCGGGCTGGACGTAGGTTTTCATGGGGAGGATCCTCGTGGAAAGACGAAGGGCGGCCCATCAGGACCGCCCGCATGTCGGGGTTCAGCATTTCAGCGCGCTGGTCACGCGCCGGGGTTCTTGTAGAGGCCGCGCCAGTCGATGGCCTTGGCGCCGAAATCGAGGCGGCACTTGATCTCGACGCCGTCGACATCGAAGCCGTTGCGGGTCTCGATGTAGGCACCCTGCTGGCCCTCGAGATAGGCGTACTCGATGGTGTCGATCTGGTTGGGCGAGGCTGCCAGATACCAGGAGGTGGCGCTGGCGGCGTCGAGGCGCGGCTCGCTGATCGGCGAAAGCGTCCGGATCGACTGCGGCACCACCTTGGCGCTGTCGGTGGGGACAAGGTTCTGCGCGACCAGCTGTTCGGCCTTCAGTTCCAGGGCTGCCGGGACGATCAGGAAGGCGGGCCGGATGTTCAGCACCGTCTTCTTGTCGAGGCCCGACTGCAGCGCCATCGCAGCGCGGGCCGCGCCGACACTCGCCACATCCAGCGCCGCACCGGTGCCTGCCAGGTTCTTGTGCGTGGTGTGGAAGAGCGCGTTGCCATCGGCCATCGCCGGGTTCGAGGTGATGATGCCCCAGACCACGTCCGATTCCAGCTGCGCGATGGAGTTGCCATACATCGCCGGGATGCGCGTGAAGGCATCGAGATCGTCGTTGATCAGCACCTGCCGGGTGATGGCGACGACCCGGCCATAGGTCTTGACCTTGTAGCTCTCCTTGCTCTCCCCGAGCGTCCCGCGCTTGAACTCGCCGCTTTCGCCGACCTCCAGAAGCTGCGGCGCTTCGCCCAGCTGGACGCGGTGCATGGATTTGAAGTCGGTGGCCAGCACCTGGCGGCAGAAAAGCGCGAAGGTCCGGGGATAGGCGTCATAGGCCTGCCGCAGGGTCTTGTTGGTGACGGCCGACAGGATCTCGGGGAAGTCCGAGGTCGAGTGCAGCGCCCGCGTCGCCACCTCGTCGCGCGAGAGCCCCCGCGTGTTGACCCCCGCATTGCCGAGGCTTTCGCGGGCCAATTCCAGCAGCGTCATGCCGCGATACTGGCGCGCGGCATCCTCGAGCGGGAACAGCGTCGGGCTGTAGCGGTGCAGGAGCGCATTCGCCACCGCGTCGCGGCGGGTGATCCGCTCGTCGCGTCCACCGAGGGGGATCGAGACATGGGGGAAGGTCCGGGTCTCGTCGGATTTCGCTGCGACCTGGTCGAGGATCAGGCGGCGGGACTCGTCGACGCTGACGCCGCGCTTGACCAGATCCTCTGCGAAGCTGCGTTCGAGGTTCAGACGGCCGGTCAGATCGTAGATGGTGGACACGCGATCACGCTCGGCCTCGCGGGCGCGGGTCGCGATGGTCTCGCTGTCGGGCGCAGGCGCCGGTTCCGGCATCCGCGCGGCCGTCTGTTCGGGCTGTGCCGGGGCCGCGACGGGCTGATGGCGGGTCTCGGTCAAGGCGGGGACATCCCCAGCCACGGTGGTCGTGCTCTCAGGCATGGATGCCTCCTTTTGCATGCGGGTGTCGATGATCTCGACGGGATAGCTGGCCTGATCCGCGGCGCGGACCTGCGCGCGGGGATCGGCGGGAACGGTCACGAAGCTGACCTCGAGCGGGGTCCAGCGTTCGACGATGCGCTGCTCGACCTCGCCCTTGGCTGCGGGCTCGACCACCTTCACCCGCTCGATGGAATAGCCGACCGAGACGTTGCGGATGATACCGTCGCTGATCAGCCCGAACATGCGGTCGGCGGCCTGGTCCAGACCCTCGCGGGGGAAGCGGATGGTGGCCTTTCCTTCCTTGCCCTCGATCCAGGCGCGCTCGACGACGCCCACCTGCGAATGCGAGGACCAGACCGAGTGACTGTCGAGCGCCGGGGCCCCGGCGTTGAGGCGCGTCAGGTCCACGGCTCTGTCGCTCACCTCGAGGATCTCGTCGAAGGGGACGGAGGTGTCCCAGCCGGTCCAGCGCCGCCGCCGGACGGCCGCGCCGGTGGTGAAGACCACGTCGACCGAGCGCGCCTCGGAATTGACGGTCGCGGGCAGGATGGGTGCGCGCCGAAGCTGCATTGGCAGGGCGACCGGGGCCGCGATGATCGTATCGGGCATGGCCCTATTCCTTCTCTGGTTCGGATGCGGGGGCGGCCGGGTCACTGGTTGGGTCGCCCGCCTGCGCGCTGCCGGTCTTGGTGACGCGGCGCGGGTCGCTGTCGAGCACGAGGCCGAGACCATCGAGCTTGGCGTTAGTCGCGGCGATTTCCGCGAGGACCGCGTCCGGGTTGTGGCCCTGCCGGGCGATGGCCTGCGCCAGCGTCATCGTGCCTGTCCGGATCGCCAGCAGGTCGGCCATCGCATCCTTGTAGGGATCGACCGCGTCGAACTTCGGCGGCGACCATTCCACCGGCACGTCCGGTGTCGGGATCTGCCCCGCCGCCCATGCGGCTTCCGTGAACCAGCGCCACACCGGCGCACAGAGCATCGGAATGAAGAGCTGCCACTGCACGGCGTCGATCATGCGCCGGAACTCGACCAGCCCCGCCCGGATCGAGGAATAGTTCACCTGGGACAGGTCCCCAGTCAGCAGCTCGTAGGGCACCCGGAACCCGGCCGAGATCGTGTGCAGGCTGGCCCGCTTGTATTCGCCGTAGCCGCCGGTGGCAGCGGGTTGGTTGAACCGGATGTCCTTGCCGCCGCGCGCATAGGCGATCAGCCCCGGTTCGAACTGCTCGACCCTGTTGCCATCGGCATCGACCACGGCGGGCGCGATGCCCTGCTGCGCCTCGTCGTCGGCGAAGACGATGGCCGTGACGCAGGCCTCGGTCTTCTTGCGCACCAGTTCGGCCACCTCGTAGTCGTCGAGGTCGCGCAAGCTGCGGATCACCGGTGCGCCCCAGGGAACGCCGCGCGCCTGCGTGCGCTGCTTCTCGTAGACATGGGCGATTTCGGTCGCGGGGACCGGTCGCGATCCGAGCCTGCCCTGCAGCGCACCCCAGGCATCGCCGGGATGCGCGGCATGCAGCCAGTAGGCCCGGCGTTTGCCGACCGGGTCGAACTCGATGCCCTGCACGATGCGGCCCGCGCCCGTGTAACTGGACTTGGTGGCGTCGAGGAAGTCGGCCTCCAGCACCTGCAATTGCAGCGGCACTGGCAAACCGTCGCTGGCCCTCCGGAGCCTGCGACGGATCAACACCTCGCCCGCTTCGATCATTTCGCGGCAGATCAGCGTCTGCAGCCCGTAGAAGTCGAGCTGGCCATCGGCATCGCACTCCGCCGTCCAGCGAGCGAACAACGCGTCCACCTTACGGTCGAGCTTGTCATCGCCGCTGGCTGCACGGGGCATGATGCCCGAACCGACGATGTTGTTCACCAGCACCGCCACGGCCTTGGCTGCATGCGGGTTGTTGCGGACGAGATCGCGCATCCGGTCGCGCAGCAGCGCCCCTGCCACGCCGATTTCGGTGTCGGCCGAGGATCCCGACGCGCGCCAACCGTCCGTGCGCCGCCCTTTTGACGCACCGTCATAGCCGCGCGTCAGGGTCTCGAATGCCTGTCGCGCCAGCACGCGACGGGCGGCAGCCCGAGGCGCGATCGTCGCGATAGCGTGATCGAACCAGTTGGCCGACATCAGCGATCCCCGCGCGAGAAGCCCGCCAGCCCGGCGACCGGCAGAGGTCGGGTCGTCCCCGCGATGGCCCGCTCGATGGTGCGGATGCGGCCCAGCAGATCCTCGGCTGAGCCATAGTCGACGGATTTTCCATCATAGCTGACCCGCGTCGTGCCGCAGGCATAGGCCCGGCGCAATGCAGCCAGCTCTGTCTCCGTCCAATCCGTCATGTCAGAACCATCCTCCGCGTCGGCCAAGCCAGTCCGACTGCCGTTTTCCCTGGGGTGCGGACTGCGGCCGGTTGACCCGCCCCGCACCATCCATTTCCGTGGGCGCGGCCCCGAGTTGATCCTCGAGATCGCGCCATTTCTCGTCGGTCCAGCGATCCGTACCCGCGATCCAGGCGGCTGCGCGGGCATAGACCCGGCAGTCCAGCGCCTCATTGCGTTCGCGCAGCTTCTGCCATTCGAGCTTGGCGAAGCCGCGCTTCGTGCGCACCGTCACCAGCTGTTCCGCCACGAACTGCTTCAGCCATTCGTTCTCGACCCAGTGCGGCAGATGCACTGAGCCGGACGGAAACGCCGCCCCCTCGGCCATCTCCTCCTCGGTCGGCCGCGCCAGCCGCAGGAAGCGGTAGGTCTCGGCCTTGAAGGTCGAGACCGCCACGGTCCAGAGCCGTGCCCCGCGCCGCAAGCGTTTGCCACCCTCGGTCGCGTCGACGAAGGTCGGGCCAGACACCGGACTGGAGCGGTTGAACCCCTCGACGCCCTTGACCGGCGAGACCTGCGCGAAGCCCTGCGCCCGCGACCAGGAATAGACCGCCGGAGCCTCGTAGCCCGTGTCGATGGCCAGCCGAGCAATCCGCAGATGCGCGCCGCGTTCATGCGGCCAAGACCGGTCCAGCAGCGTGGTCAGTTCCGACCACGCGTCGTGTCGGTCGGGGCCGCCCTCGATCACGATGTGATCGACCAGCCAGGACTCAAGTCCGCGGCCCCAGGCCCAGACATCGACCTCGATCCGGTCCTTCTGGACGTCGGCCCCGGCCGTCAGGAACAGCCCACCCGCGGGAACGGTGCCGGGTTTCCACGCCTCGCGCCGGTCGTAGAGCCGCTGCCAGTCCGGCGCTTCCCCAGTTTCGACCCAGGTCTCGCCAAGGATGGTGTTGCGGAAAGCCTTGATCGCCTCGTCCGACCCTTGGGCCGCCTCCCAGCCGCGGGCAATGCGCTGCCAGCTGAGCCAGCCCACCGGCGAATAGAGCGCCGAAAGGTGGTAGCCGACCGTTGTGGGATCTGCGGCCGTGGCGGTCGCCCGCCATTCACCACCCTCCAGCATCGCTGTTTTGTGGTGTTCCGCGATCGGCTGATCACAACCCTCGCAATTGTATTCCGCCGTTTCCGGCCGCCCCTTCTGCCAGCGCAACCTGTCGAATTTCAGCCACTGCATCGCGCCGCAAAGCGGGCACGGCACGAAGAACCGGCGCTGGTCGCTCGCCTCGTATTCCCGCTCGATGCGGGACAGCCCCCGGATCGTGGGCGTCGATACCAACAGCACTTTGCGCCGATGGGCGAAGGTCAGTGACCGGGCCTCGGCCAGCGTGACTGGGTCGCCCTCTTCGTCGGCCGAGGCCGGATAGGCGTCTACCTCGTCGAGGAAGATGTACCGTGCAGGGGTGGACCGCAGTCCGACCGCCGAGTTCGCCCCGGTCATGATCAGGATGCCGCCCGCGAACTCCTTGGACAGCATCGTGTTGCCTGCATCGCGCGACCGGGCCGGCTTCACCCGCTCCCGAAGCTCCGGGCTTTCCTCGATCAGCGGGTCGATCCGCTGGCGCGAGTTGCGCTTGGCAAGTTCCACCGTCGGCTGGACCGCAAGCATCGGACCCGGCGCCTGGTGGATGGCAAAGCCGATCCAGTTGTTGCCGGCTTCCGTCGCGCCGACCTGTGCAGCTTTCATGAACACGATCCGCTGCGTGGGATCGCCGGGGCTCAGCCGGTCCATGATCTCGCGCATGTAGGGCGTGCGCCCTGTGCGATACCGCCCCGGCTCGGCCGAGGCGCGACCAGAGAGCATCCGGTGCCGGTCTGCCCATTCCGAAACCGTCAGATCCGGATCGGGCGTTAGCCCCGCGCCCCAGATGCGGAGGATTTCTGCCGCGCCGTCGAAATCCGACAAGCCTTCATCATCACCGGAAGTCGGGCCGGACCTCGGCAAGCTCGTCGAGGTGGGCGCGTACATGTGTTTCCAGAACCTTCTGCATCACAGCGGGCTCCACGCCGAGATCGGCCGCCATCAGCGCTGCTGACCGCGCGGGCCAGTTCACCCATGCATCCCGGACCTCGCGGGCCAGGCGGAACACCAGCGCCAGCGCGCGCGCCCGCTCGATCAATTCCCCCTTCAGCTTTTGCAGCCGGATACGCCGTTCCTGCGCCTTCAGCACCTCGTTGGCGGTCTTCGCCTGCAGGAAGGTGGTCCCACCGGCCGCGACCGGGGCGGGCAGACCCTCCTCGCGCAGGGTTTCGCCGACTGAGGCGACCGCCGCCTCGGGGACGGGTTTCAGCTTCGGTTCGGGCGGCTTGCGGGTCTTGGACGGGTCCGTGGTGTCTGCCCGCCGTGCGTCGCTGGCGGCCGCGTTGATGCTGCCGTCGGGATAGAGGACCAGCCGTTCGGCAAGCTTTGCCTTCTGGACCGCGCCACGGGACAGCCCGACATGCGCGGCATACTGGCGCTCACTCATGCCCTGCATCGTTCGCTCCGATTATCAATCCAAATCATGCACTTATCTCGTTGATAAGCATCGCGGACAGAGGGAACGTGTTTCCAGAAGGACGATGCAACTCACCTCGGAGCCACCAAGATGACCCACCGCGCGACCGACAACACGAAAGCCATCAACGCCTTCATCGCCGCCAAGGCCGAGATCGACGCGATGCTGGAACGCCTCGCCGCCCTCAGCGCGGACCATTTCGAGACCAGCCCCGACGAGATCAACTGGGGGCATGTCGGTACCCTGCATCACTACCGCGACCGTCTGCGCGAGATCACCGACAGCGCGTTCAAGGAAGGCGAGCACGCCGAATAACCAACGCATTCATCGCGCCAGCTCCGCCCTGCGGGGCTCGGCCTCGTAGAAGGGTCCGCATTCCGCGCGCCCCGATACGGGAGACGACAATGACACAGCTTTCCGACACCCAAGCCCTGATCCTGAGCGCGGCCGCGCAGCGTCCCGAGCACATCGCCCTGCCGCTGCCCGAGAGCCTGCGCGGCGGTGCCGCTGCAAAGGTGGTCGGCGCGATGATCGGCAAGGGATTGCTGCAGGAGGTCGACGCCGACCTTCGCAAGGGCGAACCCATGTGGCGCGAAACCGGCGACGGCCATGGCGTAACGCTGATTGCCACCGACGCAGGGCTTGCAGCGATCGGCATCGAGCCCGACGACACGCACAGCGCGCGCACGGGCACCGACGAGGCGCCGAGGGGTGTGTCCGCGACGGACACCACCACCGCGCCCGAAGCCACGCCCAAGGCGCGCACGCTGCGCGAGGGCACCAAACAGGCCACGCTGATCGCCATGCTGCGTGCGCCAGAGGGCGCGACAATCGAGGAGATCATCGCCACCACGGGCTGGCAGTCGCACACGGTGCGCGGCGCGATGGCCGGGGCACTGAAGAAGAAGCTCGGACTCGAGGTGACCTCGGAGAAGGTCGAGGGGCGCGGACGGGTCTATAGCCTGCCGCGCGACTAGCGCCGCGCGCCATGCAAGTCGAAATGCCGCCGTCCCTCGGGGCGGCGGCCTCCTTGTCTCAAAGCGAGATGTTCCAGTAGTCGAGCACCTTGCGGACATCATCCCGAGGATAGTGCGGGCCTGCAGATGCTAGATCGTTGCGAATGGCGGCCTTCCTGCGGTCTGCCGCGTCCTTGATCCTCGCCGAGAACCTGGCCATGCCGAGAGGGCGCGAGGGCCGATCAGGCTTCGGCCAGCTTTCCGGGTAAGCCTCCCAATCCAACCATTCCGCCACCTGCCGCGCGTTGTCTGCGACCTCCTCATGGTCACAAGACCAACCGTAGAGTTGCAACGCGCATACGCGCAGCATCATCTTTACTTCGGTCATGACGTCCGTGAATGCCTTTAGCGGCGTGGGGAGAAGGACCATGTTCGCCACGCAGGAAAAGAAGCGCCGATCCTGCACCACGGCGTTGCTGATCTGATAAGCGGCATCATCCACACCCCATATGTGGCAACATGACCAGTTCGGCCTTTCCTCGGCACGAAGGCCCAGTGCAAGCGTTAGAGCCTTGTTCGCGTGAATGTTTCCTTCGAATTTGTGGATGATCGCGCCCGTCTGCCGATTACGGTTCATCTGCGGCTCAGACCAGTTCGCCTTATAGAAAAGGGCGCGTCGCGCGTGTTCTGGATACCAGACGGGAAGATACTCGAATGTTCGCGGATCGACCCATCGCGCAGTCCTCTCGATCAACCCCATCACATCCCTGAGGCCGAGCTCTCGCCGTAACGCTTCTAGGCCGTCTGGAAGCAAGTCGGCGGAGTCGCTTTTTCCTTCTTCTTGGTTCTGCAGCACTACAATCTCGATCCAAATCTCTGGGCAGCAAATTAGATCAGCCGCCGCCTCCAACTCGGAGAAACCATAGGATCTGAGTTTTATTGCGGCAACTTCGAAACCGCTTGATGGTGATCAGCCTAACGCTGGTGTTCCTTGTTCATCGCGCAACGGATCGCCTCGAACACCCGCCGCAAGGCGAAGGAACGCGCAATGCTGACAACGGTGAACACTGCGCCCATCTTGAGGTTCTGCGCCAGCGTCGTGTGAAGCCCGAACATCGGGAAGATCAGGATCTGCGTGCCGACCGCGACGCAATAGCCGACGATCACATTGGCGACGGCCTCGACCAGTGACATGAAACAGGACTGCTTCATGCTGGCACCGCGTCATCCATCGGCCAGCAGTTCAGCTGCCAGAGTTCGCAGCGCATGCGCCGCAACCAGCGGTACCACTCCATTTCCACAGAGGCGAAGCCGGTCCACCCGGTGGGCCAGCCCATCAGCGCCTCGACGAACAGCGGGTTCAAGGTTCGGCGCGGCTCGGAGGTATCGCGCCCAGCCATCGGCGTCACCAGGACCTGGCGGCCAAGGAGACCGTTCACCGGCGTGTTGGCAAGGCTCGTCGCCCCGTCCTTGTGATCGCGTGCCGTCGGCGTCATCCACATCCCCGCCGCATGGGTAAGATCGGCCGACAGGCGATTGCCCGCACTCGGCTTGCAGCCATCGTTCGCCATCGGCGTCGGCCAGTCCCGCGCCATGCGGTCCAGGCCCTTCTCGTCCTTCCGCTCGCCGCCCCGGCTGCGGAAACTGTCGATCTGCGGCGTCGGCCAAAGTGCTGCTGTCGTCGCCAGGTTCATGCCGTGCTGCCCCGCCTCCTGCGATGGCGTGGGTTTCGTCTGCCGGTTCTCGTTGGCGCTGGCCCTCGGTGTCGGCCAGAGCCGCAGCAGTTCCGTCCGGTTCCCGCCACTCGACCGGGTGCCAGAGCAGGCGCGCGGGGTCGGCCAGCTCGTCCGCCTCGCGGATGGCGAGGATGAACAGCCGCTCACGTCTGTGGGGCGCGCCGACTTCCGCCGCCGTGAAGAGTCCTGCCGCAAGGCGGTAGCCCATGCCGACCAGTCCGCTGGCGACTTCGGGGAAGCCGAGGCGGAGATGATGGGCGACATTCTCGAGGAAGACGAAGGGCGGCGCGACCTCGCCGATGATGCGGGCGACATGCGGCCAGAGGTGGCGCGGATCGTCCGCACCCCGGCGCTTTCCCGCGACCGAGAACGGCTGGCACGGATAGCCCGCAGTGATGATATCCACCGCGCCGCGCCAAGGGCGGCCGTCGAAGGTGGCAACGTCGTCCCAGACAGGCGCTGGATCCAGGGCCGCGTCCTCCATCCGCGCCACGAGAGTGGCTGCGGCGAAGGTTTCCCGTTCGACATGGCCCACAGAACGATATCCGGGGATGGCGATGGTGAGGCCGAGGTCGAACCCGCCAGCGCCGGAGCAGAGGGAGAGGCCGAACAGGCATGCGTCTCCGGCCCCGGAAACGCGTCCGGAGGAAGGTAAAGCCAGGTCATGCATGTCACGCGGCGGGTTCGGGAAGGGTTTCGGGTGCGGCCGGGGTTTCGCCCAGCCTCTCAGTTCTTACTTGCGCGAAGGTTCGACCATCGCCGTCGAGGATCGCGTCCTTGCCGGTCTCAGCCTGCCAACGCTCAACGGCGACATCGACATAGGCCGGGCTGATTTCCATCGCAAAGACGCGGCGGCCGTTGGCTTCGCCCGCCATGATCTGCGAACCCGAGCCGGAGAACGGCTCGTAGCAGAGGCCGCCCCGCGCCACATGCTGGCGCATCGGGATCCCGAAGGCGTCGAGGGGTTTCGGCGTGGGGTGGTCGGGGCGTTCGTCCTTCGTGAAGGACGGCATCTCCCATGTCGAGGGAAGCGTCTGTTCGGCCACCTTTGGCGGGCGGTTCGGGCGGCGCCAGCCCATGAAGCAGGGTTCGTGCTTCCACAGATAATGCGACCGAGTCAGAACCCCGCGGTCCTTGACCCAGATGATCTGCTGATGGACGAAGGCCCCCGCTTTTTCCCAGCAGGCTTCCAGCATCGCCTGGCGGCGCGAGGCGTGCCAGCAGTACCAGGCGGCGTCATCGGTGATCGCCTCCGCTACGGCGGCGGCGATGAAGCCATCGTAGAGTTCGGCACCCTGGCTGCTGTCATCCCAAGTTACGCCATAGGACTGCGACCAGTCCTTGTTCCGCGTTGGATGGTTCGAGCCATCGTAATCCACCAGATACGGCGGGTCGGTTGCGAACAGGATTGCCCGCTCCCCGTTCATCAGGCGGCGGACATCGTCATGACTGGTACTGTCGCCGCAAAGCAGGCGGTGGTCGCCGAGAATCCAGAGATCGCCAGTCCGAGAGGCCGGATTGCGGGGTGGTTCGGGGATGGTCACCGGCGGCACGGAGCCCCCGGCGCGACCTTCTTCTTCCCCGCCCCCCTCCGGCACGAAGGCCAAGAGCTTGTCCAACTCGCCGTCAGAGAAGCCGACAAGCGACAGGTCAAAATCCTCGGCCAGCAGATCGTTCAGTTCGGCCGACAACAGCGCCTCGTCCCAGGTGCCGAGTTCGGTCAGCTTGTTGTCCGCGATCCGATAGGCCCGGCGCTGTGCCTCCGTCAGGTGCCCGAGTACAATCACCGGCGCGTCGGTCAGCCCGAGCTGCGTGGCGGCCAGCACGCGCCCGTGCCCCGCGATCAACTCTCCGTCTTCGGCCACGAGGCAGGGCACGGTCCAGCCGAACTCGGCCATGCTGGCGGCGATCTTCGCGACTTGGTCCGGCCCGTGCGCCTTCGCATTGCGGGCGTATGGCTGCAGCCTGGCCAGCGGCCACGTCTCGATCCGGTCCGGGGCAAAGCTCAGTGTCATGGGCGGGTGGGTTCCGATGTGGTGGTGGATGCTGGCCGGATTCTGGACACCGGATGCCGCACTGGACTCCAAGTGGGGTCCAGTGGCTTCCAGGGTGTCCGGCCCACGGCCCAGCGTTTATTGAGGTTTGCGCGGGATCAGGTGGATCCGGCTTTCGGGTGGCTTCCCAAAAATCCGGTCCTGTCGCTGGCGATGCGCCGCGCTTCGCCCGCCAGCATACGAAAACGCCCAGGAAGGAACCGGAAACTGCCTCGGGCTGGACCCCGGCCGGACCCTCGCTGGATACCGGGGTCCAGAAGGTCCCCATCAACGCAAAGGGGAGAGCGAGCCTTCCAGCGCACTCTCCCCATCTTGCCTTCGGAATAGCATGGATCTGTTGCAAATGTCGAAGGAAAAAGTGTTGCAACACATTGGAGTCACTGCGCATTCAGGCGCGCGGCGATCTTGGTCAGCGCCAGCTGCCAGCGACGCCAGGCGGTCGTGCGGTCGCAGCCGAGTTCCCCGCTGATCTGCTTCCACGGCACCCGGGCCGCACGCGACCAGACCAGCTTGCGTTCCGCCTCCTCGATCCAGAGCACCCAGTCGAAGGTCTGCTCGAGCCGGGTGATCGCGGCGGCCGACGGCCAGACCCGCATCGGCTGCGGTTCCATCGCCGCGATCTCGCGGCTGGTCCGCACGATGTCGGGCCAGGTGTTGAAGTAGCCCTGCGCCTTCACGGGCGGCAGCTTGCGCAGCGTGCGGAACGCCTCCTCGAAATGATCGGCGACGCAGTCGGCGGTCCATTCGCGATCAGCCATGGCGCGCCTCCCTGTCGGACGGGCGCGGGCCGTAGAGCTTCTCGCCGAGTTGGCGCACCAGTTCACGCTCGGGCCAGGTGAGGCGGTCGTCATCAGCGGAGACCGCGAGGACGCCCTGTTCCCGCCAGCCCTCGCGCTTGACCTGCTCGGGATCCCGGCGTCGGCCGCCGTAGCCGTGGGGATGCCATCTCATGCGACACCTCCCTTTGTCTCGATCGCCCAGAGCAGCAGGGCGATGGCGTCGGCCTCGTTGTCGTCGGCCGGGCTGAAGCCGCGGGCGCGGACGGCGGCGACCATCGTGGCTTTGTCGGCGTTGCCCTTGCCTGCGGCGTGACGCTTGATCGTGCCGACCGGAACGCCCTCGTAGGGAACGCCGCGCAGCTCGGCCCATGCGGTCAGCGTGGCCATGAGCCCGCCGTAGATATGGCTCGCGTCGGTGCCTGCGTGGCGGCGAACTTCCTCGAACCAGATGGTGGCGACCGGCCCCGACAGCCGGTCGATCTCGGTCAGCCAGTTGGTGAAGCGCAGGTAGCGCATGCCGCCGCCGTCGAAGCGGCCCGGGCGCAGCGAGACGGTGCCGCTGGTGAGCAGGCCGTCATGGCCACGGATCGCCCAGCCGGTCGAGGTGCCGAGGTCGAGGGCGAGGATGCAGCGGTTGCGGGGGGTGTCGAGCGGCAGCGATTCAAACCTTGCGCCGTCGCAATTCGGGATCAGAGTCGGCTGAGCCATGATGGGTCTCCTTTGTCGGTGGCCTGTGGTGGTGGAAGACGACGGCGGTCTGGTGCTTGGCGGTACGGGGCCGCCGTCGTCGGATCGGGAAGCACAAGGGAGCGTCACGGCGGCGCGCGCGGCTGGCCCGGACGTATGGGAGGAGTGGCCAACCCTGTGGGGTGGCCCTCCCATACGTAGTATGGGGGTTTGACACCTAACTGTTCAGAGGTGTTCAAGTGGCTGAAATCATTGCGGAATAAGACTTCATGAAGTCTTCGGGCATGAGTAAGGGACCTAACTCTTATTTGCCCGTAACCCGTTGATTTCATTGAGTGCACAGTTGGCGCTGTCATATGAGTCAGGCCTCACTCATATGAGTTAGGTCGTCTTCGAGCCCCTCCGGGTAGACCCAGACGGCGGGGTTTTCGACCTGCAGGCAGAGCCCGGATTGGGGGCATTTGAAGTGGCTGGGCAGGACCGGACGGGCCTGGGTGGTGACCTCGCCGGTGTCCGGATCGACCTCCTCGACGGGCGCGCCGAACTGCATTCCCTCGACGCAGAGGTAGCCGAACCGCGACCGGGTGACGGGGAAGCCGAACCCCGAGGGGTCGCGCAGGAACTTCACGAAGCCCTTGGTCGCCAGCACGCTGAGGCGCTCGCGAATGGTGTGCTTGCTGCCCAGCCCGCCCCGGTTCTCGAAGGTCTCGGCGAACTGCATCGCGGTGTAGAGGCGCTCGCTCGCCGCCTCATCCAGCAGCATGCCGAGGATGACATCGTGCTTGCGCAGCCGCTCGGCATCGAATTTGGCGCCCACCTCCTTGCGCACCAGGCGCTCGTTCATCGGGTTCAGCTCGACCCACTCTCCCTTCACCTTGTCGATCAGCTTCCCCGGCAGCGCGGGCCCGTTTCGAAGCTCGATCTCCAGCCTGCGGACGGTGCTGTCCTCGTCGGGTCGGTGCATGAGCAGCCCGGAGGTATAGAAACCCCGAAGCGCGCTGGCGCCGGAGAGCGCGAGGAAGGGATCGTCCTTGACCTGGTGCTTGGTGGCCTTGCGGGTGTGGTGAGCGAGGATGATGCCCGCATCCGGATTGACCGCCTCGCGCAGGAGCTCCACCCGGTCCTTCAGGAAGAACATCATGGCGGTGTTGTCGTTCTCGCCGCCCCCCTCAGGTCCGCCATCGAAGAGGTTGCGGATCGGGTCGATGACGATGATGTCGGGCGGCGCGTCGGGGAATGCGGCCCGGATCGCCTCGGCCACGCGGGCGACGCCCTCCGCGTCGAGCAGCAGCTTCAGCTTCGGCGTGGCGATGAAGGTGTCGCGCGCGGCGGCGATCACGGCGGCGGGCAGCGCGATCTGCTGCGTGCGCTCGCGCAGATAGTGATACTGGATCTCGGCCTGCAGATAGAACACGCGCAGCGGCCGGGGCGGCGTGAAGCCGAGGAACGGCACGCCAGCGGCCATATGCACGAGCCATGAGATCAGGAAGTCGCTTTTGCCGACCTTGGGCGCGCCGCCCAGCACCAGAAGCCCGCCCGGCGTCAGCACGCGCGGCCCGATGATGTCCTCCGGCATCGGACTGGTGTCGTCGAGCAGCGCGCCGAGGCTGAATGTCGGCAGCGGGCTGGCCGGAGCATCGACATGGGCCGCGCGCAGGAGCGGCGGACCGTTGCGCTTCACATGCAGCGCCCAGAGGCGTTCGGACTCGGCCTGCAGCCGATCGAGCGGCCAGGACGGGCGCAGCATGGCGGCGTTGTAACCGCAGATCGCCTCCCAGCCCGCGAAGGGATCGAGGCGGCCCTCGTGGACGAGGCGTACGTAATGGCCGATGGCGGCGCTGGCCCCCTGGAACCGGGACCAGTCGTCCACCGAGCCTTCGCGCACCGGCGTGGTGAGCACCGCGTCGATGCCGGGCTTCAATGTTGGTGCGGCAACATCGCTGGCGAAGCCCACGCCGGGCAGCGGCGGCATCTCCGCGGCTCTCTCGGCGAAATCCGCAAGATCCACCTCGACGTCGCGATGCTCGCGGATCTGCACGAGACGCTGGTGGCCATGCTTGTGGTAGACCGTGCCGGGCACCCGGATCGGCTGATGTGCCGAGCGGAAATGCGTGTCGCCGCCGACCTTCACGGCGATTTCGCCGCGCAGGCGGCAGAGGGTGGCCAGCTCTTCGCCCTCGGCCGGCTCGGTGAGTTTCCACCAGACATGGAGCTTCGCGGCGCCCTCGGGCGTGCGCCCGCCGCTTTCGATTATGAGCGTGGGCGCGCCGAGGTGGCGGGTGACATGGTCCAGCTTGGCCGGGATATCGCCTGCGTCGAGATCGACGACGATGGCCTGCATCTGCAGCACATCGGCGGCGCGGGCCTGACCCTGCTCGGCGACGGTGCCGGGAATGACATAGACGGCGGCGCCCTCGCGGTTCGCCCACGCGGCGAAGGTCGCGAGTTTTCCCGGCGCGGTGTCGTCGGCGGGGATCCAGATGTTGTGCGGCTTGCCGTCCCGGCCCTGACCCTTATCGACGAAGCCGCGGAGCGGGATCAACCCCTCGCACCAGCTGAACACGGTATCGAGGAAGACGGCGATCTGCCCGGGGTCGGGGTCGCAGCCGAAAGGGTTCTCGGACGGCGGCCCGTCGTTGAAGTCCATCCACGGGTTGAAGTGCAGGATGCCGTTGTCGCTCATGCGGGAAGCCTCCAGCAGCGCGCGGACCACGAGCAGAAGCGGCATTCGAAGAAGTCGGGCGTGGTGGCGACGCGCGGCAGAAGCTCGCCCGCATCGGTCGCCTGCAGGATCCGCACGCCCCGGTCGGACATGCGCTGCGCCAGATCAGCGTCGAAAGGCACCATTTCGTGGTGCATCTCGGCCGTGTCCTTGTTGATCGCGGTGAACACTGCGGGCGCGGCGCTGATGCAGGGCACGCTGGATTCCATGTAGGCCTGATAGACCGCGATCTGGGCGGCGTAGACCGGCTTGGATTTCGTCACGCCGTCCTTGACGCAGGCGCGCCAGTTCTTCGCGTTCATCGTCTTGCATTCCCAGAGCGCGGGAACGGCGAGATCGAAGCCTTCTGGCCCCGCGGCGATGATGCCGTCGACATGACCGCGAATGCGCCCGCCCGCGACCGAGAACCCGAACTGGCCGCCATCAGGCCGATTGCCCTTGCGGGTGTAGAGGTCGAACCCGGCGCCGCGCAGCCAGGCGACGGCCAGATCCTCGAGCGCGTGGCCGATCGCGAAGATGCGCAGCGACTGGCCGCTGAAGTCGTGGCCCTCGTCCTTCGGCGTCGCCGTAAACTCGAACTGCAGGGCCCGCTCGCAGGCATGGCCGAGGCGCGAGCCGCCGAGGTAGTCGCGGGGCGGCCGCGTCGCCTGATCGGCGTTCAGCCCCTGATCGACGGCAGCGTTGACCCGGTCGGCGAAGCTGGGCCGATGATTGTAATCGAGGTTCAAAACGGCACCTCCGGCGACTGCGCCCGGGCGATATCGGACATGGCCTCGCGGAAGCCCTCGACGGCTTCCTCGATCAGCGCGCGCACCTGCGCCTCGGTCAGATCGGAAAGCGGGGTGGCCCAGCCGATCTCCTCCATCAGCAGGGCGACGCGTTTCATGGTGGAGGTGATCGCGGCGCGCTCTTCCTCGGTCAGGTCAACCATGGCGAAACGCTCCCTGGCCAAGCGCGTCCATAAGGACTGGCAGGGCATCGAGCAGAACCAGACCGATGGCCGGGGCCGCCCCGTGCGCGGACGCGCACATTTCGATGATCGTGGCGGCGAAGCCGCCGGGCGGTGCGGATCGAACCAGCCAAAACCACGGGTGGGTTGCCGGCAGACAGCACAGAGCGTTCCACGCGGATGCCAGAGCCGCCGCCGGTCCTCGGCCGTGATGGGCGTGGATGTGTACATGGGTCATGCCGCCCTCCGTTCGGGAGAGGCCGCCGTGTCGATCAGCTGGCGGATGGCGCGCTTGTTGAAGCCGAAGGTCATCAGCGCCGAGGCGCGGTAGCGCGTCAGGCCGAAGTCGTGGCGGCACTCGGGCGGCAGGTATTGCAACTGCTTCTCGGTCGGCGGCTGGCGCAGCCAGGAGCGCGTCTTGAAGGCGCTTTCGTCGGTCTCGTGCGTGTTCAGCCAGTCGTCGGCCTGCGCGAGGCAGACGGTCCGTTCGCCCACGCCCAGCAGATGCGGGCGTTCGCCCTTCGCCCCGCCGATGGCGTACCAGACTCCGTCCAGCCAGAAGATGCCGCCCCAGGCGGCGAAGCCCGTGGCCATCAGCGCGTCGTCCGTGCCGTAGAGGTCGACCCACGCGAAGCTGGACCGCTTCAGCAGGTCGATCTCGGTCATCATGAAGCCCGAGAGCGGCGCGGCGGCCCCGCCTTCGCCCGCATCCAGATCCTCGCGGGGGAACGCCTCACCGCAGAGCGGGCATTCGGTGGCGGCCAGCGGGATCTCCGCCTCGCAGGCCGGACAGGTCTTGGTCGGCGCCTCGCCCGTTTCGGTCTTGCCGTCGAGATCGACATCCTGTTCCAGCGTGCCGTGGATCAGGCTCGACGTCCCGAAATCCAGCACGACGCAGTCGGTCTTGACGATGCCGGGGTGTTCCTCGGGATCGACGGTGCGCAGCCCGCGCCCGACCATCTGGATCATGGTGGACTTATAGGAACTGGGCCGCAGCAGCACGACGCAGGAGGTGGGCGGATGGTCCCAGCCCTCGGTCAGCACCGCCACGTTGACCACGACGCGGATGTCGCCCGCCGCGTAGTCGGCGAGGATCGCCTTGCGAGTCTCGGCCGCCAGATCGCCGTGGATCAGCGCGGCGGAAACGCCCGCCGCCCTGAAGGCGTCGGTGACGTGTTCGGCATGCGCGACGGTGGAGCAGAACACCACGGTCTGCCGGTCGCCCGCCTTCTCCTTCCAGTGGCGGATCACCTCGTCGGTGACGGGGGCGCGGTCCATGATGCCCGCCACCTCCGCCATGTCGAAATCCGACATGGTCTTGCGGACCGAGCGCAGTTCGTCCTGCACGCCCACGTCGATGACGAAGGTGCGCGGCGGCACCAGGTGGCCCGAGGAGATCAGCTCGCCCAGCCGCACCTGATCGGCGACATTGTCGAAGACCTCGCGCAGACCTTTCTTGTCGCCCCGGTTCGGCGTCGCCGTGACCCCGAAGATGCGGGCGTCGGGATTGGCCTCGCGCACCCGGTCGATGATGCGGCGGTAGCTGTCGGCGACGGCATGGTGCGCCTCATCCACGACCAGCAGGTCGAGACGCGGCATGTCCGCGAGGTTCGAGGCTCGCGCCAGCGTCGGTACCATGGCGAAGGCGACCTGGCCGCTCCAGGACTTCTCCGTGGCGTCGATCACCGAGGTGGCGACGCCCGGCACCACGCGCTGGAACTTTGCGCGGTTCTGCGCCGTCAGCTCGTCGCGATGGGCGAGCACGCAGGCCTTCGCGCCGTCTGCGATCATCTCGCCGGTGACTGCCGAGAGCATGATGGTCTTGCCCGCACCGGTGGGCGCCACGCCCAGCGTGTTGCCGCGGGAAGCGAGCGCAGCCACGCTGCGCTCGACGAAGGTTTTCTGGCGGGGGCGCAGGCGCATGGCCGGTCTCCCTCTTACTGCGCCCAGCTCGGCCGACCGGCGGCGCCGGGGGCGGACGCGGGCTGGCTGGGCTGGGTGGCCGTGGTGGGCTGCTGCGGGGCGTGGCCCTGCACCGGGGCGGCGGCGAACTGCGGCGCGACCGTGCCCATTAGCGCGGCATAGTCGCGATGATCGGGGGTGACCGCGGCGCGGATCTCGTTCTTGTCCTCGCCGTTGGTGTCCTGGCCGATGTCGATGCGGGCGACGAATTCGACCCCATCGAGATCGCCGAACCCGTTGATGCGGCGGCGGGCCTGCGCCTCGGGCGAGTTGTCCTTGTCCGACACGCCGCGCGCCGAGTTGAGGATGCCGCGGATCAGGCCGCGCCCCATGTTGGCCCAGTCCGGGCCCTTCGGGCTGTAGAGGCCGATCAGCGACCAGATCTTGCGCCGGGCATAGGGCCCTTCGACGACGGTGTATTCGGCGTCGAGATAGACAGCGCCGGTGGTGGCGCGGCGCGCCCAGCCACCGGTCCAGCCCTGCGAGGGGTCGTCGAAGCCGCCGGGGCGGAGCGTCAGACGCACTTTGGCGAGCGTGCCCTTGGGGATGACGTTGGTATTGGATTGGGCGGAGTTGAAGTCGTTCCAGGGTCCGGACATTGCGCGGCTCCTTTCAGTTGGAGGATGGGACGCGCAGCGGCGTCAGATGGGAAAAGCCACCCCGGCGACCGGATCGGGACACCGGGCATGGCGAGAGGCGCTCAGCCATGGCCGGGCTCCTGCGCGGGGGCGGGATCGGCCGGGGTCACCGGCGGCCAGGTCAGGCGTTCGGAGGCCGGCACCGCAGGGCGCTGGATCTTCTCCATCAATCGGCCGAGATGCGGGGCCTCGACCCTGTCGAGACGACCGGAGCGGTCCTTGGCCGGATAGCCCCAGGGGTTCAGCGTCTGGCAGACGAAGGCGCGCTGCGGCTGGCCGCCCGGGTCTGGGATGTCGGCCATGGTGATGACCTGATCGACGATCCCCGGCAGCTCGAGCCCGGTCTTCGAGCCGTCGATCTGCGGCTGGAAGACCTTGCGATTGAAGTCGTCGAGCCGCTCGTCGAGGATGCCCACGAACCAGACATGCTTGCCGCGCGTGTGCTGCAGGTGGGTCAGCCACCCGATCATCTCGCGGCCATGCAGACCGTAGGCGCCACGAATGTCGGGCTTGCCGGTCTTTTCGGAGAACGCCTCGGGCTGGCCACGGCACCACTGGAAGCAGAGCCGCCCGGCCACCGTGATCGAGTCGATGAAGACGGTCTCGTATTTGCCGATCACTGTGGAATCGCCGTACCGCCCGCAGACCTCGTCGAAATGCGCCTGGCTGTAGGGCTGATCCTCGCGCAGCGCCGGGTTCGGCCCGCCGATGAACACCGCGAAATCACGGCATTCCTTCCATGTGCGGGGCCGGAGCGTGTCGATCTCCAGCCCCTCGACCGCCAGATCGCCAGCCTCGAGATCGAGGAAGAGCGTGGTCGGGGCGTTTAGCGTCCAGAGCAGACTGGTCTTCCCGATGCCGGACCGGCCGAAGATGACGCCCTTGATACCCTTGCGCTGAGCGAGCCGTTCGTCAGCGCCGATGATGGGAAGGGCCATCACTGGCCCTCCTTCTTCATCACTGCCGCGGCGGCGCGATCCGCGCCGATGCACCCGGCCTCGCGGGCGAGCTTGTAGAGGCGCTTCAGCGCGTCGGCGCGGCGGTAGGCGGCGGTACTCTCCCGCTCAGCCTCCACGATCGCGAAGGCGATCTCGTCGACGGTCGCCTCGACGACCGGCAGCGGCTCGTGCGGCTCGTCACCGGCGCGCTGCGGCAGGGAAATAGTTTCGGGGAGGTCTTCAAGGGCGTAGCTCGCCTTGCGAAGACAGGTGATGTCGTCCGGTTGGTCCGGCATGGCTGTTCTCCGTGGGATGATGTGATCGAGGAGGCGCATCAGGCGGCCTCGCGGACGTCGGGCGCGGGCTCGGCGACGTAGATCGCCAGCAGCGGCGTCCCGTCGGCATGGGCGCCGGCGTCCTCGATCTGATAGTTGCGGTTGGGCTCGCAGACCTCGGTCAGCTCCCAGCGGCGATAGAGCCCCGGGAGACGCCTGAAATCCTCGAGCGACAGATCGGCAGTGCGGTTCATGCGTGTCTGCTTTCGGTTGGAGGGAAGGCGCTCGGGGCGCTCGAATGGGAAAAGCCACCGGCGGGACCGGATCGGGACATCGGTTCAGGGGATTTCCTCGAGGGCGTCGTGCAGCCGGCGCATCGCGCGCTGGTACCGCTTGCGGGCGGCGGCCTCGGTCAGACCCAGTTCGACCGCGACCTCGGCCTGCGAGAAGCCTTCGATCGCCACGCGGATCACCAGCAGGGCGTCATCGCCGAGCAGCTTCCGCACGGCGCCGTTCAGCCGTGCGTACCCGGTTGCGCCGATGCCGGTTTCGCCGCTGTCCGCCACCTCGTCGGGGTCGGCGCCACTGGCGAGATGTTCGCGCGCCATGTCGCGCTGGCGCACGCGGATCATGTCGCGCTCGACATTTCGCAGCACCGTGGCCGCGATCCAGTTGACGCGCCCGAGGTCGAGGCTGCGGACCGCCTCAGTGGTGCGCGCCAGCACGTCGGACGCGACCTCGTCGGCGATGCCGAGCCTGCGCCAGATCGACCGGCGCCGGATGCCGTCGAGGCCGGGCCAGAGCGCCAACAGCAGGAGAGTCAGCGCGCAGTCAGACGTGGGCCCGTCGCCCTGCGCCGCCCTGACGAGCGCGGAGAGGATCACGTTCTTCTGGCCATGATCGCCGGTGGTGCGGTGCAGCCCGTCCAGCAGGGCCGCCGGATCCCGGAACGGTGCGAGGGCGGCCTGCGTACGCCTGACGGCGTCGAAACTGCGCTGGAAGTGAAGGTTGGAGGAAGATTGCATGAGGTGATCACGGATCTCGTGCCACGCGAAGGACATCGGACGCCTGCCTTGCGGCCAGGCGTCCGGCGCCTTCTCGTGGCCAAGTCAGGACGTCGCGCGTCTCTGCGATTTCAGGGGGTTGGGTGAATGCGCGCGTCAGCGCGCGGCTGCGGTCGCGTTGTTCAGCGAGCCGCAGCCGCGGCAGGTGGCCTGCACCGGAAAGCCCACGAGATACTCGTGCCCCCGCGCGAAGCGCAGGTGCATGCGGCCGTCCCGGCAGACGCCGAGCAGCTTGTCACAGCGCGTGCAGCGCCATTCCGAGTTGTGGGTGGTGGGCTTGGTGTTCGCGGCGACGGACCAGCTCGTCGGGGCTGCCTGGCGCGAGTAAAAGGGAGTCGGCATGGAAGTGCTCCTCTATGTGGAGCCCTTCCAGTAATCAGCGGTTTGTTAGACCGTCTCCCGCCGCATGTTAGACCGCTGTTAGACGGGTTCCTCGACCGGGGCTTCGGCCACGTCTTTGGCTGGCAGTGCATTGACCAGCAGGCGCCAGTAGCCCCGTTTCGCGCCCGCGCCGATGTAGACGTCGCGGATGCTGTCCCAGGTTTCCTTGCGGAAGGCCTGTTGGGGACTGCGCGACCCAAGCCCGTCCATCAACTGCTTGACTTGGACATCCGGGCTGCCAGTCTTTTCGGCGGCGACCAGACGGTCGAAGATCGTGATCTGATCCGCCCCAGTCAGCGCGAGCGATGTCTTGCCGGGGATGTGCAATGTTGCCGATTGCGTGCCCGATCGCAGGACCTGCGGCGTCGCACCGCCCCGCGCCAGAGAACGATTGGTTCGGTAGGCGAGCTCAAGCGCATCTCGGGAGAGAAGAAGATTGTCGGCGTCCGTTGACATGCAGCCAGAAACGGGGACGACGAGGTTCGGCCCAAGGTATCCATGACCGTCTGTGCTTGCCGACAGCACGATCCCGACACCGGCCGCGTTGCGCGCGCGCATCAGCTGATCAAGGCGCGAAATCGTCTTGAGGTCGTGAAGGCGGCGGGCGAAGTAGATTGGAACATCGGCACCGTCGATCCGCATGGAGCCGAGCATTGATAGGTCCGGATCGAGCACCTGCGCCGCGGTTTTGTTCAGCATCGGTTTCAGAAGCCCAACCACGGTTTCGTGCAGCCATTCGCGGTTGATCTCGTACATCTCGAGATCTGATGTCGGCCTCAGGCCCCCGTCTTTTCCGAAGGCACCGACAACGCGCGACATGCCCTCGATGCCGGATGGCTTGACCTCGGCTTCGCTGCCCATGTCGTCATCGTCGATAAGCACGATGTCCTGGCGCCCCCGCCGGTCGAGAAGACCGCCCTGAATCATGCGGTCCGGATCGAGACCGAGCTCGCGCAGATACTCACCGCTGACATAGTCCTCGATCCGGTCGTGAAGCATGACCAGTTGCGGGAAGATCCCGCGAAGGTCGGTGGGCTCAATCTGCTTGAAGGCGCTGAGAATGCCCCAGGCATCGAGAAGCGCGAACCCGAGGTTCCGTTCATCCGGATCCTTGTTGCTCTGAAGGTTGCAGCTCTTCGAGCTGGAAATGGTGATGTTGAGCGTGCGCACCTTGGCGTCACCTATGCGATTGTAGCTGACGGCAATCCCCACGCGGCTGAAGCCGTCGGCGCGGCGGAAGATGTTGTTGGGCTTCAGATAGCGGTCGGCGACCTCCTCGATGTCGTCGTCGGCCGCCACCTTCAGAAGAAGCTTCCGGCTCCATGAGCCAAGGCGGATTTCGGCTTCGAGGACACGCGCATCCGTGATCTCGTAGCCTGGGATACGCGGCAGATCGAGCCGCAGCGAACTGCGGAAACGCGAAAGGTTGTAGCGTTTCCAAGTCAACGGTTTCTGCGAAACGTCGTGCCCCAGCGCCTCCTCGGCGAATGACCCGGCAACGCCCTGCCGCACCACCGGACTGTCTGCGCAGACCTCGATCTGTCGGATGGCGGGCGTGTAGATGAGAGTGGCCTCGTTCGGCGGACGATAATAGATCGTGCCCCGGTGTCCGTCGTCACGATGATCATGGACGCTCGACAGCGGCCCGCCATGGCGAACAATCAGCATAATCGAGGCTGGGTGCGCGGCAGTGGCGGGCAAATCCAGTGCCTTCACCGTGCAAGCGGTTTTGAGTTGCAAAACCGACGTGATTTTCGCGGCCAGAGCCTTCTCGTCGATCGACCCCGAATTGAGGTTGACCGCCTTTTCGAGTTCCACCTCAAAGGCATCGTAGAGCTTGCCATAGTCCCTGAATTTGCGGGCGAAGTGGAAACTCTCGGCGTCCTCGAATGTCTGGCGGACGTTCAGAAATGCCCAGATGCTCTTGCAGAGCGGATCGGGTTGCCGATCGAACTCGAGCGTTTGCTCGTCGTCGAGTTGTTGTTCGGTGATTGCCGTTAGGGAATCGATACCCTTGCCTTCGGCCAACGCCAGAACGCGACGTGATCGTTGCTCTGCGGGCCGCAACTCATCAGCGTCGAATGCCGCCAATGTCTCTAGAACGCCTTGCCGAAATGCATTGACCGCATCTTCATTCGTTGGATCGGGAGGCTCAGCGGGTAGGTCGAAATCTGGTTCGTTTTCACCCTCCCTCATCGCGAGGACAGCGCGAGCAAGGTCAATGCGGGCATCCTCAATCAGGCAGTGAACATGCGGACCGATCGGGGATGCTTTGCGCGCCATGAACTTACCTCAATGAACTACTGCACTCGATTGATTCAACCTCTGCTTCAACCTCCGATAATCATGGACAAATCCGTGCTCGGCAAGCCCTGACGTTCTCTCCCTGTTCGCATTTCCGGATCCCGCTTTCGTGAGATGTCCCATCCCGGGCGGCCGGGTGGCTTTTGTTCGGTATCCATCACCGAATACGGCTACGAGACATGAACCGCCCGAACCCGCTCCCTCCCGATCAGATGAGCGCCGCTGAGCGCCGTGCCGAACTGTGCGGCCTGCTGGCGTTCGGGCTGGTTCGGCTGCTCGGGCAGGATGGGGTCGAAGTATCTAACAATACTGGAGAACGTTGCCTACACTATCCCGACGACCAATGCCGTCATGCAGCTCCAACTCATCGGAGAAACGCATGACGAAGCCCGATCCAATCCCTGCGCGCCTGGCAGCGCTGAAGTCCATGTCCGTCACCCAGTTGAAGTCGGAGTGGCAGACGATCTTCGCCTCGGCAGCGCCGAACAACAGCCGGGCGTTCCTTGAGAGCCGGTTGGCCTACCGCATCCAGGAACTGACGTATGGCGGTCCTGATCGCGAAACCCGACGCATGCTGGACCTGCTGGCCGACGAGGTCAGCGGCACCCTGACGCGCAAGAGCCAGATCGCCGATCCTCGCAATCCTGTGGTCGGCACGCGGCTGATCCGCGAATGGAACGGGGTCGAGCACACGATCACCGTCTTGCGAGACGGTTTCGATTGGCAAGGCCGCCCCTACAAATCCTTGTCCGCGATCGCGCGGGCCATCACCGGGACGCGCTGGAATGGCTACCGCTTCTTCGGGTTGCGCGAGCGCAAGCGGGGGAATGATTGATGGATCAGCGCGCAAATCCCATCCGCCGCCAACGCTGCGCCATCTACACGCGCAAATCCTCCGAGGAAGGGCTGGAGCAGGAGTTCAACAGCCTGCACGCCCAGCGGGAGGCCTGTGAGGCCTACATCGCCAGCCAGCGATCCGAGGGCTGGGTGCTGGTCCGCGACCAGTATGACGACGGCGGCATCTCGGGCGGGACGCTGGAGCGGCCCGGCCTCAAACAGCTTCTGGCCGACATCGAGGACGGCCTGATCGATGTGGTGGTCGTCTACAAGATCGACCGACTGTCGCGGTCGCTGATGGATTTCTCGAAGCTGGTCGAGGTCTTCGACCGCAACGGCGTAACCTTCGTGTCGGTCACGCAGTCATTCAACACGACAACGTCCATGGGGCGTCTGACGCTGAACATCCTGCTCAGCTTCGCCCAGTTCGAGCGTGAGGTCACAGCCGAGCGCATCCGCGACAAGGTCCGCGCCTCCCGCATGAAGGGCATGTGGATGGGCGGCTATGTCCCGCTCGGCTACGATGTGAAGGATCGCAAGCTCGTGGTGAACGAGGACGAGGCCGCCACCGTGCGGGGCATCTTCGAGAGGTTCGTCGAGGTCGGATCAGCGACCGTGCTGGCCCGTGAACTGCGCCGCAAAGGGTTCCGCAACAAGCAGGGCACCTTGGTCGACAAGGGATACCTCTACAGGGTGCTGGTGAACCGCGTCTATCGCGGCGACGCCGTCCATAAGGGCAAGGCTTATCCCGGCGAGCATCAGGCCATCATCGACCAGAAGCTATGGGATCAGGTCCATGCCATCTTGCGCGAGAGCCCACGAAAGCGCGCCAACAACACCCGCGCGCAGGCGCCTGCGTTGCTCAAGGGGCTGATCTTTACGGCCACGGGTGCCGCCATGACCCCGAGCAGCACGAAGAAGGGCGCGCGGCGATACCGGTACTACGTCTCGATGGACGTCATCAAAAATCGCGAACCCAGCGATACAGGCATCCCGCGCCGCCTTCCTGCCGACCTCGTGGAAGCGGCCGTGGTGACCGAGTTGCGGCGGGTGATGCGCGCCCCGTCGATCACGGCACAGGTCATCGCCCACTTGGCGCGCGAGGGTCACGCCTTCGCCGAGGCCGATGTGATCTCCGCGCTGCAGACGTTCGAAGACGTCTGGGGCCAGCTATTCCCTGCAGAGCAGACCCGGATCGTGCAGTTGCTGGTGCGCCGGGTCACCGTTACGTCCGAAGGGCTGGTGATCGATGTCCGGACCGACAGCGTCTCGGGCGTCATGCGCGACATGATGGCCCCACGAAAGAAGGTGGCGGCGGAATGATGAAACCCGACGAGTCCATCCAGATCTTCGTGCCGCTCAAGGTGCGCAAACAGAACGGGCGGCCGAAGATCATGCCGCCCGCCACCTATCTGCCCAGCGAAGACCGGACGCAGGATCCGCATATCCTGCGCGCCATCGGCCGGGCGTGGGGCTGGCGGCGACGCGTGGAGGCTGGTGAATTCAACACGGTGACCGATTTGGCGAAAGCTGTAGGGCTGGCCGAACGCCATGTCAGCCGACAGCTGCGGCTCGCCTATCTCGCGCCGGGAGTCCTCAAGCGCCTCGTCTACAAGCGTGAGGTGCCCGCCGTGACCCTGTTGAAACTGACCGATGTCGCGGCCCTGCCATGGCACGAACAGCCGGAGCGGGTGTTCGACTGAGCCTCAGTGAAAGCTCGCCTGAAACGTCGTTGCGGTCAGTGAAACGTGTGCATCGAGCGGCGGGTGCAGTTCGAACGCCTTCGGCTCGCGGGAGAAGTTCCAGAGCCGGAACAGGCGCCATTCCGACCGGCGCTCCTCGGCCACGGCCAGTTCGTTGCGGGTGATGTGGAACGGCGTGCGCTCCCATCCGTTCGTCGTCTTGACCTCGATTAGCCGGGGCAGACCGTCCGGGGCGAAACTCGCGATGTCGTAGCCTGCGCCATCGCCATCCTCCTCCGACACCCAGCGCACCTTGCGGGCCAGATCGTCCCGTCCTGCCGTCCGCAATGCCGCGCGCTCATGCGCCAGCACGCGCTCCTCGCCCGCGCGTCCGAGGGCCCGATTGCGCTCGTCCCGGCCCGCCACGTCGAACTTGCGGGCGATGTGCAGCATCTGGTCCAGCTCCTGCGGGGGCGGCTGGTTCGACAGCGTCGGAGGCGGCCCGATCCAAATCTGCGCCGCCTCGCGCAGGCCAGCGACGGTTTGCAGCCCCGGTTGGCGCCCGAGCCACGCCGGGTTTAGCGCCAGCCAACGCGCCACGGCATCCACCAAGGTCATCTGGAAGTTGAACGCGGGCTTGTAACCGGAGATCCAGTCCTCGCCGAGGCCCTTCAGCACCGCACTGATGTTCTGGTGCTTGAACTCGATCGATCCCTCCGACCGGGCGTTCAGCAGCGGCAGAAGCGCGCGGCGGTGTTCGGCCTTGCTGTAGCGGCGCGCCGAGATGTCGTCGGCCAGCATCGCGAAGTAATCCGCGACGATCAGGTCGTTCTCTTCATCCGTCCAGGGCCCGTTCGACATTGCGCCAGGCTATGGGCACGAAGTGTGTTTGTCATCAGAGACTTCCGGCAGGGTTCTGGCTCGCTTCGGACGCTTCCGCCGGACTTCGGGATCGGCCGCCACGGAACCGTCCTTCTGGCCGCCCTGCGCCTTCGTGTCCGTCTCCGTCACCGGATTAACTCGCGAACGGGACGACCCCATGAGCGCCGCAACCCATTGGAATTTCAAGGATGTTTCACGCCGTCCCGTGACAGTCGAGGGGCGCTCGAAGAGAGACGCAGGCCATTCGGAGACCAATTCCGCGTCAAGCGCCCAGTCTCCGAAGGGCGGATGGCCCTGCCAACTCCCTTTGAAACAAAAAGAAAAAAGGCCCCAATCGGGGCCTTTGTACGGATTCGGCATCTGAATGTGGCGGAGGAGGTGGGATTCGAACCCACGGTAGGGTCTCCCCTACGTCGGTTTTCAAGACCGGTGCCTTAAACCGCTCGGCCACTCCTCCGACGCTCCGCTCCTATCCGGCGGCGACCGATTCTGAAAGGCCACGATGGCGTGAGATTTCCGCCCATCCTCCTGCCCGCACTTCCAACCGCTCGGACGCGACTGTATGATCCGCGCGACAAGGGACCGCGCCGCACCGCGCGGCACCGGCGGGCAGGGCAACGGACAGACAGGAACGGACCGGACACGGGCCGACAACAGCGCGGGAAAATCGCGCGGCAGCGAGGCGATCATGGCAGGACTTCCGACGGCGCGCAGGGCGCTCCTCATCACGACAATCCTCGTTCTGGCAGCCTGCCAGCAGGGCCAGAACCCCTTTGCCCGCAAGGACAAGCCCGAAGGCGCGACCACCGCCTCGGCCACCTCCGTCACCCTCGTCGACCGCGACGTCGAGGCGCCCGAGGTCTTCCAGGTCACCGACCAGGCGCTCTGGGACGGTCGTCCCTCGCTGGGCGGGGTCTGGGTCGCCTCGCCCGATGCCTCCAATCCCGAACGCGTCATCATGCGAAATCCGGCGAACGGCAAGTTCGTCATCGGCGCGCTCTTCCAGCGCGAGGTCTTCAACCCCGGACCGAAACTGCAGATCTCCTCCGACGCGGCCGAGGCGCTGGGTCTGCTCGCAGGCCAGCCCGCAAAGATCAGCGTGACCGCCCTGCGCCGCGAGGAAGCCCCCGCCGCGACCGACGCGAGCAAACCCATCCTCGACGCCAATGAAGGGGTGAGCGCCACCACGCTGGGCACCGTCGCGGGCGCGGCCATCGACGAGGCAGAGGGCAAGCCCGCAACCGCCACCACGGCCGCCCCCGCCGCCATCGCCAGCGCGCCGCTCGACGCGCCCGCCGCCACGGCCCCCGCCGCCACGGCCCCGAGACCCGCCGCCGCCCCGGCCCCCGCCGCATCCCCCGCGCCGGCACTTGCCGCCGCCGCGCCCGGTTCGACCACGCTCCAGATCGGCATCTTCTCGGTCGAGGCAAATGCCAACCGCGCGGTCGAGACGCTGAAGAAGGCGGGCATATCCGCCACTTCGCGCAAGGAGACCACGCAGGGCAAGACATGGTGGAGCGTGACCGCCACCGGCGGCGACCGCGCCGCGCTGCTTGCCAAGGTCAAGGGGCTCGGCTTTGCCGATGCCTATGCCATCCGCTGACCGCGGCCTTCCGGCAGGCGGCCCGCGCCGCCCGCCGCGACCCAGACGAAAGGACCACATTGCATGACCTTCCTGCGCCGCGCATTCGCCATCGTCGCCCTTGCCCTTCTGGCCGCGGCTCCCGCCCGCGCCTTCGAGACGCGCGCCACCGCGGCCTGGGTCTATGACATGTCGACCCAGACGGTCCTGCTGGACAAGAACGCCGACGTGGCCCTTCCGCCCGCGTCCATGTCGAAGCTGATGACGATCAACATGCTGTTCGAGGCGCTGCGCGACGGGCGCGTCACGCTTGACACCACCTTTGCCGTGTCCTCGCGGGCCAAGGCGATGGGCGGTTCGACCATGTTCCTAAACGAGATGGACCGCCCCACCGTCCATGACCTGATCCGCGGCATGATCATCAATTCCGGCAACGATGCCTGCGTCGTGGTGGCCGAAGGGCTGGCCGGCACCGAGGACGCCTTCGCTGCACTGATGACCGAACGGGCCAAGGCTCTGGGCATGACCAATTCGACCTTCCGGAATTCCTCCGGCTGGCCCGATCCGGACCACCGCATGTCGATGCGCGACCTTGGCATCCTTGCCAAGCGGCTGATCTCGGAATTCCCCGAATACTATCCCATCTTCTCGGAAACCGAGTTCAACTATCAGGACCGCGCACCGGCAAATGCCAGCAACCGCAACCCGCTCCTGCGTATTTCGGCGGCAGATTGGCAGGCAGACGGGCTCAAGACCGGCCACACCTCCGAGGCCGGCTACGGCCTTGTCGGCTCTGCCGTCATGGGCGACCGCCGCGTGATCTTCGTCATCACGGGCCTCGCCTCCGACACCGACCGCGCGCAGGAATCCGAGGCGATCGTGAACTGGGCCTTCCGGCAATTCACGCAAAAGACCATCGCCAAGGCGGGCACCCGCCTTGCCGAGGCGCCGGTCTGGATGGGCGCGGCCGATACCGTGGGTCTGGTTCCGGCCGAGGATATCAGCCTGCTCGTCCCCGCGCAGGTGCAAGAGGGCGTCACGGCCGAGGTGATCTATACCGGCCCCGTCACCGCCCCCGTCACGGCTGGCCAGCAACTGGGCGAACTGATCGTCCATGTCCCCGACCTGCCCGACGCGCGCGTGCCGCTGGTGGCCGAAGCCGATGTTGCCGCAGGCGGGTTCACCAAACGGCTCACGACGGCCGCACAGGTGCTCATGCGGCGCTATCTGGACAGCCGCAGCGGCGATCCGGCACCGGCCTCGTGACCGGCGCTCCGCCCATGTCCGGCCGCTTCATCAGCTTCGAAGGCATCGACGGCTCGGGCAAATCCACGCAGGCCCGCCGTCTGGCCGATGCCTTGCGCGCCCGCGGCCATGCCGTCACCCTGACCCGAGAACCGGGCGGCAGCACGGGGGCCGAGGAGATCCGCCGTCTGGTGCTGGAAGGCGACCCCGACCGCTGGTCGGCGGAAACCGAACTCCTGCTCTTCACCGCAGCCCGCCGCGACCATCTGGAAAAGACCATCCGCCCCGCCCTTGCCCGCGGCGACATCGTCATCACCGACCGTTTCGCGGATTCCACCCGCATCTATCAGGGCACCACCCGCGGCGATCTGGCCGCCACCGTGGACCGCCTGCACGACCTGATGATCGGCACCGATCCCGACCTGACCATCCTTGTCGACATCGACCCCGAAACCGGCCTGTCCCGCGCCCGCGCCCGCGCCGGAACCGAACTCAGGTTCGAGGATATGGGGCTGGCGACCCAGACACGGATGCGCGCGGGCTTCCTGTCGCTGGCCACCACGCATCCCCGCTTCCGCGTGATCGACGGCGCCCGCGATCCCGAGAGCGTCGCCGCCGACATCCTGTCGGCCACCCTCGCGCATCTGGGCTGACCGATGGCCGCAGCCCTTCCCGAAGATATCCCCGAACCCGACCGGATCGAGGGCGCCCCCCACCCCCGCGAAACCCCGCGCCTTTTCGGCCATGCAGGGGCCGAGGCCGAATTCCTGTCGGCCTTCACCGGCGGGCGGATGCATCACGGCTGGCTGGTGACGGGGCCACGCGGTGTGGGCAAGGCCACGCTCGCATGGCGGCTTGCCCGCTTCCTCCTTGCCACGCCCGATGCCGATGGCGGCCTCTTCGGCGCACCCGAACCGCCCGCGACGCTGGACATCCCCGAGGACGACCCCACCGCCCGCCGCCTCCGCGCGCTGGCCGAACCGCGCCTCTTCCTGCTGCGCCGCGCATGGGATGACGAAAAGAAGCGCCTGAAATCCGTCATCACCGTGGACGAGGTGCGGCGGATGAAATCCTTCTTCTCCCTCTCCGCCGCCGACGGGGGCCGCCGCGCCGCCATCATCGACGACGCGGACGAGATGAACCCCAACGCCGCCAACGCGCTCTTGAAACTGCTGGAAGAACCGCCCGCGGGCGCGACCTTCTTCCTGATCTCGCACCAGCCCTTCCGCCTGCTGCCCACCATCCGCTCGCGCTGCCGCGAATTGCGCCTCTATCCCCTGCCCCCCGATGCCCTTGCCGCCGCACTGGAACAGGCGGGGGGCGAGACCGCGCCCGAGGACGCGCAGGCGCTGGCCGAACTTGCCGGCGGTTCGGTGGGCGAGGCGTTCCGCCTGACCAATCTCGACGGCCTGAAACTCTATGCCGCGATCACCGGCCTCCTCTCCACCCTGCCCCGCCTTGATCGCCCGCGCCTTCTGGCCCTTGCCGAAACCGGCGCCGGTCGCGGGGCCGAGGAACAGTTCGACCTGATCCTCACCCTCCTCGACCTCTTCCTCACCCGCCTGGCCCGCGCCGCCGCGACCCGCCAGCTCCCGCCCGAGGCGGCCAAGGGCGAGGCGCAGCTCATCACCCGCCTTGCCGACCACCCCCACGCCGCCCGCCTTTGGGCCGAGGCCGCGCAATCCCTCTCCGCCCGCGCGCGCAAGGGCAAGGCGGTCAACCTTGACCCTGCGGCCCTTCTCATGGATATGGTTCTCAAACTCGAAGAGACGGCGGGAACGCTCGCCCCAAGGTGAGCAGATGATGCCCGAAACGCCCCCCGAGATCGTCGACAGCCACTGCCACCTCGACTTCCCCGACTTTGCGGATGAACTGCCCGACGTCATCGCCCGCGCCCGCGCCGCAGGCGTCACCCGCATGGTCACGATCTGCACGCGCCTCAAGAACGAACCCGCCGTCCGCGCCATAGCCGAGGCACATGAGGGCGTCTTCTACGCCGCAGGCACCCACCCGATGAGCGCGGCCGAAGAACCGCTTGCCACCGTCGACGAACTGGTGGCCCTTGCCCGCCACCCGAAATTCGTGGGCATCGGGGAAACCGGCCTCGACTACCACTACACCGCCGACAGTGCCGACATCCAGAAGACCTCGCTCCGCCTGCACATCACGGCGGCACAGGAAACGGGCCTGCCCCTCATCATCCACGCCCGCGCGGCGGATGACGACATGGCCGCGATCCTAAGCGAAGGCTACCGCGAAAAGCCCTATTCCTGCGTCATGCACTGCTTCTCTTCCGGCGCGGGGCTGGCGCGCGCGGCGCTCGATCTGGGCTTCTACCTCTCGATGTCGGGTATCGCGACCTTCCCAAAATCGCAGGACCTGCGCGACATCTTCGCCGCCGCCCCCGTCGACCGCATCCTTCTGGAAACCGACAGCCCCTATCTGGCCCCTGTCCCCTATCGCGGCAAGCGCAACGAACCGGCCTACACCGCCTTCACGGCAAAAACCGGCGCCGCGCTTTACGGCATGACAGAGACGGAATTTGCCGCGCAAACCTGCGCCAATTTCGACCGCCTCTTCCCCCGCGCCGCGCGCAAGGCATGGGCCGCCTGATGGCCACGCTGCGCTTCACCATTCTCGGCTGCGGATCGTCGGGCGGTGTGCCCCGCCTTGGCCCCCCCGGCGGCGACTGGGGCGCCTGCGACCCCAGGAACCCCAAGAACCGCCGCCGCCGCTGTTCCATGCTGGTCGAACGCGAAACGCCCGACGGCATCACGCGCGTCCTGATCGACACCACGCCCGACATGCGCGACCAACTGCTTGACGCAGGCGTCGGCACGCTGGACGCCGTGGTCTACACCCATTCCCATGCCGACCACGTCCACGGCCTCGACGACCTGCGCCAGATCGTCTTCAACATCCGCCGCCGCCTGCCCGTCTGGGCCGACAGCCCCACGCAGGACGCGCTCATCGCCCGCTTCGGCTATGCCTTCGTCCAGCCCGCAGGCAGCCCCTATCCGCCCATCCTCGACCTCAACGCGATCGAAGGGGATATCGACATCGCAGGCGCTGGCGGCACCATCCGCCTGACCCCGTTCAGCGCCAATCACGGCAGCATGGACGCGCTGGGCTTCCGCATCGGCCCGCTCGCCTATCTGCCCGATGCGGTGGACATCCCGGAGTCAAGCTGGCCCCACCTGTCGGGCCTCGACTGCTGGGTGGTCGACGCGCTGCGCCGCAAGCCGCACCCGACCCATGCCCACCTTGCCCTGACGCTGGACTGGATCGCCCGCGCCCGCCCCGCCCGCGCGGTCATCACCAACATGCACCACGACCTCGACTTCGCAGAGCTTTCGGCCGAACTGCCACCCCATATCCGGCCCGCCCATGACGGCATGGTGATCACCTACGACAATCTGGCCTGACGCACGTGGAAGCCCTGCTCGACGTCATCCTGCCGGTCTTCCTTGTCATCGGCTTCGGCTATGCCGCCGCCCGCGCGCGGCTCTTTGACGAAGGCGCGGTGGACGCGCTGATGCGCTATGCCCAGAACTTCGCGGCCCCGACCCTGCTGTTCTCCTCCATCGCGCGGCTCGACCTTGCCGCGACCTTCCAGCCCGCGCTGTTCCTGTCCTTCTACACCGCCGCCTTCACCTCGTTCTTCGCGGCCTTCGGCGCGGCCATCCTGATCTTCCGCCGACCCGTGACCGATGCCACCGCAATCGGTTTCGTGGCACTCTTCTCGAACTCGCTCCTGCTCGGCGTGCCGATCACCGAACGCGCCTATGGCACTGCGGCCCTTGCGGGCAACTTCGCCATCATCTCGATCCATTCGCCGCTGTTCTACGGCTTCGGGATCGCGCTGATGGAATGGGCACGCGCGCGGGGCACGGGGCTGTCGGGTGCCGCCCTGATGCGCCAGATCGTCAGGGCAATCTTCGCGCAACCGCTGGTCATTGGCATCACGGCGGGTTTCGTCGTCAACCTGACGGGCCTTCCCCTGCCCGCCGTGGCATGGTCCGCCATCGGCCTTGTCGCCGCCACCGCGATTCCCACCGCGCTCTTCGGGCTGGGCGGCGTCCTGTTGCGCTATCGCCCCGATGGCGACTTCCGCATCATCGCGCTGCTTTGCGGCTGCTCGCTCGTGCTGCACCCCGCGCTGGCCTACCTGCTGGGCCGCTTCGCCCTCGGCCTCGACACGGACGGGCTACGCTCTGCCGTGATGACCGCAGCCATGGCGCCCGGGGTGAACGCCTATATCTTTGCCAGCCTCTACGGCGTCGCCAAACGCGTCGCGGCCTCGACCGTGCTGGTGGCCACCGCGCTGTCCATCGGCACCATCTGGGTCTGGCTCCAGATCCTGCCCTGACCCCTGCCGCCATTGACGCAGGCGGACCGTCCTGCCAACCTGCCCCGCAACAAATCGGGCGAAACCGACCACAGGGACGATCACCATGTTTATCCGTGCCGCGGGCCAGAAAAGCGCCCGTTTTCCCGACGGCCCCCACGCCGCACATCCGATCGACGGGCATCTCGCGTTGGGCTGTCGCACCGGCCGGACCTTCGGCCCCCTGCGGGGCAGGGCCATCGCCCTTTCCCGCATTGTCTCGCCGTCAAACCGGACACCGAAGAAGAACTGCGACGTGCAGGTCGCCACCGTCCGCCTGCCGGAGGAAACCTGCGTCACTCCGGCAAAGACACGCGCGTGACCATGCCCCTGTCGCATCTGGTGGTAGACGGCGCCACGGTGGTGTCGCTGGTCGAGGGAAAGACCAAGGGCGTCAGCCGCCCCGCCGGCGTCTTCGACGCGGCGGGGAATGCCGTGCCCCTTGCCCAATGCAGCCGCGACGGCCGCCAGCGCGTCACCACGCCGCCCCCCGCCCCGCCCCCGGCCGCCACGCGGCACCTGTCGGGCACATGGCTCTTCGGCGGGATGCTCTATGCCCATTTCGGCCATTTCCTGTGCGAATCCACCGCACGGCTCTGGGGCTTCGACCTGCCCGAAAAGATCGACGGCGTGATCTTCCACCCCAAGCCGACCGACGGCAAGACCCGCCGCCTGACCGGCCCCACCCAGCCGTGGCTGGCCTGCGCGGGCGTCCGCGTTCCGGTCGAGGCGCCGGTCGACACCGTGACCGTGGACCGCCTCGTGATCCCCGAACAGGGCTTCGGCACCGGTCCCATGATCGCGGGCCGTCCGGAATACCATGCCTACATGCGCCGCGCCTTCGGCAGCGACATCGCCGCCGAGGGCCCCGAACGCCTCTACATCTCGCGCACGCGGCTCTTCTCCAAACGCGGCCGGATACTGGCCGAGGACAGGATCGAAGCCGCCCTCGCCGCCGAAGGGTATGAGGTCTTCCACCCGCAGGACCACGACATCGCCGTCCAGATCGCCCGCTACAAGGCCGCGCGGACCGTCATCTCCACCGACTGCTCCGCCCTGCACCTTGCCGCCTTCTTCGCGCGCGCGGGCGACAGCGTCGCCATCATCGCCCGCAGGCCCGGCCCCACGATCCACGAATTCACCACGCAATACCGCGCCTTCGCCGGGATCGACCCGCTGGTGATCGACCACCTCACCGGTCTTTACGCGACCGAGACTGCCCGCCTTGCCCAGATGTCGGAAATCTACGCCACGCTGGACTTTCCCGCGACCGGCGCGGCCCTTGCGGCGGCGGGCTACATCACCGACCCCGCCCGCTGGACCGCCCCGCCGGAAGCGGACCTCGCAGCCGAACGCGCGCGTCTGTCCGAACGGCTCGACGCCCCGCTGCGCCCCGTTCCCCTGCCCTGATCCCTTGCCCTGACCCGCCAATGGAAAAGGCCGCGCCCTCCGGCGCGGCCCTGTCCCTTGCGGCGGAACGCCCGCTCAGTGCGGCGTCACGCCCCGCAACCGCTCCGACCGCCGCCGCAACAGCTCCACCGTCGCCAAGAGCGCGATCGAGATGATCACAAGGATCGTCGCCACGGCAAGGATCGCAGGGCTGATCGCCTCGCGGATGCCGTTCCACATCTGGCGCGGGATGGTCTGCTGGTCGGGGCCTGCGATGAACAGCACCGCCACCACCTCGTCAAAGGACGTGACAAAGGCGAACAGCGCACCCGACACCACCCCCGGCAGGATCAGCGGCATGATGACCTTGAAGAAGGTCCGCGACGGCGACGCGCCAAGGCTGGCCGAGGCGCGGATCAGCGACTGGTCGAACCCCGACAGCGTGGCCGTCACCGTGATGATGACGAAGGGAATCCCCAGCGTGGTATGGGCAAGGATCACCCCCAGATAAGTGCTGGTCAGCCGTCCGCATTCGAAGCCCATGATGGAACAGGGGTTCGAGTAGAAGAAGAACAGACCCGTCGCGATGATGATGATCGGCACGATCATCGGGCTGATCAGGATCGCCATCACCACGCGGCGATAGGGCATCTCCGGCCGGCTAAGCCCCAGCGCCGCCAGCGTGCCGAGGACGGTGGCAAGGATCGTCGACCAGAAGCCGATGATGATCGAATTCTTCGCCGCCCGCACCCAAGTGGAATTGGCCCACATGTCCGACCACCAGGCATTGTCCCGCGCCGCTTCAGGCGCCAGCATCCCCAGCGTCAAGAGCGCATCGTACCAGCGCAGCGAATAGCCCACGGGATCGAAGGTCAGCATCGCCTCGGTAAAGGTGAAATAGGGCTCCGCGTTGAAGGACAGCGGGATCACCACAAGGATCGGCGCGATCAGGAAGACGAAGATCGCCGTACAGATCACCAGATAGCTGTAGTGCCAGATGCGCTCCAGCGGGCTTGCATAGATGGGCAGGGCCATTGTCGCGTATCCTCAGCCGAGTTTCAGGTTGTCGATGCCGATCAGCCGGTCATAGAGCCAGTAGAGCACCAGCACCCCCGCCAGCAGCATCGCCGACAGCGCCGCCGCCATGGACCAGTTCGAGTTCCGCATGTGGAAGTCGATCAGGTTCGAGATCAGCTGCCCGTCGGCCCCGCCCACAAGCGCGGGCGTGATGAAGTAGCCGACCGCAAGGATGAAGACCAGAAGCGACCCCGCCCCGATCCCCGGCAGCGTCTGCGGCAGGTAGATACGGCGGAAGGTGGTCCAGCTCGTGGCGCCCAGCGACCGCGCGGCGCGGGCATAGCTGGGCGGGATCACCCGCATCACGGAATAGAGCGGCAGGATCATGAAGGGCAGCAGCACGTGGGTCATCACGATGATCGTGCCGGTCTGGTTGTAGATCATCTTCAACCGCCCGTCGTCCCCGATGAAGCCCAGCGACAGAAGGATGTCGTTGACCACCCCCTCGCCCTGCAACAGCACGATCCAGCTTGTCGTCCGGACCAGAAGCGAGGTCCAGAATGGCAGCAGCACAAGGATCATCAGAAGGTTCGCCTTGGCCATCGGCAGCGTCGCCAGCAGATGCGCGACCGGAAAGGCCAGCAGCAGACAGACCAGCGTGATGATGCCCGACAGCAGGAAGGTCTTGAAGAACAGGTAGACATAGATGCGCCCCTGCTCCTCCACCCGCTGGATGCTGCCATCCTCGGCCCGCTCCATATCCAGCGCGGACAGGTAGAAATCGGCCGTATAGGCACTGGCCGAGGACCGCATCGCCTGCCACACCGCCGGATCGTCCCAGCGGTCGTCGATGGCCAGCAGCGCCTCCTTGAACGGCGGGGCCAGCTTGTCCGCCCCGCGCGCCGTCTTGGTGATCAGCGACCGCGTCTCGGCCAGCGTGTAGTTCACGCGCGTGCCCGCCTCGCCTGCGGTCTTGTTTTCCTTCATCAGCTTCATGTCGGCGGCCAGCGCGGCAAAGGCGGCCTCGTCCGGCACGGTGCCTTCGGGATTGGCGTCGAACCATTCCACCAGATTCGGCGCATTGGCCGAAAAGCCGTCATGGTGGAACGAGCGGTCCAGCATCTGCCCGATCGGGATGATGAAGGTCAGCACGACAAAGGCCAGAAGCGGCGCCACCAGCAGGAAGGCGCGGCGTCGGGCGCGCGATTGCGCCTCGGCCAGCGCGGCCTTCAGCGGGCGCCCGTCAGCCGTGGTCAGGAGGGCAGCGGTCACATCGGCCATCGGTCGGTCTCTGTTCTTTGGGAAAATCGGCAGAAAAAGGGGGCGCGGAATGCCCGCGCCCCCCGTATCAGATCACTGGGCGAGCCAGGCGTTGAAGCGCTCGTTCAGTTCCTCGTTGCGGTCGACCCAGAAGTCGGCCGAGGTTTCCAGCGCGTTCGTCATGTTCTCGGGCGCGGTCGGCAGATGCGGCCCCATGACGGTCTTGCCGTCCTTGTAGAGCAGCTCATCCTTCAGCGCCGACTTGCGGGCCGGACCATAGGAGATGTACGTCGCCTGCGCGCGCAGACCTTCGGTCGAGGTGGCATAGGCGATGAATTCCAGCGCCTTGTCCTTGTTCGGCGCGCCCTTCGGGATCGCGTACATTTCGTTTTCGTAGATCTGGCCGTCCCAGACGATCTGGAAGGGCTTGTTCTCGGCGATGGCGGCGTTGAAGATACGGCCGTTATAGGCGGTCGTCATGACGACTTCGCCATCTGCCAGCAGCTGGGGCGCCTGCGAACCGGCTTCCCACCACACGACTTCCGACTTGATGGTGTCGAGCTTGGCGAAGGCGCGGTCCACGCCCTCGGGGGTGCCCAGCACGTCATAAACTTCGGCAACCGGCACGCCATCGGCGATCAGCGCGAATTCCAGAACGGCCTTCGGGCCCTTCTTCAGGCCGCGCTTGCCCGGGAATTTCTCCAGATCGAAGAAGTCGGCGGCGGTCGTGGGAACGGTGCCGGTCAGCTTCGAGGTGTCATAGGCAAAGACGTTCGACCAGATGTCGGTCGACACGGCGCATTCCGTCACGGCGCCCGGAATGAAGTCTTCCGCGGCCGGGGTGCCATCGGCACCGGCCGGCAGCGCGTTGATGTCGATCGGCTCCAGCATGCCTTCGTCGCACAGGCGGATCGCGTCGGCATATTCGATCGAGGCGACGTCGATGGTGACGTTGCCCGCTTCGACCATCGCCTTGATCGGGGTCGCCGGGTTGTCGCTGTCGGTCATCTTGGCGGCAAAGCCGGTCGCGGCCGACCACGGCTTCACGTGGGCTTCGGTCTGGGCCTCGCCATAGGCGCCGCCCCAGGACATCACCGTCAGTTCCTGCGCGGCGGCCGAGAAGGCCATGCCGGTCAGGGCGGTGGTCAGGATCAGGATCTTCTTCATTGCGTAAACGCTCCCATGTTGAACAGACTGCTCTGTCTTGTTGGCCGCGCCCTTTTGCGGACGCGGCAACCGGGCCTTGCGGCCCGGCATCCCGTCAGACCGGATCCAGCGCGCGCGCATCCTGCGGCGCCCAACCGATCTTGATCTTTTCGCCGGGGGTCAGCACCCGCTGGCCCAGCGTGTTGCGGCTCTTGATGACGAAGTCGTCATGGCCCGCCACCTTCAGCACCGTGCGGAACAGGTCGCCCATATAGATGACCTCGATCACCTCCGCCTCGATCAGGTGGGCATCGGCGGGCAGCAGCTCGGCCTTGAACTCCACCCGCTCGGGCCGGATCGACACCAGCGTCTTCTGACCCTTGTTCGACACGTTCACCGGCGTCGCATCGATCAGCTCGCCCGTGTTCAGCCGCACCAGCGCGCGCCCGTCCTTGATCTCCTCGACCGTGCCTTCCAGCCGGTTGTTCTCGCCGATGAACTGCGCGACGAAGCTGTTGTCGGGCCGTTCGTACAGGTCCGCCGGCGGGGCAAGCTGCTGGATGCGCCCGTCATTGAACACCGCGATCCGGTCCGACATGGTCAGCGCCTCGCCCTGGTCGTGGGTCACGTAAACCACGGTGATGCCCAGCGATTCATGCAGGTGCTTGATCTCGAACTGCATATGCTCGCGCAACTGCTTGTCCAGCGCGCCCAGCGGTTCGTCCATCAGCACGAGCTTGGGATCGAACACCAGCGCGCGGGCCAGCGCGATACGCTGCTGCTGCCCGCCCGAAAGCTGGGCAGGGCGGCGGTTGGCGAACTTGCCCATCTGGACCATGTCCAGCGCGCGCATGATCTTCGCCTCGCGCTCGGACTTGCCCATGCCGCGCACTTCCAGCGGGAAGGACAGGTTTTCCCCCACCGTCATGTGCGGGAACAGCGCGTAGTTCTGGAACACCATCCCGATGCCGCGCTTGTGCGGCGGCACCTGATTTATGGGGCGCCCGTCCAGCAGGATTTCCCCGTTGGTCGCCGTCTCGAACCCGGCCAGCATCATCAGGCAGGTCGTCTTGCCCGATCCGGACGGCCCGAGCATCGTCAGGAACTCGCCCTTGCCGATGTTCAGGTTCAAATCCTTCACGACCAGCGAGGTGCCGTCATAGCTTTTCTGTACGTGATCGAAAACGACGAATGCGTCGTTGTGGCTGGCAGCGGCCATGCACTCTCCCCGGTCTTTCTGGCGGTTTGCCCGCTCGTCTTGCCCTGACTAAAGCCAAAGCACTCCGGCAATGCAACCGGCTTGTATCCTTCTGCGGGTAACATTCGCCAATGCGGGAAAATAGGCCGGTTTGCGACCCATTCGCCGTTCAAAGCGGCAGGTCGCGCCTGCCGTGCGGGAAATCCGCCTGCCGTTACGTCAACCGGACCCGACATTCTTGCCGCATCGCAGCGTCAGGGGCGTCAGAATGCCTCAGGCCGCCCTCTGCCGCCGCTCGCCCTGCGCGGCGGGAAACAGGTCGCGCCGTCGCGCCACAGGTCTTGCGGTGGGACCGTAAAGCCCCTCTGCCGCCACCAGCCCCGCCAGCACCGGCCCCAGCAAAGGGAAGGCCGCCGCGATCTCGGCCGCCAGCGCGGGCCCCAGCGCGGCCACCGCCACGGGTCCGGGATACAGGCTCTCGGTCGCCATGCCCTGCGCGAAGATGATCCCGTGCCGCTCCAGCAGCAGATGGTGATAGCCCACCTCGCGCTTGCCCTTCGCGATGCGGAAACGCGGATCGCCCGTCTCGGCCAGATGCTTGGCCCTGACCAGCATCTCCACCCCCTCGATCTCGACAAGGACAAGGTGGTTGGGCGACACCAGCACGTCGCCGCGGTTGCCCAGCGCCCCGTCGCGGATCACCACCGGCCGCAGCAGCGGCTCCGCCTCCAGCGCGGCACGGTCCAGATGCCGCCCCCCCGCCCAGACCACCCGCTGCGCCCCGTGATCCAGCGTCATCACGCGGTCCCCCGCGCGGATCGCCTCCACCGGCACCTCGCCCCGGTCCGTCAGGACCAGCGTGCCCGTGGCCAGACAGGGCACCCCGATCCGCGCCAGCTTGTGCTTGCCCGTCACCTGCGCGGGCGCCACCCCCACCAGCACCAGCCGCTCGCCCATCGGGAAGGTCAGCACCGCATTGCCCGACCCGTCGTCGGACACGGTCACATCCGCCCAGTCGACCGGATTGCCCTGCGCGTCGACCAGCCCCGACACATCCAGCAGGTCCGTCGCCATGACGCCCGACCCGAAAACCGCCCGCTCGAAGTCGAGGATGCTGTCCTCGCCCCCGCCCGCCGTCACCACGAACCGGTCGCGCCCCGCCCCGCCGCTCAGCGTGTCATTGCCCGTCCCGCCGGTCAGGCTGTCATCGCCATCGCCCCCCGACAGCGCATCCGCGCCCTCGCCGCCGTCGATGCTGTCATTGTCGATATCGCCCGAAAGCTGGTCGTCGCCGGCCCCGCCCGCGATCACATCGGCATCGTCACCGCCAAAGACCGTGTCATTGCCCGCCCCGCCAAGGATCGTGTCGCGGTCATTGCCGGGGGCAAGGTCCGTGTCGTCGGGGATCAGCGTCGTATCCGTCTCGCCCGGCAGGGTGCCGCCATAGAGGATGTCGTCCCCGTCCCCGCCGTCCAGCAGGTCCGCCCCCTCGTGCCCGCCGATGGAATCATTGCCCGCGCCGCCATAGACCGTGTCGGCATCGAACCCCGCATCCAGCGTGTCGTTGCCATCCCCGCCATGGACAAGGTCGGCATCATCCCCCGTCAGGACAAAGTCATCGCCCGCCCCGCCATAGACCGTGTCGCGGTCGTCCTCTGGCGCGGTGTCACCGTCGAAGGCCCCCGGATAGCCGATATCCGGCACGCCCACCGTCGGGCGCGTGTTGATGACGTCATTGCCCTCGCCGCCCTCGACATAATCGCTGCCGTCGCTGCCAAAGACCAGATCGTCCCCGATACCGCCATAGACGCTGTCATCCCCCGCATCGGCGCGGAAGGAATCGTTGCCCTCGCCCCCCCACAGCCCGTCATCGCCCGCCCCGCCCACCAGCGTGTCGATGCCGTCCTCGCCGTAAAGCGCGTCATTGCCGCTGCCGCCATCCAGCGAATCCGCGCCGGTCCCGCCATAGAGCGCGTCGTCATCCTCGTTCCCGGCCAGCGTGTCGGCCCCGTCCCCGCCATAGAACGTGTCATTGCCGAAACTGCCCAGAAACCGGTCATCCCCGACATCGCCATAGCCAAGGTCAGCCCCCGCTCCCGCGTTCAGGGTGTCATTGCCCTCGCCCGCATAAAGCGTGTCATTCCCCGTCCCGCCATCCAGCGAGTCATTGCCCAGCCCGCCTTCCAGCCAGTCATCGTCCTCGTTGCCCGCGACGGTGTCGTTGCCGTCGCCGCCAAAGACGCTGTCATTGTTCAGTCCGCCGGACAGCCGGTCATTGCCCGCCCCGCCTTCCAGCCAGTCAAAGCCCGCATTGGCGGTGATGTTGTCGTCGCCATCCTCGCCGAACAGCCGGTCGTTTCCTATCCCGCCGATGAAGCTGTCATTGTCGGCCCCGCCATAGGCCGTGTCGTCCCCGTCCCCGCCATCCAGCGAGTCGAACCCGTCCCCCCCGTAAAGCAGGTCGTTGTTCTCGTTCCCGCCCAGCGTGTCATTGCCGCCCTCGCCATAGACGACGTCATTGCCAAAGCTCGCGGTGACGCGGTCGTTGCCTGCCCCGCCATAGATCGTGTCATCGCCGGCCGCCGACAGGATCGTATCATTGCCGTCGCCCGCCTCGACATGGTCGTTGGCCGCCCCGCCGTTGAACGTGTCGCTGCCCGAGCCCATCACATAGCGCTCGATCTCGCTGAAGCTCGCGGTGTTGCCGCTCGCCGTGACGGATCCGGTCCCCGGCCCGCTCGAGGTGAAGGTGACCCCGGTGGTGAAGGCGCTCATGTCGATCGTGTCGCCCAGCGTCTCGCCGCCGTTGCCCCCCACGATCGTGTCGATGCCATAGCCCGGCTCGTAGACGAAGCGGTCGTCGCCATCGCCCCCGAACAGGGTATCAAGGCCCAGCCCGCCGATCAGCGTGTCATTGCCTGCCCCGCCGAACAGCGAGTCGCCGTCATTGTCGCCCGACAGCAGGTCGTCGCCCTCGTCCCCGACCAGCGTATCCACACCGGCCCCGCCGAACAGCGTGTCATTGCCCGCCCGCCCCGACAGCGAGTCGCGACCTGCCCCGCCATACAGGATATTGGCATCCGTCCCGCCCGCCAGCGTGTCGTTCAGCCCGCTGCCAAGGATGTTCTCGAAGCCGCCGATCGTATCTCCCAGCGCGCCGCCGCCCGTCGCTCCGGTCGACAGATCGACCGACACGCCCGCCGTGGCGTCGGAATAATCCAGCAGGTCGCTGCCCGCCCCGCCCGCAAGGCTGTCATTGCCCGCCCCGCCGCGGATCGTGTCGTCGCCCCCGTTTCCGGCGACCGTGTCATTGCCCGCCCCGCCGACCAGCAGGTCGTTGCCGCTGCCGCCCGCGATGCTGTCATTGCCCGCGCCCGCATCCAGCGTGACATCCTGCGTCAGGGCCGAGGCATTGACCGTGTCATTCCCCGACCCGAGCAGCACCTGCTCCACCTCCGAAAAGGTGGACGTGCCCGCGCTGCCCGAGATCGTTCCCCCCGTGGCCGAGGTGAAGGTCACCGCCGTATTGGCCGTTGCCGTCGACAGATCGACCGTATCGTTACCCGCCCCGCCGGTGATGGTATCGGCCCCGTCGGCGGTGCCGAGGATGAAGCGGTCATTCCCCTCGCCCCCCGACAGGGCATCATTCCCCGTCCCGCCGATCAGCGTGTCGTCACCCGCCCCGCCCGTCAGCGTGTCATTGCCTGCGCCCCCCGACAGCGAATCGTTGCCCGCCCCGCCGTCGATGCTTTCAGCCCCCGCATTGCCGGTAGCCGTGTCATTGCCAGCGCCCAGCAGCACGCGCTCCATGGCGCTGAAACTGTCCGTCTGCGTGCCATCCGCGATGGTGCCCGATCCGATCCCGTTGAAACTGACCGTGACCCCCGCCGTAATCGCGGTGGCATCGATGATGTCTCCTGTCGTCTCGACCCCGCCGTTCAGCGTGTCGTTGCCGTCGCCAGCCTCCATGACGAAACGGTCGTCACCCCCCGACCCGTTCAGGATGTCATTTCCCGTCCCGCCGATCAGGACGTCATTGCCCTCGCCACCGTCGATGCTGTCATTGCCGGCACCGCCCCACAGCGTGTCATTCCCGCCAAAGGCGCTGATGGTATCGTTGCCGTCCCCCGCAAGGATGCTGTCATTGCCTTGCCCCGCGAAATAGGTGGTCGATGCCGCCGGATCGAAGGTCTGGTTGACGAAGAAGGTATAGGCCGGACCGTTCACCCCCGTGTCGGTGACCGATTGCACCGTCGAACTGACCCCCGGCTGCAGGTCGGAATTCGAGATGTAGCCCGTCAGCGTCCCGCCGACATAGACCTCGTAGAGCGTGACGGACGTGACGCCGTTGTTGAAGGTGATGGCATTGCCCAGCCGCACCGCGCCGCTTGCCACCGTCGCGCCCGAGGCGTCGGTGACCACCACCGTCTGGCCCGCATCGGTCTGCGCCGTGCTGCTGCCGGAAAAGGCGGTGTCGTCATCCGTGATCGTGAAGGTCAGCGCCTGCGTCGCGGCCGAAAAGGCCGGATCGATCATGGCCGAGGTGCCTGTAGTCAGGCTGCCCCCGCCACTGACGATGATGGACGAGGCCTGAAAGCCCCTTATCGTAAACACCGGCATCTTTACTGCTCACACGCCCCTTTGCGGGGTCACTCGTTACTACTCGACCGGCCTGAACGGCCCTTTAATCCTGATCCCGAAATCGCGGCCAAATGATGGCATTGGTGGCGATTCCGATACAAACGCGGCAACTGTTTCCATTTGCCGCGCAATCCCTCTCCCTCATGCGGCCGCCCTGTCCCGCACCCGCGGACCGGGCAGCAGCAGCCTGCGCTTCGCCACGGGCCGTGCGGTCGGACCATACAGCGTCCCGGCCTCCACCAGCCCGGCCAGCACCGGCGCCAGCAGCGGGAAGGCCGCCGCGATCTGGGCCGCGACCGCCGTCCCCAGCGCCGCCACGGCCACCGGACCGGGATACAGCGTTTCGGTCGCCATGCCCTGCGCGAAGATGATCCCGTGCCGCTCCAGCAACAGATGGTGATAGCCCACCTCGCGCTTGCCCCTCGCGATGCGGAAGCGCGCATCGCCCGTCTCGGCCAGATGCTTGGCGCGCACCAGCATCTCCACCCCGTCCACCTCGGCCAGCACGGCGTGGTTGGGCGATACCAGCACGTCGCCCCTGTTGCCCAGCGCCCCGTCGCGGATCATCACAGGCCGCAGCAGCGGCTCTGCGGCAAGCGCCGCCGCATCCAGATGCCGCCCGCCCGCCCACATCACCCGCTGCACCCCGTGATCCAGCGTCACCACACGGTCACCCGCGCGGATGGACTCCACCGGCACCTCGCCCCGCTCGGTCAGGATCAGCGTCCCCGTCCCGAAACACGGCACGCCCAGCTGGTTCAGCGCCTTCTTCCCCGACACCAGCGCCGGATCGATGCCCACCAGCCGGATCGACACGCCCCCCGGAAGCGTGACGATGGCCCCGCCCGCCCCGTCAGGGGTGACGACGGCATCCTCCCAGTTGACCGGATTGCCCTGCGCGTCGACCATCCCCGACACGTCGATCCGGTCCGTGAACTGCCCGTCGAGCAGCGTCAGGTCCAGATCGGCGATCACATCCGACCCGCCCCCTGCCGTAATGACAAAGGTATCCCGCCCCGCCCCGCCGGTCAGCGTATCGTTGCCCGCCCCGCCGACGAGCGTATCGTTGCCCTCGCCCCCCGCCAGCGCGTCCGATCCCGCCCCGCCATCCAGCAGGTCCGCACCCGCCCCGCCATCGGCCACGTCATTGCCGGTCCCGCCCGACAGGCTGTCATCGCCCTCCCCGCCCGACAGCGTGTCATTGCCTGCGTCACCGGTGACCAGATCGTTGCCGTCGCCGCCCTCGACCGTATCGTTCCCGTCACCGCCCAGAACCGTGTCGTCATCCGCGCCGCCGAAAAGCTGGTCGCTGCCGCCGCGTCCCTCGATGACGTCATTGCCCGCCCCACCGAAAAAGGTGTTCAGGTAAAAGTCGGCCGCCCCGAGATTCTCGTCGTCAAAACCGATGATCGTGTCGTCGAAGGCCGACCCGATCACCCCGTCGACGCCCTGCAGCACGTCCCCCTCGGCATGTCCGCCGGTTGCGGTCCATGTCCGCAGGTTCACATTCACCGCCGCATCGCTGTCCGAATAGTCGACAACATCCAGCCCGGTGCCGCCATAAAGCGTGTCGATCCCCGCCCCGCCCGCCAGCGTGTCGTTGCCGTCGCCGCCTTCCAGAGAATCCCGCCCGTCGCCACCCGACAGGACATCCGCCCCGCCACCGCCGAACAGGCGGTCATTGCCCGCCCCCGTCTCGACCCGATCCGCCGCCGCGCTGCCGTTGACCGTATCGGCCCCCGACCCCGTGCGGACCAGCTCCACCTGCGAAAAGGTCGTGGTGCCGCCCGAATTCGCCGCCGTCCCCGCCCCCGCGCCCGACAAATTCACGGTGGTCGCCGCGGTCTGGGCGGACAGGTCGACCGTATCGTTCCCCGCCCCGCCGACGAGGGTGTCCGACCCGTCACCCGCCGCAATGACGAAAAGGTCGTCCCCCTCGCCGCCGATCAGCGAATCCGACCCTGCCCCGCCCACCAGCGTGTCATTGCCATCCCCGCCGGCCAGCGTATCGGCCCCGCCCCCGCCCGACAGGCTGTCATTGCCCGCCCCGCCGTCCACGCTCTCGTTGCCGGTCCCGCCGGTGACGGTATCCTCGCCCCCGCCCAGCGCCACGCGCCGGATGCCCGAGAACCCCGCGACCGTCCCCGCCGACAGCGCCGACAGCGCCGACAGCGTGCCCGCCTGACTCGCACTGAAGCCCAGCGTCACATCGGCATCGATCGCGGTCGCGTCGATCAGATCGCCCAGCGTCGTGCCGTTCGTCCCGCCGGTGATCGTATCCGCGCCGTCATTTCCGGTCAGGACAAAGGTGTCATCGCCCGCCTGACCCAGCAGGGCATCATTACCCGCCCCGCCTGTCAGCGTGTCATTGCCCGCCCCGCCATCCAGCAGATCCGCGCCCTCGCCCCCCGACAGGACATCCGTTCCCGTCCCGCCATAAAGCGAATCCGTGTCGTCCCCGCCCTCCAGCGTATCGGCCCCGTCCCCGCCGAACAGCGTGTCGCGGCCCGTGCCGCCGAACAGCGCATCCGCCCCCGTGCCGGCCACCAGCCGGTCATCGCCCTCGTCCCCGCTCAGGATGTTCGTGCCGGACGCATCAGTCAGGCTGTCATCGCCCGCACCGCCCGACAGCTGGTCATTGCCGGCATTGCCGGTCAGCACATCCGCCCCGTCCCCGCCGAACAGCCGGTCATTGCCCGACCCGCCCGTGACGGTATCGGCCCCACCATTGCCCCACAGCGTGACATCGCCTGCCGAAGAGCCTGCGTTCAGCGTGTCGTTGAATTCGGTCCCGTCAAAGGCCTCGATCCCGCTGAAGGCCGTCGCCGCCACACCGGCCAGCGCCTGCGTTCCCGCCCCCGTGGCGCTATAGGTGACAGCGGCCCCTGTCAGCGCACCGGCATAGCTGATCGTGTCATTGCCCGCTCCGCCAAAGACCGAGTCGATCCCCGAGGCATTGGTGATCCCGAACAGATCGTCGCCATCCTCGCCCGACAGGCTGTCATTGCCCGCCCCGCCGGACAGGGTGTCATTGCCCGCCCCGCCAAGGATCGTGTCGTTGCCCGACCCGCCCGACAGGCTGTCATCGCCCGCCCCGCCCCGCAGCGAGTCATTTCCCGTCCCGCCCGTCAGGACATTGTCCGCGCTCTGGTCATGGGACAGCGGTGCCATCACCGCATAGCTCGTCCCCGCCGCCGTCGTCGCCGCCGTGGCCGTCACCGTATAGGCCACACCCGGCTGCAGCGGCTGGGTCGAGACATAGCCGACGGTCGTGCCACCCACGATCACCTGATAGAGCGTGACACTGCCCGCCACCGGATCGCTGACCGTATAGGCCGTGCCCAGCCGGATCGCGCCCGAGGCGACGGTCGCACCCGCCGCATTGGTCACCACGCCGGTCTGGTTGGCATCCAGCGTCGCCGCCGCGCTGCCCGAAAAGGCCGTGTCGTCATCCGTGACGGTAAAGAGCAGCTCCGATGCCGGTGCCGACCAGTTCGGGTCCAGCATGAATGTGGACCCGTTGGCGAGGGCTCCGCCCCCGCTCACGATGATTGAACCGGCGGCATAGCCGTCGATCACATAGGTGGCCATCACTCTGCTCGCGCCACGGCCGACCGGTCTTGCGCCGGTTCGGCATGAACCCGGACTTTGGCCGGGATACCATATCCTTAAGGATGGCAATTGTGGCGAAAGTAGGGCAATTGCGGCAAGGCCCACTGCCGCGGCCCAATTCGTTAATCCGGCGTTGCGGTGCCGACTCGCAAACGCCGCTTCAGGGCGCCGCCACCGGCCACAAATGCCGAAAGGCACGGCCCGCGCCGTGTCATTTCAACCTGCGATGACGGGGAAGTCTGCCCTCCCTGACCGGGCCTTTCCGGCCCGGTCGGGAAGTCATGGTGCGGATGAAAGGACTCGAACCTTCACGGGAGTTACCCCACAGCGACCTCAACGCTGCGCGTCTACCAATTCCGCCACATCCGCACGATTTGGCTTGGTGGCGGCTGTTTAGCGAAGGCCATCGGGGAAGGAAAGAGGAAAAAAGCGCCCTTTTCCGGCCTGTCGCTCCCTGCCCCCTCAGCCGCGCGCCAGCACCTCGGCCAGCCGTTGCGCGGCGGCGTCGGCGATGGCGCGATGCGTCTTCAGACGCGCGCCCTCGCGGGCCTCGCGCAGCCGCGCGGCGATCGTCCGCAGGAATCGCCCGGCCACCGTGCCCTCGGCAGGCTCGGGCAGACGCCGCCCGTTATGCGCCACCATGGCCGCCCGCATCCGCAGCGCGTTGATCCCCAGTTCCGCCACCGGAACCGTGCCCCCCTCGCCCCGCTTGAAGAACGCCCCGCAGCGCCCCGCCGACCGCGCGGCGGTGGCAGGCAGTTCCACCAGCCCCGCAAGCCCCGCGACATGGCGCAGCGTCACGGGGTTGTAATTGTAGATATGCCCGTAATGGAACATCCGCCCGCGCATCTTGTGGCGCGCGTCGCTTTCGATGTCGGGCACCTCGATATAAAGGATGCCATCCTCGGCCAGCCACCCCGCCAGCCGCCGCAGCGCCACCACCGGATCGCGCAGATGCTCCAGCACATGGCTCAGCCGGATCATGTCGAAACTGCCCTCGGCAAAGGCGAAATCCTCCATCCGCCCCGTCTGCACCGGCAGATCCAGCTTGGCGCGGCAATATTCGGCATAGGCCTCGTTCGGCTCCACCGCCGTGACCTCCGCGCCCAGCCGCCGCGCAAGGAACGAGAACTCCCCGCTCCCCGCGCCAAGGTCCAGCCAGCGCCCGCCCTTGGAATAGATGTCGCGGAAGGCCGCGAAATGCGCGTTCAGCCGCTCCAGATTGCGCCAGACCTGCCGCAGCCGCGGCTCGGGCGCCCCCTTGTAGTCGGTCCGGTAGTCGCGCCGATAGAACTCGGTCAGTTCCGCCTCGCTCGGCACCGGATCGTTCCGCAGGACGCCGCAGCCCGTGCACAGGACCGTGACCAGCGGCCGCCCGTGGCGGTCCTCGCGCGAGACGACCTCGGTCGCGCTCACGCCGCACAATACGCAGGCTTCACCCATGTCCATCCTCCGAACCCGTGCGCGACCTATGCGGCAAATGGCGGCCCGCTTCAATCGCCCTTGCGGACCTTGCGCCTTTGGGGGCATTGCTCAGGACGATTTTTTGCAGCGCGCGACACTCCCCATGCCCGAATGGACCCATCTGCCCGGCCTCAGCCCCTATCTCCCCACGCTCGCCGCGATGGAGGACCACGTGGCCGCCATGGCCGAAGGCCGCGCGGACGAGGCGGTCTGGCTCCTCGAACATCCGCCGCTCTATACCGCGGGCACCTCGGCCCGCCCCGCCGATCTGGTGCAGCCCGACCGCTTCCCCGTCCATGAAACGGGGCGTGGCGGGCAATATACCTATCACGGCCCCGGCCAGCGCGTGGTCTACTGCATGATCGACGTGGGCGCGCGTGGCCGCGACGTGCGCTGCTTCGTGCGTGCGCTGGAAAACTGGGTGATCGCGACCCTTGCCGAATTCAACGTCAAGGGCGAGATCCGGCCCGGTCGCGTCGGCGTCTGGGTCACCCGCCCCGACCGCGCCCCCAACCCCGACGGCACCCCGGCCGAGGACAAGATCGCCGCCATCGGCGTCAAGCTGCGCCGCTGGATCAGTTTCCACGGCATATCGATCAATGTCGAACCGGACCTGTCGCATTTTTCGGGCATCGTGCCCTGCGGCATCACCGACCATGGCGTCACCAGCCTTGTCGACCTTGGCCTGCCCGTCACCATGGCCGACCTCGACGCCGCCCTCATGGCGACCTTCCCGCGCTTCTTCCCGCCCGAAGGCGGCCTGCGCCCCGACGGCGTCAATCCGCCGGCCTGCGCGCGCTGACCCCCTCTCCGAACGGCTGCGACCATCGCATCCCTTGCGCCTGACCGGAACCGCAGGCACTCTGCGACGCGTTTGCAAGGCATCCGCCATCCTGCGCCCAGCCTACTGAAAGAGAACGACATGACCAGAACCCTGATCGCCGCCCTCGCGCTTGCCGCCCTCGCCGCCCCTGCCCTCGCCGCAGGTGACGCCGCCAAGGGCGAGGCCGACTTCAAGAAATGCAAGGCTTGCCACGCCATCGTCGCCGCCGACGGCACCGAAATCGTCAAGGGCGGCAAGACCGGCCCCAACCTCTTCGGCGTCGTGGGCCGGACCGTGGGCGGCGTGCCTGACTTCGCCTATTCCGAAAGCCTGAAATCCGTCGGCGCCGCCGGCAAGGTCTGGGACGAGGCGATGCTGGTTGCCTATCTGCCCGACCCTTCCGCATGGGTGAAGGCCGAGACGGGCGACGACGCGGCCAAGTCCAAGATGTCCTTCAAGCTGTCGAAGGGGGCCGAGGATATGGCGGCCTACCTCGCCACGCTGAAGTAACCGCGCATCGCGGCCCCCCCCCGCGGGGACATCAGGGCGCGCGGGAAACCTCCCGCGCGCCCTTCGCTTGCCGCCCCGCCCCGCAGGCCACCGCGACGATGCGTCGCCCCGCTTTCCCGCCCTGCACCCCCCTTTTCTTGATCTGCGTCAAAGTCGGTCATTGCCGCCGCCCCCGCGCGCGATTAAACACGGGCCCATAAGGGAACCAGGATCCGGCGCATGACGCCGGTTCAAACGCTTACAATATCGGGAGACGCCAATGGCCGACGCAGCCATTCATGGCCATGAGCACGACGAGCGGGGCTTCTTCACCCGCTGGTTCATGTCCACGAACCACAAGGACATCGGGATCCTCTACCTCTTCACCGGCGGCATCGTCGGTCTGATCTCCGTCATCTTCACCGTCTATATGCGGATGGAGCTGATGAATCCCGGCGTCCAGTACATGTGCCAGGAAGGCCTGCGCCTCGTGGCCGATGCCGCGGCGACCTGCACGCCCAACGGCCATATCTGGAACGTCACCATCACCGCCCACGGCATCCTGATGATGTTCTTCGTGGTGATTCCCGCGCTGTTCGGCGGTTTCGGCAACTACTTCATGCCGCTGCAGATCGGCGCGCCGGACATGGCCTTCCCGCGGATGAACAACCTGTCCTACTGGCTCTACGTCGCGGGCACCTCGCTCGCCGTGGCCTCGCTCTTCGCCCCCGGCGGCGGCGGCGAACTGGGCTCGGGCGCGGGCGTTGGCTGGGTTCTCTACCCGCCGCTCTCGACCACCGCCGAAGGCGGCTATGCCATGGACCTCGCCATCTTCGCGGTGCACCTGTCGGGTGCCTCCTCGATCCTCGGCGCGATCAACATGATCACGACCTTCCTGAACATGCGCGCGCCGGGCATGACCATGCACAAGGTGCCGCTCTTCGCCTGGTCGATCTTCGTGACCGCATGGCTCGTGCTGCTGGCCCTGCCGGTGCTGGCCGGTGCCATCACCATGCTGCTGACGGACCGTAACTTCGGCACCACCTTCTTCACGCCCTCGGGCGGCGGTGACCCGATCCTCTACCAGCACATCCTGTGGTTCTTCGGCCACCCGGAAGTCTACATCATCATCCTGCCCGCCTTCGGGATCATCTCGCAGGTGATCGCGACCTTCGCCCGCAAGCCGATCTTCGGCTACCTGCCGATGGTCTACGCGATGGTGGCAATCGGTGTTCTGGGCTTCGTCGTCTGGGCGCACCACATGTACACCGTCGGCATGTCGCTGACCCAGCAATCCTACTTCATGCTGGCGACCATGGTCATCGCGGTGCCCACCGGCATCAAGATCTTCTCCTGGATCGCGACGATGTGGGGCGGCTCGATCGAGTTCAAGACGCCGATGCTCTGGGCCTTCGGCTTCCTCTTCCTCTTCACCGTCGGCGGCGTGACCGGTATCGTCCTGTCGCAGGCCGGTGTCGACCGCGCCTATCACGACACCTACTATGTCGTGGCCCACTTCCACTACGTGATGTCGCTGGGCGCCGTCTTCGGCATCTTCGCGGGCATCTACTACTGGATGGGCAAGATGTCGGGCCGCCAGTATCCGGAATGGGCGGGCAAGCTGCACTTCTGGGCCATGTTCATCGGTTCGAACCTGACCTTCTTCCCGCAGCACTTCCTTGGCCGTCAGGGCATGCCGCGCCGCTACATCGACTACCCCGAGGCCTTCGCCTACTGGAACTGGTGGTCGTCGGTCGGCGCGATGATCGCCTTCGCCTCCTTCGTGTTCTTCATCGGCGTCGTGTTCTACACCCTGTTCTTCGGCAAGCGCGTGACCGAGAACAACTACTGGAACGAATACGCCGACACGCTGGAATGGACGCTGACCTCGCCCCCGCCGGAACACACCTTCGAGCAGCTGCCGAAGCAGTCCGACTGGGACAAGGGCCACGCCCACTGAGGCAAGGCAGAACACGAAAAGACAAGGCCGCGGATCGCTCCGCGGCCTTTTCCTTTCCCCGTGCGCCACCCCCACCCCCGCGGATATGTGCAGACAGAAAACCAGCAGCCGCGCTGTTCCGTCCCGAAATATCCACAAGGGGTGAATGGCCGCGCCCGCGCGGCCAGAGGGGACGCGTGCAGCCCCTTCGGCCCGAGCTGCCGCGCGCAGGCGCGCAGGTGAAAGCAAAGACCTGCGGCGGCACGCCGCGCCGCCTTGCTGCCGCCATCCGGCGCGTTAAGCTCTCTGGCGGAGTCAGCAATTCCTTTCCTTCCGCCCGCGCCAAGCTACCCTGCCGCCCATGCCCTATGAATGGTTGCCCCCCACGCCCGACTCGCAGGCCCGCCTGCACCTCTGGCCCTACCGGTCGCTGCCCCGCCGCGGCTTCGTCCTCTTCATCGGGGCCACCTGCGCGCTGATCGCCGTACCGATGCTGGCCGTCCTCGGCTCGCCCGTGCTCTGGGGCATCCTGCCCTTCTTCATCGTGGCGGTCTGGGGGATGTGGTTCGCCCTCTCCCGCTCCTACCGCGACGCCGAGATCGTCGAGGACCTGACGCTCGACCGCGACAGCCTCGCCCTCACCCGCCACGGCCCCCGCGGGGCGCGGCAGGACTGGCAGGCCAACCCCTATTGGGTCACCGTCCACCTCCACCCCACCGGCGGCCCCGTGCCGAACTACCTCACGCTCAAGGGCAACGGGCGCGAGGTGGAGCTGGGCGCCTTCCTCTCCGAAGAGGAACGCATGGTCCTGCGCGACGAACTCCAGACCCGCCTCGCCGCCCTTCGCTGACCGCCACGGACGCGACGGGACGGAACCCGCACGAAACCCCTCGCCAAACGCGGCGCTTCGTGCTGTCCTTCGCGGCGGGATTGGGACGAACCGGAGTGCCGCGATGCGCAAGCTCGTCGTCCTTGGTGCCGTGGCGATTGGCCTGTGTATCTCGCTCTTCCTTGCCAGCCTCCTGACGCCATGGCCCGCGGTCCTGGCGATACGTCTGCTGTTCGACCACGGCGCCGCGCAGGCGATGGCGGCGCTGGAACCCCGCCTGCCCGACGGCATCGACCGCCGCCGCGACCTCGCCTATGGCCCCGAAAGCGACGAGAGGCTCGACCTCTTCCTTCCCTCGGGCGATCCGCCACCGGGCGGCTGGCCTGTCCTGCTCTGGGTCCATGGCGGCGCCTTCGTCTCGGGCGGGCGCGACAATATCGGCAACTACCTCCAGATCCTTGCCGCGCGCGGCTATGCCACCATCGCGCCCGACTACACGCTCGCCCCCACGGCCCGCCACCCCCGCCCCACGGAGCAGATGCTCGAAGCCCTCCTCTGGCTCGAAGGTGCCGCCGACAACCACGGTCTCGACCGGACCCGCATCGTCCTTGCGGGCGACAGTGCGGGCAGCCACATCGCGCTCCAGACCGCGCTCGCCCTCAACGACCCCGCCTATGCCGAAGCGCTCGGCCTGCGGCCCCGCACCGACCCTGCCACCATCCGCGGGCTCGCCCTCTTCTGCGGGGCCTATGACCTGCAGGGAATGGACAGCGACGGCGCCTTCGGCGGCTTCCTCCGCACCGTCCTCTGGGCCTATCTCGGCCAGCGGGACGCCGCCGCCGCCCCCGATGCCGCGCTCTTCTCGCTCTTCGCCCACCTCGCGCCGGCCCTGCCGCCGCTCTTCATCACCGCAGGCAATGCCGACCCGCTCCTGCCGCAAAGCACGGCCCTTGCCGAACAGGCGCGCGCCGCGGGCCTGACGGTCGACACGCTCTTCTTCCCCGCCGACCACCAGCCCCCGCTGCCCCATGAATACCAGTTCACGCTCGATGCCGCCGGCGAGGAAGCCTTCACCCGCCTGACCGCCTTCCTCGACCGCGCCTTCGCCGCGCCATGAGAAAAGGGGGGCCGAAGCCCCCCTTTCAGCACCCGCTGCCGCGCGGTTCAGCCCAGCAGGTCTTTCACCTTCGGCCCCACCGCGCCGAAATCCATCTGGCCGGTATATTTCCCCTTCAGCACCGCCATCACGCGGCCCATGTCGCGGATGCTGCTTGCCCCCGCCTCGGCAATCGCGGCCTTCACCGCGGCCTCGACCTCCTCCGCGCCCAACTGGCGCGGCAGGAATTCCTCGATCACGCGGATTTCGTTCAGTTCCTTCTCGGCCAGCTCCAGCCGCCCGCCCTCTTCATAGGCGCGCGCCGATTCCTGCCGCTGCTTCACCATCTTGCCCATGATGGCGAGGATCTCGGGATCCCCCACCTCCTGCTCGCCGCCTTCCCCGCGGCTTGCGATCTCGCGATCCTTGATCGCCGCATTGATCAGCCGCAGCGTCGACAGCCGCTCGGCCTCTTTCGCCCTCATCGCGTCTTTGAGCGCGACCTGCAGGCGTTCCCGCAAAGACATATGTCACCTTTCCCCGAAGGTTGGCATGAAGCGACACCATACCCTGTCCCGCCCCGACCCACAACCGCCCTCTCTTTCCCCAACCCATTGTAATATCGACATATTCCTTTTCCGCCAAAGCCTTGACCCCGCCCCCCATCACAACTAGTGTCCGCGCAATTTGCCGATAGGAGAGTCGCACCATGCCCGCTTCAGCGAAACCGACCGCATGCCTTGCCCTCTCTGACGGCACCGTCTTCTACGGCATGGGCTTCGGCGCCACGGGCGAGACGGTGGCGGAACTCGTCTTCAACACCGCCATGACGGGCTATCAGGAAATCATGACCGACCCCTCCTATGCGGGGCAGGTCGTGACCTTCACCTTCCCCCATGTCGGCAATGTGGGCGTCACGCCCGAAGATGATGAAACCGGCACCCCCGTCGCCGCCGGCATGGTGGTGAAATGGGACCCGACCGAGCCGTCGAACTGGCGCTCGCGCGACGAACTCACCCACTGGCTGACGGCCAAGGGCCGCATCGGCATCGGTGGCATCGACACCCGCCGCCTGACCCGCGCCATCCGCCAGCAGGGCGCGCCGCATGTCGCGCTCGCCCATGATCCGGCGGGCAATTTCGACATCGCCGCGCTGGTGGCCAAGGCCCGCGCGTGGAAGGGGCTCGTGGGCCTCGATCTGGCCAAGGACGTCTCCTGCACCCAGTCCTACCGCTGGAACGAAAAGCGCTGGGCATGGCCCGAAGGCTATACCGAACGCACCGGCGACGGGCTGCGCGTGGTCGCCATCGACTATGGCGCGAAACGCAACATCCTGCGCTGCCTCGCCTCGGCCGGTTGCGACGTCACCGTCCTGCCCGCCACCGCCACGGCCGAAGATGTGCTGGCCCTGAACCCCGAAGGCGTGTTCCTCTCCAACGGCCCCGGCGATCCGGCCGCGACCGGCACCTATGCCGTCCCGATGATCCGGGGCGTGCTCAAGGCCGACCTGCCGCTTTTCGGCATCTGCCTTGGGCATCAGATGCTGGCGCTGGCACTGGGCGGCAAGACGGTCAAGATGAACCACGGCCACCACGGCGCGAACCATCCGGTCAAGGACCTGACCACCGGCAAGGTCGAGATCACCTCGATGAACCACGGCTTCACCGTGGACAGCCAGACCCTGCCCAAAGGCGTCAGCGAAACCCACGTCTCGCTCTTCGACGGGTCGAATTGCGGCATCGCTGTGGATGGCAAGCCGGTCTTCTCGGTCCAGTACCACCCCGAAGCCTCGCCCGGCCCGCAGGACAGCTACTATCTCTTCGACCGTTTCGCCGAAGCGATGCGCGCCCGCCGCAGCGCCTGATCCGCGCGCCTTAACCGGCTGTTAAGATTTGCCCTGCCAGACTGCGGCCAACCAGAAAGGTTGGCCCGGAAAGGTTGGCACAGGCATGGATCTCGGCCCGCAGGCGGCACCCCTTCCCCCCCGCCCCGCCGGATTGGCCGAGGCGCCGGTCTCCTTCCTCTTCCCCCCTGCCGTCGCGGTCCCCGCGCCGCTGCGCCCCCCCGCCCGCGACCCGCTCGCCCTCGCGCCTGACCCCGCGCTGGCTGCCGCCTATGGCCCCGCCCGCTGTCTGGCCGACGGCGTCCTGCCATGGGCATGGAACAGGGGCGAACTTCTCGTCGCAACCGAAAGCCCCCGCCACCTCGCCCGCGCCCGCGACAGCCTGACCGCCCGCTTCGGCCCCTTCCTGCGCCCTGTCGAACTGCCCCGCCCGCAGATCGAGACGGCGGTCCTCTCGCAGCACGGCCCCGCCCTCGCCCGCGCCGCCGAAACCCGCTGCCCCGCCGCGCAAAGCTGCCGCGCCCTCGACCCGCGCCGCCTTGCCCTCACCTTCGCCGCCCTCGCCGCGACCCTCCTCCTCGCCGCCCTTGCCGACCCGCAGGCCACGCTCCTTGCCGCCTTCGCCCTCGCCCTCCTCGCCCTTCTGGCCAATACCGCGCTCAAGATCGCCGCCGCCCTCGCCGCGCTGCACAGTCCGCCCCGCCCCGCACCTGCCCCCCTGCCCGATACGGACCTGCCCCGCATCTCGCTCCTCATCGCGCTCTTCCGCGAATCCGACATCGCCGCGCGCCTGATCCGCAGGCTGGAACGGCTCGACTATCCCCGCGACCGGCTCGAGGTGCTTTTGCTGGTCGAGGATGACGACACCCCCACCCGCGACGCCCTCGTCGCCGCGACCCTGCCCGCATGGATGCGCGTGATCCCCGTCCCCGCCGGCACCATCCGCACCAAGCCCCGCGCGCTCAACCTCGCGCTCGACGCAGCGCAGGGCGACATCATCGGCGTCTACGATGCCGAAGACGCCCCCGAACCCGACCAGCTCCGCACCGTCGCCGCCGCTTTCGCCGCCGCCCCCGCGCAGGTCGCCTGCCTGCAGGCCGCGCTCGACTTCTACAACCCGCGCCGCAACTGGCTCTCGCGCTGTTTCACGCTGGAATATGCGCAGTGGTTCCGCCTGATCCTGCCCGGGCTGGAACGCCTGCGCCTGCCCCTGCCGCTGGGGGGAACCTCGGTCTTCTTCCGCCGCGCGCCCCTCGCAGCCCTTGGCGGCTGGGACGCCCATAACGTGACCGAGGATGCAGATCTGGGCATCCGCCTCGCACGGCACGGCCTGACCACCCGCATGATCCCCAGCACCACCCATGAAGAGGCGAACTGCCGCGCCCTGCCATGGGTCCGCCAGCGCTCGCGCTGGATCAAGGGCTACCTGATGACATGGCTCGTGCACATGCAAAGCCCCCGCCGCCTGCTGCGCGACCTCGGCCCGCGCGGATTTGCGGGCTTCCAGATCCTCTTTCTCGGCACATTGGCGCAGACTCTGCTCGGCCCGCTCCTGCTCAGCCTCTGGTCCGTGCCTCTCGGGTTCGGCCATCCGGTGCAGGCGCTGCTGCCTGCGGGCGCGCTCCTGTCACTGGGCCTTCTCCTGCTGACCGTCGAAGCGGTCTCCACCCTGCTCCTGCTGGCAGCCCTCCGCCGCAGCGGCCAGCCGGTCAGCCCGCTCTGGATACCGACGCTGCACGCCTATTTCCCGCTCGGCACCCTCGCCGCCGCCAAGGCACTGGCCGAGGTGGTGACCCGCCCCTTCTACTGGGACAAGACCCGCCACGGCCAGTTCGACGACAGCCCCTAGCGCATCCGGATCTCGCCCGCATCGACGCGCAGCCGCGTCTCGAAGGCCTTGCTGATATGCTGGCGCAACGCCTGATAGGCCGCCTCGCCATCCCGCGCCTCGATTGCCCGCACGATCTGCTCATGCTCGGCCAGCGCCACCTCGTCCCGCCCCTCGGCCGCAAAGGACGTATTGGCCATCAGCGCCATGGACCGGTGCACAAGGTCCAGCTGCTGCACCAGAAAGCGGTTGTGACTCGCCAGATGGATCTGCTTGTGGAACCGCTTGTTCGCGCGCGACAGCAGCTTCGGATCGCCCCCCAGCAGCGCGCGGTCATCCTCCACCATGCCCTTCAGGACGCGGATCTCCTCATCCGTCGCATGCCGCGCCGCCAGCCGCGCCGCCAGCCCCTCCAGCTCGGTCCTGACCGCGTAAAGCTCGGCCAGCTGGTTGTGGTCCAGCGAGGCGACGATCAGGCTCCGCCCGTCGCGCGTCAGCATCGCCTGCGTCTCCAGCCGCTGCAACGCCTCGCGCACGGGCGTGCGCGACACACCCAGCCGCTCGGCCAGTTCCGATTCCACAAGGCGGTCACCGGGCTTGTAAAGCCCCCCGTCAATCGCCTCGAGAATCAGCGTATAGGCATCCTTCTGCACGTCGTCCCCCGCCCCGCCCCGTCTGTGGCCCCGAACCGGACCCTGAATACGGTTGTATACCGCGCCTGACACTATCCCCCGTCCGCGCCCCTTTCAACACCCACCCATTGCCCTGCCCGCCCCGCCGGACTAGCTATGCACCATGCCAGCAGAACAGTTCCGCCACGTCCGCACCTGGGTCTTCGACCTCGACAACACGCTCTACCCGCCGCAGATGCGCCTCTTCGACCAGATCGAGGTGCGGATGACCGACTGGGTGATGCAGGCGCTGGGGGTGGACCGCGACCATGCCGACCATCTGCGCGCCACCTACTGGCAACTCTACGGCACCACGCTGGCGGGCCTCATGGCCGAACACCGCATCGATCCCGAGGCCTACCTTGCCGATGTCCACGACATCGACTTCTCCGTCCTGTCGCCCGACCCCGTCCTCGCCCGCCGCATCGCCGCCCTTCCGGGCCGCCGCATCGTCTATACCAATGCCGACGCCCCCTATGCCCACCGCGTCCTTGCCGCGCGCGGCCTGACCGGCCTTTTCGATGCGGTCTACGGGGTGGAACATGCGGGCTACCGCCCCAAACCCGAACGGCAGGCCTTCGAGACGGTCTTCGCCCTCGACCAGCTCGACCCGACCCGCGCCGCGATGTTCGAGGATGACGCCCGCAACCTCGCCGCGCCGCACGCGATGGGGATGAAGACCGTCCACATCGCCCCCGAACCGGAACCCGCCGACCACATCCACCACCACGCGGCGGATCTGTCCGACTTCCTCTCCCGCCTCACAGGCGATGTCTGACGCCAAAATCGCGGCCCTGCCGGCGGGGTCGCGGAATTTGCGTCAAATTCCGCTGCGATTTCTGCGTCAGAAATCGCCGCCACCCCCTGCGACGCCGCACCGCAGCAAAGCCCCCTTGGACTTCCCCGTCCCGCGCTCCACATCCCCGGAAGGAAAAACGGAGTCCCAGATGTCCCTTACCGCCGACGCCCCCGCCCCCGGCCTTGCCTCGCGCATCCTGCACGCCACGCCGGTGATCGGCCACATCGCCCGCGACATCTCGCGCGACATCTCCACCGTCTACTACCTGCTGACGATCCTCGTCACGCTCCTCGTCCTCGCGGTCAAGACATGGGGCCTCGTCGCCCTCGTCCTGCCTGCCGTGGCCTTCGTGCCGGTGATGTTCGCGCTCCTCTTCTGGATCACCCTTCCCTGAGCAGGGTCACTTTGTCGCTTCGCCTTCCCGCCCCGCAGGCGTATCTCTGCGACAGCGGGAACGGAGTGACCACATGCGCGAAACCACCGACATCCTGATCTCCGGCGGCGGGGTCGCAGGCCTCACAGCCGCCGCCGCCTTCGGCTCCGCAGGCTTCCGCGTGGTCTGCGTCGACCCCACCCCCCCGGTGACAAGGATCGAAGACGAAGGCGCCGACCTGCGCACCACCGCCTTCCTGCAACCCTCGATCCCCGTCCTGCAGGCGGCAGGGCTCTGGGACCGCCTCGCCCCCCATGCCGCGCCGCTGCAGATCATGCGGATCATCGACGCGGGCGGCGAATATCCCGACCCCCGCATCGTCAAGGATTTCGACGCCGCCGACATTTCCGACCAACCCTTTGGCTGGAACCTGCCCAACTGGCTCCTCCGGCGCGAGATGGTCGCCCGCCTTGCCGACCTCCCCGACGTCTCCTTCCGCGCGGGCCTCGCCACCACCGCCCTCCTGACCCGCGAGGCAGAGGCCATCGCCACCCTCTCCGACGGCACCCGCATCGCCGCCCGCATGGTCATCGCCGCCGACGGCCGCAACTCGGCCATGCGCGAGGCGCTGGAAATCCCCGTCAAGACCACCCGCTACGGGCAAAAGGCGCTGGCCTTCGCCGTCACCCACCCCATCCCGCACCGCAACGTCTCGACCGAAATCCACCGCTCCGGCGGGCCCTTCACCCTCGTCCCCCTGCCCGACCGCGACGGCATGCCCTGCTCGGCCATCGTCTGGATGGAAACCGGCCCCAATGCCGAACGCCTCGCCGCCCTTCCGGTCGCGGAATTCGAGGCCGAAATGAACACCCGCTCCTGCCACATACTCGGCCCCCTGACACTGGTCAGCCGCCGCTCGCTCTGGCCCATCATCAGCCAGATCGCAGAGCGGATGGCGGGCGAACGCACCGCGCTCATGGCCGAAGCCGCCCACGTCGTCCCCCCCATCGGCGCGCAGGGGTTGAACATGTCGCTGGCCGACCTGCGCGTGCTGCTCGACCTGGCCGAGGCCGACCGCGACGCCATCGGCAGTGCGGCCATGCTCGCCACCTACCACCGCAAACGCCATTGGGAAGTGCAGGCCCGTGTGACGGGCATCGACGCGCTCAACCGCGCCTCGATGATGGGCGCGCAAGGGCTGCGCGACCTGCGCGCCACCGCGCTCAACGCGCTCTACTCCGTGGCGCCCGTCCGCAAGACGCTGATGCGCGCGGGCCTCGGCGTCCGGTAAGAGGCAGGAATTTTCTCGCGAAAATTCCTGAAACCGGTTCTTCTGGCGAAGAACCGCCCCCCGCCGTGACGCGGACCGCACCACGCGCCCCGATCCTTCGCCAGAAGGATCGCCCCGAAAAATCTTCGCCAGAAGATTTTTCCGCCCCTACAGCACCGCCTCCACCGCGCGCTCCAGCCGCGCCACGGTCGCGGGCACGTCCTTCAGCTTATCCAACCCGAACAGGCCAAGGCGGAAGGTCTTGAACTCCGCCCCCTCGCCGACCTGCAAGGGCACGCCCGCGGCGATCTGCATGCCTTGCGCGCGGAACTTCGCCCCGTTCTGGATATCCGGCTGGTCGGTATAGCTCACCACCACGCCCGGCGCCTGATACCCCTCCGCCGCGACCGACGGCACGCCCTTCCGCGCCAGCAGCGCCCGCACCTCGCGCCCCAGCTCCCACTGCGCCGCCTTGGCTGCGGCGAATCCCATCGCCTTCGTCTCAAACATCGCGTCGCGGAACCCCACGATGGCATCCGTGGGCATGGTGGCGTGATAGGCATGCCCGCCCCCCTCATAGGCCGCCATGATCGCCCGCCACTTCTTCAGGTCCAGCGCAAAGGAATTGCTCTCCGTCGCCGCCAGCCGCTCCTCGCCCCGCGGCGACAGCACGACAACCCCCGCCGAAGGCGACGCCGACCACCCCTTCTGCGGGGCGGAAATCAGCACGTCGACCCCCGTCGCTTCCATATCCACCCAGACGCAGCCCGACGCGATACAGTCAAGGACCATGACAGCCCCCACCTCATGCGCCGCCGCCGCCACCTTGGCGATGTAGTCGTCGGGCAGGATGATCCCCGCGCTCGTCTCCACATGCGGCGCGAACACCGCCTCGGGCCGCACCTCGCGGATCTTCGCCACCACCTCGTCCACGGGCGGCGGCGCATAGGGCGCGCGCGGGTCATTTCCGGTCTGGCGCGCCATCACCACGGTCGTCGCGGATGCGAACCCACCCGCGTCAAAGATCTGCGTCCAGCGGAAGGAAAACCACCCGTTGCGCACCACCAGCACCGATCCCTTGCCGAACTGCCGCGCGACCGCCTCCATCGCATAGGTCCCGCCCCCGGGCACCAGCGCCACGGCCGACCCGCGGTAGACCTCCTTCAACAGCCCCGACACATCCCGCATCACGCCCTGAAAGCGCGCGGACATGTGGTTCAGGCTGCGGTCGGTGAAGACCACGGAAAATTCCTGCAACCCCTCGGGGTCGACATGGGCATGGGGCAGAGCGGTCATCCGGCATTCCTCCTCGGTTTGATCCGAATATGGCGCAGCCGCCCGCGCTTGCCAGTCCATTTGCGACCTGCCCGCAGCCTTCGCCCGTCAGCCCGCCCGTCAGCCCCCGATGATCGCCCTGACCCGCGCGGTGAAATCCTCGCCACGCTTCTCGAAATTCGGATACTGGTCGAAACTCGCCGCCGCAGGGGCCAGCAGCACCACCTCGCCCGCCTCCGCCTCCTCGGCCGCCCGCGCCACCGCCCGTTCCATCGTCTCGCAGATCTCGTGCGGCAGATCCCCGATCTGCAGGGCGAAATCCCGCGCCGAATGGCCGATCAGATAGGCCTTCACCACCGACCCCAGCACAGGCGCCAGCGCGGCAATCCCCCCCTCCTTGCCCATCCCCCCCGCGATCCAGCGGATGCGGTCGAAGGCCTGCAAGGCCTTGGCCGCGCTGTCCACATTGGTGGCCTTGGAATCGTTGACGAACCGCACCCCGCCCCGTTCCCCCACCAACTGGCTGCGATGCGGCAGGCCGGCAAAGGATTGCAGCGCCCGCTCGATCTCCTTCGGCCCCACGCCCAGCGACCGGCAGGCGGCATAGGCCGCACAGGCGTTCTGGTGGTTATGCGCGCCGGGCAGCCCCTTGATCCCGCGCAGATCGATGCTCGCCACCTGCCGCCCCTTGCGCCATTCCGACAGAAACCCCTTGCGCGCAAAGACCGCCCAGCCGAACCCCTCCAGCTTGCTGCCCGAAGACACCCGGATCACCCGGTCATCCTCAGGCCCCTCGGCCAGCTGGTCGGCCATGAACCGCCCCTCCAGCTCGTCCACCCCCACCACCGCGCGGTCCGGCCCGCCCTCGGCAAACAGCCGCCGCTTGGCCGCGAAGTAGCCGCCCATCCCGTTGTGACGGTCCAGATGATCCGGCGAAAGGTTCGTGAAAACAGCCACATCCGGCGTCAGCGCCCGCGCCAGCTCCGTCTGGTAGGACGACAGCTCCAGCACCACCACCTCGCCATCCTGCGCAGGCTCGATATCCAGCACCCCGCGCCCGATATTCCCCGCCATCTGCACGGGCCGCCCCGCCTCGTCAAGGATATGGCGCACCAGCGCCGTCGTCGTCGATTTCCCGTTCGACCCCGTGATCGCCACCACCCGCGGCACCGTGTCGAACCCGTCCCAATCCTTCGTCGCATAACTGCGGAAGAACAGCCCGATGTCATTGTCCACCGGCACCCCCGCCTCCAGCGCGCGGGCAATCACCTTGTGCGGCGCGGGATAGAGATGCGGGATGCCGGGCGATACGACCAGCACCGCCACCCCCTCCAGCGCGCCGTTCCGCGTCAGGTCCGTCATCACGAACCCCTCGGCCTCGGCCTTGGCGCGGCTTTCCGGACTGTCATCCCACAAGAGCGTCTCCGCCCCCCCCGCGACCAGCGCCCGCGCCGTGGCCAGCCCCGACCGACCCAGCCCCAGCACCGCCACCTTCCGCCCCTGATAGCCCTGAACCGGGATCATCCGCGCCTCCACATCCTGCCGCGCCCAAGGGATAGGGGAACGCCCCGCAAAGGAAAAGCCCGCTCTCGCCCCTTCGCCACGGTCCAAATACCCTCGGGGGGTGCGGGGGGCAGACAGCCCCCCGTCCGCCCGTTCCACCCGCGCCACGCCGCCCCCTTGCACCCCGCCCGCACCCAAGGCACCCTGCCCCCATGACAGCGCCCGCCAGCCCCCGCCTCGCCCCCCGCTTTGCCACCCGCATGGATCAGGTCCGCCCCTCGGCCATCCGCGACCTGCTCGCGCTTGGCGCGGACCCCTCCATCATCTCCTTCGGCGGCGGCTATCCCGATGCAACGCTCTTCCCGCGCGGCCTGCTCGACGGCGTCTTCCGCGACGCCATCGCCGACCCCTCGGGCGACGCGCTGCAATATGCCCCCTCGGACGGCCTGCCCCGCCTGCGTGCCCAGATCGCCGCCCTGATGACCGCCGACGGCACGCCCTGCACGGCCGACGACATCCTGATCCTGCAAGGCTCGCAGCAGGGCCTCGACTTCGCCGCCAAGATGCTGGTGAACCCGGGCGAGACGATCGTGGTCGAAGACCCCACCTTCCTCGGCGCGCTCATCGCCTTTGCCCCGTCCCAGCCGCGCTATGCCGCCATCCCCATCGATGCCGATGGCATGGACATGGACGCGCTCGCGGCCACCCTCGCCACCACCCCCTCGGCCCGCATGATCTACACCGTGCCGGATTTCCAGAACCCCACCGGCGTCACCCTGTCGCTGCCCCGCCGCCACCGCCTGATCGACCTTGCCAACCGCCACGACCTGATCGTGGTCGAGGACACGCCCTACCGCCACATCCGCTTTGACGGCGACCCGCTGCCCACGCTGAAATCGCTGGATACGGAAGGCCGCGTCATCCATCTCGGCAGCTTCTCGAAGATCCTCGTCCCCGCCCTCCGCCTCGGCTGGGCGCTGGCCTCGCCGCCGCTCCTCGAACGGCTCTCGCTCCTGAAGGTCGCCGCCGATACCCAGACCTCCACCCTCAACATGGCGGCGACCTCGCTCTTCCTCGACCGGCACGACCTCTGGGCCCATGTTGCCACCCTGCGCGCCGCCTATCGCCGCAAGAAAGAGGTGATGCTCGACGCCATCCGCCAGCACTTCCCGCAAGAGGTGACGGCGACCGACCCCCAAGGCGGACTCTTCACATGGGCGCGCTTTCCCGAAGGCTTCGACGCCACCGCCTTCATGCGCGACCACGCCCTGCCCAAGGCCCGCGCCGCCTATGTCCCGGGTGGTACGTTCTTTGCCACCACCCCCCGCCCGAACCACGCGCGGATCAACTTCTCGTCGCAATCCGAAGACCGCATCCGTCAGGGCATCGCCGCCCTCGGCGCCACGCTCAAAGCCCAGATGTAGGACCAGATGCCCGTCACGCTCCACCGCTCCGCCCTGCCGCCCGCCCCCGACCTGTCGGCATGGGCCGACATCCCCGTCGCCATAGCCGTCGACACCGTGCCGGACGCGCGCCAGATCGACCCCGCCATCCGCCCCCTGCGCCCAGCGGGCCAGCAACCCCGCCTGACGGGCCGCGCGGTCACGGTGGACTGCGCCGCCCCCGATTTCGGCGCGGTGCTGCACGCGCTCGACCTGATCTCGGCGGGCGAGGTGCTCGTCATCGCCGCAGGAGGCCACCGCGACCACGCCATGATCGGCGACATCCTGTCGGGCCACCTGCGGGCCAAGGGCGTGGCAGGCGTGATCGTGGACGGCGCGGTGCGCGACACCGCTACGCTTGGCCGATGGGACGATTTCGCCGTCTTCTCCTGCCACATCACCCCGCGCGGCCCCACCGGCGCGGCCGAAGGCGCGGTCAACGGCCCCGTCACCTTCGCGGGCACCACCATCCATGCGGGCGACCTCATCCTCGGCGATGACGACGGCCTCGTCTGCCTGCCGCCCTCAACATGGGAAACCGGCCTCGCCCCCGCTCGCGCCAAACTGTTGCTCGAGGATCGCTGGACCGAAGCCCTACGCACCGGCAGCGCCGCCGCGGCCTTCGGCCTGCCCGCGCCCTTCCGGCGCTAGGAAAGCTCACTCCCCGCCATCATCCGCAGGGATCCACACCCCCTCGGGGCAGATCGCGGGCGGGGCCAGCCCGCGCAGCGGATCGTCCAGCAGCGCCGCCACAGCCCCGTCCGCCGCCGCATCCCCGCGCAGGAAGGCCCGCATCGCGCCAAGGCTCTCGTCCAGTTGCGCCGCCCCCAGCGCGCCCTCGGCCACCAGCGGACCCAGCGCCGCGCCCACCGCATCGACCACGCCCGCCATCGCCGCCTGATCCAGCCGCGCCGTCCCCGTCCGGTCCAGCCGCGCCGCATGGGCCACCGCCACCACAAGCGTCTCCAGCACCACATCCGCATCGGCAAAGCCCGCCGCCCAGCGATGCGCCGCCAGCAACCGCCCCGCCGGCATCAGCTCGAACCCCATAAGCCCCAGCGTCTCGGCCAGCCCGTCCAGCCGCTCGCCCTCGGGCAGGGCGACCGCCTCATCGACCGGCGCGCCGCCCACCGATTCCGTGAAATCCGCCACCGTCACGCGCGGCTTCTTCTGCCGCTTCGCCGCCGCCGCCCGCACCGCAGGCGCGACCACAGGTTCGGCAACAGGCTCCACGACCGGACCCTCGACCGCAGCCTCGGCCACCGGCTCCGCCACGACCTCGGCCACCGGCTCCGCCACAGGCGCAGCCACCTCTGGCTCGGGCGCAGCCACAGCCGCCTCCGGCACCGCCACCGCCAACCCCGCCAGTTCCCGCCCGCGCGGCGTCAGGCTGACCAGCCGCTTCGCCTTCACCCCGAACAGCCGCGCAAAGAACCCGGGCCGCGTCTCGACCTCCTGCACGAATCCCAGATCGCGCAGCCGGATATACTCCCGCCCCAGATCGCCCCCGCGCGACGCGACCAGCACGCGCAGGGAATCACGCTCCACCGCGCCCTCCTCGGCCAGAACGGCGGACAGGGTGGCGAAAACCGATCTCTCGTGCGGGGCAAGCTGGTCTGACACGTCGTACCTCATGACACTGGGGCGGCTGTCCTAGGCCGCGCACGGGCCAAGCGCAATGCCCCCGACACAGGTCGCGCGCACAACCGGCAGGCTTCGGTGGCCAACCGCCGATCGCCCCGCCCGCCAGATGGCAAAAGGCCGGCCCCGCAGGACCGGCCCCGTATCCAATCGCCGGATTCTCGCCGGAAAATCCGCCCTCACCGCACCTTCAGCGTCGCCAGACCCACCAGCGCAAGGATGAGAGAGATGATCCAGAACCGGATGACGATCTGCGGCTCGGCCCAGCCCTTCTTCTCGAAATGGTGGTGGATCGGCGCCATGAGAAAGACGCGCTTGCCCGTCCGCTTGTAATAGACGACCTGGATGATGACCGACAGCGCCTCGACCACGAACAGCCCGCCCACGATGGCCAGCACGATCTCGTGCTTGGTGCAGACGGCAATCGCCCCCAGCGCACCGCCCAGGGCCAGCGACCCCGTATCCCCCATGAACACCGCCGCAGGCGGGGCGTTGTACCACAAAAACCCCATCCCCCCGCCGAACAGCGCCGCGCAAAAGATCAAAAGCTCCCCCGTCCCGGGCACGAAATGCACGCCCAGATATTCGGTCCAGTTCGAATTGCCGACGACATAGGCGATCACCCCGAATGTCCCCGCCGCGATCATCACCGGCATGATGGCCAGCCCGTCCAGCCCGTCGGTCAGGTTCACCGCATTGGCCGCGCCCACGATCACCACCATCCCGAAGGGGATGAAGAACCACCACAGGTTCAACAGCGCATCCTTGAAGAAGGGAAAGGCCAGCTGATAGGTCAGCTCCGCCGGATGGAAGGCCGCCGCCGCAAAGGATGCCAGCGCCGCGATCACCAGACCGGCGGTGAACCGCACCCGCCCCGACACGCCCTTGGTGTTCTGCTTCGTCACCTTGGCATAGTCGTCGGCAAAGCCGATCAGGCCAAAGGCCAGCGTCACCAGCAGCACGATCCAGACATAGGGGTTATCCCACCGCGCCCACAGAAGCGTCGACACCATCAGCGCCGACAGGATCAGAAGTCCCCCCATCGTCGGCGTCCCCGCCTTGGCGAAATGGCTCTGCGGGCCGTCATCGCGGATGGGCTGGCCCTTCTTCTGCTTGCGGCGCAGCAGGTCGATCAGCGGCCGCCCGAAGACGAACCCGAAGATCAGCGCCGTCAGGAACGCGCCCCCCGCCCGCACCGTCTGGTAGCGGAACAGGTTGAAGATATCGCCCCCGTCCGAGAAGGCCGTCAGCCAGTAGAACATTCACTCTGCCCCTTTGTTCTTTGGCGCCACCGCCTGACCCAGTTTCCGCAAGCCGTCAACGACCAAACTGACCTTGGACCCTTTCGACCCCTTGACCAGCACGATATCCCCCGCATCGACCAGCGACCGTGGCCGTTCCGCCAGCGCCGCCGCCGTCTCGACCCATTCGCCCCGCTGCCCGCGCGGCAGCGCCTGCCACAGCGCGCGCATGCGCGGACCCACACAATGGATCACCGCCACCTTCTCCAGCCCCGGATGCCGCGCGATGGCCGCGTGCAACTCGGCCTCGGTCGGGCCAAGCTCCAGCATGTCGCCCAGAACCGCGATCCGCCGCCCCGCCGCCAGCCTGCCCACCCCGTTTTCCGGCACCGCCCCGATCAGCACATCCAGCGCCGCCGCCATGCTGGCCGGATTGGCGTTGAAGGCATCGTCGATCAGGTCGAATCCCACCTCCTCCAGCGTATCCATCACGATCCGCTCGCGCGTGCCGCGCCCCGTGGGCGGCGACCACTGGCCGATGTCGCAGGCCGCGATGGCCGGATCGCATCCCATCGCCTCGGCCACGGCCAGCGCGCCGGTCGCATTGGCCGCGAAATGCCGCCCCGGCGACAGCACCTTGAAAAGGATCGGCTCGCCCCGCCGCGTGGCACGCACCACCGTCGTCTCGTCCGCGATATCGACCGCCACGATGCGCCAGTCCGCCCCTTCGGACGTGCCGAACATCACCGCCCGCGCCCCCACCGCATCCGCCTTGGCCCGCAGGATCGGCGTCGTCGCGATATCCGCGTTCAGGACCGCCACCCCGCCCGGACGCAGACCTTCCAGGATCGACGCCTTCTCATGCGCGATCCCCTCGACGCTCTCGAACGCCTCCAGATGCGCGGGCGCGACCGTCGTGATCATCGCCACATCCAGATCGGCCATCCGCGCCAAGGGCGCGATCTCGCCGGGATGGTTCATCCCGATCTCGATCACCGCAAATTCCGTCTCTTGCGGCATCCGCGCCAGCGTCAGCGGCACGCCCCAATGGTTGTTGTAGCTGGCTTCGGCGGCATGCACCCGCCCCTGCCCGCCAAGGACGGCGCGCAGCATCTCCTTGGTCGATGTCTTGCCCACCGATCCGGTGATCCCCACCACCTTCGCCCGCGTCCGCGCCCGCGCCGCACGGCCCAACCCCTCCAGCGCGCGCAGCACATCGGGCACCACCAGCAAGGGCGCATCCGCCGCCACGCCCTCGGGGATACGGCTGACCATCGCCGCCGCCGCCCCCTTCTCCAGCGCGGCCGCCACGAAATCATGCCCGTCGCGCACATCCTTCAGCGCCACGAACAACTCCCCCGCCCGCAGCGTGCGCGTGTCGATCGACACCCCCGTCGCGGTCCACGGCTTCGTCACCCGCCCGCCCGTCGCCGCCGCCGCCTCGTCCGACCGCCACAACACCATCAGATCACCCCGTCCAAGGCGGCGACCGCAATGCTCGCCTGTTCCACATCGTCAAAGGGATAGATGTCGCCCGCGATCACCTGCCCCGTCTCGTGCCCCTTGCCCGCGATCAACAGCGCATCCCCGGGGCCCAGCGCATCGACCCCCCGCAGGATGGCCTCGGCGCGATCGCCCACCTCGTTCGCCTCGGGGCAGGCTTGCAGTATTTCTGCACGGATGGCCGCCGGATCCTCGCTCCGCGGGTTGTCGTCTGTCACAAACAGAACATCCGCATGCTCCCGCGCCGCCGCACCCATCAGCGGCCGCTTGGTCCGGTCCCGGTCGCCCCCCGCGCCAAAGACGATGACGATCCGCCCCATGACATGCGGCCTCAGCGCGCGCAGCGCCGTCGCAATCGCATCCGGCGTATGGGCGTAATCGACGAACACCGCCGCCCCGTTCGCCCGCGTCGCAGCGAGCTGCATCCGCCCCCGCACGCCCGTCAACTGCCCCAGCACGCGGAACACCGCCGCAGGCTCCTCGCCCGCCGCGATCACCAATCCGGCGGCCAGCGCCACATTCTCGGCCTGAAAACCCCCGATCAGCTCCAGCTTCACCTGCCAGGGCTGCCCCTGCCAGGCAAAGCGAACCTCCTGCCCCGTGGCCTCGGCCCGCTGCCCCAGCAGCCGCAGGTCGCAGCCCGCGCCATGGCCCACGGTCAGCACCCGCTGCCCCCGCGCCCGCGCCACCGCCACCATCCGCGCGCCCGTGGAATCGTTCATGTTCACGACCGCCACCCCCTCGGGCGGCAGCACGCGCGCGAAAAGCTGCGCCTTGGCCGCCTCATAGGCCTCCATCGTGCCGTGATAATCCAGATGGTCCTGCGTCAGGTTGGTGAACCCCGCCGCTGCCAGCCGCACCCCGTCCATCCGCCGCTGGTCCAGCCCGTGCGACGATGCCTCCATCGCCGCATGCGTCACCCCCGCCGCCGCCGCCTGCGCCAGCATGTCATGCAGGGTCACGCTGTCCGGCGTCGTATGGGCCGACGGCGCAACCCACGCCCCCTCGACCCCCGTCGTGCCGATATTGATCGCCTCATGGCCCAGCGCCATCCAGATCTGCCGCGTGAAGGTCGCCACGGATGTCTTGCCGTTCGTCCCCGTCACCGCAACCATCACCCCGGGCTGCGCCCCGGACCACAGCGCCGCCGCCCCCGCCAGCGCCGCGCGCACATCCTCGGCCACCACCAGCGCCGCCTCGCTGGACGCCAGCGCCTCCGCCGCGATCCGCGCACCCTCGGCATCGGTCAGCACCGCAGCCGCCCCCATCCGCAGCGCGGGCCCGATGAATTCGCCCCCGTGCAGCCGCGCCCCCGGCAGGGCCGCAAACAGGAACCCGTCCCGCACCGCGCGGCTGTCCAGCGTCACGCCCGTCAGAACCGGATCACGCCCGCCCCTTGCGGCAAGCCCCAGTTCCGAAAGTCGCTTCCCGCCCGCCATGCCGCACCCTTATCGCTGTCAGTTGGACACGGCTGTTAGCTCATCCACGGGGGGCGGTTCAACCACAGGGCGCAGCCCCAGCAGGGGCGCGGCGCGGCGGATGATCTCGCCCGCCACCGGCACCGCCGTCCAGCCCGCCGTCCGGCGCGGCTCGCTGCCCGTGGTCTCCACCGGCTCGTCCAGCGTGACGACCAGAACGTAACGCGGATTGTCGGCAGGGAACATGCTGGCAAAGGTATTGACCACCTTGTCGGTGTCATAGCCGCCCGCCTTGTTGGGCTTTTCCGCCGTGCCGGTCTTGCCCGCCACCTGATAGCCCTCGACATCGCCCAGCGTCGCCGTCCCGTGCGCCACCACGCCGCGCAGCATCCGCATCGCGTCGCGCGCCGTTTCCTCGTCCATCACGCGCGGCCCGTTCTGCGGCACGCCGCCATGCAGCAGCGTCGGCGTCACCTTCACCCCGCCATTGGCGATGGTGGCATAGGCCGCCGCCAGATGCATCGGACTGGCCGAAATCCCGTGGCCATAGCTTGTGGTGATGGTCGTGATGTCCGGCCATTTCTTCGGCACGATGGGCTTGGCCCCCGGCGCCTCGACCAGCTCCACCGGCGTGGGGTCAAAGAACCCCAGCGACTGCAGAAACGCCTGCTGCCGCTCCGCCCCGATCATCAGCGCAAGGTTGGCCGTCCCGACGTTGGACGACTTCACGATCACATTCTCGACCGACAGCAGCGGGCCGTAATTCTTGTTCTGGAACTCCTTGATCGTGAACCGCCCCCAGCGCCGCGGCGCATTGGCATCCACCATCGTATCGGGTTCCACCAGACCAAGGTTCAGCGCATTGGCCACGGTGAAAATCTTGAACGTGGAGCCCAGTTCGTACACCCCCTGCACCGCGCGGTTGAACAGCGGGCTGTCGCCGGGTTCCCCCTTGACCAGCGGATTGGGCCGGTCATTCGGATCAAAGGCAGGCAGCGACGCCAGCGACAGGATCTCCCCCGTCTTCACATCCATCAGGATCGCCGCCGCCCCCTTGGCATTCAGCATCGTCATGCCGGTGCCCAGAATCTCCTCCACCGCCGCCTGCAGCGTCAGGTCCAGCGACAGTTCCAGCGGCGTGCCCGCCTGCGCCGGATCGCGCAGCCGCGCATCCAGCGCCTTCTCGATCCCCGCCGTCCCGATCACCTCGGCGCTCGACACGCCCTCGGCCCCGAAACTGGCGCCACCCAGCACATGCGCGGCCAGTTGGCCATTGGGATAAAGCCGCATCTCGCGCGGCCCGAACAGCAGGCCGGGATCGCCGATCTCGTGCACGCGCTGCATCTGCTCGGGGCTCATCACCCGCCGGATCCACAGGAAAGACCGCCCGTCCGTCAGCCGCCGCTCCATCGCCACGGGGTCGATCTCGGGAAAGATCTTCGCCAGTTCCCGCGACACGCGCGCCGGATCGACCATGTCCCGCGGCTGGGCATAAAGCGCATAGGTCTGCATGTTGGTCGCCAGAATCCGCCCGTTGCGGTCGGTGATATCCGCCCGCGTCGCCAGAATCTGCGCCCCCGCCGCCGCCGATCGCGGCTCCATCGGCTCGGTCGCGGCCAAAAGCCCCATCCGCGCGCCGATCGTGGTGAAGGCCGCAAGGAAACCAAGGCTCAGGAACAAAAGCCGCACCTCGGCCCGCGCGCGGCTCTTGTCCCGCATCGCCTCATGCCGCAGGCGCAGGTTCTCGCGTTCGATGGTGTCGGGGTTCTCGCCCTTCTGGCGGGCCGACAGGATGCGGGCAAGCGGGCGGAGCGGTGTGCGGATCATGGAAACTGCCCATCCGGTGCGGTGTTGGTCGTCTGTCCGGTCACCTCGACCGGATCGGTGATGGCGGGAAACCCGTCCTCGCCCGGCAGGATCACGGGCGCCGGATAGGCCACCTGCGCCGCCGCCCCGAACTGCGTGGGCTCCAGCGGCAACAGCCCCAGCCGGTCGAAATTCAGCGTGGCCAGCTCGCGCAGACGGTCGGGCCGGTTCAGATATGCCCACTCCGCCCGCTGCAGCGCCAGCGCCTCGCGCAGCGCCGCGATCTCGTCCTGCAACCGCCCCATGTCGCGCAGCGCGGCCTGCGTGGCGTAATTCTCGCGATAGGCCCAGAAGGCCAGACCCATTACGGCAAGGAAGGACAACACGAAAAACACGGGGCGCATCAGCGGCGTCCTTTCTTCGGCTGGATCACCGGCAGGCCCAGCGCCTCGGGCGCGATGGCCTGCGGCGGGGCATCGGTGCGGCGCGCGACCCGCAGCTTGGCACTGCGCGCGCGGGGATTTTCGGCAAGCTCCACGTCATCCGGCCCCACGGCCTTGCGCGTGACCATCTCCCAGCGCGCGGTGCTGCCCGCCTTGGCGGGGGCATAGCGGTTGGCATTGGCCTCTGCCCCGCTCGCGATCTGGAAAAAGCGTTTGACGATCCGGTCCTCCAAACTGTGGAACGTCACCACCGCCAGCCGCCCGCCGGGTTTCAGCGCGCGCTCGGCGGCCTGCAATCCCTCGGCCAGTTCGTGGAATTCGGTATTCACGGCAATCCGGATCGCCTGGAAGGACCGCGTCGCCGGATGGCTCTGCCCGGGCTTGGGGCGCGGCAGGCATTTCGCCACGATCTCGGCCAGCCGCAGCGTCGTGGTGATCGGCTCCACCGCCCGCGCCTCCACGATCGCCCGCGCGATCCGGCGCGAGGCCCGCTCCTCGCCGTAATGGTAAAGGATATCCGCCAGAACGCCCTCGGCCGCCGTATTCACCAGATCGGCCGCACTCTCGCCCGACTGGCTCATCCGCATGTCCAAGGGGCCGTCCTTCTGGAAGGAAAACCCCCGCTCCGCCAGATCAAGCTGCATGGACGACACGCCAAGGTCCAGCACGACCCCGTCCAGCATCCCGCCCGCATGGACATCCAGCTCCGAGAAATTCCCCGCCACCAGCCGGAGCCGGTCGCCATACTCCCCCGCCCAGGCGGCAGCCATCTGCAAGGCCAGCGGATCGCGGTCCACCCCCGTCACCCGCGCCGCCCCTGCCTCCAACAGCCCGCGCGCATAGCCGCCCGCGCCAAAGGTGCCGTCCAGCCACGCGCCCGTCACAGGCGCCACCGCCGCCAGCAACGGGCGCAGCAGGACCGGGATATGGGGGGTGCGACCGGTATTCTGATCGCTGACGGCCAAGGCTCAGACCTCCGGCACGTCGCCGCCCAGAAGCGACAGGATGTCCATGTCCGCAGGCAGCGCCGCCAGCTCCTCTTCCGCCGCGCGGCGGATCTCGGCCTCGTAAGTCTCGGATTTCCACAGCTGGAACGTGTCCAGCGCGCCGGCAAAGACCGCCTCGCCCGCCTCGGACGACAGCCCCGTCTTTTCCCGCACCTTGGGCGGCAGCACGATCCGCCCGTCATCGTCGATCTCCAGCGTGACCGACAGGGTGACCATGTTACGCTCCAGCAGGCGCCGCTGCATCGACCCCAGCGGCAGCTTGCGGATCATCGCCTCCAGACGCTGCGCGCCCGCGACGGTGTAGCATTCCGCAAATTTCCGGCGCTCGTCGCCATAGACGATCACGATGCGCTTGCGGGTGGCATCAGGGTCTCCGGCCTCCAGCACACGGCGAAAGGCCGCCGGGATCGAAACCCGGGCCTTACCGTCCACCTTCTGGGTGAACTCGCCTCTGAACGCCTCCGACATGGGCCTTCCGGCCTCCTCGTGCAGCCCGTCGTTGCTCCGTCAGGCCCCTGTCCGGATCATCCGGACCCTGAAACGGAAACGGCGGATCGAGCTGCTGCCACTGCTCGATCCGCCGCCTGTCCCATCGCTGGGCGTCCAGCTACGCGCGCCACCTGGGGGAGATGTCTGCTCGCTCGCGCGCCGGATCTCTCATGTTCGGATGAAGGCGGGTGCCTGTATGAAGCCTGCTTTCGCCTGTTCGGGGTCTTGAAGCCGCCCCTGCTTTTCAACGTTCCGCTTCATCCGTCGTGAGTTAGGGATGCCACGGGATTTCATGGGAAGCAATGGAAATCTTCGGTCAAAAACGGGCACATCTTGTCCCGAACCCTCTGCCGGAACAGCATCTTGTGGGCAAAAGGCAGTCCTGCCGCCGATTAGTTGCGAGTATGGTTCACGAACTCACAACATATAGTGACCACTGATGAGTGGCGCCCTTTCCCACCCCATCCCAATTTTTTTTCATCCATCCGTCAGAACGGGTCAAAAACGCCGAAAGACACGGGATCACAGCCCCCTGAAACGCGAAAATCCGGGGGGCGTCCCCGGATTTCCCGTCATTTCCCGTGCCGGTGATTCGCGTCCCGCGCCATCCCGCAGCATCGCGCAATCGCGATCCCGCGGCGGGCGTCAGTTCTCCACGGGCTGGCAGATCGGGTTGCCCGCGCCGTCATGATCCACGACCACGCATTCCGACCCGTCCGACAGGATCAGCACCGTCCCGATGGCGATGGCGGTCGCCCGCCCGCTGCCGCCGCGCTTCTTCTTCTCGATCTCCTGCGGCGCGATGATGGCGGCGATGTCGGGGATCGGCGGCAGGTCGATGCTCATGCGGGCGTCCTTTCGCAAAGGCGGGCGCGGTCTGCGCCCCTTCTCCCGATGTGGGAAGCCCGCCCCCGCCCGTCCAGCCTGTCAGGGCCGCAATCCGGCCCCACTGTGCGCCAGCGCACCCTTAACCATGATCCGCCCCCGCCGACTGCCGGAATTTGTATGTACACCTGTCTGCACAACCGTCTGCACAGCCGCCGGTACAACCCGTTTCCGCCAACCCCTTGCCCCGCCAGCGAAACCTTACGCCATCCCCCCCGCGATCAGCCCCCGCGCCAGCCGCGCATAGGCCTCGGCCTCGGGCGCGTCGGTCGCGGCAATCGGCGTGCCCGCATCCCCCGCCTGACGCACGGAAAGCGCCAGCGGCAACTCGCCCAGGAACGGCAGGCCCAGCTTGGCCGCCTCGGCCTTCACCCCGCCATGGCCGAAAATCTGCGTCTCGTGCCCGCAATTGGGGCAGCAGAAGGTCGACATGTTCTCGATCAGGCCCAGCACCGGCACCTTCAGTTTGCTGAACATGTCCAACGCCTTGCGCGCATCCAGCAGCGCCACGTCCTGCGGGGTGGACACCACCAGCGCCCCCGTCAGCTGCGTCCGCTGCGCCAGCGACAGCTGGATATCCCCCGTCCCCGGTGGCAGGTCGATGATCAGGATGTCCAGCTTCCCCCAGGCCACCTGCCCCAGCAATTGCTGCAAGGCCCCCATGATCATCGGCCCCCGCCAGATCACCGCCTCGTCCTCTTTCAGCATGAGCCCGATCGACATCATCGTCACGCCATGTGCCTGCAAAGGCTCGATGATTTTCCCGTCAGGGCTGGCGGGTCGCTTGCTGACCCCCATCATCCGCGGCTGGCTCGGCCCGTAGATATCGGCATCCAGCAGCCCCACCTTCCGCCCTTGCCGCGCCAGCGCCACGGCAAGGTTCGACGACACGGTCGACTTGCCCACGCCCCCCTTGCCCGACGCCACCGCGATGATCCGGTCCACGCCCGACACCTTCTGCGGCCCGCCCTGCTGCGGCGTCGGATGCTGCCCGATCTTCAGCGAAGGCGCCGCAGGCTTGGCCGCCGGACCATGCGCCGTCATCACCAACTGCACCGATGCAACCCCCGGCACGGCCCGCACCGCCGCCTCCGCCGCCGCCTGCACGGGGCCCAGCGCCCGCGCCGCCTCGGGGCTTTCCGCCTCGATCACAAAGCGCACCGCGCCGCCCTCGACCGTCAAGGCGCGAATCAAATCGCGCGACACCAGATCGCCGCCGCCCGGCAGGCCGACACCGGCCAGAGCCCGCATGATTAACTCCCGCGAAACCGACATCCGTTCTTCTCCCGCACAAGGTTTCGGCAAACCTCGCCATCTTTGCGGCGCTCGGCAAGGCCGCGTTGACCATTTGCTCAATTTTCGGGCGAAACCAATGAAATTAATGACGTTTTTGTGACATCCAGCCATGCATTTGCTGCAAGGCAGCATTGCGGAGGCGGGCTATTGTGCACCTGCAGCAATTGCCCCATGTTTCCGTTAACGGCGCAACAGAACGCTGTCCGACACCGTGTAGCAAACTGAGGCTGATCGAAATGGCTTATGTAAACTCTTCCCGCGCCGCGTCCTTCTCGCTGGCTGACCGCTTCTCGGGCTATGTCGCCCAGTTCAAAGCGCACCTCGCCCGCCGCGCCGTGTACAACCAGACCGTCCGCGAGCTTCTCGTGCTTTCGGACCGCGAACTGTCCGATCTGGGCATCTCGCGCAACGACATCCGCTCGGTGGCCCACGAAGCCGCCTATGGCAAATAAGGTTTCTTGCTGAACCCCACCTCCTCCCGGGGTTCTTGGCAAAAGCGGCGGCGCTTCTCCTCCTCCCTGGCGTCGCCGCACTTTGACTCGGATGTCGCGCCCCGGCGCTGACGTCCAAACCGATCCGAAGTCCCCCTCCTCCTCCCTGGGGACACGGAAACGCGGCGGTCCCCTCCTCCTCCCTGGGACCGCCGCACAAAATTCCGGGACCGACGGTCCCACCGGTGTACGACGGGCCCTCTCCTCCTCCCTCGGGCCTGCCGGACCTGCGGCGGTCCCCTCCTCCTCCCTGGGATCGCCGCCATTCCATTCGGGGCCACCTGCCCCACGCCCGTGCGACAGACCCTCCTCCTCCTCCCTGAGGGTCATCGGACCGGCGGCGGTTCCCACCTCCTCCCGGGAACCGCCGCATCCTTTCCGGGGGCAGCCCCCCCCCCCACGATGTGCGACCGGCCCTCTCCTCCTCCCTCGGGCCGGACGGACCAGGCGGCGACCCCCTCCTCCCTCTCGGGGTCGCCGCATCCGTCCTGCGCCGCTTGCATCCCGCATCCCCGCCGCCGATAGTCCGCCGCAACAGCGAAGCAGACCCGACAGGACCGATGCGCCCCTCCCTCTTTTCCGCCGCCCTCGTCGCGGCCCTCGTGGGCTACGGCTCCACCATCGCGCTGGTCCTCGCCGCCGCCGCCGCACTGGGGGCGACACCGGACCAGACGGCAAGCTGGGTGATGGGTGTCTGCTTCGCCAAGGCGGCAGGCTCGGCACTGCTCTCCACATGGCACCGCGTTCCGGTGGTGCTGGCATGGTCCACCCCGGGCGCCGCGCTGATCGCCGCCTCCTCCGGCTATGGCATGGCCGAGGGCGTGGCCGCCTTCATCCTCGCAGGGCTTCTCATCGCCGCCACCGGACTGATCCGCCCGCTCGGGGGCCTCGTGGCGCGCATCCCCGACGGCATCGCCGCTGCCATGCTGGCGGGCGTGCTGCTGCCCTTCGTGCTCAAAGGCGCCGGCGCGCTGGCCGCTGCCCCGCTTCTGGTCGCGCCCATGGTGGCACTCTTCGCCCTCGTCCGGCTCTCCAACCCCGCGCTGGCCGTGCTGGCCGCGCTTGCCGCGGGCCTTGCCACCGCCTTCTCCACGGGCGCGGCGCTGCTGCCCGCCCTGCCGCCGGTGCCGCCCGTCCCCGTTCTGGTGGCACCCGCCTTCGACTGGGCCGCGCTGATCGGCCTTGGCCTGCCGCTCTACCTCGTCACCATGGCCTCGCAGAACCTGCCGGGCTTCGCCACCATGCGCGCCGCAGGATTCGAACCGCCTGTCGCCCCCGCCCTGACCGTGACCGGCCTGATCTCGGCGGCCACCGCGCTCATGGGCGCGCATACGGTGAACATGGCCGCCATCACCGCCGCCATCTGCATGGGCGACGACGTGCACCCTGACCGGTCGCAACGCTGGAAGGTGGGGCTGGCCTATGCCGCGGTCTGGGTCGTGCTGGGACTGACCGGCCCTGTCGTCATCGCCATCCTCAACGCCCTGCCTCCCGCGCTGATGACGGCCCTTGTCGCGCTGGCGCTTCTGGGCCCGCTGACGGGCGCGCTGACGGGGGCCTTCGCCACGCCCGACCAACGCTTCCCCGCCACCCTCACCCTTGCCGTGACCGGCGCAGGCGTGGCCTTCGCAGGCATCGGCGCGGCCTTCTGGGGGCTGCTGGCAGGGCTGGCGATCTGGGCGCTGGAGCGTCTGGCCCGGAAGGGCGTTTCCTGACGCAGGAAACGCGCCGATTTCTGACGCAGAAATCGGACCCCCGACGTCTGGCCCCGTTTTCTGCGTGCAGAAAACGCCGCGATTTCTGTGTCAGAAATCGCGGCTCAGAACGGCACCTCGTCCGCGTCATCCGCATCGACGACGAACCCCGCCACGACCTTCTTGATCCCCGCCTTCGAAAAATCGATCTCCAGCTTGTCGCCTTCCAGACCGATCACGATGCCATAGCCGAACTTGCGGTGGAACACGCGGTCCCCTTCGGTAAAGGCCGGTACCGCCGTCGCGTCGATCACCACCCCCCGCGCCTCGCGCGGCTGCGACACGCCCCGCGTCTGCACGCGGTCCTGCATCCGCTTCCAGCCGGGCGAGTTGTAGACATCCGCCTTCGAAATCCGGTCATCCATGCTGGAGACATAGGGGGCCGCCGCCCCGAAGCCGCCGCCATAAAGCCCCGGCGGCGTCAGCACCTCGACATGCGCGGCCGGCAATTCGTCGATGAAGCGGCTGGGCAACTGGCTCTGCCATTGCCCGTAAACCCGCCGGTTCGACGCGAAGGAGATGGTGCACAGCTCCTCGGCCCGCGTGATGCCGACATAGGCCAGACGCCGCTCCTCCTCCAACCCCTTCAACCCGCTCTCGTCCATGCTGCGCTGGCTGGGGAACAACCCGTCCTCCCACCCCGGCAGGAACACCACCGGAAACTCCAGACCCTTGGCGGCGTGCAGCGTCATGATGCTGACCTTCTCGCCCGCCTCCTCGGTCTCGTTGTCCATGATGAGGGCAACGTGTTCGAGGAAGCCTTGCAGATTGTCGAACTGCTCCAGTGCCTTGACCAGTTCCTTCAGGTTCTCCAGCCGCCCCGGCGCCTCGGGTGTCTTGTCGTTCTGCCACATCTCGGTGTAGCCGGATTCCTCCAGAATCATCTCGGCCAGCCGCACGTGATCCATCGCCGGCGCCACCGCGCCAATGGGCTCCAGCAGGTCGTCATCCCCCGCCACCCGCACCGCATCCAGCGTCAGCGCGTGCCAGCGGTCGATCCCTTCGACAAAGGCCCGCAACTGCCCCGCGCCCTTGCCGCCGATCCCGCCATTGGCCACCAGCTCGCGCGCGCCCTCGTGCAGGGACACGCCCGACAGCCGCGCCGTCCGCTGGATATCCGCCTGCGCCTTGTCCCCCAGTCCCCGCTTGGGGACATTCACCACCCGCTCGAAGGCCAGATCGTCCTCCGGACTGACCGCCAGCCGGAAATAGGCCATCGCATCGCGGATTTCCTGCCGCTCATAGAATCGCGGGCCCCCGATCACCCGATAGGGCAGCCCGATCGTCAGGAACCGGTCCTCGAAGGCCCGCATCTGGTGGGATGCCCGCACCAGAATCGCCTGCCCGTCCAGCCCCACAGGGTCCATCCCCCGCGTGCCGCGCTGCACCGCCTCGATCTCTTCCCCGATCCAGCGCGCCTCTTCCTCGCCGTCCCAATGGCCGATCAGCCGGACCTTGTGGCCCTCCTTCACCTCGGTCCACAGCGTCTTGCCCAACCGCCCCGCATTCCCCGCGATCACGCCTGACGCCGCCGCCAGAATATGGGGCGTGGATCGGTAATTCTGCTCCAGCCGCACCACCACGGCGCCGGGAAAATCCTTCTCGAACCGCAGGATGTTGCCCACCTCGGCCCCGCGCCAGCCATAGATCGACTGGTCGTCATCCCCCACGCAGCAGATGTTGCGATGCGCCTGCGCCAGAAGCCGCAGCCACAGATACTGGCAGACGTTGGTGTCCTGATACTCGTCGACGAGGATGTATTTGAACCGTCGCTGATACTGCTCCAAAACGTCAGGGCACGTTTTGAAGAGATGAACACAGTAGTTAAGAAGGTCGCCGAAATCGACCGCGTTGAGCGCCAAGAGCCGACTTTGATACGCGCGATAGACCTGCGTTACTTTCCGCTTTGCACCAGTTCCGCCCATGAATGACGGCACATTTCCGATATTCGGCGTCAACCAGACTTCAGGGTCCTCGGAAGCCGGAACCTCATCTGGAGACCAAGCGCGGTTCTTGTAACTGTCGATGTGATGCAAGAACCAACGCTCGTTCCAGCGCTTACGGTCGATGTGCTCGGCGTCCAGCAACTGCTTGACCAGCCTTGCTTGGTCATCCGTATCCAGAATGGTGAAGTTCGACTTCAACCCCACCAGTTCCGCATGCCGCCGCAGGATCTTGACCGACAGCGAATGGAAGGTGCCCATCCACGCCATCCCCTCGGCCACCTCGCCCAGCATCCGCCCGACACGCAGCTTCATCTCGCGCGCGGCCTTGTTGGTGAAGGTCACCGCCAGAATCTCGTTCGGCCTTGCCCGCCCCGTCCGCAACAGATGCACGATCCGCGCCGTCAGCGCCTTGGTCTTTCCCGTCCCCGCCCCTGCCAGCATCAGGACGGGGCCGTCCAGCGCCTCCACCGCCGCGCGCTGCGCGGGGTTCAGATCGTCCAGATAGGGCGCCCCCCGCCCCGCCATCATGGCCCGCTGCGAAAGCGGAATGGCGGGGGCGTCGAAGCTGTCGGGATGGTCGAAATCGCTCATGCCCCGAACCCTAGCGCCTCTGGCGGCAAAGGAAAAGAGTTCACCGAATGTTCGCCTTTTCCCACCCAAAGTCCTGCCGCAGCTGCAAAAGCAGGCTTTGCAGCTGCAAAAGGCTGCCTGAATATTTCGCAAAATTTGCAGATAACGCCGGTTCCCACACTTGCGCCGCACCGCAGCGCCCCTAGAGTACGCCCCTGTTTGCGCCTGCCGCAAACTTCGTGAAAAGCCCGCCTGACTGCCGACACCGGAGAGACCGATGCCAGAGTTCCGCAAGATCCTCGTTGCCAACCGCGGCGAGATCGCCATCCGCGTCATGCGCGCCGCCAACGAAATGGGCAAAAAGACCGTCGCCGTCTTCGCCGAGGAAGACAAGCTGTCCCTCCACCGCTTCAAGGCGGACGAGGCCTACCGCATCGGCGAGGGGATGTCGCCTGTCGGCGCCTACCTGTCGATCCCCGAAATCATCCGCGTGGCCAAGATGTCGGGCGCGGACGCGATCCACCCCGGCTATGGCCTGCTGTCGGAAAACCCCGACTTCGTCGAAGCCTGCGATCAGGCGGGCATCACCTTCATCGGCCCCCGCGCCGAAACCATGCGCGCCCTTGGCGACAAGGCCTCCGCCCGCCGCGTGGCGATCGAGGCGGGCGTCCCCGTCATCCCCGCGACCGAGGTGCTGGGCGAGGACATGGCGCTCATCAAGAAGCAGGCCAAGGAAATCGGCTATCCCCTGATGCTCAAGGCATCCTGGGGCGGCGGCGGGCGCGGCATGCGCCCGATCCTGGGCGAGGACGAGCTTGAGGCCAAGGTCCGCGAAGGCCGGCGCGAGGCCGAAGCCGCCTTCGGCAATGGCGAAGGCTATCTGGAAAAGATGATCCAGCGCGCCCGCCATGTGGAGGTGCAGATCCTCGGCGACAAGCAGGGCAATGTCTGGCACCTGTGGGAACGCGACTGCACCGTCCAGCGCCGCAACCAGAAGGTCGTCGAACGCGCCCCCGCCCCCTACCTGACGCAGGCCCAGCGCGACGAGGTCTGCGAGATGGCGCGCAAGATCTGCGCCCATGTCGACTACGAATGCGCTGGCACCGTCGAATTCCTGATGGATATGGACGAGGGCAAGTTCTACTTCATCGAGGTGAACCCCCGCGTGCAGGTCGAACACACCGTGACCGAGGAAGTCACCGGCATCGACATCGTGCAGGCCCAGATCCTGATCGAGGAAGGCAAGTCCCTGCCCGAAGCGACCGGCGTCACGTCGCAGGCCGATGTCAAACTCAACGGCCACGCCCTGCAATGCCGCGTGACGACCGAGGACCCGCTCAACAACTTCATTCCCGACTACGGCCGCCTGACCGCCTACCGCTCGGCCACTGGCAACGGCATCCGTCTGGACGGCGGCACAGCCTATGCGGGCGGCGTCATCACGCGCTATTACGACTCGCTGCTGGTGAAGGTCACGGCCCACGCCCAGACGCCGGAAAAGGCCATCGCCCGCATGGACCGCGCCCTGCGCGAATTCCGCATCCGCGGGGTGGCGACGAATATCGAATTCGTCATCAACCTGCTCAAGCACCCGACCTTCCTCGACTATTCCTACACGACCAAGTTCATCGACACGACGCCCGACCTCTTCGCCTTCAAGAAACGCCGCGACCGCGCGACGAAGATCCTGACCTACATCGCCGACATCACGGTGAACGGGCATCCCGAAACCGCAGGCCGGCCCAAACCCCCGGCCGAGGCGAAGATGCCCAAGCCCCCGAAGCTCTTGACCGAAACCCCCGCCACGGGGACGCGGAACCTGCTGGAACAGAAGGGCCCGCAGGCCGTGGCCGACTGGATGAAGGCGCAGAAGAAGGTGCTCATCACCGACACCACCATGCGCGACGGCCACCAGTCGCTGCTTGCGACGCGGATGCGGTCCATCGACATGGTCCGCGTGGCCCCCGCCTATGCCGCCAACCTTCCGCAACTCTTCTCGGTCGAATGCTGGGGCGGGGCCACATTCGACGTGGCCTACCGCTTCCTTCAGGAATGCCCGTGGCAGCGCCTGCGCGACCTGCGCGCGGCCATGCCCAACCTGATGACCCAGATGCTCCTGCGCGCCTCGAACGGGGTGGGCTACACCAACTATCCCGACAACGTCGTGCGCGCCTTCGTCCTGCAAGCCGCCGAAACCGGCGTCGATGTCTTCCGCGTGTTCGACAGCCTCAACTGGGTCGAGAACATGCGCGTCGCCATGGACGCGGTGATCGAGGCGAACAAGGTCTGCGAAGGCACGATCTGCTACACGGGCGACCTTCTGGACCCCGCGCGGTCCAAATACGACCTCAAATATTACGTCGACCGCGCAAAGGAACTGAAATCCGCAGGCGCCCATGTGCTGGGTCTGAAGGACATGGCGGGGCTTCTGAAACCCGCCTCGGCCCGCATCCTCGTCAAGGCGCTGAAACAGGAAATCGGCCTGCCCGTCCACTTCCACACCCATGACACCAGCGGCGCCGCGGCGGCGACGATCCTTGCCGCCTGCGACGCGGGCGTCGATGCGGTGGACGCCGCGATGGACGCTTTCTCGGGCGGCACCTCGCAGCCCTGCCTCGGCTCCATCGTCGAGGCGCTGCGCCACACCGACCGCGACACGGGTCTGGATATCAAGGCGATCCGCGACATCTCGAACTACTGGGAACATGTCCGCACCCAATACGCGGCCTTCGAATCCGGCATCCCCGCCCCCGCGTCCGAAGTCTACCTGCACGAAATGCCCGGCGGCCAGTTCACCAACCTCAAGGCGCAGGCGCGCTCGCTCGGGCTCGAGGAACGCTGGCCCGAAGTGGCGCAGGCCTATGCCGACGCCAACCAGATGTTCGGCGACATCGTGAAGGTCACGCCCTCGTCCAAGGTGGTGGGCGACATGGCCCTGATGATGGTAGCGCAGGGCCTGACGCGGGCACAGGTCGAAGACCCCGACCATGACGTGGCCTTCCCCGACTCGGTCGTCGACATGCTGAAAGGCAATCTCGGCCAACCCCATGGCGGCTGGCCCGCAGGCATCCTGAAAAAGGTGCTCAAGGGCGAGGCGCCGCTGACCGGACGCCCCGGCCAGACCCTGCCCCCCGTCGATCTGGAAGAAACGCGGGCGAAGCTCTCCGAAGAACTCGGCGGCCGCGCCGTGGATGACGAGGATCTGAACGGCTACCTCATGTATCCCAAGGTTTTCCTTGATTACATGGGCCGCCACCGCCTCTACGGTCCCGTCCGCACCCTGCCCACCAAGACCTTCTTCTACGGCATGGAACCGGGCGAGGAGATCACGCCGGAAATCGACCCCGGCAAGCAGCTGGAAATCCGCCTGCAAGCCGTGGGCGAGACGACCGAGGACGGCGACGTCAAGGTCTTCTTCGAACTGAACGGCCAGCCCCGCGTGATCCGCGTGCCGAACCGCGCCGTGAAGGCCAAGACCGCCGCACGGCCCAAGGCGCAGGACGGCAACCCCGCCCATGTCGGCGCGCCGATGCCGGGCTCAATCGCCTCCGTGGCGGTGACCGTGGGCCAGAAGGTCCGCGCGGGCGACCTTCTGGTCACCATCGAGGCGATGAAGATGGAAACCGGCCTGCATGCCGACCGCGAGGCGACGGTCAAGGCGCTGCATGTCCATGCGGGCAGCATGATCGAGGCAAAGGACCTGCTGGTCGAGCTGGAATGACCGGCGCCGCAGGATGGGCAGGATTGCCCATCCTGCCTGCCCCAAAAATCCGCCCTGCCCCGCACTTTCCCCCTTGAACCCCCCGCGCGGCTTTTATAGATCAGCGCCAGTCCAACCGGCGCGGGCGTAGCTCAGGGGTAGAGCATAACCTTGCCAAGGTTAGGGTCGTGAGTTCGAATCTCATCGCCCGCTCCAGTCGGACCTGCCAGACGGCCGCCCTTGGGCGGCCGTTCGCATTTCGGCCCGCACGAAATTTCTGCGAAATTTCCCGCCCCGGACCAACCATCCCGCCCGCCTCCACCCGCGCGACGCCCGATTTTTCGCAGAAAAATCGCCCCCCTCCCCAGGGCCGAAATTTCCCCTTGCACCCCGCCCCGCCCCGCACTATCACCCGCGCCACGGAGTGCGGGCGTAGCTCAGGGGTAGAGCATAACCTTGCCAAGGTTAGGGTCGTGAGTTCGAATCTCATCGCCCGCTCCAGTCGAAACGGCAAACGGCCACCCCGCGGGGTGGCCGTCGTCATTTCGGCGCTCCGGTCGGGCCGTCCCTATTCCATGCGGCCCTATTCCATGCGGAAGGCCGCGCTGCCCTTGCTGCCGTCCTTGCGCTGGAACAGGATTGCCGCGCGGCCATCCTCGACGCTCATCAGCGCCTTGCCCTTCACATCGTCCGAACAGTCCAGCGGGAAATCCACCGCCTCGCCCGCCCGCGCGGGCGGCGCATAGACCCCGCTGCAGGACCAGCCGTGCAGGCTCTTCACCTCGATCAGCGTGCCCGCCCCCGACGGCGCCGGACGATGCGTCACCGCGCCATAATCGGGCGACATCACCTCTCCCGCAGTTGCGGCCCCCGCAACCAGCGCCAGCACAAGACCAATCCCCGCCCGAGTTTGCCTGAAATCCATGATCTGCCCCTCTTTCCGCCTGTCCGTCGTCCGGATTTTCCGGATCTTTCGCTGCCCCGGATCCCAGCCCCGCAGGCTGCGTCCGCGACCAGTTCCGCACGCCCCCCGCCCTGCGTCAAGCGTCGATCCCGCCGCCCCTCCCCGCAGGCAGGCAACCGCCGCAACCCCTGCGCGAAGTCCCACCCGAATAACACCCCTTCGGTCACGAAGTTGCGAGCCGCTCTCATTCCATGTTGACTTTGAGAACCATTCTCACCATCTTCCCCCCATGAGCAGAACAGCGACCCCCTCCTTCGCCCTCTCGCGCCGCGCGCTGCTTGCCGGTCTGGCCAGCCTGCCCCTTGCGGCACCCGCTCTCCACGCCTCGGCGGCGGCACCGGCGATTACCGCCACCACGGGCATGATCGCCGATCTCGCGCGCCGCCTGACCGGCGGTCCGGTCAGCGCGCTCATGGGGCCGGGCATGGACCCGCACGGTTACCGCCCCACGCGCTCGGACATCCTCGCGCTCTCGCGCGCCGACCTGATCCTCTGGCACGGCCTGAACCTCGAGGCGCAGTTTACCGATGTCATGGCGGACCTGTCGCGCCGCACGCCGGTCCTCGCCGTGGCCGAGACGATCCCGAAGGACCGCCTCCTCTCGGACCCGGCCTATCCCGACCGGCCCGATCCCCATGTCTGGTTCGACCCGGACCTGTGGCTGATCGCCGCCGAAAGCATCGCCGCCGCCCTAGAGGAACAGGGCTTCGACACCGGGGCCCGACTGGCCGGCCTGCGCGCCGATGTGGCGGCGCTCCAGACCTATTGCGCGGCGACGCTGGCAACGGTCCCGGAACCCGCGCGGGTTCTGGTCACGGCCCATGACGCCTTTGCCTATTTCGGCCGCGCCCATGGCTGGCAGGTCGAGGGGATACAGGGCATCTCCACCGAATCCGAAGCCGGCCTTGCCCGTATCGGCGAACTGGTCGACCTTCTGGTCAGCCGCCGCATCCCCGCCGTCTTTGTCGAAAGCTCCGTTTCGGACCGCACCATCCGCGCCCTGATCGAAGGCGCCGACGCGCAGGGCCATTACGTCACGATCGGTGGCGAACTCTTCTCCGATGCCATGGGCCCCGACGGCAGCTACGAGGGCACATGGATCGGCATGATCGACCATAACGTCACGACCATCGCCCGCGCACTGGGCGGCGATGCGCCGGAACGCGGCATGGTCGGCAAACTCGACGCAGGCACATGATGGCGAGCCCAACCCCAATCCCACTGCCGGAAACGGCACTCGCCATCACAGGCCTGACCGTGGCCTACGGATCAGTCCCCGCAGTCGCCACGGTCAGTGCCCGGTTCCCCAAGGGGTCGATGACCGCCGTCATCGGCCCCAACGGGGCGGGCAAATCCACGCTGCTGAAGGCCGCGCTCGGCCTGATCCCCGCCCTGACGGGCGAGGTGCGCGCCTTCGGCCAGCCCGTCCCCCGCGCCATGCCCCGCATCGCCTATGTCCCCCAGCGCGCCGCGGTGGACTGGGACTTTCCCGCCCGCGTGATCGACGTGGTGCAGATGGGCCTCTATCGCCAGACAGGCCTTCTGGGCCGCCTGACGCCCGCGCTCCGCGCCCGCGCAGCCGATTGCCTTGACCGTCTGGGCATGGCCGGTTTCGCCACGCGCCAGATCGGCGCGCTGTCGGGCGGCCAGCAGCAGCGCGTCTTCCTTGCCCGCGCCCTGGCACAGGATGCCGACCTCGTCATTCTGGATGAACCCTTCGCGGGCGTGGATGCCGCGACCGAATCCGCCATCATCGCCGTCCTGCACGGCCTGCGCGCACAGGGCCGCACGGTGATTGCCGTGCATCACGACCTGTCCACCGTGCCTGCCTATTTCGACCGCGTCCTGCTGCTGAACCGCCATGTGATCGCCGAAGGCCCGACCGCCGCCACCTTCCGCCGCGCCACGGTGGCCGAGGCCTATGGAAACCAGCTTCTCACCGCGATCCCGGCCTGACGGCCACGCCCCGCAATGACCGCAACCCTGCTTCAGGCCCTGCTCTTCCAGTCCGGCTACAATGCCGCACTGGTCAGCATCGGCGCCGCCCTTCTGGGCTTCGCCGCGGGCTGCACGGGGGCCTTCACCACGCTGCGCCGCCGTGCCCTCGTCTCGGATGCCATGGCCCATGCCACGCTTCCGGGCATCGGCCTTGCCTTCCTCGTCATGGCCGCGCTTGGCAGCGACGGGCGGTGGCTGGCGGGCCTACTCCTCGGCGCGGGGATCTCTGCCGCGCTCGGACTGATGGCGCTGAACCGCCTGACCCGCACCCGCCTGCCCGAGGATGCGGCCATCGGCGCGGTGCTCTCCACCTTCTACGGCGCGGGCATCGTGATCCTGACCGTGATCCAGAACCTGAGCCTTGGCCGCCCTGCCGGTCTGGAAAGCTTCCTTCTGGGCTCCACCGCCGGAATGCTGCGCGATGACGCGCTGCTGGTCGCGGGTGGTGGCGCGGTGACGCTGGCGCTGCTCTGGCTTCTGCGCCGCGCGCTGGTGATGACGGCCTTCGACCCCGCCCATGCCCGCCTGATGGGCATCGACACCCGCGCCGCCGATATGGCGCTCCTTGTCCTGACGCTGGCCTGCGTTCTGCTGGGCCTGCGGGTGGTAGGGCTGATCCTGATCGTGGCGCTGCTCATCACCCCCGCGCTCGCCGCCCGCCTCTGGTCCGACCGGATGTCCACCGTGGCGCTGCTGGCGGGCGCGATCGGCGCGGTCTCGGGCCATCTGGGCGCCGCGCTCTCGGTCGCGCTGCCCGACCTGCCGACCGGCCCCGCCATCGTCCTGCTGGCCTTCGCCGCCTTCGCGCTTTCGGCCCTGATCGCGCCCCGGCGCGGCCTGATCGCGCGCAGCATCGCCCATGCCCGCCTGCGCGCCCGCCTCGCCGCCGGAGAGCAGACATGACCGGCAGCGAATTCGTCCCCTTCACCCTGCCGCCGCTGGTCATCGCCACACTGGCCGCAATCGCCTGCGCCGCGCCCGGGAATTTCCTGCTCCTGCGCCGTCAGGCGATGCTGGGCGATGCCATGGCCCATGTCGTCCTGCCGGGCCTCGTCGCGGCCTTCCTGCTCACCGGCTCTGCCGCGCCGCCCGTCATGCTGGGGGGCGCACTGGCCGCCGCCGCCTTCTCGGCCGGCCTCATCGAACTCATCCGCCGCGCCACGGGGGCCGATCCGGGCGCGGCCATGGGCGTGACCTTCACCGCCATGTTCGCCGCAGGCGTGCTGCTGCTGGAAACCTCCGGTGCGGCGGCGGTGCATCTGGATGTGGAACACGCGCTTTACGGCAATCTCGAAGGCCTGATCTGGATCGAGGCCGCGGGCTGGTCCTCGCTGACGGACCCCGCAGCACTGGCCAGCCTGCCACCCGAACTGCCGCTCCTCGCCGCCATTGCCGCAGGCATCCTCCTCCTCCTCGCCCTGCTCTGGCGCCCGCTCGCCATCGCCACCTTCGACGAAGGCTTCGCCGCCACCATGGGCATCCCCACCCGCACCCTCTCGGCCGCGCTGACGGGGCTGACCGCGCTGGCCGCCGTCGCGGCCTTCTCGGCGGTGGGGTCCATCCTGACCATCGCCATGCTGGTCTGCCCCCCCGCCACCGCCCGCCTGCTGACCGACAGCCTGCCGCGCCAGCTTGCGCTCTCGATCCTCGTCGCGGCCCTCTCCGCCATCCTCGGTACGCTGATCGCGGGCTACCTGCCCCTCGCCCTCGGACTGTCCTTCACCGTCTCCGCTGCGGGCACCATCGCCGCGCTCTCGGGCCTCTTCCTTGGCCTTGCCGCCACCCTCTCGCCGCGCCGCCACCCCGCGCAGCGCGGCGCCTGACCCGCTTTCCAAACCCGCCCCCGCGCCCTATAAGGCCCCGACCAGCACAGGGGTCCCGCCATGCGCACCGCCGAAATCAGCCGCACCACGTCCGAGACGGAAATCGCCGTCACCGTCAACCTCGACGGCACGGGCACCTATGACAACCACACCGGCGTCGGCTTCTTCGACCACATGCTGGACCAGCTCGCCCGCCATTCCCTGATCGACATCACGGTCAAGGCCGACGGCGACCTGCACATCGACGACCATCACACGGTCGAGGATTGCGGCATCGCGCTGGGTCAGGCCCTGACCCGCGCACTGGGCGACAAGCGCGGCATCCGCCGCTACGGCCATTTCAACCTCGCCATGGACGACGCGCAGGTGGCCTGCGCGCTGGACCTGTCGGCGCGGCCCTTCCTCGTCTGGAACCTTCCCTTCCCGACGCAGAAGATCGGCAGCTTCGACACCGAACTCGTGCGCGAATTCTTCCAGGCGCTGGCGACCCATGGCGGCATCACCCTGCATGTCGACCTGATCCACGGCCTCAACAGCCACCACATCGCCGAGGCCGCCTTCAAATCCGTGGCCCGCGCCCTGCGCATGGCCGTCGAACCCGACCCGCGCATGTCGGGTGTCCTGCCCTCCACCAAGGGCGCGCTCTGACCGCAGCGCGCCCGGATTTCTCCAAAGAAATTTGCAGGAATTCCCGAAAGTTCCTGCCCCCAGCCGGACCCGAACGCCCATGCCCCTGACCGTCCTCGTCGATTACGACAGCGGCAACCTCCATTCCGCCGAAAAGGCCTTCCAGCGCATGGCGGCAGAGGTCGGCGCGGGCGACATCCTCGTCTCCTCCGCGCCCGATGACGTGGCCCGCGCCGACCGCATCGTCCTGCCGGGCGACGGCGCCTTCCCCGCCTGCCGCCGCGCATTGGGCAGCTTCGGCGGCCTGTTCGAGGCGATCTCGGACGGCGTCGCCGCCGGCAAACCCTTTCTCGGCATCTGCGTGGGCATGCAGATGCTGGCGACATGGGGCCGCGAATACGAAGACACCCGCGGCTTCGACTGGATCGGGGGCGAGGTCACGCGCATCACCCCCGCCGATCCGGCGCTGAAGGTGCCGCATATGGGCTGGAACGATCTGGTGATCGACCACCCCCACCCCGTGCTCGCGGGCATCTCCACGGGCGACCACGCCTATTTCGTCCATTCCTACCATTTCCGCGTGGCCGACCCCGCCCATCTGCTGGCCCATGTCGACTATGCCGGCCCCATCACCGCCATCGTGGGCCGCGACAACATCATCGGCACCCAGTTCCATCCCGAGAAATCGCAGGCCACCGGCCTGCGCCTGATCGCGAACTTCCTGCGCTGGAAACCCTGACGGCCCCGACAGGCGGGCCCAACCCGCAACGCGGCCCTGCTTGCCTTGCAGGCCGACAGCCGCCATCCTTGGCCCCGTGTTCCCGGTTCCAAGGTTTCTGTTTATGCGCCCTCTCGCAACCCTCCTGCTCCTCGCCGCCTGCGCCTCTCCCTCTCCGCAATTCTTCGACGCCCGGCGCAGCGACGTGGTCGTCGAAGGCCGCAGCTACGCCGTCTTCCGCGACGGCAACCGCGCGCAGGTGATCCGCCTCGGCTACGCCTCCCCCGCCGAACGCCGCGCCATCCCCGACCAGATGCTGCGCGCCGTGGCGCTCGCCACCGGCTGCACCGCCGTCGCCTCCAGCTTCACCGGCGACAGCGGCGAACGCCGCGGCCGCCTCACCTGCTGACCCGCGCCCGCAGCCAGCCCGCCACCCGCCCGTCAATCGCCACCAGCCCCAGCCCGATCAGCGCAGCCCCCGCCAGATGCCGCGCCTCGATCCGCTCGCCCAGCAGCATCACCCCCATCGCCACCGCGCTCACGGGGATCAGGAAGGTCACAAGCTGCACGTTCACCGGCCCGGCCGAGGCCATGAGGCGAAAGAAGATCACATAGGCCAGCGCCGTCGACAGGCTCGCCAGCCCCGCCACCGCCAGCCAAACCTCCGGCCCCGCCGAAACCCCCTCCCACACCCGCCCGACCATCAGCACGGGGAACAACAGCACCGCCGCCGTCGCACATTGGCCAAAGGCCACCACCACCGGCGCAAGCCCCATCGCCCCGAACCGCCGCGCCCAGACCGAGGCCAGCGCATAGCTCCCCGCCGCCCCCAGACACATCAGCTTGGCCCAGCCCTCGCCCTCCAGCGCGCCGCCCATCATCACCGCCACACCCGCAAACCCCGCCAGCACACCGGCCAGCCGCCCCGCCCCCGGCCGCTCGCCCGCCAGCACTGCCAGCGCCAGCACCGTCAGCACCGGCGTCATCGCGTTCAGGATCGCCGCCACACCGCCCGCCAACTGCCCCTGCGCCAGCGCGAACAGCGTGAAGGGCACGGCATTGTTCAGAACCCCCATCACCGCCAGCGCGCCCCAGACCCGCCCCCCGCACGGCAGGCCCGCCCCGGTCAGGCGCAGCACCCCCGCCAGCAGCACCGCCCCGCCAGCCACGCGGCACCACACCACCGCCAGCGGCGGCAGACCGCGCAGCGCCACCTCGACAAACAGGAAAGACCCGCCCCAGAGCAGCGACAGCACCGCCAACCAGCCCCAGTCCCGCCGCCCCATCGGACCCCCCGCAAAAGCAAAGGGGCGCAAGGTCGCCCCTGCACCCCTTGGTCAGAACAAACCGCCGCCAGTGCGATGGTTGAATTACTCTGGGTTCACCATCGCATATCCAGTGGACGTCTGCACCAAACAAGAATTTTCCGTCAACTTAGGAAGGCGAGACTGGTCCACCTCAACGTTTCGAACTTTCTCCGGAGCGCACACCGGCAGTGAAATGAGCTGATATCCTCGGCGCGCCATGCACTGCGCCATCACCTGCTGACGAAGGCCACTATTTGCATCGTATGAATAAATGTCACCTCCGCGAACGTCACCGCCATAAGTCGTGCAGTTCACCGAACCGAAGCCCCCGCTTGTGCAGTAAGTCTGGGCTGGAGTTGTATAAGCGGGGGTCATTCCAAGCTGTGTATTCTGCGGCACTCTATTCACTGCCTCAACAGCACAGTCAGTTGCCGCGTCGTTTACCACCGCTGGCCGAGCACCCTCCTGATACCAAACGGTATCTGAAACACAGCCCGACAGGAGTACCAACAACAGCGCCGGAACAGCTACCTTCATTTTACTACCAAGCGTTCACCTACAATCCACGCAACACTGATCGCCGGATAGCAGCCGAGTCAATCTCTATTTCAATCAAGGGGAGAAACGCACCTCCCGTTATTCAACCCTAGTCCAATTTTGTTTGGCGCAGATCAATCCACCTATAATGCAACCAGACAATTTGAGCATGTTACCCTCCAGACCGATGGTGCCGTAATAGGTCTTCCCGTTGGAGGGGCGGAAAACCTGACCCTCATATTCATCGTTTCCTCTGGGAATCATGTCCATCACGATGGTTTTTCCTTGGTTCTCTGAAACGTATTCTGATCCGTCTTCCTTGAACGTCTTGGAAATTACGCCACAAAATCCCTCACCGCAGGGTGACATGGTAATGTGAGCAAAAGAGCCATCATCGACCTCCGTCTGCCAGACCCCCTCCACCGGATCCGCCGCCCATGCCGCGCCCGACATTCCGGCCATCACCGCCGCCGCCATCACCAACCGTTTCATCGACCGAACCTCCCTGAAACGCCCCCGAACGCCGCCATCTTCCCCGTCCCGCGCCACCGATCAAGCCTGACGTTGGGTCGCGCACCCCGACCTGCCGCTCCACCCCGCCCCTTGCCCCGCCGCGCGACCCGTGCCAAACGCGCGGCACAGCCCCACCGCGCAGGACCACGCCCATGATCCTCTACCCCGCCATCGACCTGAAGGACGGCCAATGCGTCCGCCTCCTGCGCGGCGAGATGTCCGCCGCCACCGTCTTCGGCGACGACCCCGCCGCACAGGCGCTCAAGTTCCAGCAGGCGGGCTGCGAATGGCTCCACCTCGTCGACCTCAACGGCGCCTTCGCTGGCGAACCGGTGAACGCCGCGGCGGTCGAGGCGATCCTCTCCCGCATCAGCGTCCCCGCCCAGCTCGGCGGCGGCATCCGCGACATGGCCACCATCGCCATGTGGCTGGAAAAGGGCCTTGCCCGCGTCATCCTCGGCACCGTCGCCGTGGAAAACCCCGCGCTGGTGCGCGAGGCCGCCCGCGCCTTCCCGGGCAAGGTCGCCGTCGGCATCGATGCCCGCAAGGGCCGCGTCGCCACCAAGGGCTGGGCGACCGAGACGGATGTCATGGCCACCGACCTTGCCCAGAGCTTCGAGGATGCAGGCGTCGCCGCCCTCATCTACACCGACATCGACCGCGACGGCGCCATGCAGGGCCCCAACATCGACGCGACCGCGGCGCTGGCCCGCGCCGTCACCATCCCCGTCATCGCCTCCGGCGGCGTCTCGCGGATGGAAGACCTGATCGCGCTGCGCGACACCGGCATCATCGCGGGCGCCATCTCAGGCCGCGCGCTCTATGACGGCGCCATCGACCTCGCCGCCGCGCTCTCTGCCCTGAAAGCCTGACCATCGCGCGCGGGCTGGCCGCCTCTTCCCGCCACACCGGCAACGCCCCCCCGCGCCCGCAGGCACCAAGCCCGACCGGATACGCCTTCATCTTGACCCAAATACTCCGGGGGTGCGGGGGCTGGCCCCCGCTCCACGCCAAATCCCCCGCGACAGGCCCGCATCGCCGCGCTATGCTGCCCCCATGCGTATCGCCTATCTTGTCCTGAGTGTCCTTCTCCTCCTCTGCCTGCTGCCGGTCCTGTCGACCCTCGCGGCGGGCCTGATCGCCTCGGCCGCGGGCTGCCGGCTGGACGAGGGGTCGATCCACAGCTGCATCATCCTCGGCGCCGACTGGGGCGGCGCGCTCTACACCGCCGCGATGATGGGCTGGTTCGCCCTTGTCACCCTCCCCTTCGCCGCCGCCGTCGCGCTGGCGCTCGTCCTTCTGGCCTTCGTCCACCTGATCCGCTATCTGCGTCGGTGACAGCGCCGCCCTCCGGATCGCCAAGGCCAGCCCATGCTCAAGACCCGCATCATCCCCTGCCTCGACGTGGCCGATGGCCGCGTGGTCAAGGGCGTCAACTTCGTCGACCTCCGCGATGCGGGTGATCCGGTCGAGGCCGCGCGCGCCTATGACGCCGCCGGTGCCGATGAACTCTGCTTCCTCGACATCCACGCCACCCACGAAAACCGTGGCACGATGTTCGACCTCGTCACCCGCACGGCGGAACAATGCTTCATGCCGCTCACCGTCGGCGGCGGCGTCCGCACGCCCGAAGATGTGCGCGCCCTCCTCCTCGCCGGTGCCGACAAGGTCAGCTTCAACTCCGCCGCCGTGGCCGACCCCGATGTCGTGGCCCGCAGCGCCGACCGGTTTGGGTCGCAATGCATCGTCGTGGCCATCGACGCCAAGACCGTGGCCCCCGGCAAATGGGAAATCTTCACCCATGGCGGGCGCAAACCCACCGGCATCGACGCCGTCGACTTCGCCCGCACCGTCGCCGCGAAAGGCGCGGGCGAGATCCTGCTGACCAGCATGGACCGTGACGGCACCCGCGCGGGCTTCAACCTGCCCCTCACCCGCGCCATCGTGGACGCGGTTTCCATCCCCGTCATCGCCTCCGGCGGCGTCGGCACCCTCGACCACCTCGTCGAAGGCGTCACCATCGGCGGCGCCTCCGCCGTCCTTGCCGCCTCCATCTTCCACTTCGGCGATTACACCATCGCCCAGGCCAAGGCCCACATGGCCGCCGCCGGCATCCCCATGAGGCTACAGTGACCACGCTCTCCCGCCTCGCCGCCACGATCCAGTCCCGCAAAGGCGCCGATCCGGACTCGAGCTGGACCGCCAAGCTCCTGTCCAAGGGCCCCGAAAAATGCGCCGAGAAATTCGGTGAAGAGGCGGTGGAGGCCATCATCGAGGCCGTGAAGGGCGACCGCGCCAAGCTGACCGCAGAGGCGGCGGATGTCCTCTACCACCTTCTCGTCATGCTCGCCGCCCGCGACGTGACGCTGGACGACGTGCTGGCCGAGCTTGACCGCCGCGAAGGCACATCGGGCATTGCCGAAAAGGCATCCCGCGGCTGAGGGAACGGGAATTTTCTGGCGAAAATTCCCGGCCCCGGATTTTCTGCGAAAATCCCCGCCGACCCCTACCCCGCTGACCGGACCCCGATTTTTCGCAAGAAAAATCGCACCCAAAATTCTTCGCCAGAAGAATTTTGCCCCTCACATCCCCAACCGCGGCATCTCGATCGCGGGGCAGCGGTCCATCACCACCTCCACCCCCTGCGCCCGCGCCCGCGCCGCCGCCGCCGCATCCACCACGCCCAACTGCATCCACACGGCCTTCAGCCCCGGCAGCACCGCCAGCGCCTCGTCGACCACCGCGCCCGCCTCTTCCGACCGGCGGAAGATGTCCACCATGTCCACCCCCCCGCCGATCTCGGCCAGCGACGCCCGCACCACCTCGCCCAGCGCCTCCTGCCCCGCCTGTCCGGGATTGACGGGGATCACCCGATACCCCTTGCGCTTCAGGAAGGCCGCGACGCCATGGCTTGCCCGTTCCGGCTTGGGCGACCAGCCCACGACGGCAATCGTGCGGACGCCCGTCAGGATGCGGCGGATATCGTCATCGGTCATTGGAACACCCCCAAAGAAAAAGGCGCCCGGGCCTCTGCGGCCGGGCGCCAAGTCGCGGAACGAGGGACAGTGAATGAGAAACGGGTGTTCCGAACCCGAACCTCTGTGCTGTGACATAGAAACCGCGGACGGGAATTAAAGTTCCCATCCCGCATTCGTGATAAATCTTTGGTGTCGGGGTGCGGGTTCCGGCTTGCGGACATCCGTAGGGCGGGGTTCACCCCGCCATCTCCACAAACCCCGAAGCCCCTACCGCTGCGACGCCGCATAAAGCCCCACCGCCGCCGCGTTGGACACGTTCAGCGACCCGAACTCCCCGGCAAAAGGAATCCGCGCGATCACGTCGCAGGTCTCGCGCGTCTTGTCGCGCAGCCCCGGCCCCTCGGCCCCCAGCACCAGCCCCACGGGCCGCGTGCCGACCCCCGCCATCGCCTCGGCCAGCGGCACCGTCCCGTCGCCATCCAGCCCGATGAGCACATAGCCCATCTCCTTCAGCTCCACCATCGCGTCAGCCAGATTCGTCACCCGCAGATAGGGCTGCCGCTCCAGCGCCCCGCTCGCCGTCTTGGCCAGCGCCCCCGTCTCGGGCGCGGAATGATGGCGCGGCGCGATCACGGCCCGCGCGCCGAAGACTTCGGCCGACCGCAGCACCGCGCCCACGTTATGCGGGTCCGTCACCCGGTCCAGCAGCACGACCAAGGGCGCCCCGGCCCCCGAAATCGCCACATCCGCCAGCTTGCCCCAGTTCAGCGGCCGCGCCTCAAGCGCCGCGCCCTGATGGACCGACCCCTCGTCGATGGGCACGTCGAACTTGCGCGGGTCCACGATCTCGGGCTCCATCCCGCTTGCGGCAATCGCATCGGCCAGCCGGTCAAAGGCATTTTTCGTGACCACCAGCCGCAGCCTCTCTCGCGCCGGATTGACCAGCGCGTCGCGCACCGCATGGATGCCGAACAGCCAGACCGTCTCTTTCGCCTCGGCCCGCCGCGCGCGTTCCTTGTCGATCACCCATGTGGGCTTCTTCGCTCCGGTCTTCATCTCGGCATCCCCTTTTCGCACCCTCCATCCATGTCCCCCGAAGCCCCCCGTTTGCAAGCCACTTTTCCCCGCTTTCCTCCTTGACGCCCCTTTCCCCCTCGGCTATCCCCCGCCTCGCGTCGGGCGACGAGCTGCAAGGTGCGGCAGCGGACTGTAACTCCGCCGGGGAGACCCATGCCTGGTTCGATTCCAGGGTCGCCCACCATCCCTTCCCCTGCTAGGGTGGTGACATGACCGACGCTTCCTTCCGCTTTACCCACGCCGTCACGCGCCGCCCAGCCGCTTCCATCACCCGCGGCCTGCGCGCGATCGACATTGGCACCCCCGACCTCGCCACGATGCAAGGCCACCACGCCGCCTATATCGCCGCCCTGCGCGCCACCGGCGCGACGGTCGTGGAACTCCCGCCGCTGGACGCCTTTCCCGACTCGGTCTTTGTCGAAGACACCGCCCTCTGCCTGCCCCAGGGCGCCATCATCATGCGCCCCGGCGCGCCCACGCGGCTGGGCGAGGCGGCGGAAATGGCCCCCCACCTGCGAGCGCTCTACACCACCGTCGCCTTCATCACGGGCCCCGGCACGATCGAAGGCGGCGACATCCTCGTCACGGGCCGCGAAATCCTCGTCGGCCGCTCGGCCCGCACAGATGCCGCCGGAATCGAGGAACTCCGCGCCCTCGTCACCCCATGGGGCCACACCCTGCGCGAGGTGCACACGCCCCCCGGCGTCCTGCATTTCAAGACCGACTGCTCGCTTCTCGATGCCGAAACCATCCTCTCCACCAAACGCCTCGCCGCCTCGGGCTGCTTCGACGGCTACCGCGTGATCCACACCGCCGACGGGGAAGAGGCCGCCGCCAACGCCATCCGCTTCAACGACACGGTCCTTATGGCCGGAGGCTTCCCCGCCACCCGCGACCGGCTGACCGCCGCAGGCTATGCCGTCACGGAAATCGGCAATTCCGAATGCGCCAAACTCGACGGCGGGATGTCCTGCCTGTCGCTCCGCTTCACCCCCTCCTGACAGGCCAAGGCGTTACCAGTGTCCGCGTTCAACATCCTCTGCATCGGCCAATCGGGCAGGCTCCAATACGAAGCCGTCCTCCTTGCCGCCAGCCTGCGCGCGCAATCCCCCGCTTTCGCAGGCCGGCTGCTGATCGCTACCCCCCGCCCCGGCCCGCTCTGGGGCAAGGAGAACCCGCAGATCACCGACGCGGCCACGCTTGACCTTCTGGCCGACCTCGGGGCGGAAATCATCCCCTTCGACAGCCGCGCCTTTGGCGCCGCCTATCCCCACGGCAACAAGATCGAGGCGCTCGCCCATATCCCCGACGAACCCTTCCTCTTCCTCGACACTGACACGATCATCACCGGCGACATCGCGCGCCTCTCGCCCGACTTCACCCGCCCCACCGCCAGCATGAAGCGCGAGGGGACATGGCCGCAGATCGAACTCTACGGCCCCGATTACAACGCCATCTGGGGCGCGCTCTACCGCCGCTTCGGGCTGGACTTCGCCTCCTCCCTCGACCTGACCCAGCCCGACGACTACTGGCAGCGCTACCTCTATTTCAACGCAGGCTGGTTCCTGCACGAAAGCCCCCGCCGCTTCGGCGCGCTCTTCCTGAAATACGCCACGGAAATCGCCCGCACTCCCGGCCCCGAACTCGCCTGCCAGTCGCTCGACCCGTGGCTGGACCAGATCGCCCTGCCCCTGGTGATCCACGCCTTGGGCGGCGGTCGCCCGACCCCCGACCTTGCGGGGCTGGACGGCGCGCTCACCTGCCACTGGCGCATCCTGCCGCTCTTCTTCGCGCGCGAAAGCGACCATGCGGTCGCCGTCATGGAACAGGTCGCCGCCGATCCGCGCGTCAAGGCGGTGCTGTCGGACTACCAGCCCTTCCGCAAGATGCTCTACCGCGGGCTGGGGCAAGAGGTGCGCGCGCTGTTTGACCGCGCCAACCTGCCCCGCAAGGAACAGGCCATCCGCAACGCGATCAAGCGCACGGGCCTCTGGACCCGCTGATCCCCCGTCAGTTCGCCTCCACCAGCAGTTGCGCATTGCCGCCTGACGCGGTGGTATCGATGCAGACATGCCGCTCCAGCCGCGCATGGCCGAGGTCCGGCGCGCCGCCCACCAGCGGCAGGATCGGCCCCGCCCGCCCCGCCAAGGCCGCCGCATAGGCCCGCCCCCGCGCCGCGTCCCCCCACCAGACCGCACCGGCAAAGCCCGCCAGCCGGCCCAGCGCCGCAGGTTCCAGCGACGGTGCCTCCACCGCCACCCCGCCCAGCGCGCGCAGCGCCGCCGCCTGCTCCGCCGCCGCCTTGGCCGTCGGCCCCAGACACAGCACAGGCCCCCGCGCCACGGTCGTCAGACGGTTCGATTCCCCCGTCGGCCCCGGCAGATCATGGCTTTCCCCCGCAGGCACCGGCCCCGCCCCCCGCAGCGCGGCGGCCACCTCGGCCTCCACCGCCACGCGGTCCGCACCCGCGACCTCTGCCACATCTGCCCGCGTGAAGCGCGTCAGGTAATCCGGCCCGCCCGCCTTCGGCCCCGTGCCCGACAGCCCCTCGCCGCCAAAGGGCTGGCTGCCCACCACCGCGCCGATCTGGTTGCGGTTGACGTAGGTGTTGCCCACCCGCACCCGCTCCACGATCCGCTGCACGCGGTCGTCGATCCGCGTGTGCAGACCGAAGGTCAGGCCATAGCCCGTGGCATTCACATCCTCGACCACGCGGTCGATCTCGTCCGAACGGAAGGTCGCGACATGCAGCACCGGCCCGAAAATCTCGCGCCCCATGCCCGCGATCCCGTCCACGCGGATCACCGCAGGCCCGACGAACGTTCCCGTGGACGGGGCCGCCATCTCCTTCACCAGCCGCCCCTGCGCCCGCGCCGCCTCCACATGGTCGCGGATCACCCCCGCCGCTTCCGCATCGATCACCGGCCCCACATCCGTCGCCAGATCCCACGGATCGCCCAGCGCCAGCTCGTCCATCGCGCCCGACAGCATCTCCATCACCGCCTCGGCCACGTCCTCCTGCACGTAAAGACAGCGCAGCGCCGAACACCGCTGCCCCGCCGACTGGAAGGACGAGGCCAGAATGTCCCGCACCGCCTGCTCGGGCAGCGCGGTCGAATCGACCAGCATCGCATTCAACCCGCCCGTCTCGGCAATCAGCGGCGCGGTCGGGTCCATATGCGCGGCCATCGCGCGGCGGATCATCAGCGCCGTCTCGGTCGACCCCGTGAAACACACACCCCCCACCCGCGCATCCGATGTCAGCGCGCGGCCCACCACCGGCCCATCCCCCGGCAACAGTTGCAGCGCCGTCACCGGAACCCCTGCCCGATGCATCAACCCCACGGCAAAACCCGCGATCAACGGCGTCTGCTCCGCCGGTTTCGCCAGCACCGCATTCCCCGCCGCCAGCGCCGCCGCAATCTGCCCCGTAAAGATCGCCAAAGGGAAGTTCCAAGGGCTGATGCAGGTGAACACCCCCCGCGCCGGTGCCGCCAGACCCGCCGCCCCATCGGCATAATAGCGCAGGAAATCCACCGCCTCGCGCAACTCCGCCACCGCATCGGCCAGCGTCTTGCCCGCCTCCCGCGCCAGCAGGGCAAAGATCGGCCCGAACTCCGCCTCATAAAGATCCGCCACCCGCCGCAGCACCGCAGCCCGCTCGGGCGCCGCCGCAACCCAAGGCTCCGCCAGCCGCAGCGCGCTGTCCACATCCGGCCCGCCCGCCTGCACCACATGCCCCACCAGATCACCGGTCGCGGGGTTCCTCACCTCGACCCGCAGCCCCCCGACAGGCCGCCCCGCGATCATCGGTCCCGCCTCGAACCGGTGCGTGGCCCAAGGCGCGCGCGCCGCCTCGATCGCCGCCAGATGCCCCGCATCCGTCAGATCGAACCCGCGCGAATTCACCCGCCCGCCAAACAGCGCAGGCCCCGTCTTCAGCGCCGGATTGGCCGCCGCCGCCATCCCCTCCATCGCCGTCAGCGGACAGGCCGCCACCACCTCGGGCGCGACCTCGTCATTCACGATCTGGTTGACGAAGGACGAATTCGCCCCGTTCTCCAACAGCCGCCGCACCAGATAGGCCAGCAAATCCCGATGCGCCCCGACCGGAGCGTAGATCCGGCACCGCGTCCCCTCGTCGGTCAGTACAAGATCATGCAGCCGCTCGCCCATCCCGTGCAGCCGCTGGAACTCGAAGGCCCGCTTGTCCACCGCCATCTCAAGGATCGCGGCCACCGTATGTGCGTTATGCGTGGCGAATTGCGGATAGATGCGGTCGGTCATCCCCAACAGTTTCCGCGCATTGGCAATATAGGACACATCCGTCGCCTGCTTGCGCGTGAACACCGGAAAGGACTCCAGCCCCAGCACTTGCGCCCGCTTCACCTCGGCGTCCCAATAGGCCCCCTTCACCAGCCGCACCATGATCTTGCGGTCCAGCCGCGCCGCCAGCGCATAAAGCCAGTCAATCACCGCCCCCGCGCGCCGCCCATAGGCCTGCACCACCACCCCGAACCCGTCCCATCCGGCCAGTGACGCATCTGACAGCACCGCCTCGATCACCTCCAGCGACAAGGCCAGCCGATCCGCCTCCTCGGCATCGATGTTGAACCCCAGCCCCGCCGCCTTGGCCAACCCCGCCAAGGCGCGGACCCGCGGCACCAGTTCCGCCATCACCCGCGCGCGCTTGGCGACCTCGTATCGCGGATGCAGCGCCGACAGCTTCACCGAAATCCCCGGATTGGCGCGGATGTCCGACCCCTTCGCCGCCGCCGCAATGGCCGTGATCGCCTTCGAATAGGCCAGATGATACCGCCGCGCATCGGCTTCCGTCCGCGCCGCCTCGCCCAGCATGTCATAGCTGTAGGTATACCCCTTCCCCTCCAGTTCCTCCGCCCGCTTCATCGCGGCCCCGATTGTCTCGCCCAGAACGAACTGCCGCCCCATCTCCTTCATCGCCTGCGCCACCGCGCGCCGGATCACGGGTTCCCCCAGCCGCTTCACCGCCGCCCGCAGATGCCCCACCACCCCCGGCTCACGATCCTCCAGCACCTTCCCCGTCAGCATCAGCGCCCATGTAGAAGCGTTCACCAGCGACGACGCCGATTTCCCCAGATGCCGCCCCCAATCGCTGGGCGCGATCTTGTCCTCGATCAGCGCATCCATCGTCTCGGCATCCGGCACGCGCAGCAGCGCCTCGGCCAGACACATCAGCGCGATGCCCTCCTCGGTCGACAGCCCGTATTCGGCCAGAAAGACCTCCATCAACCCCGGCTTCACGCTCTCGCGGATGCGCCGCACCAGCCCCGCCCCCGCCGCCGTCACCCGCGCCCGCGCGGCCCCGTCCAGCCCCGCCTCAGCGATCAGCGCGCGCACCAGCGCCGCCTCATCCCGCAGGCTTTCGCGCTCGATGATGGCCCAAGGATCAATGGCAGTATCACGCGGCATGGCTTTATCTCCTATTTGTCCCATGATACCGCAGATCAGCCGGTCAATCCTCCCGAAGATCGACCAAAGACCGCCCATTCCGCCCGCATTCCGGTGATTTGCCATGCCAAACGACCGCGTCCCCCTCGACCGCTTCGACGAAGCGATCCTGCGCACCCTCTCGACCGAAGGCCGCATCAGCGCGACCGAACTCGCCCGCCGCATCGGCCTGTCGAAATCGCCCACGCAGGCGCGGCTCAAACGGCTGGAAGAAACCGGCGTCATCACCGGTTACCGCGCACTTCTGGACCCCATCCGCATGGGTCAGGCCCATGTCGCCTTCGTCGAGGTGCGGCTCTCCGACACGCGCGAGGCCGCGCTTCAGGCCTTCAACAAGGCCATCCTCGCCGTGCCCGAGGTGGAACAGTGCCATATGATCGCCTCGCGCTTCGACTACCTGCTCAAGGTCCGCACGGCAGACATCCAGGACTACCGCCGCGTCCTTGCCGAACGCATCAGCGCCCTGCCCCATGTCGCCTCCACCTCCACCTATGTCGCGATGGAGGCGGTGAAGGAAAGCTTCTAACCGCCCGCCCCGATCCGTCCCGCGACGGCGGGGCCTCACGCCACCGTACGCCGTTGCGATGCGGGCACATCATACAGCCACAGCACCAGCATGGCGAAGAACAGCAGGACACAGCCCGCCACTTCCCACAGACCCAGCACCTCGCGCAGGAACAGGAAAGCCAGTCCCGCCGCCACCGCGGGCTCGATCATCGACGCGACCAGCCCCGCCACGGCCGACCGGCACCGCGCCATCCCGCTGCAATAGCACAGATAGGCCAAAGCCGTCGGCACCAGACCAAGGTAGACCAGCATCCCCGCATCGCGCCAATCGACCCGCGCCACGCCCGCCCAGCCCCAAGCCGCGGGCCACATGACCACCGCGACAGGGGCCAGAACGACCGCCGTCAGACTAAGCCCCAGCCCCGCGACCAACAGTGGCCTATGCTCCGCGCACAGCGCCCGACCGGCATGCGACATGGCCACAAAGGCGACCGAGGCCATGACCGAAAACGCCAGACCCGGCCCAACCCCGCTCGCCATCCCGCCACCGGCCCCGCCCGTATCGACCGGCAGGACAAAGGCCGCCAACCCGACAACCGCCAGCCCCATCGCGGCCAAAAGGTCGCGCGACGGCCGCTCGGTCCGGCGCAGCAGCGACCATCCCACCGCGATCACCGGCGGCAGGCACACGGTCAGAAACACCGTCACCGTCACACCCAGATAGGTAAAGCTGCGGAACAGGCCGATCTGGAACAACGCACAGCACAGGCCAAAGACAAGGAACCCCCGCACACTGCCCGCCCTCGGGCGTATCTGCCCCGCCCCGCCTGCCACCAGCGCGCACAAAAGCAGCGCAGGCCCCGCGATGGCGGTGCGGACAAAGCCGTAAACCTCGTCGGGAATCGCCCGCCCCTTGGGAAAAAGCTCGCTCGCCACCCCCACCGTAGCCCAGAGCGCCGCCGCCAGCATCACAAGCACCAGCCCCGAAACCCGCCGCGCCACATGTCCGTCGCCGGACCTCCGCCCCGCCCCGCCCTGCCCCATCTTCACACCCCCGCGCCCCGCCCTGCCGCATCCTGCGACGGGCCATGGCGAAGGATGCCCGAACGGACCTCCACACCCCGTTCCCGAAGGAACAGGGACGCAAAAAATGTTAAAGTAGATTAACCGGCCCTTCCGGCAGGGCGATCTGGTGCCCGCGGCCGGACTCGAACCGGCACGGCCTTCCGGCCTAGGGATTTTAAGTCCCCTGTGTCTACCATTCCACCACGCGGGCAAGGCGGGCGCGCCGTTCCTAGCCTACCCGCAGCGGCAAGGAAAGCACGCCATGCCGGCCATCAGGGGCGACGGCGCGGCCGGTCGAAATGATAGCCCTGCTGCAAGGTCACGTTCAGCCCTTCCCACAGCCGCGACATCGCCGCCGTCTCCACCCCTTCGGCGATGACCGAAATGCCGTGCTGCTGGCATTGCGCCACGATCGCCTTCACCATGGAATGCGAGAAATCTGACTGCGCAATGACCTCGACCAGCGACCGGTCGAACTTCACATATTCCGGCTGCAACCGGCACAGGCGCAGCACCGAAGACCCAAGCTTTCCGAAATCGTCAATCGCGAACGTCGCCCCCAGCGCCCGCAACTGGTCAAAGGCCAGATCCAGCGCCTCCTGCGCCGCCCCGTCCGGCTGCTCGTGCTCGAGGATCTCGAACACCACGCCATGGCCCGGAAACTCGCGCTGCACCTGCGCGCACATCGCCTCGGCATCGCGGACCCAGTCAAGGTCCGCCAGATGGGCGAGCGAGATGTTGAAACCCACGTATTTATAGCCATGCCGGAACAGCGCCCGCGCCGCCGCCATCTTTGCCGCACTGAACAGGGGACGCAGCACAGGGTCCAGCTCCAGCGCCTCGGGCGTGTCGGTGATGCGGGTGAAATGGTGCACAATCCCATCGGCATCCAGAAAGCGCAACAGCGTCTCGACGGCCATCACATGGCTGGAACTCAGGTCCGACACTTCCTGCGTGAAATAGATGGGCTGCACGGGACGTCCTTCCAGCAGGATCTCGCCCCGCGCCTGATGCACACCCGTCATCATCGCCCGCACCTGCCCATGCAGCCCGACCGCGCGAACCGCGCGCCGCGCCGCCTGTGCCCGTCCTGCCGCCCCGTCCGCCCGTCCAACCGTGCGCTCCCCGCTGCCTTGACTGCAACCGCTTGCAGCGGTGCCATATAGATGTCCGAACCGCCGCGGATTGAACCTGACCAATGGTCAGCACGGCGCGGGCAGGTGGGGTTTTTGCACCTTTCGGTAAGGTTTTCATACCTGTCGGTCAGATCAAAGGACGGGGTGCGCGCCTTTTCCGGTGCGGCAGGCGGTCCGCAATGCCCGCTGCCGCGCAGGCCCCGTGGCAAGGCTCCGGTCGGGGCCCGGTCGGGGCTCCGGTCGGGGTGCCCTGCAAAACACTGGGCGAAACCTGCCATCCGCCCTATCCTGCCCGCGATTTAACGGAGGTTTCCGCCATGACCCGATCCATTTCCCTTGCCCTTCTTCTCGCCACCGCCGCCCCCGCCGTGGCGCAGGACATCACCCTTCCCCTCACCGCCCGCGGCAACGAACCCTTCTGGTCGGTCGAGGCCACGGCAGACGGCCTCCGCCTCTCGGAACCCGAAGGCAAGGGCACCCTGCAGGCGCTTCCCTTCACGCAGGCAACCGACGGCGGCAGCCTGATCCTGACCACCACCGACTTCACCCTCCGCATCGACCCCGCGCTCTGCCGCGATGACATGTCGGGGATGCTCTACCCCCACACCGCCACCCTCGCCCGCGCCTCGACCAACCTTGCGGGCTGCGCGGGCGACAGCGACGCCGTCCTTGCCGGTGACTGGACCGCCACCGCCCTGAACGGCGCCCCCCTGCCCGAAGGGGCCACCGTCACCCTGTCCTTCCTCGACGGTCGCCTGATCGGCAAATCCGGCTGCAACAGCTATATCGGCAGCTACAGCCTGACGGGCGAGGGGCTGTCGATCGGCGATACCGGCGCCACCCGCATGGCCTGCCCCGCCCCGCTGATGGAAACCGAACAGGCTGTCTTCGCCGCCTTCGCCGCCACCGCCCGCTTCGACATCACCCCCAACGGCGCGCTGGTCCTGCAATCGGCCGAGGGCACGCCCCTCCTCACCGCCACCCGCTGACCATTTCGCCGCGGTGCGGCGATTGACAGCCCGCGCGCCCCGGTTCCATATGTCGCCCGAGAGTTTGCGGGGGGAGATCGAACCCATGAAGAAAGTCTATCCCAGCGCCGAAGCCGCGCTGGAGGGCGTGCTGTTCGACGGCATGACCATCGCCTCGGGGGGCTTCGGCCTTTGCGGGATTCCCGAACTCCTGATCGCGGCCATCCGCAAGGCGGGGACCAAAGACCTCACCGTCGCCTCGAACAATGCGGGCGTCGACGGCTTCGGTCTGGGCGTCCTGCTGGAAAGCCGCCAGGTGAAGAAGATGATCTCCTCCTATGTGGGCGAGAACGCCGAATTCATGCGGCAATACCTGTCGGGCGAGCTTGAACTCGAATTCAACCCCCAAGGCACCCTCGCCGAACGCATGCGCGCGGGCGGGGCGGGCATTCCCGGCTTCTACACCCGCACCGGTGTCGGCACCGTCATCGCCGAGGGCAAGGAGCACAAGGACTTCGACGGCAAGACCTACATCCTCGAACGCGCCATCGTCGCCGACCTGTCCATCGTCAAGGCATGGAAGGCCGACCCCTCGGGCAACCTCGTCTTCCGCAAGACCGCCCGCAACTTCAACCCGCCCGCCGCCACCTGCGGCAAGCTCTGCGTGGTGGAGGTCGAAGAGATCGTCCCCCTTGGGTCATTGGACCCCGACGCGATCCACCTGCCCGGCATCTATGTCCACCGCATCGTGCAAGGCGAACATGAAAAGCGCATCGAACAGCGCACCGTTCGGAAGAAGGAGTCCGTCTGATGCCGTGGGATCGTAACCAGATGGCGGCGCGGGCCGCGCAGGAACTTCAGGACGGCTGGTATGTCAACCTCGGCATCGGCATCCCGACGCTCGTGGCGAACTACATCCCCGAAGGCGTCTCGGTCACGCTGCAATCCGAAAACGGCATGCTCGGCATGGGACCCTTCCCCTATGAGGGCGAGGAAGACCCCGACCTGATCAACGCAGGCAAGCAGACCATCACCGAACTGCCGCAGACCGCCTTCTTCGACAGCGCCACCTCCTTCGCCATGATCCGCGGCGGCAAGATCGCCATGGCGATCCTCGGCGCGATGGAAGTGGCCGAGAATGGCGATCTGGCGAACTGGATGATCCCCGGCAAGCTGGTCAAGGGCATGGGCGGCGCGATGGACCTTGTGGCCGGCGTGGGCCGCGTGGTCGTGGTGATGGACCACACCTCGAAACACGGTGAATCCAAGGTGCTCAAGCAATGCACCCTCCCCCTCACCGGTCAGGGCGTGGTCAACCGCATCATCACCAATCTCGGCGTGCTCGACGTCGTCCCCGGCGGGCTGAGGATCGTCGAACTCGCCGATGGCGTGACGGACGCCGACCTCCGCGCCGCAACCGAGGCGACGCTGGTGAATTGACCCGCAGGATGGGCAATCCTGCCCATCCGCCATCCCCCCCGCGGGATGGACAATCCTGCCCATCCGACGCCCAAGCCGGAGCCCGCGATGACCCACACCGTCACCCGCGAACACGGGGCCACCAAGGGCCGCTACGTCATCCGTCTGGACGGACACGAGGCGGAACTCACCTACTCCGTCACCTCCCCCACCCTGATCATCGCCGACCACACCGGCGTCCCCGACGCCTTTCGCGGCACCGGCGCGGGCGCGGCCCTCGTCACGCGGATGGTCGAGGATGCCCGCACGGAAGGCGTCCGCATCATGCCGCTCTGCCCCTTCGTCAACGCGCAAAGAAAGAAGCACCCCGAATGGGCCGACGCCTTCGCCGTCTGATGCCGCGACCGTAGGGCGGGGTTCACCCCGCCCCCCTCAATTGCTCGCCGAAATCACGCGGAACACGCAAGGATCGCTCACCACCTCGGGCGGGGTCAGGCACAGCCCCTGCGCCACCTGCCACGCCGCCAGAACCTTGGGCACGTAATCCCGCGTCTCGGCATAGGGCGGCACGCCACGATTGGCCCGCACCGCCCCCTCGCCCGCATTATAGGCGGCGATCACCATGATCGGGTCGCGGTCGAAATGCTTCATCAGCCAGTCCAGATAGGCCACCCCGCCGCGGATGTTCTGCACGGGGTCCATCGCATCGGCCACCCCGAACCGCTCGGCCGTCGCGGGGATCAGCTGCATCAACCCCTGCGCCCCCGCCGAACTTTCCGCATCCTCGCGCCCCGCGCTTTCGGTCGCCATCACCGCCAGCGCCAGCGCGGGCGACACTTCCGTCCCCACCGTGGCCTTCAGCAACTCGGTCCCCCAGCGATCCGCCAGCCGCTGCATGTCCTGCAACCGCGGCGCCACGACCTGCGCGCCTTCGGGCCCCTGCGACAGCGCCGCCATCGCCGCGGGAAACCGGCCCGAGATCTCCGCGATCCCCGGCGCCACCGCCTCCCAGAACCAGCCATAGGTGGCCGGCGCGCTCGGGACCGGTCCCTGCGGGCGGTCCTCCACCGGCCCGACCGGCGGCAGCGCGACAGGCACGCTCGCCGGCCCCGCCTTGGGCAGCGCCGCCAGCATCCGCGCCTGTTCGGCCGGATCGATCTGCACCGTGATCCGCCGCCCCGGCAGGGCCTCGCCCACCTTCACACGCCTGAAGGAAAAATCGCGCTCGGGCGGCAGGCCCTCTGCCACCGCCACGACCGGCACCAGCACCAAGGCCAGCGCCACCCCGAATCCCGAACGGACTCGCATCTCTGCGGATGCCTTTCCTGCTTCTGCCTGAAACTGCCTCGTCCCGCAGTATCACCGAAAACCGTCCGTTTGGCCATCGCCAAGCCCCGCAAACATGGCAAAACCGCCCAAATCATTACCAAAAGGTTGTGTTACCCATTCCAAGGTATGGTTTGGCCAAAATAGTTTCTTTCTTTTTCAGATGGTTAACCGAATTTCCGCAAAAATATCGAACTGACAGAAAATGCCCGATGGCGTCCAAACTGCCGCCACGATTCAGGGGCCATATACACCCATACCGAACGGCAAGCGGCACCGAATACGGACCGCACCAGACGCCGGGATCGGTTGTAACAAGACTGTGCTAGGGAAAACCGAAATGAACCTGCTGAACATCTTCAAGTCCTTCAAGAACGACGAGTCGGGCGCCGTGACCGTTGACTGGGTGGTGCTGACCGGCGCCGTCGTGGGTCTGGGCCTCCTGATCTCGCAGACGATGGGCACCTCGATCACCAACGCCGCCAACACCGTCGGCACGACGATGGTGAACAACGTGGGCGGCGCGGCTGCCGGTGGCGATGCCGGTGGCGATGCCCCTGCAGAATAATCCGCACCACGCGTGACAGCCAACGCGGCTGGGCGGCCAGCCCAGCCGCGTCTTTACATGTGAAGCGGTCGCGGCCCCTCCGGCCCCGTCCCGCACCCAGAGACGGAGCCGAACATGGCACAGCGCGCAACGGACGACGTCGCCCCGCCCTTCCTTGCGGACGAGGACGGCGCAGTCACGGTGGACTGGGTCGTGCTGACCGGCCTCATCGTGGGCCTCGCCGTGCTGGCAGGCCAGACGATGGGAACCGCCATCACAGGCGGCTCCGAGGCGGTCGGAACCGCCATGACCGACGCGGTCGACTGACAGACCCTCTACCCGGTGGAGCCGCTCCATCGGGTCGAACGCCCGTGAAGGCCCGTCCAGAAGGGCCGCATACAAAAGGCAGACACCATGAGAATGATCTTCGGACTGGTCCTCATCCTCGGCGTGGCCCTTGCGGGTTTCGCGGTCAAGATGGCCCAGGGCTATATCAGCCAGACCGAAACCGCCCTGACACAGGAACGCGCCTTCCGTCAGGCGGTCGGTGATCTGGTCGAGGTCTATGTGGTCAATAAACCCGTCAAATACGGCGACGTCCTCAAACCCGAGGACGTGCAGAAAATCTACTGGCAGAAATCCTTCCTGCCCAAAGGCGCGTTTTCCAAGGAAACGGACCTGTTCCCCGAAACCACCGACAAGCCCCGCTTCGTCATCCGCCCGATGGAGGCGTACGAGCCGATCCTCGCGGTCAAGGTCACCAAGCCGGGCCAGCCCGCAGGTCTGACCGGCACCCTGTCGGACGGGATGCGCGCCTTCGCGATCAAGGTCGACACCGTCTCGGGCGTGTCGGGCTTCGTCTATCCGGGCAATTTCGTCGACGTCTACTGGACCGGCAGCGTCGGCAACCGCGACATCACCAAGCTGATCGAATCCAGCGTCAACGTCATCGCCGTGGACCAGACCGCCGACGGCGCCGCGACCGGCGGCGCGCTGGTGGCCCAGACCGTCACGGTGCAGGTCACGCCCGAACAGGTGGCGCGTCTGGCACAGGCACAGGCCACCGGCCGCCTTGCCCTCTCGCTCGTCGGCAACACCGCCTCCACGATCGACGGCCGGGTCGAGGTCAACAGCGACAGCCTTCTGGGCATCGAACGCGAAAAGGTCGTGCGGGTCGAGGCCGAACGCGTCTGCACCGTCCGCACCCGCAAGGGCGGCGAGGTGGTCGACATCCCGATCCCCTGCACCAACTGACCCGCAGGCCGGAAGTATGGCGGAAATGACCCACCGGATATGGTGGGTCGTTTCTTTTGGACTACGATCTTTTGGGACGGACAATCCCCTGTGCGACTTATCCACATCAGGTTCCAGCCTTAAGTTGGTGATTCTTGCAATAAATCTCCACTTCGGGCATCTTGCGGCACGGAGCGGGCGGAAAAGACCCGCGTTTGAGGCGTGATCGAAAGGGCAGGTCACCGATGCGAATGCGACAACTGTTCATGGCGGGCGCGCTCGGCCTCGGCCTTGCCTCCGGCCTGACCGCCACGGCCATGGCCGAAGTGCTCCGCGTGGTCGAGGGCACGGCGTCGCAGTCGCTCGAGGTGCCGATGAACCGCGCCGTCGTGCTGGAAAGCGACGTTCCCTTCGCGGAACTCTCCATCGCCAATCCCGGCATCGCGGACATCTCCACCCTGTCGGACCGCTCCATCTACGTGCTGGGCAAGACGCCCGGACGCACCACCCTGACGCTCCTCTCCTCCGAAGGCGATCTGATCACCAATGTCGAGGTGCAGGTCGTCACCGACATTGCCGAATTCAAGGAACGCCTGAACCAGATCCTGCCGGGCGAGAAGATCGAGGTCCGCACCGCCAATGACGGCATCGTCCTGTCGGGTACCGTCTCCTCGGCTGCGAAACTCTCGCGCGCGCTCGACCTTGCCCAGCGCTACGCCCCCGACCGCGTCTCGAACCTGATGACCGTCGGCGGCACGCAGCAGGTGATGCTCAAGGTCCGCTTCGCCGAAATGCAGCGTCAGGTGGCCAAGAACCTGTCCGCCTCGCTCGCCGCCAGCACCGGCTCGAACCGCAGCGCCGTGCAGTCCGGCGCCTTCCTGCCCGTTACCGTGCCCAAGACACTCGGCAACCAGAACGTCGCGCTCAATCCCGACGCGCAGGGCGCGGCGCTCCTCGGCTTCACCGCAGGCTCCCTCCAGGTCGGCATCCTGCTCGAAGCGCTTGAATCCAAAGGCGTCGTCCGCACCCTTGCCGAACCGAACCTCACCGCCCTCTCCGGTCAGGAAGCCTCCTTCCTCGCGGGCGGCGAATATCCTGTCCCGATCTCGGACAACGGCGCGATCAAGGTCGATTACAAACCCTTCGGCGTCGAGATGACCTTCACCCCCACCGTGGTGGACGGTGACCTGATCAACCTGCAGATCAAGGCCGCCGTCTCCTCGGTCGACGGCACCGTCACGGCCGAGGTGGATAACATCACCCTCACCGCCTTCAAGCGCCGCGAAACCTCCACCACGGTGGAGATGCGCGACGGGGAATCCTTCGCCATCGCGGGCCTCCTGCAGGACGACTTCCGCGACCTGAACGGTCAGGTGCCTTGGCTGGGCGACATCCCCGTGCTCGGCGCGCTCTTCCGCTCGGCCGAATACCAGCGCTCGCAGTCGGAACTCGTGATCATCGTGACCCCGCATCTCGTCACCCCCACCCGGGGCGAGGCGCTGGCCCTGCCCACCGACCGCGTCCGCCTGCCCTCCGAAAAGGACCTCTTCCTCTTCGGCAATGTCGAGAAGAGCGCGGGCAAGGGCGCCGCCGGCGAAGTCGCCCGTCAGGACTTCACCGGCTCCTACGGCTATGTGATGGAGTGAGGGCCAGATGATGCTGCGCGCCGCAACCGCCCTTGCCTCCGCCACCCTTCTCTCCGGCTGCCTGCAGGGCGAGGTCGGGCACGAGATGAACCGCGCGGGCTTCGGCAATTCCACGATGAACAACACGCTGGTCCAGACCGGCCAGATCGACCCCGTGCAGGCACTGGGCGAACGCTTCGCGCGCGAGGTGCCCTCCACCATCACCTTCGCCTTCAACAGCGCCCAGCTCTCGCCCGAGGCGCAATCCACCCTCGCCCGTCAGGCCGACTGGATCCGCCAGTTCCCCGAGGTGCGCTTCCGCGTCTACGGCCATACCGATCTCGTCGGCTCCGACGCCTACAACCGCCGTCTGGGCCAGCGCCGCGCCGAAGCCGTCGTCGCCTTCTTCTCGTCGCGCGGCATCTCGCGCAACCGGCTCGAGGCTCTGGTCTCCTATGGCGAGACGCGCCCCGTCATCGCCACCCCCGGCCCGGAACAGCAGAACCGCCGCACCGTGACCGAGGTGTCGGGTTTCCTGAAACGGCACCCGACCGTGCTGGATGGCAAATACGCCGCGATCATCTATCGCGAATATATCGACTCGGCCATTCCGCGCCCCAAATCCGTTGCCGCTGCAGGCGACGCGGCCGCTGCCCCCGCACCCTGAGCGGCCCGCGGGCCTGCTTGCCCGAATGTTTCCGCCGCGCGCCCCGATTGCGCGCGCGGCGCTGCGGCTTTGCGCGAACAGCGCTTCCCCTGCCCGCCGAAAGTCCCCATTTTTCAAACAATCACGCTTTTCTAGCCCAAGAATCGCCACCATTGCCCCCCAGCTTTCCCTCGACTGGGAACAATCTCACGGCGTTTTGCCGTGCGGGGTCGCCGGTGGTGCGCCTGTCCGCAAGGACCGGTCCTCACCCCCGACGCAGGCCCCGGGAAACGAGGACGAAGGCGATGAGCACTGCTGCGAACAAGATGCCGGAACCGGCACCGATTCTGGCCTGCACCATCTCGCGGGATATCCAGAATTTCGATCTGCTGATCGACGACATGGAACTCGAACTCGGCGAAAGCTGGGGCGACCTGTCCTTCGACGAGGCACATGAATTCCTGTCGCAGCCCGATGCCGAAAGCCTCGAATTCGTCGCCATCGCCGTGAACGGCGAGGATGAGGGGGATCTTTCCCGCATCACCGGCATCATCAGATCCGCCGCCGAACGCCACATCAAGATCATCCTGATCGCCGACCGCATCAGCCCCGCAGGCCTGCACCAGCTCCTGCGGATGGGGGCCGACGATTTCGTTCCCTACCCGCTGCCCGACGGCGCGCTGAAGGACGCGATCGAACGCATCCGCCGCCCCGCCGCCCCCGTGGCCGCGCCGCAGCCCGCCACGGTGACGCATCTGCACGCCGTCCCCGACCCCGCCCCGCAATCGCCCAGCTTCAAGGCCAAGGGCGACCGCAACGGCGTCGTCCTGCCCGTGCACGGCCTCTCGGGCGGATCGGGTGCCTCGACCTTCGCGGCCAATCTCGCGTGGGAACTGGCCACCATCGACAAGACCAACGCGCCCCGCGTCTGCCTTCTGGACTTCGACTTCCAGTATGGCTCGGTCGCGACCTATCTCGACCTGCCCCGCAAGGAGGCGGTCTTCGAACTCCTCTCCGACACCGGCGCCGCCGACAGCGACGCCTTCCTCGAGGCGATGGTCACCTATGGCGAGAAGCTGCACGTCCTGACCGCGCCCGCCGACATGCTGCCGCTCGACATCGTCGCGCCCGAGGACATCGCCCGCATCATCGACATGGCCGAGGCGAATTTCGACTTCGTCATCATCGACATGCCCAAAACCATCGTGGCCTGGACCGAAACCGTCCTGACCCGCGCCCATGTGTATTTCTCCACGCTCGACCTCGACCTGCGCTCGGCCCAGAACGTGCTGCGCCTCGTCCGCGCGCTCAAGGCCGAGACGCTGCCGCACGAGAAACTCCGCTTCGTGCTGAACCGCGCGCCCAAATTCACCGACCTCTCTGCCAAGAGCCGCGTGAAACGCATGTCGGAATCGCTCGACATCTCCTTCGAGGTGCAGATCCCCGACGGCGGCCCGCAGGTGACGCAGGCCAATGACCACGGCAACCCGCTGGCCCTGACCGCAGCCAAGAATCCGGTCCGGCGCGAGCTGCAAAAGCTGGCCAAGTCGCTGCACGACCTGAACCGCGCCGTGGAAACCGGCCGCAAGTAACCGCCTGACCGACCGTCTGTCCCGGGCCTGGGGGGGGCCATCGCCATGTTTTCCCGTTTCAAGAAATCCGACGCCGTCGACACCCGTCCCGAACTGCGCCCCGTGGTGCCGGTCGCCACCGCGACCCCTGCACAGGCCGCCGCACCCGCCGCGCCGAAATCCATGCTCGCCGCCCGTCCCGCCATCGTGCCCGCCACGCCCGAGGCCGCCGCCGCGGACAAGGAGAAAAAGCGCAAGGAACGACTGATGGAGCTGAAGGTAGAGCTTCACAAGAAGCTCCTCGAAAGCCTCAACCTCGCCGCGCTGGAACACGCCACCGAAGCCAACCTCAAGGCCGAGATCGCGGAAATCACCTCCGAGGCCCTGTCCGAGATGTCGGTTGCCCTGAACAAGGACGACCGCGCGACGCTCAATCAGGAACTCTACGACGAAGTCATGGGCCTCGGCCCGCTGGAACCGCTGCTCAAGGATGACAGCGTGTCCGACATCCTCGTGAACGGTCCCAACCGCATCTTCGTCGAACGCGGCGGCAAGCTGACCCTGACCGACGTCACCTTCAAGGACGAACGCCACCTCCTGCGGATCATCGACAAGATCGTCTCCGCCGTGGGCCGCCGCGTCGATGAATCCAACCCCTATTGCGACGCCCGCCTTGCCGACGGCTCGCGCTTCAACTGCATGGTTCCCCCCGTCGCGGTGGACGGATCGCTCGTCTCGATCCGCAAATTCAAGAAGGAAAAGCTGGGCATCGCCGACCTCGTCCGCTTCGGTGCCTTCACCGAAGAGATGGCCGCCTATCTGCAGGCTGCCGTCTCCACCCGCCTGAACATCATCGTCTCGGGCGGCACGGGCTCGGGCAAGACCACCACGCTCAACGCGCTCTCCTCCTTCATCGACAACACCGAACGCGTCCTGACGATCGAGGATACGGCCGAACTCCAGCTCCAGCAGGTCCATGTCGGCCGCATGGAAAGCCGCCCCGCCAACGTCGAAGGCAAGGGCGCCGTGACCCAGCGCGACTGTCTCAGGAACGCGCTGCGGATGCGCCCCGACCGCATCATCGTCGGCGAAACCCGCGGCGAGGAAGTCATCGACATGCTTCAGGCCATGAACACCGGCCATGACGGATCGATGACCACGATCCACGCCAACAACGCCCGCGACGGCATCTCGCGTCTGGAAAACATGGTTGCCATGGCGGGCATAGACATGCCGCTCAAGGCCGTCCGCTCGCAGATCGCCTCGGCCGTCAACCTGATCGTGCAGGCAAGCCGCCTTCAGGACGGCTCGCGCCGCATGGTGTCGATCACCGAGATCACAGGGATGGAGGGCGAGGTGATCTCGATGCAGGAAATCTTCCGCTACGAACGGCTCGGCGTCGAACCCTCGGGCAAGATCATCGGGCGCTTCAACGCGACCGGCGTGCGCTCGCACTACTCCGACCGCTTCCGCCAATGGGGCTACGACCTGCCCGCCTCCATCTACGAACCCATCATCTGAGGCCCGTCCCAATGGAATTCAGCGCCGCCCCGCTCATCTACATCGTGATCTTCGTCGCCGTCGTCGTGATGGTCGAGGGGCTCTATCTCACCGTCTTCGGCAAATCGATCAGCCTCGACTCCAAGGTCAGCCGCCGCCTCGCCCTTCTGGAAAAGAACCAGAACCGCGAACAGGTGCTCGAACAGCTCCGCAAGGAGATGTCGCAGCACATGAACGCCCGCGGCATCCCGCTCTACAAGATCCTCGCCTCCAAGGCGCAAAAGGCCAACATCGCCTTCACCCCGCGCCAGCTCGTGATGATCATGGCCGGTCTGGGCGTGGTGGCCTATGTCGGCCTCACGCTCGGCACCTCGGCCGAAACACCCGTCCGCATCGCGCTTGCCGTGGCGATGGGCGTGGGCGGCGTCTATGTCTGGGTCGCCCGCAAGGCCAAGAAGCGCATGTCGATGCTGGAAGAGCAGCTTCCCGATGCCGTCGAACTCATGGTGCGCTCGCTGCGCGTGGGCCATCCCTTTTCCAACGCCATCGCCATCGTCTCGAAAGAGGTTCCCGACCCGCTCGGCACCGAATTCGGCCTGATCGCGGACGAGGCGACCTATGGCCGCGACGTGGCCGAAAGCCTGCGCGCCTTCGCCACCCGCATGGACAACCAGGACCTCCACTTCCTCGCCGTCGCCGTGTCGATCCAGCAGCAGTCGGGCGGCAACCTTGCCGAAATCCTCGACGGTCTGGCCAAGGTGATCCGCTCGCGGTTCAAGCTCTTCCGCCGCGTCAAGGCCATCACGGCCGAGGCGAAATGGTCCGGCATGTTCCTGTCGGCCTTCCCCGTCGTGGCACTCGTGCTGATCCAGATGCTCAAGCCCGACTATTACGACGGCGTGAAGGACACCCAGTATTTCGTGCCTGCGGCACTCTTCGTATGCACCTTCCTCGTGGTCAACATCATCTTCATGAAGATGATGGTCAACATCAAGGTCTGACCCATGCTCGACACACTCAACGCCATGATCGTCGCCCGTCTGGGCGAACACGGGCCGCTCCTGCTGACAGGGGCGCTGGGTCTGGTCCTGATCGTCGTCACCCTGCCGATCCTGCTGAAAAAAGAGCCGGAACCCTTCGACAAGATCAAGCAGCCCCGCCAGACCGCCGACCGCGCCAAGGACCGCCCCGTCCCCGAAGGCGACCTGCGCCGCGCCTCGGACCGCAACGACAAGCTCAACAAGTTCGCGCATTTCCTCGAACCGCAGGACAAGGAACAGATGTCCGCCGCGCGGCTCCGGATGCTGCGCGCGGGCTACCGCTCCAAGAACGCGGTCCGCATGTTCCACGCCATGCAGTTCCTGCTGGCCATCGGGTTCATGCTCGCGGGCGTCGTCTATGCCTTCCTCGTCAGCCGCGTGCAGTCGCTCGACATGCAGGCCATGGCGCTCTCGGTGCTCTTGCCCGCCGGCGCGGGCTATTACCTGCCCACCTACTGGGTGCAGCGCCGCCTTGCCGTGCGCCAGCAGGCCATCACCGAAGGCTTCCCCGACGCGCTCGACATGATGCTCGTCTGCGTCGAGGCGGGCCAGTCGCTCGACCAGTCCATCGCCCGCGTGGCGCGCGAGATCGGCTCGGCCTATCCCGACCTGGCCGAGGAATTCGACATCGTGAGCCAGGAGGTCCGCGCCGGCAAGGAACGCGTGACGGTGCTGCGCGACATGTCCGAACGCGTGGGCCTGCCCGACATCACCTCTTTCGTCACCACCATGATCCAGTCCGCCACCTTCGGCACCTCGATCGCCGAGGCGCTGCGCGTCTACTCCTCCGAAATGCGGGACAAGCGCGTGATGCGGGCCGAAGAGACGGCAAACACCTTGCCGACCAAGCTGACGCTCGGCACAATGCTCTTCACGGTGCCGCCGTTGATGATCATCCTGATCGGACCTTCCATCCACGGCGTCATGAAGGCGTTCGGAGGCTGAGCCCACGGTGCGATTGCAATACCCGCCTGCCCTTGCCGCAGGTCTGATCCTTCTGGCCGCCTGTCAGCCGACAGGCGGTCTTGTCGCATCCGACGGTCGCACGCCCCCCGGCATCGACAGCCGCGCCGATGGCGAGGACGGGCTGATCGTCGGCCACCGCCTGATGGATGCGGGCGAATACGAACTCGCGCTCAAGGCCTATATGCGCGCCGCCGCCCAGCAGGGGCTGAACGCCGATGTCCTCTCCGCCCTCGGCTCCGCCAACCTCCATCTCGGCCGCCTCGGACAGGCCGAAGACCTGCTCCGGCAGGCCATCAAGCGCGACCCGACCTTCGTTCCCGCCCTCAACAACCTTGGCGTCGTGCTGATGGAACAGGGCAAGGCGGGCGAGGCGCGGCGTATCTTCCAGCAGGCCTTCGCGCTGGACAGTGGCGAAACGGACTCCATACGCGAAAATCTGCGCCTCGCTATCGCGGAAAGCGAAAGTGCGGTATACACTGCACCCAAAGAAAAACCGGACTTCACCCTCGTTCGGCGCGGTCAGGGGCGCTTCGTCCTCCTCTCGCAGTTCTAGGGCAAGACGTCCATTCAGCAGAGGACGCAGAGCAGTATGCGCCACACCGTCATCGCGGCCCTGTGCCTTGCCGGCACGGCGGGCCTTTCCGCCTGCAACCGCACCTCCGACGCCGAGGTGCAGCGCGCCATCCAGAGCGTGAACGTCATCGACGAGACGAACCTCAACGACATCATGCTCACCGTGGGCGACCCGAAAGAGGCGGTCGCCTATTTCACCAAGGCCAGCAGCGAAAACCCCGACCGCATCGACCTGAAACGGGGGCTCGCCAAATCGCTCATCCGCGCCCAGCGCCCGGCCGAGGCCGCGACCGTCTGGCAGGCCGTCGTCGCCTCGCCCGAAGGCACGATGGATGACCGCGTCACGCTGGCCGATGCCTATATCCGAACCAATGACTGGAAAAAGGCCGAAGCCGAACTGAACCGCATCCCCCCCACGCACGAGACCTTCGAACGCTACCGGCTCGAGGCGATGGTGGCCGACAGCCGCAAGGACTGGAAAAAGGCCGACAGCTTTTACGAAATCGCCGCCGGCATGACGACCCAGCCTTCGGGTGTCTACAACAACTGGGGCTTCTCGAAACTCTCGCGGCAGGATTACGCGGGGGCGGAACTCCTCTTCGTGCGCGCCCTGACCTATGACGACACGCTCTTCACGGCCAAGAACAACCTCGTCATGGCGCGCGGCGCCCAGCGCAAATACGACCTGCCCGTCGTGCCGATGACCCAGACGGAAAAGGCCGAACTGCTCTACACCCTTGCGCTGACCGCCCTCAAGAAGGGCGACACCGCCGTGGGCAAGGCGCTCCTGCAAGACGCCATCTCCACCCATCCCCAGCATTTCGAGGCCGCCGTCCGCAGCCTCGCCGCGCTCGAGGCCTGATCCCATGCTTGTCGTTTCCGATTTCCCGTCCGCACAGACGGCGCTCTGGTTGCTTCCCCCCGCTCTGGCCATCGGCATCTGGGTCGCTTGGTCCGACATGAAATTCATGAAGATCCCGAACACCGCCGTTCTGGCGCTGGCGGGGGCCTATGTCGTGCTGGGCCTTCCCGCCCTGCCCTTCGACCTCTACCTCTGGGGGCTGGCGCTCGGGGCAATCACGCTGGTCGCGGGCTTCCTCGTCGCCACCCTGCGCCTTGTCGGGGCGGGCGACGCGAAATTCGCCGCCGCCATGGCCCCCTATTTCGCAGGCTCCAGCCTCTCGCTCGTCTCCACCCTCTTCGCGGGCTGCCTCATCGCGGCCTTCCTCGCCCACCGCCTCCTGCGCGCCCTGCCCGCCTTCCGCCGCGCCACCCCCGACTGGGAAAGCTGGACCCATGTCAAATTCCCCATGGGCCTCGCGCTTTCGGGCACGATCATCTTCTATTTTGTGATCGCTCTCCTCATCTCTGCCCGAATTTCTCCATGAAGCGCGGCTAATCCGGTCGGGACGCACAGCTTCCGACCGGAGTCTCCCGCCGATGAACGCCCCCGCCGCCCTGTCGCCCGCGACCCTTGCCCCGTCCGGCGTCACCCCGCCGCCGCTGCCGCGCAGCATCGCGGAAACGGGCCTGTCGCCGGTCCTGCTGCGCGACCTGCTGCTCAAGACCATGTTCCGGATGAACCTCGAATACATCTCGGACCTCTCGCGCGTCATCTGCCTGCCCGTCACCCTGATCCAGGACATGATCGACGCCGCCCGCGGCCAGAAATTCATCGAGGCGACGGGCACCCTGCACGCCACCTCCGGCAACGAGATGGGCTACCAGCTCACCGATGCCGGCAAGGCCCGCGCGCTCGACGCGCTGGCGCAGTCCGAATATTACGGCGCCGCCCCCGTCCCGCTGGAGATGTACAAGGAACAGGTCAAGCGGCAGTCGATCCGCAACCTCACCCTCACCCGCGCCGACCTGATGCGCGGCATGGGCCACCTGATCCTGCCGCCCGACCTGATCGACAACCTCGGCCCTGCCGTCTCGTCGGGCCGGTCGATCCTGATGTACGGCCCCCCCGGCAACGGGAAATCCTCGATCTCGAACGGCATCCGTGACGCGCTGGGGGACAAGATCTATGTCCCCCGCGCCATCGAATATTCCGGCCAGATCATCACGGTCTACGACCCCATCGTCCATTCCGCGGCCGAGGAACAGACCGACGACCCCAATTCCCTGCGCCGCACCGGCAACCGCTTCGACGCGCGCTATGTCCGCTGCGAACGCCCCACCGTCATCACGGGCGGCGAACTGACGCTCGACATGCTCGACCTGAAATACAACCCCACCGCGCGGACCTACACCGCCTCGCTGCAACTCAAGGCCACGGGCGGCATCTTCATCATCGACGATTTGGGCCGCCAGTCCGAACCCCCGCAAAAGATCGTCAACCGCTGGATCGTCCCGCTGGAAGAAAGCCGCGACATCCTCGCCCTGCAATCGGGCGAGAAATTCACGGTGCCCTTCGACACGCTGGTGATCTTCTCCACCAACTTCCACCCGAACGAGATCTTCGACGGCGCGGCCCTGCGGCGTATCTTCTTCAAGATCAAGATCGACGGCCCCGATCAGGAGAACTTCCTCAAGATCTTCGCCCTCGTGGCCCGCAAGAAGAAGATGCCGCTGGACGAAAAGGCGCTGATCCACCTGCTCAAAGTGAAATATCCCACGATCAACAACAACTTCGCCAACTACCAGCCGGTCTTCCTGATCGACCAGATGATCGCCATCTGCGAATTCGAGGGCATCCCCTACCAGATGACCCCCGCCCTGATCGACCGCGCCTGGGCCAACATGTTCGTGCGGGACGAAAAGATCGCCAAGTAATCCCGCCACCGCACCTCTGCCACCCGCCGGACCGGGGGCCAGCCCCCGGACCCCCGGGGTATTTGGGCCGGGATGAAGCGGGTCAGACGAAACGGCGGATGCCGCTTTCGGTGACGATCACATCCAGCCGCTGGTCATACTGGTCGATCGGCACTTCGGGCAATTCCTGCGCATCGAAGGCAAAGCCCACCGCCAGCACCGGATGCCGCGCGCGCAGCCCCGCCAGCGTGCGGTCATAGAACCCCCCGCCATAGCCCAGCCGGAACCCCCGCGCGTCAAACCCGACAAGGGGGACGATCACCACCTCCGGCTCCACCCACGCCCCCTCGGCGGGGATGAAGGCGCCGAACTCGCCCGCCACCATCGCACAGCCGGGCGACCATTCGCGGAATTTCAGCGCCTGCCCCGCGCCAAGGATCACCGGCACGCCCACCGGCCCCTGATGCGCGGCCATCGCCGCCGTCGGGTCGATCTCGGTCCGCATCGCCATGTATCCGGCCAGCGCCTTGCCACGATGGGGCGCCAGAACATCGGCCAGCAGCTCCGCCGCCTGCCCCTGCCCGCGCGCGAAGGCCTCCTTCCGCGCGGCAAAGGCCGCCTTTCGCGCCGCGGCCTTGGCGTCGTCGATCATCGTCATAGCAGCACCAGTGTCGCAAGACCCAGAAAGGCCAGAAATCCCATCACATCCGTCAGCGTCGTGACGAATGTGCCCGAGGCCAGCGCAGGGTCCAGCCCCATCCGCTCCAGCGTCAGGGGCACCATCACGCCCCCCAGCGCGGCGACGATCTGGTTGACCACCATCGCCATGGCCAGCACCCCCCCGATCCACGGATCGGCAAAGATCAGCCCCCCCGCCACCCCGATGATCGCCGCCAGCGCCGCCCCGTTGATCGCCCCCGCCGCCAGTTCCCGCATCACCACCCGCCGCGCGTTCGCGCTCGTCAGGTCGCGCGTCGCCAGCGCCCGCACCGCCACCGCCAGTGACTGCGTCCCCGCGATCCCCCCGGTCGAGGCCACGATGGGCATCAGCGCGGCCAGCGCCACGATAGCCGTGATCGTCGCCTCGAAACGCGAGATGACAAAGGCCGAGATCGACGCGGTGAACAGGTTCACCACCAGCCACGGCAGGCGCTGCCGCACCGTTGCCCATGGCCCGTCCAGCACGCTCGCCTCCTCGCCCACGCCGGCAAGGCGCAGCATGTCCTCCTCGTGCTCCTCGTCCAGCACGTTCATCGCGTCGTCAATGGTGATGACCCCCACCAGCCGCCCGCCCGCATCCACCACGGGGCAGGAAATCAGGTGGTACTGGTTGAACATATAGGCCACTTCGGATTCCTCCTCGGTCGCCTCCACCGTGCGGAAACTGTCCTCGGCCAGATCGCGCAGGGCCGCATCGCGCCGCGCCGACAGGATGCGCCCCAGCGTGACATAGCCCTGCGGCTTCATCCGCGGATCGATCAGGATGACATGGTAAAACTGGTCGGGCAGCGCCTCCGCCCCGCGCAGATGGTCGATCGCCTCGCCCACGGTCCAGTGTTCGGGCGCGACCACCACCTCGCGCTGCATCAGACGCCCCGCCGACCCCTCGGGAAAGGCCATCGCCTGTTCCACCGCCACGCGGTCGGCCATATCCAGCGCGTCAAGGATGCGCCCCTGCGCCGATGCCTCCAGATCCTCGAGGATGTCCACCACGTCGTCGGTATCCAGATCGCGCACCGCCTCGGCCACCACCTCGGCGGGCAGGCTCTCGATCACCTCCTCGCGGATCGTCTCGTCGATCTCGGACAGCAGGTCCCCGTCGATCTCGCCGGAATAGAGCAGCAGGAACCCCCGCCGCTCCTCGGGCTCGATCTGCTCCAGAAAGTCCGCGATATCTGCGGCATGCAACGGCTCCACCAGTGCCAGCACGCGGTCACGGTCGCCAAAACCCACGGCCGCGCGGATCGCCTCCACGCGCGCATCGTCCAGCTCGACCTCTTCGACCGCTGCCTCGTTTTCCGCCATGCCGCACCTTGCCCGATTACCCCCAGCCTAACGAAAGCTGTTTCTGCGAAACAGGGGCCACGGGGAAATTTACCCATGCGCCCAAACTGCATAGGTTTGCAAGAGACGCATGACATGCCGGACGCGGCACAAGAGGAGCAGCGATGCCCGATCTCCTTCTGGGACAGGTCCTGTCCTTCACCGCCGACCCGTTCGAGGCCGGCGAAACCGCCGCACATCACGAATCCCATGGCGCGGTTCTGGTCGAAGGCGGCCGCATCACCGCCACCGGCCCCGCCGAGACCCTGCGCGCCCGCCACCCGCAGGCGCGCATCCACGACTATGGCCGCTGCCTCATCACCGCGGGCTTCATCGACGCCCATGTCCACTATCCCCAGACCGCCATGATCGCCTCATGGGGCAAGCGGCTGATCGACTGGCTCAACACCTATACCTTCCCCGAAGAGATGCGCTTCGCCGACCCCGCCTATGCGGCCGAAATCGCCGACCGCTACCTCGACCTCGCCACCGCCCATGGCACCACCACCGTCTGCACCTACACCACCATCCACCCTGCCAGCGTCGACGCCATCTTCACCGCCGCGCAATCGCGCGGGATGCGGATCTACGCCGGCAAGACCTGCATGGACCGCAACGCCCCCGAAGGGCTGCGCGACACCGCGCAATCGGCCTATGACGAGTCCAAGCGGCTCCTGGAAAAATGGCACGGGCAGGACCGGCTCTCCTATGTCATCACCCCCCGCTTCTCGCCCACCTCCACCCCCGAACAGCTTGCCGCCATGGGCGCGCTCTGGCGCGAATACCCCGACTGCCTGATGCAGACGCACCTCTCCGAACAGGTGGACGAAATCGCATGGGTCCGCGACCTCTTCCCCCAGTCGCGCGACTATCTCGACACCTACGAATCCCAGGGCCTCCTGCGCGAAGGCGCGCTCTACGGCCACGCCATCCACCTGACCGAGCGTGAAAAGTCCCGCCTGATCGAGGCAGGCGCCAGCCTCGTCCACTGCCCGACCTCCAACACCTTCATCGGCTCGGGCCTCTTCGACATGGGCCTTGCCCGCCACCTGCGCGTGGGCCTTGCCACCGACACCGGCGGCGGGTCGTCCTTCTCCATGCTGCACACCATGGCCGCCGCCTATGAAATCGCGCAACTCCGCGGCCACGCGCTGCACCCCTCGCAGCTGATCTGGCTCGCCACCGTCGGCTCTGCCCGCGCGCTCCATGCCGAAACCCGCATCGGCAACATCGCCCCGGGGATGGAGGCGGACCTGACCATCCTCGACCTCGCCTCCACCCCCGCCATCGAACAGGCCACCCGCCGCGCGCAAACGATCTGGGAGGCGCTCTTCCCCACCATCATGATGGGTGACGACCGCGCGGTCAGAACCGTCTGGATCGGCGGCAAACCCCTGCGCTGACGGGTTGCGGCACCCCGCCCGCATGGTACTCTCGCGCCGTGTGTGCGTTGCGAGTTCCCCATGTCCCCCAGTCCGCCCGTCCTTCTGTTCAGCTGCATGAAGAACGAAGGGCCGGGCCTGCTGGAATGGATCGCCTACCATCGGGCCATCGGCATCGACCATTTCCTGATCTACAGCAACGACTGCGAGGATGGCACCGATGCCATGCTCGACCGCCTGCAGGACCTCGGCCTGCTCACCCATCGCCGCAACGCGTCACCCAAGGGCCGCAACACCCGCGCACAGGCCATCGCCATCGATCAGCTCGCCACTGATCCGGTCTATCAGGCCGCGCCCTGGGTGCTGTTCATCGACGCGGACGAGTTTCTGAATATCCACCATGGCACAGGCCAGCTTGCCGACCTTTTCGCCGCCGCCCCCGAGGCGGACTGCTTCCTGATCCACTGGCGCCTGTTCGGCACCTCCGGACGGCACAGGTTCGAACCGGGCCTGCTGACCGAACAGTTCACCCGCGCCATCGCCCTGTCGCATCGCGCGGTGCGGGGCAGCTTTGCCCCCAAGGCGCTGTTCCGCACCGCTGCCTTTCTGAAACCGGGCATCCACCGCCCGCGACAACGCCCCGACCTGCCCCCCGACCTGCCCCCTGCCCGCCATGCCTACGCCGACGGCACCCCCGCCAGCCGCGCCTGGGGCAGGATCGAGGCTGCCGCCAGTTTCACCCATGCCCAGATCAACCATTACTCGGTCCAGTCGCTGGACATGATCATCCTGAAATATCTGCGCGGCTTCGCGGCGGGCAATGCGCCGCCCGACCCGCTCTCCTACCTGCAAAGCCGCGATTTCAACCACGAAGAGGACCGCAGCATCCAGCGTCACCTGCCCGCCCTGCGGAAAGAACGCGACCGTCTGCTTGCCGATCCGGTCCTTGGCCCCCTGCAACGTGCGGCCGAGGATTGGCGCCTCGCCACGCTCGCCCGTCAGGTCTGGCGCCGCCGCAACCGACCACTGATCGACCGCATGATCGCGGCCCAGTCGGCAATGCAACCGCCCGCCTGACCGCTGCTACTTTCCCGCCATCGCCGGATAGGCAAAGCGATAGGCCAGCGCCACGCCCCCCGCGCCGCCGATCACATTGCCCAGCGTCACCCAGAACAGGTTGCCCGCAGCCCCCGCCAGCCCCACCTCGCCCCCCGCCAGCCATCCGGCAGGCAGCAGGAACATGTTGGCCACCGAATGCTCCAGCCCCAGCAGGACAAAGGCCATCACCGGCCACAGCACAGCCAGCACCCGGTCCGTCACCGACCGCGCCGCAAAGGACAGCCAGACCGCCAGACAGACCAGCGCATTGCACAGGACGCCCCGCGCCACTGCCTCGACCGGACCCAGCCCCGCCTTGGCCACAGCCGCCTTGGCCGCCACCACGCCCGCAGGCCCGTCCAGCAGCCCCGTCAGCCCGAACCCCGCCGCCAGCGCCACCGCCCCGATCAGGTTGCCTATCCAGACGATCCCCCAGTTCCGCAGCAGGGCCGCCACCGTGATCCGGCGATCCACAGCCGCCATCACCATCAGCGCATTGCCCGTGAACAGCTCCGCGCCCCCCACGACCACAAGGATCAGGCCCAGCGCAAAGACCGCGCCCCCCAGCACCCGCGCAGGGCCAAAGCCCGTATCCGCCCCCGCCATCGCCGCGCACCACGCCGCCGCGCCGAACCCGATGAACACCCCCGCCAGCATCGCCAGAACCAGCATCCGCCCGGCGGGCAGCGCGGCCTTGGCCACCCCCGCCGTCTCGATCAGCGCGCCGATCTCGGCCGGTCTGTAGGCATCCGTCGGTCCCTGCATCCATCCCCCCTCGCGGCTTGCGGTATGTACACCCTGCGGCACAGGTTACGGCACAGCGGACGGCCCCGTCCCGGAAACGCTCAGGCGGTCACTCCGCCAGTTCCCAGCCGTCGGGATAGAAATCATGGGCCAGCGCGATCTCTGTCGCCAGCCGCTCCTTGTCCCAGATCGCCTCGGGCGTCACGGGGATGGGGCCGAAACTGGCGATGACCGTCTCGTCATCGCCCACCCGCCGCGTCCTGAACCCCCGCGCCTTCAGCGCCTTTTCAAAGGCACCCCAATTCGCGTCCGTCTCCTCGACGAAGAAGATGAACTCCACGACCGATTGCGCGGGCAATCCCTTGGCCCCCTTGAAGGTGGCAAAGGTCTCGCGTCTCTGGGCTTCGTAATTGTGCGACATGGCCCCCGCCTATCACCCCATCAGCCGCGCCGCCAGACGGTTCTGCCGCTCCACCACGCGGGGCAGGTCGATCGTCACCATCTGCCCGTCGCGGACCACCTGTTTCCCCTCGACGAACAGATGCGTCACCCGCGTTGGCCCGCACAGCAAGAGCGCCCCCACCGGATCCCAGCTTCCCGCGCTTTCCACGCCCGACACGTCCCACACCGCCACATCCGCGCGCTTGCCCGCCTCCAGCGACCCGCAATCGCCCCGCCCCAGCACCCGCGCGCCGCCCAGCGTCGCGATCTCCAGCGCCTCGCGCACCCCCATCGCATCGCCCCCCCGCGCCACCCGCTGCAACAGCATCGCCTGCCGCGCCTCGGCCACCAGATTGCCCGCATCGTTCGACGCCGACCCGTCGACGCCCAACCCCACCTTCACCCGGCGATCCCGCATCGCCCGCACCGGCGCGATCCCGGACCCGAGGCGACAATTCGAACAGGGACAATGCGCCACCCCCGTCCCCGACCGGGCGAAAAGTTCAATTTCCGAACCATCCAGCTTCACGCAATGCGCGTGCCAGACATCGTCGCCGGTCCATCCCAACTCTTCCGCATACTGCCCCGGACGGCAGCCGAACTGCGCCAGCGAATAGGCGATATCCTCGTCATTCTCGGCCAGATGGGTGTGCAGCATCACCCCCTTGTCCCGCGCCAGCACCGCCGCATCCCGCATCAGATCGCGGCTCACCGAAAACGGCGAACAGGGCGCCAGCCCCACCCGCACCATCGCCCCCTCGCGCGGGTCGTGAAAGGCATCCACCACGCGGATGCAATCCTCCAGAATGGCGCGCTCCTCCTCCACCAGCGCATCCGGCGGCAGGCCCCCGTCGCTCTCGCCGATGCTCATCGCGCCCCGCGTCGGATGGAACCGCAGCCCCACCTCGCCCGCCGCCGCGATCGTGTCATCCAGCCGCGCCCCGTTGGGGAAAAGATACAAATGATCCGACGTCAGCGTGCAGCCCGACAGCGCCAGCTCCGCCAGCCCCACCTGCGCCGAGACGAACATCTCCTCCGGCCCGAACCGCCCCCAGATCGGATAGAGCGTCTTTAGCCACCCGAACAGCAGCGCATCCTGCCCCCCCGGCACCGCGCGCGTCAGTGTCTGGTACAGATGATGATGCGTATTCACCAATCCCGGCGTGACGACGCAACCCCGCGCCTCGACCACCTCGCCGGTCGTGGACAGCCCCTGCCCCACGGCGGCCACGACGCCCCCGCGGATCAGCACATCGCCCCCCGCGATCTCGTGCCGCGCGCCGTCCATCGTGACAACAGCCGCCGCGCCACGGATCAGGATTTCGGTCTCAGGCATGACATGTCCCCCCATCGCCCACCCCCTTCGGTGGATCGGGAACCGCCCGCCGACAGAAGGGGGAAGGACTCGGCGCGGACACCCCGACCCTAGCGCCAAGCCGCGCGCGGTTCAATCACGACGCCCGCGCCCGCGCCTCCAGCACGTCCATCGCCTCGGCGATCTCATGCCATGCCGTCCGCGCCATCGACCGGAACACCATGATCTCGAACGCGTCCTCGCCCGTGCGGCACAGCACCGCCTGCATGTGGTTCAACGGCACCCGCGCAACCTTCCCCACCGGAAAGGCCGCCGCCCGCAAATCCACCGGAAAGGGCCGCATCAACGCATCCACCGCCACAGGCCCCGCAATCCGCAAGACCGCCCAGCCATCCGCCTGATCCGTCAGCGCCGCATGCTCTGCCAACCCCGCGGGCGCATCGGCGCCCAGCAGGAACGCCATCCCGCGCCCCACCCAGATCAGCCGAACGTCGCCCGCCGCCACCGCCTCGCCCGCCGCCGGAAAGCGCAGGCCCAAGGCCCCCAGCACCGCATCCACCGCCGCCCCGCGCCCCGGATAGGGCGCGACCGACACCATCTTCTCCACGACCCCTTCCGAAAGGGTCGTCCCCAGCGCCACCTTCGGCGCCTGCCCGTGCAGGGCGCTTTTCGCAATCAGCTCAGGCACGAAGCTTCACCCCTTCCCTGTCATGGAACACCGGGTCACAGACCTCGGCCACCACGTCGATCTTGCGCAGATGGTCCACCACGCGCACCCGCTCGCCATGCCGCGCGCGGCCATTCTTCAGGAATCCCAGCGCCAGATGCGCCCCCATCACCGGCGACCAGCAGACGGATGTGACATAGCCCTGATCCGTCTCGCGATGCACCCGCTCGCCCGGCACGAACAGATGCGCCCCTGCCGTCATGGCGCCCGTGGCCTTCAGACCCACCAGTTGCTCCCGCTCCGGCCCCACCATCCCCGGACGGGCAGCGGCCGCCTTGCCGATGCAGTCCTTCTTGGCGCTGACCATCTTCTCCATCCCGATGTCAAAGGCGGTGGTCCGCCCGTGGATCTCGGCATGGGTGATAAAGCCCTTCTCGATCCGCAGGACGTTCAGCGCCTCCATCCCGTATGGCCCGCCCCCCATCGTCTCGGCCCGCGCCAGCAGGTCGCGGAACAACGCCTCGCCATGGCGCGTCGGCACCGCGATCTCGTACCCTTCCTCGCCGCTGAAACTGATCCGGAACAGCCGCCCCTTCACCGACCCCAGCGCCACATCCGCCACCCCCATGAAAGGCAGCGCAGGCACCTCGCCCAGCAGCGTCGCCAACAACTCCCGCGCCTTCGGCCCCGCCACGGCGAACTGCGCCCAGCCCTCCGTCACCGACACGAACCGCACATCCCAATCCGCGCAGAACGCCTGATGCACGAAATCCAGATGCCGCATCACCAGCCCCGCCGCGGCGGTCGTGGTGGTCATCAGATAATGCTGCTCGCCCAGCCGCGCCGTCGTGCCGTCATCCAGCACATGCCCGTCCTCGCGCAACATCAACCCGTACCGCACCCTCCCCACGGGCAGCGTGGAAAAGGTGTTGGTATAGACCAGATCCAGAAACCGCGCCGCGTCCCGCCCCTGAATGTCGATCTTGCCCAGCGTGGACACATCCGCCACGCCCACGCTCTCGCGCACCATCAGCACTTCGCGGTTGCAGGACTCCAGCCATGTCGCCTCGCCCGGTTTCGGGAAATAGCTCGGCCGATACCACAGCCCCGCCTCGATCATCGGCGCGCCCCTGTCGCGGCTCGCCTGATCCGAGGTCAGGAAGCGTTGCGGCGCGAACCCCGCCCCACGCCCCCCCGCCCCCATCGCGGCGATCGATGTGGGCACGAAAGGCGGACGAAAGGTCGTCGTCCCCGTCTGCGGAATGCCCCGCCCCGTCGCATCGGCCAGCACGGCCAGCGCGGCCACATTGGAATTCTTGCCCTGATCGGGGGCCATCCCTTGCGTGGTATAGCGCTTCATATGCTCGACGCTGCGGAAATTCTCCTGCGCCGACAGCTTCACATCCTTGGTCGTCACGTCATTGGCAAAGTCCAGCCACTGCCGCCCCTCGACCCCCGGCGTCTCCCAGAAGGGGGTTATGGCATAGGGCGCATCCTCCGCCACCGGCAACGCTACGTCCGACGCAGCCCTGCCCAGCGCTGCCAGCGCCACCAGCGCCGCATCCCGCCCCTCGCGCAGGCATCCGGCGGTGGAAAAGGCCCCGTTGCACGCCCCCGCCGCCGTCAGGCGCGGCACGGCCCCGGGTGACGGGACAAAGGCCGCGATATCCTCGCGCCACAGGGGCCGCCCGTTCATATGGCAGGTCAGATGCACCGTCGGGTTCCACCCCCCCGACACGGCCAGCAGATCGACCTCCAGCACCGCCGCCCCGCCCGCATGGCGGAACGACACCGACCGCAGGCCCGTCCGCCCCGCCGTCCCCGTCACCTGCGCGTTCAGATAGACCGGACAATCCTCCACCGCGCTCGCATCGGGGCGGGTGTCGAGGATACCGACCACCTTCACCCCCGCCGCCATCAGATCGCGCGCCGTGGCCCGCGCCCCGTCATTATTGGCCAGAACCGCCACCCGCTGGCCCGCCACCACGCCATAGCGGTGCAGATAGGACCGCACGGCCGAGGCCAGCATGATCCCCGGCCTGTCATTGTCGGGGAACCCCACCGCCCGCTCCAGCGCACCGGCCGCCAGCACCGCCTGCCCCGCCACGATCCGCCAGAAACATTCGCGCGGCAGATGCGGCGCGGGCGCACGGTGCAGCCCCACCCGCTCCAGCGCGCCAAAGGTGCCGTCGTCATAGGCCCCCGTCACCGTGGTCCGCGCCATCAGCCGCACATTGGGCATGCCCCGCAACTCGTCCAGCACGGCCTCGGCCCAATCCGCCCCGGGCTGGCCGTCCACGCGGCAATTCTCGGACAAAAGCCGCCCGCCCATGCGCGCGTCCTCTTCCGCCAGAATGACATCCGCCCCCGCCTGCGCCGCCGTCAGCGCCGCCATCAACCCCGCCGGTCCCGACCCGATCACCAGCACATCGCAAAAGGCCCATGCCTTTTCATACTGCGCCTCGTCATGCCGCCCCGACAGCCGCCCCAGTCCCGCCGCGCGGCGGATCAGCGGTTCATAGAGCTTTTCCCAGAACGGGCGCGGCCACATGAAGGTCTTGTAATAGAACCCGGCCGAGAAGAACGGCGACAGCAGGTCGTTCACCCCCATTACGTCAAAGGACAGCGAAGGAAAGCGGTTCTGGCTCCGCGCCACCAGCCCGTCGAACACTTCCTGCACGGTCGCGCGCACATTGGGCGTCTGCTGATTGCCCTCCACCACCTCGACCAGCGCGTTGGGCTCTTCCGACCCTGCGGTCAGGATGCCGCGCGGGCGGTGATACTTGAAACTCCGCCCCACCAGCCGCACGTCATTCGCCAGCAGGGCGGATGCCAGCGTATCCCCCGCAAACCCCATATAGCTGCGCCCGTCAAAGGTGAAACTGACCGGCGCGCCGCGGTCGACCAGACCCTTGCCCTCCAGCCTCATGCCGCACCGCCTTTCCGGTCCGCCACGGCTTCCACCGCCAGAATCTCGTGCGTCACCGTATTGCGCGTGACCACAAGCCAGCTCGAACAGCCCAGATCGTGATACCACAGGTCCCGCGTCACCCCCGCAGGGTTGTCGCGGTTGTGCAGGTAATCATCCCACGCCTGCGCGGGGGCCTCCGGCGCGGGACGGTCCAGATAGTCCTCGGCGCCGTAGTAATAGAACTCGCGACGGTCGCGCGTGCCGCAAAGGGGGCAGTTGATCCGCATTTTCCCGTGCCTTCAGTGGAGGTTGTGCTGCGAACCCGTGCCTTCTTCGTCAATGACGTGGCCGGTCGCAAAACGGTTCAGCTTGAAGCGGGCGGCGACAGGGTGGCTTTCCCCCGTCGCCATCAGATGCGCCATGCACCAGCCCGAGGCCGGCACGGCCTTGAACCCGCCGTAATTCCAGCCGCAATCGATGAACAGCCCGTCGACCGGCGTGCGGTCGATGATGGGCGACCCGTCGGGCGACATGTCCATGATCCCCCCCCATGACCGCAGCACCTTGGCCCGCCCGATCATCGGCATCAGTGTCATGCCCGCTTCCATCACATGCTCCACCATCGGCAGGTTGCCGCGGCTGGCATAGCTTGCGTAGAAATCCAGATCGCCGCCAAAGACCAGACCGCCCTTGTCCGACTGGCTGATGTAGAAATGCCCCATGCCAAAGCTGATGACATGGTCGATCACGGGCTTCAGCCCCTCGGTCACGAAGGCCTGCAGGATGTGGGATTCAATCGGCAGGCGCATCCCCGCCATGGCCGCGACCTGACTTGACCGCCCCGCCACCACGATCCCCACCTTCTTGGCCTTGATCGCCCCGCGCGTCGTCTGCACCCCCGTGACGCGACCGCCCTCGACGTCGATCCCCGTCACCTCGCAGTTCTGGATCAGGTCCACGCCCCGCCGGTCCGCCCCCCGCGCATAGCCCCAGGCCACCGCATCATGCCGCGCCGTCCCCCCGCGCGGGTGGTACAGCCCGCCATAGATCGGGAACCGCGTCTGTTCGAAATCGAGGAAGGGCAGCATCTCGCGCACGCCCTCGCGGTCCAGCAGGATCGCGTCGTCACCCTGATTGATCATCATGTTGCCGCGCCGCGCGAAGGCGTCGCGCTGGCCGTCGGAATGGAACAGGTTGATCAGCCCGCGCTGCGAATGCATCACGTTGTAATTCAGGTCCAGTTCCAGCCCTTCCCACAGCTTCAGCGAATGGGAATAGAACTCCGAATTCCCCGGCAGGAAGTAATTGGCGCGCACGATGGTCGTGTTCCGCCCGATATTGCCGGACCCCAGATAGCCCTTTTCCAGCACGGCGATGTTGGTCATCCCGTGGTTCTTGGCAAGGTAATAGGCGGTCGACAGCCCGTGCCCGCCGCCCCCGATGATGATCGCGTCATATTCGGCCTTGGGGGCGGGGTCGCGCCACGCGGGCTTCCAGCCCTTGTTGCCGAACAGCCCTTCCTTGATGACCTGCAAACCCGAATAGCGCATCCGTCCCGTCCCTGCCCTGCCGCGTCCACTGAACCGCGACGGGGCGGAGGATGCAACCCCGCCGCCGCAAATCCATTGCCGGACGCGACAGGATCATGTCGCTTTTCGGATCGGCGGCCTTGTGTCAGACGCTGCTTGCCCACGACAAGCCGCGCGCGCCCCGGGCTTGACCCGGGGCCTCCTTCAGGCGCCGCGCCGCAAGCCACGGCGGAGGTCCCGGGTCAAGCCCGGGACGGGCATCCCCCGATGCTGCCGGACCCCGTCACAACCCCTTGGACCGGTAGGTCTGCGCCACGCGCCCGATCGACACCAGATAGGCCGCCACGCGCAGATCGCCCACATCCTCGCGCCCGTGCCAGACCTCGCGCATCGCCTGATAGGCCGTGCGCATCGTGTCATCCAGCCCCGACCGCACCAGCGCCAGCTCGTCCGATCCGGTCAGGAACTTCTCCTTGAAATCCGGCGACAGCGTCCAGCCCAGCCCCTTGTCCGCGCTCAGACGCTCCAGCTCCTCCACCATCAGCCGCGACCGCGCCTCCTCGGCCCGCCGCTGCATCCGGCCGAACCGGATATGGGACAGGTTCTTCACCCATTCGAAGTAACTCACCGTCACGCCGCCCGCATTGGCATACATGTCGGGGATGATGACCGTGCCCTTCTGGCGCAGGATCTCGTCCGCGCCGAAGGTGACGGGGCCGTTGGCCGCCTCGATGATCAGGGGCGCCGAAATCCGCGCGGCATTGCCCATGTGGATCACCCCCTCCATCGCGGCGGGGATAAGGATGTCGCAGGGCTTTTCCAGAACCGCCGCGCCATCCGCCACGAACTCCGCCCCCGCGAAACCGGCAAGGCCGCCGGTCGCCGCCAGATGCGCCCGCACCGCCTCGACCGGCAGGCCGCGGTCATCCACCAGCGCGCCGTCGCGTTCGATGATCGCGGTGATCTTCACCCCGTCCTCTTCCGACAGGAACTTGGCCGCGTGATAGCCCACGTTCCCCAACCCCTGCACCACGGCGCGCTTGCCCTCCAGCCCGCCCGCCAGACCTGCCTTCGCCACATCCTCGGGATGGCGGAAGAACTCGCGCAGGGCGAATTGCACGCCCCGCCCCGTCGCCTCCACCCGCCCCTGGATGCCCCCCGCATGGGGCGGCTTGCCGGTGACGCAGGCCTTGGCATTGATGTCGGTCGTGTTCATCCGCGCATACTGGTCCGCGATCCACGCCATCTCGCGCTCGCCCGTGCCCATGTCGGGCGCGGGCACGTTCTGCGCCGGATGGATCAGGTCGCGCTTGATCAGCTCATAGGCAAAGCGGCGCGTGATCTGTTCCAGCTCGTGGTCGTCCCATTGGCGCGGATCGATGCACAGGCCCCCCTTCGACCCGCCGAAGGGCGTCTCCACCAGCGCGCATTTATAGGTCATCAGCGCGGCCAGCGCCTCCACCTCGTCCTGATTGACCGACAGCGCATAGCGGATGCCGCCCTTCACGGGTTCCATATGTTCCGAATGGACCGACCGGTAACCGGTGAAAGTCTCGATCTTACCGCGCAGCCGCACGCCGAACCGCACCGTATAGGTCGAGTTGCAGACCCGTATCTTCTCCTCCAGCCCCGGCGGCAGGTCCATCAACCGCACCGCGCGGTTGAACATCAGATCGACGGATTGCCGGAAACTCGGCTCGCCTGAGTGCTGCATGTCGTCCTCCCTGTTGCTGCCGCCTCTGCGACCGCCCGCATCCTAGAACGGCATACTTACCGGCAGATTGAGCGGCCCCTGCCCATGCGGCGCATTGCAGGGAAATGGCCAGACTTCCGCCCGATCCTGCCGCAATGCTGCCGCCGCAAATGGTTAATTTTAGTTAACAGAACCGGCCCGACCCGCAGGCGCGGCGTGATTATCCAAAGGTATGCAAGTCCATGACGGAAGTCATAATCATTAACGCGGCACCCGGGTCAACCCGAACCCCGCCCCGCGCCGAATCGCGCGCGCCGCGCGCGACACGCCCCCCCGCACCCCGCCGACGCCACAGGCCCGCTTTGCGACAAAATCGTGCAACGCACCCGCCGCCCCGCCACAGCGCAAGCCCCCGCACCGCACGCCCTTTCCCCGTTCCGCCCACGGTCCCCCATGCGTAACCCCCTGCCCCGCCCCCTCCGCCGCTTCGCCGCCCGTCAGGACGGCTCGCTCCTCGTCTTCGGCCTCTTCCTCTTCGCCACCTTCTTCCTGATGAGCGGGATGGCCGTCGACCTCATGCGGACCGAGAACCGCCGCACCGCGCTGACCCAGACCCTCGACCGCTGCGCCCTGAACGCCGCCGCCCTGCGCCAGACGCTCGACCCCGAAACCGTGATGCGCGACTGCGTCGACCGTGCGGGGCTCCTCTCCTTCCTGACGGACGTCAACGTCACCAACAGCACGGGCCAGCGGTCAGTCGAGGCGACGGCCGAGATGTCGGTCGAAACGCTCTTCATGGGCGCATCGGGGGTCGACCAGATCGCCGTCAACGCAAGGTCCAAGGCCGAACAGCGCGCCACGAATATCGAAGTGGTCCTCGTCCTCGACGTCTCGGGCTCCATGGCCGGAACCAAGCTGACGGGCCTCAAGACCGCGGCGCGCAACTTCGTCAGCACGGTTCTTGCCAATAACAACAACAACATCTCGATCGCCGTCGTGCCCTATAACGGACAGGTCAATCTCGGTGCCTCGCTGCGGTCGAAATACAACGTCACCCACCTGCCGAACCTGACCGCCACCGCCGATGTCAACTGCGTCGACATGCCGACTTCGGTCTATGGCTACGCGGGCATCCCCCGCAGCCTTGCCCTGCCCGCGACAGGCTGGGTCGATGCCTACAACACGCTGGAAAGCTTCCCCTCGACCCATTCCACCACCGGCATGACGCCCGACCCCGACAGCGTGTGGTGCCCGCCCTCCACCGTCAACGTGGTCCGCCTGCCCGACAACAACATCACGGCGCTGCACGGCTACATCAACGCCCTCACCGCCATCGGCGCGACCTCGATCAACGCGGGCCTCAAATGGGGCGGCGCCCTCCTCGACCCCGAGGCGCGCAGCATCGTCAACGACTTCGTCACCGCCGGAACCGTCCCCGCAGCCTTCCGCGACCGCCCCTTCGACTATTCCCGCCGCGACGCGCTCAAGATCATCGTGCTGATGACCGACGGCGAGAATTTCGGCGATGTCCGCCTGAACGACGACTACCGCACCGGCCCCTCGCCCATCTTCCGCGGCACGGACGGCAACTATTCCATCCAGCACGTCACGGGCCGCCCCTCGGCCGCAGGCAGCAACCAGTTCTGGGTTCCCCACCGCGACCCCGACGGGCGGTCCCGCAACGGCCTGCAGGGCGAATGGCGATCCACCTCGTGGGGCGGCACCACCTCGACACAGGGCACGCGGCTAAGCTGGCAGGAAGTCTGGCAGAACCTCAACGTCAGCTGGGTGGCCTGGCATCTCTACGCCCGCCCGCTTGCCGGCACGCTGTCCGAGGCGACGATCTACACCAACCAGATCAACGCCTTCCGCACCCGTCGCGGCACGAATACCAGCACGCCGGACATGGACGCCGAACTGCAACAGATCTGCACGGCCACCAAATCGCAGGGCGTGCTGATCTACGGCGTGGCCTTCTCGGCCCCGACGCGCGGCATCAACACGGTCAGCAACTGCGCCTCCTCCACGGGGCACTTCTTCGAAAGCACCTCGACCACCGCGCTCAACGCCGCCTTCCAGGCAATCGCCACCAACATCACGCAACTGAGGCTGATCAACTGATGGCCCCGCTCCCGAACCTCCTCCGGCGCTTCCTGCGCCGCGACGACGGCACGGCAACCGTCGAATTCGCGATCCTCGTGCCGCTGCTCTTCACCGTCTTCATCGCCGCCCTCGAAAGCGGCCTGATGATGGTGCGCTGGGTCAGCATCGACCGCGCCACCGACATGGTGATCCGCGACCTGCGGCTGGGGCTCTATGCCAATCCCACCGCCGAAACGCTGCGCCGCGACGTCTGCGACCGGACCTTCCTGATCGAGAACTGCTACATCAACACCGCCGTCGACATCCTGCGGATCAACCGCACCACCTTTGACCTGCCCCCGCCCGGCACGCCCTGCGTGACGCGCGACACCTCGATCATCCAGCCGGTAACGGACATCGTCCCCGGCCAGCAGAACGATCTGATGCTGATCCGCGTCTGCATCGCGGTGGATGCGATGTTCCCCACCTCCGGCTACGCCCTGCCCATCGAATTCGACGCGATGGGCGGCTACGCGCTGGCCGTCTCCTCCGTCTATGTGAACGAGCCGAGCTGATGCCCCGCCCCCGGTTTCCCCGCGCCCTGCTGCGCCGCTTCCGCCGCGACCGGTCCGGTACGCTTCTGGTGGAATCCATCATCATCCTGCCGGTCATGGTGCTGGGCATGACGGGCTTCTTCACCTTCTGGGATGCCTTCCGCACCCAGAACGAGGTGCAGAAAGCCAGCTATGCCATCTCCGACATGCTCTCGCGCGAGATGATCCCCGCCACCCCCGCCTTCCTCGACGGGCTGGAGCGTATCCTCGAATATATCACCGACACCGACGCGGACCTGCGCTTCTCCAGCATCCGCCGCATCTCGGACGGGCCGACCGGTGCGACGGGGCTTCAGGTGCTCTGGTCCTATTCCCCGGGCAATTCGGTCGGCGCGCTCACACCCGACGGGCTGGGGGCGGTGGTCGCGGAACTGCCGATGATGGCGGTGGGCTCGAATGTCGTGCTGGTCGAGGTGACGGTGCCCTATGCCCCGCTCACCGACATCCTGCCCGTCACGCGGCTGGAGGAAACCGTGGCGATGCGTCCCCGCTTCCTGCCCACGCTCTGCCTGAACACCAACTGCTGACCCGCCCTCTGTGCGCCACGGCACGAAGGGCCTGCAAGCGGGCGGGATTGCCCGCCACGCCCCGCGCCCCTACCTTCCGGTCAACGCGAACACCGGAGTGTCCCCATGTCCATCCGTCCCGTCATCCACGAAAACCGCGCCCAGCCCACCTATGAAGGGGCGGGCGTCCACCTGCACCGCGCCTTCGGCTTCGGCGATCCCGAACGGATGGACCCCTTCCTGCTCTTCGACGATTTCCGCAACGAAGACCCGCGCGACTACATGCGCGGCTTCCCCTGGCATCCCCATCGCGGGATCGAAACCATCACCTACGTCCTCGCAGGTGCCGTCGAACATGGCGACAGCCTCGGCAATCATGGCCTGCTCAAGGGCGGCGACGTGCAATGGATGACCGCAGGCTCCGGCATCCTCCATCAGGAAATGCCGCGCGGCAACGCCAAGGGCCAGATGCACGGCTTCCAGCTCTGGGCGAACCTGCCGTCGTCCCTCAAGATGACCGCGCCGCGCTATCAGGACGTCAAGGGCAAGGACATCCCCGAGATCATGGATGACGACGGCACCATCGTGAAGGTGATCGTCGGCAGCTTCTGGGGCAAGACCGGCCCCGTCGACGGCATCGCCGCCGATCCCCAGTATCTCGACATCTACGTCCCCCCGAACCGCCGCAAGACCTTCAGGATCGACACCTACCGCCGCGCCTTCGCCTATGTCTTCGAAGGCAAGGGCACCTTCCGCGACGCCAGCGCCCCCCAGGGCGTGCTGCTGGAAAAAGAGGTGCGCGGCCAAGAGGTCAACATCCGCGACATGTCCGGCGACCGCACGCTGGTCCAGTTCGGCACGGGCGACGAGGTGACGGTGACCGCAGGCCCCGACGGCATCCGGTTCCTCCTGATCTCCGGCGCGCCGATCCAGGAACCCGTCGCATGGCACGGCCCCATCGTGATGAACACCGATGCCGAGATCCGGCAGGCCATGACCGAACTCCGGAACGGCACCTTCATCCGCCCCGCCCACTGAAGCGCGGCACACCGGTCACAGGACAAAGAGGGGGCGGTACCGCAAGGGCCGCCCCTTTCCTTTCCCCCTCCGGCGCGGCTAGGATCGGCCAAACCGCGCCAGAGGCCCGCATGCGCCTGATCCTCGCCCTTCTCTGCCTGCCCCTTCTCGCCGGATGCGCCGATCCCGGCTTCATCCACAGCGATGCCACCGCCCCCGCCCCCCCGCTCCTGCCGGTGGAAGAGATCCTCGCCACCACCAGCCCCACCCTGAACGCCGAGGCCGCCGCCGCCCTGCAATCGCGCGGCGACGCGCTCCGCAGCCGCGCCGCCACCACCCCGTAAGACGGGCGACATCGCCAATCCTGCCCCGCGCGTTGCACAGCCCGCCGCGACAGGCTAACAGGGCGGGGTTCGATCCATGATGGAGTCTCCCATGCCCGCCGCCCCCCTCCGCCTCGGTCTTGCCGGTCTGGGAACCGTGGGCATCGGCGTCGTCAAGATCGTCCAGAAACACGCCGACCTGATCGCCGCCCGCGCCGGGCGCCCCGTCACCATCACCGCCGTCTCGGCCCGCGACCGGTCCAGAAACCGTGACGCGGACCTGTCGGGCTACGCCTGGGAAACCGACCCCGTCGCACTGGCCAAACGCGACGACGTGGATGTCTTCGTCGAAGTCATGGGCGGCCACGAAGGCCCCGCCAAACTGGCCACCGAAGCCGCCCTCGCCACCGGCAAGGACGTCGTCACCGCGAACAAGGCCCTTCTCGCCCATCACGGCCAGATCCTCGCCGAAACGGCCGAAGCCGCCGGCCGCGTCATCCGCTTCGAGGCCGCCGTCGCGGGCGGCATCCCCGTCATCAAGGCCCTGACCGAAGGGCTCGCCGCCAACCAGATGCGCCGCGTCATGGGCGTCATGAACGGCACGTGCAACTACATCCTCACGCGGATGCAGAACGCGGGCCTCCCCTATGAAACCGTGTTCGAAGAGGCCCGCCAGCTGGGATATCTCGAGGCCGACCCCAACCTCGACGTGGGCGGCATCGACGCGGGCCACAAGCTCTCGCTCCTCGCCGCCATCGCCTTCGGCACGAAGGTCAGCTTTGACAGGGTGGAACTCGAAGGCATCGGCAACGTGTCCATCGAGGACATCCGCATGGCCGACGACATGGGCTATCACATCAAGCTTCTGGGCGTGGCCCAGATGACGGGCCGCGGGCTGGAACAGCGCATGACCCCCTGCCTCGTCCCCGCCGAAAGCCCGCTTGGGCAATTGCAGGGCGGCACCAACATGGTCGTCCTCGAAGGCGACAGCGTGGGCCAGATCGTCCTGCGCGGCCCCGGCGCGGGCGAAGGCCCGACCGCCAGCGCGGTGATGGCGGACGTGATCGACCTCGCCCGCGGTTTCCGCCTGTCGACCTTCGGTCGCCCCGCCACCAGCCTTGTCGAACCCGTCGCCGCGAAATCCGCGACGCCTGCGCCCTATTACCTGCGGATGACGCTGCTCGACAAACCGGGTGCCTTGGCCAAGGTCGCCACCTGCATCGGCGAGGCGGGCATCTCCATCGACCAGATGCGCCAGATCAACCAGCCGGACGAGGCGGATGACAAGGCCATCGTCCTTATCGTCACCCACAAGGCCGCCCCCGCCGACATCGCACATGCGCTCTCCACCTTCGCCGCGACGGGTGTGGTGGTGGGCAATCCCGTGGCGATCCGGATCGAGGAAGTCTGACGCAAGCCCCGTCCCGGGCCTGACCCGGGACCTCCCTCTCAACCCGGGCAGTGGCATGATCCGAAAGTGCAAGGAGGGTCGAAAGGTGCCAGTGGCACGTTTCGACCCTCCGCCGGTAGGGCCGCGCGCGTCCCGCCGGGGAGTGCGCGGATGCGCGCGCCCCCGGGGGGCGGGGCGCGCGCGGCCCGTGCTTCGGGCACGGGCCGGAACCCGACCTTGCGCGGCATGGTCAATCGCCCCCCCGTCAGAAAACCCCCGACACCCCGTTAGCGCCACCACGCTTGCCCCGCCCTGCCCCCTTCGCTAAGGCAGGCCCGAACCGCCAGCCGAAGGAGTGCCCCGCATGGCCGACAAGGACGAATTCCAGGACCGTCTGCTCTCTCTGGGTCTCGCCCGCGTGTCCGAGGCGGCGGCTCTGGCCTCTGCGCGGCTGATCGGTCGCGGGGACGAAAAGGCCGCAGATCAGGCCGCCGTCAATGCGATGCGCGACCAACTGAACCTCCTCGACATCGCGGGCGTCGTGGTGATCGGTGAAGGCGAGCGGGACGAGGCCCCGATGCTCTTCATCGGCGAGGAGGTCGGCACCGGCAACGGCCCCGCGGTGGACATCGCGCTCGACCCGCTCGAAGGCACCACCCTGACGGCCAAGGACATGCCCAACGCGCTCACCGTCATCGCCATGGCCCCGCGCGGCACGCTCCTGCATGCCCCCGACGTCTACATGGAAAAACTCGCCATCGGCCCGGGCTACAAGCCGGGCACAGTGACAATGACCATGACGCCCTCAGAACGCGTCTCGGCGCTGGCCGCCGCCAAGGGCTGCTCGACCGAGAACATCACCGTCTGCGTCCTCGAACGCCCCCGCCATGAAGAGCTGATCAAGGAAATCCGTTCCACCGGCGCGGCGATCCGGCTCATCACCGATGGCGACGTGGCAGGCGTCATGCATTGCGCCGAACCCGAGGTGACGGGGATCGACATGTATATGGGCTCCGGCGGCGCGCCCGAAGGCGTGCTGGCGGCGGCGGCGCTGAAATGCATGGGCGGGCAGTTCTTCGGCAAGCTGCTGTTCCGCAACGATGACGAACGCGCCCGCGCCCGCAAGGCCGGCATCACCAATTTCGACCGCGTCTATACGCGCGACGATCTGGTCCGCAGCGACGTCATCTTCGCCGCCACCGGCGTGACGACCGGCTCGCTCCTCTCGGGGATCAAGCGCGAACCGACCGCCGTGACGACCGAGACGATCCTGATGCGCTCCAAGACCGGCTCCGTCCGCCGCATGACCTATCGCAGCCCGCTGAAGTAAGGGCGAGACGGCCTGCTGCACCGTCTCCAAAGCGTGCGGCCATCGCCGCACGCGCCGCGACCAAGCGTCCACCTGTCCCGCCCGTGCGCCCCCGCACGGGCCGCCCCCGCCCCCCGGGCGGTGGGGGCGACAAGCGCCCCCACCGGGGCGGGCGCTTCCCGTGCCCAGACCGGCAGAGCGGGTGGACAACCCCTCGCGGCTTCGTTGCCTCAGCCGCGATCGGACCGGCGAAACTGTCCACCGGACAGTTTCGCGTCGGTCCTCTGCACCCCCACCCCCACCGTGCGCTGCGTGCTGACACTTTGCGGCACAGCCGCCTGCACAGCCTGCGGCACGGCTCCCCTTGCGCCGCACCCCGCTTTGCGGCACTCCAATCCCCATGACCACCCGCGCCTTCCTCTCCGTCGAAACCTCGCTCACAGGCCGCCGCTGGATCGGCCCGACCGCGGACGAGGACCGTCTGGCCGAAGCCATGGCCCAATCCACCCGCCTGCCCCTCGCACTCTGCCTGACGCTGGTCAAACGCGGCGTTTCCCCTGCCGATGCAATGGCTTACCTCGCGCCCGCCCTGCGCGACCTGCTGCCCGACCCGCTCACGCTGAAAGACATGGGCCGCGCCGCCGCCCGCTTCCTCGACGCCGTCCGCGCCCGCCAGAAAATCGCAATCTTTGCCGATTACGACGTCGACGGCGGCTCCTCCGCCGCCCTCCTCATCGTCTGGCTCCGCGCCATGGGCCGCGACGCCACCCTCTATATCCCCGACCGCATCGACGAAGGCTACGGCCCAAACGTCCCCGCCATGCAGGCGCTGGCCGAACAGAACGACCTCATCATCTGCGTGGACTGCGGCACACTCTCGCACAAACCCATTGATTCCGCTGTAAAAAAAGGCACCGACGTTGTGGTCCTCGACCACCACCTCGGGGCCGAGACGCTGCCCCCTGCCCTCGCCGTGGTGAACCCCAACCGGCAGGACGAGGATGGCTCCCTCGGCCATCTCTGCGCCGCCTCGGTCGTCTTCCTGCTGCTGGTCGAAGCCAACCGCCAACTCCGCGGCGAAGGGGTGCAAGGCCCTGATCTCATGGCGCTTCTCGACCTCGTGGCGCTTGCCACCGTGGCCGATGTCGCCCCCCTGACAGGCGTCAACCGCGCCCTCGTGCGGCAGGGGCTCAAGGTCATGGCGCGCCGCGAACGCATCGGCCTGCGCGCCCTTGCCGACATCGCCCGCATGGACACCGCCCCCACCTGCTACAGCCTCGGCTTCCTCCTTGGCCCCCGCGTCAACGCAGGCGGCCGCATCGGTGCCGCCGACCTCGGCGCGCGCCTCCTGTGCTGCGAGGACGAGGCCGAGGCAAAGGCCCTCGCCGCCCGTTTGGACGAGCTGAACACAGAACGCCGCGACATCGAAATGCGCGTGCGCGATCAGGCACTTGCACAGGCGGAATCGCGCGGTCTGGACGCCCCCCTCGTCTGGGCGGCGGGGGAAGGCTGGCATCCCGGCGTCGTCGGCATCGTCGCCTCGCGGCTCAAGGAAGCGACCAACCGCCCCGCCGTGGTGATCGGCCTCGACGGCGGCATCGGCAAGGGATCGGGCCGCTCCGTCTCGGGCGTCGACCTTGGCGCCTCCGTCCACCGCCTCGCCGCCGAAGGGCTGCTGCTCAAGGGCGGCGGCCACCGCATGGCCGCGGGCCTGACGGTCGAGGAAGCCAAACTCGCCGCCGCCATGGACCGCCTCTCCGACCTGCTCGCCCGTCAGGGCGCGGGCACGACCGGCCCCGCCGACCTGAAGCTGGACGGCCTTCTGATGCCCGCCGCCGCCGACCGCGCGCTGGTGGAAAAGCTGGAAGAGGCCGGCCCCTTCGGCGCCTCGGCCCCCGCCCCCCGCTTCGCCTTTGCCGCCATGGCCGTCAGCGCCCGCCGCATGGGCGAATCCCACCTGCGCCTGACCTTCGGCGACGGGCTGGGCCCCAAGCTCGAAGCCGTCGCCTTCGGCGCCTTCGACACCCCCCTCGGCCCCGCTTTGTCCGAAGGCGGGCACGCCCGCTTCCACCTTGCAGGACGGCTGGAACTGAACCACTGGAACGGCCAGACCAAGGTGCAACTGCGCCTCGAGGACGCCGCCCGCGCCTGAGGCGCATTTTCCCTCTTGCGAGTCACCCGTGGCCCCATTAGACACCGCCGCACTGACCGCGGCCCGTTCGTCTATCGGTTAGGACACCAGGTTTTCAACCTGGGAAGAGGGGTTCGACTCCCCTACGGGCTGCCACTTTCCCCAAACCTTCTGCCGGACCACCGCAAACCGCTCTCGACGGGTGGTCTCAATCGGAACAACTGCTCCCGCCCGCTCCGGCCAGATTGAACCGCGGCTCGAACCGGTAGACCGACACCGCCCGCCGCTCGAACGTCATTGACGGGATCATGGGCATGGGCGACCAGAACGGCACCTCGATATCGGTAATGATCATCGTCGCGTTCTCGGCCATGACGGGCAGCGAGGCGACGTCGAACCCGTCCCCCGCAACCGCGGCCGGCAACTCGCCACAGGGCGAATAACTCCAGTCGATCATGATCTTGGCAGAGGGGTCGGTCGGCCGTTCCTTGCGAAAGGTCACCTGCGTGAACCGGACCGAGATGTCCTGATCCGCATCCAGCATGAACTCCGCCATCCGCTCCAGCCCGTCCAGCAGCGGGCGCTGCAATTCCACTCCCCTCTGCCGCGTCACCAGATCGTTGACGGTAAAGGCAGTCCGGTCCGCCAGAGCATGGGCGCCAAAGGCCTTCCAGAACAGGAAGAACGCCCCCATCATCATGTTCAGCGTCGCGACCGCGATCACCATCTCCGCCGTCGCACTGGCGCCGCTGTCACGCAAAAACCGCCGGACCGCCGCCCGCAATCCCCTGTCCCGCATCATGTCATTCCGGTTCGACGACATAGGCGGATCGCGCGTAAAGCTGCATGTTGCCCGACCGGACGATGATGTTCTCCACTTCCACACAGGCCCGCACCAGCATCAGTTCGTTCTGCCCCCCCGTGGCATAGCTCTGGCCTGCGCGCGCCAGTTCGGCCTCTGCGTCGCGCACCGAGCAGGGGCCCATCCGGGGCGGCACCGAAAAGGTCACAGGATCGACCAGCGTGAATTCCAGCGTCAGCGACCCGCGGCAATTGCCCAGAATGACCATCCGGTCGCAGATCGCCTGCTCAAGCTCTGCCATGGCCGGATTGGTGATATTGCCCAGCCGCAAATCCCGCACCGTCAGATCAAGCGCCCGCTCAAGCAGCGTCGCCTGCACCATCGTGAAGGACAGGTTGATCGACAGCACCGACATCACGAACAGGATGGGAAACGTCACCACGAATTCCAGCGAGGCCGCGCCCTGCCGGCCAAGGCAGAACTGTCTGATCACGCGGCGCAGGCTCATTCGGTCAGCTGCAAGGTCGAGATATGCAGCGCGATCTGCGAAAACGCCGCCGCGATATCTTCCGGCGTTGCCGGATAGGCGAAACTCTCCGATCTGGCACAGGTACGCAGCGTCTCGGATGTCGTCGTCCCCGTGTTGAACAGGATGGTATAGACATAGATACCGCGGGCCCGCGCCAGATTGCAGGCGGTCTGCAATTCGGTATCCTTGGTCGACGCCGAGATACCGATTTCCGGCGGCATGTATTCGGCCAGCGCCGCAATATAGGCATTGACCCGCGTCGTGTTCGCCGCCGTGTTGGTCGTCGGAACCTGCGTCAGCGACCGCGCGTGGAAATGCCACGCGACATAGGTCAGCTTCATCCGCCGCCACACCTCGGTATAATCCATCCGCCGCGCAGGGGTGCCGGTATTGGTGGCATTCTGCCACGGTACGGCCCGCCACTGCCCCGCTCCCGTACCTGCGGGCGATCCGGTCGGCGCGGGCAGATGCGGCACCCAGTACTGGTTGCCCACCCGCGCCGGATTGTGCCACGAGATGTTGCCGTCATTGCCCATCCAGAAGGGCGACGGTCCGGCCAGATATTCGGGGCGCATCCGCGACTCGCTCCGGTTGGTGCCGTCCGACATCAGCACGACAACCTTGATCGCGGACGGATCGGTGTAATCCATCGGAAAACCCGCCGTCGTTTCAGGCATCCGGTTCGCGCTGCGATAGGCGTCGAAAACCGGACGCATCGCAGGGTCCAGAAAGGCCAGCGCCCAGCGCATCCCCTGATTGATCGACGTTTCGCCCGTGGTCCGCAGTCCCGAAATCCGCCCCTGCAAAAGCGCGATGCGCTCCTGGGGTGTCGTGGGCACGGGGGGAACCACCCCCGCCCCGTCGGGATAGACCTGATCCGGCAGCCGCACCACATTGTCCGTGGCGGGCGACGGGGCAAGGCGGAAGAAGCTGCACAGATTCTCCTGCAATGTCGCGGCCGCGAAACTGGCGTCCGTATAGGCCAGATGCGTGATGATCTGCCGCGTACCACCCAGCATGTCGACAAAGGGGTGCATTCCCAGCGGCTCTGTCGGGGACAGGTCCAACCTGTTGTAGACCGATCCGGGCAACAGCGGACAGCGCATCTGCGTCACATCCGGCCCGATCCGCGTGGTCCCGTTCATCAGGTTTCCGGGTCCGCCGTTCAGGTTGAACCGCCCTGCCAGATCGGCCCCCAGATTGACCGCGGAATTATAGGGCACCAGCGTGATCCTGATATTGGCACCCGTATCCTCGGCCAGCATCGTCTCGACGAACTGGTTGGCGGCGGCCTTCAATTCGTTGATCGGCAGCAGACCGTTCGCGGTGGTGGTCAGCAGCGACGCCGAAACGTCCAGCGCAAGCACGATTTCAAGGTTCGTCCGCTCTTCCGCCGCCTCCGAGGCCGCGACAAGCGTATAGGTCTCGCGGTCCTGCAGGAAGAACGCATCCATCGTCGCTTCAGCCGTGGCCGTCACGCTTTTCCGGCGTCCCGTCACGGCGCGGAAACTGGTGATCGTCCCCTCGAAGCGGTGCTTGTCCAGACAGTCATAGAACACCACATCGGGTGCCACGCTCTGCCGCTGCGACGCCGCGTTCAGCGTGCAGATATCCAGCACCGACTGCATGACAGACCGTTTCTGCTCTGCCCTGACATTGTTGATGGCAAAGGCTCCGGCCAGAATGATCGCCGTCGCAAGAAAGAGGGTGAGGGGCATGATCCCCCCACGCTCGCTGCTCAGGAGCGCACGCATTCCGTTCACTCGCACACCAAAAACCACCTGCACTTGCGCAAGGTTACACGATGGCCTGATCAGAACAAGCCCGTCGTGTCGACCGTCAGCATCGCTTCGGTGGCGCCGATCAGTGTCAGGCTGCCGTCCATCGCCACATTGTCCGAGAAGTCGCCGACCGACTGGTTGATGACCCCGTCATCACCGAAATCCACCAGCAGTTCGGCAAGGTCCGAGAAGAACCCGCCCAGCTGGAGCATATCGCCGTCCTCGAAGTCGATGACCGTCAGATTCCCGCCCGCGACAAAGATGAACACATCCGCGCCCGCCCCGCCGGTGGCGATGTCGTCACCCGTTCCGCCCTCGATCGTATCGGCATCCAGACCGCCGAACAGCAGGTCGTCGCCTTCGCCACCGGACAGGAAGTCGGCATCGTCACCACCGAAGATCGTGTCGTTGCCCGCCCCGCCTGCAAGGAAGTCGGCATCATTGCCGGGGGCGATGTCGACCGCGTCATCCGCGCCGAACTCCACCTCGCCCGGGCCGACCCCGCCATAGATCAGGTCCGCCCCATCCCCGCCATCGACGATGTCCGCGCCCTCGCCTGCCACGATGATGTCGTCCCCCCCTTCGCCCAGCACGAGATCGCCGTCGAAGCCGGAATAGATCGTGTCCTGCCCCGCACCGCCGAACACCTGATCGGCGTCATCGCCGGTCAGGATCAGGTCGTCGCCATCATCCCCGAAGGCCAGATCGGCGTCGTCGAACTGGTCGGCATCCGGCCCGCCGAAGTCGACCGAGAACGTGTCGGCCGTTTCCGTCGCGCTGCGCGTGTCGATCACGTCATCGCCCGCGCCGCCGGATACGAAATCCGCCCCCTCGCCGCCAAAGACGGTGTCATTGCCCGCCTCGGCCAGCGCCGAGTCGTCACCCGCCCCGCCAAAAGCCAGATCGTCGCCCTCGCCAAGGATCAGCTGATCCGATCCCTCCTCGCCGGACAGGATGTCGGAACCCTCGCCGCCTTCCATCGTGTCGCCGCCCTCACCGCCAAGCAGCAGGTCGTCCCCCGCGCCGCCCCGGATCACGTCATCGCCGCCGTCGCCGCGCATTTCATCGTCGCCTGCATCGCCGTCGATGACATCCGCGCCCTCGCCGCCAAAGGCCAGATCATTGCCCTCGCCGCCCGACATCCAGTCGTCGGCATCGCCACCGGACAGGGTATCGGCCCCCTCTCCGCCAGACAGGCTGTCCGCTCCCGCGCCGCCGTCCAGACTGTCATCGCCCACGCCGCCATCCAGACTGTCGCTGCCATCCTCGCCCAGCAGACTGTCATTGCCCGGATTGCCAAAGACAGCATCGTCGCCGTCGCCAGCGCGCACAAGGTCGTCACCAAGACCCGCATCGACCGTATCGTCACCAGCGCCCGATGCGATGACATCATCATCGCCGTCGGTCCCGTCAATCTGGTCACCCTGCAGATCGGCAAAGCCCGGCCCCATCAGGTCGCCACCCGCCGTGCCATCGACCACACCGTCGCCGCTGGTCAGCACCGTCTCGATCTCCGAGAAGGTGATCACCACCGTCTGGCCCGCATCGTTCACATAGGTCGCAACGCCCGACTCGGTCGCCGGATCGCCATTGGTATAGCTGACCGTCACCGGACCGATATCGCGCAGGTCCAGCACATCACCGATCCGGCCCGCCGGATTGTTGGTCGCGTCGACCACGGCCTCTTCCGCCGTCTCGCCGCCCACGACGGTAATGCCCGCAGTGCCGCCGACCGACCGGTCAAAGCGGAATTCGTCATCCCCGCCGCCGCCAAGCGCCACATCCCCCGCCCCGAGCAGCAGGTCGTCATCCCCCGCGCCACCTTCCAGCGTATCGGCACCCTCGCCACCGGTCAGCGTGTCACGCCCCCCGCCGCCGATCAGCAGGTCATTGCCCGCCCCGCCAGACAGCGCATCATCCCCCGCCGCGCCCTCGACCATGCCGGAGCCCGCCGCAAAGCCGGGGCTGGCCGTCAGGACCGCCACCCCGTGATCATTGTCCGAGGCCGAGACGAGAACCCCGTCCAGATAGGCCAGATCTTCGGAATCCCAAAGCTCCGCCCCCGGTTCATGCGCGTCATCCACGATGCGGCTGCCCGCCACATCCAGCGTCACCACGCCCGTCACCGCGTTCACCGCAACCGCGAAATAGCGCAGCTCGCTCTGCTCGCCCCCGATGACCAGCGTACCGCTGTCACCCGACGGGATGAACATCAGCGCGCTGATGTCGCACAGCACGTTGTCCACATGGCCGACCAGCGTCAGATCGAAGGTGCCATCGTTGCGGGCATCCGGATCGACGCGGAAGATCGACACATCGTCATCATTCCCGCCGACAAAGACATAGGTCCTGCCCCCGATTTCCGCCCAGACCGCCGCCGCCGTGTCGTCCAGACCCGTCTGCGAGCAGACCGGATCGACCAGATCGCGCCCCAGCCTGTTGCCCTGCGGGTCCGTCTCGCCCGCCCCGTTCTGATCATCCCCCCGCGCATTCTGGAAGGTGAACTGCCCCGCCGCGTCGATCGTCCAAAGCGAGATGCCGTTCTGCCACCCGTCATTTCCAGCGACCAGAACGAAGCTCTGCCCCGCGCTGTTGGTGAAGCCTTCGACGAAGGACGGTGCCTCGCCCGAACCGCCCGCAAGGAAATTCTCGCCCAGCCCGTTGCCATCCACCTCGCGGTCCAGCAGCGTCAGCGCGCCGGTCGCGGGGTTGATCGCATAGCTCAGCAACCCGTCCGAACAGCCGCCCGCATAGGCCAGCAGGATCGGCTGCCCGCCGACATTGACCACCGACAGGCTCTGCACCGCATCCAGACGCACCGTATCGGTCAGCGACGGCCCCTCGGTCAGCGCCCCGTTCGGCCAGATCCGCGCGATGCCGATGGTCGCGGTCGAAACATCCGCCGTGAAGACATAGGTCTCGCCCGTCGGCAGGGTGACGGCTTCCATGCTCTGGATATTGTCAAATCCCGCACCGGCGGCCGAAAACTGCAACTGGCTGATCTTGCCCGTCAGATCGGCCGCCGCGCCGCCATCGGGATTGGTCAGTCCCGACCCGACCGGATTGATGATCCGCCCAAAGGTAGCCGATGCCGGGTTCCCGTCGATCTCGTAAAGCGCGATTCCATCGGTCGATGTGCAGTTTTCCGACGTGACCATCACCAACCGGCCATCGGCCAGCCGGACCAGCTCCACCGCGCGGCTGGCGAAAGCCTCGGTCTGGTGGCTGTCCTGCAGGTTGTCGGTATTGGTCAGCGTGACCAGCGGCAAGCGGACCTGTCCGCCCGGCTCCATCCCGTCGCCGCGGATCACATCATCGCCGTCACCGCCCGACACCGTATCGTTGCCCGATCCGCCAAAGACCGTGTCATTGCCCAGACCGCCATCGACCAGATCGCTTCCCGCTCCGGCGATGATCACATCGTCAAGGCCATCGGTCCCGTCGACCTGATCGCCCTGCGCGTCCACATAGCCGATCCCGATGACATCCGCCCCCGTCGTGCCGTTGACGACACCGTCGGGACTGGCCGCGACCGCCACCCGCTCCCAGCTGTGAAACCAGCTGTTCCCGATCCTGAAGCTGCTCCCCGCGACCTCGTAGACACCATCGCCATCCGCGTCGCGCCATCCGCGCGCGCTCAGGATGTCGCGGATTTCCTGCGCCGACACCCCGAACCCTTCGGTCAGGTTCAGCGTATCCGTCCCGCCCTCGCCGTTGAATTCGCCCGCATTGGCGAAATTGTAGACCCCGAGGTTCAGCGTATCATTGCCCGTGCCGGCATAGACCCAGGCATAGGCGCCAAGGTCAGCCTCATCCCCGATGGTGATGCTGTCATTGCCGGCCCCGCCATAGATCTCGCCATAATGGCCGTCATCGACGGTCACGTTATCCCCGATGGTCAGCACGTCATTGCCCGCGCCCAGATCGATGTAATCCGTGATCCGGACCGAGTCGCCGATCGTCAGCACATCCTCGCCCTCGTCGGCGGTGATGGAATAGACGACGGTCGATCCGTCCCCGATATCCAGCGTGTCGTTGCCCGCGTTCAGGTCGATGTAATGCCGCACAGTCGTGTTGTCGCCCAGCGTGACCCGGTCGCCGGCGGTCGCGCTGGTGCCCGTGTAGATATAGCCGTTGACCGTGACATTCGACCCGATCGCCAGATCCGCCGACGCGCCAAGGTTGATGCTGTCGACGGTGCTTCCCGACCCGATGCGGATCACGTCGCCATTGCCGCCCTGCGTGTTGATCTGCCCGCGTACGGTGCTGTTCGCCCCGATGACCAGCGTATCCTGCCCGTCGCCCATCCAGATCTGGTTGTCGACATAGTTGTTCTGGCCAAGGATCAGCGTGTCGCTCTGCGCGCCCATCGAATAGCCGCCGCCATTCGTGATGCGGAACCCGTCCCCGGTCTGGACGACCTCGGTCCCGCCATAGCCCGACACCCCGCCCCAATCGAGGTTGTAGGCCGACACGCCCGGCGCGAAATGCGCATTGGCGGTGGTGTTCAGCGCGGTGAAGAAGGTGATGGAGTTCGGCAGGTTCTGGTTGATGAAGACATCATAGACGGACCCCGCCGGCGCATAGAGCGTGTAGGTGCCATAGGCGCTGGGATCGATGATGACGATGTCGCCGTTCTGGACGTAGACGGAGCCGGAGGTGCTGCCGGTGATGGTGATCGTCGCCATGGTCTTACACCCCCGCCCGGACGGAAATCAGGGCGCCGCCCGCCTGTGCGGAGCCTACGATCGCCATGCCGTCAAATGCGGCCGGAAACTGGATATTGGACATTCTGCTCTTCCCCGTGGTGTTGCCTGCAAGAAGCCCCAAGCCGCTTGCGGTTGTTGCCGCCCCCGCAGGGCGGAATGAATGGGTCGGACACCGGAACGGGCCGACCGGACTGTATTTCGGATGCTACGGCAGGCGTGGCGGGCGCGGTCTGGCCAGAAAGACCGCGCCGCACCGTGCATACTCATCCCGGGCCCCCCTGCCGTAAGCGCCCTCTCACTCGTACCACTCACAAGGCCCACTCCCTGCAGCGGCCTCTCCTGCTGGCCGCACAGGCCGGAACCGTCACCGCACAAACTGTCCACGCAGGCCGCGCCACACAGGGCCGACAGGCCGCTGCCGCAAAGCGCAGGATGGGGGCATCGCGGGGATGGCCACATGGGACAGGTCACTCACACAGATACACACCGCGCATCGGGCCATTCCTTGCCCCGACCCGCCGCCAACAGTCCCGCAGGAACCGCCACCTTGCCGACCGGAGCGAAGGACCGGATATGATCCGCACCCACACGCCTGCCCATTGGTTAATCCAATTTCACGCCCCCCGCAGGTGCGATGTCGCAAAGGCATGGGCGGCCCATGCAAAAAGACGCATTCCCCATCCGGCGTTTTCGCCGATGCCGGCCTGACGGCGCGAACGCGACTTCACGACGCGGCTCAGGCACCGGACGCGAACTCGCACTGACGTATGCCTGACTCCACCGTTTTCGCGGCACACAGGGCCCCATCCGCCATTCACGCCCGCGACAGCCGGAAATCGACCTTGGATTGCATCGGGAAACGGCACTCGCGCATTGGTTATCACCGGGCCGTACCAACCCGAATCCCGCCACCCCAAGCAAAAAGCGGCGACCTTTCGGCCGCCGCTTTGCCCTGTCACCGGTTGCGCCGGTTATTCGGCGGCCTCCACCGATCCGGTATCGGTCCGGATCAGCTCCATCACCACCCGTGCCTCGGCCGCCGTCAGGCTGCGCCGCGCGCTCGGGCCATAGGCTTCGAACCGCTGCCCCTCCAGCATCGGGAAGAGCGTCAGGATCTCCTCCCGTGCCTCCTCGGCCAGCGCGCCCCAGCCCTGATGTCCGGGATGGAAGGATTCCGACGCCGCGCCCTCGGCATAGACGATCTCGTGCGCGTCGAAGAGCATGTGGAAATATTCCACCTCGCCGCCCTCTTCGGGCCGGATGGTCGTGTCGTTGACCATCATCTTCGCCGCCACCAGAACCTCCGGCTCGTCGAACAGCAGTTCCGCCTGCCAGCCGCCCAGCAACATGCGGTGCTGCGGGCTGACCTTCAGCCGCCGCGCATTGCCGATCGCCCCCACCTCGAAGACGATGGGTGCCAGACGGCCCGTTGCCGGAACCACGGTCGACCCGATCCAGCGGATGGGCTGATAGCCATGGTCCCGCGTCTTGACCAGATCGCCCGCCACCAGCTCCTCGATCCCCCGTTCGCCATCTGCCGTGGTGACCCGCGTGCCGCGGACAAAGCAGATGATCCCCGTATTCTCGATGCTGAACTGGTCGGCGGCCACCGCCACCCCGCCGTTCTGGATCCGCAGGCCACCGGCAGATTGCAGCTCGCCATCCGCCTGGTCCGCCTTCATCCATTCCAGCGGGTTGTCGTATTTCGGGTTGCCGGCAACCGCATTCCAGGCAGCCAGTGTCGTATCGTTATAGAAGCCCGACAGATCGACGAAGTCGTTGTCGAGGTTCGATGCCCCCGGCGTGCCCTGGATGCCTTCGGTCGTGTTGAAGTCGGTGATGGTGTCGGCACCGCTGACCACGAACCGGTCCGCATCGGCCCCGCCGATCAGCACATCCGCCCCTTCCCCGCCGATCAGCGAGTCGCGGCCCTGACCACCCGACAGCGTGTCATTGTCAGCCCCGCCCGACAGCGTGTCGTCGTCGATGCCGCCGTCCAGCACGTCCGACCCATCCCCGCCGACAAGCGAGTCATTGTCGTCATAGCCGAAGATCGTGTCATCGCCCGCCCCGCCGTCCAGCGTGTCGGCATTGTTCGACGGCAGCGGATCAACCCCGCCCGCATTGACGATCTCTCCGGTCGGCCCCGCAACACCGCCGAACAGCAGGTCGTTGCCCAGCCCGCCAAGGATCGAATCCCGACCCTCGTCACCCAGAATGACATCGTCATCCGCCCCGCCGTCGATGGTGTCGTTGTCGACCCCGCCGTCGATCGAGTCATTGCCATCCCCGCCAAAGATGCTGTCCGCATCATCCCCGGCAAGGATGGTGTCATTCCCGCCCCCGCCAAAGATCGTGTCACGGTCGTCGTTCGGATCGCTGTCAGACGCCCCGCCGGCCACATCGGGCGTCGCCTGCGTGGAGCGGGTATTGATGACATCATCACCCTCCCCGCCATCGGCCAGATCGCGGCCATCCCCGCCCAGCAGGCTGTCATTGCCGCCCTCGCCATTCAGGGTGTCGTTGTTCTCGCCGCCCGACAGCGTGTCATTGCCCTCGCCGCCCGACAGCGTGTCATCCCCCGGGTTGCCCTGCAGCGAGTCATCGCCCGTGCCGCCCGTCAACCGGTCGTTGTCCTGACCGCCGAACAGCGTGTCATTGTCCGCCCCGCCATCCAGAACATCGTTGCCGATATTCCCCGTCAGGAAGTCATTGCCGGTATCGCCTGACAAGGTGTCATTGCCGGAACCGCCTTCGACACTGTCATCACCGGCATTGCCCGTGATCCCGTCATCGCCCGCGCCGCCCGTCACCGTGTCGTCGCCCTGGCCGGCATCGACCGTGTCATTGCCGCCACCCGCGTCGATCACGTCGTTCGGGCTGGCCGCGTCGTCGATCTGGTCGCCCTGCGCGTCGGTGTAGCCTGGGCCCATCGCGTCGCCCGCGGCCGTGCCGTCCACCACGCCGTCCTGCGGCAGCAGCA
>NZ_JAAATX020000010.1 GCF_009908265.2 Paragemmobacter amnigenus | reverse complement strand
TCGAAGGACGTGTTCTTCACCACGCTGTAATCCCGGATCCAGTCAACCCGACGACCCTGCGCACGCCAGAAACCCTCGGGATCCGAAACCGATTCGCCATAAAGACGCTCATAACCAGACGCATCAACATGCGCCCCGGAAATGAAATCGGCCGGGGCCGTGTAGACCCCCGTCTGCTGTAGGGTATCCGCCATCGCGTGTCCTCCGGGTTTCGCCGCAGGCGGGTGTCCGGCTGCCGCCTTTGCGGCAAAGTGCCCTTCACGCCCCCGCGATCTGATGTGACCGGAGTTAAATTCAAATCAAACCATTGATGTCTATCGGAATTTTAGAAAATATCATGACAGGACTGTTTGCAAAAATGTCAATAAATTTACGCGCCACGGCTAAATCCCAGATTATCCAAGCATTCCGGTCCAGCCGCCTCCCGCCCCGTCAAGGCGCCTGGACAAACTGTCGCATCATTATCCATGCATGTGTCATGCGCTAACGGAAGCGCCCTTCCGGCGGTTCAGACCGGCAGGCCCGAATCCGCCTTGGGCTGGTCCATCACGATCTGGCTTTGCACCCGCGCCACGGCGGGATGCGGCAGCAGGCGGTGGTGGATCAGCTGGTTCAGCGCGGGCAGATCGGCGCACCAGACCCGCAGCAGGTAATCCGCCTCTCCCGTCAGGGTCCAGCAACCCACGACCTCGGGCAGGGTGCCGACCAGCCGCACGAAGCCCGCCGCGTTGTCCGCGCTATGCGCCGCCATCTGCACCTGCACGAAGGCCTGCACCGCCAGACCCAGCCGCGCCGGATCCAGCCGCGCGCGATAGCCGGTGATGACCCCCTCCGCCTCCAGCCGCGCCCGCCTGCGCGCCGCCTGACTGGGGGACAGGTTCAACACCTCGCCCAATTCCTGCGCCGTGAGATCCGCCCGCCGCTGCACCTCGGCCAGCAATTTCGCATCCACCGAATCCATCGCGCGCATTTCCCGCATGAAGACGCCATTTCACGCAGTATCCGCGCAAACATACTCGGATCAAGGCCGCACTTTGCGCGCAAACCCCGCGCGTCCCATGGGAAAGTTGACTCCGCCACACCCCTTTGCACGAGGCAGAAGATGGGACCCTTTCCGCATGACGCCCCCCGCGCCGCGATCACCGCGGCCAATCCCGCCGGGACCGACGGCTTCGAATTCGTGGAATTCGCCCATCCCCGCCCCGATGAGGCGCGCGCCCTCTTTGCCCGCATGGGTTTCACCCTGACCGCCCGCCACCGGACCAAGGCCGTCGAACTCTGGCAGCAGGGCGACATCACCTACATCCTGACCGACGAGGCAGGCAGCCACGCCCGCCGCTTTGCCGAGGAACACGGCCCCTGCGCCCCCGCCATGGGCTGGCGCGTCGTGGATGCGCAACACGCCTTCGACCACGCCCTCCGCATGGGCGCGACGCCCTATACCGGCGCGGACAAGACGCTGGACTGGCCCGCCATCGTGGGCATCGGCGGCTCGCTCATCTATTTCACCGATTGCTACGGCGCGGGGGCCAATCCCTATGCCGACGATTTCGACTTCGTCACCGCCCCGAAACCGGCGGGCGTGGGCTTCCACTACCTCGACCACCTGACCCACAACGTCTTTCGCGGCAACATGGACCGCTGGTTCGACTTCTACAGCCGCCTCTTCAACTTCCGCCAGATCCGCTTCTTCGACATCGAGGGCAAATATACCGGCCTCTTCTCGCGCGCCCTGACCTCTCCCTGCGGGCGCATCCGCATCCCGATCAACGAGGATCGCGGCGAAACCGGCCAGATCGTCGAATACCTGCGCCGCTACAACGGCGAGGGGATCCAGCACATCGCCGTGGGCTGCGACGACATCTACACCGCCACCGACGCCATCGCGGACCGCGGCCTGACATTCATGCCCAAACCGCCCATGGCCTATTACACCCTGTCAAAAACCCGCGTCGCGGGGCATGACGAACCGCTCGACGCACTGGCAAAACACGGCATCCTGATCGATGGCGAGGGCGTGGTGGATGGCGGCGAGACGCGCATCCTCCTGCAGATCTTCTCGAAAACCGTCATCGGCCCGATCTTCTTCGAATTCATCCAGAGAAAGGGCGACGACGGCTTTGGCGAAGGCAACTTCCGCGCACTGTTCGAAAGCATCGAACAGGACCAGATCGACCGCGGCGTCCTTTCCACCGCATCCTGATCCCCGCAGGCGCAGGGTCACTCCCCCTGCGCCCCCGCCTCCAGCCGCCGCGCCGCCACGGTCCCCGCCAGATCGGCGCGGCTCTTGGCAAGGTCCCACGCCGTCTGCCCCTGCCCGTTCCGCACCGACGGGTCCACCCCCGCGTCCAGAAACGCCTCGATATTGGCCGCACCCGCCCCGAACATCGCCGCCCGATGCAGAGGGGTCTGGCCATTCGCTTCCACCACCGACGGATCAGCCCCCGCCGCGGCAAGGATCGCGATGTTTTCGGCATGGCGCGCGGTTGCCGCCGAAAACAGCACCGACTGCCCGTTGTCGCACAGGCTGCGCACATCCGCCCCCGCCGCGATGAGGACTGGCAGCATATCCGCCTCCCGCGCCCCCGCCGCATAGTGAAGCGGCGTGCAGCCGTTGGAATCCCGCGCCTCGATCTCCGCTCCGGCGGCCAGCAGGGTTTCGGAAAACTCCGGCCACCCCGTCGCGGCATAGTGCAGCGCGGTCTGCGCGTCCTGCGTCCGCAGGGTGACGTCCGCCCCCGCCGCCAGCAATGCCTGCATGATCTCCACCGGTTTCGCCGTGGACAGGTGCAGCGCGCTCAACCCCGTGGCGTCCTGCACATTCACATCCGCGCCCGCTTCGATCAGCGTCATGGCCGCATCCGGCGTCCCCGCCTGCATGGCCCAGATCAGCGGCGTCTTCCCCTCGGCATCCCGCGCATTGACGTCGATGCCCACCAGCCCCTCAAGGATCAGCGCCTCCGGCTGCACCCAGAACGCATAGCTGCACACCGCCCCGCACTCCGCCGCCAGCCCCGCCACCGGCCACAGCGACACCACCGCCGCCCAAACCCTCACACTCACCCGAAACCCTCACACCTTCTGAACCAGCAGCTTGTCGATCCGTCGCCCGTCAAGGTCCACCACCTCGATCCGCCAGCCGCCAAGTGTCACATGCGCGCCCACATCCGGCAGGCTGCCCATCGTGTCGATCACCAGCCCCGCCACCGTCTCGAAATCGCGGTCCGGCTTCAGCGTCAGCCCGATCCGGTCCGCGAACTCGTCCACCGGCATCCAGCCCGCCACCAGCAGAGACCCGTCCTCGCGCATGACGACCTTCGGCTCGTCCTCGGCATTGTCCGAAAATCCGCCCGTGATCGCCTCCAGCACGTCCATCGCCGTGACGATCCCCTCGAAATGCCCGTATTCGTCATAGACCAGCGCCATGTGGGCGGGCGACTGGCGCAGCATCTCGATCACGTCCAGCGCGGCCATCCCGTCGCGCACCACCGGCGCGGGGATGATCAGCGCGCGCAGGTCGAACGCCTCGCCCCGTGGCCGCGGGTCAAGGAAATCGCGCGACGACAGCACGCCGATCACATTGTCCTCCTCGCCGTCCCGCACCGGCAGGCGCGACCGCTTCGTCTCGCGGAACCGCCGGACCACCTGCGCCGCCGTGTCGGTCACATCCACCAGATCGACCTCGTGCCGCGGCGTCATCAACCCCCGCGCCGTGCGGTCCGCGATCCGCATCACGCCCGCGATCATCTCGGTCTCGGCCTCTTCCATCACGCCCGCCGACTGCGCCTCGGCGATGACCAGCTTGACCTCCTCGTCGGTCATGTTCCGGTCGGCATCGCCCGACTGGCCCAGCATCGCCAGCACCAGCCGCCCCGACCGGTCCAAGAGCCAGACCAGCGGCGCCGCCGCGATGGAGATCCCGCGCAAGAGGGGCGCGATCCGCACCGCCGCCGCCTCGGGCGCGCGCAGGGCCACCTGCTTGGGCACCAGTTCTCCGAAGATCAGCGCGACATAGGTGATGGCCACCACCACGCCGCCCACGCCCAGCGCCTGCGCCAGATCCTCGCCCATCCCCGCCGCCTGCAACCCCGCCGCCGCCCGCACACCCAGCGTCGCGCCCGAGAACGCGCCCGACAGCACCCCCACCAGCGTGATCCCGATCTGCACGCTCGACAGGAACCGCCCCGGTTCCTCGGCCAGCCGCATCGCCATGCGCGCCCCGCGGCTGCCATTCTCTGCCATGACCTTCAACCGCGCGGGACGCGACGACACGATCGCCAGCTCCGACATCGCCAGCACCCCGTTGACCAGCGTCAGGACGAAGACGATCGCAATTTCCAGAAACAAAACCGGCCCTTTCCCGCAGCCCGCACGCAAGTCCGCTATAGAACATCACCCGCGCCACCCCCGCAAGTCCGCGCCCCGCGATCCTTTGGACCAAGGTCCAAAACATCACGGGACCTTGCGTCGATGCCCGCCCCGCCCGCACCTGCCAGATTACATTCCAGACGCCCGCAACAGGTTCCGCCATGCCCCGCCCCGCCAAAGCCCGCATTTCTGCCGCCTTCCCGCTTCCGGGCCTGTCCTTCGGCCTTGTCTCGCTTGTCGTGGTGGGCGCGCTCCTGATCCTCGACCGCCTCGTCTGATCCCGCGCGGCTGGAACCCGCTGCAGGAGATGCTAGCTTCTGTCCCGCAGGGCAAAGGGGCGGACATGGCGCGTTGGGTGGTGGCGGTTGTTGCGGCGGTACTGGTCGCCCTGTCCCTGTGGCAGCTCGAACGCCCCCGCGCGGGTCTGGTGATCGAACCCTTCCCCATCGCGGGCGGCCCCCCCGCCACCCTCTTCCACCTGCCCGACGCGACACCCGCCCCCGTCGTCGTCATCGCCCACGGCTTCGCCGGCTCGCGCCAGTTGATGGAGCCTTTCGCCCTCACCCTCGCCCATGCGGGCTATATGGTCGTCACCTTCGACGCGCTGGGCCATGGCCGCAATCCGCTGCCCATGTCGGGTGACGTCACCTTGGTCGACGGCACCACGCGCCTGATGGTCGACGAACTCCGCACCGTCGCCCGCGCAGCACTGGCCCATCCGCGCAGCGACGGGCGGCTGGCCTATCTGGGCCATTCCATGGCCTCCGACCTCGTCATCCGCGCCGCGCAGCAAGAGCCGCGCGCCAAGGCGACCGTCGCCATCTCCATGTTCTCGCAGGCCGTCACGCCGACCGATCCCGCCAATCTCCTCATCCTCCCCGGCGAATGGGAAACCCGGTTGGGGGTCGAGGCGATGCGCGTCCTCCACCTGACCGACCCCGCAGCCACCGCGGACCAGACGGTGGGCGACCCCGCCCGCGGCACCGCCCGCCGCGTCACCATCGCGCCGGGCGTGGAACATGTGGGCGTGCTCTATTCCGCCACCGCCCGCCGCGCCGCGACCGATTGGCTGAATGCCACCTTCGGCCGCGACATGCCCGCAGAGACCGATGCGCGCGGCGGCTGGATCCTGCTGCTGCTCGCCGCCATCACCGCGCTGGGCTGGCCGCTTTCGGCGCTCATGCCAAAGGGGCAGGGGGCACCCGCCCCCATCCCGTCCCGCGCCTTCTGGACCGCGACCCTTGCCCCCGCGATCCTGACACCGCTGATCCTCGCCCCCTTCGACACCCGCTTCCTGCCCGTGCTGGTGGCCGATTACCTCGCCCTCCACTTCGCCCTCTATGGCGCGATCACCCTTTACCTCCTCCACCGCGCCCGCCGCCTGACCGGCCAGTTCCCCGCCCGCGTCCTGCTCCTGTCCCTCGCCCCCGCGATCTTCGGCATCCTGATCCTTGGCACCGCGCTCGACCGCTACGTTGCCTCCTTCGTCCCGAATGCCGAACGCGCCACGATCATCCTTGCCCTCGCACTCGGAGCCGTCCCCTTCTTCCTCGCCGATGCCCTGCTGACCGAAGGCGGCCGCGCCTCGGCCTTCCGCACCCTCGCCGCGCGGGGGGCCTTCCTCGCCTCGCTCGTCCTTGCCGTGGCGCTGGATTTCGACCGGCTGATGTTCCTGCTCATCATCCTGCCGGTGATCCTCCTGTTCTTCCTGCTCTTCGGCACGCTCTCCGGCTGGATCGGCCGCCGCACCGCCCTGCCGGCCATCGCAGGGCTGGGCTTTGGCCTCACGCTGGCTTGGGCGCTGGGCGTGACCTTCCCGCTGTTCCAGGCCTAGCGTTTCCTGTCGCAGGAAACGCGCCGATTTCTGCGCGCAGAAATCGCCCTGTGCCACGTGTCGGTTCTGAAAGACCTCGTGGCGGAAACGAAAGGCTCATTTCCCCCCCGCAGGCGCATATTCCCCCCAACAACAACCGTGGGAACCGACCATGCGCTATTCCGGCTTCCGTGTGATCGCCGAGGCCCTTACCGGCCACAAAGGGTGGAAACCCGCATGGCGCGATCCCGAACCGCAATCCTCCTACGATTACGTCATCGTGGGCGGCGGCGGCCATGGCCTTGCCACGGCCTATTACCTCGCCAAAGAGTTCAAGCAGGCCCGCATCGCCGTGCTGGAAAAGGGCTATCTTGGCGGCGGCAATGTGGGGCGCAACACGACCATCATCCGCTCCAACTACCTGCTCGACGGCAACGAACCCTTCTACGAATTCTCGCTGAAACTCTGGGAAGGGCTCGAACAGGACTTCAACTACAACGCCATGGTGTCCCAGCGCGGGATCATCAACCTCTACCACACCGACGCGCAACGCGACGCCTATACCCGGCGCGGCAATGCCATGATCCTGCACGGGGCCGATGCGGAACTGCTGAACCGCGATCAGGTCCGTGCGATGTATCCCTTCCTGAACTTCGACAACGCCCGCTTCCCCATCAAGGGCGCGCTGATGCAGCGCCGCGGCGGCACCGTCCGCCATGACGCGGTGGCATGGGGCTATGCCCGCGGCGCGGACATGCGCGGCGTGGACCTGATCCAGAACTGCGAAGTCACCGGCATCCGCACCGAAGGCGGCCGCGTCACAGGCGTCGACACCACGCGCGGCTTCATCGGCGCAAAGAAGGTCGGCGTCGCCGTCGCAGGCTCCTCTTCCAAGGTCATGTCCCACGTGAACATGCGCCTGCCCATCGAATCCCACGTCCTGCAGGCCTTCGTGTCCGAGGGTCTGAAACCCCTCATCGACGGCGTCATGACCTATGGCGCGGGCCACTTCTACGTCAGCCAGTCCGACAAGGGCGGCCTCGTCTTCGGCGGCGACATCGACGGCTACAACTCCTACGCCCAGCGCGGCAACATGCCCGTGGTCGAAGACGTGGCCGAAGGCGGCATGTCCCTCATGCCGATGATCGGCCGCGCGCGCCTGCTGCGCTCATGGGGCGGGATCATGGACATGTCGATGGACGGCAGCCCCATCATCGACAAGACCGATATCGACGGCCTCTATTTCAACGGCGGCTGGTGCTATGGCGGCTTCAAGGCCACCCCCGCCTCCGGCTGGTGCTTCGCGCATCTCATGGCCACCGACAAACCCCATCCCACCGCCACCGCCTATCGCTTCGATCGCTTCCGCAAGGGGCTGATGATCGACGAAAAAGGGCAGGGCGCGCAGCCCAACCTGCACTGAGGGCAAGCCATGATCATCAACCACCCCCTCCTCGGCCCCCGCGACGCGCAGGAATTCACCTATCTCGGCGATGCCGCCCTGATCGACCGCCCCGACGGCCTGTCCTTCCCCGACGCCACCGCCGCGCAGGACGCCTTCCACGACTACCTCTACCTGCGCGACAACCCTGCGGGCGAACACCGCGAGCTCTGGTATCACGAACAGGGCGACCGCTCATGGCTGGTCGTCACCCGCAACACCGTGACCCACGAAATCACCAAGGTCGAACTCGCCCGCGATGTGGCGCGCGCACGGGGGCGCAGCAAATGACGCAAGACAACCGCATCAAGGGCGGCCAGATCGACCGCACCAAGACCCTCCGCTTCACCTTCGACGGCCACCCCTACACGGGCCACCCCGGCGATACGCTGGCCTCCGCGCTGCTCGCAAACGGCGTCCGCCTCATGGGCCGCAGCTTCAAATACCACCGCCCGCGCGGCCCCATCTCGGCAGGGTCGGAAGAACCCAACGCCATCGTCGAACTGCGGACCGGCGCGCGGCAGGAACCCAACACCCGCGCCACGGTGGCCGAACTCTTCGACGGTCTGGAAGCCAACAGCCAGAACCGCTTTCCCTCGCTCAAATTCGACCTGATGGGGATCAACGACCGCCTGTCGCCCTTCTTCGCCGCGGGCTTCTACTACAAGACCTTCATGTGGCCCGCCGCCTTCTGGGAAAAGGTCTACGAACCCATCATCCGCCGTGCCGCGGGCCTTGGCTCGCTGACCCGTCAGGACGACCCCGACGAATATGACAAGGGCTTCCTGCACTGCGACATCCTCATCATCGGCGCGGGCCCCGCGGGCCTGATGGCCGCGCTGACCGCAGGCCGCGCCGGTGCGCGCGTCATCCTCGCGGATGAGGATTTCCGCATGGGCGGCCGCCTGAACGCGGAGACCCTGACCATCGGCAACCATTCCGGCGCCGACTGGGCGGCAGAAACCGTCCGCACGCTGGCGCAAATGCCCAACGTCCGCCTCATGCCGCGCACCACCGTGGTGGGCGCAATGGACCACGGCATCTATGCCGCCGTGGAACGCGTCTCGGACCACCTGCCCGTGCCTGCGCCCGGCAAACCCCGCCAGATCCTGTGGCGCATCTATTCGGCCCACGCGATCCTTGCAGGCGGCGCCACCGAACGCCCCATCGCCTTCGAAAACAACGACCGCCCCGGTATCATGCTGGCGGGCGCACTCCGCACCTATGCCAACCGCTATGCCGTGGCCGTGGGCGACCGCGTCGCCGTCTTCACCAACAACGATGACGGCCTGCGCACCGCCACCGACCTTCAGGCGAAAGGCATCGACATCGCCGCGGTCATCGACACCCGGCAGGAAGGCGAACTCCTCTCCGGCATCCGCCACCTGAAAGGCGCGCAGGTGATCGACTCGTCGGGCCGCCTCGGCCTGAAATCCGTCACCATCCGCCACGCCAACGGGAAAACCGAAACCCTGTCGGTCAACGCCCTTGGCGTCTCGGGCGGCTGGAACCCCAACCTCAACATCGCCAGCCACCACCGCGGCCGCCCCGTCTGGAACGAAGCCATCCACGCCTTCACCCCCCCGACCGACGGCCCGAAGAACCTGATCGCCGCAGGTGCCGCCGCAGGTGCCCTGTCCACCCACGCCGCCCTTGCCACCGGCGCGGCGCAGGCCAACGCCGCGCTTGCGGCACTGGGCATGGCAACCCACAGCCCCGACCTGCCAAGGGCCGAGGACGCCCCCGTCAACATCACCCCCTTCTGGTATGTCCACGAAGGCAAGGGGCGGGCATGGATCGACCAGCAGAACGACGTCACGGTCAAGGACGTCAAACTGGCGAAACAGGAAAACTTCACCTCCGTCGAACACCTGAAACGCTACACCACGCTCGGCATGGCGACGGATCAGGGCAAGACCAGCAACATCACCGGCCTTGCCATCATGGCCGAACTGACGGGCCGCACGATCCCGCAGACCGGCACCACCATCTACCGCCCCCCCTACACCCCGGTCGCCATGGGCACGCTTGCCGGACGCTCGCGCGGGCACGAATTCAAACCCACCCGCCTGACCCCGTCGCACAAATGGGCCACAGAACAGGGCGCGGTCTTCGTCGAAGTCGGCATGTGGCTGCGCGCCCAGTGGTTCCCGCGCGCAGGCGAAACCACTTGGCGCCAGTCGGTCGACCGCGAGGTGCTGCAAACCCGCGCCTCCGTCGGCATCTGCGACGTGACGACCCTCGGCAAGATCGACATTCAGGGCCGCGACGCGGGCGCCTTCCTCGACAAGGTCTATGCCAACACCTTCTCCACCCTTCCCGTCGGCAAGGTCCGCTATGGCCTCATGCTGCGCGAGGACGGGATCGTCATGGATGACGGCACCACCGCGCGTCTTGGCGAAAACGAATGGGTGACGACCACCACCACCGCCAATGCCGTCCCCGTCTTCCGGCACATGGAATACGTGCGCCAATGCCTCTACCCGGACATGGACGTGCAACTCATCTCCACGACCGAAGCCTGGGCGCAATTCTCCGTCGCAGGCCCCAACGCACGGAAACTCCTGCAAAAGGTGGTCGATCAGGACATTTCCGACGCGGCCTTCCCCTACATGGCCTGCGCCAACATCACCGTCTGCGGCGGCCTGCGCGCCCGTCTCTTCCGCATCTCCTTCTCGGGCGAACTGGCCTATGAAATCGCCGTCCCCACCCGCTATGGCGACGCCATGATCCGCGAATTGATGAAGGCGGGCGAAGAATTCGGCGCCGTCGCCTATGGCACCGAATCCCTCGGCGTCATGCGCGTCGAAAAGGGCCACGTCGCGGGGAACGAACTCAACGGCCAGACCACCGCGCTCAACATGGGTCTGGGCAAGATGGTGTCGAAGAAGAAAGACGCCATCGGCATGGTCCTGTCGCAACGCGAAGGGCTGGCCCGCGAAGACGGCCTGCGCATCGTCGGCGTCAAACCCGTCGACCCGTCAAAGCCGCTCACCGCAGGCTCGCACTTCCTCGACAAGGGCGCAGCGGCCACGGCGGCGAATGATGGCGGCTGGCTCACCTCGGTCGTCTATTCGCCCCACCTCGGCTGCTCCATCGCGCTGGGCTACCTCAAGAACGGCCATACCCGCATCGGCGACCGCATGCGCGCCGTGAACCTGCTCGCCAAGACGGAAGTAGAGGTCGAAATCGTCTCGCCCCACTTCTTCGATCCGGAAGGAGAACGCCTCCGTGGCTGACCATCGCCTGAAACCGATCACCCCCCTTGGCCATGACGCCCCCCACAGCGTCACCATCGGCCCCGTGACGATCACCGAAGTTGTGGACACCGCGCTCGCCTCGCTCGCCGCGCGTCTGGGCGAAGCCAAGGCAGTGGCCGACATCGCGGAAACCGCAGGCATCCCCCTGCCACCCCCGGGCAAGGCGGCAAAGGCCGCGACCTATGCCGCCTTCTGGCTCTCGCCCGACATGTGGATGGTCGAGGCGCCCTTCGCCACGCATGAAGACATCGTCAGCGTCCTGAAACCCCATTTCGGCGAGGCCGCGTCGATCACCGAACAGACCGACGCATGGGCGCGCTTCGACGTGACGGGCGCGGACCTGCCCGCGATGTTCGAACGCCTCTGCAACTTCGACCTGCGCGCCCACGGCCCGGGATCGGCCACGCGGACGGTGATCGAACACCTCGGCTGCTACGTGGTTATCCGCGCCGAAGGCCACCTTTCGGTCATCGGCCCCCGCTCCTCGGCAGCGTCCGTTTTCCACGCCCTCGAAACCGCGGCACGCTCGGCCTTCTGAAACCCCGCGCGCCCCGGGCTTGCCCCGGGGCCTCCCCCTCCGGCAGCACACCGCCGGAAGCGAGGGGGTCCGGGACGGGACCGCCCCGACCCTTGACGCTCCCTTTCCCCGTCGCCCGCTGCGTGCTGACAGTTTGCGGCACAGCCATCGGCACAACCGTCGGCCTGTCGGTTTTGCCGACTTGTCCGGCTTCCATCTTTCCCTATAGTAAAAAACGTATCGCCTGTGTTCACTACGGGGACAGTATGGAAGACCTCGACAGCACCTCCGACGTCGCCCTCCCCAAGGCGAAGCCCGCCTTCGTGCAGGACCCGCACCGCGTGCGCGAACTGGCCGAGCGCAACCTCGAAGTGGCCATCGGCCGCTCCGTCCGCGCCTTCCGCCGCCAGCAGGGTATGACGGTGGCCGACCTCGCCGGCGTCACGGGCCTGTCCATCGGGATGCTGTCCAAGATCGAGAACGGCATCACCTCGCCCTCTCTGACGACCCTGCAAATCCTGTCGCATGCCTTCTCGACCCCCATCACCTCCTTCTTCCGGGGCTATGAGGAAAAGCGCGAGGTCCAGCACGTCAAATCCGGCGAACACCTTGAAATCGAACGCCGCGGCACCCGCGCGGGGCACCAGTACCACCTTCTGGGCCATATCGGATCGAACAGCTCGGGCGTCGTGGTGGAACCCTACCTGATCACCCTGACCACCGAATCCGACACCTTCCCCACGTTTCAGCACGAAGGCATCGAACTGCTGTTCATGCTGGAAGGCGAAGTGAAATACCGCCACGGCGACCAGCTTTTCCACCTCGAACCGGGCGACAGCCTGTTCTTCGACGCCGATGCCCAGCACGGGCCCGAAGTCCTGGTGAAACTCCCCGCCCGCTACCTGTCGATCATCAGCTACCCTCAGGCCTGATGCCGCCACACCTCGTACCGGATCCGCCCGATCCGGTAGGCATCCAGAATCGACATCGCCCAGACGAACAGGCCCCCGGCATATTTGCCCACGACCGAAACCTCGGGCGCGGCGGTCTTCATGGTGAAGGCCCCCAACAGGATCATGAAAAACAGGAAGACCAGCCCCCGCACCGGCTGGCGGCAGGCCACATGCCCCACCCCCGGCAACACCACGGCCAACGCCAGAACCATCCAAGGATGCAGCGGTTTCCTCATGCGACCCGTCCCTCCGCCTCGCGCAGGACAGCGTCCCGCAACCCCTTCGCCGCCGCAAGGAACGGCGCCAGCCGCGCGGGCGGCAGCGGCACCCGCCCCATCTCGGCATCGCGATAGATCAGATAGCGCCCGCGATGCGCCTCCTCGGCCAGAAAGACCAGCCGAACGCCCTTGGGCGTGACCAGAATCTCCTTCAGCCGGTTCTCGTCCACCGCCCCCAGCACCTCGCGCAGCGCCGCCTCGAAGGGCACTGCGCCCGGCGCGTCGGCGCGGATGGCGCAATCCTCGGGAAACCCGCGCGGCACCGGCACCTGCACCGGCAACTGCGCGAAATTGCTGAAGCTTTCCATCCCCGTCGGGCGCAGCATCACATCCACCGTGGCCCCCGTCGGCAAGGGGTCCGGCAGGCTGACCATCACCCACAGCGCGGGAAGTTTACGCAGGCTCAAGGTATCCGGAACAACCTGCACGTCATAGTCGGCCCCTTCATGCGTGCCCGCCAACCGTGGAAAGCCGGTCGGTTGCACCACCTCGCGCCGCGCGGTGAAAAGTCCGGCCGCCGCCGACAGGAACGTCCCCCGCCGCCGCGCCCGTGCCGCCTGCTCGCGGCGCAGCGCGACAAACACCACGGCGCCCGCCACAAGGGCAAGCGCCGCAAAGGAAAAGACCGTCACATCCATCAGTAAAGAATTCCTTAACGTATTCGGCCCGCCCCGTGGGCGGGCCGAACCACTGTCTCAATACCCGCGCGGCTTGGGCCAGGGCATCGTGAACTGGTCCGCCCGCTTCACAAAGCGATACCGCCAGAAGTGGAACCACAGCGACACCACGATGTAGAAACTCACCATCGCGATCAACTGGGTGCCATAGCCAAGGAACACCGCGAAATAGGTCACCGAGCACAGCGCGATCAGCAATATCGCCGGGATCGGGTGGAACGGATGCTCGTACCCGCGCTTGATCGTGTCCAGCGGCCACTTGCGCCGGAACAGGATCACGTTGATCGGCATGAACGTGTATCCCAGCAACCCCGACAGGATCGAGAAGGTGATCACCTGATCCAAGGGCGCCCCCAGCGCGAAGATCAGCGCGATGGGAACAAGGAAGATGATCGACCGGTAGGGCGTGCGGTACTGCGGATGCACCGCCCCGAACCACTGCGGCAGGTAATGGTCGCGCCCCATGGAAAACCACGCCCGCGACGCATCGTTGATGCAGCCATTGGCCGAGGCCAGCGTCGCGAACAGCGTCCCGAAGCCCAGGATGATGATCAGCGCATCCGACCCCGTCATCTGCGCCGCGCTGAACAGCGGCGCCACGGCCCCGTTCACCCCGTCACCCAGATATTCCCACGGCAGATAGCCCACGCAGATATACCACGTCAGCGTCGCCGCGATCAGCAGGGTCATGATGCCCGCCAGCGTGCCGAAGGGCAGCGCCCGCGCGGGCGACCGCACCTCTTCCGCCGCCTGCGTCGTGCCTTCGATGCCAAGGTAGAACCACAGCCCGAAATGCATCGCTGCCAGCACACCCAGCCAGCCATAGGGCAGGGCGGCCTGCCCCGACATCAGCTCGCCATGCGCCAGCATCGACCCCTCGCTCCACGGGGCCGAGGCGAAGAACAGCACGAGGATCGCGCAGAACGCAAAGGCCGTGATGATCAGGTTGAAGGTCAGCGTCGCCAGCACCCCGCGATAGTTCAGCCATGCCAGGAACATGATCGCCAGAATGATGAAGGGCCGCTGGTCCAGCGGTTCCGTCGCCCCCGTCATGTCTGCGGCGACCGAGATCAGATAGCCCAGCGTGATCGCGTTCCCCGCCTCAAGCATCGTATAGGCGAAGACCAGATAGAGGCCGACGTTGAACGCCATCAGCGGCCCCACGATATGCTTGGCCTGCGTATACTGCCCGCCCGCGGCGGCGACGGTCGAAGTCACCTCCGAATCGATCATGGCCACGCAGGAATACAGGATCCCCGCGAACCAGCAGGCGATCAGCGCCGCATAGGCCCCGCCTTTACCCACGGCAAAGTTCCAGCCCATGTATTCGCCCACAAGCACGATCCCCACGCCCAGCGCCCACACATGGGCAGGGCCGAGAACCCGCAGCAGGCCGACCTTGGTGCCATGCGGCCCCATGCCGTCCATCGTCTTCGATGTGATGTCGGTGTTTGCCATCATCTCACCCGTTCAGCTTGTGCTGTTCGACCATCGCCTCGATCTCGCCTTCGCGGGAGGAGGTGAGGACATCTTCCGAATAGGTGGTGTCGGTCTTGTACCAGTCCCACACCATGTGCAGCGCGAATAGTCCCGACAGGACCCACGCACCGGTTTCAATCATCGGCCACATCTGTCCTGCTCCCTCATTTCCCGTCGAACTTCTCGGCGATGACCTCGCGGTATTCCTTTTCGGAAAGCCGCAGCATCATCACGAAGTAACCCACGATCACCACGACCATCAGCGCCAGCGCACCCCATGTGAAGGAATAGTCGAACCGCGCGGTGATCATGTCATGGGCCGAGGCCGGATCGGCAAAGCCCAGCGCGTTCCAGCGCTCGACCATCACCTCGTTCTGGCCAAGGCTTTCCCATGTCGGGTTGTCGGCGGGCAGGGGCAGCTTGGACGATCCGGCCAGACCCAGCCACAGCGGGATGTACAGAGCGCCGATGGACAGGATCAGCAGGACGACCACGTCGATCATCTGGCCGATCTTGCTCTGTTTCGGGGGAATGTAACGTGCCATCCGCTCACCTCTTCGCGGCGCGGGCTTCATCAAGGAACTTGATGTCCAGCCCGTACATGAAGTCGCGATCCTCGCGGTAATGGCGCAGCATCGCCATGATCGCGGCGGTGTTCAGCACCAGAACGGTGAACCCGCCGGTCAGAAGCATCGTCCGCGCGCCCGACGACGGCGCGAGGGACCAGGTGGCAATCGCCACGAAGATGACGGCCAGCCACAAACCGATGACGAATGCCCAGGCAACGGACACGTCCCGTTTGTGCATGGCCTGAATCCGTGAATCCAGGTCTGACACAGTTTCCTCCCATGGCCCCCTCTTTTGCCGCTCCGCGTCCGGGCCATGACGCGGGGGTGTTCGCTGTGCGTGAACATTCTTTACCCAAGGGAAGCACCCCTGTGGCATTCTGTCAAAACATTTGCATAGAAAATGTGCGATGTGAAAACATCCTTGCCCTCTAGTTAAAAAAGTTTCTTCCCAGTTGAAACGTAAAATCTTCGGTGCTAGCGTGACCGTCAGAAGCGAACAGAGGAGTCGATGCCATGTGTGGAATCGTCGGGCTTTTCCTGAAGGACCCCAAGCTAGAGCCGCAGCTCGGTGCCATGCTCACCGACATGCTCATCACAATGACTGACCGCGGTCCCGACAGTGCGGGCATCGCGATCTATGGCCGCCCCGAAAAGGGCAAGGCCAAGCTGACCGTGCAATCTTCGGCCCCCGAGGCGGACTTCGCCACGCTGGCCGAAGACCTTGGCCGCGCCATCGCCGCCAAGGTGACGGGCCACGCCAAGGACACCCACATGGTCCTCGAACTGCCCGAGGACCGGCTTGAGGCCGCACGCCACGCCATGCGCGACCTGCGCCCCAAGGCCAAGGTCATGTCGGCGGGCGAAGGCATTGAAATCTACAAGGAAGTCGGCCTTCCCAAGGATGTCGCCGCGCGCTTCGAAGTCTCGCGCATGTCCGGCACCCACGGCATCGGCCACACCCGCATGGCGACCGAATCGGCCGTCACCACGATGGGCGCTCACCCCTTCTCCACCGGTGCCGACCAGTGCCTCGTGCATAACGGCTCGCTCTCGAACCACAACTCGGTCCGCCGCGTGCTGAAACAGGCGGGCATGACCTTCGAGACGGAGAACGACACCGAAGTCGCCGCCGCCTTCATCAGCCACAAGCTGCAGGAAGGCGCCAAGCTGGGCGAGGCGATGGAGGCCACGCTGACCGACCTCGACGGCTTCTTCACCTTCGTCGTGGGCACGAAAAACGGCTTCGGCGTCGTCCGCGACCCGATCGCCTGCAAGCCCGCCGTCATGGCCGAAACCGACCAATACGTCGCCTTCGGGTCCGAGTATCGCGCGATGGTCAACCTGCCGGGCATCGAATCCGCCCGCGTCTGGGAACCGGAGCCCGCCACCGTCTACTTCTGGGAACGCTGAGACCATGCAGACATTCGACCTCGCCGCCCAAGGGTTGCGCGCGCTGAACTCCACGCTCCACGGCCTGAAAGGCCAGACGAACCAGACCTCGTGGGAGATCATCAACCCCAAGGGCGCCCATGCCATCGCGGTGGGCCTCGACGCTCCCGTCGACGTCACTGTGCGCGGTTCGACCGGCTATTACTGCGCCGGCATGAACAAGCAGGCGACCGTCCGCGTCAAAGGCTCGGCCGGTCCGGGCGTGGCGGAAAACATGATGTCCGGCACCGTCATCATCGACGGTGACGCCAGCCAGTACGCCGGTGCCACCGGCCGCGGCGGGTTGCTGGTCATCAAGGGCAACGCCTCCTCGCGCTGCGGCATCTCGATGAAGGGTATCGACATCGTCGTGCACGGCAACATCGGCCACATGTCCGCCTTCATGGCGCAGTCGGGCAACATGGTCGTCCTCGGCGACGCGGGCGAGGCGCTGGGCGACTCGCTCTACGAAGCGCGCCTCTTCGTGCGCGGTTCCGTCAAATCGCTGGGTGCCGACTGCATCGAAAAGGAAATGCGCCCCGAACATCTGGCGCTCCTTGCCGACCTGCTGAAACGCGGCGAGGCCGACCATCTGGCCAAACCCGAAGAGTTCAAGCGCTACGGCTCTGCCCGCAAACTCTACACCTTCAATATCGACAACGCGTCGTCCTACTGAGGCTGCAAGAAGAATGAGCGATTTTCCCCATACGCCGCCCAAGCAGTCGTGGACCTTCTCCAACGACATCAACGCCGAAATCCGCCGCGCCGCCGCAACCGGCATCTATGACATCCGCGGTGGCGGGTCCAAGCGCAAACTGCCGCATTTCGACGACCTGCTCTTCCTCGGCGCCTCCATCTCGCGCTATCCGCTGGAAGGCTACCGCGAGAAATGCGCGACCGACGTCTGGCTCGGCACCCGCTTCGCCAAGAACCCGATCCACCTCGACATCCCGATCACCATCGCGGGCATGTCCTTCGGCGCGCTTTCGGGCCCCGCCAAGGAAGCGCTGGGTCGCGGTGCCTCGGCGGCCGGCACCTCCACCACCACCGGTGACGGCGGCATGACCGAGGAAGAGCGCGGCCATTCCAAGACGCTCGTCTACCAATACCTGCCGTCCCGCTATGGCATGAACCCCGACGACCTGCGCCGCGCCGACGCGATCGAGGTCGTGGTGGGGCAGGGCGCCAAACCGGGCGGCGGCGGTATGCTGCTCGGGCAAAAGATTTCCGACCGCGTCGCCATGATGCGCAACCTGCCCAAGGGGATCGACCAGCGCTCGGCCTGCCGTCACCCCGACTGGACCGGTCCGGACGATCTGGAAATCAAGATCCTCGAAATCCGCGAGATCACGAACTGGGAAAAGCCGATCTACGTCAAGGTCGGCGGCGCGCGCCCCTATTACGACACTGCCCTTGCCGTGAAGGCCGGCGCTGACGTGGTGGTGCTGGACGGGATGCAGGGCGGCACCGCCGCGACGCAGGACGTCTTCATCGAAAACGTCGGCATGCCCATCCTCGCCTGCATCCCGCAGGCCGTGAAGGCGCTGCAGGACCTCGGGATGCACCGCAAGGTGCAGCTGATCGTCTCGGGCGGCATCCGCACCGGGGCCGACGTGGCCAAGGCCATGGCGCTGGGCGCCGATGCGGTGGCCATCGGCACCGCCGCGCTGGTGGCGCTGGGCGACAACGACCCCGCGCTCGAGGCCGAATACAACAAGCTCGGCACCACCGCGGGCGCCTATGACGACTGGCACGAAGGCAAGGACCCCGCGGGCATCACCACGCAGGACCCCGAACTCTACAAGCGGTTCGACCCCATCCTCGGTGGTCGCCGCTTGAAGAATTACCTCAAGGTGATGACGCTGGAGGCGCAGACGATCGCCCGCGCCTGCGGCAAGAATCACCTGCACAACCTCGAACCCGAGGATCTTTGCGCGCTGACCATCGAATCCGCCGCCATGGCGGGCGTTCCGCTGGCCGGCACAAGCTGGATCCCCGGACGCAACGGCTTCTGAAGACACACGGCGCAAAGCCGGACAAAGGACAGGACAGGGAGTTTTAAATGGCAAAAGATCTTGCCAAGTGGGCCGAATCCAAGGGTGTCAAATATTTCATGGTCTCCTACACTGACCTCTTCGGAAGTCAGCGGGCCAAACTGGTTCCGACGCAGGCGATCAACGACATGGCCGTGGACGGGGCAGGTTTCGCCGGTTTCGCGACATGGCTCGACCTGACCCCCGCCCATCCCGACATGATGGCTGTTCCCGATCCCGAAGCGGCCATCCAGCTTCCGTGGAAACCCGAAGTCGCATGGGTCGCCTCGAACTGCGTGATGGAGGACAAGCCCCTCGCCCAGGCACCGCGCAACGTCCTGCGCCGTCTGGTCGACGAAGCCGCCAAGGAAGGTCTGCGCGTCAAGACCGGGGTGGAGCCGGAATTCTTCCTGCTCACCCCCGAAGGCGACAAATGCGCCGACCCCTACGATGCGGCCGAAAAGCCCTGCTATGACCAGCAGGCGATCATGCGCCGCTACGACGTGATCTCCGAAGTGTCCGACTACATGCTGGACATGGGCTGGGAACCCTACCAGTCCGACCACGAAGATGCGATCGGCCAGTTCGAGATGAACTGGAAATATGACGACGCGCTGCAGACCGCCGACAAGCTGTCCTTCTTCAAATTCATGATGAAGTCGGTGGCCGAAAAGCACGGCCTGCGCGCGACCTTCATGCCCAAGCCCTTCAAGGGCCTGACCGGATCGGGCTGCCACGCCCATATCTCGGTCTGGTCGGTGGACGGCAAGACCAACGCCTTCTCGGACCCGACCAAGGAACTGTCCCTGTCGGATCAGGGCCGCCACTTCCTCGGCGGGATCATGAAGCACGCCTCGGCGCTGGCCGCGATCTGCAACCCGACCGTGAACAGCTACAAGCGCATCAACGCCCCCCGCACCTCCTCCGGTGCGACCTGGGCGCCGAACACGGTGACGTGGACGGGCAACAACCGCACCCACATGGTCCGCGTCCCGGGCCCGGGCCGGTTCGAACTGCGCCTGCCTGACGGGGCGGCGAACCCCTACCTGCTGCAGGCGGTCATCATCGCCGCCGGTCTGGACGGCGTCCGCACCAAGGCAGACCCCGGCCGCCGCTACGACATCGACATGTACCAGCAGGGCCATACCGTGAAGGGCGCGCCGAAACTGCCGCTGAACCTTCTCGACGCGCTGCGCGAATACGACAAGGACCGCACGCTGAAATCCATGATGGGCGAGGAATTCTCCTCCGCCTACCTGAAGCTGAAGCATCAGGAATGGAACAGCTACGTGTCCCACTTCTCGCGCTGGGAGCACGAGAACACGCTGGACATCTGATCCGTCTTCCCCTGAAGGCGACCCTTCCCGCCGGAGCGATCCGGCGGGTTTCTTTTTGCGCGGTTCCCCCCTGCAATCCCCGCCCCGGGCCTGACCCGGGGCCTCCACCACCTCCGGCGTACCGCCAGACGCAGAGGTCCCGGGTCAGGCCCGGGACGCACTGGCTTTCCCTTGCGGCGGGCGCTTGCGCGCAGGGCAGCGAAAAATTATACAGCGTACAAATAGCGGACCCGCCCCATGCCCCCCACCACCGGCGCCCTTACCGGCCACGCCTTCATCGCCACCAGCCTCGACGGCTATATCGCCCGCCCCGACGGCACGCTCGACTGGCTCCTGTCCCGCGATGACCCTGCGGAAGATCACGGTTACGACGCCTTCATCGCCACGATGGACTGCATCGTCATGGGCCGCGGCACCTTCGAGTCGGTCCTGACCTTCCCCGAATGGCACTACACCCTGCCGGTCCTCGTCCTCTCCAGCACCCTGCAAACCATCCCCGCCCACCTTCAGGGCAAAGCCACCGTCGCCGACCTCTCTCCGCAACAGGCCATGGCCCACCTCGCCGCCTGCGGCCACCGCCGCGCCTATATCGACGGCGGGCAGATCATCCAGTCCTTCCTGCGCGCCCGCCTGATCGAAACGCTGACCATCACCACCGCCCCCGTCCTCATCGGCGCAGGCCGCCCGCTCTTCGGCACGCTCCCGCAGGACATCCCCCTGCAACACGACACGACAACCGCCTTCCCTTCCGGCCTCGTCCAATCCACATGGCGCATGGCATGACCGCAGGCCGCCCCCGCACGCCGCGCCTGACACATGACGCCATCCTGACCGCCGCGCTGGACCTTCTGACCCAAGGCGAAGCCGCCCTGACCATCCGCGCCCTCGCCACCCGCCTGAACGTCACCCCCATGGCCGTGCAGCATCATATCGGCAGCCGCGACGCCCTGATCCGCGCCCTTGCCGACCGCTGCCACGCGGATATCGACGCCCCCGACCTGCGCGGGCTGATGACCGCCTATACCGCCGCCATCCGCCGCCACCCCGACCTGACGCTCGCCCTCTTCCGCCTCGCAGGCCCCTTGCCGACGCAGGCGCAGCGCATCACCGACCGCCTCCACAGCCTGCTCCGCGACCGTGGCCTGACCGACGCCACCGCCACCGTCTGGCGCGACATCCTGATCGATTGGGCGCATGGCATGGCCCTGTCCCGCGCGCCCGACGATCCCGCCCCCGCGCTGGACGCGTTGCTTCAGGCCATCCGCACGTAGTGCAACCCCGTGAACCGCGCCCGCATCTCGCGCACCCGCGCCGCCACCGCGCCGGGATCGTTCCCCCGCAGCCCCTCGGCAATCAGCGCGGCCAGCGCCGGCGCATCCGCCACCGTCACCCCCCGCCGCACCAGCTCCGGCGTGCCGATCCGCAGCCCGTTCAGGTCGCCGTCAACCGCAGCAATCGGCAACCCGATCCCGCAGGCCAGAAACCCCGCCTTCCGCAACGTCTTGCTCGCCGCCTGCCCGCCGCCGAACCCCGCCGCCTCCACCGCGAACTGGTGGCTTGTCGTCATCCCCCGATCCGCCGCAAAGACGGGCACCCCCGCCGCCGCCAATTCCCGCGCCAGCGCCTGCGCCAGATCGACCATCGCCTGCGCATAGGCCCGCCCATGCGCGCGCCAATCCAGCAGCGAAATCGCCAAGGCCGCCGACTTCCCCGCATCGAAATTCGCCGTCATCCCCGGAAAGGCGATATGGTCCAGCCGTTCCGCAATCCCCGCATCCCGCGTCACGATCAACCCGCCCGCAGGCCCGCCCAGCGATTTATAGGTGCTCATCGTCATCAGATGCGCCCCCTCGTCCAGCGGATTGGCCCAGACACCCCCCGCGATGATCCCGCACTGATGCGCCGCATCGAACAGGACGAACGCCCCCACCTCGTCGGCAATCGCCCGCACCTCGCGCACCGGATGGGCAAACAGGTTCAGCGACCCGCCGATGGTGATGATCTTGGGCCGCACCCGATGCGCCAGCGCCCGCAGCCCCTCAAGATCCACCGTATAGCCATCCGCATTCACCGGCGCGTCATGCGTGACCAACCCATACAGCCCCGCACAGCCCGCCTTGTGATGCGTCACATGCCCGCCCACCGCAGGCGGCGGCGCGATGATCGCATCCCCGGGTTTCGCCAGTGCCATGAAGCCGTAAAGGTTCGCCATCGCCCCCGAAGCACACCTGATCTCGGCATAGGACGCGCCGAACACCTCCGCCGCCAGTTCCGCCGCGATGACCTCGATCTCCTCGATCGCCTCCAGCCCCATCTCGTACTTGTCGCCCGGATAGCCCAGCGACGGCCGCGACCCCAACCCCCGCCCCAGCGCCGCCTCGGCCCGCGGGTTCATCACATTCGTCGCGGGGTTCAGGTTGAAGCACTCGTGGTCGTGGATCTCCAGATTGCGCGCGATCAGCGCCTCCACCCGCGCCTCCACCGCCGCGGACTCCGCCGCTGCCACACGCCCCGCCAGCGTCAGGACATGATCCTCGCAGGCGGCAGGCACCCAGTTCCGGCGTTCAAGATGCGTCATGGCGGAAACTCCTCTGTTGCCCGCCAAGATCAGCACCACATCCCCCTTGCCCGCAAATCAGAAATGCGAAAATCTAGGGTCAGAAAATCTAAGGCTAACCATGCCCGTCGCCCCGCCCCGCCCGAAAGACCTGCCCCTCACCGCGCTCCGCGCCTTCGAGGCTGCGGCCCGCCTTGGCGGTTTCGCCGCCGCCGCGCAGGAACTGGGCGTCACCCCCGGCGCGGTGACGGCCCATGTCAAGCAACTCGAATCCACCCTCGGCGCCCCCCTCTTCACCCGCACCCCGCGCGGCGTGCGCCTCACGGCCCTTGGCCAGCAGACGCTTCCCGCCTTCACGGCCGCCTTCGACGCGCTGGGCACCGCCGTGAACGACCTGCGCTCCGCAGCGGCCCCCCGCACCGTCCACATCGCCACGCTGCCCGCCATCGCGCAACTCTGGCTCTCGCCCCGCCTGCCCGCCCTGCGCGCCGCAGCGCCCGACATCACCGTCTCCATCACCGCCCTCGAAACCCCGCCGAACCTGAAACGCAGCCCCTATGACCTGTCGCTCTTCTTCGACGACACCGCCCAAGGTCGCCTGACCCCCGACACCATCTTCCCCGTCTGCGCCCCCGCCCTCGCCGCCCGCCTGCGCGGCCCCGAAGACATCGCCCGCTTCCCCTGCCTGTCGGACGCCACATGGTCCGACGACTGGCACCTCTGGTCCCAGACCCTCCCGGACCCGCCCCCCATCCCGCAGGGTCCGACCTTCTCGCTCTACGCCCTCGCGGTCGAGGAATGCGTGAACGGCGCGGGCCTGCTGATCGGCCACGAAACGCTCGTTGCCGCCCACATTGCCGACGGTCGCCTGATCGCCCCCTTCCCGCAGCGCCTGACGCTGGAGCGTGGCCTCCGCCTCTGGTCCGACCGCCCCCTCCGCCCCGGCACGGCGGCGCGCTTCGTGGCGGACTGGCTCCGCCGCGCCCCCTTTCCTTCCCCCGCGCCGACCGCTACCCATCCCTGATGGAACCCCACAAGCCCCGCACGATCATCGGAATCGCCCTCATGCTGGGCGCCATGGCGGTGCTGCCCTTCCTCGACGTGGTGGCCAAGACGCTGGGCAATCAGGGCATGCCCATCCTCCAGATCGTCTGGGCCCGCATGGCCTTCGGCGCGCTCCTGACCTTGCCCTTCACGCTGCGCCATGGCGGCGCTGCGGCCATCCGCCCCGACCGCCCCGCCTATCACACGGTCCGCGCCACGCTCCTCGTCGCCGCGACCTTCCTCTTCTTCTCCGCTCTGAAATACCTGCCCATCGCCGACGCGCTGGCGATCTTCTTCGTCCAGCCGCTGATCCTGACCGCCATCTCCCCCATCCTGCTGAAGGAAAAGGTCGGCCCCCGCCGCTGGGCCGCCGTCGCCGTGGGCTTCGCGGGCACCCTCATCATCATCCGCCCCGGCTTCAACGAACTGAACCCGGGCACATTGCTCGCCCTCGGCGCGGGCGCCTGCCTTGCCGTCTACTTCGCCATGACCCGCCGCATTTCCGGCACCGCCCCCGCCATGGTGACCACCTTCCACACCAGCCTGATGGGCACGATCCTCACCACCCTCGCCGTGCTCCCCCTGTGGGAGCCGCCAACCCTGACCCAATGGGGCCTCCTCTTCCTCATCGGCCTCATCGCCACCGTGGGCCACTACCTGATCGTGCGCGCCTACGACCATGCCGAGGCGTCACTCCTCGCCCCCCTCGCCTATACGGAAATGGTGATGGCCACCTTCGCCGGGTGGTGGTTCTTCGGCGACTTCCCCGATGGCCCCACCTTCGCAGGCGTCGCCATCCTCATCGCCTGCGCGACCTACATCTCGATCCGCGAACGCAAGGCCGCGCCAAAGGAAAACCCGACCCGGGCCTGACCCGGGGCCGCCCATGGACCCAGAGGTCCCGGGTCAAGCCCGGGACGGGGTCTTTCCCCCGTCAGATCAGCCCCAGATCCCGCGCCACGATCACCGCCTGCGTCCGGTTCGACGCCGACAGCTTCTTGCAGATCGAGGTGACATGCATCTTGATCGTCGGCTCCGCCAGCTTCAGGTCGTTGGCGATTTCCTTGTTCTGCTTGCCCTCGGCCAGATAGGACAGGACCATCATCTCCTTGTCCGACAGCCGCCCGTTCTTGGTCTGCCGCCCCGCATTGTGCCGCTCGCGCACCAGTTCCAGCGGCATGTAATGCTCGCCCGCATGCATGAAGCGGATGGCATTGGCCAGAGACCGCACGCCCGTCGTCTTCAGCACGATGCCCGACGATCCCGCATTCATGATCTCGTCCAGCATCCGCGGCGTCGGGTTGCCGGTGATGATCGCCACCGGCTTGCTGCCATTGGCACGGATCGCCTTCCGCAGCCCCGCCACGCCGTTCATCCCGGGCATGTTCAGGTCCAGCAGCACCACGTCATAGGGGCCGTTCTCGGTGATCATATCCACCGCGTCGTCCAGATTCTTCGCGGTTGCCACGTCCATGTCGGGGGCCGACGAAAGGTACATCGCAAACACATCGAGGACCATCTCGTGGTCATCGGCAATCAAAATGCGGATCTTGCCGGTTCCTGCACCAGTCATGGACATCTGCCTGTATTCCTCCATTCCAAGAGCCGGATGCAAAACGGACATGTATGGCTCGTCCTGGTCTGCCGACTTTCGCCAGCAACTCACATCGGCAAGGATACGTTCTTCAAACGGTAAGACAATCATCCTCGGGCCGGAACCCGACTAAGTTGAAAGCATACCATACTTACGGATGGGAAGGCATCCGTAATTGGAATAGTGAAACCGCGTCCTTTTGGTATCTTCTGCCCTAATTATCCAATTGTGGAGTTGCCCGATGCCGATCCTGTCCGCCGCCACGCACCGTATGGCGGCCTTTTGCGTTGTCCTTCTTGCAACGCTCGCACCTGCCCGTGCCGAACTCGCCACCCCTGCGGGCGAGGTGATCCTCACCGTGGGCGGCGCCATTTCCGAAACCAACGGCGACGGCACAGCCAGCTTCGACATGGCCATGCTCCAGGCCATGCCCTCCAGCGAATTCTCCACCAGCACGACCTGGACCGACGGAACCAAGGCCTTCAAGGGCGTGCCGCTGAAAACCCTGCTCGACAGCCTCGGTGCCAAGGGCAGCAAGGTCATCGCCACCGCCCTGAACAACTATTCCGTCGAAATCCCGATGGAGGCGATCCGGGACGGGGTACCGATCATGGCCTATACGATCGACGGTGCGGAATTCTCGCGCCGTGACAAGGGTCCGCTTTGGATCGTGTTCCCCTATGACAGCAGCGCGGAATACCAGACCGAACTTGTCTACGGCTGGAGCATCTGGCAGCTCGCCTCCCTGACCGTCGTCGAATGACGCTTCTCCCGGCCCCGATCTCGGGGCCGGTTCGTTTTCCCGGGTAAATGTGATGAGCAAGTTTTTCGACGAAGCCCTCGAAGAGAGCCGCCTCTCGCGCGCCGCCGTCCGGGTGCGGCACGTGATTCTCGGCATATGCTTCTGCCTGACGCTGGGCGCGATGGGTTATGTCTTCGTCAAGATCGACCGGGAACTGGACAGGTCCGCCTCGGTCAACTCCGACAACGTCACATGGACCCTCGCCCAGATCGAGGTCGACGCCCTGAAACTCCAGCGCGCCGTGATCCTCGCCTCGGAACGCCCGTCCGATCCCGCCGCCCTCGACGATCTGCGGCTGGCATTCGACATCTTCTACAGCCGGTTCAACATCCTCTCCCGCTCCGACCAGCTCCGCAGCCTGCCCGTCACCAGCAGCCTGCGCGAGGAACTGTGGTCGCAGGGTGCCTTCTTCGAACGCGTCACCCCCCTGATCGACGGCGATGACGCGACGCTCGGCGCCGCCGTCCCCGCCCTGCGCGTGGAAATGGACACCATCACCGACCGTGTCCGCGAACAGGTTGTGGGCTCGCTCCAGACCCTGATGGAGGCGGGCGATTCCCGCCGTACCGAACTGCGCCGCTCGCTTCAGGTCTTTGCCTCGGCCTCGCTGGGTCTGCTGGGGCTGATGGCCGCGCTCTCGCTCGTCATCATCCTGCAGAACCGCGCGCAGAGCCGCCGCTCGGAAACCACCGAGCGCGCCATCCACAACCTTCGCGCCACCATCGAAAGCTCGCTCGACGCTCTCATCATCGCCGATGTCCACGGCCAGATTACCGATTGCAACGGCGCGGCCGAGGCGCTCTTCGGCCGCAGCCGTGACGAGGTGCGCCGCGTCCGCTTTGCCCAGCTTCTGGGCCGCGACGGCCATGACGACCCGCTGGCCAGCCTGCATCACATGATCCGCTCCAACGCCCCCGAACTGCAGGACGGCCGCCTCCAGATGGCCGCCAGCCGCGCCGACGGCGGCCGCGTTCCGGTCGAGGTGGCGCTCGCCGAAGCCAAGGGCGCCAGCGGCGAGCCGATGTTCATCGCCTTCATCCGCGACATCTCCGAACGCATCGAACGCGAGGAAAGCCTGCGAAAGGCCCGCAACGACGCGCTCAAGGGCGAAGAGGCCAAGTCCCGCTTCCTCGCCGTCATGAGCCACGAGATGCGCACGCCCCTGAACGGCCTCATCGCCGCGACCGAGTTGCTGCAAAGCTCCACCGATCTTGACCAGCGGCAAAGCTGGCTGTCGGAAATCGTGCTCTCCTGCGGTTGGGCGGCGCTGGATCAGGTCAACAACGTGCTGGAACTCACCCGTCTCGGCTCGGAGCAGTCGGCCAGCTATCAGGTCACCGATTTCTCGCCCGTGCAGGTCATCCGCGACCTCATGCTGCAAAACCATCCCCACGCGGCCAAGCGCGGCAACATCCTGCAATTCGAGGAACCCGAAACCCCCGTCGCCAAGGTCTCCGCCCCGCGCCAGCTTTTCCTGCGCGTGCTCTACAACCTGATCGGCAACGCCATCAAATTCACCGATGCAGGCTCGGTCACCGTCCGGCTTGCCACCGACCTGCGCGATGGCGGCTCGCGGCTGCACCTGACCGTTTCCGTCATCGACACCGGCATCGGCATCGCCGAAGGCGACCTCGAACGCATCTTCCACAATTTCGAAACCCTCGACGCCTCCTACGCGCGGATGCGCGAAGGCACCGGCCTCGGTCTCGGCATCGCCAAACTCTCGGCCGAGGCGATGGGCGGCACGATCCGCGTCTCCTCGGCGCTGGGCAAGGGCTCCACCTTCACCTTCGACGTCACCCTTCCCGTCGCCGTCGAAGCCCCCGCCCATGCCAGAGACGATGCCCCGCTGGCCGAGGACGAGGTGCCCGCCCTCAACATCCTCGTGGTCGAGGACAATCCGATCAACAGCCTCCTGCTGACCGAGATGCTCCGCCTGCGCGGCCACACCGTCACCACCGCCGCCGACGGTGTCGAAGCCGTGGAACACGCTGCCGCAATCGCCTTCGACATGATCCTGACCGATATTTCCATGCCCCGCATGGACGGGCTGGAAGCCACCCGCATCATCCGCCGCGAAGGCCTCTGCCGCACCATTCCGATCATCGGCGTCACCGCCAATGCCAGCCCCGACAAGATGCCCGAATTCCTTGGCGCCGGCATGACCGACGTGCTGGTCAAGCCGATCACCCGCGCCGCGCTCGTGGCCGTCATCGCCAATTACGCCCGCGGCACCGCCCGTACCCGCCAGCGCCCCGCCCCCGCGCCGGACGTCGCCGTTCCCGTCATAAATGCCGATGTGTTCAGCGAAACGCTGGAAGAGATGGGCCGCGACTTCGTCGAACGCATCGCCGACCGCCTGCTGCACGAGACCGAGTCCGTGATCATCCAGCTCGAGGATCTGGGCAGTGTCGGCTCCTTCGCCGATGCGGGCAAGGCCGCGCACAAGACGGCGGGGGCCGCGGCGGCCATCGGCCTGTCCGGTCTGCACTCCGCCCTCGCCAGCTATGAACGCGCCGCCAATGAATGCGACGCCACGGCGGCCTCCTCGGCGCTCGACGACATCCGCCGTATCCTGCCGCGCACCGTTGCGGAACTGCGCGACAAGGGCCTCGCCCTCGCGCTCAGCCGCGCCGCGGCGGAATAGTCACTCCTCCGCATCCTTTCCCAGCGCCGCGAACTGCGCCGAAAGGTCGATGGCCAGCGGCTTGGGCTTGCCCGCGGGGGCGATGGATTTGGCCTCTGCCTCATCCGCCGCCTCCAGCGCGGCAAAGGCCGCCGCGGCATCCATCACGGGGGCGGGGCGGGCCCGTGTCGCCGTTGCGGGATCGACGACCTCGGCCTCCTCCATCGCGGCAAAGGCGGCCGACGGGTCCAGCGCCGCCCTGCCGCGCGGGCGCGGGGCAGGAGGGGCCACCGCCTCGCCCCCTGCCACCTCCGGATCGGCGGGCGCGGGCGGCACCCGCATCACCGGCCCCAACTCCTCCAGTGCGGCCATCGCGGCGACATGGTCCACCACCGCCCCCCGCACGGGCGCCAGCATCGCCCGCGCCTCGTCCTCGTCCGCCGCCGCCAGCGCGGCAAAGGCCGCCGCGGGGTCCACCATTCCCGCAGGCGGGTCCGCCGCCACCACCGCCTCGGACAACGCATCCAGCGCGGCCAGCTTGGCCAGATCGGCATCGATCCCCGCAGGCAGCCCCCCCTGCGACGGTCCCGTGGCAAAGGCCGCCAGCGTCTCCATATCCTCGATCACGGGGCCTGATCCCTTGCGCCCCTTGACCTTGCCGCCCTTGGCCGCCTTGCGCGGCGGTGCGGCCACGGCGGGCGGGTCCTCGGGGAACATCGCGCTGTCATCGGCCAGCCCGCTCAGCGACGCCACGGCGGCATCCAGATCGTCAAGGATCACCGTCTCGCCGCCGCGCCCTGCCGCGTCCCCGTCGGGCTCCGTATCGGGCGCGGCGTCCGGCGGCGGCCCGTCGACCTGTTGCGCCGCATCGGTCCAGGATGCAGGCACGAAGGCCTCCGCAGGCGCGGCCCCCGCCGCCTCGGCCACGTCGCCCTCGGGCTCCGGCGCGACGAACAGCAGCTTGGCCGCATCCTCCAGGCTGACCGACATCATCGACCCCTTGGACAGCGCCTTGGGCGGTCTTGGCGGCTTGGGCTCCTCTGCCACAACGGCCACAGGCTCCGGCGGGACCACCACCAGCGGTTCCGGCTCCGCCGCCTGCCTCCGCGGCATCTCCAGCGCCCGTCGCAACAACTCGATCCGCGCCGACAAAAGCACCCGCCGCCGCAAGCCCGGCCCTTCTGCCGCCGCCACCGGCTCCAGCCGCACCAGCGCCTCGTCCGGATGCAACCCCTCCACGGCCTTCAACACCGCGCGCGCCGCCCGCTGCAATGCCGTCTTCTTCCGTGCCGCCGCCATACCGACCCCGCTTCCCGACCCAACTGGCACGCCCCTTGCAAGACCCGCGCCTGAAAGCGCCGGACCCTTCCGGCAGGAACCAGAGGGCACAGACAATGACGGTCGGTTTCCGCGAAACGATAGGGCTGCACGCGCAGGCCCTCGTCCTGCGCGAAAGACGGGGCGAAATCCTCGCCTCCAACATCGCCAATGCCGCCACCCCCAACTTCAAGGCCCGCGACTTCGACTTCGAGTCCGAACTCGCCCGCTCCATGGGCACCGGCGGCCCCGACCGCACCGCCGCCGGCCACATGGGCACCGCGCTGGCCGACGGCCAGCTCGGCTATCGCGTGCCCGTGACCACCTCGCTCGACGGCAATACGGTGGAACTCTCCACCGAACAGATGGAATTCGCGGAAGAACTGAACGTCTACGAAATCGCCGAAATCCTCGGCGTCACCACGGGCCGTGTCAGCCAGATCAAGAAGGCGGCCGTCGGCCGCCTTCGGGAAAGCATCACCGCGATGGAAGGCGACGACTGATCAGCCGAAGATCGGCGTGATCTCGGACCCCGCCGCGATCCGCTTGGACCATTCATGCACGTCCTGCCCGATCCTCTCGGCCAGACCGGGGATCGCGGCAAAGGCGGCAAGCGCCGAAAAGTCCCGCGTCGCATCCGGGGTCACATGGGCCGCGTCGAACCGCCGCCACACCCCGTCCGCGCCCCGCGCCTCGGCATGGGCGGGCGTGCCGCGCACCGCCCATTCCATCCCGTAAAGGTCATAGAGGAACTCGCCCTCGGGCATCACCGCGTCGCGGTGGTGGATCATGTGCATGCGCACATAGTCGAAGGTCGCATTCCGCGTCCGCTTGATGATCTCGGCCGCCATTTCCGGCCAGCCTTCCTCCAACCCGTTGTCCAGCAGCACCCAGGCATCCTCCGTGCCCGTGATGCGGAAGGCGAACTTGTCCGTCTCCTCGTCCCGCGCGATGTCGTGATGCACCTCGCCGATCCGCAGCCGCGCCATCGGCCTGAACGCCTCGGGCTCCGGCTCCGCCGCCAGCACCGGCTCCTCGACCGCCATCCCCTGCGGGTCCGACAGACGGAAGCCATGGGTGTAAAGGATCGCCTTCGCGGGCTGGGTCAGCAGCAGCATCCCGTTCGACAGCTCGGCCAGCCCCGCGATCCGCATGGCCATCGACTCCGCGCTCGACGGCAACCGCCCCGAGGCAAAGCGCATCAGCCCGGTCAGCGCGGGCGATGCCGCGCCCACGTCGATCTCGGCCACATCCTCGATCACGCCCAGCGTCTGGCGCGCCAGAACGCGGATCACCGATCCCGCCATGGCCACGCCCACCGACAGGATTCCCGCCAGTTGGCTCAACTGCTGCAACACCGTCTCGGACAGGTCGCGCGACCGGCTGTCCATCAGCCCCAGCACACCCAGCACCCGCCCGCCCGGCGATTTCAGCGCGAAACCGGCCCAGAAGGCCAGATCGCCCAGCCCCGCCGCCACCATCTCGTCCTTCATCGATCCCGCATCCATCTGCGCGATCCCCCGCCCGTTGGGCAGCAGCGCGGGCGGCAGGTCATGCACCCCCTCCAGCGGCGGAAAGAAGGCAATCCGCATCTCGCCCGTCTCCTCGTCCTGCAGCCGGATGCAGGCCCTCTCGCAGCCCGCGATGGACCGCGCCAGTTCCGCAACGCTCGCAAAATCCGGCGGCTCGACGAACATGCGCGGGGCACGCGGCGCCTCCGGCACCGCCGATTTCAAGCCGTAAAGATGGGCGACTGCCATTCCTGCCTCCTGCGCGTGGGTCCGCTCACCAGAACGGCTTGCCCCGCGCGGGATTTAGGGACGGCTCAGAAGATCACGACGCCCAGCAGCGCGGCCCAGCCCGCCACCGCCCCCGATACCGCCACCGCAATCCACAATCCGCGCGGCAGCGCCAGTGTCGGCACCACCTCGCCGGGACGGCGATAGGCGCGCCCGAAATCGGGATCGGGCCGATAGACCGGCAGGCCGTGGGTGGCGTCGCTCATCTTCCTTGTCCTCACGTTCTGCCGCGCATCGACTCGCGCGGGCATGACGGGCATTGTGCCAGTCGGACGGGCAGCTTTCGCCTTTCCACCGGTTCGCCGATCCGTCTCTTTCGGACAAATACCATCCGTAAGAACGGGTTGGGTGCCGGCCCATGCGGATGCTTCCCTCGCGCCAAAGGTCACGGTATACAACGGTATGCGGCAATCTCTGACCGACCTCTACGATGCCCGCGTGGCACAGGGCACGCTCCGCGCCGATCCGGCGCAACATGCCGTGCTGCCTGCGCTCGACGCCCTGCGCGACTGGCTCGAAGCCAATGCCGAACGCCGCATCGGCCTCTTCGCGGGCCTCTTCGCCAAACCGCTGACCCCGCCAAGGGGTCTTTACCTCTGGGGCGGTGTCGGGCGGGGCAAATCCATGCTCATGGACCTCTTCACCGAGGCGACCGCGATCCGCGCCAAACGCCGCGTCCATTTCCACGCCTTCATGCAGGACATCCACAAAGGCATGCACGAGGCGCGCAAGCGTGGCGTCGAAGACCCCCTCGCCCCCGTGGCCGATGCGATCATCAGGGACACGCGCCTCCTCGCCTTCGACGAAATGCAGATCACCGACATCACCGATGCCATGGTCGTGGGCCGCCTCTTCGAAAAACTCTTCGCCGCCGGTGTTGTGATCGTCACCACCTCGAACCGCCCGCCCGAGGATCTGTACAAGGACGGCCTCAACCGCGCGCTCTTCCTGCCCTTCATCGACCTGATCCGCGACCGGTTGCAGGTGGTGAAACTCGAAAGCCCGACCGACTACCGCCAGCACCGCCTGCACGGCGCGCAGGTCTATTTCCACCCCGCAGGCCGCGTGCAGGGCCAGATCGCCGCCATCTGGTCCGACCTGACGGGCGGAGCGGCGGGCGAACCCCTGCGCCTTGCCGTCAATGGCCGCACCGTGGAACTCCCGCGCTTCGCCAACGGTGTCGCCCGCGCCACCTTCTGGGACCTCTGCGCCCGCCCCCTCGGCCCCGCCGACTTCCTCGCCATTGCGCAGAACGTCCGCGTCCTGATCCTCGAGGACATCCCCCAGCTCTCGGCATCGAACTACAACGAGGCCAAGCGCTTCGTCACCCTCATCGACGCGCTCTACGAGGCGCGCGTCCGCCTCATCTGCTCCGCCGCCGACGAACCCGAACGGCTCTACCTCGAAGGCACCGGCGCCTTCGAATTCGAACGCACCGCCTCCCGCCTGCGCGAGATGCAGGGGGCGGACTGGGGGGCGTAAGGCCGCGCTTGAATGTCGTATCTGTATAGTGTAAAGATACACTATACAGTCTGTACCGAGTGGCCATGAAGATCCGCAACGTCCTGCATAAGGGACTTCGCCGTTTCATCGAGACGGACGATCCGTCTGGCCTTCACCCTCCCGCCGTGGAAAAACTGCGCCGCATCATCTCGTTCCTGCAAGCGATGGATCACGAAGACGACCTGCGCGCGGTCCCGTCGTGGAACGCGCATCTTCTCTCCGGCAACCTGCGCGGAACATGGAGCCTGTCCGTCACCCGCAACTGGCGCCTGACCTTCCGCATCGACCGCGACGGGCTGGAAATCATCGACCTCGACTATCAGGACTACCACTAGGAACCCCAACCGATGCCCCAGGACCTCCAACTGCTCAATCCCGCCCATCCGGGTAGCTTCGTGCGGGATGACATCATCGCCCCGCTCGGCCTGACCGTCACCCGCGCGGCGGAAATCCTCGGCGTCACGCGCGCCGCGCTCTCGGCCGTGCTCAACGCGCGCGCGGGCCTGTCACCCGAAATGGCGTTGCGGATCGAAAAGGCCTTTGGCGTGTCGATGGAAACGCTCTTGCGGATGCAGACCAACCACGACATCGCCCTGACCCGCCGCAGGGCGGCCCAGATCGACGTCGCCCGCTATCACGGCGAACCGGCCACCTTCACCTGACCCGTTGCGGACTGACCGCATCACAGTCCGCTGCGTGCTGACACTCTGCGGTACAGCCATCGGCACAACCGCCGGTACGACCCGCTCAGCCCGCCCAGGCCTGCCACAACAGCCGCGCCGCCATCGCGGTCGAGGTGGCGACCAGCAGCGGCTTGATCAGCCGCGCCCCCACCCGCATCGCCAGCCGCGCCCCCAGCGATGCCCCCGCAACCTGCGCCGCAGCCATCCCCAGACCCACCGCCCACCACATCGCCCCCGACGGGATGAACACGCACAAGCTGCCGATATTGCTGGAAAAATTCAAAAGCTTCGTATGCGCCGTCGCCTTCAGGACGCCATATCCCGCCAGCATCACGAAGGCCAGCATGAAGAACGACCCCGTCCCCGGCCCGAAGAACCCGTCATAGGCCGCGATCAGCGGCACCGCCGTCACGGCAAACACCCCTGGCCGCATCCGCTGCACCCGGTCAATGTCGCTAAGCCCCGGTTTCAACGCGAAAAAAAGCGCCACCGCCACAAGGATCACGGGCATGACCACCCGCAACACCCCCACCGGAACCAGATGCGCCACCAGCGCCCCCAGCCCGCCGCCGATGGCCGAAATCACCGCCATCCCCAACTGGTCCCGCAACCGCACATGCCTCGCGCGGGCATAGGTCACCATCGCCGTCCCCGCCCCGAAGGTGCCCTGCAACTTGTTGGTCGCCAAGGCTTCCACCGGATTTGCCCCCGCCAGCAACAGCGCCGGAACCGAGATCAGCCCCCCGCCCCCCGCGATGGAATCGACGAACCCCGCCACAAAGGCGGCAAGGATCAGCAGAAGGGCGGTCTCGGTGGCGATCTCGAACAGCATGCCGCCTTCATCCCCGCCCCGCAGGGCGAAGTAAACCCCCGTCGCTCCTGCCTTGCGCGGGGTGCGGGCCGGTCGCTAATCTGTCCCGCAACCACGCCGCCGGAGGACAGATTGAAAACGCTCGCCGCCACGCTCCTCCTGTCGCTCGCAGCCCTGCCCGCGATGGCGGAAAACCGCTTCACCATCGACGCCAACGTGTTGATCTACAACACGTCTTTCCCCGTCGACGCGACGCTGGTCGACCCCGCCTCGGGCATGACCGCCGAAGACACGCGCGGCGACATCGCGTATGAGGATATCGGCGCCCTCCGCTCCATCCTCGACCGCAATGCCGACCGGATCGACACGATGCGCCTCACCTCGGACGGCGGCTATATCGAGGCCGCCTATGACATGGCCGCCATCGTCGCCGATTACGGCCTCAAGACCGAGGTGCAGGGCGAATGTTCCAGCGCCTGCGCGGTGATCTTCGCCGCGGGGACCGAGCGGCGGATGAACAAGGGTGGCCGCATTGGCCTGCACCCGCCCAGCTGGGGCGTGGAAAGCATCCGCAGCTACTATCTCGACTGGCGCGAGGATTCCGGCTGGAAGGACGAATTCGCCTTCTCCGAATGGGTTTACGAGGAAGGCCAGCGCGACGCGACCAAGGTCTTCGCCCATTTCATCAACCACGGCGTCAGCGCCGAATTCGCGGTCAAGATCGCGACCATCGGCATGAACAGCATGTGGTATCCCACGCGGAAAGAGATGGAGGAGGCGGGTCTCCTGACCCCCGCCCCGCAGGCGGATTGAGGCAGGACGGCAGGTTAACCCACCGTTTGCCCCTTCGCCCCAGACTGTCCCCCGAATACCCGCCCCGGGCTTGACCCGGGGCCGCCGCCAAAGCCGCGCAGGAGGTCCGATCTCAGACCGCGGGACAAAACCCCACACGGCTGATCCCGAAACGTCGAACTCACGCCACGAACTCCTCGCGCCGATACCCCTGTATGAACAGAAGGGCCGTCAGGTCCCCATGGTTGATGCGTATGTCGCATTCCGCCGCCACCACGGGCTTCGCGTGCAAGGCCACGCCCGCCCCCGCCCGCTTGAGCATCCCCAGATCATTCGCCCCGTCGCCCACGGCCATGACCTCATCCTCGGTGATGCTTAACCGTTTGGTAATATCCACCAGCGCGTCCACCTTCGCCTGCTTGCCAAGGATCGGTTCCGCCACTGTGCCCGACAGGAAATCCCCTTCCGCATTCAGCGTATTGGCGCGGTTCTCATCGAACCCCAGCACCGCCGCGATCCGCGACGTGAACGCCGTGAACCCCCCCGACACCAGCGCCGCATAGGCCCCGTTCGCCCGCATCGTCGCCACCAGCGCCGGCCCCCCCGGCATCAGCGTGATCCGGTCGCGGATCACGTGGTCGATCACCGCCACGGGCAGCCCCTTCAACAGCCCCACCCGCTCGCGCAGTGCCGATTCGAAGTCCAGCTCGCCATTCATCGCGCGGCGCGTGATGTCGGAAACACGCACCCCCACCCCCGCCTCGTCGGCCAGTTCGTCGATGCATTCCTGCCGGATCATGGTCGAATCCATATCCGCCAGCAGCACCCGCTTCCGCCGCCCCTCGGCCCGCTGCACCACCAGATCGACGCGCAGGGATTGCAGCCCTTCCCACACCTCCCACCGGTTCAAGGGCATGGTTTCCAACGGGAATTCCGCCGCCACCCCGGGGTCCAGCCAGACCGCATCCCCCCCGCCCCAGGCATTGCGGACCGACTCCACCATGGCGCGGTCAAGAACGGGCGTGTCGGGATTGGTCAGCAGGGTCGCGATGAACATCAGGTTTCCGATAGTGAACTTGCGCGTCGCTTTCGCACGACGTTCCGCCGCTTTAGGGCAATTTTCCGCCTTGTGCCACCCCGACCGCCCCGCTATCCCCATCCGTGGGACACCCCTCCCCAACGAGGGGCTTTTAGCTGGAAGGCTACCATGACAGACCTGACTCAACCGGCACAGCGCCCGGCCAATCCGCGCTTTTCCTCTGGCCCCTGCGCCAAGATCCCCGGCTTCACCCTGAACCACCTTGCCGATGCGCCGCTGGGCCGCTCGCACCGCGCGGCGGTGGGCAAGGCGAAACTGCAGGAAGCCATCGACCTTACCCGCGAAATCCTGAACGTCCCTGCCGATTACCGCATCGGCATCGTCCCCGGCTCCGACACCGGCGCCGTGGAAATGGCGATGTGGACGATGCTCGGCGCCCGTCCGGTGGAAATGCTGGCATGGGAATCCTTCGGCGAAGGCTGGGTCACCGATGTGGTGAAACAGCTCAAACTCGACGCCACCGTTAAAAAGGCCCCCTACGGCCAGATCGTCGACCTTGCGACCGTGAATTTCGACGCCGACGTGGTCTTCACCTGGAACGGCACCACCTCCGGCGTCCGCGTCCCGAATGGCGACGCCATCCCCGCCAACCGCGCGGGCCTCACCATCTGCGACGCGACCTCTGCCGCCTTCGCGATGGACTTGCCCTGGGACAAGCTCGACGTCACCACCTTCTCCTGGCAAAAGGTGCTGGGCGGCGAGGGCGCGCACGGCATGCTGATCCTGTCCCCCCGCGCGGTGGAGCGTCTGGAAACCTACACCCCCGCCTGGCCCCTGCCGAAAATCTTCCGCCTTACGTCGAAGGGCAAACTGATCGACGGCATCTTCGTGGGCGAGACGATCAACACCCCCTCCATGCTGGCGGTGGAAGATTACCTCGTCGCCCTCAAATGGGCGAAATCCTTGGGCGGGCTTAAGGGCCTTGTCGCGCGGGCCGAGGCGAATGCCCGCACCGTCTGGGATTTCTGCGCCGCCAACCCGTGGATCGCGAACCTTGCCGAAGATGCCGCGACCGCCTCCACCACCTCCGTCTGCCTGAAATTTACCGATCCCCGCATCACCGACGGCGCGGCCTTCGCCAAGGCCGTGGCGAAACGGCTGGAAAAGGCGGGCGTGGCCTATGACGTGGGCGCCTATCGCGACGCCCCCCCCGGCCTGCGCATCTGGTGCGGATCGACCGTGGAAACCGCCGATGTCGCCGCCCTGATGCCGTGGATCGCCCACGCCTTCCACGCGGAAATCGCAGCACTGGCGCAGGCCGCCTAAGGAAACCCCGCCCGGGGCCTGACCCTGGGCCTCTCCATCCCATGAGGTCCCGGGTCAAGCCCGGGACGCGATGCCCCAGAACACATCAGGTGACAAAATGCCCAAGGTTCTCGTCTCCGACGAACTCTCCGAAACCGCCGTCCAGATCTTCCGCGACCGCGGGGTCGAGGTGGACTACATGCCGAAACTCGGCAAGGACAAGGAAAAGCTGGCCGAACTGATCGGCCAATATGACGGCCTCGCCATCCGCTCCGCCACCAAGGTGACCGAAAAGCTGCTGGAACAGGCGACGAACCTGAAGGTCGTCGGCCGCGCCGGTATCGGCGTCGACAATGTCGACATCCCGGCCGCGTCCAAGAAGGGCGTCATCGTGATGAACACGCCCTTCGGCAACTCCATCACCACGGCAGAACATGCCATCGCCATGATGTTCTCCATCGCGCGGCAAATCCCCGAGGCCAACGCCTCCACCCATGCGGGCAAGTGGGAAAAGTCGAAATTCATGGGGGTGGAGCTTTTCAACAAGACCCTCGGCGTGATCGGCGCAGGCAACATCGGCGGCATCGTCTGCGACCGCGCGGTGGGCCTGAAGATGCGCGTCGTGGCCTATGACCCCTTCCTGTCGGAAGAACGCGCCAAGCAACTGGGCGTCACCAAGGTGGAACTGGACGACCTCCTCGCCCGCGCCGATTTCATCACGCTGCACGTGCCGCTGACCGACAAGACCCGCAACATCCTGTCGCGCGAGAACCTCGCCAAGACGAAGAAGGGCGTCCGCATCATCAACTGCGCCCGTGGCGGGCTGATCGACGAGGCCGCGCTGAAGGACGCGCTCGACACCGGCCACGTCGCCGCCGCGGCGCTAGACGTGTTCGAGGTGGAGCCCGCCACCGACAACGTCCTCTTCAACCACCCCAACGTCGTCTGCACCCCCCATCTCGGCGCCTCCACGACCGAGGCGCAGGAAAACGTGGCGCTGCAAGTGGCCGAACAGATGTCGGACTACCTGCTGACCGGCGCCGTGCAGAACGCGCTGAACATGCCCAACGTCACGGCCGAAGAGGCCGCCGTCATGGGCCCCTGGGTCAAACTCGCCGCCCATCTGGGCGCCTTCATCGGCCAGATGACCGATGAACCGATCAAGGCCATCAACATCCTCTACGACGGTGCCGTTGCCGACATGAACCTCGCCGCGCTGAACCAGTCGGTGATCGCGGGCGTGCTCAAGGCGCACAACCCCGACGTCAACCTCGTCTCCGCCCCCGTGGTGGCCAAGGAACGCGGCATCCAGATCTCCACCACCCGTCAGGAAAAGACCGGCGTGTTCGACGCCTATATCAAGGTCACGATGGTCACCGACAAACGCGAACGGTCGGTCGCCGGCACCTGCTTCTCCGACGGCAAGCCGCGCTTCATCCAGATCAAGGGCATCAACATCGACGCCGAGATCGGCCCCCACATGCTCTACACCACGAACGAGGACGTGCCGGGCATCATCGGCCTGCTGGGCATGACGATGGGCAAGAACAACGTGAACATTGCGAACTTCACGCTGGGCCGCTCGGGCGTGGGACAGGACGCCATCGCCATCCTCTACCTCGACCAGCCCATCGATCCCAAGGTGGTCGAGACGCTGGAATCCACCGGCATGTTCCAGCAGGTCAAACCGCTGGAATTCGACGTGGCCTGATCTGCGCGGGAAAGGGCAATTCGACTTGCCCCTTCCCCGTCGCTCAAATATCCCACGGGGGCCCGGGGGTGTGAAACCCCCGGCGCTTTCCACCGGACAAACGGACAGGCACGATGCGCAGCTACGCCATTGGCGACATCCACGGTCATATCGACCTGCTCCTGCACGCCCATGACCTGATCGCGGCAGACCGCCGCGCCACGGGCGACCATGACGCGCCCGTCATCCATCTGGGCGATTACGTCGACCGCGGCCCCGACTGCCGCGGCGTGGTGCAATTCCTGATGGACGGCACCGCGCGGGGCGAGAAGTGGCTGACCCTCAAGGGCAACCATGACCGCATGTTCACCCGCTTCCTGCGCGATCCGAAGGAACCCGAACCCGGTCTGCGCGCCGATCTGTCATGGCTCCACCCCCGCATCGGCGGAGCCGAGACGCTCGCCTCCTACGGGGTGAAGAACGCGATGGACCGCCCCCTCGCCCCCGTCCATGCCGAGGCCACCGAGGCCGTCCCGCAATCGCATCTCGACTTCCTGCAGGACCGCCCCGCATGGCACCGCCGCGGCGAGGTCGTCTTCGTCCATGCCGGCATCCGCCCCGGCATCGCGATGGAGGCGCAGCAGGAAACCGACCTCGTCTGGATCCGCGCGGGGTTCCTCGACGATCCGCGCGACCATGGCTTCCTCGTCCTGCACGGCCATACCGCGCTCGACCGTGCCACGCATTACGGCAACCGCGTGAATATCGACAGCTCCGCCGCCTATGGCGGCCCGCTCACCGCCGTGGTGATCGAAGGGCGCGACGTCTGGCACCTGACCGATAACGGCCGCGTCCCGCTTCAGCCCTGATCCTTGCCGCGCAACAGCGCCCGCGCCGACAGCACCACGGTTCCGGCAAAGAACACGCCCGCGATCCCCACCACCTCCACCAGACCCGGCCCCTTGGGCACGCCCCGCACGGCGATCAGAACGCCGATGAAGGCCAGCCCGGCCAGCGAGAAGATCAGGCGGAACAGATGTTCGCCGCGTGTGGGTCCGTACTTGCTCATCCCCCGCAACTAGTCCGCCCCGCCCCGACGGGAAGGGGTGACAGCCCGCCGGATTTCCGTTTTTCTGCCTCTGTCCAGCAAGGAATGCCCCATGACCAGTGCCAGCCGTTTTCCCCACCTCGCCACCGCCGCCATCATCGCCGTGACCGCCTATTGGCTCTGGCATGTCGGGCGCGTCCCGATCTGCGACTGCGGCTATGTCAAACTCTGGCACGGCCAGACCCTGAGCTCCGAAAACTCCCAGCATCTGGCCGACTGGTATACCCCGTCGCACATCATCCATGGTCTGATCTTCTACGGCCTGCTGCACCTCGTCGCGCGCCGCCTGTCGGTGGCGTGGCGGCTGACCATCGCCACCCTGATCGAAAGCGCGTGGGAGATCGTCGAGAATTCCGAAGCCGTCATCGAACGCTACCGCTCGGTCACCATCTCGCTCGACTATTACGGTGACAGCGTCATCAACTCGGTGGCCGACATCCTCGCCATGATCGCGGGTTTCGCCTTCGCCCGCGTCCTTCCGGTCTGGCTCTCCGTGGTGCTGATCCTCGGATTCGAGGCGCTGACCACATGGCTCATCCGCGACGGGCTGGCGCTGAATGTCCTCATGCTGCTCTGGCCGCTGGAGGCGGTGAAGACATGGCAGGCGGGCGGCTGATCAGCCGCGCAGCGCCTCGTCATTGATCCGCCGCAGGCGCAGCAGCGCACCCGCCGCCGTGGCCAGCGTCATGGCGGCAACGATCTGGAAAAAGCCGCGCTCGCCCATGCCTTCCACCAGCGCACCCAGCAGCACGGGGGACGAAATCCCCCCCACCAGCCCCGCCGCGATGATCGTGGGCGTCACGCGCGGATCATCCCCCATCAACCGCGAGGCGGTGACGAAGAAACCCGGGAAGAACAGCCCCGCAAAAGCCCCCATCGCGATGAAGAAGGGTACCGCCGGAAACAGCGCCGCCCCCGCCGCACAAAGGGCCGCCCCGCACATGGCAAAGGCATAGATGGTAAAGGCCGGCACCAGATGCGCCATGAAGACCAGCGCCGACCGCGCAATCAGAAAGGCCACGAAGAACCCGGACAGCGCCCGCGCCGCCGTCTCCTCGCTCGCGCCCGCACGGATGAGAGCGGTCGGCCCCAGCCCGATCAGACAGGCCTCCACCCCGATGCAGACCACGCCGAAACACAAAAGCCCCGCGCGGAAGCGATAGGGTTTCGATGCCCCCGCCGCCTCTGCCGTCGCGGCCCGTTCCGTCGTTCCGGCGGCCAGCCAGACCAGCGCGCACAACCCCGACACCACGCCAAAGGCCAGCCGCGGGTCCGACCCGATGGCGACAAAACCCAGCGGCGCAAGGATCGCCCCCACCGCGAACATCGCGTTCAGCAGGCTGACCATCGACGGCCCCTTCACGCCAAAGGCCTTCAGCACGCGCGGATTGAACACCACGGTCGAGATGCCATAGCCCGTGCCAAAGATCACCGACCCCGCCAGCGTCGGCCACCACCCGATGCCCGAGGCGATGATGCCGGACCCGATCACCATCACCCCCAGCGCATGGCGCGGCGTGACATGGCGGCCGCGGAAGAACATCAGCGCCACGCCCGTCGCCGACCCGATCCACAGCGCCGACACCAGCCACCCCGCCTGCGCCACCGTCAGGTCGAAGGCCCGCGCAAAGGCCGGCAGCGCCGGACCATAAAGCGATTGACCCGCCCCCATCAGGGCAAAGGTGGTGATGCCGGCAAAAAGCAGCGCGGCATGGGTGCGGATCAGGGCGTTCAACGGGCCACCTTCGGTCACGGACTGCCTGCGGGTTTCCCCCGCCCCGCAGCGACTGTCAATCGCGCCCGCGACACGGCAACCCCTGCCCGTCACGCGGGCACCACCGACGCCACGTCACCGCTGCGCGATGCTGCGCGCCATGTCATCCTGACCGTAAACAGGGGGGCACCATGACCGACATCTTCATCCTCTCCGCCGCACGCACGGCCATCGGCACTTTCGGCGGATCGCTTGCCACGGTCGCGCCGGTCGATCTGGCCACCGCCGCTGCCCGCGCCGCCATCGACCGTGCGGGGCTCGCTCCCTCTGCGATCGGGACAACCGTCATGGGCCATGTGATCAATACCGAACCGCGCGACATGTATCTCTCGCGCGTTGCCGCCCTGCAGGCGGGCGTGCCGGAAACCGCCCCCGCGATGAACGTCAACCGCCTCTGCGGTTCGGGGCTTCAGGCCATCGCCTCGGGCGCGCAGGCGCTCTTGCTGGGAGAGGCCGACACCGCACTTGTCGGCGGGGCAGAGTGCATGTCGCGCGCACCCCACATTCTGCCCTCCGCCCGCTTCGGTCAGAAGATGGGCGACATGCGCGCCACCGACATGATGACCGGCGCGCTGACCTGCCCCTTCGGCACCGGCCATATGGGCATCACGGCCGAGAATGTCGCGCAGGACCACGCCATCAGCCGCGCCGATCAGGATGCCTTCGCGCTGGAAAGCCAGCGCCGCGCCGCCCATGCCATCGCGCAGGGCTGGTTCGCCGCCGAGATCGCGCCGGTGACAGTGGCGGGCCGCAAGGGCCCCGTCACCGTCGACCGTGACGAACACCCAAAGGCCACCACCGCCGGTGCTCTGGCCGCCCTCAGACCCGCTTTCCGCAACGACGGCACCGTCACCGCCGGCAATGCCAGCGGCATCAATGACGGCGCGGCGGCGCTGGTCCTGTGCCGTGGCCGCCGCGACGGGGCCCGTGCCCGCATCATGGGCTACGCCGTTGCGGGCGTGGCGCCCCGTGTCATGGGTCTTGGCCCCGTCCCCGCCACGCAGGCGCTCTGCGCCCGTCTCGGCATGCGCCCGCAGGACTTCGACCTCGTCGAGTCGAACGAGGCCTTCGCGGCACAGGCCATCGCGGTGACCCGTGCGCTGGACCTCGATCCGGCGCGGGTGAACCCCACGGGCGGGGCCATCGCGCTGGGCCATCCCGTCGGCGCGACGGGGGCGATTCTCGCCACCAAGGCCCTGCACACGCTGGAGCGGACAGGGCAGGGCACCGCCCTTTTGACCATGTGCATCGGCGGCGGACAGGGCATTGCCCTCGCGATCGAGCGGGTCTGAAACACGCTTAAGATGCAGCGCATGTGTGCATGTGCAGACTTTGGAACAAGTAAAGACAGACCAAATGGCTGCCGGTAAACTTAGGATTCGAAATGGCGCTATAAAAATCCATGAAATTGCACGTGCCTGCGCCAAGATGCCTTGCAGGGACCAACTTGCCTGCAAGCGTCAAAGGGAATTTACGCGTATGTTGACCGATAAAGATACCGCCAAGCCGATTACCGTGCTGATCGCCGATGACCACAGCCTCGTCGCCGAAGCCATGTGTCACATCCTCGAAGCCTCGGGCGAATACCGCGTCGCCGTCGTCGAGACGCTGCTCGATGCCCGCGCGGCGATCCACGCGCAGGGGGGATATGACCTCGTCCTGCTCGACCTCGACATGCCGGGGATGGACGGGGCCGCCTCGGTGGAAACCGTCGTGCGCGACAACCGCACCGGCCGTGTCGCCATCCTGACCGCGGGCACGGTCGATCTGCGCCAGTCCACCCTTTTTGCCAGCGGCGCGGCAGGCGTGATCCTGAAATCGCAACCCTTCGCCGACATCCTTGCCGCGATCGCCAGCATTCTGGAGGGCGAGCTCTATTATCCCCGCGCCGACGACCGCAACCTTTTCCGCATGTCGGCAGCGGCCGCGATGGTGCCAGTGGCGCTGCGGAACTAGCGGGCGCAAGGGCCGCGCGCGACCGCCCTAGATCAGGCCAAGGTCGCGCGCGATGACCGTCGCATGCAGCCGGTTCTTCGCGCCCAGCTTCCGGCAGAGCGACGACACATGCATCTTCACCGTCGGCAGCGCCAGCCGCAGATCGGCGCATATCTCCTTGTTTCTCTTGCCTTTCGCAATCTCGACAAGGATCAGCATCTCGCGCTTGGTCAGGGTGTCGTTCGACTCTTCGTTCGGGTCCGCCCGCCGCATCACCAGATCGAAGGGCAGATAGCGCTCGCCCGACAGGATCAGGTTCAGCGCATTGACCAGCGACCGCACACCCGACGATTTCAGGACGATCCCCGCCGCGCCCGCGGCCACCGTTTCGTCGATCACCTTGGGCAGCGCCTCGCCGGTGATGATCCCGACGGGCCGCCCGCCCTGCAACTGCAGCGCCCGCTTCAGCCCTGCCACGCCATGCATGCCGGGCATGTTCCAGTCCAGCAGCGCGACGTCGAACGGACCCTCTGCCTCGATCCGTTCGACCGCCTCGTCGAAACTGCGGGCCGTCACCACCTCGAAATCGTGGTTCGTCCGCAGATAGATGGCGAACATTTCCAAAAGCATTTCATGATCATCTGCAAGAAGCAGGCGTGTCTTGCCCGCATTCCCTGCGCCACTATTCATCTGTTCCACGCTTTTTCGGTCCCCGGACACACACCCTAGGCCACCGCAAAATGCAGCTGTGACCGTTTGGTAAAGATTTGTGTCAATACATGTTGACGTCAATCGACGAAGTTCTGGCCGCATTTCTCAGAAGGATAGCTAACATAAAAAAGTATAAATTTATTAATATTAGTATGTCAAAATACATACTTTCGGTTAAAAAATGGCGCGAACCCGCATTCACCGCAGCCTGATCTCGGTTCTGGCCGATCTTCCCTCTGCATCAATAACAGACAAGGACAGAAATCCTGCCTCGAGAATGGGCAGTATGACCTCGCTCCGTCTTTCGCCCGTCAGCACCGGCATCCCGTCCGCCAGCCATGTAAAGGGGGCCTTCCCCCCCTCGACGCGCACCATCACCCCTTCGGGAAGCCGCTCAACCTCGGCCCCGTCTGGAGGAAAGGCCACGACTGGCGCGTTCTGGGCACCGTCAAAGGCCGCCGTTCGCGAACGGAACCGTTGCAGGGGCTGGGGCAAGCGGGCATTGGCCACCAGCAGCGTTTCGGGCGGGGCAGGGGGCTGCGGCACCAGCGCGGGTTTCACCCGCGCAAAGGCCTGAAACAGAACGGGCGCGGCCACCTCGGCCCCGAAGGCCCCCGGAACCGGCGTGCCGTCTGCCCGCCCCAGCCACACGCCCACCACATGCCGCCCGTCGAACCCGATCGCCCACGCGTCACGGTGCCCGTAACTCGTCCCTGTCTTGTAGGCCAGACGGTTCTCCGGCGCGCCCGGCGGCGGGGCCAGTCCGGCAAGGATATCGCCCACCTGCCACGCCGCCGCGCGCGACACCACACGCGCGCCGCCGCCCTGTGCACTTTCCCCCTCCATGCGCCAGCGCAGCGGCAGCGCCACCCCGCCCCGCGCAAGGCCCGCGTAAAGCTGCACCATGTCCTGCAGGCTCACCCCGATCCCGCCCAGCGCGATGGCCAGCCCGGGTTGCCCCGGCGGCAGCCGATACCCCATCCCCGCCCTGTCCATCGCCACCAGCAGCCGCGCCGGACCCATCGCCTCGGTCAGTTCCACCACAGGAAGGTTCAGCGACATCTGCAACGCCTGCCGCACCCGCACCGTGCCGCGATACTGCCGGTCGAAATTCTGCGGCGCATAGGTGCCGAACCGGCGCGGGCGGTCCTCGATCATCGTCTCGGGATGGGCCAGCCCCTCGTCAAAGGCCAGCGCATAGACCAGTGGCTTCAGCGTCGACCCCGGCGACCGCAGCGCCTGCGTCATGTCCACGAACCCCTGCCGCGCATCCGCCCGGAACGCCGCCGACCCGACCGAGGCAAGGATTTCCCCCGTCGCATGATCCGCCACCACGATGGCGACCTGCAACCGCTCGCCCTGATGCTGCACCGTCTCGGCGGCCAGCCGCTCCAGCGCGACCTGCACCCCGCGATCCACCGTCAGCCGGATCACCTGCGCCGCAGGATCCGCCACTCGCGCACGGTCGGCCAGATGCGGCGCGATGGCGGGCACGGGGCGACGCGCCACCGGCACCGTCTCGCGCCGCGCGGCCGCGGCCTGATCGGCGGGCAGGATGCCCTTGGCCACCGCCCGCGCCAGCACGCGGTCGCGCGCATCTGCCGCCGCGTCCGGGTGGCGGTCCGGCCTGCGGCTTTCGGGGCTTTGCGGAATGGCCACCAGCAGCGCCGCCTCGGCCGGTGTCAGCCGCGCGGGTTCCTTCCCGAAATAGGCCAGCGACGCCGCCCGCAACCCCTCGATATTCCCGCCATAGGGCGCCAGTTGCAGATAGAGCGACAGGATCTGCCCCTTCGTAAGACGCCGTTCCAGCGCCAGCGCCACCCGCATCTGCCGCAGCTTGCCCGACAGCCGCCCCGTCCCGCTTTCCTCCAGCAGTCGCGCCACCTGCATCGTCAGCGTCGACCCGCCCGACACGATGCCCCCGTTCCGCACCGCCTGCGCCCCCGCCCGCACCAGCGCGCGCCCGTCCACGCCCGCGTGGTCGCGGAACCGCCCGTCCTCATAGGCGACCAGCATGTCCACGAATATCTGGTCCACCTGCCCGGGCGACAGCGCCAGCCGCCACCGCCCGTCCGCCACCGTATAGGCCCGCAGCAGCCGCCCGTCCCGATCCTCCACTAGAACCGAGGTTTCGGGGACCAGCGGCGGCAACACCGTCACCGCCACCCAGCCGTCGAACGCATCCCGCCCGATGGCGGCCAGCCACAGCCCCGCCGCCAGCGCTAGGATGCCCCGCGCGCGGATCATTCCGTCACGGTGACCCGCCCGGTCTCTCCCACCGCGCGGAAATCGGGACGGTACATATCCTCGACCGAGGCGGCGGGATGGTGGAACACCCCCGGCGACACCGCGCGCACCACATAGGCCAGCCGGAAGGGCTGGTTGTCCATGCGGTCCACCGCGGCAAGGAACCGGTCCTGCCGGTATTCGGCATGGGCCACCGCCTCCAGCAGGCCCAGCCCCGCCAGCGCGGGCACCGCGCCCCCCGTTATCAGGTTCGGGTTGTCGATCTCGAACCCCGCGGGCAGCGGATCGGCCACCATCAGCCGCGCCTCGCCCGTACCGAAGGGCGTCACCTCCAGCACCGCGATCATCCGCGTCCCGACCGGCACGGTGGCCGCATCGACCGGCGTGCCATCCATCGCCAGATAGCTGCGCGTAATGGCATAGCCGTTGCCGGATGCAGGCTCGGCCGCCTCGGGCACGCCGAAGGTGGTGACAGTCAGCGTCGTATCCGCCCCGCCATTCGCCACCGCGACCGGCACCGCGCCCAGACCCCGCATGGCGACCAACGGCCCGTCCGCCGCCTGACCGTCCAGCGTGACGCCCTCGGCCCCCGCCCCGTCGATCAGCGCATTGGCCGCCAGCAGCACCCAGGTCACCTCCTGCGTCGACATCCGCCCCTGCGTCGCGATCCGGTCCGCCAGCGCCTCGCGGTCCACGGCAGCCGACCCCGCCTCGACCGCCAGCGTCAGCACCGCCGCCGCATCGCGATAGACCGTGCCGTAATCCGCGCGGAACAGTTGCTCTGTCTCCACCGCCGCCGCATCCAGCGCCGCCCCTGCCCGTGCAAACATCGCATCCGCGCGCCGCTGCTCGCCATAGGCGGCCAACGCCGCGCCAAGCTGCGCCATGGCGGTGGGCGTGGCAAAGGCATCGCCCTTGACGTCGGCGTAATAGCGCAGGTCCCCGATCGCCGCCGCCCCCTCGCGCGCCAGCACCATCAGAGCATAGGCCAGCGCCTCGCCGCCATAGTCGAAATCGGCGGTGTAGTTGACCTGGTTACGCAGGTTGTCCAGCGCCATGCGGAAGCCCGCATCCGGCACGTCGAACCCGCGCGCCTTGGCCCGTGACAGGAAGTCGGTGACATAGGCATCCAGCCACATATCCCCCGACCCCGGCCCCCACAGGCCAAAGCCGCCCTCGGCCCCCTGATTGGTCAGGATCTCCGTCACCGCCTGCTGCACGCGGCCCTGCACGTCATCCGACCACGGCAGGTCCATCGCCTGCGCCACCTGATCGAAGTAAAGCAGCGGCATCGCCTTCGACGTCATCTGTTCCGTGCAGCCATAGGGATACCGGTCGAGCGCCGCCAGCAGCCCCGGCGCATTCAGCCGCGCCAGCGGCCCGATCGCCAGCGTCGCCCGCGCGCCCGGCTGGAACCCCGCCAGCACCGCATCGTCAAAGGCGAAGGTCTGCCCCCCCGCCAGATCGAAGCGCGACACCTTCACCACCTCGGGATCGCCCCGCATAACGGGCAGCGACAGCACCTTGGTCAGGACCTTGCCATCCGGCGTGGTCAGGGTGACGGCAATCTCCTGCACGCCCTCCTCCGCCGCCGTCACGGGCACCGCGACGACCTGCTTGCCCTTCTCGGCCAGATCGACGCTTGCCGGCACATCGCCAAGGCTGACCCCGCGCCCCTCGACCGCCAGCCCCGTCTTGCCGAAGGGCCCCGTGGCGTGGACGATCTCCAGCAACACGCGGCTTTCATCCCCCGGCGCCATGAAGCGCGGCAGGGACGCCGTCACGACCACCGGATCGCGCACCAGAACATCCGCACTCGCCTGCCCGACGCCGGTCCTTGACCACGCGACCGCCATCACCTTCACCGTGCCGTTGAAGGCGGGCAGGGTGAATTCGGCGCGCGCAGTGCCATCAGCGCCCACCTCCACCGGACCGGTGAAATAGGCGACCAGCTCCTCTGTCGGCGGAGGGGCCTGCAACCGCGCCTGCGCGCCCGCATCGCCGCCCGACCGGACGGTCCCCTCTGCCCCGTTCATCCCGTCGATCAACCGCCCGTACAGGTCGCGGATGCCGACGCCCAGCTTGCGCTGCCCGAAGTAATGCCCCTGCGGATCGGGCGGGGTGAATGACGTCAGGTTCAGGATGCCCTGATCCACCGCCGCTATGGTGACATAGGCCGTCTCGCCCGCCGCCACGCCCTCCACCTTCACCGCCACGGGCAGCACGCCGCGCGGATCGGCCTCGGCCGGAACCTCCACCATCGCGGACAAGGCCCGCGCGCCGGGATCGACCGCCGCATGGGCCAGACCCAGCGCCCGCGCCGGATTGCGCCCCGCCGCCACATCCATCGGGCGCAGCACCTGCGCCGTCACATAGACCCCCGCGCCCCAGTCATCCGTCACGGGCAGGTCGATGACGTTCTCGCCCTCGGCCACATCCACCGCCTGCATGGCGACCAGTCGGTTCGACAGCACCATCACCACGGCCTTCCCCGCAAAGCGCGGCACCAGCCGCAGCTTGGCCACATCCCCCGCCGCATAGGCCGCCTTGTCCAGCGACAGCTCCAGCGTGTCGGGCGTCGCCGCCGCATCCGCCGCCGCAAACCACCCCGCGCTGAACGGAACGGATGTCAGCGCCACCCCGTCGCCTTGCGTGACGGTCAGCACATATTCTCCCCACGTCACCGGCACCGCCAGTTCCGCAGGCGCCGCCAGCGCCAGATCGCCCTCTGCCACCCGCTCGCGCCGCGTGACGGGCTGCCACATCCAGTTGCCGTAACTCTGGTACCACTGATAGGTCGTCTCGACCCGCATCAGCTCCCACTTTGCAGCCATCGCCGTGGCCTTGCTGTCCGGCCCCACCGCCGCAACGCTGAACCGCGCCTCGGCATTCTCGGCCACCACCCCGTCGAACAGCGGCTTCACCCCGATCATCGCCGCCGCAGGGGCCAGCGCCTGCGTCACCACCCGCTCCACCGGACGGCCCGACCCTTCGGCCACGCGCACCGCCACCCGCGCCTCCAGCGGACGGTCCGCCGTCGCCGCATCCGGCATCGCCAGCGTCACCGCCGCCTTGCCCGCCGCATCCGTCCGCGCCGGATCGAAGCCCTGCATCACTGCATCAAAGGGCACGTCATGCGCGCCGAAACGATAGCCGTCCCAGCCCGCCAACTCCTCGGCCGCGCGCAACAGAACCTCGCCCTCCACCGCCAGATCGGCCCCCGGCGCGCCGAACAGATAGCGCGCCTCGACCCCCAGTTCCGCCACCTGACCGGGACGCAGCCCTTCGGGAACCGTCACGTCGAAATCGATCCGTTCGGGCAGGAAATCCTCGACCAGAAAGGTCTTGGCGACCAAGGGCGCGGCATCGGCATCGGCCAGAACCTCCATCCGCCAGACACCGCGCGGCGCATTGCCAAGGATCGGCTGGCTGGCGACATAGCCGCCGCCCCAGTCACTCACCACCTGCCGCGCATGTTCCACCCCGTCGGGCCGCTTGACCACCACGGTCAGGGGCAGCCCCTCGATCGCCGCCGCCCCGCTGTCGCGGGCAAGGATCGTGGCATAGACCGTCTCGCCCGCGCGATAGGCCCCGCGATCCGTGGTCAGGAACACATCCACCGGCGGTGCCGCCTCGCGCCCCTCGACCCCGCGATCCGACAGGTCGAATTCCGGCTCGGTCAGCGACAGGAAGGCCACATCCTCGCCACCATCCCGCGCCACCACCATCGCCGGTGCCGCCCCGCCCGTCCCGCGCGTCAGACCCGCATCGAACCGCGCATAGCCCTGCTCGTCGGTCGTGGCAGACCCCAGAACCTCGTTCCCGTTCGAGACCAGCTCCAGCGCGACGCCCGCCTTCGCCTCGGCAGAGCCGAGCGAGCGGACAAAGACGTGCAGCCCGTCCACCCCCGACAGGGTCGTCATCCCCAGATCCGAAACGGTGAACCACTGCCAGCCCGCCGCCACCTCCCACGCCTGCTTGCCCGGGACCGACGCGCGCAGCGCATAGACCCCCGCCCCCTGTCCCGCCAGCGCCTCGTCCATCGGCAGGCGGGTGGTCACGTCGCGGTTCACCTCCATCCCCACGCTGGCTGATCCCTTCCAGACCTCGGTCCCCGTCTGGGCGGTGAAATCATATTCCTGCCATTCGGCCAGCGGCGCCGACAGATAGCCGTTCTGGAAGGCGCGGATCAGGTTCCGGTCCGTCACGCGATACAGCACCAGATCGACCACCTCGGTATTCACCGTCTCGACCGGCAGCGCCGCGCCTGCGGCCTTGGGCAGGACATAGGCCCGCCCCGGAAAGCGCACGCCGGGCGACCGGTCGCGGATGTATTGGGTGATGTCCACCGCATCCGCCAGAACCTGCCCGTCCGCCGCCGGAAGCCCCGCGCGGAAGGTCACCGTCGCCCGCTGCCCGTGTGTCAGACCCTCGACACAGATGTCTCGGTAATTGGCGCTGACCGTCAGGTCCGGCGCGTCAAGCTGCACGAAACTGGCGTAATCCACGCCCTTGGCCACCAGATCCTCGGAAAAGGTCGCGCAGATGCGCGGGCGCGCGCTGTCGCTTTCCACGCGGTTCTCGACGATGCGGAACCCGTATTTCCCCGCCGCATCGGCCAGCAGCGCGGCCGTGTCGTCCCGCGGCTGGATCTCCTGCGCCAGCCGCAGCGCGCGCACCATGTCGCCGCCACGGTCGATCCGCTCCAGCGCCTGGCCCATCTGCACAAGGATCGTATGCCCCTCGCGCGGATCGTCCGACCGCAGCCAGGCATTGACCGCCGCGTAATAGGACCGCTCGAAATAGCTGCGCTGCTCGGGCCCCTCGAACCCGCCCATGGCAAACAGCAGCCGCGCATATTCCGCCCAGTCCGCCGCCGCATCGGTCAGGCTCGCCACCGCGCCCGCCTGCCGGAAGGCGCTGTCGAAATCGCCCTGCATCTCGGCATCCGCCGCCGCCGCGCGCCATTCCTCGGCGCTCCACCCGCCCGCCGGATGGTTCCCCGCCAGATCGGCCGCCTGCTGAGTGACCGCCCCCAGCTCCCAGTCCTGCACGAAACCGATCTCGCCCCGCCGCTCGCGCGCGCGCCCTGCCGCGCCCTCGTCCGCCAGCGCCACCGTGCCGGACAGCGCCCCCGCATAGCTCTCCGCCGCGCCGGTTCCCGCCTTCAGAAAGCAGCTTCCGTTGCGGCTGTTGAAGGTGAATGCCTCGCACGATGTGTTGGCCAGACAGGCCCGCTGGCACGCCTCCACCGTGGTATCGAAGGCCGAGGCGATATCGCCCCCCGGCAGGTCCGTATCCTGCCACATCACGATCCGCTTCTGCGGCACAAGCTCCTGCGCCTGGGTCACCGTCGGGACAAGGAAGATCAGGGCCGAAAGGCACAGGGACAATAAACGCATGGCGGCACCACCAGAGGTGTTGGAACTGCCGCCGATGCTGTCACTCCCCCGCCTGTCTGGCAAGCGGCGTCCCGTCGCGGGCAGCCGTTTACCAGCCATTTACCGCCCTCTCCGATGCTGGCGCAGCAACGGGCCGAGTCGGGACCAAGGCATGACATTGACAGAACGTCTGGCACAGGAACGCCGCGCGCGCATGGCGGCGGAACGGCATCTGGAATGGAAAAGCCGCGAATTGGCCGCGGCCAACGAAAAGCTGGCCCTTCAGGCCCGCGCCCTTTCGGAACAGGTGGTCGAGGAACGCCAGTCCGCCCGCGCCGCCCGGTCCGAGGCTGCGCGTCTCAAGGGCCAGAACGAACGCTATGTCGGCGATCTCGACCGCGCCCACACCGCCGCCGTCATGGCCGAACGCCGCCTGCGGACCTCGATCGACACCATCCGCGACGGTTTCGCGGTATTCGACGGTGACGACCGCCTCGTGCTTGCCAACCGCGCGATGATGCAGCCCTTCCCGCAAGGGGCCGTGGTTCAGGGCATGACCTACCGCGACCTGATGGAACGTCTCGCCCCGCTCATCGACACGGACCAGCCGGTCGAGGACTGGGTCGCCACCATGCTTGACCGCATCGCCGCCGACCACATTCCCCCCGTGGAACTCGCCTTCCGCTCCGGCCTCTGGGTCCGGCTCGAGGACCGGCGCGCCCGCGACGGCGATCTTGTCAGCCTCGCCATCGACATCACCGGCGAAATGCGCCTGCGCGCCGCGATCGAGGCGATCCCCGACGGCTTCGTCATCTTCGACCGTCACGACCGCCTTCTGCTGTGCAACCAGACCTACCGCCGCATCTATTCCGCCGCCGCCGACACCATCCGCCCCGGCGCCCGGTTCGAGGACATCCTGCGCGCGGGCCTTGCCGCCGGCCAGCATTCCGATGCCATCGGCCGCGAGGAGGAATGGCTTGCCGAACGCATCGCCGAATTCCGCTCCGCCTCGGGCCTGTCGGAACAACACCTTGCCGATGGCCGCTGGATCCGCGCCAAGGACCACCCCACCCCCGATGGCGGCCGCGTCGGCCTTCGCACCGACATCTCGGCCGAGCGCGAGGTGCAGGAATCCCTCCGCACCGCCCGCGCCGCCGCCGAAGCTGCCAGCCGCGCCAAATCCGCCTTCCTTGCGAATATGAGCCACGAGATCAGGACACCGATGAACGGCGTCGTCGGCATGGCCGAACTGCTCTGCGGCACCCCCCTGACCGAAGAGCAGCGCCTTTTCGCCGAAACCATCCGCTCCTCGGGCGAGGCGCTGCTGACCATCATCAACGACGTCCTCGACTACTCCAAGATCGAGGCGGGGCGCCTGAACCTGCATCCCGAACCCTTCGACCTTGACCGCCTGATCCACGAAACCGCGATCCTCCTGCAACCGCAGGCCCGCGCGCAGGGGATCGACCTGATGATCGACTACGACATGTTCCTTCCCACCCGCTTCATCGGTGATCCGGGGCGGCTGCGGCAGGTGCTGACCAACCTCATGGGCAATGCGGTCAAATTCACCGAGGCAGGCCATGTCATCGTCCGCGTCGTCGGCATCCCCGGTGAAAAGGGCGGCAACGCACGGCTGCACATCTCGGTCGAGGATACGGGGATCGGCATCGCACCCGAACAGATCGACCACATCTTCGGCGAATTCAATCAGGCCGACAGCGCCGCCAACCGCCGCTTCGAAGGTACGGGTCTGGGCCTTGCCATCACCCGCCGTCTCGTGGATCGCATGGGGGGGGATATCTGGGTCGACAGCGAACCGGGCAAGGGTTCGTGCTTCGGCTTCTCCCTCTCCCTGCCCGTCGCGGAAGAGCTGCACGCCATGCCGCGCCCCACCAGCCTGCGCCGCGTGCTGCTCTGCGATCCGAACCCGCTCAACCGCGACATTCTGGAACGGCAACTCGCGCCCCTGTCGCTTGCCGTCACCACCTGCCGCAGCGCTGCCGAAATCGCCCCGCTGCTCGAAGGCCCCTGCGATCTGGTCATCGCCGACTTCCCGGGCGATGGCCCCGAAGGCCAGACCCTGCTCGACACCCTTCAGGCCCGCCGCAATCCGCCGCCGCTGATCCTGCTTGCCAACCCGGCGGGCCTGTCCGCGGCCAATGCACATGTCGCGCAGGGCATGGCCGCCGCCGTTCTTCCCCGCCCTGTCCTGCGTGGCGAACTCTGGTCGGCCGTCGCCCGCCTGACCGGTGCCGAAACCCCGCCCGATGCGGTCAGCCCGCCGCCCGCCGCCCGCCGGATGCGCGTCCTCGCGGCCGAGGACAACCAGACCAACCAGCTCGTCTTTGCCAAGATGGTGCGCGACCTCGACCTCGATCTGCGCTTTGCGGCGGATGGCCAGCAGGCGGTCGATCTGTGGCAGACCTTCCACCCCGACGTGATCTTCATGGATATCTCGATGCCCGTGATGGACGGCTGCACCGCCGCCCGCACCATCCGTCAGGCCGAGGCTGGCCGCGCCCGCGTTCCCATCCTCGCCCTTACCGCCCATGCCATGCCCGAGGATGGCGACGACATCCTCGCCGCCGGAATGGACAAGCACCTGACCAAGCCGCTCCGCCGTTCGGCCATCCTTGCCGCGCTACAGGAATATTGCCCCGAAGGTGCCGATCTCGGACCCCATGCCGAAGCGGCCACCCCCGCCGCCAGCGCCGCCTGACCCGCCCTCAGGCTGCCGCTTCCGCCCCCGCCTCGCGCAGGAAGACCGGCCTGTCCGGTGTGGAACGTTCCGCGTCCAGCGCATAGCCGCCCGTGGAAAAGCCAAGGATATCCGCAGGATCGGTCAGCCGGTTCTCGGCGATGAAGCGCGCCATCGCCCCCCGCGCCTTCTTGGCGAAGAAGGACACCACCTTCGCCTCGGCCCCCCGTCCTTCAAGGAAGACCGGCGTCACCACCCGCAACTTCAGCGCGCGCAGGTCCACCGCCCCGAAATATTCCTGCGAGGCGCAGTTCACCAGAACCTCCGCCCCGACCTCGGCCCCCTGCGCGTTCAGCGCCCGCGCGATCCGGTTGCCCCACCATGCGTAAAGGTCCGGCCCCTTCGGATTGGCCAGACGGCTGCCCATCTCCAGCCGGTAGGGCTGGATCAGGTCCAGGGGCCGCAACAGCCCGTAAAGCCCCGACAGGATACGCAGATGCCCCTGCGCCCAGCGCAGCGCGTCGGCATCCAGCGTCTTTGCCTCCAGCCCCGCATAGGTATCCCCGTCAAAGCAGAAGGCCGCGGGTTTCACCGCGCCCGCCGCAGGCTTGGCGCGGAAGGCCGCGAACCGCTCGGCATTCAGCCGCGCCAGCGGTTCCGAAATCCCCATCAGCGCGCGCAAATCGGCCACCGAAAGCCCCCGCGCGATCTTCGCAAGCTTGGCCGCATCCGCACCGAAGGAGGGTTCGGTCGGCTCCAGGCCCGCAGGCAGGGCGCGCGGCTCTTCGTCCAGCCGCTTTGCAGGGGAAATGACGCACAGCATGGCAATCTCCTTTGGCTAGCCTGCCCAGATAGGCCCGCTTACGCCTCGCGCAAGACCGACAGGAAGGCTTCTCCGAACCGTTCCACCTTCTGGTCGCCCATCCCCTGTATCCGCTGCAACTCGGTCAGGGTCGACGGACGCCGCTCGGCAATCAGGCGCAGCGTGGAATGGGTGACGGACAGGTATTTCCCCGTCCCGTCCTCGCCCCGCGACAGCGCGACCTGCACATCGGCCAGCCGGTCAAAGACCGGCCCCGCCGCCTGCCCCGCCAGCCGCAGCCGCTGGGGATGCACCTGCTCGGTCGCCCCCACGATCACGGCAAGGAACTCTGCCCCGTAACTTTCCAGCTTCTTTGCACCCACCCCCGTGATCCCCGCCATCTGGTCCAGCGTGGCGGGCCGCCGCTCGGCCATCTCGATCAGGGTCCGGTCGGGGAAGATCACATAGGCGGGCACCCCCGCCGCCTCGGCCAGCGCGCGCCGCTTGGCCTTCAGCGCCGACAGAAGCGGCGCATCCTCGTCGGATACCAGCGCCTTGACCGCCACCGAAGGCCGCGCCGCATCGACCGTATCCTTGCGAAGCGTGATGCTCTCCTCTCCCCGCAGGATGGGCCGCGCCGCCTCGGTCATGCGCAGCGCGCCATGCCGCTCCGGATCGGGGCGCACCAGATCGCGCCCCATCATCTGCCGGAACACCGCGCCCCATGCGGCCTTGGTCAGATCGCGCCCCACGGCAAAGGTGGGCAGCTTGTCATGCCCCCGCTCGCGCACCTTGTCCGTCGCCGCCCCCGTCAGGATGTCGATCAGATGCCCCGCCCCGAACCATTCCCCCGTCCGCAGGATGGCCGACAGCGCCTTCCTCACCGCCTCGGTCGCGTCGAACAGCACCGCAGGTCGGTCGCACAGGTCGCAATTCCCGCAAGGCTCCGCCGCCTCGCCGAAATAGCCCAGCAGGACCTGCCGTCGGCAGCCCATCGCCTCGGCCAGCCCCAGCAGCGCATTCAGCCGCGCATGATCCGCCGCCTTGCGGTCCGCAGGCGCGATCCCCTCGTCGATCTGCGCCCGCCGCAGCCGGATGTCGTCGGGACCGTAAAGCGTCATCGTCTCGGCCGCCGCGCCATCACGCCCCGCGCGCCCGATCTCCTGATAATAGCCCTCGATCGACTTGGGCAGGTCGGCATGGGCGACCCAGCGGATATCCGGCTTGTCGATCCCCATGCCGAAGGCGATGGTCGCCACCACGATCAGCCCGTCCTCGCGCTGGAAGCGGATTTCGACCTGCCGCCGCTCCTCGGGGTCCATCCCGCCGTGATAGTGGCAGGCCACATGCCCCGCCTCGCGCAGCGCCTGCGCCAGCGTCTCGGTCTTGGCCCGCGTCGCGCAATAGACGATGCCCGACTGCCCCTTGCGCGCCGCCGCGAACCGCAACACCTGCGTGCGCGGATTGTCCTTCACCGCAAAGGCCAGATGGATGTTTGGCCGGTCGAATCCGCGCAGGAAAGTCTCGGGCGCCACCCCGTCGAACAGCCGCGTCACGATCTCGGCCCGCGTCTCTTCGTCCGCGGTGGCGGTGAATGCCGCCAGCGGCACGCCCAGCGCGCGGCGCAACTCCCCGATCCGCAGGTAATCGGGCCGGAAATCATGCCCCCACTGGCTGACGCAATGCGCCTCGTCCACCGCGATCAGCCGCGTCCCGATCCGCCGCAGCATGGGCAGCGTCGCCGCCGATGCCAACCGCTCCGGCGCCATGTACAAAAGCTTCAGCCGCCCCGCATCCAGCGCGGAGAACACCTCTTCCGTCTCGGCCTCGGTATTGCCTGATGTCAGCGCCCCCGCCTCCACCCCCGCCTCGCGCAGCGACCGCACCTGATCCCGCATCAGCGCGATGAGAGGCGAGATCACCACCGTCACCCCGTCGCGGCACAGCGCGGGCAGCTGGAAACACAGCGACTTGCCCCCGCCCGTCGGCATGATGGCCAGCGTGTTGCGCCCCGCCATCACCGCCGCCACGATTTCGGCCTGACCGGGGCGGAACCCCGGAAAGCCGAAGACGGAACGCAGCAAGGTTTCGGGATCGGTCATGGCGGGGCAGGGGGCCTGAATCGGGACGGGGCGGGGAAAGCCTGCCCCGCCCGTGGTTACGAAGCGGTGAAGATCACATGAAGGCGGCGGCGTTGTTCACCAGAACGATCCGCAGCGCATAGACCGCCAGCAGCACGACCAGCGGGGCAAGGTCGATCCCGCCAAGGTTCGGCAGCACCGACCGGACGCGCGAATAGATCGGTTCCAGCAGACGGTTCAGCGCATCCCAGATTTGCCCGACCAGCGGCTGGCGCAGGTTCAGAACCTGGAAGTTGATCAGCCAGCTCATGATGATATGGGCAAGGATCACCCACTGCACGACATCCAGGATGAGCAGCAGGATTTGCAGGATCGAGGTCATTCAGCGGCCTCCGCATACTAGGGCTTGTGTCACAGGTAGCCTCTGGCGGCCAAAACCGCAACGCCCTTCCGCAGCGTCGCGCCTTGACCTTCCGCGCCCCAGCGGGCAACCCGCAGCCGACAGGAGAGCTGCTCATGTATCCCTTCCTCCGCATGGCCAAAGAGTTGTGGGTCTTCCGCAATGCCCCCGCCCTTCCGCTGCTGGGCACGCATGTCAGCACGCATATGTGCTGGCCGTGGGATCTGGACCCGTGGGTCGAACTGAACAATGGCCGCACGCTGACGATCTACGATCTGGGCCGTATCCCTCTGGGCCAGCGCACGGGGCTGCACCGCGTTCTGGCGGCGAATGGCTGGGGGATGACGGTCGCGGGCAACACCGTGCGCTACCGCCGCCGCATCCGCGCCTTCGACCGCATCACGATGCACAGCCGCTGCATCGGCTGGGACCACCGCTTCCTCTATATCGAACAATCGATGTGGAAGGGCGACGACTGCACCAGCCATCAGGTCATCCGCTCGGCCGTGACCTCGAAGGACGGCATCGTCGCGCCCGACCGCGTGCTTGCCGCGCTGGGCCAGCCGCAGCAAAGCCCGCCCCTGCCCGATTTCGTGCAAGCCTGGATCGCGGCCGAGGGGCAGCGGCCCTGGCCCCCCGCCCGTTGACCGCTCCAGCCTTGCCAGACGGCCGGTTTCACGATTCAATCGCGACAAAAGGCCGAAAGGGCAGGGGGCGGGCATGAGTGCGACGGTCAGCGCAAGAAAGCGCATCTGGGGATGGTGGTTCTTCGACTGGGCCAGCCAGCCCTACAACACCCTGCTCCTGACCTTCATCTTTGGCCCCTACTTCGCCGAGATCGCCCGCGGCCAGTACATGGCCCAAGGGCTGGATGCCGATGCCGCAGGCGCCGCGGCACAGGCCTATTGGGGCCTCGGCCTTGCCATTTCCTCCGTCGCCATCGCCATCTTCGCCCCCATCCTCGGCGCGATTGCCGACAGCACGGGGCGGCGGATGGTCTGGGTCTGGTTCTTTTCGGCCTTCTACGTCGCAGGCTCCGCCGCGCTGTGGTTCGTGGCACCGGGGGGCGACACGCTGTTCTGGGCGGTGGCCTGTTTCGGGCTGGGCTTCATCGGCATGGAATTCGCCACCATCTTCACCAACGCCCTGATGCCCTCGCTTTCGGACCATGACGACATGGGCGCCATTTCCGGCTCGGGCTTTGCCTTCGGCTATCTGGGCGGGCTGCTCGCGTTGATCCTGATGCTCGCGCTCTTTGCCGAAAACAGCGCGACGGGGAAAACGCTGATCGGCCTCGACCCCATCCTCGGCCTCGACCCCGAAGCGCGCGAGGGGACGCGCGCCGTCGGTCCCTTCACCGCGCTCTGGTATGCGGTCTTCATGATCCCCTTCTTCCTCTGGGTGCGTGAACCCCGCACCGAACGCCGCCCCCTGAACCTCGGCCTTGCCTTCGCCAGCCTGCGCGACCTTCTCGCCTCGCTCCGCTGGCGCGGCAGCCTCTCGGCCTATCTTGCCTCGTCGCTCTTCTACCGCGATGCGCTGAACGCGCTCTACGGCTTCGGCGGGGTCTATGCCTCGGGCGTGCTGAACTGGGAGATCACGCAGATCGGCGTCTTCGGCGTGGTGGGCGCGGTGACGGCGATGGTCGCAAGCTGGATCGGCGGCAAGGCCGACCGCCGCTTCGGCCCCAAACCCGTGATCGCCTTCTGCATCGTGGTCCTGATGCTCGTCTGCCTCGTCATCGTCGGCATGACGCGCGAGTCGCTCTGGGGCCTCCCGCTCGACCCTGCCTCCAGCGCATCGGACACCATCTTCTTCGCCTGCGGCGCGCTCATCGGCGCGGCGGGCGGGGCGCTTCAGGCCGCCTCGCGCACCATGATGGTCCGCCACACCACCCCCGACCGCGCGACCGAAGCCTTCGGCCTTTACGCCCTGTCGGGCAAGGTCGCCTCCTTCATCTCGCCCGCGCTGATCGCCCTTGCCACCTATCTCAGCGGATCGCAGCGCATCGGCATCTCTCCGCTGATCGTGATGTTCCTGATCGGCCTCGTTCTGCTATCCTTCGTGCGGGCAAAGGGCGAGCAGGCGTGATGTTCAAGTCATTGGCAGGATTGGCACTGGCAGTCGCCCTCGCGCTGCCGGCAACGGCAGAGACCAAGGCGAACCAGCTTTTCGGCGCGGTGGACCAGCCCAGCTCCAGCCGCCCCATGCCCTATGGCAGCTACGCCAAGGGCTGCGCGGACGGCCTTGTCGAACTGCCCGAGACGGGGCCCACATGGCAGGCCATGCGCCTGTCGCGCAACCGCAACTTCGGCCATCCGGTAATGATCGACTACCTCGTCGACCTCAGCCGCGCCGCCACGCAGATCGGCTGGGCCGGCCTCTATATCGGCGACATCAGCCAGCCCCGCGGCGGCCCGATGACCAGCGGCCATGCCAGCCACCAGATCGGGCTGGACGCCGACATCTGGATGCTGCCCCCCCGCCGCCTCGACCTGTCGCGGCAGGAACGCGAGGATATCTCGTCGATCCCCGTCCGCTCCGCCGACCAGCGCAGCGTCACCGACAACTGGACCCCCGCCCATGCCGCGCTTCTGCAGGCCGCCGCATCCGATCCGCGCGTCGACCGCATCTTCGTCGCCGCCGCCGTCAAGATCGAGATGTGCCGCACCGCCACCCGCGCCGACCGCAAGTGGCTCCAGAAGATCCGCCCCGTGGCGGGGCATGACACCCATTTCCACGTCCGCCTGAAATGCCCCCGCGGCGCCCGCCAGTGCGAGACGCAGACCCCCACCGTCGATGAACTGTCGAAAGGCGGCGACGGCTGTGACGAGACGCTGATGTGGTGGGTCTCGGACGAATACCTCAACCCCGAACCGGACCCGAATGCCCAGCCCGCCCCGCGTGAGCGCGGCGCGCGCGACTACACCCTTGCCGATCTGCCCAGACAATGCCGAAACGTCCTCTCCTCGCCCTGACGGCGGCGGCCTGTCTGGCCCTCGCACTGCAAGGCAGCGCCAGCCCGCCCGCACCGGCGGGCTTTCTTGGTTCCTACGAATGGACGATGCCGGATGACGCCTTCGGCGGCCTTTCGGGCATCGAGCTTTCCGCTGACGGGCTGCGCTTCACCGCCATTTCCGACCGCGGCGCATGGACCGCCGGCACGATCACCCGCGACGCGCAGGGCCGCATCACCGCCATCACCGCCGCCCCCCTGCGCCTCCTGCGGGGCAAGGGCGACGGCCCGCTGGAAAAGGGCCGCAACGATTCCGAAGGGCTGGCCATCGCCCCCGATGGCACCGCCTTCGTCTCCTTCGAAAACGTCGCCCGCGTCCTGCGCTATGCCACGCTCGACGGACCTGCCGAAAACCTGCCCACCCCGCCGGAATTCGCCACGCTCCAGACCAACTCCGCGCTCGAGGCATTGGCCATCGCCCCCGACGGCACGCTCTACACCCTGCCCGAACGCTCGGGCCGGATGGAACGGCCCTTTCCCCTCTGGCGCTTTCGCAACGGCACATGGGACCAGCCCTTCGCCCTGCGCCGTGACGGGGGCTTTCTTGCCGTAGGCGCCGATATCGGACCTGACGGGCGCTTCTACCTGCTGGAACGCGAATTCCACGGCATCGCCGGTTTCGCCAGCCGCGTCCGCAGCTTTGCCCTGTCGGAGTCCGGCCTGACCGACGAACGCACCGACCTGCAATCCCCCACCGGCCTGCACGACAACCTCGAAGGCATCTCGGTCTGGCGCGGGCCGGATGGGGCGATCCGGCTGACCCTGATCTCGGACGACAATTACAACTTCTTCCAGACGACCGAGATCGTCGAATACCGCCTGCCCGATTGACAGCACCGCGCCACAGGCGTAGGGGCCGCGCGTCCCCCGATGCGCGGGGGGCCAAGTCTCCGCGACCTTGTCAAAACGGAATCTGACATGACCCGCATCTCGCTTTATGGCGTCGCCGCCATGGCCATCGTCGTGGTGGCCTCCAACATCCTCGTCCAGCATCCGATCGGCACATGGCTGACATGGGGTGCCTTCACCTATCCGCTGGCCTTCCTCGTCTCGGACATCGTCAACCGTCTGGAAGGCCCCGCCGCCGCCCGCCGCGTGGTCTATGCGGGTTTCGTCACGGGCCTTGCCTGCTCGGCCATCGGCACGCAGATCATGGGCGAATTCGGTCCGCTCGTCACAATCCGCGTGGCGCTGGGCTCGGGCCTCGCCTTCCTCTGCGCGCAACTGCTGGACATCTTCGTCTTCGACCGCCTGCGCCGCGCCGCATGGTGGAAGGCGCCCTTCATCTCCACCTTCCTCGGCTCCACCCTCGACACCGTGATCTTCTTCACGCTGGCCTTCTCGATGACCTTCGCCTTCCTCGAACCCGCCAACGACGTGTCATGGGCCGCCGAAACCATGCCCCTTCTGGGCTTTGGTCCCGCCGTTCCCTTCTGGGTCTCGCTGGGCTTCGCCGACTGGCTGGTCAAGATCGCGGTGGACGTGGTGGCGCTGCTGCCCTTCCGTCTGGCCATCCGCCGCTTTGCCACAAGGGTAGCGTAAAAGGCTTTGACAAACACAAAATCTGTGCCACGCTACCTCTATCGGTAACCCATCGAAAGGAGGTGATCCAGTGTCTAGAGCTACATTGGAGAGAGGTGTCGGGACAGTCCGGAGGCGTGTTTTCTGAGGGCAGCCCCTCAGCCAGACAGACCACCTGATTGGGCTTGAAACCTAACTGGCCCATCTCCTTGGATCTCGGAAAGGGTCGCCGCGCAGGCGACCCTTTCTCTTGCGGACCCCGCCCATGCTGCACATCACCGAAACCCTCGCCATCGCCGATTGGGAACTGACCGAACAGTTCATCCGCGCCTCCGGTCCCGGCGGGCAGAACGTGAACAAGGTCTCCACCGCGGTCGAATTGCGGTTCGAGGCCGCGCGCTCCCCCCACCTGTCCGACCCCGTGAAATCCCGCCTCAAACGCCTTGCCGGCCGCCGCTGGACGACCGAAGGCGCCATCGTCATCCAGGTCGACGAAACGCGCAGCCAGGCCCGCAACCGCGAGATCGCGCGCGACCGTCTGGCCGACCTGATCCGTCAGGCCCTCGTCACCCCGAAACGCCGCATCGCCACCAAGCCGACGCTGGGCAGCCAGCGCCGCCGCCTCGCCGCCAAATCGGTAAGGGGAGAGGTCAAGTCCCTGCGCGGCAAGGTGGACGGCGACGATGACTGACGAAGCCCGCGCCGCCGCCGCGCTATGGGGCGCGACCCATGTCCGCCTGATCCTCGCCCGCGAAAACGCCGTCCACGAAATCGCCCTGCCCGACGGTACCCGCGCCGCCCTGCGCCTGCACCGCATCGGCTACCAGACGCAGGCATCCATCGCCTCGGAACTCTGGTGGTGCAGCGAACTCGCCGCGCTGGGCCTGCCGGTTGCGACCCCCGTCGAATCCCGCGCGGGCAACCTGCTCGAACCCCTCGCCACCGGCCGCCTCGCCAGCGTCGTGCGCTGGATCGACGGCACGCCCCTTGGCACGGCGGGTGTGCCCTTTCCCGAACCCGTCGCCATCCAGACCGACCGACACTTCCGCCTCGGCCAACTGCTGCGCCGTCTGCACACCGCCAGCGACGGCCTGACCCTGCCCGCCACCTTCACCCGCCCCCGATGGGATGCCGGGGGTCTGGTGGGCGAGGCCCCCTTCTGGGGCCGCTTCTGGGACCATCCGCGCGCTGCGTATGTACAACGTGCGGTACTGCTTGCGGCACGGGATGCGGTACGGTTGCATCTGGACCGCACCAATCCCCCCATCGGCCTGATCCACGCCGATGTCCTGCGCGAAAACGTCCTGTTTTCCGAAAGTTACCCCGCCCTGATCGATTTCGACGACAGCGGCTTCGGCTACCGCCTCTACGACCTCGGAACCGTCCTGTCCCAGAACCAATACGAACCCGCCCGCGACGAATTGCGCGATGCGCTGATGGCCGGATACGGCACGCAAGACGTTGAAAGCGTGGAACTTTTCACGATGGCGCGCACCCTTGCCTCGGTCGGCTGGACGATGCCGCGCCTTGCCCCCGACGACCCGATCCACATCAGCCACCTCGCCCGCGCCGAAATGGTCGCCCGCCGGATCATGGCGTGATTTCAGACAGTTACATCCATCGCCGCCTGCTCGCCCACGCCGAACACCCGCTTGTACCGCGCGATCTCGTCCTTGGGCCCCATCGCCTTGTTCGGGTTGTCCGACAGCTTCACCGTAGGCCGCCCGTTGGCTGACACCGCCTTGCATACCAGACTGAACGGCGCCAGCCGGTCGCCTGCCAAGCCCCTGAAATCATTGGTCAACATCGTGCCCCAGCCGAAGGACACCTTGACCCGCCCGCGGAACTGACGGTGCAATTCCTCGATCTTCTCCACATCCAGACCGTCGGAAAAGATCACCAGCTTCTGCGCCGGATCCTCGCCCCGCGACGTCCACCAGCGGATCGCCGTCTCGGCCCCCGCCGCCGGATCGCCCGAATCGATGCGGATACCCGTCCACGTGGTTAACCAGTCCGGCGCCTTCCGCAGGAAACCTTCGGTGCCATAGGTATCGGGCAGGATGATCCGCAGGTTTCCGTCATGTTCCTCGTGCCAGTCGGCCAGCACCTGATAGGGCGCCTGCGCCAGGGCCTCGTCATCCTCCGCCAGCGCGGAATAGACCATGGGCAATTCATGCGCGTTGGTCCCGATCGCCTCGATATCCCGTTTCATCGCGATGCGGCAGTTCGAGGTGCCGGTGAACTTTGCCCCCAACCCCTCCTGCATCGCCTGCACGCACCAGTCCTGCCACAGGAAGGAATGCCGCCGCCGTGTGCCGAAATCGGCAATCCGCAGGTTTTCCAGTGACTTCAGCCGCTCGATCTTCTCCCACAGCCGCGTCATCGCGCGGGCATAGAGGATTTGCAGCTCGAACTTCCCCATCCCCTTCAGCACGGCCCGCGACCGCAATTCCATCAGCACGGCCAGCGCGGGAATCTCCCACAGCATGACCTCGGGCCAACTCCCCTCGAAGGTTAGCTCGTATTGCCCGTCGCGCTTTTCCAGATGATAGGGCGGCAGGCGCAGCCCCTCGAACCACTCCATGAAATCGGGGCGGAACATCTGGCGCTTGCCATAGAACATGTTCCCGCGCAGCCATGTGCTTTCGCCCCGCGACAGCGACAGCGACCGCACATGATCCAGTTGCTCGCGCAGCTCTCCTTCGTCGATCAGGTCGGCCAGCCGAACCTCGGCCGTCCGGTTGATGAGAGAGAAGGTCACCGTCGTCTCCGGCTTGTTGCGGAAAATCGACTGGCACATCAGCAGCTTGTAAAAGTCGGTGTCGATCAGGGACCGGACGATCGGGTCGATCTTCCAGTTGTGATTGTGCACGCGCGTGGCGATATCGACCAAATCAATCCTCCAGCGCGACGCCTGCCGCGCGCATCTGGGCCGTCATGGCCGCCATCGACCCGCCAAGGTCGATCCCGCGGCAGGCCCCCAGCAGGACCGTCGCCCGATAGCCCAACCGCGCCGCGTCCAGCGCCGAATAGGCGACGCAGAAATCCGTGGCCAGTCCAACGAAGGTGACGCCCGTCACCCCCCGCGCGCGCAGGTAACCATCCAGTCCCGTCGTCGTGCTACGGTCATTCTCGAAAAAGGCGGAATAGCTGTCGATCGCGGGGCGGAATCCCTTGCGGATCACCAGTTGGGCGGGATCGGTGCGCAAGTCGGGGTGAAATTCAGCGCCCGCTGTGCCCTGGATGCAATGGTCCGGCCACAGGGTCTGCGGTCCGTAAGACATTGTTAACGTCTCGAACGGCGCCTTGCCCGCGTGGTTCGACGCGAATGAGGAATGGTTGGCCGGATGCCAGTCCTGCGTCAGGACCGTGACGACGAAGTCATCCATCAACCCGTTGATCCGGTTGATGATTTTGTCCCCCTCTGCCACGGCCAGCGCACCGCCGGGACAGAAATCGTTCTGGACGTCGATCACGATCAGGGCTTCGGTCGCGGCACGCATCGGGAACCTCACGGCTTGGTGACTGGCCCTGCGTAGGAAACCCCCGCCCCTGCGTCAATGGGAACGGCTTGAAAACAGGGGAAAACAGGTGCATCCCCGCCCCATGCTGACCGTCGCCGCGCTTTACCACTTCACCCGCTTCCCCGATCCCGCCGCCCTGCGCGGGCCGCTTCTGGACTGTGCCGTGGGGCATGGGGTGAAGGGCTCGCTCCTGCTGGCTGCCGAGGGGATCAACGGCACCATCGCCGGAACCCGCGCGGGGATTGACGCGGTGCTGGCCCATATCCGCGCCCTTCCGGGTTGTGACGGGCTGGAGTGGAAGGAAAGCCCCGCCGCCACCATGCCCTTCGGCAAGATGAAGGTGAAACTGAAGCGCGAGATCGTGACGATGGGCCAGCCCGACGTCGACCCCCGCGCGCAGGTCGGCCATTACGTCGCCCCGCAGGAGTGGAACGCGCTGATCGCCTCACCCGATGTCGCGGTGATCGACACCCGCAATGACTACGAAGTTGCCATCGGCACCTTCGAAGGGGCCATCGACCCGAAAACGCGCAGCTTCTCCGAATTCCCCGCATGGTGGGAACAGAACCGCGACCGTTTCCACAACAAGCGGATCGCCATGTTCTGCACCGGCGGCATCCGCTGCGAGAAGTCGACGAATTTCCTTCTGCAACAAGGGGTTGAAGAGGTATACCACCTCAAGGGTGGCATCCTGAAATATCTCGAGGAGGTGCCCGCCGACCAATCCCTGTGGCAGGGCGAATGCTTCGTCTTCGACCAGCGCGTGTCGGTCGGCCACGGTCTGGTGCAGGGCCAGATGACGACCTGCGGCGCCTGCCGCCGCCCCGTCACCCCCGAGCAGCGCCGCGATCCGGCATTCGAGGATGGCGTCTGCTGTCCCGCCTGCACCGGTGAATATACCGAAGCGGACCGCGCCCGCTTCCGCGAACGCCAACGGCAGATGGAACTGGCCAAGGCGCGGGGAGAGCCGCACCTCGGCGCCTGATCCGGCCTAGCGCAGTCGCGCACCGCTTTCGGAAAAGACCAGCGCGTCTTTCGCGTCGAAGCCCACCCCGATCTGCGCGCCGGTGGCGGGAATGACATCCCCCTTCGCCTCGATCACCAGCTTCTCGCCTGTGGGTGCGGTGACATGGATATAGGACACACCCCCCAGCGCCTCGGTCATCTCCACCCGATGCGTGGTCCCGTCGATGACCTGAAGGTGCTGCGGACGCAGTCCGATCTCCACCTTCGCCCCCGCGCCGGGCAGGGCCACCCCGGTCGTCACGGTCGCTGCCAGACCCGCCGCCGCGACACGACCCGCGCCTTCGACCGTGCCGGAAACGAAGTTCATCGCGGGGCTTCCGATGAAGCCCGCGACAAAGCGGTTGTCGGGGTCGTGATACAGGTCCAGCGGTTTGCCCACCTGTTCCACCTTGCCCTTGCGCAGCACGACGATCTTGTCGGCCAGCGTCATCGCCTCGACCTGGTCATGGGTCACGTAGATCATGGTCGCGCCGATCTCGCGGTGAAGGCGCGCGATTTCGGCCCGCATCTCGACCCGCAACTCGGCATCCAGATTGGACAGCGGCTCGTCGAAGAGAAACACCTCCGGCCCCCGCACGATGGCCCGCCCGATCGCCACCCGCTGCCGCTGCCCGCCTGACAGGGCCTTGGGCTTGCGCGCGAGCAAGTCTTCCAGCTTCAGGATGCGCGCCGCCTCGGCCACCTTGCGGTCGATCTCGGCCCTGGGATGGCCCGTCATCTTCAGGCCAAAGCCCATGTTTTCCGCCACCGTCATGTGGGGGTAGAGAGCGTAGGTCTGGAAAACCATCGCCACGCCGCGTTCCGACGGGTCGGCCTTCGTGACATCCCGCGCGCCGATGCGGATCGCCCCTTCGGACGTTTCCTCCAACCCCGCCACCATCCGCAGCAGCGTGGACTTCCCGCAGCCCGACGGGCCGACAAAGACACAGAATTCGCCATCCTCGATCACCAGATCGACCCCGTGGATGACCTGCGCCTCGCCAAAGCGTTTGACGACCTTCTGAAGCACGACGCCTGACATGACCGTTTCCTCCCTGAAATTCCCTTAGGCCTGTTCCGGAAAGCGCCAGCTTTCCGCCTCGGCCGCGATTTGTGCTGCTGTCTGCTTGATGCGGGCCGCCCCCGAATCGAGGTCGGCCAGAGTGGTCCGGCTGGTGGTCGAGGTGACGGACAAGGCGCCGATCACCCGCCCCGTGCGTGACAGGATCGGCACGGCACAGCAGATGATTCCCGGCTCGTGCTCCTCGCGGTCATAGGCATGGCCGCGGGCACGGATGGCCTGCAATTCGGCCTTCAACTTCTCGGGCGTGTCCAGCGTATGATCGGTGAAGCGGTGGAAGCTCTGCCGCTGGATCGCGCGCTCCAGTTCGTCCTCGGACAGATAGGCCAGCATCGCCTTGCCCACCCCCGTGCAATAGGCGGGCCCCACCTTGCCGGCCTGCGCGAACATCTCGACAGGCTTCGCCGCGTTGCGCTTGTCCACATACAGGACCTGCCCGTTATCCATCTGGGCAAGGTGGATCGTCTCGCCCGTTTCGGCAGACAATTCATCAAGATAGGGCCGCGCCAGCGGGGCCAGCGATGATGTCGCCCATGCCGCATGGGCCAGCCGCACCAGCCGCACGCCGAGGGCATAGGTCTGCCGGTCCGGATCATAGGCCAGCATCCCCTGATGGGTCAGCGTCTGGATCAGGCGATACAGCGTGGCCTTGGGATATTCGGACCGCGCCAGCAGGTCGGTGAACCGCACAGGGCGGCCCACAGCCGCGACCATGTCGAGCACATCCAGCGCCTTGCCCACCGTCCCGTCACCCTGATCCGCCGCCATCGCCTTCCCTCGCGTCGCTGTTGACAGCCTAGACGATACGCACCATAGTTTTCAATATTCAAGACTAAGTTTCACATAATGGAACCACAAGGGAGGAAACCGATGGTCCGTTACGCGAAGGGCGCAATGGCGCTGACGGCGGCTTTGCTGCTGTCCACGGCGGCAGTGGCGCAGGACAAGCGTGTCCTGAAGTACAATGCCGACTACGACCCGATTCCGCTGGCCGCGATGGAAGCGCTGATTGCCGATTTCGAGGCTGCGAACCCCGACATCGACGTGCAGCTCAACAATTTCGATCACGAAGGCTACAAGACCGCGATCCGCAACTTCCTGACGGCGGATGCCCCTGATCTGGCGAACTGGTACGCCGGCAACCGGATGGCCCCCTTTGTCAACGCGGGCCAGTTCATGGACGTCACCGATGTGTGGGAGGCCAACGGCCTGAACGACGCGCTGGCCTCGGCCAAGGCGTCGATGACCATCGACGGCAAGCAGTGGGGCGTGCCCTACACCTACTACCAATGGGGCATCTATTTTAACCGCGACGCCTACAAGGCGGCCGGTCTGGAAGCCCCCGATGGTGGCGTGACCTGGGAGCAGTTCCTTAAGAATTGCGAGGCGTTCAAGGCCGCAGGTATCGACTGCGTCACCACGGGCTCCAAGGCGCTGTGGCCGGTTGCGGGCATCTTCGACTACCTGTCGCTGCGTACCAACGGTTATGAATGGCACATGGACCTGACCGCCGGGAAAATCGCCTGGACGGACGAGTCGGTGAAAAAGGTCTTTGCCGAATTCGCCAAGCTCCAGCCCTATGTCACGGCGAACCACGCCGCGATCGACTGGCAGGATGCCGCAGCGCTTCTGGTGCAGGGCAAGGCCGCGAACTACGTCATGGGCAACTTCGCCGTCGGCACCTTCAAGGAAGGCGGCATGACGAACGACAATTTGGGCTTCATGGTCTTCCCGGAAATCACCCCCGGCATCCCGCGCGCGGAAGAGGCGCCGACGGATACCATCCATATCCCGGCAGGTGCGCAGAACGTGGACGATGCCAAGAAGTTCCTTGCCTTCGTCGCCTCGGCCGATGCCCAGACCAAGCTGAACGCCGCGCTGGGCCAGTTGCCGACGAACAAGAACTCCACCGTCGCCGCGGATGATCCCTTCATCTCGGCAGGCTTCGAATCGCTGTCCTCGGCCTATGCGCTGGCGCAGTTCTTCGACCGTGACGCGCCCGCCGAAATGGCGAAGGCCGGCATGGAAGGCTTCCAGGAGTTCCTCGTGAAGCCCGAAAACCTCGACGCGATCCTCGAGCGGCTCGAGTCCGTCCGCCAGCGGGTCTACCAATAACCTCCCAGCGGGCGCGTCCCCCTCAGGGTCGCGCCCGTTTACTCCAGCCCCGGGGCGTTATCTGTCCCGGGGCCTTTCACCACGGAATTCCGCATCGAGGTTGGCATGTCGTCACGGTCTTTCAACCAGCGCAGCCTCGCGCCTTGGCTGTTCCTTGCGCCCGGCCTTTTGATGTTCCTTGTCTACGTCATCTGGCCGATCGGAGAGAGCCTGCTTCTGTCGCTGTACGACTGGGACGGGCTCTACAACCGCGAGGGCGAATTCACCGGTCGCTTCGTCGGTCTGGGCAATTTCCAGGAACTCTGGTCCGACCCTGCATTCGTCACCTCGCTCGTCAACAACGTGCTCTGGCTCGGGCTTTATCTGCTGGCGGTTCCGGCAGGGCTGTTGATCGCGATCTTCCTGAACCAGAGCGTGCGGGGCATCCGGCTTTACAAGTCGCTGTTCTTCTTTCCCTTCGTGATTTCGCAGGTCGTCGTCGGCCTGATCTTCTCGTGGTTCTACGCCCCCGATTTCGGCCTGTTCTACAACCTGATCGAGGCCGTCACCGGTACGGGTGTCGCCATCCTTGCCGAAGAGAAATACGTCACCTACGGCATCATCGCGGCAGGGCTCTGGCCGCAGATCGCCTATGTGATGATCCTGTATCTGACCGGCCTGAACAACGTGGCCCCCGATCAGGTCGAGGCCGCGCGTCTGGACGGGGCCAAGGGGTGGCGAATGCTGTGGTACGTGATCCTGCCGCAACTGCGGCCTGCCACCTTCATCGCGGTGGTCGTCACGGTCATCGGCGCGCTGCGGTCTTTCGACCTTGTCTCGGTCATGACGTCGGGCGGACCGTTCGGGTCAAGCCGCGTGCTGTCCTTCTACATGTATGAGCAGGCGCTCAGCGAATATGGCTATCGCATGGGCTATGGCGCGGCCATCGCCGTGGTGCTGTTTGCCATCATGATGGTCTTCATTTCGGGCTTCATCTGGAAGATGTGGCGCGACGAAACGGAGCGGTAAGATGTTTCCCCGTCCCATCGAACAAACCGCCCCCGCCATGCAGGTGATGTACAAGATCGCCCTGCCTGCCGCGCTGATCCTGTGGTTGTTGCCGCTGCTGGGCGTGGCTGTCACCTCGGTCCGTCCGGCCTCGGATCTGGCGCAGGGCAACTATTTCGGCATGCCCTCCTACCTCGCCTTCGAGAACTACGCCGATGTGTTCCGCAACACGCCGATGGGGCGGTATATCCTGAACAGCTTCATCGTCACGATCCCCACGGTGATCGGCGCGGTGGCGCTGTCGTTGATGACGGGCTTCGCGCTGGCGGTCTATCGCTTCAGGGGCAACCTGATCCTGTTCTTCATGTTCGTGGCGGGCAATTTCGTGCCCTTCCAGATCCTGATGGTCCCCGTGCGCGACCTGACGCTGAATCTGGGGATGTACAACAGCTATCACGGGCTGGCGCTGTTCCACATCGCCTTCCAGACGGGGTTCTGCACGCTGTTCATGCGGAATTTCATCAAGGCACTGCCGTATGAGCTGATCGAGGCCGCGCGTGTCGAAGGCGTGGCCGAGTGGCGCATCTTCTGGTTCATCGTGCTGCCCCTGATGCGGCCCGCCATCGCGGCGCTGTCTGTGCTGGTCTTCACCTTCATCTGGAACGACTTTTTCTGGGCCACCGTCCTGACCTCCAGCCCCGAGGCGCAGCCGATCACGGCGGGTCTGTCGTCGCTGAACGGGCAATGGGTGGCGGCATGGCATCTGGTGTCAGCGGGGTCGATCCTTGCCGCGCTGCCGCCGGTGCTGATGTTCTTCCTGATGCAGAAGCATTTCATCGCGGGCCTGACGCTGGGGGCTGTGAAGTGACGGAATACCGACTCGACGCCGGAACGGGGGCCACGGCGCAGACGATCGCGCTCACCACGGATGGCGGAATTCCGCAGGTCATCTGGTGGGGCGCCGCCCTGCCCGCGGCCGAGGATCTGGCACAGCTTGCCGCCGCCGGACGGCATGACCTGACGGGCGGGATGCTGGACGCGCTGCCCGCACTTTCGCTGTGTCCCGAGGCGGGGCGGGCCTTTCAGGGGCAGGCGGGGCTGGTGCTGGCCACGGCAGAGGGCGCGCCGCTGCTGCCCGCCTTCGCCTTCGACCGGGCAGAGCAAGAGCGGGGCCTTCTGCGCCTTGTCAGCATGGCCGAGGGGTTGCGGCTGACGCACGAATTCCGCGCCTATCCGACCGGCGTGATCGGGATGCGGACGATGCTGGAGTCAACACAGCCTGTCCGTCTCCACTGGCTGGCCGCGCCGGTGCTGCCTGCGCCGCAGGACGGGGATATCATCGATATCCACGGCAAGTGGACGCGGGAATTCCACCTGAATCGCTTGGCATGGACCCCTGGCGCGCGCCTGCGCGAGGCGCGGACGGGCCGGTCGGGGCACGAACATCCGCCCTATGCCCTGTTCGCGGGAAACGGGGCGACCAATACGCAGGGCGAGGTGCGGGCGCTGCATTACGCATGGTCGGGCGGGCATCGTATGGTGGCCGAGGAATTGCCCGACGGTCGCCGTCAGGTGCAATTCGGCAACCCGTGGGGGGCCGAGGTGCAGGCCGCGACGCGGTTCGAAACCGCCGAGTTGCTGGCCGCCTATTCCGCGGCAGGGCTGAACGGGATCGGCATCACCCTGCAACGCGACCTGCGCGACCGTGTCGTTACATGGCCCGATCCGGCCCGTCCGCGCCCTGTGCATTACAACTGCTGGGAAGCGATCTATTTCGACCACAAGCTTGCCGATCTTGCCGCCATCGCGGACCGCGCCGCCGATATGGGGGCAGAGCGTTTCGTTCTGGACGACGGCTGGTTCGGGCGGCGGGATGACGACACGACCAGCCTTGGCGACTGGTCGGTGGACCGTCGCAAATGGCCGGACGGGCTGCATCCGCTGATCGCGCATGTCCACAAACTGGGCATGACCTTCGGTCTGTGGTTCGAGCCGGAAATGGTGAACCCCGACAGCGACCTGATGCGCGCCCATCCGGACTGGATGCTCGGCCCTGCCGATCAGGTGGCGGGGCGCAACCAGATGGTGCTGGACCTGTCGCGGGCAGAGGTGCGCGAATACCTGTTCAACGCGATTTCCGAAATCCTTGGCGAATACGACATCGATTACATCAAGTGGGACCATAACCGCCTGTTGCCGGTCGTGGATGCGGCCCAGACGCGGGGTATCTACGAATTGCTGGGGGCTCTGCGAAAGGCCCATCCGGCGGTCGAGATCGAAAGCTGCGCCAGCGGGGGCGGGCGGATCGACGCCGGTATCCTTGCCCATACGCAGCGCGTCTGGCTGTCCGACAGCATCGACGGGATCGAGCGGTTGCGCATGCAGCATGACGCGGCGCTCTTCCTGCCTGCCGCCGTGACGGGCAGCCATGTCGGCGCGCGGCGCAGCCATACGGCAGGTCGGGTGCTGCCCATGTCTTTCCGTGCGTGGGTCGCGGCGCAGCGGCATTTCGGGTTCGAGATGGACCTGCGCCACCTGCCGGACGACGAGGCTGCCACGCTGAAATCCGTCACCGCATGGTGGAAGGCCAATCGCGGCTGGATGATGGCGGGCGATATCCACCGCATCGACAGCGACGATCCCGCCGTGGTGGCCGAGGTGCAGGTGGCGCGCGACGGCGGGCGCTTTGTCCTATTCGCGGGGCAGGAGGAAACGAGCGTGCAGATCCTGCCGCGCCCCCTGCGGCTGGCGGGGCTGGAGCCGGACGCCACCTATCGCGTTCGTCTGGTGAATCCGGACGATGCCCCGCCGCAGTCGCGGGGTCCGAATGCGCTCAAATCCGGGGACTTGACGCTGTCGGGGCGTGCGCTCATGCAGCGCGGGCTTTTGCTGCCGGTGGCATGGCCCGCGACGATGTGGGTGGTCGAGGGCGAGCGGGTCCGGCAGGCGTAGGGGAAGGTTTTGGCCATGAAGACCGAATGGATCGCAGTCGACTGGGGCACCACGAACCTGCGGGCCTGGGCGATGGGGGCGGAGGGTGTTCTGGACCATGCCGCCTCCGAGGATGGCATGGGGCGTCTGGACCGCGACGGTTTCGAACCGGCGCTGTTGCGGCTGGTCGGTCCGTGGTTGCAGGCCGGTCGGGTGACCGATGTCGTCGCCTGCGGGATGGTGGGCAGTCGTCAGGGCTGGCACGAGGCGCCCTATCGCGCGGTGCCCTGCGCGCCGCTGGATGCGGCAGCGACGGTGGCGGTGCCGACGCGCGACGGGCGCATCTCGGTCCGGCTGGTGCCGGGGTTGAAACAGTCCGCGCCCGCCGATGTGATGCGCGGGGAAGAGACGCAGGTGGCTGGGGTTCTTGCACTGAACCGCAGCTTCGACGGGGTGATCTGCCTGCCCGGCACCCATTCGAAATGGGCCCATGTCAGCGCGGGCGAGGTGGTGTCCTTCCAGACCTTCATGACGGGCGAGATGTTCGCGCTTCTGTCCCAAGGGTCGGTCCTGCGTCACGGCATGGCGGCGGGCGGCTGGGACGAGGCGGCCTTCGACACGGCGCTGTCCGAGGCGCTGTCGCGGCCGGAACGGCTGGGCGCCAAGTTGTTTTCCATCAGGGCCGAGGGGTTGATTGCTGGGCTGCCATCGGCCGCGGCGCGGGCGCGGTTGTCGGGTCTGCTGATCGGGGTCGAACTGGCGGCGGCGCGGCCCTACTGGCTGGGTCAGGCGGTGACTGTGGTGGGGTCCGAGGGGCTGGCGGCATCCTATGCGCGTGCCTTGCGGGCGCAGGGGGTAGAGCCGCGCGTGGTATCGGGCACCGATGCCGTTCTGGCGGGTCTGGTCGTGGCACGGGCAAGGGTGACGGCATGACGGCACAGCGCAACATCATCGCCATCCTGCGGGGCATCACCCCGCCCGAGGCCGTGCCGGTGGCCGAGGCGCTGGTCAAGGCGGGGATCACCACGATCGAGGTGCCGCTGAACAGCCCGCATCCGGTGACGTCGATTGCCGCAATGGCCAAGGCATTGGGACATCATGCGGTGATCGGGGCGGGGACCGTGCTGACCGTCGCCGATGTGGCCGAAGTGGCCGAGGCGGGGGGGCGGTTGATCGTGTCGCCCAATTGCGACCCGGAGGTCATCGCCGCGACCAAGGCGCGGGGGCTGCAAAGCTGGCCGGGGGTGATGACGCCCACGGAATGCTTCGCCGCGCTGAAGGCCGGAGCGGATGGGTTGAAGATCTTTCCGGCCAGCCTGATCGGGCCGGACGGGGTAAAAGCCATCCGTGCGGTGCTGCCCAAGGGCTGTCAGGTTTATGCCGTGGGCGGCGCGGGGCCCGATAACTTTGCCCAGTGGATCAAGGCCGGGGCGGATGGTTTCGGCATCGGCACCGCGCTTTACACGCCGGGACTTTCGGTGGCCGAGGTGGCGGAACGGGCGGCGCGGATCGTGGCGGCCTATGACGGGGCGGTGGGATGATTTTCGACAATCGCATCTGCGAACTGGGTGAGGGGGCGTTCTGGCACCCGATCCGGCGGCAGGTCTTCTGGTTTGATATCCTTGGGAAAAAGCTGCACTCGGTCGAGGATGGCGAGGCGCGGACGTGGTCCTTTGTCGAGCTGGTCTCGGCCGCCGGATGGGTCAGCCGCGACATCCTGCTGATTGCCGGAGAGCGGGACCTTTTCCTGTTCGATCTGGAGACGGAAGAGATCGAAAGTCTGGCCGAGCTCGAGGCCGACGATCCCGGCACGCGGTCGAATGACGGGCGGGCCGACCGGCAGGGCGGGTTCTGGATCGGGACGATGGGCAAGCGGGGCGGGAATGATCCCGGGCGCGGGTCGATCTGGCGGTGGTATCGGGGCGAGATGCGGCGGCTGTTTTCGGGGCTGACGATTCCCAATTCCATCTGCTTCACACCGGACGGGAAATTTGCCCATTTCTCGGACACGCTGACCCACCGCATCATGCGGGTGGCGCTGGATGCCCACGGCTGGCCCGTGGGCGCGCCGGAGGTGTTCGTGGATTTGAGCGCGGAGGGTATACTGCCCGATGGCGCCACGGTGGATGCCGAGGGCAACCTGTGGAACGCGCAATGGGGGGCTGGGCGGGTGGCCTGTTACGGCCCCGACGGGCGGTTCCTCAGGGCGGTGGCGATGGGGGCCACGCAGACCTCTTGCCCCGCTTTCGGGGGCGAGGGGATGGCGACGCTGTTCTGCACCACCGCGCATGAGGGGATGGATGTCGCCGCCCGCGCGGCCGACCCCGAAGCGGGAAAGACCTTTGCAGTCCAAGGCATTGGCCGGGGACTGCCCGAACCACAGGTGATCTTGTGAAACGCACGCTGGGCGTCTGCTACTATCCCGAACACTGGCCCGAGGCGCAATGGGCCGAAGATGCCGCGCGCATGGCGGGGCTGGGTCTGACATGGGTGCGGATCGGGGAATTCGCGTGGAGCCGGATGGAGCCTGAGCCGGGCCGGTTCGACTGGGATTGGCTGGATCGCGCCATCGACACGCTGGGCAAGGCGGGGTTGAAGGTGGTGCTGGGCACGCCCACCGCGACGCCGCCGCGCTGGATGCTGGAGCGGCATCCCGACATGCTGGCGGTGGACGCGCAAGGCAGGCCGCGCGGGTTCGGATCGCGGCGGCATTACTGTTTTTCGCATCGCGGCTATCGTGCTGAGAGTGCGCGGATCGTCACGGAACTGGCGCGGCGTTATGGGCGGATTCCTCATGTCGCGGCGTGGCAGACGGACAATGAATATGGCTGCCACGATACGGTGCTGAGCTATTCGGACGCTGCGCGGGATGCCTTCCGCGAATGGCTGGCGCGGCGGTATCAAAGCCCGCAGGCGTTGAACCGTGCTTGGGGCAACGTGTTCTGGTCGATGGAATATTCCAGCTTTGACGAGATCGGCCTGCCCAACCTGACCGTGACCGAGGCGAACCCGTCGCATGTCATGGCCTTCCGCCGCTTTGCCAGTGACGAGGTGGCGGAATACAACCGCATCCAGACGCAGATCATCCGCAGATTCTCGGACGCGCCGATTGCCCATAACTATATGGGCCGCATCACGGAATTCGACCATTTCGCGGTGGGGGCGGATCTGGATATCGCAACGTGGGATGCCTATCCGCTGGGCTTCCTGTCCGACCGGCTGGAGGTTTCGCCGGAACACAAACGGCGCTTCGTGCGGCAGGGGGATCCGGATTTCCAAGCGTTCCACCATGACCTGTACCGCGCCGTGGGGCGGGGGCGGTGGTGGATCATGGAACAGCAGCCGGGGCCGGTGAACTGGGCCCCGTGGAATGCCGATCCGCTGCCCGGGATGGCGCGGCTCTGGGCGTGGGAGGCCTTCGCGCATGGGGCAGAGGCGGTGTGCTATTTCCGCTGGCGGCAGGCGCCTTTCGCGCAGGAACAGATGCATGCAGGCTTGTTGAGGCCGGACAGCGCGCCCGCGCAAGCCTTTGAAGAGGCAGGCGAAGTCGCGCGGGAACTGGCGGCGATGCCGGATGTCGGCACGGCGCGGGCGGATGTGGCGGTGGTCTTCGACTATGCCAGCGCCTGGGCCTGGGCCACGCAGCCGCAGGGGCGGGATTTCGACTATTTCCGGCTGGTCTTTGCCTTTTATCGCGGGCTGCGGCGGCTGGGGTTGAACGTGGATATTCTGCCGCCGGATGTGGCGGACCTGTCGGGGTATCGGCTGGTTCTGGCGCCCGGTGTGGCGACCTTGTCGGAGGCCTTCCTTGGGGCGTTGAAGGCGTATCGGGGGGCCGCGCTGATCGGGCCGCGCAGCAATGCCAAGACGGTGGAGTTCGCGACGCCCGTCCCGCTGCCGCCCAATCTGCCGGGGCTGGAGGCCGTGGTGGCGCGGGTGGAAAGCCTGCCGCCGGATGTGCCCGTGCCGCTGGAGGGCGGGGGTAACCTGTTGCACTGGCGCGAGAAAATGGACGGCCCCGCCGAGGTGGTGGAGCGGGCGACGGATGGTTGGCCTGCGCTGCTGCGGGCGGGGGGGCTGCATTATCTGGCCGGTTGGCCGGACGAGGTGGCGATGGACCGGATACTGTCGGCTCTCTGCGCTGCGCAGGGGATTTCCGTCGAGGTGCTGCCCGAGGGGCTGCGGCGGCGGGATACCGATACGCACCGCTTCTGGTTCAATTACAACCCCGTTCCGGTGGAATGGGGCGGGGTGGTGATCCCGCCCGCCGGGGTGCATTGGGAGCGGCTTTAGCGCAATTCCACCACGCCCGAGACGGTGACGAAGGCGACCCCGTTGGGGCCGAGCGTGAGGGTGTCCCCCTCCAGCACAGCGGCGAGCGAGGGGCCGGTCAGGGTGCCGAGACCGGTCAGGCGCAGCACCGTCGCGGCGGGGGCGAGGTTGAAGAAACAGGCCAGATCATTGCCGCGCTGGAAGCCGAAGACGGGGTCGGGCAGGTCGACAAAGCGGGTGCGTCCCTGCCGGAGCGCGGCTGTCTCGCGGCGGTAACCAATCATTAACCTGTAAAAATTCAGAACGGAATCAGGGTCTTGCAACTGATCCGCCACGTTGCGGGCCAGTTGCGGGGGTTTCACGGGCAGCCAAGGGGTGCCCGTGGTGAAGCCGCCATTGGCACTCCCGTCCCAGACCATGGGTGTGCGGGTGTTGTCGCGCCCCACCGGTTCGGGCCAGAAGGCGATGCCCTGCGGATCGGTCAGTTCGTGGAAGTCGAGGTCGGTGTTGGTCTGTCCCAGCTCCTCGCCCTGCCAGAGGCAGATGGAGCCTTCGAGCGACAGGATCAGGGCCGCGGCCTGTTTGGCCAGCGCATCGGGCGAGGCGCCATGCGCGGCCCAGCGGGTGACGTGGCGCGGCACGTCATGGTTCGAGAAGGCCCACATCGGCCAGCCGTCTGGCGCGCCGGCGAAGAAATCCTCGACCTTCTGGCGGAAGAGGGCGGGGGTGTAGTCGGGCCCCATCATCTCGAAGCTGTAGCACTGGTGCAGGCGGCGCGGGCCGGTGTAGTCGCCCATCAGGCGGATGGCGTGGTGGCTGTCGCCCACTTCGCCCACCGAGGCCCGCGCGTCATAGCTGTCGAGCAGGCTGCGGATGCGTTCCATCCAGCCTGTCGTTTCGGGGCGGTTCTTGTCGAAGAGGTGATACTGCATCTCGTACGGGTTGGCGTCGGGTCGGGTTTTTTCGCGGATGTCGGCGGGATTGTCGCGCAATTGCGGGTCGTGGAAGAAATAGTTGGCGGTGTCGAAGCGGAATCCGTCCACGCCGCGGTCGAGCCAGAAGCGCATGTTGGCGAGGTGCCAGTCCTGCACGGCTGGATTGTGGAAGTTGAAGTCGGGCTGTTCTGACAGGAAGTTGTGAAGATAGTACTGCTTGCGCCGTGCGTCCCATGTCCATGCGCTGCCCCCGAAGACGGAGAGCCAGTTGGTGGGGGGCGTGCCGTCCTTGCGGGGGTCGGCCCAGACGAACCAGTCGGCGCGGGGATTGTCCCGGCTGGCGCGGCTTTCGGTGAAGAAGGGGTGCTGGTCCGAGCAGTGGCTAAGCACTTGGTCGATAATGATTTTCAGGCCAAGGTCATGGGCGCGGGCGATCAGGGTGTCGAAGTCGGCCAAGGTGCCGAAGCTGGGGTCGATATCGGTGTAATCGGACACGTCATAGCCCATGTCGCGCATGGGCGAGGTGAAGATGGGCGAGAGCCAGACCGCATCGACGCCGAGGTCCGCGATATGGGGCAGGCGGGCGGTTATGCCGTTGATATCGCCCAGACCGTCCCCGTTCGAGTCCTGGAAACTGCGGGGATAGACCTGATAGGTGACGGCCCCTTTCCACCAATCCTGCGAGGACATGCGCTCTCCTGACCTGTTTTGCCGGAGGAGCGTATCGGTGTTCGGGGGGCGGATACAGGGTGTACCGATGGTTGTGCCGCGCACTGTGCCGCAAACTGTACATACGCAGCGCACGGTTGGTCAGGAAACGGGCAAGGACCGGACGGGCGGATAGGGGCAGTGCGGGGCGTGACGGGTCCGGACCGGCGCGGCGGGGGACGCCGCCGGGGGTTTGACACCCCCGGACCCCCGTCGGGTATTTGGGCCGAGATGAAGGGGCGGGGGGATTGTCTGCATCACAAATCTGCATTTGACCTTGGCAGGCGGCGGGCAGAGAAGGATCGGGCGACAGAAAGGTTTGCCCCATGACGACCAAGGCCCCGCTGATTACCCCCGTTCTGATTGCGGGCTGTGTCGTGCTGATGCTGGGCTTTGCCATCCGCGCGAGTTTCGGGGTGTTCCAGATCCCCATTGCCGAGGAGTTCGGCTGGGCGCGGGCGGAATTCTCGTTGGCGATTGCGGTGCAGAACCTGGCCTGGGGGATCGGGCAGCCGCTGTTCGGGGCGGTGGCGGAGCGGTTCGGGGACAGGAAGGCGATCGTTGCGGGCGCGCTGATGTATGCGGCGGGGCTGGTGCTGTCGGCCTGGGCGATCACGCCGGGGCAGATGCAGCTGCTGGAGATCCTCGTGGGGTTCGGGATCGCGGGGACGGGGTTCGGCGTGGTGCTGGCCATCGTGGGGCGTGCGGCGAGTGCGGAGAACCGGTCGATGGCGCTGGGCATTGCCACGGCGGCGGGGTCGGCGGGGCAGGTGATCGGCGCGCCTGTGGCGGAGTTCCTGTTGCAGTCCTATAGCTGGCAGGAAGTGTTCCTGATCTTTGCCGTGGTCATCCTGTCGTCGCTCTTCGCGCTGCCCTTCATCCGGTCGCCCAAGGTGGCGAGCAAGGCGGAGCTGGAGGAAAGCATGGGGGTGGTGCTGAAGCGGGCGTTCCGCGACCCGTCCTATACGCTGATCTTCCTTGGCTTCTTTTCCTGCGGCTATCAGCTGGCCTTCATCACGGCGCATTTTCCGGCCTTTGTGACCGAGCTGTGCGGGCCCATCGATCCGGGCGGGATGATCGCGGGCATGGGGATCACCACGACGAGCGCGCTGGGGGCGGTGTCGATTGCCACCATCGGGCTGTTCAACATCGTGGGCACGATCACGGCGGGGTGGCTGGGCAAGCGGTATACGAAGAAATACCTGCTGGCGGGGATCTATACGGGGCGGACGGTGGCGGCGGCGGTGTTCATCCTGTTGCCCATCACGCCCGAGAGCGTGCTGGTGTTTTCGGCGGTGATGGGGGCGCTGTGGCTGGCCACTGTGCCGCTGACGAGCGGTTTGGTCGCGCATCTGTACGGGCTGCGCTATATGGGCACGCTCTATGGCGTGGTGTTCCTGAGCCACCAGATCGGCGGGTTCCTTGGCGTGTGGCTGGGGGGGATGATGTATGACATCACCGGCGGCTATACGCTGGTCTGGTGGATCGGGGTCGGGGTCGGGGCGTTTTCGGCCATCGTGCATCTGCCGGTGCGCGAAAGCCGGGGGCCGGTGGCGGCGGCGGCGGCCTAGGGTCCGGTCGGCGTCACGATCAGGATGTCGAGGTCGCGGTCGGGGGTGAAGTCTTTGGCCCGCATCTCGAACGTGGTGGCGCCGGTCTTTTCGATCCCGTCGATGCAGAGCGAGATGACGTTTTCCGGCGCGCCCTTGTCCAGCGTTAGGCGGAAGTCGCCGATGGGGCCGGCCCATGAATTGGCGGTGCGCAGGACATAGGCCAGCGTATAGGCGATGCCGTAGCCGTCGGTCGGGGCAAGGCGTTTGGCGATGGCGCGCGAGGTGCCGTCGTCGATGCAGTAGCGCGCGGCGTAATCCTGCGCCCAGTCGTCCACCGGCGGGTGCTGCCAGCCGAAGATGCCGCCCGGCGGGTGGTTTTCGTAGTCATGCACAACGTCCAGCGTGGCATTGGCGGGGAAGGTCTGGGTCCAGTGGTAGCGGATCACCACGGACCAGAGCGGCCATGCCTCGGGCGGGAAGCCCTGCGCGGGGTCGCCTTCGTAGAAATCGGCCATACCTTCGGATTTCAGTTCGGCCTGCGCTTCGGGCGGCAGGGCGAGGAGGAGGGTGGCGATTTCGGCGGTGTCGAGCGAGAGGGGGATGCCGTGGCGGGCGAGGGCGGCGGTCACGTCGCGGCCGGGGGTGTCGTAGTGTTCGGCGGCGGGGCGGTTCTCGTCATAGGGCGGTTCGATCACGGCGATGCGGTCGATGCGCGGGGTGACGGGCTGGCCCGCGACGGTGGCGGTGAAGCCCACGATGTTGTCGCGGTCGGCGCCCATGTTGAAATCCGAGGACATCAGGAACTGGAGCGAGATCGGGGGGAGGGGGAAGATCACCTCGCCCGTGACGTCCTGTGCGGTCAGGTTGCGGAAGGTATAGGCCACGCGGATGCGGTCGAGGCCGATGAAGAGATCCTCGCGTTCCATCGCGATGGCGTCGGTCTGCGCGAAGGTGAGGCCGGTGGCGGAGAGGCCGCCGAAGCCGTCATTCGCGAGGGCGGGGGTGGCGAGGAGGAGGGAGGCGAGCAGGGCGCGGAACATGGGACACTCCGGAACGGGACGGGGCAGTGTTGCCCCGACGGGGGCGGGCTGGCAAGGCGTTGCGGCGGGGTTGCAGCCGGTCGCGGGGCGCGGCAGGGTGCGCCCGCGTCAGGGAGGACGGGGATGGTTGCGGGAATTGCGGCGCTGGTGGCGGCCTATGTGCTGAGCCAGTTCTACAGGGCGTTTCTGGCCGTTCTGGCCCCCGCTCTGGCGGCAGGGATCGGGGCGGGGGCGGAGGATCTGGCGCGGGCCTCGGGCGTGTGGTTTCTGGCCTTTGCGCTGGCGCAGATACCGGTGGGCGCGGCGCTGGACCGTGTGGGGCCGCGGCGGACGGCGTCGGTCGCGCTGGGTCTGGGCGGTGCGGGCGGGGCGGCGGTCCTTGCCATGGCGCAGGGGCCGGGGGCGGTGACGGTGGCGATGGCGCTGATCGGGGCGGGCTGTGCGCCGGTGCTGATGGCGGCCTATTACATCTTTGCGCGGACCTATGCGCCTGCGGTTTTCGGCACGCTGGCGGGGATGGTGATCGGGATCGGCAGTCTGGGGAATATCGCGTCGAGCCTGCCTCTGGCCGCGGCGGTGGAGGCGTTCGGCTGGCGCGGGACGTTGTGGGGCATGGCGGGGGTGACGCTGGCGGTGGCGGCGGGGCTGGCCCTTCTGGTGCGCGATCCGCCGAAGGTGGAGGGGGCGGGGCGGGGGTCGCTTCTGGACCTGCTGCGGATGCGGGCGCTGTGGCCCGTGCTGGTGATGATGGCGGTCTGCTATGCGCCGGCGGCGGGGCTGCGGGGGCTGTGGGTGGGGCCCTATCATGCCGAGGTCTTCGGGGCGGATGCGGCGGCGATCGGGGTGGTCACGCTGGTGATGGGCGCGGCGATGGTTCTGGGGAATTTCGCCTATGGGCCGATGGACCGTGTGCTGGGGACGCGGAAGTGGCTGATCTTCGGGGGCAATCTGGGGGTGCTGTGCTGTCTGGTGGCGCTGGTGGCGATGCCTGCGGCGGGGGGGTGGGTGACGCTGGCGCTGTTTGCGGCGCTGGGCTTTGCCGGTGCGTCCTATCCGATGGTCATCGCGCATGGGCGGGCGTTCTTTCCGCCGCATCTGGTGGGGCGCGGGGTGACGCTTCTGAACCTGTTTGGTCTTGGTGCGGTTGGGCTGGCGCAGGTGGTGACGGGGCGCATCCATGCGGGGCTGGAGGGGCAGGGGGCGGTCGTGGCCTATCAGGGCATCTTCGCCTTTTTCGCGGTGATGCTGGCGGCGGGGCTGGCGGTCTATCTGTTCTCGCAGGACCGCACGGATTGAGACTTTGCGCGCAAGGGGGGCGAATCCGCTTTCCTGCCTGACGGCATTGCGCTAACAGGCGCCGTCTTTCGTTTGGAGAGGACGGGTACAAGGAGAACCCCGATGGGCTACAAGGTCGTTGTCGTCGGTGCCACGGGCAACGTTGGCAAGGAAATGCTGAACATCCTCGCGGAACGCGAGTTTCCGGTCGACGAGATCGCGGCGCTGGCGTCGCGAAAATCGCTGGGGACCGAAGTCAGCTTTGGCGACCGAACTTTGAAGACCCAGGATCTTGACGCCTTCGACTTCACGGGCTGGGACATCGCGCTGTTCGCCATCGGGTCGGACGCGACGAAGGTCTATGCGCCGAAGGCCGCATCGCAGGGCTGCGTGGTGATCGATAACTCGTCGCTCTATCGCTATGACCCCGAGATCCCGCTGATCGTGCCGGAAGTGAATGCGGATGACGTCGTCCGCTACAAGAACAAGATGATCATCGCGAACCCGAACTGTTCGACCGCGCAGATGGTGGTGGCGCTGAAGCCGCTGCATGACCGCGCGCGGATCAAGCGCGTCGTCGTGGCGACCTATCAATCCGTGTCGGGCACCGGCAAGGAGGCGATGGACGAGCTGTGGAACCAGACCAAGGGCATCTTCGTGCCCGGTCAGGAAGTGGAGCCGAAGGTCTATCCCAAGCAGATCGCCTTCAACGTCATTCCGCATATCGATGTCTTCCTTGATAGCGGGGAGACGAAGGAAGAGTGGAAGATGGTGGCCGAGACGAAGAAGATCCTCGACCCCAAGATCAAGGTGACGGCGACCTGCGTGCGGGTGCCGGTTTTCGTGGGCCATTCGGAAGCCATCAACATCGAGTTCGAGGATTTCCTCGACTGGGAAGAGGCGACGGACATCCTGCGCGAGGCGCCGGGGGTTCTGGTCGTCGACAAGCGGGAAGCCGGTGGCTACATCACGCCGATCGAATGCGTGGGCGAGTATGCGACCTATGTGAGCCGTATCCGGCAGGATTCGACCATCGAGAATGGTCTGAACCTGTGGTGCGTTTCCGACAACCTGCGGAAGGGTGCGGCGCTGAACGCGGTGCAGATCGCGGAAGTGTTGGGGAGCCGCTGCCTGAAGAAGGGCTGAGGGTTCCGGGAGATTGCGGGAAAGGCCGTCCTTCGGGGCGGCCTTTTTCTATTCAGGTGGAGCGGGCGTGCCGCCCGCAAGCCTTTGCCGTCGGCAGCGCGCGTGCCGCGCGCAACCTCCGCGTCAGGGGACATTCTGTCCCCTCTTGGCCGCAAGCGGCCAATTCACCCCTTGAGGATATTTGGGGACGGAAAATGGGGGCGGGCTCAGAAGCTTTTGCGGGCGCGCAGGGCGGCGCTGAGGGTGCCGTCGTCGAGGTAGTCGAGTTCGCCGCCGATGGGGACGCCTTGGGCGAGGGAGGTGATGGTGACGCCTGTGGGCGTGAGGGCGTCGGCGATGTAATGGGCGGTGGTCTGGCCGTCGACGGTGGCGTTGAGCGCGAGGATGACTTCGCGCGTGCCTTCGCTGCGGATGCGGGCGAGGAGGGCGGGGATGCGGAGCTCGTCCGGGCCTACGGCGTCGAGGGCCGAGAGGGTGCCGCCGAGGATGTGGTAGCGGCCACGGAAGACGCCCGCGCGTTCCAGCGCCCAGAGGTCGGCCACGTCTTCGACCACGCAGATTTCGCCGGTGGCGCGGCGGTCGTCGGTGCAGATGGGGCAGAGGTCGGCGGTCGAGATGTTGCCGCAGGTCCGGCAGTCGCGGGCGGTGGTGGCGACCTGTGCCATGGCGGTGGCGAGCGGGGCCATGAGGCTGCCGCGCTTCTTGAGCAGGGTCAGGACCGCGCGGCGGGCCGAGCGGGGGCCAAGGCCGGGCAGGCGGGCCATGAGGTCGATCAGCGCCTCGATCTGCGGCGGGGCCTCGGCGTCGGGCATCAGAAGGGGAGTTTCATGTCAGCGGGCAGGCCGAGGGATTCGGTCATGCGGCGCATCTCGTCGGCCATCTTCTGCTGACCCTTCACCTGCGCGTCCTTGATGGCGGCGATGATGAGGTCTTCGACCACCTCCTTCTCGGACGCCACGAGGATGGAGGGGTCGATGTCGAGTCCCGTCACCTCGCCCTTGGCGGTGGCGCGGGCCTTGACGAGGCCGGCGCCGGATTCGCCCACGACGACGGTGTTGGCCATCTGCTCCTGCATTTCGGCCATCTTGGTCTGCATTTCCTGCGCGGCCTTCATCATCTTGGCCATGTCGCCGAGGCCGCCGAGGCCGGGGATACCCTTGAGCATGATCGTCTCCTTTGTCTTGGCCCTGACAGTAGGGGCTGGGGCGGGGGACGGCAAGGTCAGGCGGGGCGGCGGCGGCGGCGGACGAGGGCGCGGGCGATGGGGAGGAGGGCGGCGAGGACGAGGAGGATCGTGGCGGGAAGGGCGGTGGCAAGGCAGCCTTCGGCCTGTGCGAGGGCGGCCATGTCGGCCTGGCGCGAGACGGTGAGGAGGGCTGCGAAGGCCAGCGCCAGCAGCGCGGCGGGGATGGCGAGCCAGAGGCGCGGGATCACCAGCGCGAGCGCGAGGAGGAGGAAGAGGATGAGCGCGGGGGGCGAGGCGAGGATATAGGCGGTTTCGGCAAGCCAGCCCTGCGGGCCTGCGGCGGCGGTCCAGTCGGGGCGGATCGTCGCGCAGGTTCCGGCCCATGCGGGGGCGGGGAGGAGGAGGGCGGCGGCGGTTGTCAGCCGTCTTCGAAGGGGTCCCATTCGTCTTCCACTTCGGGCAGGGCTTCGGCCTGTGCTGCGGCGGCGAGCGCCTCGGGGGTGCGGATCTCGGCGATCTTCGCGCCGGGGAAGGCGGCGAGGACGGCCTGGACCAGCGGGTTATGCATCGCCTCGGCGCGGGCTTCGGTTTCGGCGCGGTCGCGTTCCTCGGCCACGGTGGGGGCGCCGCCTTCGTTCACGACCGAGACGCCCCAGCGGGCCTGGGTCCAGCCTTGCAGCCGCGCGCCGAGGAGGGCGGCGAGGTCGGGGGGCGCGTCGGGGGTGGGCTGGAATTCGATCCGGCCGGGGCTGTAGCGGACGAGGCGGAGGCCGTGTTCCACCTCGTAGAGCAGTTTCATGTCGCGCTTTTCGCGGATCAGGTCGAGGACGCTGTCGAAGGTGGCGTAGACCTGAAGCTGGCCTTCGGCGAGCGCGAGGGCCTGATTGCCCTGCATGACGGGGCCGCGCGCGGGTGCGCTGGCGGGGGCCAGGCGCATGGCGGGGGCGTGCAGCGTGCCGCCGCCGCCGCCTGCGGGGGCGCCGCCGGTGGGGCGGGGGCCGCCGGTCGGGGGCGGGTTGTCCTGCAACTGGCGGATCAGGGTTTCGGGATCGGGCAGGTCGGCCACGTGGGTAAGGCGGATGACGGCCATTTCGGCGGCCATCATGGCGTTGGGGGCGATCGTCACCTCTTCCAGCGCCTTGAGCAGCATCTGCCAGAGGCGGGCGAGGACGCGTTTGCCCAGACGGCCCGCCATATCCAGCCCGCGCGCGCGTTCGTCGGGGGGGGTGGTGGGGTCCTCGGCCGCGGCGGGGGTGATCTTGATGACCGAGAGCCAATGCGTGATCTCGGCCAGATCGCGCAGGATGGCGACGGGGTCGGCGCCGTCGGCATATTGGGCGGCGAGTTCGGAGAGCGCGCCCGCCGCATCGCCCGTGGCGATGAGGTCGAAGAGGTCGAGGACGCGGCCACGGTCGGCAAGGCCCAGCATGGCGCGGACCTGCGCGGCGGAGGTTTCGCCCGCGCCATGGGCGATGGCCTGATCCATCAGCGACATGGCATCGCGGACCGAGCCTTCGGCGGCGCGGGTGATGAGGGCGAGCGCGTCGGGCGCAAGGGTCGCGCCTTCGGCAGAGGCCACGCGGGTGAGGTGGGCCATCATCACCTCGGGTTCGATCCGTTTGAGGTCGAAGCGCTGGCAGCGCGACAGGACCGTGACGGGAACCTTGCGGATTTCGGTGGTGGCGAAGATGAATTTGACGTGTGCGGGGGGTTCTTCCAGCGTCTTGAGCAGCGCGTTGAACGCGTTGTTCGACAGCATGTGCACTTCGTCGATGATGTAGATCTTGTAGCGCGCGGAGGCGGCGCGGTAGTGGACGCTGTCGATGATCTCGCGGATGTCGCCCACGCCGGTGCGGGAGGCGGCGTCCATCTCCATCACGTCGACGTGGCGGCCTTCGGCGATGGCGCGGCAGGGTTCGCAGATGCCGCAGGGTTCGGTGGTGGGGCCGCCGGTGCCGTCGGGGCCGATGCAGTTAAGCCCCTTGGCGATGATGCGGGCGGTGGTGGTCTTGCCCACGCCGCGCACGCCGGTCATCACGAAGGCATGGGCGATGCGGTCGGCGGCAAAGGCGTTCTTGAGCGTGCGCACCATCGCCTCTTGCCCGATGAGATCGGCGAAGGTCTGCGGGCGGTATTTGCGGGCGAGGACCTGATAGGCCTTTTCGGGCGAGTCGGACATGGACGCTCCTTGAACCGGCATACCCTAGTCGGTCGGGCGGGGGATGGGCAAGGACGGCTGCGGGTCAGTTGCCGCTGTCCGTGCCCGCGCGCAGGGTGAAGATCGGGACGAAGCTGGCAGGGGCGAGCGAGCCTTCGGCGCCGATGGTGGCGATGCTGTCGGGGGTCACGGTGGTGATGCGGGGTCCGGCGTGGGAGTGGACAAGGCTGCCTTCGAGCGCGCGGGCGGCCATTTCGACCGAGAGCCTGCCCTGCATGGCGGCGAAATCGGTGGGGGCGGCGAGGATGCGGCCGCGCATGATGCCGCGATAGACGGCGTGGCTGATATAGGTGGAGACGATCTGGACGCGGCCGGTCAGGCCACGGGCGCGCAGGATGGAAACCGCAGCCTCGGCCATGGGGCCGGAGCCTGCGAGATAGTCGATGTCGGGCTGTTCATCGAGCGCCTCTTCCACGAGAAGCACCTGCTCCTCGAGGCCGGTATCGCCGTATTTCGTGGCGACGAGGCGGGCGGAGGAGCGGGCGAGTTCGGCGCGGAAGCCGTCCTCGACGAAGGTGACCCAGCCCGCGCCCTTGGGTCCGGGGAACCATGCGACATTGACGGGGGGGCTGCCTGCGGGGTGGCGTTCCGCGATGACGCGACCGGCGGCGGCGCCCATCTCGCGCCACGGGACGGCGGCCTTGGCGGTGATGCCGCGGTCGTCGATGTCGTTCACAGCGGCGATCACGGGTTTGGTGGCGGCGATGTCCAGCACGGTGGAGGTGAGGCCCTGATAGGACACCGCGCCAAGGATGACGGCGTCGAAGGCATCCGAGCCGCAGGCGCGAAGCTGGTCGATCTGGCGCGAGAGGTTGGGGTAGCCGCCTGCCTCGAACACCTCGAACGAGAGGCCGAGGCGGCGCGCCTCTTCGACCATGCCGTAATTTACCGAGAGCCAGTAGGCGTCTTTCAGGTGGGGGTAGAGGATGCAGAGGTGCCAGTCGCGGCTGGCGCGGTCGAGCGGGCGGTAGTCGACGGGCGAAAGGGGGCTTTCGTCGTCGAAGGGGATGGCGGGGACCATGAGCGGCCATGTGTCCTGCGCGGTGGCGGGGCCTGCGAGGGCGGCGGCGGCGAGAAGGGCGGTGAGGGTGCGTCGCAAACTGGCGTTCCTTGCAGGACGGAATCGGTGCTAGCCTGCGCGCAGGCCGCGTGTCGGGGGACGAGACTTGCGAAAACCGGGCTTCAAGTCGAGTCTTGGCGGAAAGCTTCTGCTGGCCATCGCGGTGATCGCGGGATTTCCGGCCACGACGGGGATACTGGGCTGGTTCGAGTTGCAGGACGTGGCGCGCACCCAGTCGCGCGTGGTGACCGAGGCGATTCCGGCGATTTCCGAGGTGCGCGGCGTGGCCGAGGAGACGAGCCGCGTGGTGGCGATGGCGCCGGAACTTGCGGCGGTGACGAGCGAATCCGAGCGGGCGGAGCGGTCGGATTACCTGCTGGCGCAGGTGGATGCCTTGCGGGTGCGGATCGCGCGTCATGCCGACGGGGCCGAGCAGGCGTCGCGCGCGGCGCTGGCGGCCGAGCAGGAGGTGCGCGGGTCGATCCGTACGCTGGAGCGGCTGGTGGGGCAGCGCATCGCCTTGCAGGCGCGGCGGGACGCGCAGTTGCGGCAGGGGCTGGCGGCGGCGCGCGAGCTGACCGAGATCGCGGATACGCTGGTGGCCAATGCCGAGATGGGCACGGCGGCGGTGATTTCCAACCTGTACGAGATCGAGGCGGGCGAACCGGGGGACCGGCAGGCGCGGCTGGACGCGCTGGACAAGCTGATCGAGGTGGACCTGTTCCAGCTGGGGCTGATGTTCGAATTGCGCGCCCATGCGTCGGAGATCGGGTTGCTGTTGAACCGCGTGGGGGCGGTGCGGCTGCCCGGGGAGCTGTCGCTGTTGCGGGCGGAGCTGGACGAGCGGTTGAAGGTGGTGACGCGGCGGATTCTGGCGGTGAACGATCCGCGGAGGGCGGAGCGGGCGCTGGTGCTGTTGCGGATGCTGGGCGCGGGGGCGGCGGTGCCGCCCGAGACGGGGGGCATCTTCGAGGCGGCGGGGGGGGTGCTGGACCTGACGCGGCGGATCGAGGGCGCGCAGGCGGAATTGCGGGTGAGGGCGGTCGCGCTGGAAGAGGCGGCGGCGGGGTTGGCCGACCGGATCGAGGCGCAGGCCGTCACGGCGGGGGCGCTGGCGGCCGAGGCGATCGCGGCGACGCAGCGGCTTTATGCGCTGTCGTCGGTGCTGGCGCTGGGCCTGTCGCTGGCGGTGATGTGGTTCTATGTGCGGGGCAACCTGATCCGGCGGCTGGACCGGCTGACGGCGGGGATGTTCCGGCTGGCCGAGGGGGACGAGATCGCGCCGATCGAACCCAAGGGCGGGGACGAGATCGCGCGGATGGAGGGGGCGGTGGAGTTCTTCCGCCGCCAGTCCATCGCCAACCGCGAGTTCGAGGAGGAGCGGGGGCGGCACCTGATCGAGTTGCGGGCGCACCGGAACGAGTTGCAGCGGCTGGTGGACGAGCGGACGCAGCAGTTGCGCGGCGAGGTGGCGGCGCATGACGCGGCGCGGGCGCGGGCCGAGGATGCCGATCGCGCCAAGACCGAATTCCTTGCGATGATGAGCCACGAGGTCCGTACCGCGATGAACGGTGTGCTGGGGATGTTGCGCGGGCTGGGGCGGGGCGGGCTGAAGGCGGGGCAGAGGGCACAGCTGGGGGTGGCGCTGGCGTCGGGCGAGAGTCTGATGGGCCTTCTGAACAGCATTCTGGACTATTCCAAGCTGGAAGGCGGGATGGTCGCGCCGGAGGTGGTGGAATTCACCCTGCCCGCGGCGGTGCGGGATGTGGCGCTGCTGATGGCGCCGATGGCCGAGGAGAAGGGGCTGGCACTGGAGGTGCGGCTGCCGGAGGGCGAGGGGCTGCGGCTGCGCGGCGATCTGGGTAAGCTGCGGCAGATCCTGTTCAACCTTGTTTCCAATGCGGTGAAGTTCACGGCGGCGGGGCGGGTCGTGGTCGCGGCCGAGCCGCTGGGCGCCGGGCGGTTCCGGTTCAGCGTGAGCGATACGGGCAAGGGCATCGCGCCCGATGCGCTGGAGCGGATCTTCGCGCCCTTCGAGCAGGAGGATGCCCAGACCGCGCGGCAATATGGCGGGACGGGGCTTGGCCTTGCCATCTCGCGCCGGTTGGCGGGGATGATGGGGGGCACGTTGCAGGCGGAAAGCCGGCAGGGGGCGGGGTCTGTCTTCGTGCTGGAGGTGGGGTTCGAGGAGGTCGCGGGCGCGGAGGGCGGGGCGCTGCCCGTGGCGGCGGGGCCGCTTTGGGTGCTGGTGGTTGAGGATCATCCGGTCAATCAGGCGGTGGTGCGGTCCTATCTGGAGGCGATGGGACACCGGCCCGTGGTGGCGGAAACGGGGGCCGCGGCGATTGCGGCCGCGGCGGCGGGCGGGTTCGACGCGATCCTGATGGACGTGAGCCTGCCGGACATGTCGGGGATCGAGGTGACGCGGCACATCCGTGCGGCGAAGTCGGGGGCGGTGCCGGTGATCGGCGTGTCGGCCCATGTGCAGCCCGTGGATGTGGCGGCCTGTCTGGCGGCGGGGATGGACGAGGTGCTGCCCAAGCCCGTGGTGCCCGAGCGGCTGGCCGCCGCGCTGGCGGCGCATTGTGGTGCGGGGGGCGGGGCGGGGGTGGTGCCGCCCTCGGTGGCCGGAACGCTGGCCGATCTGGGGGCGGAGCAGACCGGTGCGCTGGTGCGGCTGATGCTGGAGCGGTTGCAGGGCGAGGGCGCGGCGCTGGTCGCCGCGCTGGAGGCGGGGCAGGAAGAGGCCGTGCAGCGCATCGCGCACCAGTTGAAAGGGGCGGTGGGGAATTTCGAACTGCCCGCGATGGTGGCGATGCTGGACGGTCTGGCGCGGGCGGACGGGCCGCGGGTGGCGCCGGACGTGCTGCGCGCGGCACTGGCGGCGACGGGGGCCGAGTTGCGCGGCAGTCTGGCGGGGCTGCGTGGGCGGGCCGAGCCTATGCCAGCGGGGCGGTGAACACATAGCCCTCGCCATGCGAGGTGCCGAAGATGCGGGGCGTGCGGGGATCATCGCCCAGCTTGGCGCGCAGGCGTTTGACCATCACATCCACGGTGCGGGTATTCGTGCCGTTCTGGCGGTGGGTGATGGTGGCAAGCAGGCGGTCGCGGTCCATCACGATGCCGGGGTTGAGCACGAAGGCGCGCAGGAGTTCGTATTCGCCGCGCGTCAGGGGAATGATCTCTCCCTGGCCGTCGGTCAGGTGGCGCGAGGCGGTGTCGAAGGTGAAACCCGCGAAATGCACCACGCGGCGGGCCAGTTGGCGCATGGCGGTGGTGCGGCGCAAGAGGTTCTTGACCCGTGCCAGCAGTTCGCGGCGGTTGAAGGGTTTGCAGACATAGTCATCGGCCCCGAGTTCCAGCCCCACGATGCGGTCGACGTCATCGGTGCGGCCCGAAAGCAGGATGATCCCGATTTCCGACCGCGCCCGCTGTTCGCGGGTGATCTCCAGCCCGTCCTTGCCCGACAGGTTGATGTCCACGATCAGCAGGTCGGGGTTTTCCTGGGCCAGCACACGCTCGGCCGCTTCGGCCCCGGCGCAGTCGGTGACGCGGTAGCCGAAGGATTTCAGATATCCGGTCAGCGCCGTCCGCGTGACGGGGTCATCCTCGATCACGACGATGTGGGCCGTGGCCGGATTCATGCCGTTCCCCCCGTTCTGCGCCCCGAACTGTTAACATCTTGTCACAACTTTCTCCAGTCTGTTCATCGCTGCGGTCTGACACGTTCACAACTGGGCAATAACGTTCTCTGGCAGGAAAGATTTTAGGCTTTCCGCAACAGAACGAGGTCCGACAGCGGACCAAGCAAAACAGGGAATGGAAACGATGCACATGAAAGCAGGATTGCTGCTGACGGGCGCGCTTTATGCGCTGGCGGCGGGTGGAGCCTTTGCCGAGGATTCGTCCGATCCGATCATCATCCCGATCCACAACTGGTCGAGCCAGATCGTGATGAGCAACGTCGTCGGCCAGATGTTCGAATCGATGGGCAATTCGGTCGAGTATGTCTCGACCGACAGTCAGGCGGTGTACGAGGCCGTGCGTCTGGGCGACGCGACGCTGGAGCTGGAGGTCTGGGAAGGCGCGTTCGGGGCGTCCTTCATGGCGGCGGTGGAAAAGGGCGGCATCCATGATGTGACGACCCATGACGCCATCACCCGCGAGGACTGGTGGTATCCGATGTGGACCAAGGAAGCCTGCCCCGGTCTGCCCGACTGGCAGGCGTTGAACGACTGCGCGGCGAAGTTCGCCACGCCCGAGACGGGCGACAAGGGGCGGTTCCTTGGCGGTCCGGTGGACTGGCTCAAGCATGACCAGGAGAAGGTCGACGCGCTGGGCATGAATTTCGTCGTGGTGAATGCGGGCTCGGCGGCGGCGCTGTGGGCCGAGATCGCGGCGGCGGAGAAGGACAAGACGCCGATCGTCCTGTTCAACTGGACGCCCAACTTTGCCGAGGCCGTCTGGCCGGGCGAGTTCGTGGAGTTCCCGGCATGGGAAGCGGGCTGCGACAAGGACCCGGCGGTCGGCCTGCATCCGGACAAGACCTATGACTGCGGCAATCCGGCGAACGGCTATCTGAAGATCGCCGCCTGGGACGGGATGAAGGACAAGTGGCCTGCGGCCTATGCCACGCTGCAGAAGGTCAACTTCACCAACGCCCAGATCGCCGAGATGGCCAAGCTGGTGGATGTCGACGGGATGGAGCCCGAGGACGCCGCCACCGCATGGCTGGAAGCGAACGAGGCGGTCTGGAAGCCCTGGACCGAGTGATCGGACACCGGTTCTCCCGGTCGCGCCTGACGCTGGCGTGACCGACCCTCAACTTGCCACCCGCGCAGAGCGGGTGGCCTTTTCGGAATAGGAGACGCGCGTGGCCGATCAAGAGGTGGTCATTTCCTGCCGCAACCTTTGGAAGGTGTTTGGCGACGGGGCGGAGAAGCTGGACCTGACCCCGCGCACGACGGTCGAGGCCTTGCGGCGCAGCGGGCATGTGGCGGCGGTGCGGGATGTGTCGCTGGACATCCGCAAGGGCGAGATGCTGGTGGTGATGGGGCTGTCGGGGTCGGGCAAGTCGACGCTGGTGCGCTGTCTGGCGCGGCTGATCGAGGCGACGGCGGGCGAGGTGCTGGTCGAGGGGCGCGACATCGGCAAGCTGGGCGAGGGCGAGCTGATCGACCTGCGGCGGCGCAAGATGGGGATGGTGTTCCAGAGCTTTGGCCTGTTGCCGCACCGGACCGCGCTGGAGAATGTGGCCTTTCCGCTGGAGATGCGGGGGCAGGACCGCGCGTCGCGGATCGCGCGGGCGTCCGAGATGCTGGCGCTGGTCGGCCTGAAGGGACGCGAGGGGTATTTTCCGCGCGAATTGTCGGGCGGGCAGCAGCAGCGCGTGGGGATCGCGCGGTCGCTGGCGGTGGAGCCGGACATCTGGTTTCTGGACGAGCCCTTCTCGGCGCTGGACCCGCTGATCCGGCGCGAGATGCAGGATGAATTCCTGCGTCTGAAGGGGATGATGGCCAAGACCATCGTCTTCATCACCCATGACTTCGACGAGGCGCTGCGGCTGGCCGACCGGATCGCCATCATGAAGGACGGCGCGGTGGAGCAGTGCGACACGCCCGAGCGGATCGTGATGGCACCGGCGACGGAATATGTGGCGAAGTTCACCTCGGCCGTGGACCGGTCGCGGGTGGTGCGGGCGGGTGCGCTGGCACGCCCCGTGGCGGGCGCGGCGGTCGAGGGCGCGGCGGTGGCGGCGGACGAGACGCTGCACGGTCTGGCGCGGATGCTGTTGTGCGATCCGCGCGCGCGGATTCCGGTGGCGGGGCGTGACGGGGCGCTGGTCGGCCTGATGGACCGCGAGGCGGCGGTGGAGATCGTGCTGGGGCCGGTGGCATGATGGGGGTGCGGGTCGCGGCGGGGGGAATGCGCCCCGATCGTGTGACGGTGGCGCGCGGATTGCTGGCGGTGGCGCTGGCGCTGGTCGTTCTGAAGGGGGTGTTGCCGGACTGGGTGATGCGCCTGCCCGAGGGGATGGTGCTGCCCTTTGCCGACTGGATCAATGCGGGCTTTGCCTTCCTGCGCGACGATCTGGGATTGATGGCCTTTACCCGCGCCTTTGCGGATGTGGTGGAATTCCTGCTCGATGTGACGGCGAACCTGCTTTACGGCAAGTCGCGCTGGCCCGATCTGGGGCCGATCCCGTGGGTGGTGATCGCAGGCACCATGGCGGTGATCGGCCATGCGCTGGGCGGGTGGCGGCTGGCGGCGCTGTCGGGCGGGACCTTTGTCTGGATCGCGGTGATGGGCCAGTGGAAATGGGCGATGGAGACGCTGTCGGTCATCGTCGTGGCGGCGCCGCTGTCGGTGGCGCTGGGGTTGCTGGCGGGCATCGCGGCATGGCGGTGGCGCGGGGTGGAGCGGGTTCTGAACCCGCTTTTGAACATCGCGCAGTCGATGCCGCATTTCGCCTATATGATCCCCGTCGTCGTCTTCATCGGCGTGGGGCCAAAGGCGGGGGCCATCGTCACCATCATCTTTTCCGTCCCGCCCATGATCCGCATGACGATGCTGGGCCTGCGCGGCGTGTCGCCCGAGATCATCGAGAGCGGCAAGATGTGCGGCACGACGCGGTGGCAGCTGATGACGCGGGTGCGGTTGCCCGCAGCGCGGACGGAACTGCTGATCGGGGTCAATCAGGTCATCATGCAAAGCCTTGCGATGGTGGTGCTGGCGTCCTTCATCGGGATGCCCGGGCTGGGGCAGAAGCTGTTGCAACTGCTGCAGGCGCTGAAGATCGGGCTGTCGGTGGAGATCGGGATCACCATCGTCCTGCTGGCCGTGGTGCTGGACCGGCTGACCAAGGCCTGGGCGCACCGGCAGCCGGTGCATCATGCGGCGGGGGCGTCCTTTGCGCTGCGCCACCGGATGGCGCTGGTCTGGCTGGGGATCGTGGTGGCGGGGGTGATCCTTGCCCAGCTGAGCCCCTATTTCGTCGAGGTGGAGCGCAAGCAGGCGCTGAGCCTTGCGGGGCCGGTCGATGCGGTGGTGGATGTGGTCATTACGGGCGTCGGGCCGGTGACGGACTGGCTGCGCTGGTTCCTGATCACATGGGTTCTGATCCCGCTGCGTGACGGGTTCCTTGCGCTGCCCGTGCTGGCGGTCCTGATCTTTCTGGCGGGTGTCGGCTGGCGCGTGGGGGGGCAGCGGTCGGCGCTGGTCTGTCTGGCCTTCTTCCTGCCCATCGCGCTGTCGGGGTGGTGGGACCGGGCGATGATCACGGTCTACATGGTGGCGGTGTCGGTGGCGCTGGCGCTGGCGGTGGGGTTGCCGCTGGGTCTTTACGGCGCGGCGAAACCGGCGCGGGCGGGGCGGGTGCTGCTGGTCTGTGACACGCTCCAGACCTTCCCCAGCTTCATCTACCTGATCCCCGTGATCATGCTGTTCGGCGTGAATGACGTGGCGGTGGTTGCGGCGGTGATGGTCTTCGCCACGGTGCCCATCGTGCGCTACACGATCGAGGGGCTGCGCGGCGTGCCGTCCGAGGTGGTGGAAGCGGCCGAGATGTCGGGGGCGAACCGGCGGCAGGTGATGTGGCGGGTGAAGCTGCCGCTGGCGGTGCCGACGCTGCTGGTGGGGGCGAACCAGTCGGTCATGTTCGCGCTGTTCATGGTGATCATCGCGGCCTTCATCGGGACGCAGGATCTGGGGCAGGAGATGCAGCGGGCGCTGTCCACCACGGATGTGGGCAAGGGGCTGACGCTGGGCTTTGCCGTGGCCTTCATCGGGTTGATGGTGGACCACCTGTTGCTGACATGGTCGCGCGAACGGGGCGCGGCCCTGCGGACCGGAGTCTAGCGCGCGGGACCGGCGCGGGTGGCGCGCCGGTCCCCTGCGGGTTCAGTCGGCCTTGACAAAGACCTCGTCCCGCTTCTTGCGGATGGCGGGGAGGAGGACGATCACGAGGACCGCCACGGTCAGCAGCAACAGTGTCAGGCTGATCGGGCGGGTGACGAAGATCGACGGATCGCCGCGGCCGAGGATCATGGCGCGGCGCAGGTTTTCCTCGAGCATCGGGCCAAGGACGAAGCCCAGCAGGAGTGGCGCGGGTTCGCAGCGCAGTTTGATGAGCGCATAGCCCAGAAGGCCGAAGAAGGCGACGGCAAACAGGTCGAAGACATTGGCGTTCACCGAATAGACGCCGATGGAGCAGAAGGCCATGATGACCGGAAACAGCACGTGATAGGGCACCTTCAGAAGCCGCACCCACAGCCCGATCAGCGGCAGGTTCAGCACCACGAGCATGAGGTTGCCGATCCACATGCTGGCGATGATTCCCCAGAACAGCGCGGGCTGTTCGGTGGCGACATTGGGGCCCGGCACGATCCCCTGGATGATCATGGCGCCCACCATCAGCGCCATGACCGGATTGGCGGGGATGCCCAGCGTCAGGAGCGGGATGAAGCTGGTCTGCGCGCCCGCGTTGTTGGCCGATTCCGGCCCCGCGACACCGGCGATGGCACCCTTGCCGAAGTCTTCGGGGTGGTCGGATATCCGCTTTTCCATCGTGTAGGACGCGAAGGAGGCCAGCACCGCCCCGCCGCCCGGCAGGATGCCGAGGACGGAGCCGACCGCGGTGCCGCGCATCATGGGGGCGACCATCGCCTTTAGGTCCGCGCGTGACGGAAACAGGCCGCCGAGCTTTGTTCCCAGCACCGTGCGGTCCTGTTCGCCTTCGAGGTTGCGCAGGATTTCAGCGATCCCGAAGACGCCCACGGCGAGGGCCACGAAGTTCAGCCCGTCGGCATATTCGGGGATGCCGAGGGTGAAGCGCGGGGTGCCGGAATAGATGTCGGTGCCCACAAGGCCCAGCAGCAGGCCCAGCACGACCATCGCCAGCGCCTTGAGGATGGACCCGTGCGCCAGCGCGATGGCCGAGACGAGGCCGAGGACCATGAGGCTGAAATACTCTGCCGCGCCGAATTTCAGCGCGATGGCGGTCAGCGGCGGCGCAAAGAGCGCCACCAGCAGCGTCGCCACGGTTCCGGCAAAGAACGACCCCAGCGCCGCGACGGCCAGCGCCGTGCCCGCCTTGCCCCGACGCGCCATCTGGTAGCCGTCGATGGCGGTGACGGCGGAGGAGCTTTCGCCCGGCATGTTGATCAGGATGGCGGTGGTCGAGCCGCCATATTGCGCGCCGTAATAGATGCCCGCCAGCATGATGAGCGACGAGACGGGCTCGAGCTGGAAGGTGATGGGCAGGAGCATGGCGATGGTCGCCGTGGCCCCGATGCCCGGAAGCACCCCGATCAGCGTGCCGAGGATGACCCCGATCAGGCAGAAGAGCAGGTTTTCGGGGCTGGCCGCCGTGGCAAAGCCAAGCGCGAGGTTGGAAAGCAGGTCCATGGACGGCCCCTTTCAGAAGGAAAGCCACGGGCCGAAGCGCCGGAATGGCAGGCCGAGGGCATAGGAGAAGACGAGGGTCGAGAAGAGCGTGACGCCCACGGCCAGCAGCAGCGCCCAGTGCAGGCGCATCTTCAGCGAGGCAAGGCCCGCGATCAGCGTGGTCAGGAAGATCGCCGGAACAAAGCCCAGCCCGCGCACCGTGAGCCCGAAGAAGACAGGCGCGGGCAGGATGAAGAGCATCCCGCGCCATGCCAGCGTACCGGCATCCGTTGCGCTGCCGGATTTGAAGGCGTTGAACAGCACCAGCAGGCCGAAGCCCGCCAGCACGCAGGACAGCACGAGCGGGAAGTAGCCCGGTCCCATGCGGAAGGCGGTGCCGAGTTCCAGACCCAGCGATTGCAGGCCGAAATACAGGGCGAAAAGCAGGAAGAGGATGCCTGCGGCGGCATCGGTGCGGTCGACGGTTTTCATGGCAATGCGCGCCTTGGCAGGGGGAAAGGGGGCCGCGCGGCGCGCGACCCCCTGTTGGCCGGTCAGTCTGCGTAGACGCCTGCGGCTTCGATCACCGGCTTCCAGCGGGCGATCTCGGCATCGAGCTTGGCCTTCAGCGCCTCGGGCGTGGCGTCGGTGGCGGGCGAGGGGGCGGTGCCGAGTTCGGCCAGCTTTTCCGCGATGCCCGGATCGGCCAGTGCCGATTGCAGCGACTGCGTCAGGCGCGCCAGAGCCTCGGGCGGGGTGCCCTTGGGGGCGTAGAGGCCGTGCCAGACCGAGACTTCCATGTTCGCAAAGCCGCCCTCGGCCACGGTGGGCAGGTCGGGGAAGATGTCCAGACGCGCAGGCGTGGTCACGGCATAGCCCTTGATCGTGCCGCCCTTGATCTGTTCGGCGGTGTTGGTGGTCTGGTCGCACATGATGTCGATCTGCCCGCCCAGAAGTTCGGTCATGGCCGGACCCGTGCCCTTGTAGGGAACGGTGACGATGGGCGCCTCGACCGCCTGCATGAAGAGCATCCCGCACAGGTGCGAGGCCGCGCCGATGCCCGCATTGGCCATGGTGATCGTGTCGGCGTTTTCCTTCACATAGGTCACGAGCGCGGCGAAGTCGGCGGGTTCGAAATCCTTGCGCGCGACGATGGTCATGGGCACTTCGGTGACGAGGCCCACATAGTCGAACGCCTCTTGCGGGCTGTAGGGCAGGCTGCGGTAGAGCGTGGCAGAGGTCGCCATGCCGATGTGGTGCAGAAGGATGGTATAGCCGTCCGCCTCGGCCCCCGCGACCTGACCGGCGCCGAGCGTGCCGCCCGCGCCGCCGACGTTTTCCACGATAATCTGCTGGCCGAGGTCGGCGGACATGCGTTCCGCGATCAGGCGGCCCACGGTATCGGTCGGCCCGCCCGCGGCGAAGGGGACGACCATGGTGATCTGGCGGTCGGGGTAGCCCTGTGCGAGGGCGGTGGATGCGGTCAGGATCGCGCCGGTGGCAAGACCGGCGAGCAGTTTGATGGTGGTCATTCTGTCCTCCCAGACATGGCTTATGGTGCCCCGCGCGGCCTCCTCTGCCGTGCGGTTGCGATCACGAAACCGGTCGGGGCCGCGCAACGCAAAGCGGATGGCGCGGGGCGCGACGGGTTTCTCGCCCTGCACAACGCCGGATGGGTGGAAAAGGAAACATCGCCCCTGCGCGGCTGGGTGGATTCCCACCCAAGGTTGCCGCGGCGGGACGGGGTCAGTCGTCGTCTTCGCCCGGTTCGGACAGGAGGCGGCGGTCCAGCCCGTGCTTGACCATCTTTTCGTAGAGCGTCTTGCGGCTGATGCCGAGCTGTTCGTAGACGCGGCGCAGGTGGCCGCCATGGGCGGCAATGGTGCCCGCGATGACGCTGCGTTCGTAAAGCGCCACGCGGTCGGCAAGGCGGGGCGAGGGGGTGGTCTCGCCTTCGGCCCAGTCGAGGCCGAGGACCAGACGGTCGGCGGCATTGCGGAGTTCGCGCACATTGCCCGGCCAGTCGCGCGCCGAGAGCAGGGCCAAAAGGTCGGGGTCGGGAAGGCGGTCTTCGACCCCGTGGCGGGCGGCGGCCTCGCGCAGGAGGTGGAGGAAGAGGACGGGCACATCCTCGCGCCGGTCCGAAAGTGCGGGCAGGCGGAGGGTGGCGACATTGAGCCGGTAGAAGAGGTCGGCGCGGAAGCTGCCCTGTGCCACGGCGGCGGCGAGGTCGGCCTTGGAGGTGGCGATGAAGCGGACATCCAGCGCCACGGGATCGTTGGAGCCGAGGCGGGTGATGACCCGTTCCTGCAGCACGCGCAGGAGTTTGGCCTGAAGGTCGAGGGGCATGGACCCGATCTCGTCCAGAAGGATCGTCCCGCCGCGGGCATGTTCGAAGCGTCCGTAGCGGGGCCGCATCGCACCGGGGAAGGCGCCGGCTTCGTGACCGAAAAGCTCGCTCTCGATCAGGGCGGCGGGGAGGGCGGCGCAGTTGATGGCGACGAAGGGGCGGGCTGCGCGGGGCGACAGGTCGTGCAGGGCGCGGGCCGTGACTTCCTTGCCGCTGCCGGTGGGGCCGGTGATCAGGATGTCTGTCTCGGACGGGCCGAGGGTGCGGATCAGGCGGCGCAGGTCGATCATCGCCGCCGAGCGGCCGGGAAGGCGGGCTTCGAGGTCGTCACGCTGGCCTGCGGCGGCGCGGAGGCGGCGGTTTTCGATGACCAGCGCGCGGTGGTCCAGCGCGCGGCGCAGCACGCTGCCCAGAGCCTGCACCGAGAAGGGTTTTTCGATGAAGTCATAGGCCCCCCGCCGCATGGCGGTGACGGCGAGGCTGACATCGGCATGGCCGGTGACGAGGATTACGGGAAGGTCGGGGTCAAGGTCGCGGATGCGTTCGAGAAGCGTCATGCCGTCCATGCCGGGCATGCGGATATCGGTCACGATCACGCCGTTCAGGCTGGGCCCCGCGGTTGTCAGCGCCTCTTCGGCGGTGGCGAAGCTGTGGACGTCATAGCCAGCCAGTTCGAGCGCCTGTTCGGTGGAGCGGCGCATCGCCTCGTCATCGTCGATCAGCAGGATGGTCTGTTTCATTCGGCGGCCATGTCGCGGCGTCCGGCGGATTTCAGCACCACCTCGAACAGCGCGCCGCCGTCGGGGTGGTTCGACATCCGCAGGTCGCCGCCGAAATCCTTGAGGATGTTGTAGCTGATCGACAGGCCGAGCCCGAGGCCGGAGCCCACGGCCTTGGTCGTGAAGAAGGGGTCGAGGATGCGGTCCGCGATGCTGGCGGGGATGCCCGTGCCGTGGTCGCGGACGGACAGGAGGACGGTCGCGCCTTCGGCCCGTGCCGAAATGTCGATGGTGCCGCCCGCGCAACCCTCCATCGCGTCGGCGGCGTTGGAGAGGAGGTTGACGATCACCTGTTGCAGGCGCACGGGGCCGCCGCGCACGGGGGGCAGGTCGGCGGGAATGTCCAGCGTGACCGAGAGGTCCGAGGCGCGCAGGCGGGTTTCGGCAATCCGCAGGGCATCGGCCACGACGGCGGCAAGGTCGACGGGGTGGAGCTTTTCGTCGGGCTTGCGGGCGACGTTGCGAAGGTGGCGGGCGATGGTCGCCATGCGGTCGATGAGCGACAGGATGTGGCCGAGGTTTTCGCGCGCGCGGGGCAGGTCGCCACGGTCGATCAGAAGGGCGGCGCTGTCGGCATAGTTGCGCGCGGCGGCGAGGGGCTGGTTGATCTCGTGGCTGAGGGCGGCGGACATGCGCCCCAGCGCGGCGAGCTTGCCCACCTGCACCATGTCGTTTTGCATCCGGTGCAGTTCGGCATTGGCGGCGGTCAGGTCGGCGGTGCGTTCGGCCACCTGCCGTTCCAGTTCCGCCTGCGCTGCCGCCTGCATCGCGATGCGTTCGGCCAGCCGCGCGCGGCGCTGCACCAGTGCCCAGCCGAGCGAGAGCGCCCCCGCCATCAGCAGCACGACCGCTGCCACCAGAAGGCGGGCCTGCGCGCGCAGGGGGGCGGTGTCGAGGATGACATGCACGGTCCAGCCCGCCTGCGGCATGGCGCGCGTGGTGGTGACGTATTCGTGCCGCACGCCATCGGGCGTGGTCAGGGACATCAGGTCGAAGCCCGCCTCGGTGCGGGTCGACAGGTCCAGTTCCACCAGCGGCATGTCGGAATAGCGGCGCGAGGCGGTGGTGCGGGCCACACGGTCGGGCGTCAGGGGCAACAGGCCCCTGTAGCGCCAGTCTGGCTGTGTCGCCATGAAGACGATGCCTTCCGGATCGGTGACGAGGGTTTCGTATTCCCGCGCGCGCCATCCGCTTTCCAGATCGTCCACCCCGATTTTCAGCGCGACAACGCCGGTGACCTGCCCCGCATCGCCATGCACGGGGCTGGCGAAGTAGTAGCCGCGCACGCCCGAGGTGGTGCCGAGTGCGAAGAAGCGGCCCGATCCGCCTGCCACGGCCTGGGTGAAATAGGGGCGGTAGGCGAAGTTCTGGCCGATGAAGCTGTCGGGGCGATCGTGGTTCGAGGCGGCGACGGTCGTGCCGTCGGGGGTGATGAGGTAGAGGTCGGACGAGTCGATGGTGGCGTTGGTCGCCGCGAGCCAGCGGTTCATTACGGCGATGTCGGCGGCGCTGCGCGGGCCTGCGAGGAAGCGGCGCAGTTCGCTGCGGTCGGCCAGAAGCTGGGGGATGGCCTCGAACCGGCGCAGGTGGCCGTCTAGCGCGTTGACGGTCTGGCGCAGCGTGGCCTCGGCCCTGTCGCGGCCTTCGGACAGGGCGTTGTGGGTGGCAAGGCGGGCGATGGCGACGGTCACGATGAGGCAGAGCCCTGCCAGAAGGATCGCGATCCGGATGGTCGGCCAGCGCGTCATGGTTCCCTTTGCCCTTGTCCAAGGCAGAGCATGACCAATCCGGCACCGCCCGTCTAGGCGGGTCAGCGGGCGGTGCGGGAATGGAAAAGGGCGGCGGATCAATGTCCGCCGCCCCGTTCTGTCAGGCCCTGATCGGGCGGTCAGCCGGTTCAGCCGATGATGTCGGCAAAGACGCGGGACGGGCGCATGATCGCCTCGGTCTTGGCGGGGTCGGTGTGGTAGTAGCCGCCCAGATCGGCAGGTTTGCCCTGCACCGCCGCGATTTCGGCGAGGATCTTGCCCTCGTTCTCGGCCAGCGCCTTGGCGATGGGGGCGAAATGGGCGGCAAGCTGGGCGTCTTCGGTCTGGGCCGCCAGTGCCTGCGCCCAGTAGAGGGCGAAGTAGAAGTGGCTGTCACGGTTGTCGGTCTGGCCGACGCGGCCCTTGGGCGAGCGGTCGTGGTCAAGGATGCCTTGGGTGGCAAGATCGACCGCCTTGCCGAGGATGCGGGCCTTGGCATTGCCCTTCACGTCGGCGAGGAACTTGAAGCTTTCCCCCAGCGCGCAGAATTCGCCCAGGGAGTCCCAGCGCAGGTGGTTTTCCTCGATCAGCTGCTGGACGTGCTTGGGGGCGGAACCGCCCGCGCCCGTCTCGAACAGGCCGCCGCCGTTCATCAGTTTGACGATCGACAGCATCTTGGCCGAAGTGCCCAGTTCGAGGATGGGGAACAGGTCGGTCAGGTAGTCGCGCAGCACGTTGCCGGTGATGGCGATGGAGTTTTCGCCCTTGCGGATGGTTTCGAGCGAGACGCGCGTGGCCTGTTGCGGCGAGAGGATCCGGAAGCGGTCGGCCACGCCTGCGGCGGCGAGGATCGGCTTGACGTATTTGATCAGCTCGGCGTCATGCGGGCGGTTCTCGTCCAGCCAGAAGATGGCCTGGCAGCCTTCGGCGCGCTGGCGGTCGATGGCGAGGCGGACCCAATCCTCGATCGGGGCCTTGCGGGTGGAGGCGGCGCGCCAGATGTCGCCCTTTTCCACGGCATGTTCGTGCAGGATGTCGCCATTGGCGGCGATCACGCGGACGATGCCGTCGGCGGCGATCTCGAAGGTGGTGGGGTGCGAGCCGTATTCTTCGGCCTTCTGGGCCATCAGGCCGATGTTCTGCACCGTGCCCGCGGTGGCGGGGTCGAGCGCGCCGGTCGCCTTGAAGTAATTGATCGTCTCTTCGTAGACGGCGGCGTAGGAGCTGTCGGGGATCACGCAGTTGGTGTCGGCGGCCTTGCCGTCGGGGCCCCAGCCCTTGCCACCCGCGCGGATGAGGGCGGGCATGGAGGCGTCGACGATCACGTCCGAGGGGACGTGCAGGTTGGTGATGCCCTTGTCCGAGTTCACCATGTAGAGCGGCGCGCGTTCGGCCATGAGGGCGGTGATCTCGGCCTCGATCTTCGCGCCGTCGGGCATGGTGGCGATGCGGTCGAGCATGACGCCGAGGCCCGAGTTCGGGTCGACCCCCGCCGCGCGGAAGGCGTCGCCGTGGCGGTCGAAGACGGGCGCGAGGAAGGCGCGCACGGCATGGCCGAAGATGATCGGGTCCGAGATCTTCATCATCGTGGCCTTGAGGTGGATGGAGAAGAGCACGCCCTTGTCCTTGGACGCCTGCACCTGTGCGGCGAGGAAGGATTGCAGAGCCTTGACAGACATGAAGGTGGCGTCGACCACCGTGCCCGCGGGGTAGGTCACCCCGTCCTTGAGGACGGTGACGGTGCCGTCCTTGGCCACGTGTTCGATCCGCGCGGCGCCGGCCTGTGCGGCGGTCAGCGTCACCGATTTCTCGTTCGAGCGGAAATCGCCCGAGGACATGGTGGAGACATGCGTCTTGCTGTCGGCGGCCCAAGCGCCCATCGAATGGGGGTTGGCCTTGGCGTAGTTCTTGACCGCGACGGCGGCGCGGCGGTCGGAGTTGCCTTCGCGCAGGACGGGGTTCACGGCCGAGCCCTTGATCGCGTCATAGCGGCGGCGGGCTTCCTTTTCGGCGTCGGAGGCGGGGTTCTCGGGGTAGTCGGGCAGGTCGTAGCCCTGCGACTGGAGTTCCTTGATCGCGGCGACGAGCTGCGGGACGGAAGCCGAGATGTTGGGCAGCTTGATGACATTGGCGGCGGGCGTGGTGACCAGCTTGCCCAGATCGGCCAGATCGTCGGGCTGGCGCTGGGCATCGGTCAGGCGTTCGGGGAAGGCCGCGATGATGCGCCCGGCGAGCGAGATGTCGCGGGTGCCGACCGTCACGCCTGCCGCGGCGGCGAAGCTGCGGATGATCGGCAGGAGCGAGGCCGAGGCGAGCTGCGGTGCCTCGTCGACCTTGGTGACGATGATATCCGGGGCGGAGGAGTCGGTCATGTGCGGGCCTGTCTGGTTCGGATTGGGTCAGCGCTGTCCTATGGGCTGCGCGCCTGTACGGCAAGGGCCGCATCATGCCCTTCGGCAGGATGCGGCCCTGTTTGCGGCGCTTTGGCGGCCGCCTGCGACATTAAACCACTTTCACCGTCAGGCTGCCCAGCCCTTCGATCGTGGCTTCCATCACGTCGCCGCGCACCACGGCACCCACGCCCGCAGGCGTGCCGGACATGATCACGTCGCCCGCCTGCAGTTCGAAATATTCGGACAGGTAGGAGATCATCTCGGGCACTTTCCAGATCATCTGGTTCATGTCGCCTTCCTGTTTCAGCGCGCCGTTGACCTTGAGTTCGATCCGGCCCTGGGCGAGGTGGCCGGTCTTGGCCACGGGGTGCAGCGGGCCGACGGGGCCGGAACGTTCGAAGGCCTTGCCGATTTCCCACGGACGGCCGAGCTTTTTCGCCTCGCCCTGCAAATCGCGGCGGGTCATGTCGAGCGAGACGGCATAGCCCCAGACGTGATCCAGAGCCTTGTCGAGCGGGATGTTGGTGCCGCCGGATTTCAGCGCGACGACGAGTTCCACTTCGTGATGCACGTCGTTGCTGTGGGGCGGGTAGGGGAATTCGCCGCTGGCATCGAGGTTGTTGGGGTTCTTCTGGAAGAAGAAGGGCGGTTCGCGATCGGGGTCGTGGCCCATCTCGACCGCATGGGCGGCGTAGTTGCGCCCGATGCAATAGACGCGGCGCACGGGGAAGGCCCCGCCCCCGCTGACCGGAATCGTCGGGACGGGCGGCGCGGGGATCACGAAATCGGTCATGTCATGCCTCTTGCGGGAAGGAATGGAGGGGACGGTAACGCAGCGACCATTTGAAATCAATCCTGCTATGGCGATGTTTTTGGTCCAATCGAAAATCAATTTGACATTGATCCCGTAAAGAATACGTTGAAAACCGCTGAATGTACCAGAATTGGTCAACCAATGAGGAGAATTGGTTTTGCTTGATCCCGATCCCCAGACCGCCGATCCCGTTGCGCTGCTGCGCCGCTTCATCACGGAGCGCGGCTATGAGCGGGGTGGGAAGCTGCCGCCGGAGCGGCATCTTTCGGACGAGCTAGGGCTGTCGCGCGCCACGCTGCGCAAGGCGCTGGATGCGCTGGAACGGGACGGGCTGATCTGGCGGCATGTGGGCAAGGGCACCTTTGTGTCGGACGGGACCGCCGCCGCGCGCGCGCCGAGCGGGGCGATGGTGGAACTGGGACGGCAGCTCACGCCTTTCCGCATGATGCGGGCGCGTCTGGCGATCGAGCCCGCGATCGCGCGCGAAGCGGCGGTCAATGCCTCGGGCGAGACGTTGCAGAAGATGCAGCGCGCGGTGGAGCGCGCAAAGGCGGCCACGACATGGAAGGAATACGAGGAGCAGGACGACATCTTCCACCGCTCGGTCGCCGAGGCGGCGGACAACCTGCTTCTGCTGGCGCTGTTCGACCAGTTGAACGAGGTGCGCCGCGCGGTGGCGTGGGGAAGCGTGACGCGCGAGAGTGCGCGCCCCTCGCCGGATCATTCGAGTTTTGCCGAACACGACGCAATCTCCGCGGCCATCGCCGCGCGCGATGCGGGCGCGGCCTACGAGGCGATGCGTCGCCATCTTGGGTCGGTCTCGCGGCGGCTGTTCGGCGAGGCGTGAAGGGCAGGGGAGACTGATACCGGCAAGGGGACGGCAAGAGCCCCGACCGGACCAAGGAACAGTGACCGGATTCTCAGGGAGGAGAGCCATGAAGATGTTTTTTGCCAAGTTGGCCGGTGCCGCGCTCGCGACCAGCATGATCGTGTCCGCCGCACAGGCCGAAACCATCCGTATCGCGCTGGCAGAGCCGCCGTCGGACGAGATGGCCGCGTTCTTCGTCGCGCTTGACCGCGCCAAGGCGGCGGGCGTCGACTATGAATGGACGGCCTTTGCCGAAGAGGAACTGGCGATCCAGGCCGTGCTGAGCGGCGACATGGATATCGCCTTCGGCACGCCCTATTCGGCGATGCAGCGGTCCAAGGCGCCGGTGCGGATCATCTTCCAGCTGTCGCGTCTGGTGTTCTTCCCGGTGGCGACGAAGCAGTATGAAACGCTGAAAGACCTGAACGGCGTGCCGATCATGCTGCATTCGCGGGGCGGCGGCACGGATGCCATCGCCAACGTGATCGAAAGTCGCGAGGGCATCACCTTCGGCGAGCGGTCCTATGTGCCGGGGTCGGACAAGCGCGTGGTCGCCATGCTGGCCGGTCAGGCGGAGGCGACGATCCTTGACCTGTCCAACCGCAACAAGATCATCGCCGAGGCGGGGGACCGCTTCAACAGCCTGCCCATGTTCGAGGTGAAGGCCAGCGACGAGGCGCTGTTCGCCAATCTCGACTGGATTAAGGAAAACGAAGAGGCGGTGAACACGCTGGTCAAGTCGCTGCATTCGGTGTGGCAGGACATGTCCAAGGACCCGACCATCATCAGCCGCGAGACCGATCCCGAAGGCCCGATCGGCCAGTTGCCGGCCGAGGTTCTGGCCGAACTGGACGGGTTCTACACCGAGGCGGTCGCGGGCGGGCTTTATGACCCGAACGGCGGCGGACGCGAGGCGGCGGCGGCGGACCTTGAGTGGTACGCGCTGTCGGGCCAGCTGGAAGGCGATCCGGCCACGCTGAACCCCGAGGACTTCTGGTACTTCGCGCCGCTTGACGCCGCGATGAAGTAAGTCCCGACGACACGAGCCGCCGGTGCGATGCGCCGGCGGCCCCTTCCCGAAGCCGCGGCGGAACGGAGCCATGAAGAACAGATCCCTTTACCTGAAGCTGCTGTCGGCCGCGATCGTGTTCGGTGCGTGGGAAATCGCGGGCCGGATTCCGGTGAGCTATGCCTTTCCGACCTTCATCGATTCGATGCTGGCGCTGTTCCGGATGATCTTTGACGGGTCGATGTTCGTCGCCTATGGCGAGACGTTGCGCCCGCTGGTGGTGGGGGTTGCCATCTCGGCCATCACCGGCATCGGGCTGGGCCTGTGGATCGGGCTGAGCTCGCGCTTCGACTGGCTGTTCTCGCCCATTTTCATCGTCATGCAGGCGGCGCCGCTGGCCGCGCTGATCCCCATTCTTGTGATGGTCTATGGCATCGGTCTGACCTCCAAGGTCTTTGTCGTCTGCATCATGGCGATGCCGGTGATCGTGCTGAACACCGCATCGGCGGTCCGCAATACGCCCGGGTCGCTGAAGGAGATGGCGCGGTCGTTCCAGGCGCGGGACAGTGACGTTCTGTTGAAGATCATCCTGCCCGCCGCGTCGCCCGTGATCTTTTCCGGCCTGCGGCTGGGCGTTTCGGCGGGCTTCATCGGGGCGATCCTGTCGGAACTGAAGATCACCCCCACCGGCGTGGGCGACATCATCACCTACAGCCGGTCCATCGCCGATTATCCCAGCATGTATGCCGCCATCTTCTCGATCATCCTTTTGGCGGTGATCTTCCTGAACCTGCTGGAAAAACTGGAAAACGTCCTCTTCGAAGGGAACAACCGTGGATATGTCTCAGATTAAGCCAGATGCACGGTCGACCGTGTCCGCAACCGATATCGCCGTTTCCGTCCGCAACGTGTCCAAGGTCTATGGCGATGTGCAGGCGCTCAAGGATCTGTCGCTGGACTTTCCGCGGGGCGAGCTGACGTCGCTGCTGGGGCCGTCGGGCTGTGGCAAGACCACGCTGCTGAAGATCATCGCGGGGCTTCTGCCCGCCACGTCGGGCCAGATCGAGGTGAACGGAAAGACCGTCACCGGACCGGGGCCGGACCGGTCCTTCGTGTTCCAGGATTTCGCGCTGCTGCCCTGGGCAAGCGTGATCCGCAACGTGGCCTTTGGCCTTGAGCTGCGCGGGGTGGCGAAGTCCGAGCGCGAGGCGATTGCCGAGAAATACATCCGCGAGGTGGGTCTGGCGGGGTTCGAGAAGAAATATCCGCACCAGTTGTCAGGGGGCATGCGCCAGCGTGTCGGTCTGGCGCGGGCGCTGTCGGTGGATGCTCAGGTGCTGCTGCTGGACGAGCCGTTTTCGGCGGTGGACGAGCAGACGCGGCGGAAGTTCCAGGAGGACCTGCTGCAACTGGTGCAGAACGAGAAGAAGACCTTTATCTTCGTGACCCATTCCATCGAGGAGGCGGTCTATGTGTCCGACCAGATCGCCATCCTGCTGCCGCGGCCCAGCCGCGTGTCCGAGATCATCCGCCCCTCGAGTTTCCGCGACAAGGGCGTGGACAACATCCGCCGCGATCCCGAATACCTCGACATCGTCGACCGTATCTGGGCATCGCTGCGCAGCTATGTGGAGTGAGGGGGCATGACCGTCTGGGGATACAGGCTGCCTGCGCTGTCGTCGCTCATCCTGTGGGCGCTGTTGTGGGAGGTGGTGGGGCGGCTGGAGTTCACCTTCTTCATCCCGCCGTTTTCCGAGGTGCTGGTCACGCTGGTGGCCCTGCTGCCGACCAAGGCGTTTCTGGGCGCGCTGTGGACCACGGCCTATGCCTTCTGGGCGGGGGTGTTCTTTGCCATCGTGATCGGGATTCCGGTGGGCATCCTGATGGGGAAAAGCCGGATTCTGGACGAATTGCTGCTGCCTTGGGTCAACATCTTCCTGTCGGCGCCGCTGACGGCGCTGGTGCCGGTGCTGATGGTGCTGTTCGGCTTCGGGACCAAGACGGTGATCATCACAACGGCGCTGTTCGCCATCTGGATCATCATCCTGAACGCGCGGGCGGGGGTGCGGCAGATCAACCGGTCGCTGGTGGAAATGGCGCGGAGTTTCGGGGCATCGCCGCTGGATGCGTTCTTCAAGGTCTATTTCTGGGCGGCGCTGCCGGAAATCCTGGGCGGGGTGCGGATCGGGGTGATCCGCGCGGTCAAGGGCGTGATCATCGGGCAGCTGCTGATTTCCATCGTGGGCTTCGGCGCGCTGTTCGAGCTTTATTCCAGCAAGTTCCTGATGGCCGAGTTCTGGGCGGTGCTGATCGTTCTTTTCGGTCTGGCCTTTGTCTTGTCCGAGTTCCTGGCCTATCTCGAACGGAAGGTTTCCTATTACGCCGCCTCCCGCTGAGACGGGACGGGGCAGAGTTTCGGGGAGAGAGGCAATGACAGACACGCTGGCCGCCCTTCTGGCGGACAAGACGGCCCATGCGCGCGCCATCGGGGCACCGGTGCGTACTTGGATGGATTACGGCACGCTCAGGGCGCTGTCGGCGGATGTGGCGGCGCAGTTGCGCGGCTTTGGCGTGGGGGCGGCGGATCGCGTGGCGATCGTGCTGCCCAACGGGCCCGAGATGGCGGCGGCCTTCGTCACCATCGCGCAGGCGGCGGTGACCGCACCGCTGAACCCCGCCTACCAGCGCGAGGAATATGCCTTCTATCTGGAGGATCTGCGGGCCAAGGCCATCGTCGTGCCCGATGGCTATGACGGGCCCGCGCTGGCGGCGGCGGAGCCTTTGGGGATGGTGGTGCTGCGGCTGGTGGCGGATGCTGCGGGGCCGGCGGGGGCGTTCCGGCTGGCGGGGCCTGCGGGGAAGGCTGCGCCTGCGGGGGTGCCGGGGGCGGAGGCGACCGCGCTGATCCTGCATACATCGGGGACGACGTCGCGGCCGAAGATCGTGCCGCTTCTGCAGTCGAACCTTGCGGCCTCGGCGCGGCATATCGGGGCGTCGCTGGCGCTGACGGGGGATGATGTCTGCCTGAACGTGATGCCGCTGTTCCATATCCACGGGCTGGTCGCTGCCGTCACGGCGTCGCTGGCTGCGGGCGGGGCGGTGTGGTGCGCGCCGGGGTTCGACGCGCTGAAATTCTTTGGCTGGATGACCGAGGCGAAGCCCACATGGTATACCGCCGTGCCGACCATGCATCAGGCGATCCTTGCCCGCGCCGCGCGCAACCGCGACACCATCGCGGCGCATCCGCTGCGGTTCCTGCGGTCGTCCTCGGCGTCGTTGCCCGCGCAGGTGATGGTGGAGTTGCAGGAAACCTTCAACGCGCCGGTGATCGAGGCCTATGGCATGACCGAGGCCGCGCACCAGATGGCCTGCAACCCGCTGCCGCCGCGCGCGCAGAAGCCCGGGTCGGTGGGCATTGCGGCGGGGCCGCTGTTGCGGATCGCGCATGAGGTGGAGAACCGTCTGGTCGACGGGACGGGCGAGGTGGTGATATCCGGCCCCAACGTGACGCCGGGATACGAGGGCAACCCCGAGGCCAATGCCAAGAACTTCTTCGAGGCGGAGGGGCGGCGCTGGTTCCGCACCGGCGATCAGGGCGCGCTGGACGAGGAGGGTTATCTGCGCCTTACGGGGCGGCTGAAGGAGATCATCAACCGCGGGGGCGAGAAGATCAGCCCGCTGGAGGTGGATGGCGTCCTGCTGGACCATCCGGCGGTGCAGCAGGTGGTGGCCTTTGCCATGCCGCATCCCAAGCTGGGCGAGGAGGTGGCGGCAGCCGTCGTCCTGCGCGAGGGGCACAGCGCGACCGAGCGCGAGATCAGGGATTTCGCCGCCAGCCGGATGGCGGATTTCAAGGTGCCGCGGCGGGTGGTCATCCTGGACGAGATCCCCAAGGGCGCGACGGGCAAGCTGCAACGGATCGGACTGGCGGAAAAGCTGGGTCTGGGCGTTCCGGCGTGACCTTGGGGTAGGGCGATGAGGATCTGCATTTTCGGGGCCGGTGCCATCGGCGGCTATATGGCGGCCAAGCTGGCGCAGGCGGGGGCGGATGTGTCCGTCGTGGCGCGGGGGCCGCATCTGGCGGCGGTGCAGTCCAAGGGGCTGACGCTGCTGGAAGAGGGGGCGGAGCCGCTGACCGTGCGGGTGCGGGCGAGTGCCGATGCGGCAGAGCTGGGCGAGCAGGATTATGTCATCGTCACGCTGAAGGCCCATTCGGTGCCGCCCGTGGTGGGGGCGATGCAGCCGCTGATCGGGGCGGGGACGACGGTGGTGTCGGGGGTGAACGGCGTGCCGTGGTGGTATTTCCACCGGATCGGCGGCGCGCTGGAGGGCACGCGGCTGGCCAGCGTCGACCCCGGCGACGTGCAGTGGAACGGCTTTGGCCCTGACCGCGTGCTGGGCTGTGTCGTCTATCCGGCGGCCGAGGTGAGTGAACCGGGCGTGGTGCGGCATATCGAGGGCAACCGCTTTTCGCTGGGCGAACCGGACGGGTCGAAGTCGGACCGCGCGGTGGCGCTGTCGGGGGCGTTGCAGGCGGCGGGGATGAAGGCGCCGGTCAGGCCGCGGCTGCGCGACGAGATCTGGGTGAAGCTGTGGGGGAACCTGTCCTTCAACCCGATCTCGGCGCTGACCCATGCGACGCTGGATGTGCTGTGCACCGACCCGGGCACGCGCGACGTGGCGCGGCGGATGATGGTCGAGGCGCAGGTGATCGCGGAAAAGCTGGGCGTGGTCTTTCCCATCGACGTGGAGCGGCGGATCGACGGCGGCGCGGCGGTGGGGGCGCACCGGACGTCGATGTTGCAGGATCTGGATGCGGGGCGGCCGATGGAGATCGACGCGCTGGTGCGGTCGGTGCAGGAGCTGGGCCGGATCACGGACACGCCCACGCCGACCATCGACACGGTGCTGGCGCTGGTCGCGCTGCGCGGGCGTGTGGCGGGGCTTTACTGAAGGGCAGGCGGGATGAGGCTGACGGTCGGCTGGCAGGGCCAGAAGAAGGGCGTGTTTGCGGTCGAGGGCGCGCGGGCGCGCGATCTGACGGCGGCGCATCCGGAGGTGGGAAGCGATCTGATGGCGCTGATCCGCGCGCCGGAGCTGCTGGCGCGGATCGGGCAGGAGGGGATGGCGGGGGCCACGGTCGCGCTGTCGGACATCCGCCCCGACCTGCCGGTGGAGCGGCCGGGCAAGATCATCTGTCTGGGGCTGAACTATGTCGATCACGTGAAGGAGGGCGGGTATGACATCCCGACCTATCCGGCGCTGTTTTTGCGGACGCTGACCTCGATGCTGCCCGCGGGGGCGCCGATGCTGCTGCCCGCCTGTTCGGAGCGGCTGGATTACGAGGCCGAACTGATGGTCATCATCGGGCGGGGCGGCAAGCATATCGCCGAGGCGGCGGCGCTGGACCATGTGTTCGGCTATACGGTCTTCAATGACGGGTCGGTGCGGGACTACCAGCGCAAGACGCACCAGTGGACGCCGGGCAAGAATTTCGACCGGACGGGGGCGGTAGGGCCGGTGGTGGTGACGCCCGAGGACCTGCCCGCGGGGGCGCATGGCTTGCGGATCACCACGCGGGTGGGGGACGAGGTGCTGCAGGACGCCACGACCGCCGACATGATGTGGACGGTCGCGCGCACCATCGCCACGCTGTCGGAATTCACCACGCTGGAGCCGGGCGACATGATCGCCATGGGCACGCCGCCCGGTGTGGGCCATGCCCGCACCCCGCCGCGCTGGCTGCGCGCGGGCGAGGTGGTGAAGGTGGAGATCGAGGGGATCGGCATCTGCGCCAATCCGGTGGAGGCAGAGGCGGCCGCAGGGGGCGGGCGGTGAGCCTGCCGCGCGTTGCGGTCATCGGCGCGGGCATCGCGGGGCTGACCTGTGCGCGGGAGCTGGCCGCGGCGGGGCTGCGGCCGGTGGTGTTCGACAAGGGGCGGGGTCTGGGCGGGCGGCTGGCGACGCGGCGTGCCGGGGACGGGCTGGCCTTCGACCATGGCGCGACGGGGCTGGTGCCGCGTGATCCGCGCTTTGCGGCGGTGCTGGACGGGGCGGTGCAGGCGGGCGCCGGGACGCGCTGGACACCGTCGGGGGCGGCGGGGGCCGAGTTCGTGGGGCTGCCGGGCATGTCGGGACTGGCCCGCCATCTGGGCGCGGGGCTGGATGTGCGGGGTCAGGTGACGGTGGCGGCTGTCCGCACAGGGGCGGGGGAATGCGCCGTGGTGACGCCCGCGGGGGAAGAGCGGTTCGACCGCGTGGTGATGGCCCTGCCCGCGCCACAGGCGGCGCGGCTTCTGCAAGGGGACGTGCCGGCGGCGCTGGGCGAAGTGCGGATGGCCCCCTGCCTGACGCTGATGGCGGCTTTTGCGGCGGGGGATGCGGACGGGCGGGATGTGCAGGCGGGGGACGGGTTCCACCGCATCGTCATGGACAGCCGCAAGCCGGGGCGCGGCGGGGGCGGGGTGGACTGCCTTGTCGCGCAGGCGGATGCGGGGCTGAGCCGCGCGCATCTGGAAGAGGAAATGGAGACGGTGGCGCGGCGGCTTTTGCCGATGCTTTGCGCGCGGATCGGGCGCAGGCCCGAGGAGGCGGTCCATGCCGTGGCGCATCGCTGGCGCTTTGCCCTGACCGAGGTTGCGGCGGGCGCGGCCTGTCTGACCGGCAGCGGGGGGCGGCTGTTTCTGGGCGGGGACTGGTGCCTTGGCCCGACGGCCGAGGATGGCTGGGCCAGCGGGTCCGCCTTGGCGGCGGCGGTTCTGGCGGCGGGGTAGGTCGGGCACTTCGCCGCATTGTGCGGTTGCGGCATAAGCGCGAAGGGGCGCGGCACGCCAGACCGCAGGACGAAAGACCCATGTCGAATATCGAGAGTGACCGCCCCGGGATGCCCCTGATCGCGGGGATGATCCGTGCCTTGGCCGGGGTGTTGCGTCCCGCAGGGGCGCAGCGGCGCGGCGGGGTGCAGGACGGTCTGGTCGGGTTGTCGACGCGGGATCTGGCCGATATCGGGCAGGGGCCGCGCGGCTCGATCCACCCGCTGCGTCCGGTGGACGAAATCCGCTGAGGCGGATCAGTAGAGCCCCAGATCGCGCAGGACGGCGGGCCATGATCCGACGCGGCGTTGCGCCTTGTCCGGGTCGCGGGCCGCGACGGCGTGGGTGACAAGGTTGAGGAGCGTGGCAAGCGGGCCGGTGCTTTCCAGAAAGGCGCCCACCTTGGTGGCGGCGTGGAACACATAGGGCGTGTGATGCTGGGCCCATGTGTTGAGTTCGTCCGTGATGACCACGACCTCGATCCCCAGACGGCGGGCGGTGCGGACCACCACCTCGGCCTCGCGCGCATAGGGGACCATGTCGACGAGGATCAGCGCGCGCGCCTCGTCGGCGCGGCGCTGTGACGGCACCCATTCCACAAGCCCGCCGTCATGCGCGGCGACAAAGCGGACCGAGCCGCGCACGATGCCCAGACGGCGGGTGAAATCCTCGGCCAGACCGCGGACGGTCTGGAACCCGGTGACGAACACCTCGTCCGCGCGGTCGAGGATGGCGATGGCAGAGTCCCATTCGGGGCGCGCGATCTGGGCGCCAAGGCCGAGGATGGCATCGGCATCGCGCCGCAGGAGCGTTCCCAACTCGCCATCCAGCAGGCGCATGTAGCGTTCGGCGGCGTGGATGTGCAGGCTTGCCGCGGGCGAGCCGATCTCGGCCTTGAGGTCGGCCATGCCGCGAAAGCCCAGACGGCGCAGGAAACGGCTGACGGTGATTTCGGAAACGCCGGTCCGTGCCGCGATGGAGGCGCCGGTTTCCATGGCAAGCCCCGCCTCGTTCAGCATGAGCCACTGGGCAATCATCGCCTCGGATCTGGTCAGATCGCCCTGCACCGCGCGCAATCTTGCGGCAAGCGGCGAGTCCGAGGGCGTTTGCGGGGCATCGGGGGCGGAGTTTGTCATGATATTGTTTACAGCAAAAAATGCGAATGTTAGCCTTCTGTCATAAACGATACATGCCCGAGTCGATCTCGCAAAGCCCGTTCTTCGCGCCCGGCACAGAGGCAGAACCAACCGGGAGACCAAGAGATGAAGATGCATTCCGCGTGTGTTGCCGTGGCCTTTTCCCTTGTCGCGGGGTCGGCTTTGGCCGAGGGGACGCTGTCGCTGTACAACTGGGGCGATTATATCAACCCCGAGGTTCTGACGAAATTCACCGAGGAGACGGGGATCGCCGTCACGCTGGATACCTATTCCTCGAACGAGGAGATGCTGGCGAAGATCCAGGCGGGGGCGACGGGGTATGACATCGTCTTTCCGTCGGTCCACATGAACGACATCATGCTGAAGCTGGGGCTTCTGGAAAAGACCGGCATCAACCAGCATCCCGATTTCAAGAACATCGACCCCGCCTTCCTGCGCGCCAAGGAGGACCCCGAAAGCGAGTACTGCCTGCCCTATGCCTGGGGCACGGTCGGGGTGTTCTACAACGAGACGGTCACCGGACCCGTCGCAAGCTGGGAGGATTTCTTCGCCATCCCCGAAAAGACGGGCGGCAAGATCACGCTGCTGGACGACATGCGCGAGGTGCTGGCGATCGGGCTGATGGCCAATGGCAAGTCGGTCAACAGCGCCGAGCCTGCCGATGTGCAGGCGGCGACGGATTACATCCTGTCGAAGAAGGCGGCAGTGTCGGCCTTTACCTATGAATCGATGGCGATGCTGAGTTCGGGCGACATTGCGGCGGCGCATTTCTTTGTGGGCGGAAACGTGTTCTTCACCGAGACGCCGAACGTGAAATACGTCATCCCGACCGAAGGCGCGACGATGTATCAGGAGAATATCTGCGTTCTGGCCAGCGCGCCGAACAAGGAGAACGCCAAGAAGTTCATGGAGTTCTACCTGAAGCCGGAAATCGCCGCGCTGAACGTGGCACAGCAGTTCAACGGCACGCCGAACGTGCCCGCGAACGACCTGACGCCGGATTTCATCAAGTCCAACCCGAACATCAACGTGCAGGGCGACACGATGGCGCGGTTGCAGATCTTCGAGGATATCGGGGCGGCGCTGAAGCTGTATGACCGCGCGTGGAACACCGTCCGCACGGCACAGTGACGGCGGGACGGGCGGCAGGGCCATGACGGCGCTTCTGGAAATCCGCGGCGCGCGGCGCGAATTCGTGACGCCCGAGGGGGGCCGGCTGGCCGCCCTCGACGGGGTGGATCTTGACGTGGGGGCCAACGAGTTCGTCACGCTGCTGGGCCCGTCGGGCTGTGGCAAGACAACGCTCTTGCGGGCGGTGTCGGGGTTCGAGACGCTGGATGGCGGGACGATCCGGCTGGACGGGGCGGATATCGCCGCGCTGCCGCCCTTTCGCCGTCCGGTGAATACGGTGTTCCAGAGCTATGCCCTGTTCGGGCACATGACCGTGGCGCGCAATGTGGGCTATGCGCTGGAAGTGCAGGGCGTGCCCCGTGCGACTTATGAGGCCGAGGTGGCGGCGGCGCTGGAAAAGGTGGGGCTGTCGGGGTTGGGCGGGCGCAAGCCGTCGCAGCTTTCGGGGGGGCAGCGGCAGCGGGTGGCGCTGGCGCGGGCGATCATCGCCAAGCCCCGGCTGCTGCTTCTGGACGAGCCGCTGTCGGCGCTGGACCGCAACCTGCGCCAGCAGATGCAGATCGAGCTGAAGGCCTTGCAGCACCGGCTGGGCATCGCCTTCGTCTTTGTCACGCATGACCAGGAAGAGGCGCTGACCATGTCGGACCGTATCGTGGTGATGCGGGCGGGCCGGATCGAACAGATCGGCACGCCGCGCGACATCTATCGCCAGCCGAAGAACCGCTTTGTGGCCGAATTCATCGGCGAGACGAACCTGTTTCCTGTCCTGGTGGAGCGGATCGAGGGGGCCACCGCGCTGGCCCGCACCGATGCGGGGGTGGTCCTTGCCATCCCGGCCGAGGGGCGGCGGGCGGGCGAGCGGGTGACGGCGATCCTGCGTCCCACCGACCTTGCCCTTGCGGGCGAGGGCATCCGCGGGACGGTGACGCGGGCGGTCTATCTGGGGGCTGACCTGCATCTGTTCGTCCAGCCCGCGGCGGGCGGACCCGAGATCAGCGTGACCACACGCGATGTGGCCAGCCTGCCCGCCACGGGCGAGACGGTGCATCTGGCGCATGATCCGGCCCGCGTGCATCTGTTGGCCGAGGCGTGAGGATGCGGCGGCAATCGGTCATCCTCGGGCTGCTGCTGGGGCCGGTCACGCTGTTTCTGGGCGTGTTCTTCCTGCTGCCGCTGCTGATCATCGCGCTGTTCTCGGTCCTGACGCCGGGGCTGTATGGCGGGGTGGAATGGGCCTTCTACCACTGGAACTACGGGCGCGTCTTCGGCTGGGCGGACGGGATCACCGAGATCTACGAGCCGGTCTACCTGTCGATCCTGTTCCGGTCGCTGGGCTTTGCCGCGATGACGGTGGGGATCTGTCTGCTGCTGTGCTATCCGGTGGCCTTCTGGGTCAGCCGGCTGCCGCAGCGGTGGCGGCTGGTGTTCCTGTTCCTGATCACGCTGCCGTTCTTTTCCAGCCTGATCGTGCGGCTTTATGCATGGCTACTGATCCTGAAACCTTCGGGCCTGCTGAACGGGGTGCTGATGGCGACGGGGCTGGTCGAGGCGCCGCTGGAGATCCTGTATACCCCCGCGGCCGTCGTGCTGGGGATGGTCTATGTGATGATCCCCTTCATGTTCCTGCCGCTTTATGGCGCGATCGACAATCTGGACCGCGCGCAGGTCGAGGCGTCGCTGGACCTTGGCGCGACGCGGGTGCAGACCTTCGTGAAGGTGATGCTGCCCCAGACCCTGCCCGGGATCATGGGGGGCGCGGTGATCGTCTTCATCCCGTCGGTCGGCAATTTCATCGTCCCCGACGTTCTGGGCGGGGCGAAAGGGTTGATGATCGGCAATCTGGTGGAGCAGCAGTTCCTGTCGGCGCGCAACTGGCCCTTTGGCGCGGCGCTGTCGATGATCATCATGTCGGTCGTTCTGGTCGTGCTGCTGACGGCGGTCACGCGGGCGCGCAAGCGGAGCGACACGCGATGAGGAATCCGCTGGGCTGGGCCGCGCTGACGCTGTTCTCGCTGCTGTTCTTCGCCTTCATCTACGCGCCGCTTTTCGTGATCGTGGGCTATTCGTTCAATGCCAACCCGGTCAACATGATGATCTGGGAGGGCTTCACGCTGGACTGGTATACGGGGCTGTTCGGGCTGACCGAGCGGTCGATGGATGCCAACAGCCGCGCGGCCTATATCGAAAGCACCGACCAGATGCTGGCCGCGCTGCGAAATTCGCTGTTCGTCGCGGTCTTTACCACCACCATCGCCACGGTGATGGGAACCGCCACGGCCATCGCGCTTGCGCGGTTCAGGTTCCGGGGCCGAAGGCTCTATGACGGGTTCCTGATGCTGCCCATGATGATGCCGGACATCGTGCTGGGTATCGGTCTGCTGATCTTTTTCGTCACGCTGGGGATGCAGTTGTCGTTGCTGACGATCATCATCGGGCATTGTACCTTTCTGACCTCTTACGTCTTCATCATCGTGCAGGCGCGCATGGCGGGGCTGGACCCCGCGCTGGAGGAGGCCTCGGCCGATCTGGGGGCGAGCGAGTGGGTGACGCTGCGCAAGGTGCTGTTGCCGCAACTGGCGCCGGGGATCATGGGGGGGGCGCTGCTGGCCTTCGTCATCTCGATGGATGATCTGGTGATCACCTATTTCGTCTCGGGTACCGGCGACACCACGCTGCCCGTCTTCATCTTCGGCATGATCCGGCGCGGCGTGAAGCCCGAGATCAATGCCATCGCCACCCTGCTCATCCTTGCCTCTGTCGCCATCGCGGCCCTTGGCCTGTGGCTGCGTTCCAGAAAGACCGACTGACATGACACGACCCCGCGCGCGCGATCTTGGCCTTCCCTTTCCCGGCACGCCGGGGCCGTTCAATGCCATCACCGATGTCGCGGGCGTGCAGGTGGGGTTCTGCACGCTGACCGATCCGGCGCGGAAGATGCGGACGGGGGTGACCGCGATCCTGCCGCGACCGGGACGAGAGCCGCGCCCCGTATGGGCAGGGCATTACGCGCTGAACGGCAATGGCGAGATGACAGGGACGCATTGGATCGACGATGCGGGCTATTTCATAGGGCCTGTGCTGATCACCAATACCCATGGGGTGGGTGCGGCCCATCTGGGGGCGACGCGCTGGATGATCGGGCATTATGAGGCGTGGTTCCGCGAGCAGCACGCCTGGGCGATGCCGGTGGTGGCCGAAACCTATGACGGTGTGCTGAACGATATCAACGCGTTGCATGTCCAGCCCGAACATGCGCTGGCCGCGCTGCAGTCGGTGTCGGGCGGCGCTGTGGCCGAGGGTTCGACCGGCGGCGGCAACGGGATGATCTGCTACGAGTTCAAGGGCGGAACCGGCACCGCATCCCGCCGCGTGGCGATCCGCGGGCAGCACTATACCGTGGGCGCGCTGGTGCAGGCCAATCACGGGCTGCGGGCGTGGCTGAACATCCTGGGGCGGCCGGTCGGGCGGTTGATGCCGGAGGATGCGCTCTATTCGGCCGAGATGGGGTCAATCATCGTCATCCTTGCGACCGATGCGCCGCTATCGGGCCTGTCGCTGCGGCAACTGGCCAAGCGGGCGGCGATCGGGATCGGCCGTGGCGGCACGCCGGGGGGGAACAATTCCGGCGACATTTTCCTTGCGTTTTCAACGGCGAATGACGGGCCGATGCCGCAGGTCGACGGGCCGTTGACGGGTAGGGTCGAACTGAACTCCGAACATATCGACCCGCTTTATCTGGGAGCGGTGGAGGCGATCGAGGAAGCCGTGGTCAATGCGATGGTGGCGGGCGAGGATGTGCCCACGGTCAAGCCCGAAGGGCGCATCTGCCGTGCGCTGGACACCGGACGGTTGCGCGCGATCTTCGCCGAGCGGTGAGGCCGCGCACCGGGCGGGGCGGGCAACCGGAGGGGAAGGGGAAAGGGTGAGAGGCTGGACAACGACCCAAGCGGGGCTCGTTACGGCTGCTTCCTTCCGGACCTGACCGGGTTGGCGAGGCGCTCGCCCGCGCCAACCTCTCGGGGGGTGATATAGGCGGGCGGGGGCGGATTCGCAAGCGCCGATGGCTGTGCCGCGGGCTGTACCGCAAACTGTCAGCACGCAGCGCGCGGCGGGGGGCGTCCGGCGCAACGGGGCGGGGACATGCGAAAGGGCAGGCGCGGCGGCCTGCCCTTGGCGGTTTGGGTCGGAACGGAGGGAGGGATCAGCGACGGTCGTCGTCTTCGTCCTCATCCTCGTCATCATCGCCCTGCGGCAGGTTGAAGAAGCTTTCGGCATCCGAGAAATCGGCGGGCTTCTCTTCCCGCTCGGACAGGGTGAAGGCTTCGAGACCGGCGATGTTCGAGGGCATCTTGGGATCGTCGGACATGCCGAGCGACTGTTCGGTCGAGACCAGCTTGCGGCGTTCGTCATCCGACATGACGGTGCCTTCGGCGGCCTTCTTGCGGGCGGCGGCCTGAACGGCGGCGTCGAGTTCCGTCTGGCGGCAGAGGCCGAGGGCGACGGGGTCGATCGGGGTGATGTTGTTGATGTTCCAGTGGGTGCGTTCGCGGATCGACTGGATGGTGGGCTTGGTGGTGCCCACCAGCTTGCCGATGGCGCCGTCGGAGAGTTCGGGGTGGAACTTCACCAGCCAGAGGATCGCGGCGGGGCGGTCCTGGCGTTTGGACAGCGGGGTGTAGCGGGGACCGCGACGCTTCTCCTCGCCCACCGCAGCCGCGTTGAATTTCAGCTTGAGCTTGTAGAGCGGGTCTTTCTGGCCCTTCTCGATCTCGATGGCGTCGAGCTGGTTGTTGGCCACGGGATCGAAGCCCTTGACGCCCGTCGCGACGTCACCGTCGGCGATGCCCTGCACTTCGAGTTCGTGCATGCCGCAGAAATCGGCGATCTGCTTGAACGAGAGCGTGGTGTTGTCCACAAGCCAGACGGCGGTGGCCTTGGCCATGAGCGGCTTCGTCATCGGATGGCTCCTTGCAATATCTTTCTCGGGCCGGGAAATCGGCTGCGGCCGGGGCCGCCTTTCCACGATTTCGGGGAAGTTCAGCAGGGCATATAGTGAGTTTTGTGAAGGGAGGGAAGTGAAAATGCGTGTGATCGTTGCGGTTCTGGTGGGGTTGCTGGCGGCAGGCGGGGCAAGGGCCGAGGGCGAGCGGGCGGGGGATTTCGACTATTACGTCGCCGCTCTGTCCTGGTCGGCCAGCTGGTGCGCGCTGGAGGGGGACGGGCGGGACGATCCGCAATGCGATGCGGGGCGCGGGGTGGATTTCGTGCTGCACGGGCTGTGGCCGCAATACGAGGAGGGGTGGCCGAGTTTCTGCCGGACGGGCGAGGGTGATCCGTCGCGGGGCATGACGGCGGCGCAGGCGGATGTGTTCGGGGGGGCGGGGGCGGCCTTCTACCAGTGGAAGAAGCACGGGCGGTGTTCCGGCCTGTCGGCGGCGGGGTTCTACGATCTGGCGCGGGAGGCGAAGGGGCGCGTGGTGGTGCCGGAGGTGTTCCGTGCCTTGGGGCGGGATATCCGGCTGGAGGCGGATGTGGTGGAGGATGCGTTTCTGGAGGCCAATCCGGGGATGAGCCCGGAGGGGGTGGTGGTGACCTGCAAGGGCGGCATGGTGCAGGAAGTGCGGGTTTGTCTGACGAAGTCGCTGGAGTTCCGCGATTGTGCGGGGGATGTGGGGCGGGTGTGCCGCGGCGTGGTGGGGATGGAGGCGGTGCGGTAGGTTGGGCAATGTTGCCCATCCCGCGGCGGATTGCCGGATGGCAGACGGGGTTACGCTGCAGGCGGGTCTGTCGCGGTGTCGTGGGGATCGGGGTGGTCAGGCAGGTCAGAGGTGGCGCGGCACGTCCATCGATTGGTGCAGGATGCGGATGATGTCGATGCTGTCTGGCGTGATTTTGCACCACAAGTGGTGCGAGCCGGCAGAAACGATCACATAGTCTTTACGGACGTGGTCTGCCCGACGGGCCGATGCCGTTCCTTGTGCCAGAGCTTCGGCGCGGGCACGGATCAGGGAAACGTAGCGGTTCGCTTGCGCCGCGCCCCAGCGGTCCGACGTGTAATCCCAGATCGATGCAAGGTCCGACTGCGCGGCTGGGCTAAGGCGCAGTCGCCGCATCAGGCCCGCGGACGGGCGGCAAGGAAAGCGTCGAAGTCGAATTCGACCGGGATTCCGGAGGTCTCTCCTTCCACCAACGCTGCACGCAGGGCGGAAAGGCGGGTTTCTTCGGCTTCGAGCAGGCGCAGACCGGCGCGGATGACCTCGCTCGCGCTGCCGTAGCGGCCGGAGCGGATGCTGTCGTCCACGAAGGAGGCGAAGTGGTCGCCGAGGGATACGGAAGTATTGCGGCTCATGCCGAGATGATACCAGATATTGGTAATCACGCCAACCGGTGTCTCACTCCACCTTCAGGACGATCTTGCCCACGTGTCCGCTGCTTTCCATGCGGGCATGGGCGGCGGCGGCGTCTGCCAGCGGGAATTCGCTGTCCATCACGGGGTGGAATTTTCCGGCGGCGATCATGGGCCAGACGTTCGCCTCGACTTCGGCCGCGATGCGGGCCTTGGCAAGGTCGCTTTGGGGCCGCAGGGTGGAGCCGGTGATGGTCAGGCGGCGCATCATCACCTCGGCGAAGTTCAACTCGACCTTCGGTCCTTGCAGGAAGGCGATCTGGACGAGGCGGCCTTCGGTGGCCAGTGCCTTGACGTTGCGGGGCAGGTAGGGGCCGCCGACCATGTCGAGGATCAGCTGCGCGCCGCCTTCGTCATGCATCATCGCGACGAAATCGCCCGTGCGGTAGTTCAGCGCCTTGTCGGCGCCGAGGGTTTCGCAGGCGGCGCATTTGTCGTCGGAGCCTGCGGTGGTGAAGACGCGGGCGCCCAAGGCCTTGGCGATCTGGATGGCGGTGGTGCCGATGCCGGACGATCCGCCATGGACGAGGAAGCGTTCGCCCGCCTTGAGCCCGCCGCGCATCACCACGTTGGACCAGACGGTGAAGCAGGTTTCGGGCAGGCAGGCGGCTTCGGCCATCGACAGGCCCGCGGGGACAGGCAGGGCGTGGGCTTCGGGGGTGACGACGTATTCGGCATAGCCGCCGCCGGGCAGGAGGGCGCAGACCTTGTCACCGATGGACCAGCGGGTGACGCCGGGGCCGATCTCGACCACGGTTCCCGATGCCTCGAGCCCCGGCAGGGGCGAGGCGTTGGCGGGGGGCGCGTAGCTGCCCGCGCGTTGCAGGGCATCGGGGCGGTTCACGCCGGCATAGGCCACGCGGATGACGATCTGGCCGTGACCGGGGACCGGAACGGGGCGGGTGCAGGGTTTGAGCACGTCCGGCCCGCCGGGTTCGGTGATTTCCACGGCGCGCATCGTGTGGGAGAGTTCCATCGGTTATCCTTGGCGGAAGCGGTCCATCATCTTGCCCGGCAGGTCGTCGGGGACCGTGGGGACGCGCCATTTCTCCATCACCTTGGCGGGGCCTGCAAGGATGGCCTTGCCCAAGGGGTTTTCGCGCAGTTTGGCCTTGAGCGATTCGATCTGCATCACGTCGGCGATGCGGCGGTCGAGGAAGTCCCACGTCGCCTGATGGCCGAGGCTGTCATCGCCCAGCCAGTAGAGGACGGTGGAGCCGTAGACAGCCGACAGCGTGGCGCGTTTGGAATACCAGTTGAGATCGCGGGTGGTGTCGCCGAGGGCGGTCCAGATGGCGTCGGCGGTGCCCCAGATCAGGCGCGCGCCTTCGGGGGCGTGCTGCGGCAGGGCGAAGAGCGTGGTGCCGCGGCGGACGAGTTCGCGGTCGTCCACAAGGTCCAGACGGGTGCGGATGGCGAAGGCGATGCGGTCGCGGAAGCGCATCTGCGACAGGTCGGTGGCGGCGAGGGTGTCGCGCATCCGTGCGTCGCCGTCCTTGTGGAAGGCCACGGCGAGGTCGATCCCGCCGCGGGGGAAGAGGGCGCGGGCCAATCCTTCGGCCACGCCCGAATCGGTGATGGCGGCGCGCAGGGTGGTTTCGGACCAGCCGTCGAAGGGAACATGGGGCAAAGCCGCGGAAAGCACCGCGTCGCGGGCGTTTTCGGGGGTGGTCTGGTGTTCCATGGCGGACTCCTTCGCGGGCATCGGTGGACAGGGCGCTTTGGCTTTGTTATAGGGCGCGCGCCTGCACACTGTAGTGCAACTCTAACTTAGGAAGGTGGTGACAACCACATGCAGGTCAGCGTCCGCGACAATAACGTCGAACAGGCTCTCCGTGCCCTGAAGAAAAAGCTTCAGCGCGAAGGCGTTTTCCGTGAAATGAAGCTTAAGCAGCATTTCGAGAAACCGTCCGTCAAGAAAGCACGCGAACAAGCCGAAGCGGTCCGCCGTGCGCGCAAGCTCGCGCGCAAGAAGGCGCAGCGCGAAGGCGCCCTTTAAGGCGTTTGCGAACACTGGGGCAGCGATGCCCGCCCGATCAACCCCCGTCCGCGAGGCCGGGGGTTTTTCATTTCCTGCGGCGGTGCGGGGCGGCGGGTGGCGCACGGGGGGCTTTGCGCCCCCCGGACCCCCCGCAGGATATTTGTCCAACGGGGCAGGGGCGGGTTCAGTCCGGATGCGGGGCCGCGCGGAAGAGCCAGCCACCGAGGGCGGTGGCGAGGAGCGCGGCGGCGATCTGGGCGGCGAGGAAGGCAGGGGCGTCGGCGGGGCGAATGCCTGCGAAGCTGTCGGTCAGGGTGCGCGCCAGCGTGACGGCGGGGTTGGCGAAGCTGGTGGAGGCGGTGAACCAGTAGGCGGCGGTGATCTGGGCGGCCACGACCAGCGCGACATTGGCCCCTGCCGCGCGGGCCCCGAGGATGGCGAGGAGGAGGGTGGCGGTGGCGAGGGCTTCGGCCAGCCAGAGATGGGGGCCGATGCGCGCCGTGCTGGCCTGCTGCCAGAGCGGCTGGTCGAACATGGCATGGGCGAGAAGCGTGCCAAGGGCGCCGCCCGCGATCTGGGCCGCGGCAAAGGCCGTGGCGGCGGCGGGGGTGACTTCGCGGCGCAGGGCGAGCATCAGGGTGACGACCGGGTTGAACTGCGCGCCCGAGACGGGGGCGAAGATGGTTATCAGGACGACAAGGGCCGTGCCCGTGGCGATGGCATTGGCCAGAAGGGCGAGGGCAGTGTCCTGCGTCAATCCCTGCGCCATGATGCCGGAGCCCACGACCGCGGTGACGAGGAGGGCGGTGCCGAGGGCTTCGGCACTCAGGCTGCGGGGCGTGGCGGGGATCATTCGGGCAGGCGTCCGATGGCGCGGATGGCCGCGGTCTGTGCCGCGCGGTCGAGTGTGGCGAGGGGGAGGGCGGCCAGCGCCAGCGCGCGGCGGGTGAGCTGGGCATAGGCGGTGGCGAAGGCGAGGGCGCGTTCGGCTTCGGTTCCCGTGGCGGCGGCGGGGTCGGGGATGCCCCAATGGGCGGTGATCGGTGCGCCGGGCCAGTAGGGGCAGGTCTCGCCCGCCGCAGAGTCGCAGACCGTGATGACAAGGTCGAGGGCGGGCGCGTCAGGTCCGGCGAATTCGTCCCAGCTTTTGGAACGGGCGAAGGCGGTGTCATGGCCTTCGCGGGCCAGAAGGTTCAGGGCGAGGGGGTGGGGTTCGCCCTTGGGTTGCGATCCGGCGGAGAAGGCGCGGAAGCGGCCTTGGCCCACGCGGTTGAGGATCGCCTCGCCCATGATGGAGCGGGCGGAATTGCCGGTGCAGAGGATGAGGATGGTCAGGGGGTCTTGCATCATGGCCTTCATGGGCAGGGGAGTGCGTCGAGGAGGGGGGCGCAGGTTTCGGGCGAGCCGCCGCAGCAATCCTGCGCGAGCCAGCCGGTCAGGGCGCGAAGGCGGGCCATGTCGGCGCGGTAGCGCAGGGTGCGGCCGTGGCGGGTCCGGATCAGGAGGCCCGCGCGGTGAAGCCGCGCGAGGTGGGGCGACAGGCTGGAGGGCGGGATCGCAAGGGTGTCGGCGATGTCGCCTGCGGCAAGGCCATCGGGGGCGTGGCGGATCGTCAGGCGCAGCGCGGCGAGGCGCACGGGATGCGCGAGGGCGTCGAAGCTGTGGAGGGCGTGTGTAATTTCCATGATTCGAGAAATATCGAAGGGTTGTAACGGCGGTGTGACGGTTACGACGCGCACCGTGCCGAACCCGGGGCTTTGCGGCGGCGGGAAGGGGTCCCGGGTCAAGCCCGGGACGGGCGGTCCGGAGTGTGGTCCTGACCTACACGGCGAGCGCTGTCGTCTGCACCACGGTTCTGAGCGCGAAGGAGGAATGCATCTGCCGCACGCCGGGCAGGCGCGAGAGGTATTGGCGGTGGATGCGGGCGAAATCCTCGGTGTCCTGTGCGAGGATTTTCAGGAGGTAATCGGCCTGACCGGCCATCAGGTGGCATTCGAGGATGTCGGGGATCTTCGCCACCTCGCGTTCGAAGGCGTCGAGGAGGTCGTCGGCCTGACCTTGCAGGGTGATCTCGACGAAGACGGTGGTGGGGCGGCCAAGGCGGCGGGGGTCGAGGAGGGCCACATAGGCGGCGATGAACCCCTCTTCCTCGAGCCGCTGGGTGCGGCGGTGGCAGGCGGAGGGGGAGAGGTTCACGCGTTCGGAAAGTTCGGCATTGGTGATGCGGCCTTCCTTTTGCAGAACGGTCAGGATGCGGCGGTCGGTTGCGTCGAGTTCTGACATTGCAGGAGAACCTTTCGTCCAAGGGCGCGATTGCGGCAGAATCTACCGCAGGGGCGGGGGTGCGTCATGCAGAATTCAAAGCAATTGCACCGGATGTGACCGAGACTTTCCCCACAGGGCCCGTCCAGAGAGGCCCGTCAGGGAGAGAGAGAATGAAGATCGGTTGCCCCAAGGAGATCAAGCCGCAGGAATTCCGCGTGGGCATGACGCCCATAGCCGCGCGCGAGGCGGTGGCGCATGGGCACGAGGTGCTGGTGGAGACCGGCGCGGGCGTGGGTTCGGGCTTTGCCGATGCCGATTACATCGCGGCGGGGGCGAGGATCGCGGCCGATGCGGCGGAGGTCTTTGCCAAGTCCGAGATGATCGTGAAGGTGAAGGAGCCGCAGGCGGTGGAGCGCGCGCGGCTGCGCGAGGGGCAGGTGCTGTTCACCTATCTGCACCTTGCCCCCGATCCGGAGCAGACGAAGGACCTGCTGACGTCGGGCGTGACGGCGATTGCCTATGAGACGGTGACGGATGACAGGGGCGGGCTGCCCCTGCTGGCGCCGATGTCCGAGGTGGCGGGGCGGCTGGCGCCGCAGGTGGGCGCCTGGACCTTGCAGAAGGCCAATGGCGGGCGGGGCGTGTTGCTCGGGGGCGTGCCGGGCGTGCTGCCCGCGAAGGTGCTGGTCATCGGTGGCGGGGTCGTGGGCGCGCAGGCGGCGCGCGTGGCGGCGGGGATGGGGGCGGATGTCACCATCCTTGACCGGTCGGTGCCGCGGCTGCGCTATCTGGACGACATCTTCCACGGGACGGTGAAGACGGGTTACGCCAGTGCGGGGCTGACGGCGGAACTGGTGGCGGAGGCGGACATGGTGATCGGGGCGGTGCTGATCCCCGGGGCCGCCGCGCCGAAGCTGGTGACGCGGGCGCAGTTGAAGACGATGAAACCCGGCGCGGCGATCGTCGATGTGGCGATCGACCAGGGCGGCTGTTTCGAGACGAGCCGCGCGACGACGCATCAGGACCCGATCTACGAGGTGGACGGCATCCTGCATTACTGCGTGGCGAACATGCCCGGCGCGGTGGCGCGCACGTCCACCATGGCGCTGGGCAATGCGACGATGCCCTTCATGCTGGCGCTGGCCGACAAGGGGTGGAAGCGCGCCTGCGCCGAGGACCGGCATCTGATGGCGGGGCTGAACACGCACAAGGGCAAGCTGACCTATGCGGCGGTGGGGGCGGCGCTGGGGCTGCCGTCGATCACACCGGAAGAGGCGCTGGCGATCTGAGCAAGCTCACGCGGAGTTGAAACCGCCGGAGGGACGCCTTTGGCGGTTTCTACATGCGGACGGATGGGGTCCATCCACCTGTGCCATTACACTTTCGGTGCGGGACGGGGCAGGGTGTTGCGGTGCCGTTTTCCGGTTGTGCCGCGCTGCGTCAGACCATCCCTGCACGAAAGCCACTGCGATGAACATTGCCATACCGTCCCACCTGCGGCGATTGCGGGTTGTCCACCGTCTGCAGACCGTGCTGCCCGGCGCGGTGCTGGATGCGCTGTGCGAGATCGGGATGCGGGCGGCGGGGGCGGATCTGGCGCTCTGCACGGTGGTCGATGACCGGCAGCACCGGATCGTGGGGCGGGCGGGGACCGATGTGACGGTCTTCCCGCGGATCGGCGGGCCCGTGGCGGGGCGGCGGGACCTGATGCTTTTGCCGGATATGGCGGGGGATGTGGCGACGGCGGCGCATCCGATGGTGGACGGACGGCTGGAGCGGATGGGCGCGGCGATCCTGTCGCCGCTGCACCATGACGGCGAGATGGTGGGTATGTTCGGGATCGCGTGGCGCGGGCCGGTCGCGGCGTTCACCGACCGGCAGCGCGATCTGGTGCGGCGCCTTGCGGGGCTGGGCGAGGCGCAGATCCGGACCGAGATGACGCTGGCGCGTCTGGCGCAGGATGCCTTTCGGCATCTGGACGGGATGCGGGGCTGAGCGATGGGCGGGAGCGTGGTCGGGATCAGGGCGGGCCGGAGCCGGACGCTGGATGATATCTGCGCGCTGGCGGTGGTGGCGGTGCGGGCGGATGTGGCGGTGGTCACGCTGGTCTGCGGGGGGATGCACCATGTGATGGGCGCAAGCGGGACAGGGGCGGAGGTGTTCAGCTTTCCCGCCTTGCCTGCGGGGAACGGGCCGGAGGAATGGCACGGTCCGGAGGCCGCGCTGCTGGCGGAACCGCTGGCGGCGGGGATCGGGGCAGTGCTGTGCGTGCCCGTGGCCGCGGGCGAGGCGCAGCGCGGGATGCTGTTGCTGGCGCGGCGGGGAGAGGAGGCGTTCGCGCCGGACGAGCGGGCGATCCTGCACCGCCTGCGTCTGCTGGCCGAGGCGCAGATCGGGGCCGAGACGGTGATGGGCGGTATCGCGCGGGGCGCGCTGGGCCTGATCGAGGGCTGGCGGCGCTGAGGCGTGCCACGGGCCGGTGGCCCGTGGCGGGGGCGCGTCACTTTTTCAGCGCGTCGCGGATTTCCATGAGGATGTCCAGTTCGGTCGGACCGGCGGGGGCCGCGGCCGCGGCGGCCTCTTCCTTCCTGGCGGTCGCTTCCTTGAGCTTGTTGACCGCCTTGACGATGAGGAACACCACCCATGCGATGATCAGGAAGTTGATCACGGCGGTGATGAAGGCACCATAAGCAAAGACCGGCGCGCCGGCGTCGCGTGCGGCGGCGAGCGAGGCGGGGTTGGTGCCGGACAGGTCGATGTAGAGGTTGGAGAAGTCGACGCCGCCGGTGATGAGACCGATGATCGGGTTGATCAGGTCGCCCACCAGCGAATTGACGATGGCCGTGAAGGCCGCACCGATGATGATACCGACGGCAAGATCGACCACGTTGCCGCGGGCGATGAAGGTCTTGAATTCGTTGAGCATTCCACTGGTTCCCGTTGTTTGTTCCGCCCCTTTGCGGGGCTTGCCCTTCTGTCGTGTCGGCAGACACATACAAAAGTATGCGACATTTTGAACATGGTTTCGACGGAAAAAGCCCCGCGGCAGAGCGAAGCGGGCCGATCTGTTGCGCGCGGGCCTGTGGTCAGAGACTGCGGACCATGCTGTGGGCGGCGGAGAAGCCGAAAACGAGGCTGAGCGGGCCGATGCCCGCGGTGCGGTCCAGCACGAAGCCGCAGCGTTCATAAAGCGCGCGGGCGCGCGGGTTGGTGTCGACCACGTCCAGCCGGACCGATTGGTAGCCGCTGCTGCGCGCCTGCGCCATGATGGCGTGCAGAAGGGCGGTGCCGATGCCTTGGCCGCGCGCCCTTGGCGTGACGCAGAGGCCGTCGAGCAGGAAGCGGCTGCTGTCCGTGTCATGGCCCAGCAGGTGCAGGGCAAAGGCGCGCCATGTGCCGCCGATCCGGCCATAGATGGCGCGCAGGTCGGATTCGGACCCGCCGGCAAAGCTGCCGTGGCGGGTCTTGAAGCCCGCCAGCCCCACCAGCGCATCGGCAGGGTCGAGCGCGACGAGGCATTGGTCGGCGCGCATGACGCGGCCGATATAGGCCAGCGCCAGCGGTTCCGGCCCCAGCACGCGGCCGAGTTTGCCGCCGAAGGCCTGCCAGTAGAGCAGCGCCGCCTGCGGGCGCAGGTGGTCGGGCAGGCCGTGGCGGATGGAGACGGGGGTCATCCGTCCCCCCCGACCGCCGCGCGCAGGGCGGCTTCGTGGCCCGCACCGAGGATCCAGCCTTCTTCCCCGATACGGGGATCGGGCGGGGTCTGGAGGAGGGGGGCGAGGGCGTTGTGGTGCGAGAGGGCGAGGAGGGCGCGGGCGAGGAGGGTGACCTGTGCCGCGTCGGTGATCCAGCCCTGCGCGACCTTGCGCGCGACGGCCTCGCGCAGGAGCGAGGGGTAGACTTCGGCGAGGATCGTCGGGGCGGTGTCGATCGGGTCGAAGGGCCATACGGCGACGCCGGGGCGCTGGGACAGGCGGTGGATCATGGGCAGGCCGGTGAGGGACTGGCCGCCGACCGAGCCGGTGGTGAAGAGTTTCCAGACGGGCTGCGCGCCCTTGACCGCGCCTTCGGCGGCGCGGTGTTCGGCGAAGGCGTGGCGGGCGGGTTTCGTTTCCGGCAGGTGCGGCAGGTCCAGCGTGCGGGGGCGTCCCCAGAAGGGGCCGTCGCCAAGCTGCGCGTTGATGCGGTCGGCAAGGGCGAAGCGGTTGTTGACGTTGCCTTCGTCCGTCAGGTTTTCGGCCAGCCATTGCCAGACGGCGCGGGGGTTGGCGCTGCCGGTCAGGGCCTTGGCGAAGCCTGCGGGGTAGCCCATGGCGAAGTCGCAGCCGATCAGCAGGCGGCGGCCTGCGGCCTGTTCGGTTTCGATCAGCTGCGACAGGTGGCTTTCGGCGGCGGCGCGGGTGGGGAAGTGCTGCGCGGTGGTGCCTGCAGTGGTGGCGGTGCCGATCCAGATGGTGTTTTCCGCAGGCCGCGGGGCGGGGCCGTTGCTGGCGGACCAGTCGACGATGGCGACGGTGTCGATGCGGCGGGGGCCGATGAGGCCGGTTTCGGTCAGGATGAAATCCGCTACGGCGCGCGTGTCGTTCAGGTTCAGGACGGGGACGGGAAGGGTGAGGTCTTCGTCCGTGGCGACGGCGCGGACGAGGGGGTCGGTGGTCTGGATCAGGTCGTGGCCGGTTTCGCGCCGCCAGACTTCGACCTTGCGGTGGGCATCGCGCTTGTAACCTTCGACGAGGATCAGGTCGACGGGGGCCATGCGGGCAAGGACGGCGGCGAGGTCGGGTTCGGGGCCGCGATGTTCGACCATCAGGGCGTAGCGGTCCTTGGAGGCGAGGACGACTTCGCGCGCGCCTGCCATGCGGTGGCGGTGGGTGTCCTTGCCCGGCTGGTCGAGGTCGACGTCGTGATGGACGTGTTTCACGGTCGAGACGGTGAAGCCGCGCGCGGTGATGTCGGCCACGAGGCGCTCCATCAGGCTGGTCTTGCCGGAATTCTTCCAGCCGATGACGCCGTAGACCCTCATGTCGCGGCTGCGATGCGGGCCTCGGCGGTGGCGAGGTCTTGGGGGGTGTTCAGGTTCGAAAAGGCGCCGTCATCGGGGAAATCGGCGCGGGCGGCGCCTTGCGCGTCGGCGAAGGCGCGGATGGAGGTTTTCGCCCCGCTGGCAAGGAAGGCGCGGAGCGGGTCGCGCAGGGCGACGGGCCAGAGGCCGAAGGTGGGGTGGTCGTTGCCTGCGGAGCGGGCGAGGGCCGTGTCACCGGCGAGAAGGAGGCGGGGCGTCAGGTCGGGCGGCAGGAAGGGGGCGTCGGTGGGGGCGGTGACGAGGTGGGTGGCGCCAAGGGGGGCGGCCCAGTCGAGCGCGGCGAGGATGCCGGAGAGGGGGCCTTGGGAGGTGTCGCGGTCCGGCAGGACGGGCAGGCCGAAGCGGGCGAGGCGCGCGGGGTCGCCATTGGCGCTGATCGACAGGCGTTCGACCTGTGGTTCGAGGCGGTCGATCGCGTGGGCGATAAGGGGGCGGCCCGCGAGGGGGAGCAGCGCCTTGTCGGCACCGCCCATGCGGCGGCCCTGTCCGCCTGCGAGGATCGCCCCGAAAATTCGCATGACGCCTTTCCCTTTGTTGCGGAAAGGCCTAAGCCCTTCGGCGCGCGAGGTAAAGCGCGAGGACTGATGACCCCCGTTCGTAAAGCCTTTCTGCGTGGTCTGGTTGCCGCGTCGCCGATGACGGTGGTCGTCGGCCCCTTTGCCGTGCTGTTCGGCGTGGTGGCGACGGAGGCGGGGCTGAACGTCTTTGAAACCATGCTGTTCACGATCAGCGTCTTTGCCGGCGCGTCGCAATTCGCCGCGCTGCAGACGATGCAGGAGAATGCGCCGGTGATCGTGGTGCTGGCGACGGCGCTGGCGGTCAATCTGCGGATGGTGATGTATTCGGTCACGCTCGCCCCGCATTTCGGGGAATTGCCGCTGCGGTCGCGGGCGCTGATGGCCTATTTCCTTGTCGACCAGAGCTTTGCCACCACGGTGGCCGAGATCGACCGGCGGCCGGAGATGACCGCGCGGGAAAAGCGGGCGGTGTTCTTTGGCGCGGTGGTGGCGGTGGCGCCGCTGTGGTTTGCGGCATCCTTTGCGGGGGCGATGATCGGGCGGGCGCTGCCGCCGGAATATGCGCTGGATTTCGCGCTGCCCATCACCTTCCTTGCCATGGTCGCGCCGATGCTGCGGAGCCTGCCGCATCTGGTGGCGGCGGGGGTGTCGATCGCGCTGTCGCTGCTGCTCGCGGGGATGCCCTATGGCACGGGACTGCTGGTCGCGGCCTCGGTCGCCATGGCCACGGGCGCGGGGGTGGAGCGGTGGCGGGAGGGGCGGGGATGATCGACAAGACCGCCTTCTGGATCGTGCTGCCCGCGCTGGCCTTTGGCACCTATGCGATCCGGTTTTCCTTCCTTGGCACGCTGGGGGCGCGGCCGCTGCCCGCGTGGCTGACGCGGTGCCTGCGCTATACGGCGGTGGCGGTGCTGCCCGCGCTGGTGGCGCCCGGGGTGCTGTGGCCCGCGGCGACGGGGGGCGAGACGGACCCCGCGCGGCTGGCGGCGGCGGGGGTGACGCTGCTGGTGGGGCTGGTCACGCGGAGCACGATGGCCGCGATCCTTGCGGGGGGCGCGACGCTATATGCGTTGCTGGCGGTGGCGGGTTAGAGCGGGTTTTCCGCCGCCTGCACCAGCAGGACACCGTGGTTCTTGTCGGCATCCTCGTCATAGATCGTGCGGCCGGTGACGCCGGGGAGTTTGGCGAAGGCGTCCATGACCTTGTTCGGGTACCAGGTCTGCGGGATCGATTCGAAGCCCGGTACGTCCTTGAGGATGAAGGAGATCGACTTGGCGCATTGCGCCTTGGGCACGGCGCCATAGGCCTTGGCGCGCTGGGCGATCAGTTCGGCCACGCCCGCGCTGACGGGGATGGTCTGTTCGACCACGCGGAACGTCTCGCGCGCGTGATAGTCGATGTAGAAATTTACGATGCGGGGGGTGATCCCGTAATGCACGTCGTTGCGTTCGGGGATGCGGGGGTGGTTCCACGTGCCCGCCGGATCGAACATGATCCGTTCCGACCCGTTGATCATCAGCCCGCTGTGCGCGCCCGCGTCGGAGCGGTTGTTGATCACGGTGAAGAGCGTGACCGAGGGCGGTTCGTCATGGACATAGCGCGCGGCGGCGATCTTTTCGTCGGGGGCCCAGACAGGCTCTGCCCCGCAGGCGGCGAGGGTGAGGAGCGCGAAAAGGGCGAGGACGGCGCGCAGCATGGGATGATCCGGGTAAAATGGGTTGATCGAAAAGGGACGGCCCGCAGGGGCTGCGGGCCGCAGGAAAAGGATCGTCAGGTCAGGCGTTGACCAGTGCCATGAAGATCAGGATGGCGAAAATGATGATGACGCCCCATTTCACGAAGGCCATGAAGCCCGCGAAGGTCTTTTCCTGCACGCGGATGTCCATGCTGCCGGGGGTGAAGTCGTTGTGGTGATCGGCCATGTTGGTTCCCTTTCCCGTTCTTTTGCGCGCAATAGCTGATTCATGGGCATATGTCACCCCTCGCGACGGTCGCAGGGCCTGTGCAGCGGGGGGCGGCGGGGTGCGTCCTATGCCGAGGCGTCGCCGCTTTCGCCTCCGGCCCATTGGCGCATGATCTGGAAGCCGATGCGGCGGGGCGGTTCGGAGGGTTCCTCTTTCGGCACGGCGCGGAGGATGACGTTGAGTTGCGTCACATGCTGGATGAGCTGGGTCTTCAGCCCGTCCTCGTCGCGGCCGTAGAAGGTGACGAGATCGGGGTCGAAGAAGCCCACGCCTTCGATCGTCAGCACGCCCGCCTGACCGCCGGTGAAGCCCATGGCGATTTCCTGTGTGGAATCGAGCTGCGCCTCGAAATTCTGGATGTAGAGGATGAGGCGTTCATAGGCCCATTCGGCGGGGCTTTTCTCCTCGACCGGTTTGCGGGTGGCGGCGGGGGGCAGGGGCTGGCTTTCCAGCCTGCCGCATTCGGCGGGGTCGGCATGGGTGGCGACCGCACGGGGAAGGGCGGCGGTTTCGGCATATTCGGCGGAGGTCGAAATTTCGTCGGTCATGGCGACAGGGAAAGGGATCGGGGGCCGTGACGCAAGGGGGTATGCGGGACGGGGCGGGGATTATGGGCGCAGTCAGGCGGGGGCGAGGTTAGCGCGGGGCCGCCGCGCGGCGCAGCCGGTCGTTGATCGCGCGGCCGAGTCCGGTTTCGGGCACGGGGGCAAAGGCGATGCGTCCGCCATCGCCCGCCAGCGCGTCCGCCTCGCGCAGGATGTGGAACAGGCGCGCGGCGGCCTCGACCGGATCGGCCTTTTCGGAGAGGGACAGCGCGGCGCCGGGGCAGTCGCCGAAGCCCACGAACACCTCGTCCGGCCGCGGTTCGGTCACGTCCAGCCGGACGGCGGCGGCGGGGGCGTAATGGCTGGCCAGTTGGCCCGGGGCGTTGGGCTTTTCCGCCGAGCCGCCCGCCACCGGCGTTTCGCCCAGCACCCGTTCCAGATCCTCGACCGGCACACCGCCGGGGCGCAGCAGGGCAGGGGGGCCGTCCAGACCGAGGATGGTCGATTCCACCCCTACGGCGCAGGGACCGCCGTCGATTATGGCCTCGATCCGGCCCGACAGACCGGCCCGCACATGCGCGGCGCGGGTGGGCGACACCTTGCCCGAGGGATTGGCCGAGGGCGCGGCGAGGGGACCGCCGAAGGCGCGCAGCAGCGCGCGGGCGAGCGGATGGGCCGGCACCCGTATCGCCACGGTGTCCAGCCCCGCCGTGACGAGGGGCGAGAGGCCCGCCCCGTCGCGCAAGGGAAGGACCAGCGTCAGGGGGCCCGGCCAGAAGGCCGCCGCCACCGCCTCGGCCCGTGCGTCGATACGGGCAAACTCGCGCGCTGCCGCCACGTCGGGCACATGCACGATCAGCGGGTTGAACCTTGGCCGTCCCTTGGCGTCGAAGATCCGCGCGACCGCGCGGTCGTCGCGCGCATCACCGCCCAGACCGTAGACCGTTTCGGTCGGAAAGGCGACAAGACCGCCGCCACGCAGCAGCGTCGCCGCGCGCGCCAGCCCTTCGGGGCCATCGGTCAAATCCTCGGTCATCATCTGACGCAGCGTACCGGTTGAAGACGGGGCGCGGAGGCTGCAATCCTTTGCGGGCCCCTTGTGCCCCATGTGCAGGGTGAAGGCCCCGTGCCATTACCGCCGCAAGGCCCGTTTGCCAAGCACCGGCACGACCGAAGGAAAGACCGATGCCCTATCGCGCCCCCCTCTCCGACTTTGCCCTGCTGCTGGATCTGCTGGGATATGACCGGCTGGCCGCGACGCCGCGCTTTGCCGCGGTCCCGCGCGACATGGCGGGGGCCATTCTGGCCGAGGCCGCGCGGCTGTGCGAGACGACGCTTGCCCCGCTGAACCGCGTGGGCGACAGGCATCCCGCGCGGCTGGAGAACGGGGTGACGCGCACGCCGCCGGGCTTTGCCGAGGCCTATCGGGCGATCGCGGCGGGGGGCTGGATCGGCATGGCGGCCCGCCCCGAGAGCGGGGGGATGGGCCTGCCGATGACGCTGGCCACGGCGGTGAACGAGATGATGTCGGGCGCCTGTCTGGCGCTGCAGCTCGGGCCGCTTCTGACGCAGGGCCAGATCGAGGCGCTGGAACATCATGCCGCGCCGGGGCTGCGTGCGCTTTATCTGCCGCGACTGGCATCGGGCGAGTGGGCGGGGACGATGAACCTGACAGAGCCGCAGGCCGGATCGGATGTCGGCGCGCTGCGTACGAAGGCCGAGCCCAACCCCGACGGGAGCTATGCGATCACGGGGCAGAAGATCTATATCACCTGGGGGGATGCGGATTTCCTGCCGAACATCTGCCATCTCGTGCTGGCCCGCCTGCCGGATGGCGCGCCGGGCACGGCGGGGATCTCGTTGTTCCTTGTTCCCAAGTTCCTGCCCGATGCCGCGGGCAATCCGGGCGCGCGCAATGCGGTGACCACCGTCAGTCTGGAGCACAAGCTGGGTCTGCATGGCAGCCCGACCTGTGTGCTGCAGTATGACGGTGCCAAGGGCTGGCTGGTGGGCGAGGCGCATCGGGGGATGGCGGCGATGTTCACGATGATGAACAACGCGCGGCTCGGGGTCGGTGTTCAGGGGATCGGGGTGGCCGAGGCGGCCTTCGGTCAGGCGCTGGCCTTCGCGCAGACGCGCATCCAGGGCCGCACGCCGACGGGCGGCGCGGCCATCGTGGAGCATGCGGATGTGCGGCGGATGCTGGCCACGATGCGCGCGCAGGTCTTTGCGGCCCGCGCGATCGCGCTGTCCTGTGCCCATGCCATCGACATGGCCACAGCGACGGGTGCGCCGGACTGGCAGGCCCGTGCCGCGCTGCTGACCCCGATCGCCAAGGCCTATGGCACCGATACGGGGCACGAGGTGGCGCAACTGGGCATCCAGATCCACGGCGGCATGGGATTTGTCGAGGAGACGGGGGCCGCGCAATATGCCCGCGACGTGCGCGTCACGTCGATCTACGAGGGCACGAACGGCATTCAGGCGATGGACCTGACCGCGCGCAAGATGGCCGATGGCGGGGCAGCGGCCTTTGCGTTGATCGACGAGGTGCAGGCCGCCGCCGAGACGGCGCGGGCCGGCCATCCCGAGCTTGCCCATGAGGTCTGGCAGGCGGCCGAGGCGTTGCGCGAGGCGACGGAGACGCTGTTGAAGCAGGGGCTGACGGACCGTTTCGCGGGGGCGGTTCCCTATCTGCGGGCCTTCGCGCTCGTGCTCGGGGCGGATGCCCATCTGCGGGCCGCCCGTCACGCGGGCGGGCCGCGCGCGGCGCTGGCGCGCGTCGCCATACGCCGCCTGTTGCCAGAACATGCCGCCCTCTTGGCACAGGCGCGGGAAGGGTCTACCGATCTTTACGCCCTTGCTCCGGAAGACCTAGCCGCTTGACCCAGTCCGATACCGGCATCCGCCACCCCTTTGCCCAGGCCCCTGCCGAGGGCGACGTCACCGAAATCGCCGAAGGTATCCTCTGGCTGCGCCTGCCGCTGCCCATGGCGCTGGACCATGTGAATGTCTTTGCTCTGGATGACGGGGACGGGTGGACGGTCGTCGATACGGGCTTTGCCTCGGATCGGGCCAAGGCGATCTGGGAACGGCTGCTGGCCGGACCGCTGGCGGGCAGGCCCGTCCGGCGCGTTATCGTCACCCATTACCACCCCGACCATATCGGGCTGGCCGGATGGTTCCAGTCGCGCGGGGCGGAACTTGTCACCACGCGGACAAGCTGGCTTTACGCGCGGATGCTGGTTCTGGACGAACAGGACAGGCCGGTGCCCGAGGCGGTTGCCTTCCAGCGCCGCGCGGGGGTGCCGGAGGCGCGGTTGCAGCGCTATGCCACGACCCGCCCTTTCAACTTTGCCGATGTGGTGGCGCCGCTGCCGCCCGGGTTCACGCGCATCAGGGAGGGGAACACCGTCACCGCGGCAGGGCGGCGCTGGGTGGTCCGCACGGGCGACGGGCACGCGCCCGAACATGCCACGCTGTGGAGTCTGGACGATCCTCTGGTTCTGGGTGGCGACCAGTTGCTGCCCGGCATTTCGGCCAATATCGGGGTCTATCCGACCGAACCCGACGCCGATCCGTTGAGCGAGTGGCTGGCAAGCTGTGCCCGCTTTGCGCCGCTGGCGCGCGAGGAGCATCTTGTGCTGCCCGGTCACAAGCTGCCCTTTACCGGCTTGCCGCTGCGGCTGCGCCAGATGGCCGAGAACCACGAGGGGGCGCTGTCGCGTCTGCTGGAGCATCTGGGCGAACCGCAGGTGGCGGCGGAGTGTTTCCTGCCGGTGTTCAAGCGCAGGATCGACGGGCCGGAATACGGCATGGCGCTGGTCGAGGCGGTGGCGCATCTGAATTGCCTGCTGGCGCGGGGTCAGGTCAGCCGCAGCCTTTCGGCGGCGGGCGCGTGGCTTTGGCAGCGCAGGCACTGACACGGGGCGCGGGGCGCGCCGTGATCGCGCGTCAGTCGAAGGTGCCCGTCACGCGGCCGAAGAGCATGAAGGCGCGGGCGGTGCGCGTGTCGGCCAGTTCGGCAAGGTCGGCGTCCGAGGCGTTCGATTCGAATTCCTGGAAGGTCTTGTCGAAGGTCCGCAGGAAGTGGTGGCCCGCGTCGCGGAACACCGGATCCTCGCGCATCCGCGCGCCGGTGAGGGCGAGGGAGGAGCGGTCGCGGATACCCCCCAGCGCCGCGATGGTGCGGCCGCGTTCGCCTGCGGCGAATTTGCGCCAGAGCTCGGGGCGGGCGCGGTCGGGGCGGAGGTCGTCCATATAGATCCCCTCTTGCGAGAGGAGCGTCAGCACGTCCTGCGCGGCGCGGATCAGCTTGGCCACGCTGCGGTCTTCGAGGGCGAGGCGGAGCGCGCGGAAGCCTTCGCGGTCGTCGGGGCCTTCGGGGAAGTTCAGGGCGCGGATGAAATCGGCGACCGAGAGCGGGGGGCGCAGGTCTTCGGCAGGCGTGCCGAGCGCGAGGGCGGGCTGTTCGTCCTGCGCGGCGGGGCGCGGCGGGGCCACCATCGCGGCCTTGCGGTCGGCGGAGGGCACGGTCAGGCCGGGGTCGCGGCGGGTCTGGAAGGTGGCGAGGACGCCTGCGGCCTCTTTCGTGACCTGTGCCACCTCGTCGAGTTTCTGTTCGACGGCGGGGCGGATCGCGGCAGAGCTTTGCTGCGACATGAGGTAGGCGTTTCGCATCGCGTCGACCGTGGCCTGCAGGCGCGCTGCCTCGGCCCGCAGGACGCGGACGGACCGCAGCGTGGTGACGGCGGCCCAGATCAGCGCGAGCGGCAGGAACACGACGAGCAGCGTCATGACAAGGCCCAGCAGCCCGCCGCCGTCGGTGGCGGGCGAGATGATGGCATAGGCGATGACCGCCACGACCCAGACGATGGCAAGCAGGGCCGCGACGATTTCCGTCGGGCCAAGGTTCGGTGGATCTTCCGCCCTGATGAACATGCCCAAAGGCTCTGGCTTGTCGTGGTCGTCTGGCATTGCGTCCCCGGAGTGTGTCGCGGTGGTCAGACGTAGCGGATGGTCAGGATTTCATAGCTTTTCTGGCCGCCGGGGGTTTTGACCTCGACGCTGTCGCCTTCGTCCTTGCCGATCAGGGCGCGGGCGAGGGGCGAGCGGATGTTGAGAAGGCCGCGTTCGATGTCGGCCTCGGCCTCGCCCACGATCTGGTAGGTTTTCTCTTCGTCGCTGTCTTCGTCGACGATGGTGACGGTTGCGCCGAATTTCACCGCGCCCGACAGTTTGGTCGGGTCGATCACGTCGGCCAGCGAGAGCATGCCTTCGAGTTCCTTGATGCGGCCCTCGATGAAGGACTGCTTTTCGCGGGCGGCATGGTATTCGGCGTTTTCCGACAGGTCGCCATGTTCGCGCGCCTCGGCGATGGCGCGGATGACGGCGGGGCGTTCGACGGATTTCAGGGTCTTCAGTTCTTCGTCCAGCGCGGTGAAGCCCGCGCGCGTCATCGGAATCTTTTCCATCGGCCCCAACATAACAAAAGGAAGGCCACGGCCCGTTTTGCGGGGCTGTGGCGCGGATCGTGCTGCGATTTCCCCCTCACCTGAACCGACCGCTGCGGCAAATGCAAGAGGGGCGCGCGACAAGCTGCCGCGAAAGCGCGCAAAACGGGGCGGATGACGTTCTGCGACACCATGATGCCGCGTTCCGATTGACCCCAAAGCGCGGCTTGGGCTAGGGGATGCGCGACCGTCCGCAATTTTGTTGCGCGGGCAGGGTGGGAAACGCGGGGAAGGAGCAGGCCGATGTCCGAGATCGTCCGTGAGTCGATGGAATATGACGTGGTGATCGTGGGCGCGGGTCCGGCGGGCCTGTCGGCTGCGATCCGTCTGAAGCAGCTTGATCCGGACCTGTCGGTCGTGGTGCTGGAGAAAGGGTCCGAGGTCGGGGCGCATATCCTGTCGGGCGCCGTGCTGGACCCGTCGGGGCTGGATGCGTTGCTGCCGGAGTGGCGGACGATGGGCGCGCCGGTCAAGACCGAGGTGAAGGAGGACAACTTCTACATCCTTGGCCCCGCGGGGCAGGTGCGGATCCCGAATTTCCCGATGCCGCCGCTGATGAACAACCACGGCAATTACATCGTGTCGATGGCCAATGTCTGCCGCTGGATGGCGGGGGTGGCCGAGGGGCTGGGCGTGGAGATCTTCCCGGGGATGAGCGCGTCGGCGCTGGTCTATGAGGGGGACCGCGTGAAGGGCGTCGTGGCGGGCGAGTTCGGGCGCGACCCCGAGACGGGCGAGCCGGGGCCGAGCTACGAGCCGGGGATGGAGCTGCACGGGAAATATGTCTTCCTGTCGGAAGGCGTGCGCGGGTCGCTGTCGAAGGAAGTGATTGCGAAATACGAGCTGTCCAAGGGCAAGTGCCCGCAGAAGTTCGGCCTTGGCATGAAGGAGATCTGGGAGATCGACCCCGCCAAGCACCGCGAGGGGACTGTCACGCATACGATGGGCTGGCCGCTGGGCAGCAATGCGGGCGGCGGGTCGTTCATCTATCATCTTGAGAACAATCAGGTTTACGTCGGTTTCGTCGTCCACCTGAATTACGAGAACCCGCATCTCTATCCCTATATGGAATTCCAGCGGTTCAAGCATCACCCGATGGTGGCCGAGCTGTTGAAGGGCGGCAAGCGCGTGGCCTATGGCGCGCGGGCGATTTCGGAAGGGGGCTGGCAGTCCATTCCGAAGATGGTGGCGCCGGGCGTGGCGCTGCTGGGCTGTTCGGCGGGGCTGGTGAACGTGCCGCGCATCAAGGGCAACCACAACGCCATGCTGTCGGGCAAGGCGGCGGCCGAGGCGGCCTTTGCCGCGATCAAGGCGGGGCGCATGGGCGACGAGCTGTCGGATTACGAGACGGCCGTGCGGACGGGGCCGATCGGGCGCGATCTGAAGAAGGTGCGGAACGTCAAGCCGCTGTGGTCGAAATACGGGCTGGTGGCGTCGCTGATGGGGGGCGGGATCGACATGTGGGCCAACACCATCGGCCTAACGATCTTCGGCACGCTGCGGCATGGCAAGTCGGATGCGGCGGCGACGGGGTTGGCCAAGGATCACAAGGTCATCGACTATCCCAAGCCGGATGGCGTTCTGTCCTTCGACCGGCTGACCAACGTGGCCTATTCCTTCACCAACCATGACGAGGCGCAGCCCGCCCACCTGAAACTGAAGGATCCGTCGGTGCCGATTTCGGTGAACCTGCCGAAATATGCCGAACCCGCGCAACGCTATTGCCCCGCAGGGGTGTATGAGGTGCTGGGCGAGGGGAATGACGCGACGTTCCGGATCAATTTCCAGAACTGCGTGCATTGCAAGACCTGCGATATCAAGGACCCGAGCCAGAACATCGTCTGGACCACGCCGCAGGGCGCGGGCGGGCCGAACTATCCCAACATGTGAACCGGAACAGCGGGGGGCCAGCCCCCCGCACCCCCCGGAGTATTTGGGCCGAGATGAAGGGGCGTGCCGAAGGTCGCCCCTTCTTCGTTTCTGACATTTGCGTGTGAATCGGTGGTGGCGGGTGCGGATTGCCGTCGGCTGCGATTGCCAGCGGGGCGGGGGGCGGCTAGCCTTTGGCCAGATGCCTTGCCGGAGTGCCTGATGCGCGCCTTTTCCCTGCGGACTGCCCTTGTCCTTGCCCTTGCCGCAGGGTCGGTCCTGCCTGCCTTCGCGGAAGAGCCGGTGCGTGGCGCGGCGGGGGCCTTCCTTGCCGTGCGGGTCGCGGCGTCGGAGAACGATTTTCGTGCGGCGGCGGGGTGGTATGACCGGCTGATGCAGGCGGGGAACAGCGATGCGCCCACGCTGGAAGGGGCGGTGATCTCGCATCTCAGTCTGGGGGATATCGACCGTGCGGCAGAGCTGGCGCGGCTTCTGGTGCAGAAGGGCGGGCGCAGCCAGACGGCCTATATCGCTCTGCTGGCGGAACAGGCGGGGCGCGGGGATTTCGCGGGGCTGATCGCGGATACCAAGGCGGGGCGGTCCATCGGGCGGCTGCTGGATGATCTTGTCATGGCCTGGGCCGCGCTGGGCGACGGGCGCATGTCGGATGCCATCGCGGATTTCGACACGGTGGCGAAATCGCCGGGGCTGGAGGCGTTCGGGCTGTATCACAAGGCGCTGGCGCTGGCCTCGGTCGGGGATTTCGAGGGGGCGGATGCCATCCTGTCAGGGCGCGAGGCGGGGCAGATCGCGTTGATGCGGCGGGGTGCCATCGCCCATGCGCAGGTGCTGAGCCAGCTGGAGCGGAACCCTGATGCGCTGGCGTTGCTGGACAGGGCCTTTGGCGCGGGCGCCGACCCGCAGATCGATGCGCTGCGGGCGCGGCTGACGGCGGGGGAGCCGGTGCCCTTTGACATCGTGACCGGTCCGGTCGATGGCGTGGCGGAGGTGTTCTACACGCTGGCGACCGCCCTGCGGGGCGAGGCCGAGGATGGCTATACGCTGATCTATGCGCGGGTGGTGGCGCATCTGCGCCCCGACCACAGCGAGGCGCGGCTGCTGGCGGCGGGCTTGCTGGAATCCATGGGGCAGCACGGGCTGGCGGGCGAGGCCTATGCCGCCATTCCGGCGGATGACCCTGCCTATCACGTGGCCGAGATCGGGCGCGCGGATACGCTGATCGCCGAGGACAAGGTGGATGCAGCGCTGGAGGTGCTGACCGCGCTGACGCGCAGCCATGCGGGGCTGGTGGAAGTCCACTCGGCCCTTGGCGATGTGTTGCGGCGCGAGGAACGCTTTGCCGATGCGATACCGGCCTATACGGCGGCGATCGACCTGATCGGCGTGCCGGACATGCGGCACTGGACGCTGTATTATTCGCGCGGCATCTCGAACGAGCGTGCGGGGAACTGGCCCGAGGCCGAGGCCGATTTCCGCCGTGCGCTGGAGCTGAACCCCGACCAGCCGCAGGTTCTGAACTATCTGGGCTATTCCTTCGTAGACCGTGGCGAGAATCTGGACGAGGCGCTGGGGATGATCGAGCGCGCGGTCGCCGCACAGCCGGATGCGGGGTATATCATCGACTCTCTGGCATGGGCGCTGTTCCGGCTGGGCCGCTATCAGGAGGCGGTGGAGCCGATGGAGCGGGCGTCGCTGCTGGAACCCGTCGATCCGGTGGTGACGGACCATCTGGGCGATGTCTACTGGGCGGTCGGGCGCAAGCTGGAGGCGCGGTTCCAGTGGCATCGCGCGCTGTCCTTCGATCCCGAGGAGAAGGAGGCCAAGCGCATCCGGCGCAAGCTGGAGGTGGGGCTGGATGCGGTGCTGGCGGAAGAGGGGGCGAAACCCCTGACCGAAGTGGCGAATGGCGGAAACTGACTTCGCGCCGGCAAAGATCAACCTGACGCTGCATGTCACGGGGCGGCGGGCGGACGGGTACCATCTGCTCGATTCGCTGGTTGTGTTCGCGGGCGTGGGGGACCGTGTGACGGTGGAGCCTGACGCCGCGCTGTCGCTGGCGGTGACGGGGCCGATGGCGGCGGGACTGTCGGGCGAGGGCGACAATCTGGTCTTGCACGCGGCGCGGGCGATGGGGGTGACGGCGCGGATCGTGCTGGACAAGCATCTGCCGGTGTCGTCGGGCATTGGTGGCGGGTCGGCGGATGCGGCGGCGACGCTGCGGGCGCTGGCGCGGATGGCGGGGCGGGCGCTGCCGGAGGCGGGGGCGGTGCTGGCGCTGGGCGCGGATGTGCCCGTGTGTCTGGCGGGGCGGCCCGTGCGGATGACGGGGATCGGCGAGGGGCTGGGGGCGGTGCCGGCGCTGCCTGCGGCGTGGCTGGTGCTGGTCAATCCGCGGGTGGGGGTGTCGACGCCTGCGGTGTTCAAGGCGCTGGCGCGGGCGGACAATGCGCCCATGCCGCGCGAGGTGCCGCGCCTGCGCGGGGTGGCGGAGCTGGCGGCCTTTGTCCAGATGCAGCGCAATGATCTGGAGGCGCCCGCGATGGCCTTGCAGCCTGTGATCGGGCGGGTGAAGGCGGCGCTGTCGGCGCAGGCGGGCTGCATGGTGGCGCGGATGTCGGGGTCGGGGGCCACTTGCTTTGGCCTGTTCGCGGACCCCTTGGCGGCGAGCGCGGCGGCCCGCGCGATCCGCGCGGCGGAACCTGAATGGTGGGTGGCCGATGCGCCGGTGCTTCAGCCCCAGTCGTGACGGAAGGTCACCTCGCGCCCGTCGGCACGGCGCAGGCCGAGGGCGATGAATTCCGGCGGGAACCCCTCTTCCAGCGCGCCCGAGACGGTGACGGTTTCGCCCACTTCGACCGGCAGGTCATTGGGGCCGACATAGACCGTGACCACGCCGGTCTCATCCTTGAGCCGGAAGGCATCGGTGTCGGTGATACGCATCACCTTGCCCGAAAGGGTGACGGGCTGGCCGCGCGGGGCCTTGGCGATGGGGACGGGCAAGGCGAAGGCGGCCGAGGCGGATAGGAGGACGGCAGCCATCGCGGCGGAGCGGATCATCGGCTTCTCCCTGTTCGTTCCGGTTGCAGGGAGAGGTGGGGAAGGGGCCGCCCCCGTGCAAGGGGGCGTGCCGGTCAGTTGATCCGCGCCACGACATAGGCGGCGAGGTCGGAGAGCATCGCGCGCAGGGGGTGGTCGGGCAGGACGTGCAGGGCGTCGCGCGCCTGTGCGGCCCAGTCGAGCGCCTGCTGGCGGGCGTCTTCCATCGCGCCGTGGCGGGACATGAGCGCGATGGCATGGTCAAGGTCGCCGTCGCGCTGGTCGCCCTTGCCGATCGTGCGGGCCCAGAAGGCGCGTTCTTCGGCGTCGGCCTTGGCGATGGCCTTGATGACGGGAAGGGTCAGTTTGCGTTCGCGGAAATCGTCGCCGGTGTTCTTGCCGATGGTGGCCGCGGTGCCGCCGTAATCCAAGAGGTCATCCACGATCTGGAAGGCAATTCCCAGCGCGTCGCCGTAGTGGCGCAGGGCCTGCACCTGTTCCTCGGTCGCGGCGGCGATCACGCCGCCCACTTCGGTCGCGGCGGCAAACAGGGCGGCGGTCTTGCCGCGGACGACCTGAAGGTAGATCGCTTCGGTCGTGGTGATGTCCTGCGCGGCGGTGAGTTGCAGCACCTCGCCCTCGGCGATCACGGCAGAGGCGTTGGCAAGGATGTCGAGCACGCGCAGAGAGCCTGTTTCCACCATGAGCTGGAAGCTGCGGGCAAAGAGATAGTCACCGACGAGGACAGAGGATTTGTTGTCCCAGAGCAGGTTGGCCGTGGGGCGGCCACGGCGGCGTTCGCTTTCGTCCACCACATCGTCATGCAGGAGCGTGGCGGTGTGGATGAATTCGACCGTGGCGGCCAGTCTGACATGGTGGTCGCCCTGATAGCCGCAGAGCCGCGCGGCGGCGAGGGTGAGCATGGGGCGCAGGCGTTTTCCCCCTGCCTCGACCAGATGGGCGGTGACTTCGGGGATGCGGGGGGCGTGTTCGGACGCCATGCGGGTGCGGATCAGGGCGTTGACCGCCTCCATGTCCTGCGCCAGCCATGCGGCCAGCCGGTCATGCGGTTTCTGCGCTGCCTCGTCCAAGCCCATCATCCCCTGCCTTTTGACAATCGGGGGCGTGGCCCCGTAACCTTGCCGCATGAAAGAGCTTTTACGCAGCACCGACCCGACGGTCATCGCCTTTGCCACGGCCCTTCTTTCGGGCGAGGGTATAGAGGTATTCGATCTGGACGTCCACATGAGCGTCCTTGACGGCAGCCTTGGCATTTTGCCGCGCAGGTTGATGGTGCGGGACGAGGATCTGGTCGCGGCGGAACGGGTGCTGCGGGACAACGCCATTCCCACGGGGCGGGGATGAGCGTCTTTGCCGACGAGGCGCTGTCGGATGACAAGTTCCTGATGGGGCGGCTGCGGCTGTTGCAGCCGGTCAGGGGGTATCGCGCGGCGACGGACCCCGTGCTGCTGGCGGCGGCCTGTCCGGCGGTGGCGGGGCAGAGGGTGCTGGATCTGGGCTGCGGGGCGGGGGCGGCGGCGCTGTGCCTTGCCGCGCGGGTGCCGGGGGTGGTGCTGGCGGGGCTGGAGGTGCAGCCGGAATATGCCGATCTGGCGCGGCGCAATGCGGCGCGCAACGCAGTGGCGATGGAAGTGGTGGAGGGCGATCTGGCCGCCATGCCGCGCGTGTTGCGGCGGGGCTTTGACCATGTGATCGCCAACCCGCCCTATTACGCGGCGGGCGGGTCGCCGTCGCCTGTCGCCGCGCGGGACAGGGCCTTGCGCGTCGGGACGCCGATTTCCGATTGGGTTGCGGCGGCGGCACAGCGGCTGGAACCCGGGGGGTTGCTGACGATGATCTTCGCCACGCCTTGCCTGCCCGAGGCGCTGGCCGCGCTGGCGCCCAAGATGGGATCGGCGGAGGTGCTGCCGCTGGAGCCGCGGGCGGGGCGCGCGCCGCCGCGGGTGATCCTGCGGGCAAGGAAGGGCGGGCGGGCGGCGTTCCGCCTGCTGGCGCCCTTTACGCTGCATGCGGGGGCGGCGCATGGCGGGGATCGCGAGGATTACACCGCCGCTGCCAATGCGGTGTTACGGAATGGTGAAGATCTGTCGGCTGCGTTTCGCTGATTTGTTACGGATACGTCCTAATTGCTGTCCCGATAGTCCGTGACACGACTCAGGGGGTGTGTTCCACTTCATCTATTGGAACCAGCTAAGGAGGACGGCTATGACCATTGCTTCGCATCTGCAGGAACTGCGCCGCAAGCATGAGAACCTCTCTGACATGGTCGAGCGGGAACAGCGCAGCCCCGGCGCGGATGCCCTGCGGATCGCCGAGCTGAAGAAGCAGAAACTGAAATTGAAAGAGGAAATGACGCGCCTGCAGCAGGCGTAAGGGGATTATCCCTTGGCGCTGGCGCGGGCCGCCAGCGCCGCACCCGCCGTGATGAGGATGGCCGCCGCGAGGATGGTCCATGATGCAGGCGATATGCCTGCAAGGACCAATGCGAGGGTGGACAGGAGCGGTGCCGCATAGGAGGCGACGCCCAGAAGCTGGATGTCGCCTTTTTTCATGCCGATGTCCCATGTGAAGAAGGCCGCGCCGACGGGGCCGATGCCGAGGGCGGCGATGGACAGCCAACCCGTCGTGGTGGCGGGCCAGACGGTTTCTTCGACCAGTGGGTGGACGAAGGCGGACAGGATCGCGGTGCCAAGGCAGTAGATCGTGACGCTTTCGGTGGGGATGTCGCCAAGGCGGCGGGACAGTGTGGAATAGCCCGCCCATGTGATCGCGCAGAGAAAGCCCAGGGCAAGGCCCAGCGGTGTGGCACTGCCCCCCGCATCGCGGCCCAAGACGATGATCGCCGCGCCCGCGAAGGCGAGGAGGGCGCCGATGAGGACCATGGGGCGCAGGCGCTCGCCCGGCAGGAGGCTTGCGAAAAGTACGATGAACAGCGGCCAGAGATAGGCCATGAGGCCGGTTTCGGCCGAAGGCGCCACGCGGAAGGCGGTGAAGTAGAGCGCGTGATAGCCGAAGAGGCCGATGATGCCGAAGGCATAGACGCGCCACGGGATGCCGCGCAGGCGGTCCATCCCGTTCCGGAGCGTCCAGATCAGGCCCAGCGTGCCGCCGATGCCGAAGGTCAGCGCGTTCAGCAGGAACGGGGGGACGGGGGCGGAGCCGATGGTGAAGAGCGCGAGGAGGGACCACATGAGGACGGCGGTGAAGCCGATGGCGGTGGCGCGTGTCGTCGTCATGGTTCCCCGCAAATTCCTTCGAAGGAATTTGCAAAAATCTTCGAAGATTTTTGCGTTTCGCAGGTTGTAGCGGTTCACTTCGCAAAGCAAAAGGCCCGCGCTTGACGCGGGCCGTTCGATCGGTCGGAGAAAGCGATTTCTGACGCAGAAATCGCGGCGGAATTTGACGCAAATTCCGCGGCTCCCGTGGAGGGCTGTCCGATTTCTGCGTCAGAAATCGGCGCGAAATTTGCGTCTAATTCCGCAGCCCCGGCTGTCAGACGAAGAACTGCCCGCCATTGGCCGAGATGGTGGAGCCGGTGATGAACCCCGCATCGTCCGAGGCGAGGAAGACCACGGTGCGCGCGATCTCTTCCGGCTCGCCCAAACGGCCCACCGGGATCTGCGGGATGATGCGTTCGTTCAGCACCTTTTCGTCGATGGCCTTGACCATCTCGGTCGCGATGTAGCCCGGGCAGATGGCGTTGACGGTGATGCCGGCGCGCGCGCCTTCCTGTGCCAGAGCCTTGGTGAAGCCCAGATCGCCGGACTTGGCCGCGGAATAGTTGGCCTGCCCCGCCTGACCCTTCTGCCCGTTGATGGACGAGATGTTGATGACGCGGCCGAACTTGCGGTCGCGCATGCCCGACCACAGCGGGTGGGTCATGTTGAACAGGCCCGTCAGGTTGGTGTCGATGACTTCCTTCCACTGCTGGGGGGTCATCTTGTGGAACATGGCGTCGCGGGTGATGCCCGCGTTGTTGACCAGCACGTCGACGGGGCCGACCTCTGCCTCGACCCGTGCGATGCCCGCGACGCAGGCGTCGTAATCGGCGACGGACCATTTGAAGGTCGGGATGCCGGTTTCCTTGGTGAAGGCGGCGGCCGCCTCGTCATTGCCGGCGTAGTTGGCGGCGACCTTGTAGCCTGCCGCCTTGAGCGCCACCGAAATCGCGGCACCGATCCCGCGCGACCCACCCGTCACCAAAGCCACTCGTGCCATCGTCATTCCTCCATGAATCCAGACGTCTTTGAAATGGTGTTACCGAAATGAACAAGGACGCGCAACATTATTGCGCGTCCATTTTGCACCTGCGGCAATGTGGCCGCAGAAAGATCAGCGTTCGAGGCACATGGCGACGCCCATGCCGCCCCCGATGCAGAGCGTGGCAAGGCCGCGCTTGGCGTCGCGGCGGGCCATTTCGTGCAACAGCGTGTTCAGGATGCGGCAACCCGAGGCGCCGATCGGGTGGCCGATGGCGATGGCGCCGCCGTTCACGTTCACGATGGACGGATCCCAGCCCATGTCCTTGTTCACGGCGCAGGCCTGCGCGGCGAAGGCTTCGTTCGCCTCGACGAGGTCGAGGTCGCCGACCTTCCAGCCCGCCTTGTCCAGCGCTTTGCGGCTGGCATGGATCGGGCCCACGCCCATGATCGACGGGTCGAGACCGGCGGTGGCATAGGAGGCGATGCGGGCGAGGATCTTGAGGCCGCGCTTTTCGGCCTCTTCTGCCGACATTAGCAGGACCGCCGCCGCGCCGTCATTGATGCCGGACGCGTTGCCTGCGGTGACGGAGCCTTCCTTGGTGAAGGCGGGCTTGAGCTTCTGCATCGATTCCAGCGTCGCGCCGTGGCGGATGTATTCATCGGCATCCACCACGATGTCGCCCTTGCGGGTCGAGATGGTGAAGGGAACGATCTCGTCCTTGAACTTGCCGGCCTTCTGGGCGGCTTCGGCCTTGTTCTGCGAGGCGAGGGCGAATTCGTCCTGCATGTCGCGGGAAATCTGCCACTGGCTGGCGACGTTCTCGGCCGTCTGGCCCATGTGATAGCCGTTGAAGGCATCCCAGAGGCCGTCCTTGATCATGGAGTCGATGAACTTCATGTCGCCCATCTTCTGCCCCGCGCGCAGATGCGCGACGTGCGGCGAGAGGGACATGTTTTCCTGACCGCCCGCGACGATGATCTTGGCATCGCCCAGTTGCACGTGCTGCGCGCCCAGCGCCACGGCGCGCAGGCCCGAGCCGCAGACCTGATTGAGCGACCATGCGCTGGCCTCTTTCGCGAGACCGGCCTTGATATGGGCCTGACGGGCGGGGTTCTGGCCCTGACCGGCGGTCAGCACCTGACCGAGGATCGTCTCTTCGACCTCGGCCTTGTCGATGCCGGCGCGGGCGATGACGGCCTCGATCACGGCGGCGCCCAGATCATGGGCGGGCGTGTTGGCGAAGGAACCGTTGAAACTGCCCACGGCGGTACGGGCCGCAGAAACGATGACGACGTTGGTCATGGCTGATCCTCTCTCTCCCAGCGCGGGCGGGTCAGCGCGACCTCGCCGCCTTGCAGCATGGCCTAGACGGCGGGGGGAACAAAAGCAACAATCTTGCGCGATCAGATTGACGCAGGGTCGGGCGCGATGCCGTCGGGGAAGAGTTTGGGCGCGCCGTGGAAAAAGCCCTGCTGGCAATCGATGCCGAGCGCGGTGATCCATGCGGAGTCGGCGGCCGCCTCTACCCCCTGTGCCACGGTGAGCATGTCGAGCTGCCGCGCGATGGCAAGGAAGACGGACATCATCACCTGGCTGTCGGCGGTGGCATGGACGTTGCGGGTGAAGCCTGCGTCGATCTTCATGACGTCAAAGGCCAGTTCGCGGAAATGGTGCAGCGTGACCGGCCCCGCGCCGAAGCCGTCCAGCGCAAAGGAGATGCGGCGCGGGCGCAGTTCGGCCATGAAACCGGCGAGGAGTTCGGGAACGGTCATCGCGCTGGCCTCGCTGATTTCGAGGATCAGGCGTTCGCCGAGGGCGGGGTCGCGGTCGAGCGAGCGGCGCAGGATCCGCATCCAGCGCGGCCAGCCGATAGAGCGGGCCGACATGTTGACCGACAGCCGCAGCGCGGGATGGCGGCGCAGCGCGTCGAGACCCATGGCAAGGGCGGCGCAATCCACCTCGCGCCCCAGATCGCGGCCTTCGATGGCCTGCATGAATTCGCGGGCGGGGATGGTGCGGCCGCCTGGATCGAGGATGCGGATCAGACCTTCGTGAAAGCCGATCCGGTCGGGACGGGCAGACAGGACCACTGGCTGGTAGGCAAGGCGCAGGCGGCGGGCGCGCAACGCCTCGGCCACGCGGTCGACGACGCGGGCGCTGTCCTCGGCCACGGCGACCGAGAGAGGGCTGGACGTTTCGGCGAAATCCCCCTTGGGCTGGTGCATCTGGAAAACCCCCGCATGGACCGGCGGCGGATGGCCGTCCCGTCGACAAGCATGCGCCTGCGGGCGTAAAGACGGGGTAAAGGCGAAGGGGGACGGGATGGGGGAACGCTGCCCTTGGTGCGGGACGGACCCGCTTTATGTGGCCTATCACGACGGGGAATGGGGCGTGCCGCTGCGGGACGGGCGCGCGCTGTGGGAGGCGCTGGTGCTGGAGGGGTTCCAGGCTGGGCTGTCGTGGATCACCATACTGAGAAAGCGCGAGGGCTTCCGCGCGGCCTTTGCGGGATTCGATCCGGCGGTGGTCGCGGGCTGGGGCGAGGATCAGGTGGCGCGGCTGATGGCAGATGCGGGCATCGTGCGGCATCGCGGCAAGATCGAGGGGGCGATCCGGTCGGCGCGGGCTTTTCTGGAGGTGGAGGCGCGCGAGGGGTTCGCGGCCTATGTGTGGCGCCATGTGGACGGGCGGCCCGTGCAGAACGCGCCGCGGTCGATGGCGGATGTGCCTGCGGAAACGGATATCTCGCGCGCCCTGTCGCGGCAGTTGCGGAAGGACGGGTTCGCCTTTTGCGGGCCGACGACGGTTTATGCCTTCATGCAGGCGGCGGGGCTGGTCAATGACCATCTGGTCGGGTGTCCGGCGCGCGAGAGGGTCGCAGCCCTTTCCTCGGGCTGATCTTCATCTCGGCACAAATACTCCGGGGGGTGCGGGGGGCTGGCCCCCCGCCTCAGCCGCCTGCCATCAGCGCGGCCATCACGGCCTTGGCGCTGTCGCTGTCCCATTCGGCATCGCCGATCAGGCGGGCGACTTCCTGTCCTTCGGGGTTCAGGATCACGGTGACGGGCAGGCCCATCACGGCCATGGGGCGGGCGAAGTCGCTGCGCGGGTCGCGCAGGACGGGGAGCGCCTGCACCCCCGCCTCTTCATAGAAGCGTTCGATCCCTTCGACTGCGTTGCGGCCCGTGGCTATGGGCAGGACGGCGATGTCGGGCATGGCCTGTTGCAGCCGCAGGAGCGAGGGCATCTCTTTCCGGCAGGGCGCGCACCATGTGGCCCAGAAGTTCAGCACGACCCATTTGCCGCGCCAGTTGGCCAAAGGCACCTCGGCATCCGCCGCGTCGAGGAAGATGGCCTCGGGCACGGTGGCGGGTTCGGCATGCAGGGCAAGCTTTTTCATGTCGCCGTCGCGCAGCGCCTCGATTGCCGCAAGATCGCCCGAGAGGGCGGGATTTGCACCGAGTGCCAAGGCCGTATAAAGCACGGCCAGAAATTTCCGCATCCCTCATCCCCTTCCGAAGGCCGCCGCCATGTCACAGTCCCAGACGTCCAAGACCGCCAACCAGATGTGGGGCGGGCGCTTTGCCGAAGGGCCGGACGCGATCATGACGGCGATCAATGCCTCGATCGGGTTCGACAAACGGCTTTACGCGCAAGACATCGCGGGGTCGCGCGCCCATGCGGCGATGCTCGCCGCGACAGGCATCCTGACGAATAAAGACGCGGAGGCGATCGGGGAAGGGCTTCTCACGGTCTTGTCAGAGATCGAGGGGGGGAATTTTCCGTTCTCGGTCGCGCTGGAGGATATCCACATGAATGTGGAGGCGCGGCTGAAGGAGATCATCGGGGAACCGGCGGGGCGGCTGCATACGGCGCGGTCGCGCAACGATCAGGTGGCGGTGGATTTCCGGCTGTGGGTGCGCGACCAGTGCGATGCGGCGATTGCGGGGCTGGAGGCGCTGATGCGCGCCTTCGTCGCGCAGGCCGAGGCGGGGGCGGATTGGGTGATGCCGGGGTTCACGCATCTGCAGACGGCGCAGCCGGTGACATGGGGGCATCACATGATGGCCTATGTGGAAATGCTGGCGCGGGATCGCGGGCGGTTCATGGATGCGCGGGCAAGGATGAACGAATGCCCCTTGGGCGCGGCGGCGCTGGCGGGGACGTCCTTTCCCATCGACCGTCACATGACGGCAAAGGCGCTGGGCTTCGACCGGCCGACGGCGAATTCGCTGGATTCGGTGAGCGACCGGGATTTCGCGCTGGAGTTCCTTGCGGCGTCGTCGATCTGCGCGATGCATCTGTCGCGCTTTGCGGAGGAGCTGGTGATCTGGTCCAGCGCGCAGTTCCGCTTCGTGCGGCTGTCGGACCGGTGGACGACCGGCAGCAGCATCATGCCGCAGAAGAAGAACCCCGATGCGGCGGAATTGCTGCGAGCGAAGCTGGGGCGCATCCTCGGGGCGACGGTGGCGCTGTTCACCGTGATGAAGGGGCTGGCGCTGACCTATTCCAAGGACATGCAGGAGGACAAGGAACAGGTCTTTGACGCCGCCGATACGCTGATGCTGGCGCTGGCCGCGATGACGGGGATGGTGGGCGACATGACCGCCAACCGCGAGGTTCTGGCGGCGGCGGCGGCGTCGGGCTTTTCCACGGCGACGGACCTTGCTGACTGGCTGGTGCGGGAATTGGGTCTGCCCTTCCGCGAGGCGCATCATGTGACCGGCACGCTGGTCGCGCTGGCCGAGAGGAAGGGCTGTGACCTGCCCGACCTGACCCTGGCCGAGATGCAGGGGGTGCATGCGGGCATCCGCGCGGATGTCTTTGACGTGCTGGGGGTGGAGAATTCGGTGCGCTCGCGCCGGTCCTATGGCGGGACGGCGCCGGACAACGTGCGCGCGCAGATCGCGGCATGGAAGGAACGTCTGGCCTGAGGGCCGCGCGCGCGCTAGGTTTCCTGCCAGAGGAGGCCCGTTTCCATGCGTGTCGTTCTGCTGGCCCTGTCGCTGTGTCTTTCCGCCTGTTCCGGTCCGCGCCTGAATGCGGGTCTGAGCCTTGGCGCGGATGGTCTGACCGTGCGCCCGTCGGTTTCGGCGGGGCTGGGCGGGGGCCGGATTTCCTATTCCCCGTGAGGTGCAAGATGAGACCCTTTCTTCCGTTGCTGGTCGTGGCGCTGCTGGCTGCCTGCGGGGCCGATGGCCCGCCCGTGCCGCCGACCAAAGCCGATGTGCAGAGCGGGGTGCAGATCAGCGGTCAGGCGCGGGTCGGCGTGGTGGGGTCGCTGTGATGGAGCGGTTGCGGTGGGTGTTCCTCGTGCTGGCGGTGTGGGGGGCGATCCATCCGATGTACTGGTTCGTGACCCATATGGCCGAGACGGGAACGGGGCTGTCGGGGCTGATCGATGCCTGGTATGTCAATGCATCCACCACGGGGCTGACATGGGATCTTACGATTGCCGCCGTTACGCTGACGGTCTGGGTGGTGGCGGAAAGCGTGCAGCGGCGGGACTGGTGGGCGCTGGTTGCGGTTCCGGCGACCTTCTGCATCGGGGTGAGTTGCGGGCTGCCGCTCTATCTGTTCCTGCGGTCGCGGCGGGGGTGACGATTTTTCTGCGAAAAATCGGGCGCTCCGTTTCGGGCGGGGTCTGGTGGGACGGTGGGGCGGGGCGGGATTTTTCGCAGAAAAATCGTGGCTCCGAATTGCGTGGCGGGGGGCGTCTGCTATAGCAGCCCGCGACAGGGTGCGGGCAGCGGGTGCGGGCATGGACCATTTTCTGTATCGGAACGGCGTGCTGCATGCCGAGGATGTGGCGATCCCCGACATCGCCGCCGCGGTGGGAACGCCCTTCTACGCCTATTCCGCGGCCACGCTGACCCGCCATTACCACCTGTTCACCGAGGCGCTGTCGCCCCTGCCGCATATGGTCTGTTTCGCCATCAAGTCGCTGTCCAACGTGGCGGTGCTGAAGCTGCTGGGTGATCTGGGCGCGGGGATGGACGTCGTCTCGGGCGGCGAGTATCGCCGTGCGCGGGCGGCAGGCGTGCCCGGCGAGCGGATCGTCTTTTCCGGCGTCGGCAAGACGCGCGAGGAGATGCGGCTGGCGCTGACGGGCGGCATCCGGCAGTTCAATGTGGAGAGCGAGCCGGAGATGCGCGCGCTGTCCGAGGTGGCGGTGTCGCTGGGGGTTGTCGCGCCGATCACGGTGCGGGTGAACCCGGATGTCGATGCCCGCACGCATGAGAAGATCGCGACGGGCAAGAAGGAAAACAAGTTCGGCATCCCCATCGCGCGGGCGTCCGAGGTCTATGCCGAAGCCGCCCGCCTGCCGGGGATCGAGGTGATCGGGATCGACGTGCATATCGGCAGCCAGCTGACCGAGCTGGAGCCGTTCGAGCAGGCCTATCTCAAGGTCGCAGACCTGACGCGGCGGCTGCGGAGCGAGGGGCATGACATCCGGCGGCTGGATCTGGGCGGCGGGCTTGGCATTCCCTATACGCGGTCGAACGAGGCGCCGCCTTTGCCCACGGATTACGGCGCGCTGATCAAGCGGACGGTGGGCGATCTTGGCTGCGAGGTGGAGATTGAACCCGGGCGGCTGATTTCCGGCAATGCGGGGCTGCTGGTTGCGGGCGTGATCTATGTGAAGAACGGCGAGGGGCGGGATTTCCTGATCCTTGACGCCGCGATGAACGATCTTGTGCGCCCGTCCATGTATGGCGCGCATCATGACATCGTGCCGGTGGTCGAGGCGCCCGCCGCCAGCCCGACCCATGCCTATGACGTGGTCGGTCCGGTCTGCGAGACGGGGGACACTTTCGCCAAGGCGCGCGAGATGCCGCTGGTGGCCGAGGGCGATCTGGTGGCCTTCCGGTCGGCGGGGGCCTATGGCGCGGTGATGGCGTCGGAGTACAACACCCGCCCGCTGGTGCCCGAGGTTCTGGTGAAGGGGGATCACTTCGCCGTCATTCGGGAAAGACCGAGCTTTGACGAAATCCTGAACCGCGATACCATCCCTGCATGGTTGTAAGGCGGCGTGGCCGCGATTTGCGGTAAAGGCCCCTTTCCACCGATGCGACAGGACCCCGACAACGCGCTTTCGGTCATTGCCCGCCCCCTGCGGCTGACGCTGCTGGGGCTGTGGGCCGAGCGTTTGGTGCGGGCGTACTGGCCGGTCTGGACGATCCTTCTGGCTGTCGTGTCGGCGCTGGCCTTCGGACTGCAGGACCATCTGCCGCTGGAGGTGCTGTGGGGTTCGGTCGTTCTGGCGGGGCTGGGGCTGGTCTGGACGCTGGGGCGGGGCCTTCGGGCCTTCCGGCGGCCCACGCGGGCCGAGGCGCTGGTCCGGCTTGATTCGCGGCTGCCGGGGCAGCCCATCGCGGCGCTGGGCGATGTGCAGGTGATCGGGACGGATGACCCCGCCTCGCTGGCCGTGTGGCAGGCGCACCGGGCGCGGATGGCGGCGCGGGCGGCGGGGGCGCGGGCGGTGGAACCCGACCTGCGGCTGGCGCGGCGCGATCCCTTTGCGCTGCGCTATGTGGCGCTGACGGCCTTTGTGATGGCGCTGATGTTCGGGTCGATCTGGCGCGTGGCGTCGGTCGAGGCGCTGGCCCCGGGGGCGGGGGTGAACATCGCGGCGGGGCCGACATGGGAAGGCTGGGCGCAGCCTCCGGCCTATACCGGCAAGCCGACGCTTTACCTGAACGACATCGCGGCGGAACGGATCGATGTGCCGATCGGCACCCGCATGCAGTTCCGGCTTTATGGCGAGGTGGGCGAGCTGACCCTGTCCGAGACGGTGTCGGGCCGGACCGAGGTGCCGGCGGCGTCCGAGCCGGTGCATGATTTCACCGTGGCGCTGAATGGCGAGGTGGCGGTGGCGGGGCCGGGCGGGCGGACATGGCGCATCGTGGTGGTGCCCGATGCCGCGCCCGAGGTGACGCCCGAGACGGTGGCCGAGCGCAAGGGGGATGGCGAATTCGTCATGGGCTTTGCGGCCAAGGACGATTACGGGGTCGCGTCGGGGCAGGTGTCCATCGCGCTGGACCTTGCGGCGGTGGAGCGGACCTACGGGCTGACTGTCGAACCCGAGCCGCGCGAGGCGGTGGTTCTGGACCTGCCGATGCCGATGAAGGGCAACCGCGCGGATTTCTCGGAGCTGCTGGTAGATGACCTGTCGGAGCATCCCTTTGCCAATCTGCCGGTGAAGATGAGTTTTTCCGTCGCCGATGCAGCGGCGCAAGAAGGGCAGGCGGAGCCTGTGGCGCTGGTGCTGCCGGGCAAGCGGTTCTTCGATCCGCTGGCGGCGGCCCTGATCGAGATGCGGCGCGATCTTCTGTGGAACCGCGCCAATTCGGCGCGGGCGGTGCAGGTTCTGAAGGCGGTGGCGCACCGGCCCGAGGGGTTCATCCGCAATGCCGAGGCGCAAAAGCGCCTGCGCGCACTGACACAGGGGTTGGAGGCGCAGAAGGCCAGCCTGTCGCCCGAGGCGCGCGACGGGTTCGCCAAGGAGCTGTGGGATCTGGCGCTGCTGGTCGAGGAGGGCGATCTGCAAAGCGCGATGGAGCGGTTGCAGCGCGCGCAGGACCGGCTGGACGAGGCGATCCGCAACGGGGCCGATCCGGCCGAGATCGAGCAGCTGATGCAGGAGATGCGGCAGGCGCTGGCCGATTACATGCAGGAACTGGCCGAAGAGGCCGAGCGCAACCCCGACAGCCAGCTTTCCGAGAATATGGAAGGCATGCAGATGTCGGGCGACCAGTTGCAGCAGATGCTGGACGAGTTGCAGCGGCTGATGGAGGAAGGCAAGACCGCCGAGGCGCAGCAGCTCATGGAGATGTTGCGCCAGCTGATGGAGAACATGCGCGTCACGCAGGGACAGGGGCAGGGACAGGGGCAGGGCGGCCCCGGCCAGCAGGCCATGCGCGAGTTGCAGGATACGCTGCGCGGCCAGCAGGGCCTGTCGGACGAGGCGTTCCGCGACCTGCAGGACGGGCAGGAAGGCAACGAAGGGCAGGGCGAAGGCGAGGGCGAGGGCCGGTCACTGGCCGAGCGGCAGCAGGAATTGCGGGACCGGCTGGGCCGGTTGCAGAACGGGCCGCTGCCCGGTGACGGGTCCGAGAACGGTGAGGAGGGGCGGCGCCAGCTGGACCGCGCCGGACGCGCGATGGACGAGGCGGAGGAGGCGCTGCGCGAGGGCGATCTGTCCGGCGCGCTGGACCGTCAGGCCGAGGCGATGGAAGCCCTGCGCGACGGTATGCAGCAATTCGGCGAGGCGATGGCCGAGGAGCAGCAGCAGGGCGATGCCGAGCGCGGGCAGGAGTTCGGTCAGGCCGATCCCAACGGCCAGCGCGACCCGCTGGGACGCGAGCCGGGCAATTCGGCGCGCATCGGGTCGGACCGCAACATGTTGCAGGGCGAGGACGTCTATCGCCGCGCGCAGGACCTGCTGGACGAGATCCGCCGCCGGTCGGGCGAGCAGGAGCGCCCGCAGGTCGAGCGGGACTATCTGCGCCGTCTGCTGGACATGTTCTGACCGATCAGCCGCCCGAGGGCGCGCCGCCCTGCTGGGCAAGGTCGCGCACGGCCTTGGTCGCGGCGCGCATGGCGCCATCCAGCCAGAGGCGCGCCGAATCCACCGTCTGCACATAGGCCGTCATCGCGCCTTCGGTCGCGGGGAGATAGGCGGTGATGCGCGGGGCCGAGACATAGACTGCCGCTGCCAGAACGGCGAGCGTGAGCGAGAGCGTGAAGCCGCGCCGGAAACTGCCCGTATCCTCGGGCGTGTCACTGTCGGTATCGCCAAGGTCGGCGGGTCTGGACGCGCCACCCTTGAGCGAGGAATTGATCTCTTCGATATCGGGAAGAAGGTCGCGGCGCGATGCGGCGCGTCCGGCCTGCGGGGCGGGCGGTTCGACCGGTTCGTTTCGCAGTTCCGCGATGCGGCGGGCGGCGGCCCCCTGTGCCGCGGGCGGCGGCGGGGCGAGGCCAAGGTCGGGTTGCGTTTCGATCGGCGCACCTTCGGCACGGCGGGCGGCGGCCTCGCGCTCTGCCTCTTCGCGCAGGATGGCAAGGAGGCTTTCGTCCACGCTGCGGCGCGGCGCCTCGTCCAGCGGGGGCGAGGGCGGTGCGGGGTCATCATCCAGATCGGGCAGGGGATCTGCGCTTTCGGGACGGCCGAAAAGTTCGTCCTCCTGTTCGAGGGCGAGTTCGATCTCGGGCGGAAGCTGGAACCAGGCGTGCCCGCAACTGGAGCATTGCACATCCCTGCCTGTATCCGGAATCGCTGCGTCATCCACCTCGTATTCGGCGTCGCAGTTCGGACAGATCAGCCGCATTCGTAAACTTCCCCACTTCCCGCAGCGGTGCCGGTTTCCCCGACCGGCACGTTCATCTCAGGATGGCATCATCCTGTGCGGTCCACAACCGGACCCACCCCGCATTGCAACCGCAGTCACCTTGGGCAATGCTGCGCCCGCAGGCAAGGGGAAGCGTGAGGGACAAGTGATCGCCTTCGACAATGTTGCGTATAATTACGGCGGGGGCGAGTTGCTGTCGGATATCAGCCTGCGGCTGGCGCCGGGGTCGTTCCATTTCCTGACGGGGCCGTCGGGGGCGGGGAAATCCACCTTCCTGAAACTGGCCTATGCCGAATTGCTGCCTACGGCGGGACGGGTGACGATCTTCGACCGCGATGTCCGGGGCCTGACGCGGGATGACGTGGCGCTGGTGCGGCGGCGGATCGGGGTGGTGCATCAGGATGTGCAGTTCCTTGACCACCTGCCGCTGGCGGCGAATGTGTCGCTGCCGCTGATGGTGTCGGGCAAGGCGGGTGATCCGCGGGACATGACGGACCTTCTGCAATGGGTCGGGCTGGGCCAGCTTGCCGATGCGCTGCCGCCGCAACTGTCGGGGGGCGAGCGGCAGCGGGCGGCGCTGGCGCGGGCGGTGATCATGGGGCCGGACGTCATTCTGGCGGACGAGCCGACGGGGAACCTTGACTGGGAGATGTCGCTGCGGCTGCTGACGCTGCTGGTCGAGCTGAACAAGATGGGAAAGACGATCCTTGTGGCGACGCATGACCTGAACCTGATCCGCACCGCCAAGAACCAGGTCGCGGCGCGCGTGCTGCGGATCCGCAACCGGAGGATCCAGCTTGCGGGGGCGGACCTGTGATCGCGTCGGTGATCGCCTCGCTCCGCCCCGACAGGCAGGCCGACCGCGTGGTGCCGCCCAGCGGGCATACCGCGTGGCTGACCGTCTTTACCGCGGCGGCGATGACCTTCCTTGCGGTCTTTGCACTCGCGCTGTCGCTGGCCTCGGGGCGGCTGGCGGAACGGTGGGGCGGCGCGCTGGCCAATACGGCCACGGTGCGGATCTCGGCCCCGCCGGACCAGATGGAGTTGCAGACGGCTGCCGTGCTGCGGGTGCTGGAGACGACGCCGGGCATAGCCTCGGCCCGCGCGCTGACCGATGACGAGCAGAAGGCGCTGCTGGCGCCGTGGTTCGGGCCGGACCTGCCGGTCGAGGCGCTGCCCCTGCCGCGGCTGGTCGAGGTGGTGGAGGGCCCCGACGGCTATGACGGCGAGGGGCTGCGCCAGAGGCTGGCGGCCGAGGCACCGGGGGCGGTGCTGGATGACCACACGCGCTGGCGGCGTCCGCTGGCTGTGGCGGCGTCGCGGCTGAACCTGCTGGGGGGGCTGGCGATCGTGCTGATCGGGGCGGCGATGGCGGCGATGATCACGCTGGCCGCCAATGCGGCGCTGGCGGCCAATGCGCAGGTGATCCGCGTGCTGCGGGTCGTGGGGGCGCGGGACGATTACATTGCCGCGGCCTTCGTGCGGCGTTTCACGCTGCGGACGCTGGCGGGGTCGGCGGCGGGGGCGGTGCTGGGTCTGGTCGGGGTGGCGCTGCTACCTTCGGTCGACGAGGCGGGCGGGTTCCTGACGGGGTTGGGGTTCCAGGGGGCTGGATGGCTGCTGCCGCTTCTGCTACCGCCCGTCGCGGCGGGGGTGGCGTTGATCGCCACGCGCGCCGCCGCGTTCCGCACCTTGAGGGAATTGCCATGAAGAACCCGCTGCGCTGGATCCTGTCGCTGCTATTCATCGTGCAGATGTATCTGGCGATGGTCGTCTTTGCGCTGGTCTATGCGATTCCGGCGCTGTTCAGCCGGAATTGGGCCTGGGCGGCGGTGCATGCCTATTGCCGCTGGGTGCGCCGGACGGCGGCGGTGATGGTGGGGCTGCGGTCCGAGGTGCGCGGCGAGGTTCCGCAGGACGAGGTTCTGATCGCGTCGAAGCACCAGAGTTTCTTCGACATCATCCTGATCGTTTCGGTCGTGCCGCGCCCGAAGTTCATCATGAAGAAAGAGCTGAAATGGGCCCCGCTTCTGGGGTTCTATGCGTGGCGGATCGGCTGCATTCCGGTCGATCGCGGCAAGAAGGGCCGCGCCATCGCGGAAATGAAGCGGGCGGTGGCCGAAGGGGCCAAGGTTCCGGGGCAGCTGATCATCTATCCGCAGGGCACGCGTGTCGCGCCCGGGGCGGACATGCCCTACAAGGTGGGGACGGGGCTGCTGTACCAGCAGATGGGCAAGCCCTGCATTCCCGCGGCGACGAATGTGGGCGTGTTCTGGCCGCGCCACGGCATCTATCGCAAGCCCGGGCTGGCGGTGGTGGAATTCCTGCCCGAAATCGCGCCGGGCCGCGCCGTGGGCGATTTCATGGCCGAGCTGGAGCGGGTGGTCGAGTCCGCCTCGGACCGGTTGATGGCCGAGGCGGGGTTCGTCGCCCGTCCGAAGGGCTGATCGGTCAGATCAGCCCCGCCAGACGCGCGCCGGTCATGAGGTCGGCGGCAAGGTGGCGGGCGAAGCGCCCCTCGGTGGGCGCGACGTCGGGCACCTGCACCACGGTGCATCCGGCGCGGTGGCCGGCCTCGGCGCCGATGTCGCTGTCCTCGAACACCAGACAGCGGGCGGGATCGACGCCCAGTTTGCGCGCGGCCAGAAGATAGGGTTCGGGCGCGGGTTTCGGGGCGGTCACATCGTCGAAGGTGACGACCGTGGGAAAGTGGTGGGCGATCCCCGCAAGGCCCAGCTTGTGATGCGCGCCTGCCCGCCCCGTCGAGGTAACGAGCGCGAGCGGATGGTCGAGTCGCGAGAGCAGTTCCGCCGCGCCGGGTTTCAGCGGCAGGCCGTCGGACAGCATCATCCCGTCGAATTCGCGCCGCCAGACGGCGTGGAACGCCACGAGGTCCAGTGCCGGAAGGGCCGCGCGGATCAGGCTGGCGGCCTGCGGTTCGGCCTTGCCGACGAGGGAATGCATGAACGCCTCGTCCACCGGATGCCCGACTTCGGCAAAGGCGCGCAGGCCGGTGACGAGGGCGATGCTTTCGGTGTCGATCAAGGTGCCGTCGAGGTCGAAGAAGATCGCGTCGAACATGGCCGCCCCCGGAACTGCTGCCCCTGCGCCTTAGCCGATCAGAGGCGCAGACGGAAGCGCTGGCCGTCGGGGTCGCGGGGGCCGAGCGGTTCGGGGTGCAGATGCGCGATGTCGGCCAGATGCGGAAGGGCCGAGGCGGCAAGGGTCACGGTGGCACTGCGCGGCGGGCCCGAGGGCGGCAGGAAGCACCAGTCGAAGCCGGTCAGCGGGGCAGCGGCCCCGCCTGCCGCGATATGGTCGATCAGGATCTGGCGGGTGGGCGTCGCGCTTTCGGCGAGGATGCGGTCGGGGCGGCAGGCGGGAAAGCCGCCGCTGCCTGCGGCGCGGTAGCTGTTGGTGACAAGGACGAAGCGGTCGGTCGGCACCACGGGGCGACCCTTGTGGCGCAGGTCCGTGATGCGCCGTGCGGCGGGGTCGGCAAGGCGGCCGCGTGTGTCGAAGCGCGGCGCGGCGGAAAGGTCGATGGCGAAGGACAGCCCGTCGATCAGGTCGAAGTCGAAGCCCGGGACATCGTCGCGCAGCAGGGGCATGTCGGGCCGGTCGGGGGCAAGGCGGTTGAACAGGATGACGGCGCGTTCCAGCCAGCAGGCCAGTTCGGCCCCCGTCGTAGCCAGTGCGGTCAGGGTATTGGGATGGGGATAGAGATCGGCGGCATGGCGCAGGCGCAAGGGGCCGGGGTCGATGTTGGTCGGGCCATCGGCGGCGCGTTGCGGCACGGCGCGGAAGGGCGCGGCGGCCGACAGGACGGGCCGCCCGTCCAGCATGTCGTCCGGCAGCAGGCTGCGGGCATGGGTGGCCTGTGCAGCGGCGACAAGGCGCAGGATATCGCAGGGGGCGAGAAGGGCGAAATGCGACCGGAGCGGAACCGCCGTCGTTCCCACGGGCGCATCGAGCCATGCCCGCGCTGCCCGATGCGCGGGGCCGCAGGCGGCGGCAAGGGTGGGATGGGGGGCGGGATGGGGGGCGGGCGTGGGCTTGGCCGGCAGCAGGCGGGCACGGTGCGCGGCGATGCGCCAGCCCTGATCCTTGCGGGACAGGTCGAGGTCGATGCAGGCCAGATGCGACCCGAAGGCCCCTGCGCCCACGGCGGGGATGCCGTGGAGCAGGGCGGGCTGGTCAGGGGCGGGCGGGAAGGGCGCATGGGTATGGCCGAGAAACATCGCATCCGCCCCCGCATGTCGGGCGAGCGCATGTCCGGGGTTTTCCGCGCCTTCGCCATCCGACTCGGCTCCGGCACCGGAATGGGCGAGCAGGACCACCACATCCGCCCCGTCGCGGCGCAGGGCGGCCACGGCTTCGGTCGCGGCGCGCAGAGGGTCGAGGCATTCGATCCGTCCCGCGATGCGGCGGCCTTCCCAGATCGCGGTCTGGGGCGGGGCGATGCCGGTGATGCCGATCCGCAGGCTGTGACCCTTGCCGTCGCTGCCGGTGACGGTGCGGGTCAGAAGCACGCCGCGGGGAATGACGGGGCTGTCGCCCGTGGGGCGCAGATTGGCCGAGACGACGGGAAAGGCGGCCTGTGACAGGGCGCGTTCCAGAAAGGGCAGGCCGTGACCGAATTCGTGATTGCCAAGCGTGGCGGCATCATAGCCCAGCGCGTTCATCGCGGCGATGACGGGGTGGGGATGGGCCAGCCCCGGACCTGCGGCCCAATCGCCCAGCGGGCTGCCCTGAAGGAAGTCGCCATTGTCCAGCAGCAGCGTATCGGGACAGTCGGCCCGCGCATCGGCGATCAGCGTGGCAAGGGCGGAAAGACCTGTTTCGTGGCGCGGCTGGTCATTGTGGTAATCCCAGCCGCAGATATGGGCGTGAAGGTCGGTGGTGGCGAGAAGGCGCAACGTGGCTTGGACGGTCGGCACCGTTACACTCCGGTCAGTCATGACGCAGGCCGCCTATGCGACATCCGTTCTTACAACCATAAGATGAGGCGGCGCAAGCAAACCCCGCAGGGCGGCATTTGCGCCCGCGCGGGGCGCGTGGCATGACGGTGCCGGCGCGAGGGGCGGCAGGGGTGGATGCGGCGATGCGGATGGCGGAAACGGTGACCTTTGGCGGGTCGGGGCTGGACCGCGGGGCGGGGCTTCGCAAGGATGGCGCGGCGCTGGACCGTTTGCTGGCGGGCGGGCAGGTGCTGCCGGTCTGGCGGGGCAAGCCGCTGGTCGATGCGGGCGCGGCGCTGGGCTGGGTCCGGCCGGACAGTCCGGTTCTGTCGGGGGCGGGGCCTGCGGTGTTTCTGGGACTGGATGACGGTGTGGCGCGCTTTGCCGCCGATATTTCGGACTGGTCGCCCGAGGCGGGGGCGGCAGGGGTGGAGGCGGGGTTCTTCGACACGTCCGAGCAGCGGCATCCCGCGCTGGACCCGCGTCTGGCCTTTCAGGAATTGCGGGGCGTGATGACGGTGCTGTCTGCGCGGGAGGCGGAACTGGCGGCGACGGCCAAGGCGGTCCTGCACTGGCACCGGAGCCATGGCTTCTGCGCGGCCTGCGGGGCGGCTTCGGTGATGGAGGCGGGCGGCTGGCAGCGCGCCTGTCCGGCCTGCGGAGCGCAGCATTTCCCGCGCACCGATCCGGTGGTCATCATGCTGGTGACGCGGGGGAACAAGGTGCTGGTCGGGCGGAACGCGTCATGGCCCGAGGGGATGTATTCCCTTCTTGCAGGCTTTGTCGAACCCGGCGAGACGCTGGAGGCCGCCGTGCGGCGCGAGGTGTTCGAGGAGGCGGGCGTCCGCGTAGGGGCGGTGCGCTATCTGTCCAGCCAGCCCTGGCCCTTTCCGGCCAGCCTGATGTTCGGCTGCGCGGGCGAGGCGCTGGACGAGGAGATCCGGCTGGATCCCGAGGAGCTGGAGGATGCCTGCTGGGTCACGCGGGAAGAGATGGTGTCGGTGATGGCAGGGCGGCATCCGCGCATCAGGCCCGCGCGGAAAGGGGCGATCGCGCATTTCCTGATTGCGAACTGGCTTGCCGACAGGCTTGATTAGGCCGAGTGTGCCTGAAGCGGACGGGACAGTCCGGCAGGCGGTTGAGTGGTGGCAGAGGCAGGTCGTAACGCATGAAACTGAGTGGTCGGACGGATATCGCAGCGCCCATCGCGCATGTCTTCGCCTCGATCACCGATTTCGAGGATTGGGAGCGTTCGGCCATGCGGCGGGGTGCGGATGTGCACCGGACCGACAAGCTGCGCCAGCCCGCACCGGGGATGACATGGCAGGCCCGCTTTGCCTGGCGTGGCAAGGAGCGGCAGTTGCGCGTGCGGCTGACGACGCTGGAACCCGCACGGCGCATGGCGCTGGAATTCGACGCGCCCTCGGTCGAGGGCTGGATGGCTGTCGAATTGGTGGAACTGGCCGCGCGGCGCACGAGGCTGATCATGCAGGTGGAAATGAAGCCGCGCACGCTGGCCGCGCGTCTGTTCGTCCAGTCGATGAAGCTGGCGAAGGGGCGGGTGCAAAAGCGGTTCGACGCGCGGCTGGACGCCATCGCGCGCGATATCGAGCTGCGCCTTGCAGGCCAGCCGAAGCTGTGATCAGCCGCGTTCGCGTGCGGCGGGATAGACGCCCAGCAGCGTGAAGGACGAGGTGAAGTAGCCCAGTTCCTCGAGCGCGAGCTTGACGTTGGGGTCTTCGGGGTGGCCCTCGATATCGGCATAGAATTCGGTGGCGGTGAAGCTGCCGCCGACCATATAGCTTTCCAGCTTCGTCATGTTCACGCCGTTGGTGGCAAAGCCCCCCAGCGCCTTGTAGAGCGCGGCGGGGATGTTGCGGACGCGGAAGGTGAAGGTGGTCATCATCTTGCCCGCGCCACGCCGGGAATGGTCACCCTCGCGCGACATCACCAGAAAGCGGGTGGTGTTGTTGGCGTGATCCTCGATATGGCGGGCGACGACGTCCAGACCGTAGATCTCGGCCGCCAGTTCGCTGGCCAGTGCCGCGCGGGTGGGGTCGCCCAGTTCCGCAACCTCGCGCGCGGCGCGGGCATTGTCAGAACTGACGCGGCCCTTGATGCCGTGCTGTTTCAGGAAGCCCGCGCATTGGGGCAGGATCACCACATGGCCATGCGCCTCGGTGATCTGGTCGAGACGCGCGCCCCTGACGCCGAGGAGGTTGACGTGAACGCGGACGAAGGCTTCGTCCACGATGTGCAGGCCGGCCTTGGGCAGCAGGCTGTGGACATCGGCCACGCGGCCATAGGTGGAATTCTCGACCGCGAGCATCCCCAGATCGACCTGACCCGAGCGGGTGAGCTCCACCACATCCTCGAAGGTCTGGCAGGGGACGACCTCCATATCGGGGCGCGCCTGGGCGCAGGCCTGATGCGAATAGGCCCCGGGTTCCCCCTGGAAAGCGATGCGGCCGGTCATTTCGGGCTGGCTCCGTGCGGAAAACCCCGTGAGAGGGGCGATTGGTCGCGCTAGTACACCTTGAAAGAGGGTGGGGGAAGCGGATACATAGCGCGCCAAACGACGGCCAAGGGAAGGCGCGACATGTTCGACACGATGACGATGACCAAGGTGACGGGTGCGGTTTGCGGGTCGCTGCTGGTCTATCTGTTTGCCGCATGGGGTGCGGAATCGCTTTATCACGTCGGCCATGACGCCGGCCATGGCGAGGGCGAAGAGATCGCGCAGGCCTATTCGATCGACACCGGCGCCGAGGAAGCCGCGGGCGAAACCGCCGAGGCCGGCCCCGACTTTGCCACCGTCTTTGCCGCCGCCGATGCGGCCGCGGGCGAGAAGGTCTTTGCCAAGTGCAAGTCCTGCCACAAGCTGGACGGTTCGGACGCCACCGGTCCGCACCTGAACGGCATAGTGAACAAGAACAAGGGCACTTCGGCCGGTTATGCCTATTCCGAGGCGCTGGCCGCGCTGACGGCGGATGTGTGGTCGCCCGAGAACCTAAACGGCTTCCTTGAAAACCCCAAGGGTTACATGCCCGGGACCAAGATGTCCTTCGCGGGCCTGCCCAAGGTCGAGGACCGTGCAAACCTGATCGCCTATCTGGCGACCGTGCAGTAAATCCTGCCGGATCACGGATCGGGGGCCGCTTCCGCAAGGGGGCGGCCTTTTTCGTTGCAGGCTTCGCGCAACGGTTGGTCCTCACCCGGGCCCACAAGGCCCGGGTGGCGGCCGCACCGCCCCCTCGGGGCGGCCGCACGTATACGTGCAGCCACCCCGCGGTGCGGCCGCCACCCTCGCGTTGCACCTGTGTTGCACAGGTGGTGCCCAAACCGCAGTTTCGTCCCCATCGCGCCACTTTCACGCAAACGCAACTTGTGGGGGGCGGGGGGGCGTTCTAGCTTGCTGGAAAGAAGGGGCGATGAAGCCTCGGTAGTTTGGGGAGTGGCGGTATGGCGGGACGGAAGGGCGCGCGGGCCGAAGTTGCGGTGAAGCGGGACGGGCAGGCGCTGCGCTGGCTGGGCGCGGGCTTTGCCGTGCTGGCGCTGGCGGGATGGGCCGTGGCGGCGCAGGCGCAGGACGTGATCGTGTCCCATGCCATCACCACCTTTGGCGACGCGCCGAAATATCCTGCCGACTTCCCGCATCTGGATTACGTGAACCCCGACGCGCCCAAGGGCGGCGAGATTTCGATCTGGGCTTCGGGCGGGTTCGATTCGCTCAACCCCTATTCGGTCAAGGGGCGGGCGGCGGCGCTGTCCTCGGCCCCTTATGAATCCATCCTGACAAGCACGTCGGACGAGATCGGCACGAGTTACTGCCTGCTCTGCACCACGATGGAATATCCCGCCGACCGGTCATGGGTGATCTTCAACCTGCGGCCCGAGGTGACCTTCGCCGACGGCACGCCGCTGACGGCGGAAGATGTGGCCTTTTCCTTCAACCTGTTCCTGACCAAGGGGCTGACCGATTTCCGCACCGTCTTCGGCCAGCAGGTCGAAGGGGTGGAGGTGCTGGACCCCCACAAGGTCAAGTTCACCTTCAAGCCCGACGTGCCCAAGCGCGACCTGCCCGCATCGGTGGGCGGCCTGCCGATCCTGTCCAAGGCGCATTACGAGGCGAACAAGCTGGATCTGGAGGAAAGCAGCCTGACGCCCTTCCTCGGGTCGGGGCAGTATGTGCTGGACCGGATGGATACGGGTAAGAACATCGTCTGGAAGCGCAACCCCGATTACTGGGGCAATGACCTGCCCATCAACCGCGGGCGGGGCAATTTCGACAGTATCCGCGTGGAATATTACGGCGACTATCAGGCCGCCTTCGAAGGGTTCAAGGCGGGCAACTACACGTTCCGCAACGAGGCGTCGTCGATCACATGGGCGACGGGGTATGACTTCCCCGCCGTGGCGGATGGCAGCGTGCAGAAGGTGGAGCTTCCCTCGGGGGCCAAGGCATCGGGGCAGGCCTTCCTGTTCAACCTGCGGCGGGAAAAGTTCCAGGACCCCAAGGTGCGCGAGGCGATCGGGTTGATGTTCAACTTCGAATGGTCGAATGCCACGCTGTTCTACGGGCTTTACGACCGCATCCATTCGGTCTGGGAAAACACCGAACTGGCCGCGACGGGCGCGCCCACGCCGGAAGAGGTGGCGATCCTGCAGCCGCTGGTCGACGAGGGGCTGCTGCCCGCCACAATCCTGACGGATGAGGCGGTGATGGCGCCGACATCGGGCGAGCGGCAGCTGGACCGCGGCAATGTGCGGAAGGCATCCGCCCTGCTGGACGAGGCGGGCTGGGCCGTGGGCGATGACGGCATCCGCCGGAATGCCGCGGGCGAGGTGCTGGTGGTCGAATTCCTGAACGACAGCCCCACCTTCGACCGCGTCTTCAACCCGTTCATCGAGAACCTGAAGGCGATCGGGGTGGATGCCAAGATGACATCCGTCGACGACGCGCAGATGGAGGCGCGGACGCGCCCGCCGCAGTATGATTTCGACATCATCACCGGCAATGCGCGGTCGGATTACATCTCGGGGTCGGAGTTGAAGCAGTATTACGGGTCCGAGACGGCGGATGTGTCGGCTTTCAACCTGATGGGGCTGAAATCGTCTGCGGTTGACCGGCTGATCGATGTGGTGATGGCGGCCGATTCCAACGACAAGCTGCGGGTCGCGACCAAGGCGCTGGATCGTGCGTTGCGGGCGGAGCGGTTCTGGGTGCCGCAGTGGTACAAGTCCACCCACACCATCGCCTATTACGACATGTACGAGCATCCCGAGAACCTGCCGCCCTATGCGCTGGGCGAGCTTGATTTCTGGTGGATGAACGCCGAAAAGGCCGAGGCGCTCAAAGCTTCCGGCGCGCTGAAGTAAAGGCGGTACGCGCGGATGGGCGCCTATATCCTGCGGCGGCTCTTGCTGATCATCCCGACCCTGTTCGGGATCATGCTGATCAATTTTTCGTTGACCCAGATGGTTCCGGGTGGTCCCATCGAACAGGTCGCCGCGCGGCTGGAGGGCGAGGGCGACTCGCTCGAGGCGGTGTCGGGTGGCGGGGATGCGGGGGCCGAGCAGCAGGATGACGGCTATATCGGTGCGCGGGGTTTGCCGCCGGAGTTTCTGGCGGCACTCGAGGTGCAGTTCGGATTCGCCCGCATCGTCTGTGACGAGGGGTTCACGGGCGAGCCGTCGGTGACGGCGCCGGAATGCCAGAAGGAGCTGATCCCCGCGACGGAGCGGTTCCTGATCATGATGGGCAACTATCTGCGCTTTGACTTCGGGCAGAGCTATTTCCGGTCCATCGACGTGGTCGATCTGGTGCTGGAGAAGATGCCGGTGTCCATCACGCTGGGTCTGTGGTCCACGCTGATCGCCTATCTGATCTCGATCCCGCTGGGCATCCGCAAAGCGGTTCGGGACGGCACGCCCTTTGACACATGGACGAGCGGGGCGATCATCGTGGGCTATGCGATCCCCGGTTTCCTGTTCGCGATCCTGCTGCTGGTGCTGTTCGCGGGCGGGTCCTATTGGAAGCTGTTTCCGCTGCGGGGCCTGACCAGCGACGGGTGGGAGCAGTTGTCGTGGTGGGGCAAGGCGGTGGATTACCTGTGGCACATCACGCTGCCGGTCGTGGCGAGCACGATTTCCAGCTTTGCCACGCTTACCCTGCTGACCAAGAACAGCTTTCTGGACGAGATCAAGAAGCAATACGTGATGACCGCGCGCGCCAAGGGGTTGAGCGAGGGGCGGGTGCTCTATGGACATGTGTTCCGCAATGCGATGCTGATCGTGATCGCGGGCTTTCCGGCGCTCTTCGTGTCGGTCTTCTTCGGCGGCAGCCTGATCATCGAGACGATCTTCTCGCTGGACGGGTTGGGGCAGTTGGGGTTCCGCGCGGCGGTTGAGCGGGATTATCCGGTGATCTTCGGGACGCTGTTCTTCTTTGGCCTGATCGGGCTGGTGATGGGGATCATTTCGGACCTGATGTATGTCTGGATCGACCCGCGCATCGACTTCGGCACGAGGCGGACGTGATGGCGCTGTCGCCCCTGAACCAGCGCCGCTGGCGCAATTTCAAGGCCAACCGGCGGGCCTATTGGGCGCTGTGGCTGTTTGCGATTCTTTACGGCATCTCGCTCTTTGCCGAGGTGATCGCGAATGACCGGCCGTTGTTGGTGAGTTACCGTGGCGAGTGGCATACGCCCTTTCTGAAGTTCTATCCCGAGACGACCTTTGGCGGGGATTTCCGGACCGAGGCGAAATATACCGATATCGAGGTGAAATGCCTGATCCGGTCGGGCGGCAGCCTTGATTGCTGGGACGATCCCGAAGGGGTGATCGCGCAGGTCGAGGAGGGCAGCCGCGCCGTCGCCGATCCGGAGTTCGTGGAGGGCTGGATCGTCTGGCCGCCCATCCCCTATAGCTACAACACGATCAACGATCTGGCGGGACCGGCGCCGTCGGCACCGGACGGAAAGCACTGGCTGGGCACGGATGACACGGCGCGGGATGTGCTGGCGCGGGTGATCTATGGCTTCCGGCTGTCGGTGAGTTTCGCGCTGATCGTGACGGTGATCACGTCGGTCGTGGGCATCGCGGCGGGGGCGGTGCAGGGGTATTTCGGCGGGCTTACGGACCTGATCTTCCAGCGGGTGATCGAGCTGTGGGGTTCAACGCCCAGCCTTTACGTCATCATCATCGTGGCGGCGATCTTCACCATGGATTTCTGGCTGCTGGTCGGGTTGATGGTGCTGTTCGGCTGGACGGCGCTGGTGGGGGTGGTGCGGGCGGAATTCCTGCGGGCGCGGAATTTCGAATATGTGCGCGCGGCGAAGGCGCTGGGCGTTTCGGATGCGGTGATCATGTTCCGCCATGTGCTGCCCAATGCGATGGTGGCGACGCTTACCATGCTGCCGTTCATCATCACGGGCACCATCGGCAGCCTTGCGACGCTGGATTTCCTTGGCTTCGGCCTACCGTCTTCGGCGCCTTCGCTGGGTGAATTGACGCAGCAGGCCAAGCAGAACCTGCAGGCGCCGTGGCTGGGCTTCACCGCGTTTTTCACCTTTGCCATCATGCTGTCGCTGCTGGTCTTCGTGTTCGAGGGCGTGCGGGATGCCTTCGATCCCAGAAAGACGTTCCGATGAACACGGTGCTGGAGGTTCAGGGTCTGTCGGTGCGGTTCCGTCAGGACGGGCGGGTGATCGAGGCCGTGCGTGGCGTCAGTTTCACAGTCGGCAAGGGCGAGACGGTCGCGCTGGTGGGCGAGAGCGGGTCGGGGAAGTCCGTCACGGCGCTGTCCACCGTGTCGCTGCTGCCCGACGCGGCCGAGGTGGGCGGGTCGATCCGCTATCTGGGACGCGAGATGGTGGGGGCGGCAGAGGCCGAGTTGCGGCGGGTGCGCGGCAATGACATCAGCTTCATCTTTCAGGAACCGATGACGAGTCTGAACCCCCTGCACACGATCGAACGGCAGTTGGGCGAGAGCCTCGCGCTGCATCAGGGGCTGTCGGGGGATGCGGCACGGGCGCGGATCGTGGAACTGCTGGGCAAGGTCGGGATCGCGGATGCGGAAAGCCGTCTGGGCGCCTATCCGCACCAGTTGTCCGGCGGGCAGCGGCAGCGGGTGATGATCGCGATGGCGCTGGCCAACGGGCCGGAGCTGCTGATCGCGGATGAACCGACGACGGCGCTGGACGTGACGATACAGGCGCAGATCCTTGACCTGCTGGCCGAGTTGAAAGAGCGCGAGGGGCTGAGCCTTCTGTTCATCACGCATGACCTTGGCATCGTGCGGCGCATCGCGGACCGCGTCTGCGTCATGCAGGGCGGCGAGATCGTGGAGCAGGGCAGGGCGGCCGACATCTTCGCCGCGCCGAAGCATCCCTATACGCAGAAGCTGCTGGCGGCAGAGCCGAAGGGGATGCCCGAACCGGTGGCGGCGGACGCGCCCGAGGTGGTGCGGACGGAAAACCTGCGCGTGTGGTTTCCGATCCAGCGCGGGCTGCTGCGCCGGACCGTGGGCCATGTGAAGGCGGTCAACGACGCCACCCTGTCCGTGCGCGCGGGCGAGACGCTGGGGATCGTGGGCGAAAGCGGGTCGGGCAAGACGACGCTGGCGCTGGCCATCCTGCGGCTGATCCCGTCCGAGGGGCCCGTGGTGTTCATGGGGCGCGACCTGAAGGGCGTGCAGGGCGGCGGGTTGCGCGCGTTGCGGCGGGACATGCAGGTCGTGTTCCAGGATCCCTATGGCAGCCTGTCGCCGCGCATGACGGCCGAGCAGGTGATTGCCGAAGGGTTGGGCGTGCACGGGGTGGAGCCGGGGCGCGACCGCCGCGCCATGGTGGCCGACATCATGGCCGAGGTGGGGTTGGACCCGGACTGGATGGGCCGCTATCCGCACGAATTCTCGGGCGGGCAGCGGCAACGCATCGCGATTGCGCGGGCGATGATCCTGCGGCCCAAGCTGGTGGTGCTGGACGAACCCACCAGCGCACTGGACATGACGGTGCAGGTGCAGATCGTCGAATTGCTGCGGTCGTTGCAAAGGAAGTGGGGGCTGGCCTACATTTTCATCAGCCACGACCTGCGCGTGGTGAAGGCGTTGTCGCACAGGGTAATGGTGATGAAATCGGGTGATGTGGTGGAAAGCGGTGACAGCGCGGCGGTCTTCGGAGCCCCGCAGAGCGACTATACAAAGTCGCTGATGGCGGCGGCCTTTGCGGGGGTCGAAGGGTGAAGATCCTTCTTGTCCACCAGAACTTCCCCGGCCAGTTCCTGCACCTTGCGCCCGAGTTGATGCGGCGCGGGCACGAGGTGCGCGCGCTGACCGATCTTGTCAACAAGCGGACCTCGCCGGTCGAGACGCTGCGCTATCGCCACGAGGCGCCACCCGTCGATCCCAATGCCTGCCGTCTGGGCCGCAACTACACCCAGCAGAGCGACCGAGGCGTCACCGTGGCGCGGGCCTGTCTGCGGTTGCGGCGCGAGACGGGCTATGTGCCCGACGTGATCTTCGGCCATTCCGGCTGGGGCGAGACGCTTTTCCTGAAGGAGGTCTGGCCCGAGGCGAAGTTGATCGTCTATGCCGAATTCTACTATCGTGGGCGCGGTGCCGATGTGGGTTTCGACCCAGAGGCGGGCGAGGCGGGCTTTGACCAGATCGTGATCGCGCAGGGCCGCACGACCCATCTTGGCCAGTCGCTGCTGCATGCCGATGCGGGCGTGTCGCCCACCGAGTGGCAGGCCAGCACCTATCCGCCCGCGCTGCGCCAGATGCTGCGGGTGATCTTCGACGGGGTGGATACCGCCGCCATGGCTCCCGACCCAGCGGCCGAAGTGCAGCTTCCCGGCGGCCCCCTGCTGCGCGCGGGGGACGAGGTTCTGACCTTCGTGAACCGCAATCTGGAACCCTATCGCGGCTATCACAGCTTCATCCGCGCGCTGCCCGCGATCATGGCCGCGCGGCCAAAGGCGCAGGTCGTGCTGGTGGGCGGGGACGAGGTCAGCTATGGCCCCGCGCCCAAGGACGGGCGCAAGTGGAAGGACATCTATCTGGACGAGGTGAAGGACCGGCTTGACCTGAGCCGCGTGCATTTCCCCGGGCGGGTGCCCTATCCGGTCTTTACGAAGCTGATGCAGGTCAGCCGCGCCCATGCCTATCTGACCTATCCCTTCGTTCTGAGCTGGTCGATGGTCGAGGCGATGTCGGCGGGTGCGCTGGTCATCGGGTCCGACACCGCGCCGGTGCGCGAGGTCATCCGGCATGGCGATAACGGGCTCTTGGTGGATTTCTTCGACATTCCGGCATGGTCCAAGACGATCATCGAAGCGCTGGCAGAGCCGGAGCGGTTCATGCCCCTGCGCGCGGCGGCGCGGCAGACGGTGCTGGAGCGCTATGACCTGAAATCGGTCTGCCTGCCGCGGATGGTGGAGTTCGTGGAAAGCTTCGCCCCGTAAGATGGGCAATATGGCCCATCCTACGGGAGGAGGCGGTCAGATCGCGGCGGAATGCTGCGCCTTGGACTGGTCATAGGCGTCGAAGGCGCGGGCGATCATGCGGGTCAGCGGGCGCGCCTTGACGGGGATCGAGAACCCCTCGGCGTCGATCTGCACCCAGCCGTCAAAGGCCGAGGCCGCGTTGCGGAACAGCTCGTCCAGCCGCTCGGGACTGACGGCGTGGTCGCGCAGGAGCTCGGCCCTGTTGACGCGGAAGTCGCACATCAGCGCCTCGATGATGCGGGCGCGCAAAAGGTCCTCGTTCGCAAAGACATGGCCGCGATGGGTGGAGAAATGGCCGTCGCGGATGGCCTTGGTGTGGTCCGAGGTGCCTGCGGCATTCTGTGCATAGCCCTGCGGGAAGCGGCTGATGGACGAGGCGCCAAGCCCGATCAGGACAGGGGCGGTGTCGTCGGTATAGCCTTGGAAATTGCGGTGCAGCGTGCCGTTGCGGGCGGCGATGGCCATGCCGTCCTCGGGGCGGGCGAAATGGTCGATGCCGATTTCCTGATAGCCGTCCCATGTGAAAAGCTGCCGCGCGGTTTCGAAAAGGCGCAGGCGCTCTTCCGGCGTGGGCATGGCGTCCGAGGGGATCATCTGCTGGCGGCGGCTCATCCACGGGACATGGGCATAGCCGTAAAGCGCCACGCGGTCGGGCGAGAGGGTCAGGAGTTTCTGGACCGAATCCGCGATCCGTGCGCGGGTCTGGTGCGGCAGGCCATAGAGGATATCGGCATTCAGGCTGGCCACGCCGCGGTCGCGGATCATGTCGGCGACGCGCTTGGTCAGCTCGTAACCCTGTTCGCGGCCTATGGTTTTCTGGATCTCGGGGTCGAAATCCTGCACCCCGATCGAGGCGCGGTTCATGCCCGCGGCGGCCAGCGCGTCGAGGCGGTCTTCGTCCACCTCGTTCGGGTCGATCTCGACCGAGAATTCGGCGCCTTTGCCCAAGGGGACGACGTCAAAGATCGAATCGGCCAGCGCGCGCATCATGTCGGGCGGCAGGAGCGTCGGCGTGCCGCCGCCCCAGTGCAGCCGCGAGAGCGTCACGCCCGGCGCCAGATGGCGTTTCAGCAGCGCGATTTCGGCCTTGAGCGTGGCGGCATAGGCGCGGACGGGTTCGTCCGAGGAGGTGCCCTGCGTGCGGCAGGCGCAAAACCAGCACAGCCTTCGGCAGAAGGGGACATGCAGGTAGAGCGAGATGGCCGAGCCGGGTTGAACCGACTGAATCCATTCGGAAAACTGTTGCGGACCCACGCCACCGGCAAAGTGGGGTGCGGTGGGATAGCTGGTATATCGGGGCACCCGCGCGTCAAAAAGACCGAGGCGCATGAGTTGCGATTCATGGGTCATTCGAATAGGTTTATTGGACCAATGGATTTAAGCCTTGATGCAGATCAAACCTTTTCGGGATCAGGGCCAGAGACGAAAGGCCGGCCATGGCACATCATGACCTGCAGACCGTGTCTCACGAGTGTGGAGATTGCCCGATCCGGCACCGTGCCGTCTGCGCCCGTTGCGAGTCTGACGAGTTGCAGCGGTTGGAGCAGATCAAATACTACCGCAGCTATCAGGCGGGGCAGACGGTCATCTGGTCGGGGGACCGGATGGATTTCGTGGCGTCCGTCGTCACGGGGATCGCCACGTTGACCCAGACGATGGAGGACGGGCGGCGGCAGATGGTGGGGCTTTTGCTGCCGTCGGATTTCGTCGGGCGGCCCGGACGGGCGACGGCGGCCTATGACGTGACGGCGACCACCGATCTTGTAATGTGTTGTTTCCGAAAGAAACCTTTTGAAGAACTGATGCAGTCCACCCCGCATATCGCGCAGCGGTTGCTGGAGATGACGCTGGACGAACTGGACGCCGCGCGCGAGTGGATGCTGCTTCTGGGGCGCAAGACGGCGCGCGAGAAGATCGCGTCGCTGCTGGCGATCATCGCGCGGCGGGATGCCCATCTGAAGCTGAAATCGGCCAAGGGGTCGATCGTGTTCGACCTGCCGCTGACGCGCGAGGAGATGGCGGATTATCTGGGCCTGACGCTGGAGACGGTCAGCCGTCAGGTGAGCGCGCTGAAGCGCGACGGGGTGATCGAACTGGAGGGCAAGCGCCACATCATCGTGCCGAATTTCGACCGGCTGGTCGAGGAGACGGGCGATGACAGCGATGGTGGTTTCCTCGTCTGAGCCAAGCCGTTGATCCGGCTGGATTTGCCGGAACGGAGTTGTACCGCTGGCTGTGCAGACAGTTGTGCAGACAGCTGTACATACACGATTGGCGCACGATTTACGCGAAAACGTGGTTAAGGGTGCGCCTGCGCGCAGGATCAGGACTGCCGCAGCCGCAGGCGGATGGGGCCGCGGGTTGTGGCGGGGTCGACGGGGTGGCCTTTCTGGACGGCCTGAAGATCGGGATGGGTGGCGGCCACCGCGCGGATGCGGGGCATCAGGGGGCGCCAGTCGGGTGACAGGGTGCGGGCGGCCTCGGACGGGCAGAAGGTCTTGTCCCGACCCCGCCGCAGGGCGAGGTCGAGAAGTGCGTTGGCGATGGCCGCATCCGTGGGATGGGCAGGATTGCCCATCCTACAGGGCGGCGTCGCAGCGGGCGCAGGTGGCGGGGTGGGCGTGGGTGCCGACATCGGGCAGGATCTGCCAGCAGCGTTCGCACTTGGCCCCTTCGGCGGCGCGGAAGACCACCGCCACACCTGCCACTTCGGGCAGGGTGAAGGCGTCGGCGGGCGCGGCGTCGGTCGTCACGGTGATGCCCGAGGTGATGCAGAGTTCCGCGAAATCGGTGTCCGACAGCATCGCGGCGGTGTCGGCATCGACATGCACCACGGGGGCCGCCTCGAGCGAGGCGCCGATCACCTTGGCGGTGCGCTGCACCTCGAGCGCGCCGGTCACGACGCGGCGGACGGCGCGGATGCGGTCCCATTTCACGGCCAGCGCATAGTTCAGCCATGCGGCGGGCGTTTCGGGCATGTCTTGCAGGTGGACGCTTTCGCCCTCGTCCCCGAAGCGCGAGAGCCAGACATCCTCGGCCGTGAAAACGAGGATGGGGGCGAGCCATGTCGTCAGGCGGTGGAAGATGAGGTCGAGCACCGTGCGCGCCGAACGGCGGCGCAGCGACGAGGGCGCGTCGCAGTAGAACGCGTCCTTGCGGATGTCGAAATAGATGGCCGACAGGTCCGTGGTGCAGAAGGCGAAGAGCTTTTGAAACAGGTTCTGGAAGTCGTAGGCGGCATAGCCCGACCGCACCTCGGCATCCAGTTCGGCGAGGCGGTGCAGCACCCAGCGTTCCAGTTCGGGCATGTCCTTCGGGTCGACCCGTTCGGCATCGGTGAAGCCGGCAAGGTTGCCCAGCATGAAGCGCATGGTGTTGCGCAGGCGGCGGTAGCTGTCGGCCACGCCTTTCAGGATTTCCTTCCCGATGCGCAGGTCGATCGTATAGTCGGACTGTGCCACCCAGAGGCGCAGGATGTCGGCACCGTATTCCCCGATGACCTGTTCGGGGGCGACGGTATTGCCCAGCGACTTGGACATCTTCATGCCCTTTTCGTCCAGCGTGAAGCCGTGGGTCAGCACGCCGCGATAGGGCGCGCGGCCCTTGGTGCCGCAGGCCTGAAGCATGGAGGAGTGGAACCAGCCGCGATGCTGGTCGGTACCTTCGAGGTAGAGGTCCGCGATGCCGTCTTCCGTGCCGTCGGCGCGGTCGCGCAGGACGAAGGCATGGGTGGAGCCGGAATCGAACCAGACGTCCAGCACGTCGAAGACCTGTTCATAGGCGGCGGGATCGACGATGCCCGCCAGCACCTTTTCCTTGAAGCCCGCGACATACCAGACATCGGCGCCGTCGGCTTCGAAGGCGGCCTTGATGCGGGCGTTCACCTCGGCGTTCTTCAGCAGGAAGTCGGGATCGGTGGGCTGTGCGCCCTTTTTCACGAAGCAGGTGAGGGGCACGCCCCATGCGCGCTGGCGCGAGAGCACCCAGTCGGGGCGCGCCTCGATCATGGAAAACAGGCGGTTGCGGCCGGTCTGCGGGGTCCAGTCCACCAGCTTGTCGATGGAGGTCAGGGCGCGGGCGCGGATCGTGTCGCCATACTGGCCCTTGCCGTCGTCGAGCGTGCGGTCGATCGAGACGAACCATTGCGGCGTGTTGCGGTAGATCACCGGCGCCTTGGAGCGCCACGAGTGCGGGTAGGAGTGCCGCAGCTTGGCCTTGGCGAAAAGCGTGGCGGTGCCGGCGAGCGCCTTGATGACCGAGACGTTGGCGGGGCCTTCCTTGCCGTCGGGCAGGATGATGTGCTGGCCGCCGAAGAGCGGAAGATTGGTCCGGTAGGACCCATCCGGTTCGACATTGTACGTCATGGGCAGGCCGAATTTCAGCCCGATCTGGTAGTCGTCGTCGCCGTGGCTGGGCGCGGTGTGGACAAAACCCGTGCCCGCATCGTCGGTCACATGGTCGCCCGGCAGGAGGGGGACGTCATAGTCCCATTCGCCATTCCCGCCCTCGATGGCGCGGAAGGGGTGGGCGCAGACGAGCGCGGCCAGATCGGCGGCGGAGACGTCGCAGAGGCGGCGGGTGAAATCGGGGCCTGCGAGTTTGGCCTGTGTGAAGGCGGCCTCGGCCAGCTTGTCGGCGAGGATGACGCGGTGGCCGATGGTGGCGGGGCTGTCCTCGGGGCGGCCGATGATTTCGTACAGGCCGTAGGAGATGTCGGGGCCGAAGCAGATGGCGCGGTTCTGCGGGATGGTCCAGGGGGTGGTGGTCCAGATCACCACATCGGTCGGCGTGCGGGTGAAGGTCGCGTCGGCGGCGGTGTGGATGCGGAATTTCACCCAGACCTGATGGCTGGTGTGGTCGTGGTATTCCACCTCGGCCTCGGCCAGGGCGGTCTTTTCGACGGGGGACCACATGACGGGCTTGGAGCCCTGATAGAGCGAGCCGTTCATGAGGAAGGTCATGAATTCGTCGGCGATGACCGCCTCGGCGTGGTAGTCCATGGTCAGGTAGGGGTCGGCCCAGTTGCCGGTGACGCCCAGACGCTTGAACTCTTCGCGCTGGATGTCGATCCAGCCTTCGGCGAATTTGCGGCATTCCTGACGGAAGGCCACGACATCGACGTCGTCCTTGTTCAGGCCCTTGGCGCGGTACTGCTCTTCGATCTTCCATTCGATGGGCAGGCCGTGGCAGTCCCAGCCGGGGACGTAGCGGGCGTCCTTGCCCAGCATCTGCTGCGAGCGGACGATGAAGTCCTTGAGCACCTTGTTCAGCGCGTGGCCGATGTGCAGGTGGCCGTTGGCATAGGGCGGGCCGTCATGCAGGACGAAGGGGGTGCGGCCTTCGACGCGGCCTTTCTCGCGCAGGCGGTCGTAGATGCCGATGCGTTCCCAGCGGGCCAGCCAGTCCGGCTCGCGCTGGGGAAGGCCCGCGCGCATGGGGAATTCGGTTTCGGGCAGGAAGACGGTCGGGCGGTAGTCGGGCGTGGCGGTCGTGTCGGCGCACATGGGCGGCGGTCCTATGGGGCAAGCGGCGGGGGGGCTGCGGCGGCACGGGGGCGGCGGCGCAGGCGAAGACAGGCAGTCCCGGCGGCTGGATCAGCGCGCCGGGCCGGTAATTCGGGTGACTGTCGCGTAGGGGTATCTCATGGCGGGGGTTATAGTCGGCCCGCTTGCCGTGGTCCAGCCTGAGAGGCTGCGGTTTTTGGACCCCGATCCCCCTTTGTCGGCGGGAATGGTGCCGCATCGGCGATCCCGGGCGTGACCGGATGGCAGGGGGCTGGACAGGGCCGCGCGACGGCATAGCTTGCCATGCGACAGGGCGCGAAGGAGGTCTGCGATGAAGGAGCCGTCGGTCAATGTGCTGGGCCAGCCGCTGGAGACCTGTTCGACCGCGCCGGTGACGGGGTTCTTCCGCAACGGCTGCTGCGATACGGGGCCGATGGACAGCGGGGTGCATACGGTCTGCGCGCTGATGACGGAGGAGTTTCTGGCGCTGTCGAAATATCTGGGCAACGACCTGTCGACGCCGCGGCCGGAATACGGTTTCGCGGGGCTGAAGGCGGGGGACCGCTGGTGCCTGTGCGCGGCGCGGTTCTATCAGGCGCATGAGGAGGGCGCGGCCCCGCAGGTGCGGCTTGCCGCGACGCATATCCGGACGCTGGACATCGTGCCGCTGTCGATCCTGAAGCAATATGCGGTGGATCTGCCCGAGGGCTGAGGCTCAGGCCGCAGATTTGGGGCGGATCTGGTCGGTCACGTCGTCGCGCATCAGGTCGTCGATGAAGAGCGACAGCAGCTGCGGGCGACCACTGACGCCGGCCTTGCGGTAGATGGCGTTGGTCTGCGCCTTGACCGTGCCTTCGGACGTGGCCCGCAGGGTGGCGATTTCCGAGGTGGACAGACCCTTGATCGCAAAAAGCGCCACGTCGCGTTCGGCGGGGGTCAGGGCCCATTCGGTAAAGCGTTCCTCGAGCAGGTCCATGAAGGCGCCCGAGGCGCGGCGCAGGCGTTCCTGCGCGACGTTGCGTTCGCGCATGATGCGCTGGAACATCACCGCGCCAAGCAGCAGCCCGAGGATGAGACCGGTCGCGGCGAGGATTTCCAGAAGCTCGCGGATTTCCCATGCGAGGGGGCGGGTATAGATCCCGAGAAGCGAGGAGAGGATGTCGCTTACGAAAAAGACCGCACAAAGCGCCTGAACGACGAGGACCGCCGCGATCACCCACCTACCGGTCACAACAGGCCCCGCTTCCTGCAGGGGCCGCAGGCATCAGTCGGAGTCGCCGCCGTTGTCATCGCCGCCGCCGTCACCCGATCTGCCGCCGCCGCTGTTGCCGCCATTGTCATCCCCGCCGGACCTGCCGCCGTTGTCGTCATCACTGTCATCGTCGGATCCAAGCCTGCTGCGCGTTCCGTCGCCAAGCAAGCCCCCGGATCTGTCTTCGTTCTTAACAAGCCAAAGATCGCGCAGGATCTCGCCCGTGTTCGGGTTGACGATGATCTCGCGCTCGCCCGCCGAGCCGGAGGCGACGATGCGTGTTCGGCCAAGCCATGTGCGTTCCGTCGAGACCGCGTCGAAGCCCTGCGACTTCAGTTCGTTCACGATCGTATCGGCGATAGTGTCCGCAAATGCGGGCGCGCTGCCGAGGAGACCGGCAACCAGAGCACCCATGACTTTCCGTGTCATCATAGCGACCCCCTTCAAGGGCAGGCACCGCCTGTTGCGATACCCGAATTATCTTACAGCAAGCGCGCCCCGACAAGGCCGGGACGCGTCAATTTCGTGACATTCGTTAACGAATGCCGGTCTCAGTCATCCGAGCTGTTGCCCGAGCTGCCGCCCGAGTCGCCACCGTTGCTGTCGGACGAGCTGCCGCTGTCATCGCCGTTCGAGTCCGACGTGTCGGAGCTGTCGTCGCCATTGGCGTCGCTGGAGCTGCCCGGGTTGTCGTCGCCGATGCGGATACGCAGTTCGCCGTCGTCGTCCAGACGGACGCGCACACGCTCGCCATTCGCGTTCAGGGCGGAGATGCGGACTTCGCCATCATCTTCGGAACGCAGCGAGATGTTCTTGAGCCCCAGTTCCCCCAGCTTTGCCGCGATTGCGGCGTCATCCTGCGGGGTTGCGAAGAATTCCGTCAGCGCGGCGATGATATCGACGGGCGTATCTTCGACGGGCGCTTCGGTTTGCGCGAAGACGGCGGAGCCCGTGATGAACGTGGCAGCGGTGATCATCAGGAGTTTCGATTTGGTCAGCATGATGCCATTCCCTTTTTCTTTTTCGGATCGTGGACGTCTCCCCCCGTCCACATGCTCTCAAGATTGCCTGCCGTGAGTCGTCGGCGACGGTTGTGTTCTGGACCGCTTCGATGGCGGGGGAAATCGAACCGCGGTTTAGTCGGCGCGATTTTCCGGCGGGATGCGCGGCTAAACGGAAGTTTACGGATTATGGCCAGTGGTATGGCGGGTTGTGGCGACAACCCCAAGGCGTAGGGCGGGCGGCGGGCGGGCATGAACCAAAGGAAAAGGCCCCCCTGCAGCTGCACAGGGGGGCCTTCATGCGCCGAAGGTTTAGAGCCGCGGCTCAGACCTTCATGTCGAATCCCAGATGCTTTGCCACGGTGAAGATGTCCTTGTCGCCGCGGCCGCACATGTTCATGACGATGATGTGGTCCTTGGGCAGGGTCGGGGCGATCTTCATCACATGGGCCAGCGCGTGCGACGGCTCCAGCGCGGGGATGATTCCCTCGAGCTTGCAGCAGAGCTGGAATGCCTCGAGCGCCTCCTGGTCGGTGATGGAGACGTATTTGGCGCGGCCCACGTCATGCAGCCATGCATGTTCCGGCCCGATGCCGGGATAATCCAGACCGGCCGAGATCGAGAAACCCTCGAGGATCTGGCCGTCGCGGTCCTGCAAAAGGTACGTGCGGTTGCCGTGCAGCACGCCGGGGCGGCCGCCGGTCAGCGAGGCGCAATGTTCCATGCGTTCGTCCACGCCCTTGCCGCCCGCCTCGACCCCGATGATGTTGACGGAGGGGTCGTCGAGGAAGGGGTAGAACAAGCCCATCGCGTTGGACCCGCCGCCGATGGCCGCGATGATCGTGTCGGGCAGCCGCCCCTCGCCCTCGGCCTCGGCCAGTTGCCAGCGCACCTCCTTGCCGATGATCGACTGGAAGTCGCGCACCATGGCGGGATAGGGATGCGGGCCTGCCACGGTGCCGATGCAGTAGAAGGTGTCGCGCACATTGGTCACCCAGTCGCGCAGCGCGTCGTTCATCGCGTCCTTGAGCGTGCCGCGTCCGCTGGTCACGGGTACGACCTCGGCCCCCAGAAGCTTCATCCGGAAGACGTTGGGGGCCTGACGTTCGACGTCATGGGCGCCCATGTAGACCACGCATTTCAGGCCGAACTTGGCGCAGACGGTGGCGGTGGCCACGCCGTGCTGGCCCGCGCCGGTTTCCGCGATGATGCGGGTCTTGCCCATGCGGCGGGCAAGGATGATCTGGCCCAGCACGTTGTTGATCTTGTGCGCGCCGGTATGGTTCAGCTCGTCCCGCTTCATGTAGATCTTGGCGCCGCCAAGATGCTGGGTCATCCGCTCGGCATGGTAGAGCGGCGAGGGGCGGCCGACATAGTGTTTCCACAGATCGTCCATCTCGGCCCAGAAGGTCGGGTCGGTCTTGGCGAAGGTGTAACGCTCTTCCAGTTCGAGGATCAGCGGCATCAGCGTTTCGGATACGAAGCGGCCGCCGAAGATGCCGAAGCGACCCGCCTCGTCCGGGCCCGTCATGAAGCTGTTGATGCCGTCTTCGGCCATGTCCGCCACTCCCCTTGTCTTGCTGTCCCGATGTAGCGCCGTTGTCCGCCGTGGGAAAGACGGAGTTTGACGCAAACTCCGCCCCGAAATCTGGCGCAGATTTCGGGTTCCGGCAGGGGGGCGCGGAATTTGCGTCAAATTCCGGCGCGATTTCTGCGTCGGAAATCGCTAGGCCTGTGCGGCCTTCACGAAGGCTGTGATCCGCGCGGCGTCCTTGACCCCCGGCGCGCTTTCGACGCCCGAGGAGACGTCGACCTGACGGGCATTGGTCAGGCGGATGGCCTCGGCCACGTTGTCCGGCGTCAGGCCGCCGGCCAGCATCCACGGGCGCAGCCAGCGGCGTTGCGCCACCAGACGCCAGTCGAAGGACAGCCCGTTGCCACCCGGCAGCGCCGCGCCCTTGGGCGGTTTGGCGTCGATCAGGATCTGGTCCGCCACGGTGGAATAGTCGAAAAGCGCGGCAAGGTCGCCTTCGTCGGCCACACCTACCGCCTTCATCACCGGCAGGCCGTAGCGGGCGCGGATTTCGGCCACGCGGTCGGGGGATTCGTGGCCGTGAAGTTGCAGCATGTCCAGAGGGACGCCACCCACGATGGCGTCCAGCGTGTCGTCATCGGCATCGACCACCAGCGCGACCTTGGCCAGACCGGGCGGGGCAGCAAGGGCCAGCGTGGCGGCCTGTGCGATGGTCAGGTTGCGGGGGGATTTGGCGAAGAAGACGAAGCCCGCATAGGCCGCGCCCGCCGCCGCGACGGCGGCAACATCGGCTTCGGTCCGCAGACCGCAGATCTTGACGCGGATGTCGGTCATCGGATCAGCCAGCCTTGCGCGGCTTTTCGATCAGGGCGAGCACGTCGTCACCCGGAACGGTGGTGGAATCGCGCATCACGGCCAGTTCGCGTTCCAGACGCGCGACCTCGCGCTTCTTCTCGCTCGCCGTCTTGCGGTGCTTGTGTTCGCGCAGCCATTCCCATGTGAAGCCGATCACCACCCCCGCCACGACCCCGCCGAAAAGCACGAGGAAGAGCGGCATCTCCATCTGCCATGTCACGCCGAAGAGCGCCCCCACATCCTCGGGCAGGAGGCGGACGGGCACGACCGCGCGGTTTGCCAGCGCCACGGTGAGCAGGAGCACCATCAGGACGGCGATCAGGACATAGCGGATATAGCGCAGCATCGGGCACTCCTGCCGGGGTCTGCCCGACTATCGCGCCGCGTCGCGCAAGGTGCAAGCCGGATGCGGCGGGGGCGGTCAGCCCTTGCCGTTCAGGCGGTCGCGCAGGAGTTTGCCGGTCTTGAAGAAGGGCACCTTCTTGTCGTCGACCTTGACCGCCTCGCCGGTGCGGGGGTTGCGGCCGACGCGGGCATCGCGGGACTTGACCGAGAAGGCCCCGAAACCGCGCAACTCGACGCGGTCACCCTTGGCGAGCGCCTCGATGATTTCCTCGAAGACCGTGTTCACGATCCGCTCTACATGCCGCTGCGTGAGATGCGGGTTCTCGTCCGCGATCTTCTGGATCAGTTCCGAACGGATCATCCATGTCCCCCCTGTGGCCCCGTTGGCCGGATGCCACGATGTTGTTTGGATTGGACTATAGGCAAAAAAACCAACCGCACAACGAAAACGACAAGCGGATTGACGATGCCGTCCCTCCTGCGGCACGGGCGCAACCCTGCGGGCAGGTGGCACGGGCCGGATGCAGCGAAAAGCAGAAAGGCCCCGCCATGGCGGGGCCTTTCCGTCTGTCATCGCAGTGCGGGATCGGCTTAGTTGCCGCCCTTGAGCGCCGCGCCGAGGATGTCGCCCAGCGACGCGCCCGAATCGGACGAACCGTACTGTTCCACGGCCTCTTTCTCTTCCGCGATCTCGCGCGCCTTGATCGACAGGCCCAGACGGCGGGTCTTGGGGTCGATGTTGGTGACGCGGACGTCGACGTGGTCGCCCACCGAGAAACGCTCGGGGCGCTGGTCGGCGCGGTCGCGCGACAGGTCCGAACGGCGGATGAACGACTTGGCGCCGTTGTATTCCACCTCGACCCCGCCTTCTTCGATGGCGGTGACGGTCACGGTGATGACCGAGCCACGCTTCACGCCGTCAACGGCATCGGTGAAGCTGTCGTCGCCCAGAGCCTTGATCGAGAGCGAGATACGCTCTTTCTCGACGTCGACTTCGGTGACGGCGGCCTTGACCACGTCGCCCTTGCGGTAGTTCTGGATCGCGTCTTCGCCACGCTGGTCCCACGACAGGTCGGACAGGTGGACCATGCCGTCGATGTCGTTGTCGAGGCCGACGAACAGACCGAATTCGGTGATGTTCTTGACTTCGCCTTCGATGGTCGACCCCACGGGGTGGGTTTCGGCAAAGACTTCCCACGGGTTACGCATGGTCTGCTTGAGACCCAGCGACACGCGGCGCTTGGCGCTGTCGATTTCCAGCACCATGACGTCCACTTCCTGCGAGGTGGAGACGATCTTGCCGGGGTGCACGTTCTTTTTGGTCCAGCTCATTTCCGAGACGTGGACCAGACCTTCGACGCCGGCTTCCAGCTCCACGAAGGCGCCGTAATCGGTGATGTTGGTCACGCGGCCCTTGTGGACCGAACCCAGCGGATAGGCGCGTTCCACGGCATCCCACGGATCGGCCTGCAGCTGCTTCATGCCGAGGCTGATGCGGTGGGTTTCCTTGTTGATCTTGATGACCTGCACCTTGATCGTCTCGCCGATGGCGAGGATCTCGGACGGGTGGTTGACGCGGCGCCATGCCATGTCGGTGACGTGCAGCAGGCCGTCAACGCCGCCGAGGTCGACGAAGGCACCGTATTCGGTGATGTTCTTCACGACGCCGTCGATGGTCTGGCCTTCGGTCAGGTTGCCGATGACTTCGGCGCGCTGTTCGGCGCGCGATTCTTCCAGGATGGCGCGGCGCGACACGACGATATTGCCGCGGCGACGGTCCATCTTGAGGATCTGGAAGGGCTGCTTCATGCCCATGAGCGGGCCTGCATCGCGCACGGGGCGGACGTCGACCTGCGAACCGGGCAGGAAGGCCACGGCACCGCCCAGATCGACGGTGAAGCCACCCTTGACGCGGCCGAAGATCGCGCCTTCGACGCGGGTTTCGGAGGCGTAGGCCTTTTCGAGACGGTCCCATGCCTCTTCGCGGCGGGCCTTCTCGCGGCTGATCACGGCTTCGCCGCGGGCATTCTCGACGCGGTCAAGATAGACCTCGACCTCGTCGCCGACCTCGATCGACGGCGCTTCGCCGGGATTCGCGAATTCCTTCAGGTCGATACGGCCTTCCATCTTGTAGCCGACATCGACGATGGCCTGGCCCGCCTCGATGGCGATGACCTTGCCTTTGACGACCGTGCCCTCTTCGGGCGTGTCGATCTCGAAGCTCTCTTTCAGGAGGGCTTCAAATTCTTCCATAGCGTTCTTGGCGCACATGTGCAGTTTGTCCTTTGTCATGGTTTTCGGGCCAAGCGGTTGGCTCCGCCGGTCTTTGGCTGGTCCTTCGGGAAAAAGCCGCCTGCGTGCCGGAAAACCGGAGGCGGGGCGACTCTGCCGTCGGGATGGGGGGCCTATAGTCGCTTGGGCCAAGGAAAACAAGCCTGAACGGGGGGGCCGCTGCCTGCGGGCGGGATCAGGCCAGATGCTGCTGGCTGTCGTGCCAGTGACCGTGCCGGTGGCTTTACCGCTTGCGGCAGGCGGGCGCAGCGCCTAGCCCTGTGCGGGTCGGTCCGATGACGGGTGCAACGTGAGCCTTGGCGTCTTTCTGGCGGTGCTGGCCGCCGCCTTCCTGCATGCGCTGTGGAATGCGCTGATCAAGCTGGGCACTTCGAAGGCGGGGGGGATGCTGGTCCTGTCCATAGCCGAGATCCCCATCGGCCTGTCGGTGGCGCTGTTCCGGCCCTTTCCGGACGCGCATGTGTGGTGGTGGCTGATCGCGTCGGGATGCACGCATTTCTGCTATAAATCCTTTCTGGTCTTTGCCTATGAGCGGGGCGATCTGTCGCGCGTCTATCCCATCGCGCGGGGGGCGGCGCCGATGGTGGTGGCGCTGGTCGGGGCCTTTGCATTGGCCGATGCGATCACGCTGCATGAATATCTGGGCGTGGCGGTGCTGGGCTTTGGCATCCTGCTGATGGCGCGGGGGGTATTCACGCGGGGCGAGGACCGCAAGCTTCTGCCCTTTGCGCTGGGTTCGGCCTGTGCGACGGCGACCTATACGATGATCGACGGGCTGGGCGCGCGGGTGTCGGGCGATGCGGTGGCCTATGTCGCGTGGGTGTTCGTGGTGGACGGGCTGATCTTCACCACGGGGATCCTGCTGTGGAAGGGGTTTGGCATCGTGCCGCGGCAGGGCAAGGCATGGGCGGTGGCCTCTTTCGCGTCGGCTGCGTCCTATGGGGCCTATGCGGTGTCGGTCTGGGCGATGACGGTGGCGCCGCTGGCGGTGGTGGCGGCGCTGCGCGAGACGTCGATCCTGTTCGCCGTGCTGATCGGCTGGCTGGCCTTTGGCGAGAAGATGGGCGTGGACAAGGCCGTGGCGGCGGTGGTGATCGTGGCGGGGGTGGTGCTGACGCGGCTTTAGCGGGGCGGTGGCGGGGTGAACCCCGCCCTACATGGCGTCGGGCGTGACGGTTGGTTCCGGCCCGTGCCCAAAGCACGGGCCGCGCGCGCCCCGCCCCCCCCGGGGCGCGCGCATTCTGCGCACTCCCCGGCGGGACGCGCGCGGCCCTACCGGCGGCCCTGCTCAAGGCTCCACCGGAGCCTTTCACAGGACCTTGCACCTTTGATGCAAAGTTTACGTAATTTCCGTAATCACTCCACCCGCGCGACCGTACGGTCGGGGATGATCTGCTGCGCGATGCCCGCGAAGGTCAGGTAGAGCGAGGTGATCACCAGCCCCCAGAGCGCCCAGCTCTGCGGGTAGAAGTCGACCCATGCCGCCCAGCCCGCGAAGAAGCACCAGCCCAGAGCCATGGGCAGCGTGATGTTGCGCCAGCGCTTGGTGCGGACGGGGTGGACGAATTTCAGGTTGGTGAACATCCCCACCGTCAGGGCCACGACCACGAGCAGGCTGATCCACCACGCCGGATGGATGGCGAAGAGGACGAGCACGACCATGTTCCAGCAACCCGGGAAGCCCGCGAAGGATTTGTCCTTTGTCTTCATCCGCGTGTCGGCGAAATAGACGACCGACCCATAGACGATGGCGATGATGGCAAGCCAGCCCGTCCATCCCGGCAGAAGGCCGGATTTGAACAGCGCGTAGGCGGGGATGAAGACATAGGTCAGGTAGTCGACGATCAGGTCCATCAGGACGCCGTCATAGGTGGGCCAGTTCTTCGTCACGTCGTAGCGGCGCGCCAAGGGTCCGTCGATCCCGTCCACGAAGAGCGCCACGACGAGCCAGAGGAACATCAGGCTCCACTTTTCCTCGACGGCGGCGAGCATGGCGAACATCGACAGCACCGCGCCGGTCGCGGTGAGAAGGTGGACGCCGAGGGCTTTGAAACGCATATCCATACCGCTGGTTTGCACCGAAAACCCCCTTTAGGCAATCACGCTCGGGCGCGCGGGTGGGCCTTTTCATAGACATCCATCAGCCGCGCGGCGTCGACCGCTGTATAGGCTTGTGTCGTGGAAAGCGAGGCGTGACCGAGAAGTTCCTGTATCGCGCGCAGGTCGCCGCCCGCCGACAAGAGGTGCGTGGCGAAGCTGTGGCGGAGCGCGTGGGGCGTGGCGGTGGCGGGCAGGCCGAGCTGCATCCGCGTGCGCTCCATCGCCAGCGCGATGAGGCGGGGGTTCAACGGGCCGCCCCGCGCCCCGCGGAAGAGGGGGCCGTCGGGGGGCAGGGTAAAGGGGCAGAGCCGCGCGTAATGCGCCACGGCGTCCCGCGCCGCGGGCAGGACGGGGACAAGGCGGGTCTTGCCGCCCTTGCCGGTGATGCGCAGAACATCCGGCAGGGGATGGGCGGCGGCGGTCAGACCCAGCGCCTCGGAGATCCGCAGGCCGCAGCCGTAGAGGAGGGTGACGACCGCAGTGTCGCGGGCGGCGATCCAGTCCTCGCGCGCGGTGTCGCCCACGCTGTCGAGCATGGCGCGGGCTCCGTCCTCGGTCAGGGGGCGGGGGAGTTTTCGGCGGTATTTCGGGCCGCGCGCCGAGAGGATGGTGGTGGCGTCCTGCCCGTCGCGGTCGGCCAGCCAGCGGGTGAAGTTCTTGACCGCCGAAAGCGCGCGGGCGAGCGAGCGGGCCGAGACGCCGCGCGCGCGTTCCTGTGCCATCCAGGCGCGCAGGTCGGTCGCAGGCAGCGTGGTCAGCGCGGCGGTGCCTTCGGTCCCGCCGCGGTGCAGGGCAAGGAAGGCGAGGTATCCGGTCACGTCGCGGCCATAGGCCGAAACGGTCTTTTCCGCCGCGCCGTCCAGCGCGCGCAGGTGGCGCAGCCAAGTGGACAGCGCGTCGCGCGCCTGCGGCGACAGGGGGAGCGCGTGGGACGCTGCCCGCGGATCGGTCATGACAGCCAGCGGCGCATCGTGCGTTCGAAGACGCCCGCGAAGAAGGCCAGAAGGTCGGTGCCATGCGTCGGCTTGAACTGGTGGGGGTCCTCGGCCCCCAGCACGAGCATTCCCGGCAGGCGGCCCTTGCCGAAGTCGAGCCGCATCAGCGCCTCGGACCGGATCCAGCCGGAGCGGTCGCCGTAGAGGCTGTCATTGTCGGGCGCGACCTGACGCAGCACGACGGGGCGCATCGGCACGTTGCGCCCGCCTGCCAGATAGTCCGCCACGAATCCCGGTTCGGCCACGTAGAGCACATCGCCAAGTTTCCGCAGCAGGGCGGGGCTGTCCTCGGGCTGGACGCTTTCCAGCACCAGACGGATGCAGTCGACGCGCAGGGTGGCCGCGACTTCGGTGTTCAGCGTCTTGAGGAAATCCTCGAAGCTGAGCGGGTCGAGCATCTGGAGGATGGCGCGGTGGACCTGATTGGTGCCGGCAAGGTTTTCGTAGGCGGCGGCGATGACCGAGCGGTGGGTATCCTCCAGCCGGTCAAGCCGCGCCTCGAGCCGTTCCATCGCGATGCCGCGCAGATCGACGATGTTGTTGCCCATCGTGCGTTCGTTGGCGGCGATCAGGGCGTTCATCACGTCCCGATCCTCTAGCAGGAGTTCGGGTTCGGCGAGAAGCCGGTCGCGCAAATCAGGTTCGATCATTCAGGTTACTGCCCGTGTCGTTCTTGGTGATTTGCGCGACAGGATAGCAGATGGTCAGATGATTTTCTGCCCCGTTTTTGCCCAGTCCTTCATGAACTGGTCCAGCCCCTTGTCGGTGAGGACATGCGAGGCCATTGCCTTGATCACGGCGGGCGGCGCGGTCATCACGTCGGCGCCGATCAGGGCGCATTGGGTGACGTGGTTTGCGGTGCGGATGGAGGCGGCGAGGATCTGGGTGTCGAAGCCGTAATTGTCATAGATCTCGCGGATGTCGGAGATCAGTTCCAGACCGTCGAGGTTGATGTCGTCCAGCCGACCGATGAAGGGCGAGATGAAGGTGGCGCCCGCCTTGGCGGCGAGAAGCGCCTGATTGGCCGAGAAGCAGAGGGTGACGTTCACCATCTTGCCTTCGGAGGACAGCACCTTGCAGGTCTTGAGCCCGTCCCAGGTCAGCGGCACCTTGACCGCGATGTTCGGCGCGATCTCGGCCAGTTTGCGGCCTTCGGCGATCATGTCCTCGGCCTTGAGCGCGACGACTTCGGCGGAAACGGGGCCCGAGACGATGGAGCAGATTTCCTTCGTCACTTCGATGATGTCGCGGCCGGATTTCAGGATCAGCGAGGGGTTGGTGGTGACGCCATCGACCATGCCCAGATCGTTGAGTTCGGCGATGGCTTCGACATCGGCGGTATCCACAAAGAATTTCATCGGCGCGGTCCTTATGGGTTGCGGGGGTTCGGGGGCGGGTTTACCCCAAGTGGGGGCTGGGCGGAAGTGGTCCGGCGAAAATGTATGTGAGCGCTAACAGGTGTATGACCGGACCTATCAGGCGGGAGAACTTGTCGGCGTCCTGACGACCGAGCCCTTGGGGCGCGTGCTGGATTACCGCGCGCCGGAAGGGGGCTGCGGGGACGGGGATTTCGTCGAGGTGCCCTTGGGGCCGCGCCGCGTTCTGGGGGTGGTCTGGGGGCGGGGGCGCGGCGATTGGGACATCGCCAAGGTCCGGCCCGTGGGGCGGGTGCTGGACGCGCCGCCGATGCGGGCGGAATTGCGGGCGTTCCTGACAAAGGCTGCGGATTATACGTTGACTCCCTTGCCGCAGATGCTGCGGCTGGCCACCCGCGCGCCGGGGTTGATGGAGGGGGCGGCGCTGCGGCGGGTGTACCGGCTGGGCGGCGCGGTGCCGAACCAGTTGACCGATGCGCGGCACAGGGTGGTGGAGGCGCTGCGCGCCTATGGCGGGGCGCCGATGACGCTGGGCGAGCTGGCCGAGGAGGCGGGCTGCGGGACGTCGGTGGTGAAGGGGCTGGTGAAGCTGGGCGTGGTGGTCGAGGAGGAGGCGCCGCGCGATCTGCCGTTTCCGGTGCTGGACCCCAAGGGCGGGCCGGAGTTGCAGGGGGATCAGGTCGCGGCGGCGGATGCCTTGGTCGCGGCGGTGGCAGCGGGGGAGTATTCGACCACGCTGCTGAAGGGCGTGACAGGGTCGGGGAAGACCGAGGTCTATCTGGAGGCGGTGGCGGAATGTCTGCGGGCGGGGCGGCAGGCTTTGGTTTTGCTGCCCGAGATCGCGCTGACGGCGGAGTTCCTGACGCGGGTCGAGGCGCGCTTCGGGGCGCGCCCGGCAGAGTGGCATTCGGGTGTCACGCAGACGGAGCGGCGGCGGGTCTGGAAGATGGTCGCCACGGGGGGCGCGTCGGTGGTGGTGGGGGCGCGGTCGGCCTTGTTCCTGCATTATCAACGGCTTGGGCTGGTCGTGGTGGATGAGGAACACGACACCTCTTACAAGCAGGAGGAGGGGGTTCTGTACAACGCCCGCGACATGGCGGTGCTGCGGGCGTCCATTGTGGGGTGCCCTGTGGTGCTGGCCTCTGCCACGCCGTCGCTGGAGACATGGGCGAATGTGGAGGCGGGGAAGTATTCCCGGCTGGACCTGTCGGCCCGCTATGGCGCGGCGGAGATGCCGGATGTGCGGGCCATCGACATGCGGGCCGAGAAGCTGCCCGCCGACCGCTGGATCAGCGCGAAGCTGGCGGCGGAGGTGGCGGCGCGGGTGGCGAAGGGCGAGCAGGCGATGCTGTTCCTGAACCGGCGCGGCTATGCGCCGGTGACGCTGTGCCGGGCCTGCGGGCATCAGGTGGGCTGCGATCATTGCGACGCGCGGATGGTGGAGCATCGGTTCCAGAAGCGGTTGGTCTGTCATCAATGCGGGGCGACGAAGCCGGTTCCCGTGGCCTGTCCGGCCTGCGGGGTGGAGGGGCGGATGGCGGCGGTCGGGCCAGGGGTGGAGCGGTTGGCCGAAGAGGTGGCGGCGCGGTTTCCCGAGGCCCGCGTGGCGGTGCTGTCGTCGGACCTGTTCGGGTCGGCACGGGCCTTGAAGGCGCAGATCGAGGCGATTGCGGCGGGCGGGGCGGATATCGTCATCGGCACGCAGATCGTGGCGAAAGGCCATAATTTTCCGCTGCTTACGCTGGTGGGAGTGATCGACGCGGACCTTGGATTGCAGGGGTCGGACCTGCGGGCGGCGGAGCGGACGTTCCAGCTGATGCGGCAGGTCGCGGGGCGCGCGGGGCGGGTGGAGGGGCGCAAGGGGGTGGCCCTGTTGCAGACGCACCAGCCGGAGCATCCGGTGATCCGCGCCATTCTGGGGGGCGACGAGGAGGCGTTCTGGCGGGCCGAGGCGGCCGAGCGGCGGGCGGCGGGGGTGCCGCCTTACGGGCGGATGGCGGGGGTGATCCTGTCGTCGCCCGATGTCGCGCAGGTGTTTGATTTTGCGGGCGAACTTGCGCGGCGGGATGGGCCGTTGCGGAAGGTGGGGGCGGTCGTGTTCGGGCCTGCGCCTGCGCCGATTGCGCGGGTCAGGGGGCGGCATCGGGTGCGGTTGCTGGTCAAGGCCGAGAAGGGCGTGCCCTTGCAGGCGGCGCTGGCGGAATGGGTGGGGCAGGTGAAGCCGCCCGCCAATCTGCGGCTGGCGGTGGATATCGATCCGCAGAGTTTTCTGTGATTTCCGGTGTCCGGGATCCGTGCCGGAAACGGTACCGCAAACTGTCAGCACGCAGGGGGCGGTGCGGTAGGGTTTGGGTAAGGGGCGGGGGGGCGGGTTGGCCGGGGGAACCCCGCCTACTTGGATGGCGCTGGGTCTGGTTTCCGCCAAGTGGCGAAAGGCGGTGCGAAAGGCCCCAGTGGGGCGTTTCGCATCGCCGCCGGTAGGGCCGCGCGCGACACGCCGGGGCGGGCGCCCGTGGCGCACGACCCGGTGGGGCGGGTCGTGCGCGGACCGTGGCTTTGGGCCACGGTCCGGACCTGAGCGTTGCGCCAAGGTCGGGGAGGCGAGCCCCCCACAATGTCACCGTCACAAGTTTACCCTATCCCGCCCCGTCCGGCAGGCGTATGGCGGAGCCATGCAACTTCGGACCATGACCCTTGACGAGGCCCAGTCGCTGCCCCTGTGGCGGCGGCCGGAAAGCCTGCTGTTCATCATGGCCTTTGCCATGCCCATCGCCTTTGCCACATGGTCGGCGCTGCTGAACAACTTCGTCATCGAGGCGGCGGGGTTCAGCGGGGTGGAGATCGGCTGGCTGCATACGGTGCGCGAGATCCCGGGCTTTCTGGCGATCGGGGTGATCCTGCTGATCATGGTCCTGCGCGAGCAGGTGCTGGGGCTGGGCGCGTTGTTCCTGCTGGGGGTGTCGACGGCGGTGACGGCGTGGTTTCCGTCCTTTGGCGGGATGCTGCTTGTGACGCTGCTGTCGTCCATCGGGTTCCACTATTTCGAGACGGTCAACCAGTCGCTGCAACTGCAATGGATCGACAAGAAGCGCGCGCCCGAGGTTCTGGGGCGGATCGTGGCGGTAGGGTCAGGGGCGTCGCTGCTGGCCTATGGGGCGATCGTCCTGTTCTGGGATGCGCTGGGGCTGACCTATAACATGGTCTATCTGGTGTCGGGGGGCATCACGGCGGCGATCGCGGTGTTCTGCTTTTTCGCCTATCCGCAATTCGAAAGCCCGCATCCGCAGAACAAGCGCATGGTGCTGCGGCGGCGGTACTGGCTGTTCTATGCGTTGCAGTTCATGGCGGGCGCGCGGCGGCAGATCTTTGTCGTCTTTGCGGGGTTCATGATGGTCGAACGCTTCGGCATGAAGGTGTCGGAGATGACCATGCTTCTGCTGGTCAACTATGTCCTCCAGATGGTCGCCGCCCCCGCGATGGGCAAGGCGTTGGGCCGCTATGGCGAGCGGAGCGTGATGGCCTTTGAATATGTGGGGCTGACGCTGGTCTTTCTGGCCTATGGCGGGCTTTACTGGTTCGGCTGGGGGATCTTGATCGCGGGGGCCCTGTATATCTGCGACCAGATGTTCTTTGCGCTGTCCTTCGCGTTGAAGACCTATTTCCAGAAGATCGCGGATCCGGCCGACATCGCGCCCACGGCGGCGGTGGCCTTCACCATCAACCATATCGCGGCGGTCTTTCTGCCTGCGGCGCTGGGCTATATGTGGGCGAAAAGCCCGGACTGGGTGTTCCTGCTGGGGGCGGGGATGGCGCTGGTGGCGCTGGCGCTGGCGCTGATGATCCCGCGGCATCCAGAGCCGGGGTATGAGACGGTGTTCGGGTCGTGGCGCGCACGGGGGGCACCCGCGGAGTAGGGAACCAAGAGCCTAACCTTACGGTGGCGGCCGCCCCGTGGGGGCGGTGCGGCCGCCACCGTCCTGTGGACCTTTGGGCCACGGGTGGGAACTACCCGTTGCGCCCTAGCGGGCAAATTGCCGTGGAAGCGGGGGCCATGGGTTCCTATATTCCCGTCATGCCGAAGGAGGGCCGCCAGATGTTTTTCGTCGATCGCCGCAAGATGGAGATGGTCACGCCGGACAGGGCGCTGCCCGGACGGGCGGAGCCGCTGCCGACGGCCGAGACGCATTTCCTGTCGGGTATCCCGCTGAAATCCCCCGTGCCCGAGGGGATGGCCGAGGCGATGTTCGGCATGGGCTGTTTCTGGGGCGTTGAGCGGAAGTTCTGGCAGACCAAGGGCGTGTGGCTGACCATGGTCGGCTATGCGGGCGGGTTCACCCCGAACCCGACCTACAAGGAGACCTGCACGCAACTGACGGGGCATAACGAGGTGGTGCGGGTGATCTTCGACCCGGCGGTGATCGATTATGCGGGGCTTTTGCGCGTGTTCTGGGAGGGGCATGATCCGACGCAGGGGATGCGGCAGGGCAATGACATCGGGTCGACCTACCGGTCGGGCATCTATTTCTATGATGACGCGCAGGCGGCCCTGGCGCGCGAGACGAAGGCGGCCTATCAGGCGCGGCTGACGGCGGCGGGATACGGGGCGATCACGACCGAGATCATCCCCGCGCCGGTCTTTTACTATGCCGAGGATTACCATCAGCAGTATCTGGCAAAGAACCCCGACGGTTATTGCGGGGTCGGCGGGACGGGGGTAACGTGCCCCATCGGACTGACCGCCTGAGACGCGGCAGCGTTTCAAGGGTGGGGGTTTTCACGGGTCATGGGGTCGGGGCGCATCGATACGCGCGCCGTCGGGCTGGAGGCGGGCTGTGCGCTCGCCCGCTGGCTGACGGGCAAGGAGCACATGCATTACGGGCTGTGGGCGGGGCTGGAGCCTGTCGCGGCCAATCTGGGCGCGGCGCAGGAGGCCTATAGCCGACGGCTCTTTGCGCTGTTCCCCGAGGGGCGGTTGCGGATTCTGGATATCGGCGGGGGCGCGGGCGAGACGGCGAAGCGGCTGATCGCGATGGGGCATCAGGTGGAGATCGTGGTGCCGTCGGCCTTCCTCGCGTCGCGGTGCCGCGAGAATGCGCCGGGGGCGGTGGTGCATCAGGCGATCTTCGAGGAGGCGCGGGTGACGGGGCCGTTCGACCTGTGCCTGTTCTCGGAGAGCTTCCAGTACATCCAGCTGCGCGACAGCCTGCCCAAGGCGCGGGCGCTGCTGGCGCCGGGGGGCGCAATCGTGATCGGGGATGTGTTCCGGCGGGATGGCGGGCCGTGGCTGGGCAATCCGAAGCGGGTGGTTGGCGGCGGGCATGTGCTGTCGGTCTTCCGCAAGGCGGTGGAGGCCGAGGGGCTGGTGATCGAGGCCGAGGACGAGGTGACGGACGAGGTCGCGCCGTCCATCGATCTGGAGCAGGCCTTCTTCAACGTGCTGGGCGTGGGTCTGTCGGGGATGGACCGCGAGCTGCGGGCGCACCGGCCCTGGCTGCGGGGGCTGGCCGTGGGTGTCGTCGGGCGGTTGATGGGCGAGCGGCGGCGGGCGTCGCTGGTGGCGCGTCTGACCGCGACGGACCGCACGGCCGAGGCGTTCCGCGCGAGCAACCATTACCTTCTGATGCGGTTGCGCCCTGCGGCGGTTTAGGGTTTACGGGGGATAGCCTGACAGGAGACGCCCCATGCCCACCTATTCCGCCCTGACCACGCTGGAAGGCGAGGATGCCGCCGTCGCACTGGCCAATGCCATCGAGCGGCTGGAGCCGGAGCCCACGGGGGTTGGCGTCTTCGAGATCGAGGATGACAGCGGGTTGTGGGAGGTCGGGGCCTATTTCCTTGAAAAGCCCGACATGGTCATGCTGGAGGTGATCGCGCTGGCCTTTGGCGCGAAGCCCTTTGCCCTGTCGGAATTGCCGGAAATCGACTGGGTCGCCAAGGTGCGCCGGGAGTTGAGCCCGGTCGAGGCGGGGCGGTTCTTCGTCTATGGCAGCCATGACGCGGACAAGGTGCCAGAGGGGCGGGTGGCGTTGCAGATCGAGGCGACGGTGGCCTTCGGCACGGGGCATCACGGCACGACGCTGGGCTGCCTGCGGGCCTTTGACCGGCTGTATGAGGGCGGGTTCCGGCCTGCCAAGGTGGCGGATATCGGCTGCGGCACGGCTGTGCTGGCGATGGCTGCGGCGGCGGTGCTGCCCGAGGCGCTGGTGATCGCGTCGGATATCGACGCGGTCGCGGTCGAGGTGGCGGTGGCCAATACGGCCATCAACGGGCTGGCGGGGCGGGTCGAATGCCTTGAGGCGGCGGGGTTCGGGCATGCGCGGCTGGCGGAGGCGGCACCCTATGATCTGGTCTTTGCCAATATCCTGAAGGGGCCGCTGATCGAACTGGCCCCCGACATGGCGGCGCATGTGGGCAAGGGTGGCCTCTGCATCTTGTCGGGCCTTCTGGTCGTGCAGGCCGAGGCGGTGACGGCGGCCTATGTGGCGGCGGGATTCGCGCTGGAAGCGCGCGAGGATATCGGGGAATGGTCCACGCTGGTGCTGAAGCGGGGCTGAGGGCCGGAATAGGCCGGAAGTTTATTAAAACTTGCGGCAGAAAAGCGGCGAAAGGGGTGGTTTGCCACATTCCTGCCGTGTTTGCTTAATACAAACGAAGGCGGTGGGGGTCGAGGCTACGGGGTAGAACCATGTCCGACCCGAATATGAACGACTTTTATCGCCGTGTGGGCCGCATCGAGCAGGCCCATGCCTCGGGCCTTGCCTTCGAGGCGGAGGGGACGCTGGGGCGGTCCTTCTATCGGCGCACGCCCGTCCGCCGCCGTCCGGTTTTTCGCATCGGCATCTTCCTGCTGTGCTTCTGCTTCGGGCTGAAGGGCGCGCTGCATTACCATCTGGGCGCCAAGGCCTATGACGACAGGGTCGAAACCATCGCGGCGCGCGGCGGGTTCGATGCGGTGCAGGCCAAGCTGTTGCAGTCCGAACCGGTCACGCGGCTGATTTCGGAGGGGATCACGCTGGTGGTGCAGCGCAGTCTGGACTAGGGCCGGATAATGCAAAGGGCCGCGCCCCCCCACGGTGCGCGGCCCTGCATCCGGTCAGGTCGCTGATGGATCAGCGGCCGATCATTTCGATGTCACCGCGGCACAGGCCGATATCGTCAAGCTCGCGATCCGAGAGCTTGGCAAGGGCCTTGCGGGTGACGCGGGCGTCGTTCCAGGCCGAGAAGGCGATCTGGGCGTTCGAGACGAACTGGACGGCGCGGAAGATCGAAATGGCGCCGAACGGCGCCGGGCGGGTCGTTTCATAGGCGGCCATGGGGTTAATCCTTTATAAACTGCTCATGGTGGAAGCATCACTTGCTTCGAGGAGCCATATAATCGTGCTGCAGGTGCATAACCAGCGCTGCGCCTGCAAAGCACCCTTGCAATGGCTGCATGACGAATGGGGGCCGGGTGGCCCTTGTTTTGCTGGAGAGTTGCGGTGCGCGTCGCAATCGCGGGGCGCTGCGTCGCTTTCTGCGTCTGCATTACAAATCCTTTACAACGGGTGCAAGCGGAAATGGCGTTTGCCGGATGTTCCCGTTTCGTGCTAATCCTTCCCGCAACGACAAGAAGCAGGGGCAGGGATGCGCGTTCTCGGGATAGACCCCGGTCTGAGGAACCTCGGTTGGGGGGTGATCGACGTCGACGGGGCGCGGCTGAGCCATGTCGCCAACGGCATCTGCCATTCCGCCCCCGGCGAGGAGGAGGGGGATCTGGCGCTGCGCCTGCTGTCGCTGCATTCGCAACTGACCGAGGTGGTCCGCCAGTGGCAGCCCGATACGGCGGCGGTGGAGCATACGTTCGTGAACAAGGACGCGGTGGCGACGCTGAAGCTGGGTCAGGCGCGGGGGATCGCGCTGCTGGTTCCCGCGCAGTTCGGGCTGGCGGTGGGGGAATATGCGCCCAATGCGGTGAAGAAGACGGTGGTGGGCGTGGGCCATGCCGCCAAGGTGCAGGTGGACCACATGGTCAGGCTGCATCTGCCGGGGGTGAAGGTGGCGGGGCCGGATGCGGCGGATGCGCTGGCGGTGGCGATCTGTCACGCGCATCACAGCCAGAGCGCGGGGCGGCTGCAGGCGGCGTTGAGAAGGGCTGCGGGATGATCGGCAAGATTTCGGGGCGGCTGGACTGGCGCGGCGGCGATCAGGTGCTGATCGACGTGCGGGGCGTGGGCTATGTCGTGCATGTGAGCGAGCGGACGATGGCCGCGCTGCCCGGGGTGGGCGAGGCGGTGAGCCTTTATACCGACCTGCTGGTGCGGGAGGATCTGCTGCAGCTGTTCGGGTTTCCGACCATGCTGGAGAAGGAGTGGCACAAGCTGTTGATGACCGTGCAGGGGGTGGGGGCGAAGGCGTCGATGGCGATCCTTGGCGCGCTGGGCGCGGAAGGGGTGGCGCGGGCGATTTCCCTTGGCGATGCGCGGGCGGTGCAGGCGGCCCCCGGCGTGGGGCCCAAGCTGGCGCAGCGGGTGATATTGGAGTTGAAGTCGAAGGCACCGGGGTTGATGGCGATGGGGGGGCGGCTGTCGGTTTCCGCCGTCGCCGATGACGCCGATGCGGTGATCGAACCGGTGGCGGCGGCGCCGAAGCGGGCGGCGAAAGTGGACGGGGCGGCGCAGGCGCGGGCGAACGCGGCGGCGGATGCGCTGTCGGCGCTGGCAAACCTTGGCTATGGCGCGGGGGATGCCGCGCAGGCGGTGGCAGGCGTGTCGGCCGAGATGCCCGAGGCGGATGCGGCGGCGCTGATCCGTGCGGCGCTGAAGATGCTGGCGCCGAAGTGAGGGGCGGGGGATGCTGACGCCGGACCCCACGCTGCGGCCCGAACGGCTGGCCGAGGATACCGACCGCGCGCTGCGTCCGCAGGCGCTGGAGGAATTCGTGGGGCAGGCCGAGGCGCGGGCGAACCTGCGCGTCTTCATCGAAAGCGCCCGCATGCGGGGCGAGGCGATGGACCACACGCTGTTCCACGGGCCGCCCGGTTTGGGCAAGACGACGCTGGCGCAGATCATGGCGCGGGAATTGGGGGTGGGGTTCCGGATGACATCCGGCCCCGTGCTGGCCAAACCCGGCGATCTGGCGGCGATCCTGACCAATCTGGAACCGCGCGATGTGCTGTTCATCGACGAGATCCACCGCCTGTCCCCCGTGGTGGAGGAGGTGCTCTATCCGGCGATGGAGGATTTCGCGCTGGATCTGGTGATCGGCGAGGGGCCGGCGGCGCGGACGGTGCGGATCGATCTGCAGCCTTTCACGCTGGTGGGGGCGACGACGCGGCTGGGTCTGTTGACGACGCCGCTGCGCGACCGGTTCGGGATTCCGACGCGGTTGCAGTTCTATACCGAGGCCGAGCTTGACCTGATCGTGGGGCGCGGTGCGCGGCTGCTGGGCGTGCAGGCCGAGGCTGCGGGAACGCTGGAGATCGCGCGGCGGGCGCGGGGGACGCCGCGGGTGGCGGGGCGGCTGTTGCGCCGCGTGGTTGATTTCGCGCTGGTCGAGGGCAACGGGCGGCTGACGAAGGAGATCGCGGATAGCGCGCTGACGCGGCTGGGGGTGGACCATCTGGGGCTGGATGGCGCGGACCGGCGGTATCTGGCGCTCTTGGCCGAGAATTACGGCGGCGGGCCGGTGGGGGTGGAAACCATCGCGGCGGCCCTGTCCGAGGCGCGGGATGCGATCGAGGAGGTGATCGAGCCATACCTCCTTCAGCAGGGGTTGATCCAGCGCACGCCGCGTGGCCGGATGCTGGCCGCGAAGGCGTGGCGGCATCTGGGGCTGGAGGCGCCGAAGGGGCCGGGGCAGGGTGATCTGTTCGAAGGGTGAGGCGATGCGGGGGATCGGGGCGGTTCTGGCGGTGCTCATCGCAGCGGGGGCGGCTGGGGCGCAGGAGGTGATCGACACGCCCTCCGGCCCTGCGGTGATCGAGAAGGCGGGCGATCTGGACCATGTGCTGCGGATCGCGGGGACGAGCTTTCCCATCGAGGGGATGATGCTGGTCGCCTTCGGCGAGAAGGTCGGCAATCTGGTGCTGGTGGGGCAGTATACGGGCGGGTCGGGCTGTCCGGCCTTTTTCGCATGGCTGGACACGACACCCGGCAAGGTGCGGCTGACCGAGACCTTCGGCACCTGTTCGGAAGCCTACGAGATCACGACGGATGCCGAGACGGTGACGGTCACGATGCCCGGCGCGCCCGGACAGGGGCGCAGCGCCTTTGTCTGGGATGGCAAGGGCAGGGTCGTCGAGCAGCGGCTGGGGATGGAGGCGACGGGGCTGGGCCCCGAGGCGGGGGTCGAACCTTGGGTCGGGCGGAGCCCGTACGAGCTGGTCACGGCGCCGGAATGGGCGGGGGTGTTCACCGCGCTGATGGGGGGCGAGGCGCTGGCGCGGGTGCAGGCGGGCATCGCGCTGGGCAATGCGCTGGAGCGGCAGGGGGAGTGGCTGGCCGGTCAGGGCTGCCAGCCGCATATGTGCGATGCGGTGGCGGCGGCGGTGGCGGTGCATGCGGGCGACGGGCGGGTGGTCGTGGCCTTGTGGGAGCAGGGCGCGGGGGCGCAGGTCTGGGGCGATGCCTCGGCCGGATTTCCGCCCGCGGTGGCCGAGGTGATGGCGCGGCGGTAGGTGCGGTACACCTGCCGGAGGCGCGTCTGACAGACGGCGGACAGGGGGCTTTGCGCCCCCTGCGGCCGCGCGGGCGCGGCCTACCCCCGCAGGATATTTGCGGACGGAAAATGCAAGGTCCTGTCCGGCCTGACGCGCCTGCGGCGGCGCGGAAGGTTGAGGGGGCGGCGGCCTGCGTGTATCTGGCGGGCAGGGTCGGGTGGCGGAGGCTGGCGATGGATGCGGATCAGGTGCGGGCGTTGTTCACGCGGGGCGATGGCAGCTATCTGTGCGCGCGCTGGGGGCGGCCCATCGTGCCGGTGGTCTTTGGCGTCGAGGAGGCCACGCTGCCGGTGGTGAAGGGCGCGGTCGAGGCGGTGGTCGCGCTGGCCGGTCACAGGATGGCCGAGACGGACCCCGAACTGGGCGCGAACCTGATGGTCTTTTTCTTCCGTGACTGGGCGGAATTGCCCGAGGTGCCGAACCTTGACCGGCTGATCCCCGATCTGGCGCCGCTGTGCGACCGGCTGGCGGCGGCGGGGGCGAACCAGTACCGCATCTTCCGCTTTGACGAGGGCGGGGCGATCCGCGCGGCCTTTGTCTTTGTGCGGATGGATGACCATATGGCGCAGGTTCCGGCCGAGACGCTGGCGCTGTTGCAGGCGGTGCAGGTGATCGTGCTGTGGTCCGATCTTGCCTTCACCGATGCCTCGCCCCTTGTTGCGGGGCGGGAGGGGGCGGTGATGCTGCGCCCCGAGATCGCGGGGGTGATCCGCGCGGCCTATGATCCCGTGCTGCCCGCCGTGGCGCGGGATGCGTCCCATGCGCTGCGGCTGGCGGCGCGGATGGCGGCGGTGCAGTAAGGGAACAGGCGCGGGCAGGCCGTGGTTGCCCCCATGCAGGACATGGGAGGCGGCAATGGGCATCGGGAGCTTCGGCGGCGGGATCGCGGCGCGCGTCTGGCATGCTGTGAGCGAGGACAATCTGCTGCTGGTGGCGGCGGGGGTGGGGTTCTACCTGCTTCTGGCGCTGTTTCCGGCGCTGACGGCCTTTGTCGCGCTGTATGGCCTGATCCTTGATCCGGCGGAGGTCGGCGGGCAGTTGGCGCTGCTGGAGGGGGCGGTGCCGCCTTCGGTGATGGAGATCGTGGCAGCGCGGGTGGAGGGGCTGGCGGCGCAGCCTGCGGGCACGTTGGGGCTGGGCTTCGTGCTGTCGCTGGGGGTTGCGCTGTGGGGGGCGAATGGCGGGGTGAAGGCGGTGATGCAGGGGCTGAACATCGTCTTCGACACGGGCGAGGAGCGGAGCTTTGTGAAGCGCAACCTTGTCGCGCTGGCGCTGATGGCGGGGGCGGTGGTGCTGTTTGCGGTGATGGCGGTGGTGATGGCGGTGGTGCCCGCCGTGCTGGCGCTGTTCCCGCTGGGCACGGCGGGCGAGGTGGCGGTGCGGCTGTTGCGCTGGCCGCTGCTGCTGGCGGTGACGGGGCTGGGGCTGGCGCTGCTTTACCGGTTCGGGCCGTGCCGGAGGGGGGTGGACTGGCGCTGGATCACCTGGGGCAGCGGGTTGGCGGCGCTGGGCTGGGTGGCGGCCTCGCTGGTGTTTGCGTGGTATGCGGGGTCGTTGGCTGATTTCGACGCGAGCTACGGGGCGCTGGCGGCGCCAGTCGCGCTGCTCTTGTGGGTGTGGCTGTCGGTGGTGGTGATGCTGCTGGGGGCCGAGGTGGATGCGGTGATGGAGGGGGCGGAGCGGCAGGGGTGCGCGGCCTGACGGGGGTGCTTTTGCCGCGCGGGATTGTCCGCTATGCCGTGGGGGGCAGGCGGAGGGTGGATGATGGCGCACGCGTTTCCGGTGAGGGTCTATTACGAGGATACGGACCTTGCGGGCATCGTCTATTACGCGAATTACCTGAAATTCATCGAGCGGGGGCGCACGGAATGGGTGCGGTCGCTGGGCGTGGATCAGGGCGCGCTGAGGCGCGAGGTGGGGATCGTCTTTGCCGTGCGGCGGGTCGAGGCGGATTATCTGCGGCCTGCGGTCTTTGACGACGCGCTGGTGGTGACGACACGGCTGCTGGAGTTGGGCGGGGCGCGGATCGAGCTGGAGCAGGCGGTGTTGCGGGGGGAGGAGCGGCTTTTCGTGGCAAAGGTGGTGCTGGTCTGCCTGTCGGATGCGGGGGGCGCGGTGCGGCTGCCTGCGGCGGTGCGGGCGAAGCTGCTGGCAGGGTAGGCGGCGGGCCGGAGCGGGGCGTCAAGGCGCGGCGGGGCGTACGGGCGGATGCCCGTGCTGCGGCGGCGGGATGATGCCAAATGCGCGGGCGTCGCGCAGATGTGTTGGCAATCCCCTTTGAAAGCGGATAGAATCACCGCTAAAGGGCCGCGCCAAGGACGGCCCCGTAACACGAGCAGGCGTAATGGAAACGGAAACCCTCGCGGCGGCGCAGGAGATTGATTTCTCTGTGCTCGCCTTGTTCTTTAAGGCGACCCTCACCAACAAGCTGGTGCTTCTGACCCTGTTGGCGATGAGTTTCTGGTCTTGGTCGATCATCATCCAGCGCATCCTGACCTTCCGCCGCGCGCGGGCCGAGGCCGAGGAATTCGACCGCGCCTTCTGGTCGGGCGAGCCGCTGGACGAGCTTTACGAGGCGATCGGGCCGAGTCCGCAGGGCGCGAGCGAGCGCATCTTCGTGGCGGGCATGACGGAATGGCGGCGCAGCCACCGGCAGGACGGCAAGCTGATCGCGGGGGCGCAGGCGCGCATCGACCGCGCCATGGACGTGGCCATCGCGCGCGAGAACGAGGCGCTGAACAAGGGGCTGGGCTTCCTTGCCACGACCGGTTCGACGGCGCCCTTCATCGGTCTGTTCGGGACGGTCTGGGGGATCAAGCACAGCTTCGAACAGATCGCCATCAGCCAGAACACCAACCTTGCCGTCGTGGCGCCGGGGATTGCCGAGGCACTGCTGGCAACGGCCATCGGTCTTGTCGCGGCGATTCCGGCGGTGGTGGCGTATAACAAGCTGAACAGTGACAGCGAGCGTATCCTGAACGGGTATGAGAGCTTTGCGGACGAGTTTTCCACGATCCTTTCGCGCCAGTTGGACGCCTGAGCCATGGGTGCGGGGGTTGCAAAGGGCGGCGGGGGCGGCGGGGGGCGTCGCGGCCGGAGACGGCGGCGGGGCGCGCCGATGGCGGATATCAACGTCACGCCGTTCATCGACGTGATGCTGGTGCTGCTGATCATCTTCATGGTGGCGGCGCCGATGCTGACCGTGGGGGTGCCGATCGAATTGCCCGAAACGGCGGCGAATGCGCTGCCGTCCGAGCAGGAGGAGCCGCTGGCGATCACCATGACCGCCGACGGGCGACTGATGATCCAGAACACCGAGACGGCGCCCGAGGAGCTTATCACGCGGCTGACGGCGATCGCGGCGGAGCGGACGTCGGACAAGATATTCCTGCGGGCGGACGGGGCCATTCCCTATGCCCGCGTGGCCGAGGTCATGGGCGCGCTGAATGCGGGCGGGTTCAACAATATCGGGCTTGTCACGGATGCGGGCGGGCCGACGCTTGACGGTAACGGCGGCTGAAAGCCGGGCGGGGTATGGAAAAGGGCCAGATCATTTCGGGTGTCGCGCATGCGGGCGTGATCCTCTGGGTTGTCCTGGGGGATTGGCTTTTCCGTGCCGATACGCTGCCCGAGATCGAGGTGGCGGAAGTGTCGCTGATGTCGAGCGCGGAGTTCGACGCGATGATGGCGTCGGCCCCCGCGCCTGCGGAGCCCGTGGCGGAACCCGAGGAACCCGCGCCGCAAGCGCCTGAGGTGACGCCGCCAGAGCCGGTGCAGCCGGAGGAACCGCCTCCCGCCGCCGAGGAGGCACCCCCGCCGCAGCCCGAAGAGCCTTTGCCGGAGGATCTGCCGCAGGAGGCGGTGCCGCAGCCGATCGAGACGCCCGATCCGGTCGCGCCGATTGCCGATGTGGAGCAGCCGATCCCCGTGCCGCTGTCGGACACCAAGCCCAAGCCGCGCCCCGTGGAACGTGTGGCGGCAACGCCGGTGGAAAGTGTGGATGCGCCCGAGGTGGCCGATCAGGTGGTCGAGGAGGTGAGCGACCAGCCCACCGAGGAATCGGTCATCGTCGAGGAGGAGCAGGAGGCCGCCGCCCCCGAGGAGGCCACGACGCAGATCGTGACCGAGGCGGTCGAGGCCGAGGAGGATGCGCCGCAACTGGAGATGACCTCGTCCCTGCGGCCGCGGTCGCGTCCGGTGGCGCCCTCGCCCGAGGAGGTGCCCGAGGAAGAGGTGACGAGCGCCGAGACGCCCGAGGAGCAGCCGGTCGAGGACGCCGCAACCGAGGATGCGGTGGCTGCCGCGCTGGCCGAGGCGCTGGCCGAGGAGGCCCCTGCGGAGGAGCCTGCGGCAGAAACGGCGGATACGGGCGCGTCGGACCCGTCGCTGCCGGTGGGGCCGCCGATGACGGCGGGCGAGAAGGATGCGCTGCGGGTGGCGGTCAATGCCTGCTGGAACGTGGGCGCGCTGTCGATGGAGGCGCTGCGGACGACGGTGACGGTCGGCTTCTCGGTCGGGCAGGACGGGATTCCGGATGCGGGGTCGATCGAACTGGTCGAGTCAGCGGGCGGGTCGGATACGGCGACGCGGCAGGCCTTCGAGGCGGCGCGGCGCGCGATCATCCGCTGCGGTGCGCGGGGGTTCCCGCTGCCGCCGGAGAAGTATGAACAGTGGAAGAACATCGAGATCGTGTTCGACCCGAACGGGATGCGGATGCGATGAGTGCAGGGAAAGAATGGGCACAAGCGCGCCGCTCGCGCGTTCGTGTCACCGAAACAAGCGCCGTTCGCGGCATGTTGGTAACGTTGACCCAAGGCGAATGAGGTCCGAATGACGCGGAACAGAACCCTATCGGCCCTGCTTGGCATCGCGGTTGCGCTGCTGGCGGGGGTCGTCTCTCCGGTGGCAGCCCAGCAGGGGCCGCTCAGGATCACCATTACGGACGGGGTGATCGAGCCGCTGCCCTTTGCCGTTCCGGGCTTTGTGCCGGAAAACGGCGCGGCGGGGGAATATGCGGCGAATATCACGCGGGTGGTGGCGGCCGATCTGGCCGGAACGGGTCTGTTCCGCGAGATCCCGCGCGAGGCGCATATCTCGACCGTGTCCAATTTCGATGCGCCGGTGGCCTTTGCCGACTGGCAGGCGATCAATGCGCAGGCGCTGATCGTGGGGGCGGTGGGCGTGTCGGGCGACCAGATCGTGGTGAAGTTCCGCCTGTTCGACGTGTTCAGCGGCCAGCAGATGGGCGAGGGGCTGCAATTCGCGGGCACGCCCGGGACGTGGCGGCGCATGGCGCACAAGGTGGCGGATGCGGTCTATAGCCGGATCACGGGGGAAGGCCCCTATTTCGACAGCCGCGTGGTCTATGTCGCGGAGAGCGGGCCGAAGAACCAGCGGGTGAAGCGGCTGGCCGTGATGGATTATGACGGGGCGAATGTGAGCTACCTGACCGATGGCGCGTCCATCGTGCTGGCGCCGCGGTTTTCGCCCACGGGCAACCAGATCCTGTTCACGGGGTATGAATCCGGTTTCCCGCGCATCTATCTGATGGACCTGAATTCGATGGGTGTGCAGGCGCTGGCGCAGACGGAGGGCAACATGACTTTCTCGCCGCGCTTTGCGCCGGACGGGCGGACGGTGGTCTTTTCGCTGGAGCGGGGCGGGAACACGGATATCTACGCGCTGGATATCGGGAGCGGGTCGGTGCGGCAGCTGACCAATTCGCCCTCGATCGAGACGGCGCCCAGCTTTTCGCCGGACGGGAGCCAGATCGTCTTTGAAAGCGACCGGTCGGGCACGCAGCAGATCTATGTCATGCCCGCCAGCGGTGGCGAGGGGCAGCGGATTTCCAACGGGCCGGGCCGCTATGGTACGCCGGTCTGGTCGCCGCAGGGGGATTACATCGCCTTTACCAAGCAGAATGCGGGGCGGTTCCATATCGGCGTGATGCGGACCGATGGCAGCGAGGAGCGGCTTCTGACCGCGTCCTTCCTGGACGAGGGCCCGACCTGGGCACCGAACGGGCGCGTGATCATGTTCACCCGCGAGAGCGCGGGGGCGGGCGGTCAGGCGGCGCTGTTCAGCGTGGATATCTCGGGGCGGAACCTGCGGCAGATCCCGACGGACGGGCCGGCCTCGGACCCCGCGTGGTCGCCGCTTTTGCCGTGAACCCTGTCGCGCCGCCGGATTCACATGGCGGCGCGAAGATGCTATCTTGTGGTTAATCGAGCCAAGAACCCCAAAGGAACCCAATCCATGACGATCCTTCCCAAGGCCCTTCTCATCGTTGCCGCCCTCGGTCTGGCGGCCTGCAAGAACCCTGACCGTTTCGGCGCGGGCGGTGCCGGTGGTGCCGATGGCGCGGGCGGCTTCGGCGCGGGCGGGATCGGGATGACCGGTCTGGGTGACCCGAACGACCCGACCTCGATCGCCTATTTCAACCAGGCGGTGGGGGATCGCGTGCTGTTCGCGGTGGACCAGTCGACGCTGTCGCCCGAGGCGCGCATGGTGCTGCAGGGGCAGGCGCAGTGGCTGAACGCGAATCCGACCTATGCCATCATCATCGAAGGCCATGCCGACGAGCAGGGCACGCGGGAATACAACCTTGCCCTTGGCGCGCGCCGTGCCAGCGCGGTGCAGGACTTCCTGATCTCGCAGGGTGTGCCGCAGAACCGGATGCGGACCGTGTCCTATGGCAAGGAACGCCCGATCGAGGTCTGCTCGGACGAGGCGTGCTATGCCAAGAACCGCCGCGCCGTGACCGTGCTGTCGATGGGCGCGGGGGTCTGAGGCGATGCGGATGCTCCGCCTTCTGGTGCTGACGGCCTTTCTGCCGGTCGCGGCCTTTGCGCAGGACGCGCAGACGCTGGCCGACATCCGGGCCGAGATCGGGCAGTTGCAGGCTGACTTCAACATGCTGAAGTCTGAACTCGTCTCGTCCGGTGCGGCGGCGACGGGGGCGGCAGGTGGCGATGCGCTGCAGCGCATGGATGCCATCGAGGCCGCGCTGACGCGACTGACGGCCAAGACCGAAGAGGTGGAGCTGAAGCTGAACAAGGTGGTCGCCGACGGGACAAACCGGATCGGCGACCTTGAATTCCGGCTGTGCGAGCTGGAGGAGGGCTGCGATATCGCGGCCCTTGGCGATACCGCGCCGCTGGGCGGCGGGGCGGCGGGCGGCGCGGTGGCGCCGGTCGATCCCGCGCCGGTCGATCCGGCGGCGGGGGGCGGCCTTGCCGCGGGTGGCGCGGATGCGCCGGAACTGGCGCTGAGCGAGCAGGCGGACTTTGACCGGGCCAAGGAGGTGCTCGGTCAGGGTGACTTTCGCACCGCTGCAGACCTCTTTGCGACCTTTACCCAATCCTACGCGGGTGGCCCCCTGACGCAGGAGGCGCATTTCCTGCGCGGCGAGGCGCTGGGGCAACTGGGCGATACGGCAGGCGCGGCGCGCAGCTATCTGGAGGCGTTTTCCGGCCAGCCGTCGGGGCCGAAGGCGGGGGCGGCGCTGCTGAAGCTGGGCACGTCGCTGGGCGCGCTGGGCCAGACGCCCGAGGCCTGCGTGACCTTGCAGGAGGTGGGAACGCGTTTTCCGGGGTCGGTGGAGGCCACCGATGCGGCGGCGGCGATGCAGGGGCTTGGCTGCTCCTGACACGGGATCTGGATGACATCTTCCGTCAGGGCCTGAAGGCGGCGCGTGCCCCTTCGGGCCCTGATGCTTTGGGGCTGGCGGTGTCGGGGGGCGGGGATTCGGTCGCGCTGTTGCATCTGGCGCTGCGCGCAGGGTGCAAGGTGGAGGCCGCGACGGTGGATCACGGGTTGCGCCCCGAGGCGGCGGCAGAGGCGGCGGGGGTGGCTGCGGCCTGTGCGGCGCTGGGCGTGCGGCACGAGGTTCTGGCGTGGCGCTGGGACGGGCGGGGGAATTTGCAGGACGCGGCGCGGCGGGGGCGGCTGGCGGTGCTTGCCGACTGGGCGCGGCGGCGGGGGCTGGCGGCGGTGGCGCTGGGCCATACGCGGGACGATGTGGCCGAGACCTTCGTGATGCGGCTGGCGCGGGATGCGGGGGTGGACGGGCTGGCCGCGATGGCGGCGCGGCGCGAGGTGGGGGGCGTGGCCTTCGTGCGGCCCCTGCTGGCGGCGGGGCGGGCAGAGTTGCGGGGGTGGCTTCTGTCGCAGGGCGTGGCCTGGGTGGATGATCCGTCGAACGGCGATGCGCGCTTTGCCC
>NZ_JAAATX020000009.1 GCF_009908265.2 Paragemmobacter amnigenus | reverse complement strand
CCGCGCCAAGCCCGCACCCTCCAGGTGATCCATGAAACGCGCCCCTCGCAGCCGTCAACGCCATGATTTATATGCGAAATATCACGATTACGACAGCGAAATCAGCGACTTACTTGGAGAATGTGGGTTGACGTCCTTACCTCCCGTTGAGTGTCTTATCGATCATCCTAATTCGTCGCGTTTCCGGGCGGTGCCTTTCTGCGCAGAGGCATGGATATTGGCCCCCATTTACTCTGCGGCATGCATTTGCGCTCTGCCGTCCGGGTCGGTGCGTCGCGCCACGTTGCAGAATGCGGCGCGACGGATTCGATTTCACTATTGACATCACCTCCATGCCAGTATTGCATACAGTGATTGCATCCAGTAAAGGGGGCGCGGCGTGCCTGTGTCAAGTGAGAAATCGGGTCGTTCAGCATCACAGTCCGAGGGACTGGTGGCTGCAGTCCACGGGACGATCCTGGATGCCATCTGCAGCGGCATGCTGCCGCCTGGTACCCGTCTGGGTCAGGAGTGGCTGGCGGAACGGTTTGGCGTCTCGCGCCAGCCCGTGGCGCAGGCGCTCGCCCTGATGAAGGCGCAAGGATTTGTGGTCGACGTCGGTCGGCGCGGGCTGATGGTCAATTCGCTCACCTCCGACTACGTCACCTCGATGTACGAGGTGCGCGGTGCGCTTGACGCGCTGGCAGCGAAACTGGCCGCTGCAAACTGCCAGACAACCAAACTAAAGGCGGCCGCGCGCGCGGAGTTTGATCGGCTTCTTGGTGCCGGCGAAGCGGCAATAGGCTCGAAATCCGTGACCGAGCTGATTGCAGCGGATGTGGCCTTTCACAGCTATATCTACACGCTTTCGAAGAACTCCGTAATCGGCGAGACGATGGAACTTTTGTGGAGTCGGATGCGCTGGGTGATGTCGGCCTATCTGCGCGAGCATGACTGGGCGAAAAGCACCTGGGGCGAGCATCGTCGAATCGTCGAGGCCATCCTCGCAGCCGACCCGCAGGCCGCCGCAACGGCAATGGACGCGCATCTCGTCCTCGCCATCGACCTGATCGAAGGGTCGATCGGCGACGGGATCGCGAAACCGGGTGCCACGCAATTTCACGCGCCGATCAGCCTGAAAAGCGGGCGCGAGATGTCGAGACAGAACGGGAATTAGGAGAAACACGATGAAAAATGCTGCAGCCCCGATCCGGGTAATGATGACGAAACTTGGGCTAGACGGCCATGACCGCGGCGTGAAGATCGTCGCTCGCGTCCTGCGGGATGCGGGTATCGACGTGATTTATGCTGGTCTACATCGGTCGCCCGAAGAGGTCGTCACCGCCGCCATTCAGGAAGATGTCGATGTCCTCGGGGTCAGCCTGCTTTCGGGCGCGCATATGCCGTTGTTCGGGAGGGTTCTGGACCTGCTGAAGGAAAGGAATGCGCTTCACATCACCGTCGTTGGCGGAGGACTGATGCCCGACGAGGATGTCGCGAAGCTGAAGGAGATGGGGGTTGCCGACATTATGCGTCAGGATTCGACCCCCGAGCAGATCGTGGCAACCATCCGCCGTGTCGTCGCTGAACGCAGTGACGCGTAAGCGACCGAACAACGCGCCTTTGTAAGGATTAGAAAAATGGAAGACTGGTCTTTCCCGCCTGCCTACAATTCCAGCTACCTGCCGGACCCAAGCCAGCGTTTCTGGTATCCGAAACGTGAGACCATGGATCCCGGCGCGCGCGAGAAGGCCATTCTGGAGCGCATCCGCGAAGTGATGGCCTATGCCTATGCCAAAGCGCCATTCTACAAGAACAAGTGGGATGAGGCCGGCATACACCCGTCGCACATCCGGTCGCTCGAGGATTTCGAGAAGGTTCCGGTCGTCACCAAGCAGGAATTGCGCGCAGCACAGGAACGCGCCGAACCGTTCGGGGACTATCTGTGCATACCCGAGAACGAGGTGCACCGTGTCCACGGCACATCAGGCACCACCGGACGTCCGGTCATCTTCTCGATCGGCAAGAACGACTGGGACGCAATCGGCAATGCTCATGCGCGCATCATGTGGAGTTTCGGCATTCGCCCCGGCGACATGGTGTTTATCGGCGCGCTCTTTTCGCTTTACATCGGCTCTTGGGGCATTCTTGCGGGGTCCGAACGGATGCGCGCCAAGTCTTTCCCGTTCGGCGCGGGTGCTGCGGGCCAAACCGCGATCGCCGCGCGCTGGCTGAAACTTGCCAAGCCCAAGGCCATCTACAACACGCCGTCCTATGCGCTGCATCTTGCCGAAGTCGCCCGCGAGGAAAAGATCGATCCGCGCGAGTTTGGCATCAAGATCATGATGTGCTCGGGCGAACCGGGTGGATCAATCCCGGCGATCCGCAACAAGCTTGAGGAAATCTACGGTGCGAAGGTGATCGATTGCGGCACCATGGCGGAAATGACGCCGTGGATGTCCTCGGCGGGCAACAGCGAAACCGATCTCGGCATGGTGCTGTGGCAGGACATCGTCTATCACGAGGTCTGCGATCCGAAGACCTTCATGCGGGTGCCCTACGGCAGCCAAGGGACGCCGGTCTACACCCATCTGGAACGTACGTCGCAGCCGATGATCCGGCTTGCTTCGGGCGATCTGACGATGTGGGAATCGGGGCCTGCCCCCTGTGGCCGGACCTATCCATATCTGCCAAAGGGGCTTTATGGCCGGATCGACGACATGTTCCAGATCCGCGCAGAGAATGTCTATCCCAGTGACATTGAGGCGATTGTAGCAGGCATGCCCGAATACGGTGGTGAACACCGGGTGATCATCACTCGCGCCGGGCAGATGGATGAACTCTTCGTGCAGATCGAGGCCTCGCCAGGGATCTATCAGGCGGGCGACGCTGCGATCGCGGACTTGCGTGCGAAAGCGGCGACGCTGCTGCAACGCGGCATCGGTGTTCGCGCCAAGGTCGAGGTGCTGGCGCCCAATACCCTTGAGCGAGCGCAGCACAAGGCGCGCCGGGTCATCGATGACCGCAATCTCTTTGCCTCACTCCAGCAAGACAGGACCTGAACCAACCATGTCCAGAGTTTCACCAATGGATCTGGTTCCCGGCGTTCTAAGGGGCGAGACGGTTCCGATCGCACGGCTGCTCTCCTGCGCCGAGGCCGCTGATGATGCAAGCCGACCGGCACTGGCGCGCATCTTCGAACACACTGGCAAGGCCCATGTTGTCGGCATTACCGGGGTTCCGGGCAGTGGAAAATCGACCCTGACCGCAGTTCTCGCCGAGGAGTTTGCCAACAGCGGGCGCAAGGTAGGGATCATCGCGGTCGATCCATCAAGCCCATTTTCAGGCGGCTCGATTCTGGGCGACCGAATCCGGATGGCTGATATCGCCATGAATCCGAATGTCTTCATCCGTTCGATGGCGACGCGTGGCGCGATGGGCGGGCTGTCGCGCGGCTGTCTCGACGCGGTCGATATCCTGGACGCCGCTGGTTTCGACATCATCCTGATCGAGACGGTCGGCGTCGGGCAGGACGAGATCGAGATCGTACAGGCCGCGCATACTGTGATCGTGGCGTCCGCGCCCGGTCTTGGCGACGAGATCCAGGCGATTAAGGCCGGAATTCTGGAAATTGCCGATATCCACATCGTGACCAAATGCGACCGGTCGGATTCCAACCGGACCATCCTCGAGCTCAAAGGCATGCTCAAGATGGGCGATCTCACCAAGTTCGTGGAAGGCTGGGAACCCAAAGTGATCGGCACAAGCTCGTTGCGCCGTGAGGGCTTCGAGGAGCTTGCCGCCACGATTGACAGGCATCGCAGCTATCTCGAGACCTCGGGCGAGATCGTCAAGCGGCGCCGCAAGATTTCCGAGACGCGGATGCTCAAGATCGCGGAATCGCTCGTTCGGAAGCGATTCTACGAGGAGCGCCTCGGCTCCATTTCCGAACTTTGCGGTCAGATGGAACGCAAGAAGATCGCCCCGGATGCCGCCGCACGCCAACTGCTGGCCAGAATAAACGGAGAATGACTCAATGACGAAGCATGACATCTTTCAGCCAGCCACACTGAAAAAGCTCGAGAAGCAGTTCGCCGACTGGGAAGCCAATGAACTTGCCGAGTCGCTTGGACGCCGCGGGGAAAGCAAGGACGAGTTCCGGACCGAGGCGGGCATCGAGATCAAGCGCGTCTACACCCAGCTCGACATTGCGGACATTCCGCCCGAGGACATCGGGCTTCCTGGGCAATACCCCTTCACCCGTGGCCCCTACCCGACCATGTATCGCGCGCGGCCCTGGACGATCCGGCAGGTGTCCGGCTACGGCAATGCCGAGGACACCAACGCGCGCTACAAATATCTGATCGCGGCGGGTCAGACCGGAACGTCGACGGACTTCGACATGCCGACGCTCATGGGCTATGATTCCGACCATCCGATGGCCTTCGGCGAGGTCGGCCGCGAGGGCGTGGCGATCGACACGCTCGACGACATGGAGGCATTGTTCGACGGCATCGACCTGAACGTGATCTCAGCCTCGCTGACGATCAACCCCACGGCGTTCATCATCTATGCGATGTGGGTGGCTGCGGCAAAGAAGCGCGGTTACGACCCGCAGCGCCTGATGGGCACGATCCAGGCCGACATCCTCAAGGAATATGTCGCGCAAAAGGAATGGATCTTTCCGGTGCGCCCCTCGGTCCGGTTGGTGCGCGATACCATTCTTTACAGCGCAGAGCACACCAAGCGGTTCAACCCGATCAGCATCTCGGGATACCATGTGTCCGAGGTCGGCGGGAACGCGGTTCACGAGGTGGCATTCACCATCTCCTTCGCGATCTCCTATATCGAAGAATGCAGAAAGCTCGGCATGTCGGTGGACGAATTCGCGCCGCGCCTTTCGTTCTTCTACGTCTGCCAGGCGGATTTCTTCGAGGAGATCGCAAAATTCCGCGCCGCACGCCGGGTCTATGCAAAGGTGATCAAGGAGCGCTTCGGTGCGGAACTGGCCGAGTCGATGCGCATGCGCATGCATGTCCAGACGGCGGCGATGACTCTTACCAAGCCGCAATACCGGATCAACCTGATGCGTACTGCGGTTCAGGCGCTGGCTGCCGTGCTTGGTGGTGCGCAGAGCATGCACACCAATGGTTTCGACGAAGCTTTCACCATTCCGACTGCGGAGGCGATGAAGCTTGCGATCCGGACCCAGCAGATCCTTGCCGAAGAGACCAACGTTACGTCGATCGTAGATCCGCTCGGCGGTTCCTATGCTGTAGAGGCGCTGACTTCGGAGTTCGAAGCCAAAGTCTTCGATATGCTGAAACAGATCGACGATCTGGGCGGCGCGATCAAGGCGGTCGAAGCCGGGTGGATGCAGCGCATCTGTGCTGACACTGCCTATGAATACGAACTTCGCAAGGCGCGCGGAGAGCGCACCGTGATCGGTGTCAACAAATACGTCGAAGAGGACGAGGAACCGGCCGACTTCGCGCCCCATCCCTATGACGAGGGCACGCTGGAACGCCAGTTGGCGCGACTGAACCGCGTCCGCGCCGAGCGGGACACGGCCAAGGTACATGCGATTCTGGAGCGGATGAAGGTCATCGCGACCGACGAGAAGCAGAACCTTCTGCCGGTGACCATGGAGGCCGTGGAAGCCAAGGCAACACTCGGGGAAATCTGCGATGCGCTGCGCTCTGTTTGGGGTGTCTACCGCGAAGAACCAATCTTCTGATAAATATCTTAGCAGGGAAAGAAAGACCAAATGGTAGATAACATACTTATCGAAAGCCTGGACGGCGGCATCCGGCGCGTCACCTTCAACCGTCCGCATTGCCTGAATGCAGTAAACTTGGCGCTGATGGACGATCTGATGAAAGTGATCGCCGACCTACAGAAGGATGACGATGCGCGCGTTGTCATCCTGCGCGGTGCAGGAAGGGCTTTCAGCACTGGTGACGATCTGAAGGATTTCGAGAACCAGATCGAGACCGAGGCGCAGATACGCCGTTTCATCGGCCAGTATCAGATCGTCAGCAAGGCCATCGTCGACTCGCCGAAGATCTTTATCGCCGAAGTGCATGGCTGGGCGGTCGGCGGGGCGCTGGAATGGGTGATCAACTGTGACTTCAGCGTGTTCTCAAGCGAAACGCGCTGCTTCTTTCCGGAGGTCACGTTCGGGCTTTTCGTCACCGGCGGGATCGCTTCGCTGCTAACCAAGCAACTCGGGCCGCAGCGCACCAAGGAACTGATCCTCTTCGGCGAAAAATTTGACGCGCAGCGCGCGCTTGAACTCGGAATCGCCGGCCGTGTGGTCGCGCCCGAGAAACTGGAGGAAACGACACTAGACATGGCGCGGCGCATCTGCGAGCGGCCCCGCAAGGCGGTGATCGATCTCAAGCGAGTGATCAACGCAGGCTATCACCTTGATGTTGCCGCGGCGATGGAGCTGGAAACCGAGGCCGCCGTGCGCGGATTCCTCGATCCGGATACCGCCGCACGTGTGGGCAAGGCCGCCGGCTGAGTGAGCGGGGGATGAGATGACTGGAATAACACGACGCGATTTGGGGGATGAGGACATGAGGTTCACGGATACTGTCACGGTGATCACCGGCGCTGGCGCCGGCATGGGGCGGGCGACGGCGCTGAGACTTGCTGCAGAAGGCGGCAAGATCATGTGTCTCGACCTGTCTGCCGAGAGCGCTGCGGAAACAGCCGAACTGGTGCGTGCTGCCGGCGGAGCTGCGGAATCGTTCAGGTGCGACGTGCGCGACCGCGCCGCCATCGAAGCGGCCCGCGACTATGCGATCAAAAGCTTCGGCGCCGTGCACAATCTGGTCAACAGCGCCGGTGCGCTGACCATGCAGGGCCTCGCCGATACCGATGATGCTGGCTGGAATCTGGTGATGGATGTCAACGTCAAGGGCGTCTTCCTGATGCTGCAAGCGTTTGTTCCCGAAATCGAACGCGCGGGAGGTGGTTCCATCGTCAACATCACCTCGATCGAGGCCGAGGTCGTGGTGGCGAGCGGTGAAAACACACAGCCGCATTACGCCTGCTCCAAAGGTGCCGTAAAGACGATGACGCGCACACTCGCGCATGATCTCGGGCGCAAGAACATCCGCATCAATGCGATCGCGCCGGGCCTGATCGCCACCGGTTTCGGGGGGTCAAACCCCGGATCCGAGCGCTATCAGCAGTACGTCCACGAGCACAGCGCGCTCAGGCGGGCGGGTCAGGCCGACGAAATTGCTGGTGCAATCGCCTTCCTTTTGTCGAAAGACGCAAGCTACGTCACCGGCGCGCAACTGCCCGTGGATGGCGGCTGGCTCATTTATTGATGCGCGGGCCGCTGATCGCCGGAGACACCGCCGAATTCGACGCCCTTCGGGAGCCAAGGTTCGTCGGGGCCGCCGACGAGGCAATTCCGTGCGGCACCCATGAAGGGAGGCAGAATGATGGAAGACATCTTTGACGTAGTGATCGTCGGCGCCGGTCCGGTGGGACTTTATGCTGCGTACTATGCCGGATACCGATCACTCAAGGTGGCGGTCATCGACGCCCTGCCGCAGATCGGCGGCCAAGTCTCGGCCATGTATCCCGAAAAGGAGATCCGCGATATCGCCGGTTTTCCCACGATCCTCGGCAAGGATCTGATCCATAACCTGCACGAGCAGGCCAGTCGCTACCCCTTTGAACTCGTGCTGGGGGAAACGGTCAATGCGGTCAGGGCGGGTTCGGATGATCGGCTCGTGCTAACGACCGAGACGGGGCGTCAAATCGAGACGCGGTCACTTCTGATCGCCGCAGGTCTGGGTCGGTTCACACCCAAGTCGTTGCCGAGCCTTCAGCCGCCCTATCCCGGCGGAGTCTTGCATTTCGTCCCCGACGTGTCGGAGCTTGACGGACGGCGCGTGGTGATCGTGGGCGGTGGCGACAGCGCGGTCGACTGGACCCTGGCGGCCTTGCCTCGCGCGAAATCGGTGACGGTGATCCATCGGCGCGCGCGTTTCCGCGCCCATGAAGCCAGCGTCGAGGAAATCCGTGCCGGAGGGGCACGCATTATCGCGCCCGGCGAGATTGGCGAATTGCGCGGCACGTCCACCATCGAGGGGGTCGTGGTCCAGCAGCCCGGAGCCGAGGCCGAGATGATCGTCTGTGACCGGCTGATCATGGCGCTTGGTTTCACCTCCGATCTGGGCGCCTTCGCGGATTGGGGATTGGAATCGGCAGGCATCCATTTCAAGGTCGGCGCGGACATGCAGACCTCGCGCAAGCGGATCTTCGCAATCGGCGACGTCAGCGAATATCCGGGCAAGGTGCGGTTGATCGCGGTCGGGTTCGGAGAGGCCGCCATCGCCGTCAATCACATCGCCGCGACGCTCAACCCCGATCAGCAAATCTTTCCCGGCCACAGCACACACGCAGAGTAAGACCAATGCCCTATGTTATTTCTGATCCATGCATCACCAGCCGTGACCGCGCTTGTGTTGATGTTTGCCCGGTGGACTGCATTTACGAAGGATCGGGTCGACTGTGGATTCACCCGACCGAATGTATCGATTGCGGTGCCTGCGAAGCCGTCTGTCCGGTCAGCGCGATCTACTACGTCGATGCGGATCACCCGACGGACGATCTCACCGAAGCGCATGAATTCTTTGACACCGTGCTGCCCGGACGCGAGGCCCCACTGGGCTCACCGCGCGGTGCCGCGAAGGTTGGTCCTCTGGCAACCGATCTGCCGCGCCTGCTGGCGGCAGGGGCGGCAGCCGCGAGAGAGGATTAGTTTGACCAGGAAAACGCGCAGTTGACTTGGCTCTGATCTACAAAAGGGAGAATGAGAATGAAAAGTATCAAGGACATCGAGCGCACCATGGATTTCCATGGCGAGGCGCTGGACAACATCTTCGAGACCTATCGGCTGATGCGGGAAAACTGCCCGGTCGGCAGGAGCGAGAAATACGGCGGCTTCTGGTTCCTCAGCAAGAGCGAAGATATCTTCAAGGTTGAGCAAGATGCGGACACCTATTCGGTCAAGCCGACCATGCTGGTGCCGCCGGTGGCCGATTTTCCGATGATCCCGATCGATACGGATCTGCCTGAATTGATGGATTACCGGCGCATCCTGCTGCCGCTCTTTACACCGCAGGCCCTTGCCAAGATGGAAAAGCCGGTGCGCGACATCGCTCAGGATCTGGCGCGAGAATTCGCCGATTCCGGAACGACTGACGCCACCGCAGGCTTCGCCCGGGCCCTGCCGACGATCTTCTTCAGCCGCCTCGCCGGTTTTCCCGAAAAGGACTGGCCGAAGTTCGATGCCTGGGTCGATGATATCCTTTATGAGCGCACCTTGGATCCGGAGCGGGCCAAGAAGGCACAGGATGCCGTCATGGCCTATTTCGATGACCTGATCGAAAAATATCGCGGCCGCACCATCGACGAGGCCGATACCGGCACGATCATGGACTACCTGCTCGAGGCAAAGATCAAGGGCGAACCGCTGAGCCGCCAGGAACTGCTGTCCTATTGCTACCTGATGTTTCTCGGCGGGCTGGACACCACCGCATGGGCCATTCGCGCCAGCCTGTGGCACCTTGCACAGGACCTCGACGCGCAGCGCAAGCTTCGCGAGAACCCCGACCTGATCCCGATGGCAGCAGAAGAGATCCTTCGGACCCTGTCGCCTGTGCAGGCCATGGGGCGCACATGCAAGAAAGATACCGTGATCCGCGGACAGGAAATCAAGGCCGGCGACCGGGTGGTGCTGCTGTTCGGCGCGGGCAACCGCGATCCGGATATCTACGACGAACCCGAGAAGATCAAGATTGACCGCGAGGACAATCGTCACCTTGCCTTCGGCGCCGGGCATCACCGCTGCCTCGGTTCTAACCTCGGGCGGCGCGAACTGGTCATCGGTCTTGAGGAGTTCCTCAAGGTCGTCCCCGAGTTCACCCTCGGGGACCCGTCGGAGAAATGGTATGGTGTCGGTCGCCTGACGCTCAACTTCAAGAAGTGAGGGGAGACACAAGTTGAAAGTCCTGCTTGATTCCCATCGCTGTCAGGGTCACGCCAGATGCGCGGCCTTTGCCCCCGAAACCTTCGTTTTCGACGATGACGGCTTCTCGCGTGTGCGCGAAGGCATGGAAGACGTCAAACCCGAGAACGCTCCCGGGGTCAGGAAGGCCTGCGCCAACTGTCCCGAACTCGCCATTTCCATCATCGAAGACTGAACCTTGGACCGGGAAATGATGACAAAGGACAATTCCGAGGATCAGCGCGGCACTCGCAGTGTCGTGATCATCGGCGCATCCCTTGCCGGAGGCGCGTGCGTAGCGCGCCTCCGTGCTCTTGGTTACGACGGGCAGATCACCGTGATCGACCCGGACCCATTGGCACCCTATGATCGACCGCCACTGTCCAAAGGGGTTCTGACCAGAGCAGCACCCATCGAGAAGCCGCGCTGGTGGTGCGACGACTGCACGCTCTTGCGCGGCCGGGCGGTCGCACTCGATCCTCGGGCGCGCCGTATCGAGATCCGCGGGTCCGACGGCCATCGCCGGTTCGTTTCTGCCGACGCCATCGTGATTGCCACCGGGGCCAGGCCGCGCAGGTTGCCTACGGAGCCTGCGGGCGTGCTGGCACTGCGCACTGCGGCGGATGCGAAGGCCCTGAGCGATGCCATTGATCGCGGGGCGAAGAGTGCGACCATCATCGGCGCCGGGGTTCTTGGCTGCGAGCTTGCCTCTTCCCTGCGCGAACGCGGCGTCGAGGTTGCAATGGCAGACCTAGCGCCGCTGCCGCTCGTGCGGATCTTCGGCGCGGAAATCGGCAAGATGGCGGTTGGCTGGATGACAGAGGCCGGCGTCACTCTGCACCTCGGCGTGGGGATCGCCGCAATCCGCGCCGAGCCCGCCGGATTTTCGGTGGACCTGTCCGGCGGCACGGAATTGCATAGCGATCTCGTGATCATTGCCATCGGCGCAGAACCCGAAACAGAGTGGCTGACCGGCAGCGGGATCGGGATCGCCAATGGCGTGCTTTGCGACGGGTCCGGCGCCGTGCTTGATCTCGAGGGGGCGATCTTGCCGAATGTCTTTGCCGCCGGGGATGTCGCGGCTTTGCGCGACCAGAATGGCAGCCATCGGCGCCACGAGGCATGGACCGCCGCCCGTCGGCAGGGCACCGAGGTCGCGGAGCGGATCTTGACTGGATCGCAGGCGTCGGCGCCCGATGCAGAAGACTATTTCTGGACCGACCAGTTCAGCCGCAAGATCCAGGTCCTCGGAAGCGTGCCTGCCAATGGCACGCTGAACTGCGTCAGAACGACTGCCCGGCGGCACGGCACTCTGTTCGAGGTTCGTGACGGCGAAAGGCATGCTGGCTGGATCGCCATGAACTGCCCAGAGCTTCTTGCGCAGGTTCAGGCCGGATTGCTCGCGGCAGAATGATGAAAGGATCGTCGACCAGCCCGCGGCAAAATCGAACGACCGGCACCCGCCGACAATCGGTCGTGCTGCAGCGATCAGGAATATCAACCTCGATAACTCCGGGATGATCCATGGGACAGTTGCGCAAACAGGCCAAGGCATTGTCACTGCAGGCCCGGCGAGGCGATGTATCGGCCGCGCGACAACTTCTGTCGCACAGCGTCCGGATGGGGCACCGGAATCTGGCCGTGCGGCGCCTGTTTCTTGCGCTTGCCATGGGGGCGAGGAACGTGGAGCATGAAGCACGCTACTGCGCCGAGATCATCTCAGTGCTACCCGACGAGACCATCCGGAAAATGATGGCCGAAGCTCGGTGCAACGCAGACATCTACACAGCGAGGGGAAACCATGATGACTGAGCCATTCGGCGCTGTTTCCGCCCCCTACATGGGCATTTCCCCGAGTTTTCTGGGGACTCCCATCTTTGTCGGCGCTGGCGCTTCGGTTTTGGGCCGGGCAACGATAGGACGGCGCGCGTGGCTGGGCAGCTATTCCGTAATCCGAGCAGACGGTCACCATGTCACGATCGGCGATGAATTTCAACTGGGCGAACACGCCACGGTTCATATCGCCCATGAGGTCTATCCGACCGTGATTGGAAGCCGAGTGGTCGCGGGTAGGCATGCCGTGGTTCACGCCTGCGAAATTGGTGATGACTGCATCATCGAAGCAGGGGCAGTCGTCCTCGACGGCTCAAAGGTTGGTGCCGGTGCCGTGATTTCGGCGGGGTCCATCGTTTTCCCCCGATCCGATCTTGCGGGCGGCTGGCTCTATTCAGGCAGCCCGGCACGACCGGTCATGCCCATCACGCAGCAAGACCTTGACGCGCGCCGCCAGGCGCTCGGCAATGATGCGACCGGGAAGGTCGACGGGCCGATCACGTCCCATGCGACAAGCCCGGCACAGTTCGACTGCTTCGTGGCACCGACTGCGCGCCTTGCCGGTGATATCCGCCTCGGACCATCGGTCGGCATCTGGTATGGATGCGTTCTGGACGGCGGCAGCCATGGCATCACGATCGGTGTCGGCACGAACGTTCAGGACAACACCCGGATCCTGTGCCAGCACGACGCCGTTGAAATCGCGGCAGATGTCACGATCGGTCACAACGTGACGCTCTTCGATTGCCGCGTCGACAGCGACAGTCTGGTCGGCATAGGTTCGGTCATTTCTCGCGGGACCGTGGTGGAACGCGACGTTCTCGTTGCCGCCGGAACCGAAACGACGATCGGGCAACGTCTGAAAAGCGGACAGGTATGGGCCGGAAGGCCAGCCCGGCCCATCGGCAAGATGGATGACCGCAGGCGCGCAATGCTGGCCGGAACGCTGCCGACCTATCAAGGTTACGCCGAACAATTCCGGCAAACTCAACACAAAGCGCTGTTAGCGGAAGGAGGATGATGAATGGGAAATGTGCCGTCGAAATCCGCTAATCTAATTGGGAATGTCGGCTCGACTTTCCTGCCGGATGGGTCGGTCGTGGACAAAGACATCCCGCGGCTGGAGGCTACCGGAACGATTGAAGAACTGAATAGCGTTATTGGGTTTGCCCGTAGCCAGATATTAATTCATGAACCTCTCAGTGGACTGATTGAGGCCCTTAGGCTAATCCAGCAGGATTTGCTCGAACTCGGCGGAGCATTGTCAAATCCCGGCGAGGATTTACTTTCGCAAACGAAGGTATCAAGACTCAAAGCAACGATCGAGGAATGGAGCCCTCATCTTCTGGCGCACAGTATTTCGAGCAATAAGGAAGATCCTCCCGCTGTCGGTGCGCTTCTTATTGCGCGCAGTATCTGTCGGCGGTCCGAGCGGCGCCTTGTCACGGCGCTGGTTGTGGATCCTCAGCCGGGGAAATTTGGACTCGCTTACCTGAACCTTCTTTCCGACTTCTTGCTCTTGGCGTCCAGATTGATGAAAAAGGAGTGAATAGCCCCTTTAGATTCATAGCCGCCCTGCTCGGTAGCTTTGGACGCAACGAGAGACGCAAGATGAGCAAGCAAGATCGACTTTAGGACGAGTTCAAGCAAGTGGCTGTGGTGCAGATTGCCGAGCGGCTGGAGATCAATGCCAAGTCGCCTCTTTGCATGGAAGGAGCGTTGTTGCACAACTCTGATCACAGACGATTCACATAGTGAATCCATTTGGTTAGAAGCACTGTATGAACAAGCCGTCACCTGCCCGCTACTGCATCACGAACTGGTCCAGATATCGAGCCATTGAGGTGCCACTGATGGGGTTGATGAGGTGTCCCGCAAGGTTCTATGATCGCCTTATTGAAAAGCCGGTCTGTTTTTTCGAGGCATGAACGTTTAAAGGCGAAATCCATGACACTATTAATGATTCTCATATTTTGGTTCCGACAGGAGGTGTATACCTCTCCCGAAAATACTCTATGGATTAACGCAACTGAATGGGCGAGGCAGTAAATGGCAATAACTTCGGTCGGAATTGTGGGCGCAGGCCAGATGGGCAACGGTATCGCCCATGTCTTTGCGCTCGCGGGGTTTGACGTCCTGATGACCGATATCTCACAGGACGCCCTTGCCAAGACGGTTAGACTTGTCGATCAAAACCTCGACCGTCAGGTATCGCGCGGCAAGATCACCGACGAGGACAGGAAGGCTGCACTGGGCCGCATCCGGACGACGCCGAAGTTAACCGATCTCGGCCGCTGCGACCTTATAATTGAGGCGGCGACCGAGCGTGAATCGGTGAAACAGGCGATCTTCGACGAACTTTTGCCGCATCTGAGGCCTGAGACAATCCTGACTTCTAACACATCTTCGATCTCGATCACCCGGCTTGCCTCGCGAACCGACCGGCCTGAGAAGTTCATGGGTTTTCACTTCATGAACCCGGTGCCGGTGATGCAGCTTGTCGAACTGATCCGCGGCATCGCCACGGACGACGCCACCTATCAGACTTTGCTTAAAGTGGTCGACAAGCTTGGCAAGACCGCGGCGAGCGCGGAGGACTTTCCCGCCTTTATCGTCAACCGGATACTGATGCCGATGATCAACGAGGCGGTCTATACGCTCTACGAGGGTGTCGGCAACGTGACGTCGATCGACGAGTCGCTGAAACTCGGCGCCAATCATCCGATGGGGCCGCTGGAACTGGCGGATTTCATCGGGCTCGATACCTGCCTCGCAATCATGAACGTGCTGCATGAAGGGTTGGCAGACACCAAATACAGGCCCTGCCCGCTGCTGACGAAATATGTCGAGGCCGGCTGGCTCGGTCGCAAAACGCGGCGCGGCTTTTACGACTATCGTGGCGCAAAGCCGGTGCCGACGCGCTGAACCGGTTCGATCACCCAGACCAGGCGTTGTTTCCATGGGCCAAGCCAGCATCCCGCCCGGCCGCGAGCACCGTCTTGGCCGCTCGAATCGGTCGGTGTCGTATTGCCCTTAAGTCCGAAGCGCGGCGCCTGGGGCCTCCTTCCGCCGCGATCAGCCGGTTGTATCCGGCCCATCCATCGACTTGCAGGGTGCCGTGGCATGGGATTCGTCCCTGAGCAGCTTCTTGACCGCTTTGGATTGGCCATCAGCGCACAATAGGCGAACCGGAGTTCGAAGGCCGCGCGGTCGACCCAATCGGCCAAGGTGGACCGGTCAAGACCGGCTCCTTGGGGCTGTAGATCTCGGCCCGCCAATACAACGAAAGGTGATCTGCATACTTGCCGGCAAGAGCATGGGCAACCATCGCTTCGGTCGGCAGACCGTCCAGGATCATTCGCGCCAGAGCGGGAGCTTGCGACATGCCATCGGAGCAGGACCGGCAGGCGTATTTGGGCCGACGGCTGACGAGGAACTGGACGGGGATAATGTCCAGATGTCACGGCACGTCTTCCCCAATGCAATGCAGGCGCAGGCTAGGCCCTTGCGTTCACTCACCCTTCGATGCACGGCAGGTGTTCTGGCAGAGACCCGCAATTGGCGGCGCGCGGTTTGGAGGGGCGTTTAGCGGCCCAATCCTTGGCATCCTCTTCGTCATGGATTGGTGCAATGGCGGTTTCCAGATTTTCCAGCGCAAGTTCGAACTGCCCCGGATCGCTCTTCTCCGACCGACGCCCGAAGGCCGTCTGCCTGAGCTTGGCTGGATCCATTAAGGCACGTGCATAACGACGTCGTTAATGACGTGTCTTATGCGGGGCTGGCGATGCGGGGCGATACACTGGGATTGGAGCGGCGGCGGGGCGACGAGGAGAAGCGCGAGATTGTCTTGTCGGTCGGCATGGGCAGCGCGACAGTGACGCAGGTTGCGCAGCAACATGATGTGACGCGGCAGCAAATCTATGCCTGGCGGCACGAGCAGAAGAAGAAGGGGCTGCTTTCGGCCTTTCCGGAGGCGTTGTTTTTGCCGGCGGAGTCAGACCGGCAGGCGGCATTGTCGGTGCATGCGCCAATCACCGACACCGATATGCAGCGCCCTGCCGGGCGGAAACCGGCCAGTCTTGCGCCGGGCCAACCTGACTTCGGTGTGGCACCCACCTATCCAGTGTAACAGCTGAACAAATTCGTTCGTCTTCGCATCGATATCGGCACGACTTCTTCGATCAGCAGCCTGACCAGCCGTTGTCTGGCGCGGGCATCGGCGCCCGTCTTGTAGAACACCCGCATCATCCGGCCACAACGCGCGCTGCGGGCCATGCCTGACAGCAACGCCCGGATTTGCGGGCAGTCCGCTTCTGCATATGCGCGGTCTCCTCAAGCATACGGCTGTTCTCATCGTAGGCGCGCCAGTCGATATATCCCTCGTGGCTATCCTTGATGAGCACGTTCCAGCCCTCAATCGCCCTGTGGTGACTGCTGGCCTTGCGGGCCTGCCCATCCACCACCCGTGTCCGGTTCCCGGTTGGTCCAAAGGCATAGGCACCTGCATAGATCGGGCTGTGCAGCACCTGCACACGCTGTGATAGGCTGGCTTGCACCATGTCATCTTCCGCAATGCGCCGTTGCGCTGCACCACCGGAAGATGAATATCTGCTGCCCGCGGCCACAGAAAGACCGACCGCCCACTGCCGAGTTTGCCTAACTTGGCGAAGATCAGGTGGATAACCCGCTGAACACGCTGATCGGGGTCCATCTCGATCCGGGCATCCTCGCTCCAACAGTAGCCTGGCGGCAGGGTGAAGCGGAGTTCTCCCCGGCCTGCCTTGGCATCGCGGGCGGCCAGACCCCGCTGGCGCAAGAGGTTGAGCGCGTACTTCGACATTGTCCCCTTCAGCCCCAAGAGCAGCCGATCATTCATCAGGTGGGGGTCGTAAACGCCTTCGGGGTCAACCACCAAGGTCCCGGTCAGGGCGCAAAGATCGATCAGATAATGCCAATCACGGCCATTGCGGGCCAGTCGGGAAGCCTCAATGCGGTAGACAGCCCCTACTGATCCGGCACAGACTTCTGCAACCAGGCGCTGGAACCCTGGCTGGGCCACCTGGCCTGATCCGGAGCGGCCCAAGTCCTCATCAATCACCTCGGCGGTCGAAAAGCCCGTGTCGCGGGCGACTTCAGCCATCTGTATTGTCGTTTCTGGCTCTCTAGGTTGCCGAGGACCTGGCTCATTGTCGACTGCCGGACGTAGACGATGGCGCTGCGGGCAAAGAGTTCAGCGGTGATCTTCGCGTGCAGCATTCTCCCAGCCCTCCGTCTTCTGCGCCGCCATCAGTTGAAGCTCGGCCAGCGCCTCCAGAAGTGCCGGTGTTGATGGTGCCGCCGGAGGGCGGTTGCGGGGATCGTCCAGTGACAGGCAGAATTGATCCTGCTGCAGGTGGGTTGGGGCTCGATGGGGACATGCATGTCCTCCTCTGGAATCACTGTTCCAGAGGATGGCGCAACCTCAGCATAACGCATCAGCTCCAAGGTCAGGGCCAAAGTCTCAAGGGCAGCGAGCGCTACAGGCGGTAGTCCGCTGTCCAGCCGCTCACAATAGGTGGGATCGCCCATCCAGGGCGGCAAGGTTCGGAAGAAACCGGGCCGGTCCTCGACCAAGATCGAGCCAGCTCCTTACCGCCGACCACCATCGCGGGCGCGCAGCACCCGGCCAAAAAGCGGATGCCAGGATACTCGATCCGCAATTCCCGTACTTTGTATGCGGCATGGTTGTCGATTTGGCGACAGGGTGAAGCTTTTGCGCTCGGATGGGCAAGGCTTCTGCCTCTATTACAAGGTGCTGGGAGGTGGCCACTTTCCTTGGCTTGCGCGTGGCGATGGCGCTGTGCGTCTGACCTTGGCGCAGCTGACGATGCTGTGGGAGGGGATCGATTGGCGCAGGCCGGACTGGGGCGCACCACCGGCCCGGGTGGGCTGATTTATCCTGCTGAAACGTCTTGTTTTTATGGCAATTCCGCCTGCCTTGTGGTGGTCGGGCGCATGTCGAGCGTGACCGAAAACCTTCCCGATGATCCTGCGCTTTTGAAGGTGTTGATCGCGGCGTTGCAGGCAGAAAACGCGAAGATCTCGGCCACCTTGCGTGCCCATGATCAGCTGATCCAGACCCTGCGGCTGCGCATCGCCAAGCTGAAGAAGCAGGTCTTCGGGCAGTCCTCGGAAAAGATCGAGCACGAGATCGAACATCTCGAACTGGCGCTGGAGGACCTGCTGATTGCCTCGACCGAAAGCGAGACGGCGGTCCCGGACGGCGATCCGGAGGTAGCTGAGGCTGCCGAGGATACCGCCGCCCGCCCGTCTCGCCGTCGGCCGCAGGTCTCGGACGGCACGCTACGCGAGCGTCAGGAACTCGACCCCGGCAGTTGCTGCCCCGATTGCGGCGGCGATCTGCCCGTGGTGGGCGAGGATTTCAGCGAGATGCTGGATCTGATCGCTGCCCAGTTGAAAGTGGTCCAGATCGCCCGGCCCAAGAAATCCTGCCGCCGCAGCGAACGCATGATGCAGGTGCCCGCGCCCAGCCGCCCGATCCCGGGCAGCATGGCCGGGGCGAGCCTGCTGGCGCATATCCTCGCCTCGAAGTACGACGATCACCTTCCGCTTCTGTGATCGGGCGGGTCTGGTCAAGCATCCATCGAGCAGGCCCTTACTTCTGTCCGTGGTCGGCATGCTGAGCTATCGAACACGCTGGAAGCCGACTTCTGCGTCGAAGCGCTGAACGAGGCGATCCATCGGTTCGGCGCGCCCGAGATCATGAACACCGTCCAGAGCAGCCAGTTCACGTCCTTCGACTGGACCGATCGGCTGAAGCGGCCCAAGACCAATATCTCGATGGATGGCAAAGCCAGGTATCTGGACAACATCTTCACCGAACGCCTCTGGCGGTCCCTTAAGTATGAATGCGTCTACCTGCACGCCTGGGAATCCGGATCGCAGGCCAAAGCCGGAGTCGGGCGCTGGATCACCTTCTACAACCACCATCGCCCGCACACTGCCCATGGCGGACAGCCGCCCGCCGTGGTCTCCTTCAACCACATCGAAACCGATCAGCAGGTGCAGGCTGTAGTAAATCAGCCCAAAATCTGTCCAAAGATCGGGGAATAGCTCAACCTTGGCCCTACCCACCAAATGCCGTGACTGAACAGTTAGAAGAATAGGCCTCGTTTGACGGCCGATGAAGTCTTAACCTTTCGGGAAATCACTTTGGCGGGATTTGCGGCGCATCAGATAGATGTCCATGACCCAGCCATGCTCTGACCTGATCCTTGCCCGGGTTTCGCTGATTTGCCCTGCTACGGCCTCTAGCGGTCCCGAAACCAGCACTTGCCGATCCATTCCGACATAGGCCCCCCACCAGATGCTGACACCTTCGGGATCAATCGCGCCAAAGGCCCCGCCGTTGTCCAACATGACAACGACGGTTTCTGCCCCCGGTGGCCAGCCACTTTCGCGCAACTGGCGACCGGTGGTGATGGTGACCGGGGCCGCAAGGTCATTCAGCGGGATGGCGTGGGCGGCGCAAAGCGCCTGAATGGCGGTAATGCCGGGGATGACATGCAGGTGAAGTGCGCGCTGGCCAGAAAGCCTTTCGGCAATGCGCAACGTGCTGTCGTAAAGCGAGGGGTCGCCCCAGACCAGAAAGGCCACCTTCGGCCCACCGCCCTGCGCCAGATGGCGTTCAATCGCCGTATGCCAGACCGCCGCAATCTGGTCATGCCAGTCATTCACCCGCCGCAGGTAATCCGGCGTGCCCGGGTCACGCTCTGGCAGATCAAAGCTGTCAATGCGGGTGGCAGGATTGGTCACGCAGGTGCGGAAAATCTGTTGCCGCAGCCCCGCAAGATCGGATTTATCCTCGCCTTTCAAGGGGATCAGGATCAGATCGGCGGTATTCATCGCCTTGATGGCCTGCAGGGTGACATGATCGAGGTTGCCGGTTCCGATGCCGATCAGCGTAAGGTCGATCATGAGTCACTCTTCCGTCAGGGGGCCATAAAGGATCAGCGCTGGCGCGTTGCCCGCCTGGGCAGAGATGACATCGCCTAGCGCCGCAAGGGTTGACCGGGTGATCTGCTGTTCGGGGTGGCCGACGGCCTCGGCCATCATGGCCGGGGTGCCCGGTGGCAGCCCATGGGCCATCAACCCGGCGGCAAGCGTCGGGAAGGTGCGCTTGCCCATGAAAACCACCGTCGTCGCCTTGGGGTCTGCTAAAGCCGCCCAGTTCAGCCCCTCGGGCAGATCGCCCGTCATGTCGGCACCTGTGACGAATTGAACCCGCCGCGAGCTCAGTCGCCGTGTCAGCGGTATACCTGCCGCCGCCGCCGCCGCACAGGCCGAAGGCACGCCGGGCACAATCTCAAACCCGATGCCGGCGGCGCGCAGTGCTGCGATTTCCTCTTCCAGACGACCAAAGATGCCGCTGTCGCCCGACTTCAGCCGCACCACCTTTGCCCCGGTCAGCGCGTGATCGACCAGAAGACGACTGACATGGTCTTGCTTGGGCGAAGGGCGGCCTGCCCGCTTGCCCACGGCCACCAGATCGGCACCCGCCGCACAATGCGACAGGATCGGGCCCGCCGACAGGTCATCGAACAGCACCACCTCGGCCTCGGCCAGCAGGCGGGCTGCCTTCAGGGTCAGCAACTCGGGGTCGCCGGGACCGGAGGAGACGAAAGAGACAAATCCGCTCATGGCAAAGCCCCTTGGCTGGCTGGTGCGATCAGGTGAAAGAAGGTGCCGCTGACCTGCCCGCCGTCGGGGCATAGGCGGAACGATCCGGTTTCGGCAACGGCCTCGCCCGTGGCATCGGTGACCCTGGCCAGCGGCGCATCGGGTTGCGACAGGATGGTGGCATAGTGAAATTCGTGCCCGCGCAGGGCGGTGCCCGCGTCAAAGCCGGCAACCGGACGGGCGCTGCGGGCAAGGCGGTATCCCAGATGCATGCGCCGTTTGGCAAAGCTGGTCTCCAGCCCCAGAAGCCCCGCCATCCGGTGCCGGGTGCCATCAGCCGAAACCAGCCCCTGCCCCAGCGCCATGTAGCCACCGCATTCGCCATGCACGGGCCGGGTTCTGGCAAAATCCGTCAGCGCCGCGCGAAAACCGTCACAACCCGCCAGCCGGGCGGCGTGCAGTTCCGGGTAGCCGCCGGGCAGCCAGCAGACCGTGGCAGAAGCGTCCGGCCCCTGATCGGCCAAGGGCGAGAACGGCAGGATCGTTGCCCCCTGCGCCCGCCAATCGGCCAGCAGATGCGGGTAGACGAAGGAAAACGCCGCATCCCGTGCCATCGCGATTCGCTCGCCCGGAGGCGGAACCGGGAGGGTCGCGCCTTGCGGCACTGGTCCGGTGCGGGCCAGTGCGCGCAGGGCGGCAAGGTCGCAATGCGCGGCCACGAACGCGGCGGCTTGGGTCAGGATCTGCTGCAGGCGCGGCAGTTCCTCAGCCTGCACCAGCCCCAGATGCCGCTCGGGCAAAGCGATGGAGGCGCGGCGCGGCAAGGCCCCCAGCACCGGAAGACCGGCGGCCTCCATCCCGGCGCGCACCAGCGCCTCATGCCGGGGCGAGGCGACCTTGTTCAGAATCACCCCGCCAACCTTCACCCCCGGCCGGAACCCGGCCAGCCCGGCGGCCACCGCCGCCGCGGTCTGCGCCTGACCCGAGACATCCAGCACCAGAACCACCGGCCAGCCCATCAGCGCCGCCAGATCGGCACTGGCGCCCGAGCCGGTTTCCCCGGCGCGGGCGACGCCGTCGAAAAGTCCCATCGAGCCTTCGGCAAGGATCAGATCGGCGCCCCGCGCCTCGGCAGCCTGCGCCGCGAGGCGGGAGGGGGTCATCGCCCAGCTGTCGAGATTGACCGAAACCCGCCCCGCCGCCGCCGCATGAAACGCCGGGTCGATGTAATCCGGCCCGCTCTTGAACGGCTGGACGGCAAGGCCGGCGGCCCGGAACGCCGCCAGAAGCCCCAACGTCACCGTGGTCTTGCCGGTGCCCGAGGCCGGGGCGGAAATCATCAGGCCGGGCGGCAGGGTCATAGCACCTCCGGAAAGCGCGGAGCGGTGCCGAGCGGGCGATAGCGTCGGTCATAATCCCCGGCGTAAAGGCAGCTTTCGTCGAACTCGGTCGCGCCCAACGCCGGGCCGACAAGGATCAGCGCCGTGCGCTCGCCCGTGCCAATGCTGGCGTCCAGCGTGGCCAGCGTGGCGCGCACCACCTTCTGATCGGGCCACGAGGCGCGGAACACCACCGCCACCGGGCAGTCGGCGCCGTAATGGGGTGCCAGGCGCGCCTGCACATCGGCCAGCACATGCACCGACAGGTGAATGGCCAGCGTCGCGCCGGTGCGGGCGAAGTTCTCCAGCGTCTCGCCCTCGGGCATGCTGGAGGCGCGGCCCGAGGTCCGGGTCAGGATCAGCGATTGTGCCACGCCGGGCAGGGTCAACTCGGCCCCCAATGCCGCCGCAGCGGCGGCAAAGGCCGGCACGCCGGGGGTCACGTCATAGGGAATATCCAGCGCCCGCAGGCGGCGGAGTTGCTCGCCCATCGCCGACCAGACCGACAGATCGCCCGAATGCAGACGTGCAACGTCATGACCAGCGGCATGGGCGGCGGCGATTTCGGCGATGATCTCATCCAGACTGAGCGGCGCGGTGTTCACAATCCGCGCGCCGGGCGGGCAATGCGCCAAAAGCGCCTCGGGCACCAGCGATCCGGCGTAAAGGCAGACCGGCGCGGCGGCGATCAGGTCGCGCCCGCGCAGCGTGATGAGGTCGGCAGCGCCCGGTCCGGCGCCAATGAAATGGACGGTCATGGTTGGGTTCCTTTGTGTGTCGCCATGGCGCAGGTCGCCATGCCATCGGGCGCGGATATCCGCGCCACGGTCAGAATTGCGCCCGGTCCGGCAGCGGCCAGCGCGGCGGCCTCGGCCATCGAACCGGTGCCATGCAGCGCCATGACGCGGGCCGAATGGGTGGGGGTGGCGATGCCCCGCACCGGAACCGCCAGCACGGCAAGGCCGCGCTCCTCGGCCAGTTGCCGCAAGACGGCGACCTCGGCCTTGGCGGGCAGGGTGGCAAGGGCGGTGGCGGGGCCACCTGCGGCCTCGACCAGCCCCAGAGCAGCGCGCAGCGAAGGCAGCGTCGCGCTATCACGAAATCCCAGACCGGCGATTCTCATCGCGTCACGCTCCATTGCACGACGGGGCGGCTCGACTGCCAGCCGCGAAAGCCGCCCAAGGGGCTGGCCTCGGCAAGGTCGATGCGCAGCAGGCTGCCGCCGTGGCGGCCATGGCAGGCGGCCAGCACCACCTCGCCCTCCAGCGTCACGGCATTGGCGACAAGGCGGGTGCCGGGGGCGAGCCGCGCCCAAAGATCGGCATGCAGCGCCGCATCACCACCGCCGCCAACAAAGACCGCCTCCGGGGCGGGCAGATCGGCCAGCGCGGCGGGGGCCGCACCTTCGACCACCCGCAGCCGATGGGCGATGCCGAAATCTTCGGCGTTCCGGCGGATATTGGCGGCGCGTTCGGGCTTTGCTTCGATCGTGACCGCGCTGCCCCCCGCCAGACACCACTCGACCGAGATCGAGCCGGAGCCGCCGCCGATATCCCACAGCATTTCGCCGAGGCGCGGGGCAAGGGTGGAGAGCGTGATGGCGCGGACCGGGCGCTTTGTGATCTGGCCGTCATGGGCAAAACACCCATCCGGCAGACCCGAGGCGCGCGGAAGACCGGCGCCGGCGGGCAGGTCAATGCCGTCCAGCGCCACCGCAACGGGGGCGGTGATGTCGGGCCAGTCAGCGCCGTCGCGCAGCCGCTCCCGCGGCCCGCCCATGGCCTCGCAGACCGTCAGTTTGCAGGCGGCAAAGCCGTTTGCTTCCAGCCAGATGGCAAGCTCGCCAACCGCCGCCGCGTCGCGCAGGGTGCAGATCACCCGCACCCCGGCGGTCAGCACCGGGCGCAAGCGGGAGAAGGGGGCGGCATGCAGCCCAAGGCAGGTCACGCCCTCCAGCCGCCAGCCCAGACGGGCGGCGACAAGGGCGAAGGTGCCCGCCGCCGGATAGGCGCGAAACTCGGCCGGGGGCAGATGCGCGGCCACGGTGCCGCCCGCGCCGAACCAGAATGGGTCACCCGAAACCAACATGGCCACCTTTTGCCCGCGCAGCGCCAAAAGCGGCGAGAGGTCGAAAGGCACGGGCCAGTCCTGCCCCCTTGCGCCGATACCCGCCAAGGCCAGATGGCGCGGCGCACCGAACACCACTTCGGCACTGGCCAGCGCGGCGCGGCTTGCCTCGGACAGGCCCGCTGGTCCATCTTCGCCCAGACCGATGATCGACAGCCAAGGCTCAGCCATGACACGCATCCTTCTTCTGGGCGGCACCACCGAGGCCAGCCTGCTGGCCCGCGCCCTTGCCGGCTCGGGGATGGAAGCGGTCTATTCCTATGCAGGCCGTACCGCCGCGCCGGTGGCGCAGCCGCTGCCGGTCCGGATCGGCGGCTTTGGCGGGGTGGCGGGGCTGGTGGCCTATCTCAAGGCGGAAGGCATCAGCCATGTCGTTGACGCCACCCACCCTTTCGCCGCGCAGATGAGCCGCAATGCCGTTGCGGCCTGCGCCGAGGCGGATGTGCCGCTGGCGGTGCTGCAACGCTCTGCGTGGCAGGCTGAGGCCGGTGACAGCTGGACCCACGTTCCCGACATCGCGCCCGCGGTCGCCGCCCTGCCCGACAGCCCGGCGCGGGTGTTTCTGGCCATCGGCAAACAGACGCTTGCGCCCTTTGCCGCCAAGCCACAGCACCATTACCTGCTGCGCCTGGTTGATCCGCCCGAAGGCACCCTGCCCCTGCCCGATGCCGCCGCCGTCATCGCCCGTGGCCCCTTTGATCTGGCCAGCGATCTTGCCTTGCTGCGCGAACATCGCATCAGCCATATCGTCGCCAAGAACGCCGGTGGCGCAGGCGCCTCCGCCAAACTGGAAGCCGCGCGCATTTTGGGCCTGCCGGTCATCCTGATCGACCGGCCCGCCCTGCCGCCGCGCCGGATCTTTGCGGAGGTCGCCGATGTGATGGCCTGGCTTGGTCATGCCGGCACCGAGCGCGGGGTGTAAAGCCAAGGGCCGACCTGCCGGGTGGCCTCATTGCCGACGATCACCACCGTGCGCATGTCGGCCATGTCCGGCGTGGCGTCCGACAGGCTGACGGTGCACAGCCGCTCCTCCGGCGTTGACACCGCGCGGGCGAACAGCACCAGCCGCGCCGGTTCGCATTCCTCGCGCAGGATCTCCAGCACGCGGGCGAACTGGTGCGGGCGCAATTTCGAGCGGGGGTTGTAGAAGGCCATGGCAAAGCCGCCCCGCGCGGCGTGGCGCAGGCGGCGCTCCACCTCGGCAAAGGGTTTGAGATTGTCGGAAAGGTTGATGGCGCAGAAATCATGACCCAAGGGCGCCCCGGCCCGCGCGGCGGCGGCCAGCATGGCGGTGATGCCGGGCAGAATGCGGATATTGGCGCCATGGTCGGCAGGCCGTGCCTCCAACGCCTCGAACAGCGCCGAGGCCATGGCAAACACCCCCGGATCGCCCGATGAGACAATCACCACCCGCCGCCCCGTCGCAGCCATGTCCAAAGCCAGCGCGGCACGGTCCAGCTCGACCCGGTTGTCGGACGGGTGCAGTGTCAGGCCGCGGCGGGGCGCGACGCGGGCGACATAGGGAATATAGCCCACCACATCGGTGGCTTCGGCCAAGGCCGCTGTGACTTCGGGTGTCACCAGCGCGGCAGCTCCGGGGCCAAGCCCGACAACGGCAATCCAGCCTGTCATTCCTCGCCCCCCATCACCGGACGGCGGCCATGGCCATGAACAAGGACGATGGCGAAATACGGGCAATCCTCGGCCTCCACCTCGGCCAGCTTGACGATGCGCTGACCCGGCATGGTGCCGCGTTCGACCAGCCAGGCCTGATCCAGCCGCCCCGCAACCTCCAGCGCGCGGCGCACGCGCGGCAGATTGCGCCCGGTTTTCATGATCGCCAGGGCATCGGCGCCTTGCATGTGGCGGACCAGTTCGGCCTCGGGCAAGGTGCCCATCAGCACGGTCAGCACATCATCGCCCCAGGTCATCGGCACACCGCTGGCATTCCAGCAGCCCACCATGCCCGGAATGCCGGGGATCACCTCGACCGGGACATGATCCTTCAGCCGCAGATACAGGTGCATGAACGAGCCATAAAGGAAGGGGTCGCCTTCACAAAGCACCACAACCTCGGCCCCGGTGGCGACCAGCGCTTTCAGCCGGTCGGCCCAGTCGTCGTAGAATTGCGCCAGACAGTGAATGTAATCCGGGCTGTCAAACGGGAGTTCCGTCGTCACCGGATATTCCATCGCATGTTCCCGCACGCCTGCGGCCAGCATGCCGTCAACGATGCGCCGCGCCTGTCCCTGCCGCCCGGCCTTGCGGAAATAGGCGACATGCGACGCCTGGCGAATGGCCCGATCCGAGCGGATCGAGATCAGGTCGGGGTCGCCCGGCCCAAGGCCGGTGCAGATGATGCGTCCCATGGTCATTCCTTGCGGCTGGCGAGTGCGTTGACGGCGGCGACGGTGATGGCAGAGCCGCCAAGACGGCCCTTGATGATGACCGACGGCGCGGGCGGCGCGGCGATCAGCGCGTCTTTCGATTCCGCCGCGCCAATGAAACCCACCGGGCAGCCGATGATGGCGGCGGGGCGCGGGCAGGACGGGTCTTCCAGCATATTCAGAAGGTGAAAGAGCGCGGTCGGCGCATTGCCGATGGCCACCACGGCCCCGGCCAGATGCGGCCGCCACAGCTCCACCGCCGCCGCTGACCGGGTGTTGCCAATCTGGGCGGCCAAGGCGGGAACCGAAGGGTCGTGCAGGGTGCAGATCACCTCATTCGCCGCCGGAAGCCGGCCGCGGGTAATGCCCTCGCTGACCATGCGGGCATCACAGAGGATCGGGGCCCCCGCCTCCAGCGCGGCGCGGGCGGCAATCGCCATGCCGGGGGTGAAGCGGACAAATTCCTCCAGCCCGACCATCCCGGCGGCGTGGATCATGCGCACCACGACGATTTCTTCTTCGGGCGTAAAGCGGGCAAGGTCGGCCTCGGCGCGGATGGTGGCAAAGGATTGCAGATAAATCGCGGCGCCATCGGTCTGATAGGCATGGGGCATCAGAACAGTCCTTTCAGGTCGATGTCCGGGTCGGCAAGATTTGCGGTCAGCGGGGTGCCTTGGGCAGAGGCCTGACGGATCAGGTCAAAGCCCTGCGGCGTGGCGACAAGCGTGATGTCGGCGGGGCCGGGCCGCGCGCAGCCCTTGGCACAGCCCGAAACATGCAGCAGCTTTCCCGAAGGAACCTGCGCAGCAAGACGACGGGCCAGCGGGCGCACCGGCTGGTGAGCTTGCAAGCAGCCCGGCGCGCCGGTACAGGCCGCCACCCGCAGCAGCGGGTCGGTGGGATCAAGGATCAGGCCGGGAACCGAAGGAAGATGATCCAGCCCTTCGATCAGCAACATCCGCCACGGCGTGACGCGCAGATTGCCAAGCCCCGCCAATGCGGCAAGGGTTTCCGCCGTCATCTGGCCAAACTCGAACCCGACCAGTGCACCTTGCGGACACAGGCCCGGCCCCGGTGCCGGGGCGGAGGGGGCCGGAGTTATGCGGGGTGCAAGCCGGCCCTTTGGCCGCGCGCCCCTTGCAATCAGCGCCGCCATGCGGCCCCGACCCGCGGTGATCCCACCGGCATCAACGAACCACTGCGCCAAGGCAACTGCCGCCGGGGCAGCGTCCGCCGCCGTCACCGGCGCACCTGCCGCAAGCCCGTCGCAGCGCAGGATCAACCCGCCCGTAGCGTCGCGCTCCAGCCGGATGTCGGCGGCAATGCCCTGCAAGATCGGGGCAGGCCCGCAGTCGATGGCAAAACCGAACTTGCCCGGAAGCTCCGGGGCCGCGCAAAGGGCGGCGGCCAGCGCCTGCGCCAGCGCATCAGTGGCAGCATCGGCAAAGGGCGTGACCAGAATGTTGCGCCGTGCCTCATCGCGCGCGGTGGCGTCGATCAGCCCCAGCGAGCTGAGGTCCGCGATCAGGGCCGGGTGGCTGGCCCCGGTCGCGCCGCGCAGTTGCACATTGCCGCGCGCCGAAAGGTCGATCAGCCCGTTGCCATGGGTACGGGCCGCGGCCGCGATGCCCTGCGCCTGCACGGCGCTCAGCCGTCCGGCGTCGGGGCGCACCCGCACCACCAACCCATCGCCCGACAGCATCGGCCGCAAGGCGCCGGGACACCAGCCTTGCACGGCAAAGCCGGTCATGGCCGCTCTCCCAGCGTTGCGGCGATGGAGTTGCGCCGGGTGGTCCACAGCCCCGCCTCATGCAAGCGGCGGAACAGGTCGCGCACCGCGTCTAGGGCCGCAGGGTTCTCTGCGGCCATGAACTCCACCACATCGGCGCGGCCCAGCGTTGCCTGATGGTAAAGGTCAAAAAGATGCGGTGGCACAACGCCCGCGAGATGGGCAAAGGCCGCCATATGGTCGAGCGTCGCCGCAATTTCCGCCGCGCCACGAAAGCCATGCGCCATCATGCCATCGGCCCAAGCCGGGTTGGCGGCCCGGGCGCGCACGACACGGGCGATTTCCTCGGCCAAGGTTCGGGCGCGGGGGCGATCTGGTTGCGTGGCGTCCAGATGATAAAGCGCGGGCTGCGCTACGCCCAGTCGGGTCAGCGCGGCGGCAAAACCAGCCTCATGGGCCGCATAATCGGCGGCCAAGAGCACATCGCTTTCCGGCAGATCTTGCGCGTGGACAAAGGCGTTGGCTTGCCGCAGTCGCGACTCAAGCCCGGCGCGGTCGTCACGGCTGATGCCATCGGCCCCGAGCGCCCAGGCCGAAGCGGCCAGCCAGGCCTCCCCCGCCGCCGCCCGCGCCTCGGGCGTGAAATCATCCATCGCTTGACCCATGCCAAGGCCGTAATGCCCCGGCCTTGGCCCAAAGACCCGCGCGGCGCGCTGCAGATAGGGATTATCCTCCGCCGCCTCGTTCCGGGCAGCCAGCGCCGTGGCCCCGGTTTCAAAGAGCGTGGCAAGGCCCGGGAACACATCGCGGAACAGACCCGAGACGCGCAGCGTCACGTCGATGCGCGGGCGGCCCAGCAGGGTCAGCGGCAGCACCTCGACCCCGGTCACCCGGCTTGACGCGGCATCCCAGACCGGGGCAAGCCCGGCCAGATGCAGCGCCATGGCAAAGTCTTCGCCCGCCGTGCGCATCGTGGCGCTGCCCCAAAGATCCACCACCAGCCCGCGCGGCCAGTCGCCATGGTCTTGCAGATGCTTGCGCAAAAGCTCCTCGGCCAGCTTCACCCCTTGGGCATGGGCCGACCGGCTAGGCACCGAACGCGGATCGACCGAGTAAAGGTTCCGCCCCGTCGGCAGCACATCGCCCCTGCCCCGCGCGGGCGAGCCAGAGGGACCGGGCGCCACGCGGCGGCCCGATAGCGCGCGCAAGATGCCTTCCCGCTCCGCGTCTGCGCATTGCCCACGGCCAAAGACGTGAAGCCCCGCGCCGAACTGGCTTTCCTTGATGTCGCAGACAAAGCGGTCAATCCGGGTGATCGCCTCGGCCATGCTGGCCCCCACGGGCAGCCCCAGATCTTCCTCAACCCCGGTGGCGCGGGCCTCGGCGCGGATGTCGCCAATCAGCCGGCCGCGGCGAAAGGGGTCCAGCCCGTCGGCGGTGGAGTATTCGTCCAACAGCCGCTCCAGCCGCTGCATCGCCTCGGGAACCGAGGAGGCGACCAAGGGCGGCGGCAGGTGGCCAAGGGTCAGCGCCCCGATGCGCCGCTTGGCCTGCGCTGCCTCGCCGGGGTCATTGACGATGAAGGGGTAGATCACAGGAAGATCGGCGGTCAGCGCCTCGGGCCAGCAGGTGGCCGACAGCGCCACCGATTTGCCCGGCAGCCATTCCAGCGTGCCATGCGCACCCATATGAACCAGCGCCTGCAAGCCCCGCGCCTGAAGCCAGAGGTAGAAGGCCACATAGCCATGGCGCGGCGTGCGGCTCAGATCGTGGTATTCGGCATCGCGGGTCGCCCCGTCGCCCCGTTCGGGTTGCAGCGCAATCAGGGCGTTGCCCCGGATCACGACGGCAAAGCGAAACGCGCCGTTCTGGCAGGCCGGGTCATCCTGCGGCGCGCCCCATACCCGGGTCAGATCGTCCCGCAGCGATGCAGGCAGGCGGCTCAGCGCGGCGAGATAGTCCGCCAGCGGCCAGCTTTGACGGGTTTCGGTCAGGGCCTGACCCAAGCTTTCTCCGGGCTGGGTGGCATAGCCTTCGGCCTGAAGATCGGCCAGCAACGCCTCAGTCGAGGTAAGCGCATCAAGGCCGACCGCATGGGCAAGCTGATGCGCGCGGCCCGGATAGGTCGACAGGACAACCGCCAGCCGCCGATCCGCTGCCGTCGTCACCGCCAGCCGATGCCAGCCCAGAACCCGCGCCACGATGCGGCCCACCTGCGCCGGGTCCGCCCGATGCGCAAAGCGCGAGAATTGCAGATCGGCGTCGCGCTGGCCCGGTGATTTGAACGAGGTGACACCGGCAAAGAGGCGGCCATCAACCTCGGGCAGCACCACATGCATCGCCAGATCGGCGGGCGACAGCCCGCGATCCGACTGCGCCCAGTCCCGCCTGCGCGCGGTGGAAAGCGCCACTTGAAACACCGGACAGTCGCAGACGTCAAACGGCGTAGCGCCCGCGTCATCGCGCGCCGAAAAGGCCGTGGCGTTGACAATGGCGACGGGCGGGCGGGCGGCCAGATGCGGGCGCAGCCAATCGCCAAACCCGGGCGCTTTCAGCGAGGGCGCAAAGACGCCGCAGGCGGCCAGACCGGCAGCGCGGAAACCACGGATCAGCGCGTCAATCGGTGCGGTATCAGCGGCGGTCAGGTAGCTGCGATAGAAGCTGACCAAGACCAGCGGGGCATCCGGCACCGCCGCGATCACACCTTGATCGGGATCGTAGAAACCAAACTCCGGCACATGCTTGTCGCCGCCAACCGGGCCGGCATAAAGCCCGGCGGCAAGGCAAAGCTGCGCCAGTGCCGCCTGTGCCGCCACCACGCCCCCGGCATCGCACAGCGCTTGCAAGCGCCGCAGCGTTGACAGCGGCAGGGTCGAGGCCGCGTCCAGCGCCGGGTCAACCCGGCCATCGGCGGGCAGAACCGCCAGCGCAATGCCCTTGCGCCGCGCCAGATCCTGTACTGATGCAAGGCCATAGGGCCAATAGGCCGCGCCACCGATCAGGCGGATCAGAATGGCCTTGGCCCCGGCAAGCGTGCGCTCGACATAGGTATCGACCGACACCGGATGCTTCAGCGCCACGAGGTTTTGCAGCCGCAGCGACGGCAGCTTGCGACCACTGCGATGCCAGCCCGCCGCGAAAGCCCCAAGGTCACTGTCGGAGAACGACAGCACCACCAGATCGGCCGGGTCTTGCCCGGGATCGAACGGCAGCTCGGCCTCCTCCAGACCATGGGATTCGCGGAACACGACATGCATGGCGCGCTCAGCCCCCCAGCACGGTGCGGATCGCGGCGGGGTCGATGTCGTGATACTCGGCAATCACCACCAGCCGCGACTGGCGCGGCATCGCGGCCCAAGGCCGGTCAAACTGATGGCGCACCCGCTCGCCCACCGCCTGCACCAGAAGGCGCATCGGCTTGCCCTGAACGGCGACATAGCCCTTGACGCGCAGGATGTGCCGGTCACGCGCGAGGCGCTGGATGCGGGCCACAAGCTCCTCGACGTCGACCACTTCGGGCAGGTCGATCACGACCGAGGCAAAGTCGTCATGCTCGTGGTCGTCATGGCCATCATGGTGGCTCGGGCGCGCCGCCAGATCGTCTTCGGCGGCGGCTTGCAGGCCAAGGATCACCCGCGGGTCGATCACCCCGTCAGTCATGGCCAGAATGGGCACCCGGCGCGGCATTTCGGCCTCGATCGCCGCGCGGGCGGCGGCAAGACCGGCGTCCCCGGCCAGATCGGCCTTGGACAAAAGCACTATATCGGCGCAGGAAATCTGGTCCTCGAAGACCTCGGACAGCGGCGTTTCGTGATCGATCGAGGCATCGGCAGCCCGCTGGGCATCCACCGCCGCCACATCGGGGGCAAAGCGACCCGCCGCCACCGCCTCGGCATCGGCCAGCGCCACCACACCATCAACCGTGATCTTCGAGCGGATCGCGGGCCAGTCGAAGGCTTTCAGCAAAGGCTTGGGCAAGGCCAGACCCGAAGTTTCGATCAGAATGTGATCGGGCCGCTGTGGCAGGGCCATCAGCGCTTCGATGGTGGGGATGAAATCATCTGCCACCGTGCAGCAGATGCAGCCGTTCGCCAGTTCGACGATGTTTTCCGCCGGGCAGCTCTCGTCAGCACAAGATTTCAGGATGTCGCCATCCACCCCCATGGTGCCAAACTCGTTGACCAGAATCGCCAGCCGCTTGCCCTGCGGGTTCTGCATCAGATGGCGGATCAGCGTGGTCTTGCCGGCACCCAGAAAGCCCGTGATCACGGTAACGGGAATTTTGGTCAGGTCGGTCATGTCAGATCTCCATCGGGGGCATAATCGGGGGAATACGGGCCAGGCTTTGCTTGCGGAAAATCACCGGGCGGTCACGCCAGGGCACCAGGCCGTCGGCATTGGCGGCATAAAGCGCGGCCCCGCGCAGGATTTCGGGCGCATCGGCGGTCGTCATGCGGCCATAGACATAGGACCAGCCGCCGGGGCGGGTCAGCGCCACCGTGCAGCCATGATCGCAGGCCGAAAGGCATTCCACGGCGCGGAGCGTCACGCCCTGCGGCAGGGCTTCGGCCGCAAGCACCTTGTGCAGCGTGGTTCCGGGACAATCCTGTCCCTCGGGCACCGGCTGACCGGCGCGGCAGGTGGTGCAAACGTGAAGAACAGCGGCCATGGCCCCTCCCATAAGTGCAAACGGGAATGGCCGACGGATTGGGTTGTGAAATCCCAACACCCGAAGGTCACGGAACACCCCGTCCGCGCGATTCAGATCAGGATCTGGCAGGTCTCCCGGCTTGCGGATATCGGGACGCGGCAAAGCCTTGCCCCAGCGCTCTGCCCGCCTTCCCGAACCTTGCGGCCAGTGGCATTGAGCAGACCTTTCCGGTCACGGTCGCGGGGGCGGCTGCGCTTCGGCGAGGCGACGAAAGACGTCACAAAACCTGTCGCATTCCCTTTTGGCCTGCCCTAAGACAGGCACCAGCGCCTATGTCTCCCTCCTGAGACAGATTGGCCGCGCTGTCAAGCAAAAGGAACGCCGCCAATGCCAGAGACTGATGAAAGCGCCGCCGTGGACCAAGGCGAAGACCTTGCCCGCCATGCCACCAAAATGGCCAAGAAGAAGGCCGCCCGTGACAAGATCATGGCAGGAAAATCCGGAGAAAAAGGGCTGGTGATTGTCCATACGGGCGCAGGCAAGGGCAAATCCTCTTCAGGATTCGGCATGATCCTGCGCTGCATCGCCCATGACATGCCCTGCGCCGTGGTGCAGTTCATCAAGGGCGCCTGGGACACCGGCGAACGCCGCCTGATCGAAGGCAACTTTGCCAACCTCTGCCAGTTTCACGCCATGGGCGAAGGCTTTACCTGGGAAACCCAGGACAAGGCCCGCGATATCGCCGCCGCCCGCAAGGGCTGGGAAAGGGCCAAGGAGCTGATCCGCAACCCCGAGATCCGCTTTGTCTTGCTCGACGAAATCAACATCGCCCTGCGCTATGATTATCTTGACCTCGACGAAGTTCTTACCTTCCTGCGCGACGAAAAGCCCCTATTGACCCATGTCTGCCTGACCGGGCGCAACGCGAAAGAGGCGCTGATCGAGGCGGCCGATCTGGTCACCGAGATGGCCCTGATCAAGCATCCTTTCCGCGCGGGAATCAAGGGCCAGCCCGGGGTTGAATTCTGATGCGGCGACGCGGGCGCATTTACAGGGGTCTTCGTTGTGCTGGGGGCCGTCCATGAAGGCGGTGATGCTTCAGGGGTGCGGGTCAAACGTCGGCAAGTCGATGTTGGTGGCAGGGCTTTGTCGGGCGGCGCGGCGGCGGGGGCTTTCGGTGGCACCTTTCAAGCCGCAGAATATGTCGAACAACGCCGCAGTGACGGCCGATGGCGGCGAGATCGGGCGGGCGCAGGCCCTGCAGGCTTTGGCTTGCGGGTTGGAGCCTTTGATTGACATGAACCCGGTTCTTCTGAAGCCCGAATCCGAAACTGGCGCGCAGGTCATCGTGCAGGGCAAGCGTCTGGTCACGGCACGCGCGTGGGAATATGCGGCACTGAAGCCGCAGTTGATGGAGGCGGTTCTTGAAAGTTTCAGACGGCTCAAATCCGCGCATGACCTTGTCATCGTCGAGGGCGCAGGCAGCCCGGCAGAGGTGAACCTGCGGGCGGGCGACATTGCTAACATGGGATTTGCCCGGGCCGCCAATGTGCCTGTGGTTCTGGCCGGTGACATTGACCGGGGAGGCGTGATTGCTCAGATTGTCGGGACCAAAGCAGTTCTTGACCCAGCCGATGCCGAGATGGTGGCTGGGTTTCTCATCAACAAATTTCGCGGCGATCCGCGGCTTTTCGACGATGGCTATCGGCTGATTGCGGCGCACACTGGCTGGCGCGGATTTGGCGTGGTGCCGTGGTTTTCGCAGGCGCATCTCTTGCCTGCCGAGGATGCGCTGGACATTGCCTCGGCCCCAAGGCGCGAAGGCATCACGATCGCCTGCCTTACTTTCTCGCGCATTGCCAATTTCGATGATCTTGATCCGTTGAAGGCCGAACCCTGTGTCAACCTTGTCATGGTGCGCGCGGGCGAAGCCATTCCGGGGGATGCGCGGTTGGTGATTCTGCCGGGATCCAAATCCACGCGCTGCGATCTGGCTTATCTGCGGGCGCAAGGCTGGGACATTGATCTTGCCGCCCATATCCGGCGCGGCGGGCATGTTTTGGGCATTTGTGGGGGGTACCAGATGCTGGGCCGGAAGGTTTGTGATCCAGATGGCATTGAAGGACCGGCGGGCGAGACGGCGGGCCTGGGTCTTCTTGACGTCGAAACCGTGATGACGCCGGACAAGCGGCTGTCGCGGGTCAAGGCCAGTCATGCCGGCACCGGCCTGCCGGTTGAGGGCTATGAAATCCACATTGGTCGAAGCCATGGTCCCGATTGCGCCCGCCCCTTTGCACGGATCAAGGGCCGCGATGAGGGGGCCATCAGCGCAGGTGGGCGTATTTGCGGCAGCTATCTGCATGGGCTGTTTCACGAAGATGCCTTCCGCAGGGCCTATCTTGGCCAACTGGGGATCCACGCCGCGGCGCGCAACCACGCGGCCGGAGTCGAGACGGTTCTGGACGCCCTGGCCGACCATGTCGAGGCCCATCTGGATGTGCCGGGCCTGTTGGCGCTGGCTCGCTAACAGCCTGAAAGCGCCGTTTGCAGGCGGTCCCATTCCGGCTCTGGCCCCGGCAGGCCAAGGCGCAGCAGGGTTTCGGACCATGGGAAAATACGACTCCAGATTTGATGCTTGGCCAGCCGGTCCTGGGCCAGTGCGGCATTTGCGGTGTCATAGAGCCGGAACAGCGTCGAACCGCCAGCGACCTGCCAACCTGCCATAAGGGCAAGGGCATCGGCCCATGCAGCATCTGTGGCAAGCTGGGCGCGCATCGCCGATGCCCAGGCCGAGTCGGCCAAGGCACGCCCTCCGATTTCGATCGCGGGGCCAGAGACGGGCCAAGGCCCGCTCATCCGGGTCAGCGCGGCAATCTCGGCCCCGGCACCGAAAGCAAAGCCAAGGCGCAGCCCCGCCAGCCCGTAGAACTTGCCAAAAGAGCGCAGCACCAAGAGGTTGCGCTGCCCGAGCCGGGGCAGAAGCGACAGCTCTGGCGTCACATCGCCGAAGCTTTCATCCACGACGAGCAGGCCGATGCTTTCGGCCAGCGCCAGAAGCGTTTCAGGTCGGAAGCTGCGGCCATCGGGGTTGTTGGGGTTGACGATGACCGCCAGATCGGCCCCGCGCAAATCATCGGGATGGGTGCAGTTGCGCACCTGCCATCCCTCGGCCAGAAGGCAAGCGGCGTGTTCGTTGTAGGTCGGGCCAAGAACGGCAGCCTTGCCCGCAGGGCGCAAGCGCGGCACCAACTGGATCGCAGCTTGCGCACCGCCAAGGGCCACGCCCTCCGCCGCCGCAGACAAGCCCCAGCTTGCCACAGCCTGAGCAATCAACCCGGCTTGCGCCGCCCGTGTCGGCAGATTGCGCCAAGCGGCGGCGGGCACATCGGGCAGCGGCCAAGGGCGGCGATTGATGCCGGTGGACAGGTCAATCCAGTCGCCGGCACCATAGGCTGCCATCGCCTGATCGAGATTGCCCCCATGGTCATTTCCGTGATCGCGCATCCTGATGTCTCCCGTTCAGCCGCCGCAGGTAACCAGCTGATGCACGCCACGCAACCCCGCTTCGCGCAGGGCCGAAATGCCGTGGGGCGGAAGGTGACCAGGCGCAAAGATCAACGCCCGCGCCGCGCCGGAATGTGAGATTGTCCAGCCAAGCGCGCCAAGATCGCGAGCAAGACTTTCCGTCGGGTCGCCCAAGGGGCCGCGCCGGGCGATGCAGCGCCGGGCGCTTTCACTGGCAAGCGCGGCGCGGGTCGCCAAAGGGCCGCCAGCCTGCCAGCGCGCCACCAGATCAGAGACGTCGTCATAGTTCTGATCCGCCGCTTGCGTGGGACGTGGCGGCCCCCAGAAACCGGCCAGCAAATGCGCGCGGGGTTGCGGTGGAAGCGCGGCCAGCTCGCGACCCAGACGCGGGGCCCACAACAACCGCCCCGGGTTCCTGAACATCAGCGGGTCACTGGCCCCCTCCGCCGCGACACATGCGCGGGCAAGAGCCAAAGGGCTTTGCGCCCCCGCAGTCAGGCGGGCTATCGCCAAAAGCCCTGCTGTGGACATGCCGGTGCCAAGACCCGGCGGGTAGGGCAGGCGCAACTGAACCCTGCCGCCCAAACTGCGCCCAAGCGCGTGGGCAAAGCGGGCCAGCACGGCAGGAGGCAAGTTGCCATGGCCGATGGTGTGACAGAAAAGGCCCCGGTCGAGACGTCGCCAAGCGGCAACGCTAACCCCTTTCGGGGTAAGCGTCACCAAGGCCAGCGGACCATCCGCCCCAAGCCTACCCTGCAACCATTCGCCAAAATGGCACGGCAGGTGAACTGGTCCCGAAGCGGGGCCGTCAGCTGCCATGCTGCCCCCAACCTTCGTGATAAATCAGATCCTCCAGTGGCAGGCGGGTGGCCCAGCCTTTGGCCTGCAACTCTGGTTCGGCGTAAAGCGTATCAACATGGCCCAGACACAGCCAGGCGACCGGCGAGACGTGATCGGGCAACCCCAGGATCCCGCGCAGATCATCCTTGTGAAAGATGCTGACCCAGCCCACGCCAATGCCCTCGGCCCTTGCCGCCAGCCAAAGATTCTGCACGGCGCAGACGGTTGAGAAAAGGTCCATTTCAGGCTGATGCGTGCGGCCCAGCACAACAGGTCCGCCCCGGCTGTGGTCACAGGTGATGCACAGATTGACCGGGGCTTGCAGGATGCCCTCCAGCTTCAGCGCCGAATAAAGCGGGCGCTGATGATCGGGAAACATCGCGCAGGCCTCGGCATTGGCGCGGACAAACGCGGCCTGTGCCTGGGCTTTCACCCCGGTCGAGCGGATGACAATGAAGTTCCATGGCTGCGATAATCCGACCGAAGGCGCGTGATGCGCGGCCAGCAACAGGCGGCGCAGCGTTACCTCGTCGATCTCGCGCGCCGTGAACTGGCTGCGCACATCGCGGCGGGTGTGGATCGCACGGTAAACTGCCGCCAGTTCGGCGGGCGCAAATGGCCCGGACGGCAAAAGCGCGTTCTCAGCGGGTGCAAGATCAGACATGGTATTCCCCTTGGCGAAAAACAGGGGTGCCGCTGGCCTTCGGCATCTCTGGTCCTGTCTGGCCGGTCTTCTGACTTGGCTTCATCCAGGACCGCGCCTTCCCGAGCCTTGCGGCCAGTGGCATCTGCGACCCCATCCACCTTACAGCGTTGGGCACGTTGTGGAGTTGCACCACATTCCCGATTCTCCCCGCTTGCGCAGGGCACCAGACACCTATTTGATACCCCAAGCGGGTGATGCGGGCAAGGATCTTCACGACGACCTGGAGATCATCCGGCGACGCTCAACGGAGCAGCGGACAGCAGCGCCAACAGGTCGTCTGCTGACTGCGGCGTCCGCGTACCGGGCGGGCAAAGTCCACGTTTCGTGGCACCCAGCCAGAGTTCGATCAGAACCGGAGGGCGCAGGCCTGCCGTGGCCAGCAATTCTGGGTCGGACAAAAGCGCCCCGGCCTCACCTTGCACCAGCACCGTGCCGTTCTGGAACAAAGCCACGTCATCGGCCAGAGCAAGCGCGAGTTCGATGTCATGGGTCGAGAATACCAGTGTCATGCCGCGCTGACCAAGTCGGCGCAAAAGCGCAATCAGTTGATCTGCACCTTCCCGGTCAAGACCTGCGGTCGGCTCATCAAGCAGCAAAATCTCTGGCTCCATCGCCACTGCTCCGGCAATGGCCACACGCTTTTTCTGCCCACCCGACAGCATATGTGTCGAACGTGTCGCCAGATCTTCGATCCCCAAAGCCACCAGCGCCGCCTGCACCCGCAAGGCAGCGGCGGCCTCGGACAGACCCTGATTGAGCGGACCGAAGGACACATCCTCGGCCACGGTAGCGGCGAAGATCTGGTCGTCCGGGTCCTGCAATACCAAAGCCACCCGGCTGCGCCAGTGGACCAACCCCCGGCGGGAATACACGCCCGGCTGGCCCGCCAGGCGAACCTCGCCCCGATCCGGCCGGAGTGAGCCGTTCAGATGCAAGAGCAGCGTTGATTTGCCCGCCCCGTTTGGCCCCAGAATGGCCATCTTGCGCCCTGGTGCAATGTCAAGCGACAGCTGTCGCAAGGCCGACACCTCGCCCGGATAGGCGTAATGCAGGTCATGGGCCGACAAAACCGCGGTCATAGAAGCGTCCCCGCCAGAAGGATTGCTGCCTGCAAGATCAATACCAGCGCCACCATGCCGAGTGATACCGGGTTGCGCTGTGACAGAACCCGCAACTCACCCTGCCAGCCCCGCGCCGCCAGCCCGGTTTCCATCCGCCGCGCCCGCGCCATTGCCCGCGGCAATAGGTTGGCGATCACCATCGCCGTCGAGCGCAGCCAGCCGCTGCGGGTAGAGTGGCCTTGCCGTGCACGTTGGGCCGCCGTCATTGCCATGGCCTCATCGGCAATGATGAAGACGAATCGATAGGTCAAGAGCGCCAGTTCCACGATCTCGGCCGGAACCCACAGCCGCCGAAGACCGCCGATCAACTCCGCGGCCGGAGTGGTGAAGGCAAGGAACATCAGGCAAAACGTCGCCGCCATCGCCCGCAGGCACAGCAGGGCCGCCCGCTCGGTCCCGCCAAGGGCCAGCCCGATGCCGTCGCCGCCTACCTGCACCAAGAGCAAAACGGCGCCCGCGGCGAGAAACCCCAAGGGCAGCGCCACGGTTGCCAGCCAAAGCCTCCATGGAACCCGCGCCCCAGGGAAAGTGAAACCCAACATGGCTAGGCTGACCAAAGCCGCCCCCGGCCAAGGCGGCAGCGTCACGGCAAGGGCCAGAAAACCCAAACCGATCAGGGCTTTTTCACCCAAGGCCCGATGCCGCCAGCGATTCAGGCTGGCGGCGCGGTCAAGCGTTCCAACTGACATCTCAGGACTGGCCGTCCTTGTTCGCTGCGCCGTCCTTGCGCCCATGGGATCGCCCTATGACATAGCCGATCACCAAGGCGCCCAAGGCAGCCTGCAATGAGAAGAACAAGCTCGCGACCTCGCTACTCGGTGGTTCCCAGATCGGGCGGAACCATGGGGTGAACCCCTTTTTCGTCTCGATCAGCGCGGCAGCCTCGCCATCGGCACCGCCAAACTCACCGCCAATGAAAAGTGGGATGATGACGATCAACGCCACGCCGAGCAGCATCCAGACAGAGCGGGTCGATATCATTTGAACTTTCCTGCCAGCGCGGCAATCCGGTCCTGATCGCGTGTCTTGCCAGAAAGCGCTTCGATCACAACGACTGTGAGCAGACCTTCGGCAATCGCCAGCGGCACTTGGGTAAGGGCGAAGATGCCACCAAATTTCAGCGCGGCACCGGTGAACCCGGAAACCGGATCTGGATAGGCCAGCGCCAGCTGCAGAGAAGTGAAAACATAAGTGACAAGGTCACCTAAAGCGGCGGCCAGAAACACTGATGCGGAAAAGGACAGGCCCGCGCGACCGGCCAGTTTCCAGACCCCATAAGCCACCCAAGGCCCGACAATCGCCATGGAAAAAGCATTGGCTCCCAGCGTGGTCAACCCGCCATGCGCCAAAAGAAGGGCCTGAAACAATAGAACGATGACACCCAGCACCGCCATCACCGAAGGACCAAAGACAATCGCCCCCAGCCCGGTGCCGGTAGGGTGCGAACAAGACCCAGTGACCGACGGGATTTTCAGTGCCGACAGCACAAAGGCAAACGCCCCCGCGGCAGCCAAAGTCAGCCGCACCTCGGGCTTTTCGCGAACTATTCTGCGGATGCGCGCGGCCCCTGCCAAGACAAAGGGTGCCGAAACGGCATACCATCCCAACGCATGGGATGCGGGCAAGAAGCCCTCCATGATGTGCATGTACAATCCTTCCACATCGGACGCGCTGCTATCGAAAGACCCAAGGACACCCCGCCCCGGACGGCTTGCAGCAATAGAGCGATGGCAGGTCTCCTGACTTGCGGGTCGTTGCGCCCCGGTCGCCTTCCCGGCTCTTGTCCCCGTGGAAAGGGGGGAGCCAGTGGCATTCGACCGGGACCTCGCCGCTTACAGTTGCGGGGGCAGTCACGGGTTCGGCCCCTGATGGGTAATCCTCACCGTGTTCCCTTTTGATCCCATGGCACTGGGAACCATCCCAGCCAGCTAACCGTCTGGGGCGGGTCTTGTCAATCGTTGGATACATCCTCCGGCGCTCTTGAACTCGCAGCAATAGGAGGGCCTCGTCTTCCGGTATGTAGTTTCGGCATAATATCCAAGATCAAGAATATGTCATGCTCGTCGGCCAAGGCCGCACAGGAATAGACCCGAGTAGTGCGTGGTCGATGTGCAGCAGATTTCCTCCTCCATATTCAGGATAGAATCCCGCTTAAGCCACTGCGGCAGGCCACATTCAGCCGCAGCCGGTCATTTCGTCCGGGGAATCTTATTGCTGCTCGGTCGTCATCGGGGTTCAGATCAGACCGGGCGACACTCAGTTCCCCCAGATACGCGGTTCCAGATCCTGCGCGGCGGCGCGCGTCAGAGCAAGGATTCCTCCTTTTAAGGCGCCGTAGTGCGAAAAGCCGATGGTGCCACCCTTTTGCGCCGCAACCGATGCCTGGGTGACAGCAGACCCCCGTCGCGCAGCGCCTTTGCCGCGCTGCGGATCAGGTCGAAGGCGACATCAAGGTTGGTCGAAATCGTTCAACGCCGTTGTTTGTCGGTTATCTCTGGCCACGGTGCCTGCTGATTGATGCCTGCGCAAGCGCCAGATGGTCCAGCCCACCAAAGCGGTCCACACCGGTCGTCGCGCGCTCGACGCCGCTTGCCGCGCCGGCGATGAGCGCTGTTTTTCACCAGAGTCGAACATGGCCGTATTCCTTGCGATTTTCCAATTTTGCGCAACTTGCAGCGGTGGGTTGCACGCTTGGACATCCAGCCACTGCCGCGCCTGCGCCGTCCGCTCCATCGCGTCGTTTACGCGATGGAGCGGACGACGTTATCGAAAGTTGGCGCGCTCAGGGTGCCGTTGCGAATCTCGTCGCCCATCCGGACATAGAGCCGCGCCACTTTCGACGATAGATGTGATCGGGCCAATCGCCTACCGTGCATTCGGGCGGTACTTGGCTCCGCTCAATCAGATCAACCACTCCACGCGCGCCCTCGATCGTCAATTGAACTTGATGCGTGCCGCCATGCAGCCCTGTCACGCGTAGATCTCGCCCAGCGTTCCGTTGATCTGCCATTCAAAGTCGCTGCCGCCGCGCGGCATGCCACCCTGGTTATGCATGACGATGGGACATCCCGCCTGATCCGCCCCCAGACCGCGATATGGTCGGGCGTATCGAATAGCACGATGCGGCCGGTCTCGGGCAGAAGGATTTCCATGCGACGGCTCTCCATGAACGCCGTCCAGCGCAAAGCCAACCTGCAAGAACCGCAGCACCGGGAACACGGTATCGCCAACCGACACATGCAGCTTTGACTGCTTTCGCCGTTCGCGTTTGCGCGCGGCCTCCAGCCCTTCACGCACTTCGGGCGGCAGAAATTCCAACCTGGCCGCGCCCTCCTGACCTTCAGTCTCGGTTGGAAATGGCCAAAATCACGGTAAGTCCTTGATGGCGCAGGCCTGTTGCAAAATTATGAGGGTAGCATGACGGTTTTGCCGGAGCGCGCAACAGGCAGTGGCTAAACAGGACAGACGGCACCCCTTGCACTTGCCCCCCGAACCGGGATGTCTCGTAGCCATGACAGCCCCGATTCTCGTCCTCGCCCTTCTCCTCGATGCCCTAATGGGAGAGCCGGACTGGCTCTGGCACCGCCTGCCGCATCCGGCGACGTTGATGGGCCGCCTGATCGCCGCACTTGACCGGTGGCTCAACCGGCCGCCTGTTGCCAAGCTGGCCGGGATTGTGATGGCAGTGGCGCTGGTCGGGTTTGCTGCGACACTGGGCTGGCTGATCCACCTGATCCCGGATTGGGGCGTTCTGGAATGCCTTACTGTGGCGATCCTGCTGGCGCAACGCAGCCTTGTTGATCACGTCCGCGCCGTTGCCGACGGTCTGCGCAGCAGCCTTGACCATGGCAAGCAGGCCGTCGCGATGATCGTCGGCCGCGACATCGTCTCGATGCACGAACCCGACGTGGCCCGTGGCGCCATCGAATCCGCGGCCGAGAATCTGTCGGATGGCGCCATCGCCCCGGCATTCTGGTATCTGATCGGCGGTTTGCCCGGCCTTCTGGTCTACAAGATGGCCAACACCGCCGATAGCGTGGTGGGCCACATGACGCCCCGGCACCGCGACTTCGGCTGGGCCTCGGCCCGTTGGGACGACCTTCTGAACCTGATCCCTGCGCGGCTGACTGCGCTGCTGATCGCGCTCACCAGCGGCTGGACCGACCCGCGCCCGGTGCTGCGCGACGCGCCGAGACACCGCAGCCCCAATGCGGGCTGGCCCGAGTCGGCGCTGGCACCGGTGCTGAACGTCTCGCTTGCCGGGCCGCGCAGCTATGGCGGTGTGATGACCGACTATCCCTGGGTCTGGCCCGAAGGGCGGCGCGACCCCGGTCCGGACGACATCGACGCGGCTTGCCGCGCGTTGTGGCGGGCCTGGGCCGGGATGCTTGCTCTGGTGGCCCTGATCGCCCTAACTTGACGCTAGAGATGCCGTAATGGGCGAGTCGGTCTCCAACGGTGAAGTTTGGTGTCGTTGCCCTCGTCACATATCGTGACACGGGGCCTTGCTGGATGGCGTGCCCCTGGCTTTTGCAAAGGAGGACAACGACATGGAATACTTTATCGGCATCGACGTTTCGTTGGAAGCATCGTCGGTTTGCGTGATGGATCAGGGCGGCGCGGTTGTGAAGGAAACGAAGGTTCTCAGCGAACCCGATGCCTTGATCACCTTCGTGCATGGATTGGACCATGAGGTGAGCTGCATCGGCATGGAGGCCGGTCCATTGTCGCAATGGCTGTACAAGCATCTGACCGAGGCTGGCCTGACGATCGTTCTGATGGAAACGCGGCAGGTGAAGGGGGCCTTGAAGGCAATGCCGATCAAGACAGACCGTCGCGACGCACTTGGCATAGCACAGCTCCTGCGCATGGGGTGGTTCCGCCCGGTGCATTGCAAATCGGTGTCTTCCCAGGAGATCCGGGCTTTGCTGGCAACGCGCAAGACGCTGCAGGGCGGTGCCATTGCCATCGAACTTTCGATGCGCGGCCTTTTGCGCGGTTTTGGTCTGAAGGTCGGTCTGGTCAGCAAGGGTCTGCTGGACGCGCGTGCCCGGGAACTTGCTGAGGGCAACAGCACTCTCAAGGCCTCGGTCACATCGATGTTGCGGGGTCGGGCCGCTTTGCGTGCCGAGTTGATTCGCATCGACAAGCGGCTTCGCGATGTTGCGCGCACCGACGATGTTTGCCGCTTGATGATGACCGTGCCGGGTGTCGGACCGCTTGTCGCACTGACCGTGAAAGCCGGAATTGATGATCCGGGGCGGTTTCGGTCGTCGAAGATGGTCGGGCCGCATTTCGGTCTGACACCGCGGCGTGATCAATCCGGTGAACGCGATGTGGTCGGTGGCATCAGCCGGGCGGGCGATGCGGGGGGCCGAACGGCACTGTATCAGGCGGCCACCTCTATGCTCTACCACAGTGCAAAGAACTCCTGGTTGCGCGCCTGGGGCATGCGGGTTGCGCAACGGCGCGGAATGAAGCGCGCCGTCGTTGCGGTCGCCCGCAGGCTTGGCGTCGTGCTGCACCGGATGTGGGCGGACAGTACGGTGTTCCGCTTCAGTCTGACTGACCATCCCGCCAAGAGTGTCTGAATAACAAAAAACCCCAGAACAGAACGGGAGCACAAGATCGGGTCAAGCATAGACGCAGAGAACTCCGATGTCCCTTCGCCGGGACGTGGATTCCGATGACGCCGCAGAATCGCTCGTACCTGCCGCAAGGCAAGAGCACGCCAAAGAGATCGGCGCGCGGGATCCATCTGACAAGGCATATAGTGGCGGCCAAGCGCCGACTACGGACGGAAGCATGAATCCGGCGAAGCGACCAGGTTCGGACGGACGGAGCGGAAAGCCTGCACGCCGAAGAGACGACGAATACGATAGTCCGTCACTGGTTCGGTTCCAGTGGCCATCGCGTTGCATCCCACGGCAAGCGCCGTTTATTCTCATGTTTTCAAGATACTTGACTTCACTTCGCCCATTACGGAAGCGATTCTCTTCCAATCAGGTTCACGTGATTTGAGGAGATACGCAACATAACCAACAGCTTGCCGGTCTTGGATTGGGTTCAATCTGAACCAGCTTGAACCCAATCCACTCCAAGCGCAACCTTGCCCTGATCGTCCTGCTTGCCCGTGGATGCGGTGAAAAGCCTTTTGACCGGCGCGCGGGTGGACCAGAAAGTGCTGAAAGCACACTACAGCCAGGGTATCTTCCGCAAGACATTTCTCGATTTCTCGCAATAGCTGATCTCGAAAAGCCGTCTTTCCACCGCCCTCGTCGAGGCCGGCTACTCACCCCGCGTGGCTTCCTACTTGCCTTCTGGGCCTTCGAGACCGACTTCGGCCAGACCCAGGGCGATTTCAAGACCCGCAACGCCCTTCCGACCCTTGCCCAAGATTGCCGCTGGTCCGGGGTGCTCCGGCCGCAGATCTTTACCTCCATCGCGCTGCAGGCCGCTGTTGAGCTCCCTCTGGACACCACCGTCGTCTGGGCGAGCGAGATCGGGATGGTCTAGGCGCTGCACGCCGACATTCTGGCGCGCGGCGTCGATTGCGAAAGTGACGGGCATGTAACGTTGAATATCTCGGTTCCCGACGCCATCCTGTCGCGCGTCAACCTTCTGCGCCACAACAGCCGACGTGACGGAGAGCCCTGACTGACCGAAGTCACCGTGCCCGAGAGGTTTGAATGGTCGCTTTCGGATCTGCACACCAAACAGCCTGCCGAGGCTTGGTCGTCCTAGGCATTGCCCCGCGCAAAGACAGCTTGCCGCAGGGCCGCAAGGGCCCGGCTTTCCTGATCTACCAGAACTTCCGAGCCCTGTTCTACTGGAGCCAGAGCTTAGCTATGTCCTGCCCACAGCCAATTTAGCCACGCAGATTCAAGATGCCCTGCCCTATGCCGCAGGCACTCCCGATCCAGCGCTGACGCCAGAACAGATGACAGCCCAGAAGCAGAAACTGAGGGCTTTGGGCCATGATGCCGGCTAGATCAACGGCATCCTTGGCGCGGGCACCCACGATGCGGAGCAGAAGGAACAGCATCGCCTTGCTCTGCCCGCCGACGCCTGGCCGACGGTCGATCTGCTGAACACACTCTGACAGCAGACTGGGGCCTCGTTTCCATCGTCAAGGCACCGCAGGAAAAGGTGGCTGCCTTCACAGCCCACCAGCTTTCGCTTGGTCGTGCCCGCATCTGGCAGTACTTCGACGACCCCGAAGACGCCGCCTTTGACTCACTGTCCCGCGTCCCGCAGGTCACCGCCGCCCGCTGCGACGACACCCGCTGGGCCATCGCAGGCACCCGCCCCGAGCGGCACCAGAACCGCCTATCGAGCCTGCCGCCTGCCTGGACAGAGCCATATCGACGTTGATGAATTCCTCCACCCATCTCGGAAATCCTCGGCGCCCTCCCCCCCGACCAGCTGGAGCCGTTCGAGGCGATGCGCGACCCCGCCCTGCCCGACGACACCTTCACCGCCCGCGCCATTCGCTGCTCGCTGCAACCCCGCTTTGCCCATCTGCGCGGCCATGTGCTGGGCGCCAATGCCAGCATCCTGCCAAAATCCATCTGCCGCACACCAATGGCAAGAGTTTCGTCCACACCGGAGTCCCCGGCCTGTCACCCGCCTGCACAGCGTCTTCCTGAACAAGCAACGCCTACCCGGCCTCCCTTTGGACCGCCACCTGTCTCTGCAGCGTTTCCATGCCCAGGACCGCGACGCCAATCAGCTTCACCCCGAATTGCAAGCCTACCTAAAGACCGGGTAGCCCTAGGAAATCTCGCTCTTCTAAGACCGCACTCAGTACCTGACGCCCGACATCAGGGCACTGTTGCATAACGAAGGCCGCCTGATCGAGGCCGACCTGAGCCTGCGCCAGAAGTTTGCCCTCCACTCCTGCTGACCCCAGCGAAGAGCGCCCGCACAGCGATGGGAATCAAGCTCCTAGGCCAAACCATTGCCAAGCCGCCATTCGCAATAGACATGCTTGCCCGCATCGTCCGCACTCTTGAACACGCCGGACAGTTTGCGCAAGGCATGAATATGCGCGCGCGGTCCAGCTTATTTCAGCCTTCAAACCGACGATCCCGACCTTGATCTTGTCGGCAATCACTTTACCCGTTCCAAAATGGAGACATAGTTTGCCACGGCCACCCCTCCCATGTTGAAGATGCCGCCGAATTGCGCGTCTTTCGCTTGGATCGCGCCCGCCTCATCGCAAAGCTGCATGGCGGTCAACACATGCATCGACACACCAGTTGCCCCGACAGGATGGCCCTTGGCCTTTAGCCCGCCTGACAGGTTCACCGGCAGTCTGCCATCAGGCTGGGTCCAACCTTCCTTGATCGCCCGGGCGCCCTGCCCCGCCGGTGTCAGGCCCATCGCCTCATACTCGATCAACTCGGCGATGGTAAAGCAATCGTGGGTTTCAACAAAGGACAGATCACCCAATGTCAGCTCCGCCCGGCTCAGCGCTTGCCGCCAGGCCTCGGTGCAGCCTTCGAAACGGATGATGTCGCGTTTGGAAATTGGCAGGAAATCCTGCACATGCGCGGTCGCACGAAAGCGGACAGCACGGCGCATCTCGGTGGCGGCGTCACCGTCCATCAGCACGACAGCCGCTGCACCATCAGATACCAACGAGCAATCGGTGCGCTTCAACGGCCCGGCAACAAGGGGGTTCTTGTCGCTTTCCGTGCGGCAGAAGTCATAGCCCAGATCCTTGCGGATCTGGGCATAAGGGTTGCCCACACCGTTCTTGTGGTTCTTGGCCGCGATCAGGGCCAGTGCTTCGGACTGGTCACCATGACGCTGATAGTAGGAATCGGCGATCCGCCCGAACACCCCGGCAAAGCCACCGGGAGTATCGCCATCCTCGGGCAGGTAGGACGCTTTCAGCAGATTCTGACCGATCTCGAAAGCGGGGGTCGTGGTCATCTGCTCGACCCCCACAACCAGCACGCTGCGCGCCCGTTTTGCCTCGATCGACTTGATGCCCTGATGCACGGCGGCCGATCCCGTGGCGCAGGCGTTTTCCACCCGCGTCGCCGGCTTGAAGCGGAAGCCGTCGCTGGCCTGAAACACCAGTGAGGCGGTAAAGTCCTGCTTTGAGAACCCGGCGTTGAAATGGCCCAGATAAACTTCGTCAATGTCCTCGGCGGCCAGCCCGGCATGGTCTAGCGCCTCGCGCACGACGCGAACCACCAGGCTCTCCACAGTTTCTTCGGAATGTTTCCCAAATGGCGTGTGCGCCCAACCAACGATGCTGACACTCATGGCTTTCCTGTCCTAACTATATGCAACGGCCCTGCGGCCGTCGACATCGACCTTGTCGCCGCCCTTAAGCGCGAACATCTCACGTTCCCCGTCCGTAGTGGCGACGTCAAGCCCTGGTCTTTCGATGATCGGGCGTGTTAGCCGAACCTGTTAGGCACTGGTCTCGGCTAGCACGCCCCACCCGGCCATTGCCGCCCATGTATTGGCCTATATGGACCCCGCCTGATAGCAACGGTCTGGTAGGTACTGGTTCGGCAATCACCATTGCTGGCGAATATCCGGCTTGCTTGAGCGGCCCTATCTGTCATCGCAGCGAGCCACAATGGATTTCCGCGCGTGTCTTCCTCAATGCCCCGGGAGGCACAGGCGTTTGCCTTGCCGGTCCACACTTCAGGTTCAAGAAGCAATTGGAGTGACCCTTTCACCATCTCGTGCCTGTTGTCGCAATGTTTCGGGGAGCGCACTTCCATAGGTTCGGATTTAGGTTGGTCCCATATCCCGACAGCGGTATGTGCCGGACGATATTCCTCGTTTCGCGCAAGAATCGACTAGGTGTCTGATCCCACCGTTTAATGGTGCGATCCTTTCTAAGGAATGGAAGGAAGCAACATGGGACAGGTTCGTCGCGGGAGAGCCACGACCACGTTCGCCGTCAGAGCTGCAATACAGCGATCGCAAGCTTCGCTCACGCGGCTGAGCCGTGAGTCGGGCATCAATCCGAAGGCGGTTGCAAAGTGGCGGAAGCGCGCGACGGTGGAGGACCTCAAGACAGTGCCGAAGGAGCCACGCTCCTCCCGGATCAGCGCGGGCAGGTCGGAGGTCTCATCGTTCACAAGCGACGCCATGCGATCAAGATAGCGCAGTCCTATGGGAAATACGTAACCGTGCTCATACAGCAGTCCCGTGCGGCGGTGTTCCCCGGCCGTGTGACTGAATCATGTCTTGTAGACTCTCCCCGTGAGCTTCAGCGTTCGGGCGAGGGTCGTCAGATCGTGATACAGGGCGGCTGAGCCGGGGCGCCACTGAGCGAGTACGGCCTCCTCCTGACGGATCACCTCTTCCTCGTTCCGCGCGGCCGGACCAGTGAGCGCCACTTGGGGGCCATCCCGCACCACATTTGCGGCCGTGCCAGTCAAAAGCGCTGCCGAAAGCTGGGTCGCCACTTCCTCGGACACACCCGCCTCTTTCCACGCCGCAAGGGCGATCGCCTGAAGCACGACGGTGAAATTGCTGCTAAAGACAGCCGCCGCGTGGTAAAGTGCCTTTCGGTCAGGCTCGATCGAGAAGCCTTTGCCGCCGAGCGATTCGACCAAAAGGGAAATCTCGTCCGGCGCATCGCCTTCGATGCCACACAACGTGCCAGGGAACCGGGCGGCGGCGGCTTCGGGGTCAGAGAAACTCATCACGGGATGGAAACTCGCTGTCCGCCACCCCCGCGATTTGAGTGGGGAGAGGACATCGAGTGAATGAAACCCGCTGCAATGACAGACGACTGGACAGCCCCATGACGGAAGACGCGGACTTTGGGCCAGAGCGAGGGCGACAGCATAGATATCACGGTCGGGGACGGCTAGGATCCAGATTTCGGCCGACTCCATCCTGTCAAGCGCAGCCACGGCAATGCCGACACCGGTCGAGACTACGGCCCGGACGGCGCTCTCTACATGCCCGCTTGCCACTTCTCCAACCGTGCAACCGCGGCTCAGCTTGATGCGCCGCATCAGCGTCTCTCCAACTTTCCCCGTCCCGATGAAGTTGATGCGCTGGACCTGACCTGCACTCATATCTACCTCCTGCGTGATTCTGACCGGCAACATATCTTCTTCCCGGCATCGGCGATCAGCGCAAGCTCGATGGGCATTCTTGAATGCCTGCGAGCGCCGTGCATAGCATTCCGAAATGAGCGCATTCGCAGAACGATTGCGCAGCGCCAGCTATGTCCAAACGCGACATCATCAGTTTTGAGGGCTGCACAGTGGCATGGCGGCAGGCCCTGGATCGGGCAGGGCTGACGCTGGGCGATCTGTCCTTTGTTGAAACGCACGATTGTTTCACCATCGCCGAGCTGATCGAGTATGAGGCCATGGGTCTGACCCCGGCAGGTCAGGGTGCCCGCGCCATCAAGGAAGGCTGGACCCAGCCTGACGGCAGGCTGCCGGTGAACCTGTCGGGCGGGCTGAAGGCCAAGGGCCATCCGATCGGGGCGACAGGTGTGTCGATGCATGTGCTGACCACCATGCAGCTGTGCGATGAGGCGGGCGCAATCCAAGCGAAAGACCCACAATTCGGCGGCATCTTCAACATGGGCGGGGCGGCTGTGGCAAACTATGTCTCCATCTTGGAACGGGTGAAGTGATGGCCGAAAAGATCAGGTGCGGGGTCGTCGGCTTGAAGCCCGAAATCACACTTAGGTGTTTGATCCCATGGTTGGGCGAGCGTGTCACGTTTGGGGCATGAGACGCGATGACATCTGCCTTTACCTGTCCCCCGCCGCATGACCTGCGCGCCGACCGAGCGCTTGATGCCGACTGGCTGCGGTCCGCTCTCGATGACCGGAGAATTACCCCTGTCATCCCTTCGAAATCGAACCGGCGTTTCCCCGCGACATTCGACAAAGAGACCTACAAATGGCGGCACCTGATCGAGAACTTCTTCCGAAAGCTCAAGGAAAACACAGGTATCGCAATGCGGTCATTCAAAACAATTCAGAGCTTCGCCTCCTTCATCTCTCTCGCAGCAACCCTCATTCAAATCAGGTGAATGTCAACAGACCTTAAATTTAGCGCTTAAAATCTTCACTTTACATTTACGTCTGCCCTCCCTGACTGGTTACGGAACCACGGCCGTCGCCTCGATTTCGACCTTGGCACGGTCCTCGACCAGCGTCACCACCTGCACCAACGCCATCGCCGGGAAATGCCGCCCGATGATCTGGCGATAGGCTAGGCCGATGTCTTTCAGCGCGCCCAGATATTCCCGCTTGTCGGTGACATACCAGGTTAGCCGCACCAGATGCTCGGGCCGCGCGCCCGCTTCGGCCAGCACCTCGACGATGCTGCGCAGGGTCTGCGCCACCTGGCCAACGAAATCGTCGGTCTCGAATTCGCGTTGCGCGTTCCAGCCGATGATGCCGCCGGTGAATACCATCCGTCCCTCGGCCGCCATGCCGCTGGCATAGCCGCTGGCCGGTTTCCAATTCGAAGGGTGCAGGGTCTGATGTGGGCTGTCGTCGGTCATGTGGCCTCCTGATGGTCGGCTAGGCGGGGTCGGATACTGTCGGGCCAGGGCGCGGACCTGCCTTCCGGCGTCAGCCTGACCAGAATCGGGCAGGCCGTCATCCGCTGCTGAGCGCCGCTATGCGCGGTGATGCTAAAGGTGACGGAACTGAGCCCCAGGCGGACGAAGGAATAGTCCAGCGCCTCGCGGAAGAAATTCTCGATGACCGAATTCATCATCTCGAAATAGCGCGGATAGAACACGATCCCCGCTGGGTCGCAGCGGTTGAATTCCATAGGGATAGAATGGGCAAGCTCATGCCAGAAGGCTCCGGGCGAGGATCACGCGCTGTACGTCGATGGCGCCATCATAGATGCGCAGGGCACGAATGTCGCGGGAAAGCGTCTCGACCGCAAAGCCATGGCGCACGCCGTTGCCGCCATGCAACTGCACCGCCAGGCTGATCACCCGCTGCGCCACCTCGGTGGCTTACAACTTGGCCATCGCCGCCTCTCGCGCGATGCGGGAGGCGGCGCGGTCCTTAGCCCAGGCGGCTCGATAGATCAACAGCGCCGCAGCGTCGATTTCCAGCGCCATGTCCGCCAGATTGTCCTGCACCATTTGCAGCGAAGACAGCGGCTCGGCTCCGACCGGCATCTGCCGGAGGCGGTTCGTCGCTTGCTGCTCGACCATACGGCGATCTGCCCTGAAGAGATCGACGGTCTTTGTCTGGCCAACAGTCCACTCTCGACCCTGCGCTTGCTGCTGCGGACCCGGCCGCAACATGCAGGGGCATCGACGGCGCAGTCTACATGGCTGCAATACTGTCCTACGTGCCTGCGGGAAGACGAGGTGCCCTATTTCCGGCGCAGCTGGACCTTGGCAACCCGCGTGTCCTGCTTTCGCCATGGCTGCCGATTGCGTGACCGCTGCCCGTCTTGTGGTCAGCGCCTTGCGCCATTTCGCCAGGCTCGCCTCGTGCCACAGCAGAACTGCGCCTTCTGCGACACCCCTCTCGCGAAACCGACCGGCCCGGCAAACATAGGCGCCCGACGCCTCGAGCGCCTGATCGACGATGTGCTGCGCCTTGATTCCACTGGGCGCGCGCAGGACGACCGAAAGCCTCTCGCTGCGCGGCTTTCGAGATACTCAGTACCTGTTGGTCCGGGGACATCAAAGCTCCCGCATCTGTCGCAACGGGTTCGCTACAATTTTTTCCGGCGGCTTTCGGAAGGGCCAAGCGGAACAGCTGGCCTCAAAGGCGATGGCCCACCGATCCTGTGGGTCCAACTTGCTAATGCCGCTGGAAATCACAATGGGCTGGTCAATGCACTGACGGGACGGCTTGCCGAAACCGCCGGGTTACAGCGGGCTACTTTAACCAGAATGCCCAATCTTGCCGACTTGCTGGAAGCAAAGTCACGTCTCTCGCGAAAGCAGCAAGAGACGCCGTTACAGTCGGTCAGGGAAGATTGAAACCACTTCACCACCGTTTTCGCTCTCGCGCCAGCGAACGCCATAAACAAAACCGGAGCGTCCATAAATCGACTGTGTCACCAGGATGAACCGCTCGTCGCCGGTTGCCATGATCAGGTCGAAATCCACGGACTGCTCGGGTGGATTTTTCCCATCAAGCAGAGACAGCCGGCATCTTTCCTGATCGGTGCAGGTGATTTCGCCGTCTGTGAAAGTGACCAACGTCTGGGACCAGTCTTCATCCTCAGCCGCAAGCATTTCAGCATTTGCCATGATTCCTTGGATCAGCTCCGTCGTTATCTCGGCGCCAAGCCCAGGGGCCGATACTTGCGCGGCGGGGTCAGTTTGCGCAATCGCCCAGCACCAAACACGGATCGACTGGATAATGGTCGACGTGTCGCGCAGCGGATCGCGTGGCTTTCCCGCGTCCAACGGCCCTTCGACGATTGCCGGACAGCCTGAGAAGCCAGTTACGAACTGCTGCATGTCCGCATTCAACTGATCCTGAATCTCCGACACCGAGCGAAGACTTTGGTATCGATGCTCGGATGTGGGGAAAAAATGCGCACCTATGCGCACGGTCCCGGTTTCGGCCAGGGCAAACGACGTCAAGCAGGCGGCGGCAGCAAAGGTGCCAATCAACCAGTCACGGTTCTTCCGCCGCATCGATAAATAGATCGAAGACATACTGGTTTCTCGCCTCACTTGGCCCGTTCCGATTCGACTGCTCTGCTGCTTCCTCCCAATCCCCGTCCAAGATAGCTTGCCGCAGCATCCGGAACTGCGCCAGTCCCCTCGGACCAAGATTGTAAATCATGTCCCATAGCGCAATCTGCGCCGACAGGGGCAGGGTTCCGAAACCCGGATACTGTCGGAGCAAGGCTTCAAAATCCTGCCGCACGTGATTTTGTACGAGTTCATCAATGTCGGCCTGCGGCAGGTAGAGGGAAGTGAACTGTTCATAGAACGCCGCGCCGCGCGTCTGCGAAGCCTCCATCCCGGCGATCAGATCATACTCCGCACGGATGTCATTATCAGATGCAAGTGCATCCGTTGCGCGCACACGAAACGGCAGCGCAGAAGCGCTTGCCGAATCCGGCAGCAACTTGCCCTTTCCAACGGTCACAAATCCGCGGGTGTCCAATTACATATGGTCGACATTGCCTTCCCACTCCTCAATGTCTGCCACGAACCCTTCGACGGACGGTTGAACACGCGCCCAATAGCCTTCGATGCCCAACGCCCGAGCATAACACCTGCATCCGAAATCCTCCGTCGGATGACCACCTTCGGGTGGTGTGTCCCATCGGAAGATCATGTCATCCCGCTCAGCATGACCCTCACGAACGCGACTGTCCTGTCGTGTTGACCAGACATAGAATTCGATCTGCATTGCCAATTGCTGGGCTTGGTTCAGAAATCCTGACAGTACCGCCAGAGCCCGCTGCTCCCCGTCTGCGCTGACTATATCAAGACCCTCGCTTTCGATGGCCGCCTGAACCGTCAACAGCGCATCAGCACGCAGCGATTCAATGTCGAGGTCGGACAGACCAGCCGACGAAAACTCGAATGGCTTGGTCTTCAGGATCGCCTGCGCCGTTGCTCCGAAAGTCTGGCTCCACACTTCATCCAGCCATTGGCGGACGACGTCCTGTTGGGAAGGACCATCCTGCTTCAGTTCCAGAACAGGGCTGCTGGCAAGGTTCAGAACGAACGTCTTCGTTCCGCCAAACCTGATGAAGCTCTCAAAGCATGTCCGGCACATGATACCCCCTTTTGCTCCAAGAAGCCCAAAAATCGTTACAGAAGGTGAAAGGCGGCGTGCGCTGGACAACGGCGCAAGACGACGTGGCCTGACCACAATCAAGGCACGGACAAACCCGCATCGTCCAGTTGCTCGGGGTCCGGCAGATCGCGCAGGGAGGCCAGCCCGAAGGCGGCAAGGAAGGTTCCGGTCGTGACGAAGGTATAAGGCGCGCCACGGCGGGGTTCGCGAGGGCCGGTGCCGATCAGGTCCCGCTCGGCAAGTCGGCCGATCAGGTCACGGCTGATCTCTTTCCCGAAGATGTCCTTTAACCCGTCGCGGCTGATCGGCTGGTGAAACGCAATCGCCGCCAGCACGGCCAGATCGAACTCCGCCAGGTTCAGGGCCTGCCCCCCCACATCCGCCGCCGCCCGGATCGCCGGGGCATAGGCGGGCCTCGTGCGCAGCATCCATCCCGCGCCCGCCTGTGCCACCTCATAGGGTCGGCCTTCCAGATCGACGGTGAGATCCTCGATCAACAGATCGACCGAGGCCCCCTGCCCCACGATCCGCGCCAGATCATCCCGCGCCACAGGGGTCGCACTGGCAAACAGCACCGCCTCGATCCGGCGCATCCATTCCCGCCAGCGCAGCTCAGGGGGAAGAGCGGCCAGTTCGCGGTCAAGTTCTGTGTCATCGCGCCGCCCCATGCTCAGACCCCGTACAGGCGGAACGTGTCCCGCCCAGTCAGTTCGCGCACGGCGCCGAGCGCAACCAGTCGGTCGCAGAGCCGTCGCGCGGCCCGATCCGACATGAAGGCCAATGCCCCTGGCGCCAGTACATCGCGCGACAGGAACAGATCGACCGCCCGGCCCGCCGCCTTGGCTCGCAGCTTCGGGGCCACTGCCCGAAGGCGGGCCGCCGCTCGGGCCAGATCGCCGGCCAGCGGCAGCGCCTGCCCGACGGCCGAGACCACAGCGCGGTGACAGGCCAGCCGCAGATGATCGCCCCGCAGGCGCAGATCACGGGGCTTGAGCGTCAGCGCCAGAAGTGGAAGCACATGCGTTGCCCCCAGCGACCTTGCCAACGCCGCATCGGCCAGGATCAGGGCGGCGACCTCCATCTGCGGATGATCGGTCAAAACCGCCTCGACGACCTGCGCCGCGCGGTCCACCGGCGTCGGTCCGGTGGCATCAAGGCAAAGTGCGATCCGCTCTGCTGCTATCCCTTCCAACGCATTGACCAGATGCGCGACCGAAATCGGCCGCGCCACTGCCCGCGACCACTGCCGCAGGACCCGCCCCGCCGGACCGGGATCATCACCAGCCTTGGTCAGATGCAGGGCATCGCGCAGGGCCCCGGCCCCCTCACGACGCCCTGCAAGGCCCACGCAGACCTCGGCCGCTTCCAGCGCCAGTCGGTCGCGCCAAAGGGCAAATGGCATATCCGGTGCGGCGGTTACCAAAGAGAGGTGCGCCAGTGCAGCCCCGGACCGGAACGCTGCGGCCTCAAGGGTCTCAGTAGGTGCCGCGCTGATCCAACCCGGCAGCGGGGGCAGCATCGGCAGGAGTTCAAAGGGCCTTGCCTGCGGTTTTCTCATGCACGCAGGATATTCCGTCGCGGCGGTTTTGGCTAGTCTAATGCGCAAATAGCGCCGCATCTTTCAGATCGCCACTGTGTCCAATAAGATTGCATTATCGGACGTAAAGGAGATATGCTCATCGGCATGACCGAAACGCCCGAGAAATCGCTTTCAGAATCCCCGGAGCGTCCCAATCGCCATGAAGGGGACGACAGCGCAGATATGGAGCGCGACACGATCGCCCTGCCCTCCCATGTCGCCGGCTCGGGCACGCTCGACCGCCTGGTCGAGACAGCGCGGGACTATGCGCGCCAAGCTGCGTCAGAGAACACGTTGAAGGCCTACGCCAAGGATTGGGCACAGTTCGCCCGCTGGTGCCGGATGCGCGGCGTGCACCCTCTCCCGTCGTCGTCCCAGCTGATCGGGCTCTACATCGCCGATCTGGCAGCGCCGGGCGGCAAGGCCCCGTCGCAGTCGGCGTCCCGACCCCTCTCGGTCTCCTCAATTGAACGGCGGCTGTCCGGCCTGGCCTGGGGCTATGCGCAACGCGGCGACAGGCTGGACCGCAAGGACCGCCACATCGCCTCTGTGCTGGCCGGCATCCGCCGCAAACACGCGCGGCCGCCGGTGCAGAAGGAGGCGATCCTGCCGGAAGACCTGCGCGACATGCTGGCCACCCTGCCCCATGATCTGCGGGGCCTGCGCGATCGGGCGATGCTGCTGATCGGCTTTGCCGGTGGCCTGCGCCGGTCAGAGATCGTGTCTTTGGATCACGGCAAAGACGACACGCCCGATAGCGGCGGATGGGCCGAGATCCTGGACGACGGCGCCCTTCTCACTCTTCGCGGCAAGACCGGGTGGCGGGAGGTGGAGATCGCCCGTGGCTCATCCGATCAGACCTGTCCGGTCCATGCCCTGACCCAGTGGCTGCACTATGCCCGCATCGATTTCGGCCCGATCTTCGTGGCGGTCAGTCGCAACGGGTTGAAGGCCACCGGAGCGCGGCTCTCCGACAAACACGTCGCCCGACTGATCAAGCAGACCGTCGAAGACGCCGGTCTGCGCCCCGAGCTGTCAAAGGCAGAGCGGCTGGCCCTCTTCTCCGGCCATTCCTTGCGCGCAGGCCTTGCCAGCAGCGCCGAGGTCGATGAGCGCTATGTTCAGAAGCAGCTTGGCCACGCCTCAGCCGAGATGACGCGGCGCTATCAGCGTCGCCGGGACAGGTTCCGGGTGAACCTGACCAAGGCGGCAGGGCTGTAGCCCCCTGCCCTATCCAAATCTGTAGGACGTCTAGAACGGGTTCTCGATCGCAGCCCCGGTCGGTGCGAAGTCACTGACGTTCCCGGTCACGACGACAGCGCCATGGCGTAGCGCTGATGCCGCGATCATCAGATCAGCGCCGTCATGGCCGATCTCGGCCGACAGCCGCCCCCAGATGCGCGCATCCTCGGCCTCAAAAGCGAGAAGACGGTCCGAAAACAATAAGACGGTCCTATCAAGCCAGTTGCGAAGGTCGTTTGCAAACGCGGGGTCTCGTATCTCCTGCTGCCGAATGCCGCGCTCGACTTCGCCCAAGGTGATGACACTCAAGAAAAGGTCCTGTTCAGCCTTGCCACGTAGCCAGGCTGCCACTTGGGGCGCGCGGTCTGGACGACGCACGGCTGAGATGACGTTGGTGTCGAGAATGTACATCAGAAGCTTACGTCACGCGGGACGGCCGTGGCGCGCGGGACGTCCCCGCCGGGAAAGGACATCAGATGCTCTGCAAAGCTCTCTCGCGCCCTTACGGCACCTTCAACCAGCCTGCGATACTCATCCGCAGACAGGATGACCACTGCAGGCTTGCCACGTCGCGTGACCGCTTGCGGCGTTCCCGCCAACGCCGCGTCGACGACTGCGCTAAACTTGTTTTTTGCATCCTGAACAGTCCACATGGCATATCACCTAGCTAGCTATCTGGCTAGATAAATGGCGCCTTGGGTTGAACATGTCAAGGCGCACCTATGTCGCAAGATTCAGATGGTTAAGTTCGGATGAGAAAACTCATCCGCAGCCACTGTCTTCGCCAATCGGTCGTTTACTCCTGACATCCGTAATTGCAAAAAGACCCCCTGCCCCGTGCCACTCATCGGATACGCGCGTATTTCCACCGAAGATCAAACCGCCCTGCCCCAAGTTCAGGAGCTGCGCTCCGCAGGCTGCGTGGAAATCGTGGAGGAACAAGCATCTGGCGGCAGTCGCACGCGGCCAGTTCTGGCGCGCGTGCTGGATCAGCTGCGCATCGGCGATACGCTCGTCGTGGTTCGGATCGACCGCCTTGCCCGTTCACTTTCTCACCTCTTGGAAATCATCGAGCGGCTGGAGGCGAAAGGTGCCCATTTCCGGTCGCTGCAAGATCCGATCGACACTGCGTCGCCGCAGGGCAAGTTTACCCTGCAGGTTCTGGGCGCAGCCGCGGAGTTTGAACGGGCCTTGATACGCGAGCGCACCAAGGCCGGGCTGCGATCTGCAAAGGCAGAAGGGCGGATTGGTGGCAATCCGGGGCTAAAGGCGGGCGATCCCGTGGCAATCCGCAAGGCAAGGGCCGCGCGAGTGGAAAGCCATTTCCAGAAACTGAACGCCAATGCCGACCAATGGGTGCCCGAGGTCCGCCGTCTGAGACCGGGCCTGCCTTGGGAAGACGTGCTGCGCATCGTCAATTCAGGTCTGCCAAGCGAGGCGCAGCCTTGGTCCCTGCCCCGCCTGATCCGTGCTACCAAAACCTTCGTCCGCGAAGGCCTTCTGCCGGACACCATCCTTTCCCGCGCCACCGCATCCGACAAGGATGACCGCCTGCCCGCCATCGTCGCGGGCATCAAAGGCGCAGATCCCAAGATGACTCTTCAAGGCATCTGCGACCGGCTAGAGACCATGCGCGAACGGACACCTAGGGGCCGCAGCAAGTGGGAGCCGTCATCGGTCAAGATGATCTTGGAGCGGGCGAAGAAGTTGGGACTGTTGTAGTAGGTAACGCTTTTCGGTGCCCATGAGGCCAAAAGGCATTCTACCGACGGGCTCAGACGAAGAATCGTTTGCGATGCTCACGCGAACACGATTGCCGTGGTCAGGTCTGCTACAGCGTTACTGAGCCTGGTCAGAGATTTTCCAAGCATCACGCGTGGGTTCAAGGGCGTCGGGTCCTGTGGATAAGTCTCGCAACATTTTCTGTAATCTTTACAATATCCTACACTCAACCTTTAACAGGTTACTTTAGCCTTTTCGCATCATATGGTGCCATGGTCGGCAGAAAGCACAAGATAGCTGCGCAAGATTTGCCTTGAGTTTCTTCCCGACGGGCGTCATATCTGTAACGCGAAAACTAAGAAAACGACGTCCACTGCGTTCCTGCTGGCACCGATCGACTGTAGATCACGGGTAACGCTTAAGAGATGTCTCGAGACAGGCGAATGATGATGCACCAAGTGTTGCATGACAAGCTTAAGGCAGACGCAGAGCGGCTTTCTGAAGCCCTTGAACATATGTCGAAGCTTTTTCTGGCACCGAAGGAAGAAAAGACACTCCGCGCCTTCACAAGCGCAGAGGTCGGAGAGTTGTTGCGGGTGAGCGACGGCTATCTGCGCAAGGCGCATTTCGACGGCAGAATTCCAGAAGTCGAACAGGGACCGGGTAACAAGCGCCTTTATTCCGCCGAGAACATCCTCCAGATCCGCAACATTCTGGCTCAGAATGCAAAGGATCCGTTTCAGTTCCTTCCCGGTCGGCGACAAGGTGACAAGCTTCAAATCTGGTCAACCGTCAACTTCAAGGGCGGATCCAGCAAAACTACGACCACCGTGACTCTCGGGATGCGGCTCGCCCTGCGTGGATACCGTGTGTGTTTGGTGGATGCAGACCCTCAGGCCTCACTGACGACCTTCTTTGGATACCAGCCAGAGATCGACTTCCGCCACGGCGGCACGCTGTATGATGCAATTCGCTACAACGATGGCGAAACGTCCCGGGTGCCAATCGTGGACGTTTTGCGCAAGACCTACTTCCCGAACCTGGATCTAGTGCCCGGTGGGATCATGCTCTCGGAATTCGAAACCGAAACTCCAACCGCGCTGAGCCGTGGCGAACAACCCGTCTTCTTCAATCGGATCCGCGACTCGCTACGACAGGTTGAAGACGATTATGACATCGTTTTAATCGACTGCCCGCCTCAGCTTGGCTATCTGACGATGGCAGCGGTCTGTGCATCGACGTCGCTTCTCATGACCATCATCCCTGAGCGTGTCGACCTGGCCTCGGCCAGCCAGTTCCTGACGATGGCGTCGGGCGTGTTGGAAGTCCTGTACTCGAACGGTGGCATCGGCGCGTATGACAATTTCGCCTACCTCCTGACGCGCTTCGACACCGCTATCAGCACGCAGCAGGACTTGTCTGAATGGCTCAGGCAATTGCTAGGCGAGAGTGTGATCAAGACGCCCTTCGTGAAGTCTTCGGCGGTTAGCGAGGCCGGCCTTTCGCAGAAGACAATCTTCGAAGTGGACCTCGCTACGACCAAGAACCGAAAGACTTATGAGCGAGCCCTAGAGTCGGTGATGAGCTTTTCAAATGACATTGAGAAGATGATCCAGTCAGCATGGGGTCGAGGGGGCACAAATGAAGCGTGATCTTCTTGCCAAGAGCCTAGCACAAATGGGCTCAAAGCCTTTGATTGCTGCCGAGGCCGGGTCGAAGGTGGACGAAAGCTCGCCTCGTTCCCTGAAGAGCATGTCAGACGTCCTTTCTCAGGTCTCGGCACAGGCGGCCCAGGACGTGGATGTCAATGAGATCGGCGATTCTGAAATCGCGGATCGTTTTGACGTATCAGAAGGGCTCGATGATCTGATCGAGTCCATCAGGACATCAGGACAACAGCTCCCTGCTCTGCTCCGCTATCGCCGCGGCCCTGGCCCTCGCTATGAGGTGGTTTACGGACGCCGCAGAATTGCCGCGTGCCGAGTGCTTGGGATCAAGGTCAAGGCTTATGTCAAGGAAATGGACCACCGCGAGGCTCTTGTCTCGCAGGCCCTGGAAAACTCTGCGCGCCTAGAGCGCAGCTTCATCGAACAAGCCATTTTTGCCACCAAGCTGGAGGACCAGGGCTTCACCCGGGCCGAGATCGGCGATGTGCTAGCTGTCGACAAGGGAACGCTAAGCAAGCTGATTGGCGTTGCCCGAGACGTGCCCGACGCAGTGATCTACAAAATTGGCGCCGCGCATGAAGCAGGCCGTCGCCCATGGCTGGAACTGCGTCGTCTGGTCAAAACGGAACACGCACCTTCCGACAGTTCTGTCCTCTTGCTTGTTCCTGAAGAAGGCACTGCGGCCGAGAAGCTCAGCGCTGTCATCGATGCGCTGCAGAAGGTCGCGGATGCAGAGCAGAACGCAGCGGAGTCTGCCGCTAAGGGCCCCTCTCCTGCCCCGCTCAACAAGATGCCCGCAACTTCGGTGGCTTTCAGGTCCAAAGGCCAGCGTCTTTTGATCGAGGTTTCCGACAAAAAGGAGCGCGGGTTCATCAACTTCGTGGAGGCACAGCTTGAGCGCCTCTACAAGGAGTGGAAAGAAAAATCATGAAGCCGAAACGGTTAAGTGATTGATCTTTATAGGGTTGGCCATGGTCAACCCTGATCAAACAGACAAGAAACAATCAAAAAGGAGGCAGACGTAGCGCAAAAAGAAACCCCCCGAAGGCGGTGAAGCACTCCAGAGGGTCCCGATTTACTCGCAATCTATTGGTACCCAAAAAATCGAATCACTGCAACACCGATTTCGGTGACCGGTATCCTTTTGCTGTCTGAAAACAGATGGAACAAGAAGCAGTCACGACCATCGAGGTCGAGGCACAGCTGAGTTGTGCGCCTTCAATCTTCGATTCTTTCGCCGGTATTGGCACGATCGAACAGCAGCCAAACTTCGCACCTGTAACGCGGCGCGCGCTCATGGCGGCCGTCAACACCACAAGTCGCGCACTCGGCTTGCGACCGTCTTCAGTCGTTGTGCTTGACGCACTCTTGAGCTGCCTTCCCTGCAACGACCCGAAAACCGGGAATGACAGCCCAATCACGCCACTCACCCTGCTGACCGTGTTCGCTTGCAACGACACTTTATGTTTTCGCGCGAAAGGCATAACGGACAGACAACTTCGGCGGCACCTTGAGAAACTTGAAACTGCAAATCTGATCCAACGGCGTGACAGCTCCAACGGCAAACGATTCCCAATTATGCGCAACGGTAAAGTCATCGGCGCGTTTGGCATCGACCTGTCGCCCCTGCTCGTACGGTCTGGCGAAATCCTTGCACTGTCTCAGAAACATCGTCAGGAAGCCGACGAACTTCGAGGCATGAAAGCCTACATCCAAAAACTGCGCGGTGAATGCCTCTCCCTTTGCCTGCAAGGCGAGGCCTTAGAGTTCGTCGAAGCTGCCCGCAACTTTATGCGTCGAACCGGAGTAACTGTACTTCAAGCAAGCAGCGTCATCAGCAGACTTAAATGCATCCTGCAGAGTAAGGTAGTCGCTCCAAGCGTACCGCATTTTGAAGAGTTGGCCACGGCCAACGATCCGGAACACGAACAACGCCAAGAACAAGCACCGTCTTCTAACTCGAACAAAACGACCGCCTCAGACGGACAAAATGTCCGGCACAAAGAGACTCAAAAATCATATACAAAAAAAGCCTTACCGCGCTCGATGACAGAGCTGTGGGCTTGCTTGACCGAAATCCCGGCCTTTTATCCAGACCACCCCACCACAGAACACGGCCTCCTACAGCTGCTATTTGAATTTGGTAAGATGCTGAGAATAGACAGCGCTCTGCTGGGTAGGGCGGTGTCTTTGCTTGGCCTGGCAGAGGCGATTCAGGTGGCAGATCAAATGGCCTGCAAGATCGGCCAAGTCAAAAACCCTGATAGCTACCTTTCGAGGATCCTAGCCGGTTGCACCAAGACAAGAGTTGGCCATGGCCAACTTCGCGTTGGTACATAGATTGCCAACCTAAAACGCGCCGCTCTGCCGGTCTGGCGCGCTGTCATTGCCACCTATGTCCAGTAGGAAAGTGAGAGAATGGTTGGTTTGAGGGTGACGGGAAGTGAGATCGGGAGAGTGGCTCCCGGCGCCCGTCGTGGAGAAGACCTGATGGCCCAAGCTGCCCAGAAGATCACCCTGTCGTCCTCGCGGGACATCCCCTTTGATAAGCTGGTGCTAAGCCAGTCCAATGTCCGGCGCATCAAGGCCGGTGTGTCGGTTGAAGAGTTGGCCGAGGACATCGCCCGCCGTGGGTTGTTGCAAGGCCTTAGCGTGCGGCCTTTGTTGAGCGCAGATGGCGTCGAGACCGGCAAGTTCGAGATCCCGGCCGGTGGACGCCGCTTTCAGGCGCTGTCGTTGCTGGTAAAGCAGAGGCGATTGGCAAAGACAGCGCCTGTGCCTTGTGTGTTGCGTGATGTGACATCAGATATTCTGGCCGAGGACGACTCCTTGGCTGAGAACATGCAGCGCGTCGCCCTTCACCCACTCGATCAGTTCCGCGCCTTCGTTGCCTTGCGGGAGAAGGGCCAGGGTGAGGAAGCCATTGCGGCGGCCTTCTTTGTCACACCGCAGATCGTGAAGCAGCGGTTGAAACTTGCGTCCGTTGCCCCTGCCCTTCTGGACGTCTATGCCGAGGATGGCATGACGCTGGAACAGCTCATGGCCTTCACGGTGAACCCCGATCACGTGCGTCAGGTGCAGGTTTGGGAAGCGGTGAAGAATTCTTGGAACAAGGAGCCCTACTCGATCCGGCGCATGTTGACTGAGACCTCTGTGCGGGCCTCGGATCGGCGCGCGGTGTTCGTTGGTGTTGATGTATATGAGGCGGCAGGCGGCGTTATCCTGCGCGATCTCTTCCAGGGCGATGAAGGCGGTTGGTTGGAGGACCCTGCCCTGCTTGACCGTTTGGTCGCGGACAAGCTGCAAGCCGAGGCGCAGGCAATCGCCAATGAGGGTTGGAAGTGGATCGAGGTTTCAACCGACCTGCCCTATGGCTACAGCCACGGTCTGCGGCGTCTGATTGGCGATCCCTCACCGCTGAGTGCTGATGAAATCGCGGAGCACGCCAAGCTGCTCACGGAGTATCGCGCACTGGAAGAGGAATATTCTGGTCAGGACGAATACACCGAAGAGATCGACACTCGGCTCGGCGAGCTGGAAACTGCGATGGAAGCCTTTGAGCAGCGTCCGCTGATCTTTGATGCAGCCGAGATTGGTCGCGCCGGCGTGTTCGTGACGTTGGACCGGGACGGCGGGCTCGCTGTTTATCGCGGCTATGTGCGGCCGGAAGATGAGCCTCGGGAAGAGACCGTGGCCAACTTCGGCGACGAGCTGGGTGCGGAAGGGCAGGGGGCTGATGCTGACGTCTCGGCCCATCAGCTGTCCGCTGGTCCGTCTGCGGCCACCGTCATCACTTCCGGGGGCCAGCCGTTCAGTGCCGGTCTTCCAGACGACGAAGATGATGGCGCATTGAAGCCTTTGCCGGAGCGTCTGGTCATGGAGTTGACCGCGCATCGCACCCTTGCGTTGCGCGAGGCGATTGGGCGTTCGCCCGACGTCGCCCTGACGCTTTTGCTGATGAAGCTGGTCAATGACACCTTCCGCAGTTCCGGCGCTTCGGGCAGTTGCTTGGAAGCCTCCGTGCGCCCCGTCTACATGTCGGCTCAGGCCCCCGATCTTAAGGACAGTCCGGTGGCCAAGGCCGTGGACGATCGTCATGCTGCCTGGGAGGCCGATCTGCCGCTTGGCGACGATGCCGTGCTTTGGGACTATCTCTCGGCCCTCGATCAGGCCAGCCGATTGGCTCTGCTCGCGCACTGCATTAGCTTCGGGATCAACGCGCTCCATGAGAAGGTGAACCCTTATGGCGCGGGCATCTCGGCAAGCGGGCTGACCCGCCGTATGGCGCAGTCCGAGATCGTGGCTGAAGCCGTCGATCTCGACATGGTCGCTGCTGGTTGGGAGCCGACTGCGGACAACTTCCTGAACCGGGTGCCCAAGGCGCGTATCCTTGAAGCCGTGCGTGAGGCGAAGGGAGAAGGCACCGCCCAGCTGCTCGATCATCTGAAGAAGGGTGAGATGGCGACGGAAGCCGAGCGCTTGCTCAAGGGCAGCGGTTGGTTGCCGGAGGTTTTGCGGCGCAGTGATCTTGCCGCTCTGGACGGCGATGCCGCTGCAGAAGGGCAGGGGGCTTTGAGCGAAGAAGTCTTGGGCGCAGCTGGCATCGTCGAGGAAACCGACTTGCCCGCGTTCCTGATGGCCGATTTGCCCGTGGAAAGCACAGCAATGATGGCTGCGGAGTGATCTGAGCCCCCGAGGGCGGGGAAACCCGCCCTTAATCACAGCAAAATACAACAATATCAATATGATGATTGCGAATGCTCGCATTCAGGATGAGGAATCATGTCCGCAAACACCATAATCGACACAGCGCCCTTGGGCGCGCTCATTCGCTACACTGATGGCAGTCCCAAACCGCCCGCGCGCTTCACCAAAAAGTTGGCGGCCTGGGAAAGGTCCAACGGTGTTGGCCGTCTGGTGAAGAAGGAACCGCCGCGGCCTTATCCAACCTGGACGGCTCCGGCGTCCTTCACGCTGCATGAGGGGAACTTCTCCTCGGACGGGGTGATCCTCGTCACCATCATGCGCAGCCATTCGGCCGACAGCCGGCTCAGCTTTGAGGTGGTCGAGGAGCCCAAGGTGGGGCAGATCCGCGTGCTTCTGGATTTCGGGGGCAGCACCGAGCTTTTGCATCTGGCGGCGTCCGCCACAGCGGCAGAGCTTTGGATTGCCAAGGAGGGCTATCGCAACGCACGGCTGCAGGTCGTCGGCGCCGAAGGCGATAGGGCAGGGGAGGCGGGTATTGCCGCCTGAGCCTTCTCAGTGACCAAGGGGGCCCGCCGCACGCGGGCCTCTCATCCAGCACCACCCTGTCCCGCGCATCGGCGCGGGGCACCAAAAGCTCCATCCCCAATAAGGCCTCGGTCAACTAAGAGCATGTCTGCAAGGCTGGCAGGGTGAGCATCAGCGGGACAATTCGGCACCTGTCGTCAGAGCACTATCCCCCGCTTGCCAGTCCCTTCCTTGGCCCAAAGCCGGTCTTCGAGATCAACCCGCAAGGGGTCGGACTACGGGGCGAGCCCGTGCCGCCGGCCGGATTCGGGGCAAGCCCGAACGCACCCGGTGATGTCAGACCGTCTTTGGGCCTGCGGGTTCCTGTCAGCGCGGGGGATGGTCCCTCGCCTCCCAGCAGGAGCCAAAACAAATGTCCCGCAAAGATGCACACGCCTTCGCCGCCAGCCTTGCCGCCACGCTCATGGTTTCGATCGTCGTCTTTCAGGCAGGGGATGGAACCTTTGGTGCCGTCCCCGCCGATGAAATCGACGGTGACGAGGTTCAGGTGGTCGCTGAGGTCGACCCGTGGGCATAATGCCCACGGTCTTTGCCGAGGGCTCGGTATCGGGGCAGGAGCCCCGATCTGGGCCGTTCGGCTTTCGGACGTCTCGGTGGCCCGGAAATCTGAGCCGACACGGAGGTCGGCACGTCCGCCTAAGGAGCCGAACGCCCGGTGTCGAGCTTACGGTCCGCCCGACACGTCGAGGAAGAGTTTCACCAGGGCGACGTTGATGAAGTAGTTGTGCTTTCCAGAGCGGTGCTTTTCGACAAAGCCGTGCTCGGCCAACGTGTCGAGATACTTCGCGGCCGTTTGGCGACTGACATCCAGATCGTTCTGCAGATATTCAATCCGGGTGTAGGGATGGCGAAACAGGTTGTTCAGAAGTTCCTGGCTATACATCTTCGGCAAGTCATCCCGTAGCCGATGCTTAACGTCCGCCATTTGCTGTCGGATGCCGGTGACGATCTCGACGGTTGTGGCAGAAGTCTCTGCAACGGCCTCCAGCATGTAGATGACCCAGGATTCCCAATCGCCCGTGTCGCGCACCGCCTGAAGGTGCCTGTAGTAGTCCGCTTTGTTACGGGTGATAAACCGTGACAGGTAGAGTACTGGGATGTCGAGCAACCCCGTTCTGGTCAGATAAAGTACGTTCAGGATGCGCCCGATCCGTCCGTTCCCATCCGGAAACGGGTGGATGCTTTCGAACTGATGATGGATCAAAGCCATCTTGATGAGCGGATCGAGATCGCTGAGTTCATCGTCGTTGATGAACCGTTCGAGCGCCGTCATGTGGCGGACAATTTCGTGCATATCCTGGGGGGGAACGAAGACGATCTCCCCTGTTTGCTCGTTCTTCAGGGCCGTTCCCGGGGTCGCACGAAACCCGTCGCTACGGCCCTTCAGCAAGCGGAACATGTCGATCAGGGCCGAATTTGGGATGAGGCCGCCGGTTTCGCCCAAGCGTGCGTATCCAAGACGCAAGGCGTCGCGATAAAGAGCCACTTCTTTTGCCGCAGGGGACTGCGGATCGTCAGGAAAAACGTCCGCCTGAAACAGTTCGTCCTGGGTCGTGACGATGTTTTCGACTTCCGAAGAAGCCTTGGCTTCCTGAAGAGCCAGCGTGTCGATCAGGATCCCTTGGTTCGGAATGGTCTTGGCCTGACCCTTCAGGTCTGCAAGCGCGCGGCTGGCTCGAGCGAGCGCCTTCAGTACCGGAACGGTTTCGATCTCGGCCTCTGGAGGCAGGGCGGGAATGGCATAGGTCGGCTTTAACATGTTCCCTGCGTCGTGTTAAGAAAAACACGTTCTTCTAACATGATCAGGCAGTCATGTCAGCAGAAACCGGTTTCCTTAACTTGACGATGCTTCGCCCGGGCGGTTCACCCAAGTCCGTCAGACCGCCAGATCGTCGGCGGACTTGCCAGCGGCCAGCGCTTCCACGAACCACTGCGGTTTCCGGCCACGGCCCGACCAGGTGAGAGCGGCGTTCTCCGGGTGTCGGTATTTCGCCACGGCTGGCGCACGGGTGGTTTTCACTTCGACTCCGATCAGGTCGGCAAGGGAGTAGCCCATCTCTTTGGCGATGACCTCCAACTTGGCACGGGCATCTGCCTTGTGCCGGTCCTCGTAAGTGGAAATCGCCTTGGCGAGGTCCTTCTGCATTTGCCGCAGTTCCTTGAGCGACATCGCCTCGAGATTGAAATCAGCCATTGGGCCCTCGTGTCCTGAATGATGCATACGGGATAGCCGTCAGATCGCAACATCGCAACTCACACGGAGGTCACCGCGATAGGGCAGGGGGATGAGGTTAGCTTGAGCCGCATGGTCAATTCTTTCGCAAGAGCTTCAACCCCGTTGCCTTGGCCAGGAAGGCCGAGTTCTGCAAGAGCCCCACGTCGCTCCTATCCCAGGCGCCATCCCTTCGACTGACAATCCCCTAAGCCTGTTCGGCCTCCGGCGCGCAACCCCGCGTCAGTCCGGGCCGTGTTGCCCTTTCAGGGCTACCCGCTCCACCCCGGCCCTCTGGAGGTTTCCGTCTGGTCTGATGGCCCAGCCGTGCACGCCTCTCCCGACAGGCTTCTTTCGGGTCTTGTCGAAGGGACGGTCCCAGGGACAGGAAACACAGGAGCTTACCATGCAGAACATCGTCATCCTCGCCGGCAATATCGGTCAGAACCCCGAAGTGCGCTCGACCCAAAGCGGCACCAAGATCACCAACTTCACGCTCGCCACCTCGCGGCCGCGCCTCTCGGAAGGTCGCGTGATGCGCAACGAGAACGGCTACCGGGTCATGGACACCGAATGGCACCGCATCACCTGCTTCAACGGTCTCGGCAAGACGGTCGCCGAGCACTGCGAAAAAGGCATGAAGGTCCTCGTCCACGGCCGTATCCACTACACCAAGTGGACCGACGCAACCGGCACCGACCGCTACGGCTGCGAGATTATCGCTGAGAAGGTCGACTTCCTCAGCCGCCCGAAGGCGACCGAGAATGAAAACCCCGAGTTTGTCGACCGCGACGATGAGATCCCGTTCTGAAAAGAACGGGGTCTCCCCAGGGCCCGGCGGGGAAACCCGCCGGGCTAAAGCTTCGGACGGAAAACGGCCGCCGATCCAATCGCCAAACGGCCTTTTTGAATTTTCTGGCCCTGACCATGGCAGCGCGATAGCCTTCGCATATGAAGCAAGAGGACAAAGAGCGCATTGCTGCCAGTCTGGCCAAGCTTATGGCCATGATGTGCGTGCGCAATACAGGGTTGGAATCGCTGCATGCAGGTCTGGTTCCGGTCACTCGGACGGGCGATTATTCTGATGTCTTTGTCCTTGATGCTGATGGCCGGAAGTTCCCTTGGGCTGAGGTATCACGCTTCGACGATGATCAGATGCGCGCGCTCATGCGCGAAATCGTCAATCGGCTCTACACGTTTCACGTCAGCTGCGATGATCCGGATTTTCTTGCACAGACGGAGAAATGGATGGCCGTTGTAGGGAAGTGGGATGAGCCGGAACTTGATCGCAACTTTCTAGCGGCGATCAAATACGACCCCTGACTGACACAGCAGTATGTTGGTGCGGACAGGCTCACCGTTAGCCCTCGATCCTGTGGCCTTCGTACTTTCTCTGATCTTAACTGGACCTTTGCCGCCGGTTTGGCACAGGGTTAGCTGCTAAACGGCATGCCTGAAGGCAGCCATTCGAAAGCAACGCAGCGAGATTCCATCGACGCCGTTGGTGCGCTGTCCATGGTTGGCTGGCAATAGCGCAAAAGCGTCAATGTCAGCCTTCAGTGAGATTATGTTGACAATGTCAGATATCTTGTGCCATCCTCCTGACATGGAGGAAGCATGAGCGACGGACCCCACAAAAGCTTGCCACTGCCACGTCGATGGCAGGACCTTGCCGAACGCGCCGCAAACCGCGCTTTCTCGGATGCAGAAGTCTCCGAAGCCATGCTTGTGGCCATTCGCAAGGAGTTCGGCGGTTTGCCAATCGAAAAGCTGCGGGACGCCATGCGAGCCGGTGATGAGGCTGGCCTGTTCCATGATGCAGTTGAAGGCGATCTTGACGCCCTGCGTATTGCCCGTCCAGGCGATGCGAGCTGGAACGCCCTGATAGATTGCAGCATCGATGAAATCCGGCATGGTGGCAGTGGCGCAGAGGCAATGAGTGCAGCTTGCGAGGCAGCTGTGGACATTAAGCTCAGGGCCGCGTCCAGGCAGATCGAGGAGCACTACCTGCGCAAGCAGGGTGACCGTTCGGCAATTTCGATGCGCCAGCGCCTCTCCGGTTCCCGAAAGGCAGTCGATACCGCAACCATAGCCTGTGAAATCTGCAACACCGCAAGCCGCAGTCCGTCAAACGCCCGAATTCGCAAGCAGGACGGTCTTGATGACGGGGTTTCCTTGTGATGGCGCGGAACGCTTCCCCCAGTCAAACCCGTATCGAGGTGCTCGCCACCGGCGAAACCGCTTCCATTCCCGACTCTGTTCCCCTGAGACTTGACCACGAGCTTAAGTTCTCGATTGATGCTTTGAACTCTTATGCGGTTGCCGACTTTGATCCGCTCGTGTTCGACGCCATGGTACTGGCTGGCGGCATCGAGTTTGCGGACAGGTTCCGGAAGCGTTCATCGGAATCCTGGGCGCGCAATCTTGCGGTTTCGATACCAGTGCATGATCTCGCCCGCTGGGAGAAACCGGACGTTCGGTCCACGCTGGTAAGCGCGCTCAATTTCCTGACCGGAGACGACTGGCACATTTCATTTCGGCAACGTCGCACCCGCGAGACGCTGCCCCGCCAACAGCAACTTGATCTTCACCCCGGAGTGCGGGCGACGCTGGCTTACAGCGACGGCATGGATTCGCGGGCGGTAAACGGGCTAGTTAGGGCAACCTACAAAAGCAGCCTTGTCCTCGTGAGGCTGGGCTCAAAGAAGAAAGGGCGCCCTCAGCGCGGACAGCCCTTTACCGCGTTGCCCTACCGTTTTTCTCGACGAATCCACAGTGCCGAGACGAGTGCACGCAACCGGGGCTTCAAGTTCTCGCTGGTCAGCGGCCTTGCGGCGTACATTTGCGGCGCTGGTGAATGCATCGTTCCGGAAAGCGGTCAGGGTGCTCTGGGTCCCGTGCTTGCTTCGGTTGGTCAAATCTATCCTGACTACCGGAACCATCCCGCCTTCCTTCTGCGGATGTCAGACTTTCTGGAAGCCCTTCTAGGGAGAAGGATCGAATACGTGTTCCCCCGTCTGTGGAACACGAAGGCAGAAACTCTAGCGAGCTATATCTCACTCGGACCGGCGTCAGTTGACTGGAAAAATACGATCTCGTGCTGGAAAGGCTCGCAATGGAGCTCCATTGACGGAAAGTTCCGGCAATGCGGGGCATGTGCCGCATGCCTACTTCGGCGCATGAGCGTACATGCCGCCGGTCAGGCCGAACCGCCAGACACCTATATTGCATTTGATCTCGGTGCAGCCACGCTTGCCGATGCAGTTAATCCTCGTTTCGGCAAACTGAACAGAGCTTTCAGAGAGTACCTGATCGCTGCCGTCCTGCACATGGAACACCTTGCGGAATTGGCGCTCCCGGAGAATACACCCCACCTGCGGCGTCAGGCGAGAATCCTGTCGGGCGCGGTCGGGCTGCCGCCCGGGGAAGTGGAAACCAGGCTTGCAAGAATGCTGGGGAAGCATGCAGACGAATGGAATTCGTATGTGGACTCGCTCGGCGACCGCTCGCTCGTAAGACAGTGGGCACGGAGGAACTGATGAGTGAAAACAGCGAAATACTTGGTGACCGGGAAATTGGCGAAAGGTTGAGGATTGCGCGGGAGGGCGCACGTATCACTCAAGCGGCGGCGGCCCAAGCGATCAGCGCCGCCAGAACGACGATCGTCGCCCTGGAGCAGGGGCAGCGGCGGGTCCGCACCGATGAGCTTCAGAAACTTGCTGCGCTGTTTGGCACGTCTGCAAACGCACTGCTCCGGCGGGAGAGCGTTCACGTTGACATGATACCACGGTTTCGGAAGCTGACCATGACGGCCGACGAGGCCGCGCTCGATGCAGTTAGGCTCCTGAATGATCTCGTGCGCGCCGAAGTCGAACTGGAGAACGCACTCGGCGTCTCGCGCTCTCGAAACTATCCACCCGAAAGACCCGTTCTGCCTGGCAATATACGTCAGCAGGCTGAGCTGGATGCACAGGAATTACGCACCTGGCTTGGCCTTGGTTCGGGCCCGTGCCTCGACATCATTTCACTGCTTGAGTTGCAGCTTGGCATCAGGGTTTTCCTTCGCCCGCTACACGGTTCGATATCAGGTCTATTTGCCTTCGACGAGATTTCGGGCGCGAGTATTTTGCTCAACTCCAATCACCCACCATCACGATTGATCCAGACGGCTCTTCATGAGCTGGCGCATTTCATATCAGCGCGCCATCAGCCTGACGTAATGGCGGAAGGGGATCACCGCCAATCGCGCGAGGAAATTTACGCCGACGCTTTCGCCAGGTGTTTTCTGATGCCCGCAAGGCCGGTCCGGGAAAGATTCCTAGAGATTACGGCAGGACAATCCCATTTCACCCGCCGCCACATTATTCTCCTGGCCCATGCTTTTGGCGTTTCACGAGAGGCGCTGACCAGGCGGCTTGAAGAGCTTGAACTTGCTAAGAAAGGGACGTGGAACTGGTTTGTCTCTAATGGTGGAATTTCCGATGATCAGGTGCGTGCAGTATTGGGAGACACGGCCGATCTGACCGCATTCCGGAACGAGGCACGGCGCAAGGTGCCACTCAGGGTATCGTTGCTGGCGCGTGAAGCATGGAAGCGGGACATATACAGTGAAGGCCAGCTGGCAAGATTGCTCAGGCTGGACCGGTACGAGTTGCGCGCCCTTCTTGATGGCACGGACAACGAGGAAAGAGAGGCAAATGACCTTGTCAAGATTTCCTACTAGTCCGAGACACATCATCGTCGCTGACGCTAGTGTCCTGATCAACCTGAATGCAACCGGGCATTTCGAGGCGATAGTTAAGGCGTCAGTCTGCGCCATTCATGTCACCCAGAACGCGTTTGACGAGCTGCAAAGGGGTACCAAAAACGGACACCAGGATTCATCCGTGGTGGACGCATTGGCAGGACGGGGCCTTATTGCAATCGTTGATTTGGCTGAAAATGCCGAGCCTGTCTACCGCTCGCTAATCGAGGGTCCTGCTTCCGAAACCCTTGATGACGGAGAGGCAGCAACGATTGCGCAGGCTCATGCGATGGGAGCCATAGCGCTAATTGACGAGAAAAAGGCCAGCCGCATATGCAGTAGCCGGTTTCCTAATCTGTGCGTAGCATCTACGGCAGAGCTTTTGCTGGATGTACGAATTTCGCGGGCACTTGGCGCTTGTCATGCCGACGCCGTGTTGTCGGCACTGACCCTAGCTCGAATGAACGTACCCCCTGACCACCTTGATGCTATCAGGCGCCTAATAGGCGAAGACAATGCATCCCGTTGCAGGAGCCTTCCGCAGCGCCGTGGCCGCTCTGCGTGAGTGCTTTCGGAGCGGATAAGTTGTTGTGATTCAAGAAGCATTGCAGTTTTGGTAACGGTCGAACAGCACCTGACGATCCGTTCTCTTGCGAGTTTGTATGTCAACGTGAGAGGGTGTTACTTGGAAGATGCAGATTTCCGCGCCTGTGACGCGGCGCTGCCGCCAGCCAGTTCCCGCCAAAGCCAATTGAGAGTCAGAGCTGCGCTGGTTGCTTTCGCGACGGGTTTAGGCTCGGGAGAGTGGCTCCCGGCGCCTGTCGCGGGAGACTACCGATGGGTGTTGTGGAAGTTTTGGACCCGATGCAGACGACGCGGGCGGGTGGCTGGAAAGTGGATGTCAGCCGGGGCGAGCGGAACGGGCGGGTGTCGTCAGAATGGTTCAACCGGCCCGATGATGAGAGGTATTTGTCGCTCGACGATCTCTGGGCATCGGTGAAGGGTCGGTCTGAGCGTAGCCGTAGCCGGGTGGTGCAGACGGCGGACATTCGCGTCGAGGCATCGCGCGACAACCCCGAACGGCTGCACCTGGTCCTGCCGAAAGCGCATGAGCCGGTCACGCCCACGCATTGGGCCTTTGGCCAGCTTGCCAGCATCGTCGGCGCTCCGGCCTCCTATCTGCGACAGCTGCCTGCGCCGCTGGCGGGGATCAACCTGCAATACGGCCTGACCAACCACCGGGCCGAGCAGGTGAAGACCTTCGAGACCGAAGATGGCGGCACTGAACTGCGTGCGGTGACCGGCCCCGACTATGGCCGCATCCATGACCATGAGCTGGTCGAGGCCGTGCAGCGCATCGCGGGCAATGGGACGGGCGACACGCGCTGGAAGGTGCCGGGCGTGCTCGACTGGTCGACCGGGGTCTACAACCCCGATGTCGAGATCAGCCGCGACACGACCACGCTCTATGCCTCGGACCGCGATGTCTTCCTTTTCCTGGTCGACGATCACAACCCGATCGAGGCGGGCCGTCTGCCAGACGGCTCCCCCGATCTCTACTTCCGGGGCTTCTATTGCTGGAACTCCGAGGTCGGTGCCAAGACCCTCGGCATGGCGAGCTTCTACCTGCGGGCCGTGTGCCAGAACCGCAACCTCTGGGGCGTCGAGGATTTTCAGGAGATCACCATCCGCCACTCGAAATACGCGGCCTCGCGCTTTGCCCAAGAGGCGGCTCCGGCGCTGACACGGTTTGCCAATTCCTCGCCGCAGGGCTTCGTGAACGGCATCAAGGCCGCGCGCCAGCAGATCGTGGCGCGGACGGACGAGGACCGGGATGACTTCCTGAGAAAGCGCGGCTTCTCGAAGACCGAGTCCGGCAAGATCATCGAGAAGGTGCTGATGGAAGAGGGCCGCCCGCCCGAAAGCATCTTCGACTTCGTGCAGGGCATCACGCGACTTGCGCGCGACAAGACCCAGCAGGATGCCCGCCTAGACATGGAAGGGCGCGCCAAGAAGCTCCTCGACCGGGTTGGCTGACATATGGTGGGGCGCCTCGCTGGCGCCCCACCGAATTCGTCGAGAAGAGCCCAAAGGAGACGCTCTTTCAACTGGGCCAGGTGAAAGACTCTTCACGGTCTCAGCAACCCACCTAGGTCCAAAGCGGCCGGAAGGCCTCGGCCCACGCCGCTTGGCAGCATTTCTCATCAGCGACACTCGTACGTCTCGCAGCGAGGCCCGTCCGCTTGCGTTTGCTGCAAAGTGATCGGCCCTGAACAGACCATCACCACATCGTTGCGCGCTGTGGTGTGGCTTCATCCAAGCGGCCACACTTCTGCCGGGATTTCCGATCACATACGATGATTGCGAAACACGCAAGACCGATGCCTTTTGATCGGGATCCGGAGTAGAGTTCTAAATGCTCAGATTTCTTGACCCTCTTTTTGGCATTGGCCTCATCGCACTATCTCTGTCCGGGCTTCTGGCGATCCCATCGGATACTCCGGCAAGTGGCATTGCGCGTATCGCGTTCGCGGTCCTGGCACCTGTGACGATTGTTCTATTTGTGGTGCGCCGTCGTGAACGGGCCAAAGTCGGAATGGGGTTGATGAAGCCCGGCACCCCGGGCCTGGGCAAGAGGCAGCACACCGCGATGACCGCGGTGGTAGTCAATAACATGATGATGGTGAAGTCGCACCCGCATGCAAAGGGCACCGACCGATATGTGGTCGCAATGGAAATCAGTCGCCTGTCGGCGGAATGGTCAGCAAAACGCAAAGCCGGCAGGCAGACAGATGCGGAACTTCATAGCTTGTATCTCTTGCAAAGTTACGCCTTGGACACCGGACCGGAGGAGCGGCGCCAGTCGCTCTTGAACGATGTCGCTGACACCGCCCCCTTTCTCGCACTGCGCAAGAAGGTTGAGGACATTCGTGGCAAGGGCGCCTCAGACCGGCAAGCCCATGACGAATGGAAAGCGGCAGTGGGCAACACAAAGATGGGCCATCTGCTGAAAGACGGCTGGATTGCCTTTCTGCAAAGCCTGCCGCACCCGGACCCGTATTTGTGGCACGGCGTTGCAACCGACTTTCACGAAATCAATCATCGGGGGCGTCTTGATGCTGCTTTCTGGATCTTGGAACAGCCGGAATGCGATCGGGCCACCGCATCGGATTTCATTCGTGGCTTCGTTGCAACCGAGTTGTTCGAGATCGCAGCCAAAAGCAATGACGCACCGCGTCTGACGAAGTTTCACGAGGTCATCAAGCGATATAACTCCGGCTATTATGTCTGGTTCGGCATTGCGCCAGACGGAGGTGACATCACGCCGATCGCGGAGAGAATTGACGGGCCATTCGACGATAAAGCCGTTGCGGCGATGCTGAACAGGATTTCCCATGCGACGGGAATCTCCGCCCCCACCGCCCCGATTGGACTGCTGGCTATAGATGATACGCCAAACAAGCCAATGCCGGGCCTGGTGCGGTCACCCTATGACTTCTGGGATGATGCCGGATTGCATCTTAGATATCCGGGCCGAGTTTGGCGCAAGACTTCTGCGCTTCAGTAGGACGAATGGCCGCTTTCGCCATTGTCACTTCTTAGCTGCCGCGCCGCCCTGGGCAGCTTTTTCGCCCTTAACATCGGTATTGGCGCGACTGCCAGCGGAAACCCAGGACCTGCATCGAACGTCCGGAAGGTTCACATTGCTGAAGTAAGCTTCGATTATCCGCCACCCCTTCGAGGAAGAGGGCGGCGGTTTTGGTCTTTGACGCTTGAGGCGGGGAGAGAGGCTTCCTGCAACGTCGGAGATATTTCCCATGTTCGACCTTCCCTTTCCGGCCCTATCGACCCCGTTTCCGGCTGGCGTCGTGCCAGACATCGCGCAAGCCACTGCTGACCCTACGCTGCCCTTTGCCCTGACGACGCCTAATCGCAACACGCCGGCTGCGATGTCAGGAGAGGCCCATCCCTGGCTCATCAGCCATTTTGCGACGCTGGCCAAGGCCATGCGGGGCGCGATAAAAATGGCCGAAGAACTGGAGCCTGAGGACGCGCCGCGTATGGTGGCGATCCTTGACCGCGATGAGCGTCTTGTCCTTGCCGGCGCTGCAGCGAACGGCGCTGTCGCTTGGTGCGTTCCTGTCATGACCGCAACCGAGGCCCGGGCTGTGGTTATGGAAGCGAGCCAGCTTCGGGCGCAGGCAAGCCGCGCGGCGGACTGGCAAGAAAGCGATCTCGCAACCCGCCTGCGGCAGCGTGCCGATCTCTTGGAAGCCCGCCTCGTCGATCCACTCTGGCGCGCCTTTGCTGCACGCGCCCTGCAGATCGCGGCATGACCCCAGAGAGGCAGAGGAGGGGGGGGGCTTTTGTGAGCTTCTCCGGGGCTAGAGAGTGCCCGGCGGGCTCCGACCCTTCCCCCTTCTTCGGAGACCCCCATGACCCACGTTGAACCCACCCTCCCGGCGCCGATGCCGCCGTCCACGATCGACTTCGCCGCAGTGTTCGCGGTGCAGGCCGAACAAGCCGTCCGCGAGGCCGAACTGCGTCCGGCCAACAAAGATCGGCTGTTTGACGCCCTGACGGCCGCCGGCATTTCCCATGTCACTGTCACCTTCGATGGCGAGGGCGACAGCGGCCAGATCGAAAGCATTGCCGCATGGTCCGGGGAGACCGCCGTCGATTTCCCTGCCGTGGAAATTCCCTATGCCGCCATCACCTGGGACAGCCCCGAAGTCGAGATGCGGCAGCTTTCGCTCGAGGATGTCGTCGAACAGTTCGCCTATGATTTCCTCAGCGATACCCACGGCGGTTGGGAAAACAACGACGGGGCCTATGGCGAGTTCTGTTTCGACGCCAGCGCGCGCTGCATCCATCTCGAGTTCAACGAACGGTTCACATCGTCCGAACTCTTCACCCATGAATTCTGAGAGGGCGGCGATGGCACATCCGTATCACCATGCGCTTTCCTCGGTGAAAAAATGGGGCGGCACGGTCGACGACTTCATGGCAGTGCATTCGTGGTTTGACGCCAGCAAAATGCTGCATGCGGACTTTCGGCATCGGGCGCTGCGCCACCATGCCGAGGGAATATTCATGGCTGTTACATGGACAGGCAAGTGTAAAGGTGCAGGGGTATTGGGTAGGAACAGGCCGACCGCCGCGCTCCCCAAAAAGCTGGCGGTGGTCGGCCTGTTCCGTGTCCGGGGGCGTATTTCATTCCAATTCCTCGCCGAGGTCGGTCAAGAGTTGTTCGACTCTTCTTGCGACGGCGCAATGACGTTCGACTTCGCGCGACCAAGAGCGGGCGCGCGCGTCTTCGGCGAGAGACAGTTCCAATCGACGGCGTTCGCGCAGCCGCGGCGCGTAGCACGGCGTCGTTACAAAGCGAGAACAGCTCAGGTAAAGGTCGCATTCGCAAGGACCTTCCGAGGGCAACCTCAGACAATGTCCCAGTTCCAGCGCAGTCTTGAAGAAGTTGCTGCGAAGCCAGTCGACCGCGCTTTCGCCAAGATTTCCGGATCGGATCACTTCCGCTCCTGCACCCGCAATCATGGCGCCTGGTTCCAGAACGGACTGGTAGTCGCGCAGCACCTCTGCGTCGCCGATCCGCGCATATACCATAGTCATCTGAGGGCTTTCGTGGCCGAGGACGCTCATGATGGTGTGAAGCTTTGCACCGCGTTCTGCGAGTTCGGTTCCGAGCGTGTGGCGGAATCGGTGCATGGTCACGGTTGGCCTGCCTCGGGCGTCGACCAAGCCCGTGGCGGCACACACCCGCTTCAATGGCGCACCAAACAGATGGCGTCCGCTCATCAGTTTTCCGCGCCAGACGAACACGAACCGGACGAGATCGCCTGTCCGTTCGTCGGGCAGCATTCGGTCTGCGACCTTAGCGCGGAGACCCAGCACAACCCGAAGGGCCTCTGCGGCCTCATCATGCAGTGGGATTTGGCGCTCACGGGCGGTCTTACCGACAGGCAGCCGAAGGCGCGCCGTGCCATCGGCGTATTGGTCGAGGCAGTCCACAGATAGGCGCTGAATTTCGCTGCGGCGCGCACCTGACCACCTAGCGAGGAGCATAGCTGCGCGCTGGAACGGATCGGAAAGCGCCCGGATTTCCTCCATCAGCCGTTCGAGCTCAGCACGAGGGATGTATCGGGGAATTCGGTCGGGCACGCGCGGCAGATCGCGTTTTGCCACGAGCGGCCATCGCGGCACTTCAGTCCACGCCCAGTCCTCGGCATCCTTGAAGAATTGTGCCAGCCGGACAACGCGTCCCCTCTGAGAATTCGCAGTGAGTGGTCGCCCGGTCTTTGGCGACAACTCGGTCTTCATCGCGTTCATCCAGCTGACGATGTGCTCATGCTTTACCTGCCCAAAGGTGCGCACTTCTGGTGCCGTTTTGGCCAAATGCTGCAGAAATCGGCGGGCGGTAAGCGCGTGGTGGTACACGGTGACCGGTCGCAAGCTTGGTGCACGGCGTACAAGCCATTCATCGATCAATGCGCCCATTTCAGGCTGTGCCGCCTTCAAATCCGCCGATGGCATGATCTTTCGCGGCGGGTCGTCGACTTGCCCGCGGTGATAGAGTGCCAAGCGCAGCTGGCCGATCATCGTAATCCAAGCTTTGGAGACCAGACGATACCGGTCGCTCGAGGTCCAGTAGGCACCAAGATCTGATCTATCGCCGAACATCCGAACGGCGACGAGGAGCTCATTGATGTCGTTCTGACGCAAAGCGCTGACCAGTTGGGGTCCCTGGTGAAGGGCGAGACGCCCGAGCGTCCACCGCATTGCTCGATCAGCACCCGCATAGACGAGACCTAGGTCTGTCGCCTCGCGCGCAAGTCTCTCGACACCGAGATCGATATCCAACAGCCGTGCCACGTCGTGAACGCAAAGGTCGCCGACGGCGAGCAGCCACGGATAATCCAATCGTAGATGCCCTTTCAGCGCCAGATAGTAGAGATAGGCGCGCGCGAAATAGGAGGGTCGATCCTGAAGGGTAGCTCTGGTTTGCCCGTTGATCCGACCGACACGGACTGCGAGCGGCGCGGCCAGCCATTCTTCAATGTGTGGCCAGGCCTCGACGAATTGCTTGCGCTGACTTCGGCGTTGTTGGACGAACTGCTTCGTCGGATAGCAGCGTTGTAGAAACGCGTCGTATTCATCGGCCGAACAGTGGCTGCTGCGAAAGAGAGATGGGGCATTGATCGAACGTGCCTGCATCGCTGCCGCGGAGACTGGGCCCCGCATCACTTTGCGCCTTCCGCAGGGTCCTGCACCTTCTCGTCTGGAAGGCCGAGGGCACGGCGATATTCGGCGACAACAATCGGATCGGAAACCCGGGTGTAAACGCGGGTTGCTTCTGGCGATGCATGACCAAGCCTTCGCTGAAGCGTCAGCTCGCGCATCCCGGCCTCCCACATCTTTGTTGCATGTGTATGGCGCAGGGCATGTGGGGTCACCCATGGTTTACGTATGTTCGCACGATCGCACGCCCTCGCAAAAAGCTTGGCCAGCGCGGCGTAGGAAAGTGGCTCATGCCTGCGTGGGCCACTGCCACCGACTAGAAACAGGAAGGGACTGTCTGTATCCTGTGGTCGTTCGGTCATGACATATCCGCTGACTGACTGCAGCGTTGCAGTTTCATGCAAATCGACGACGCGCTCAGATCGTGACTTGCTCCGAACGCCGCGCGGGTGATCGAAACGCACCCTGACGGTCACCCGTCGCCTGCCATATGCGATGTCGGCGAGGTGCAAGCCAAGCACCTCACCTGGTCGCAGACCGCCGTCGAGCATCAAGCGAATGATTGCCAGATCGCGGCGCGTTCGCAGCTGCGCGATCAGCGCGTCGACCTGCTCATCCGCCATCGGGCGGGGCAAACGATGGATCTGCCGCAACCGCACCGGGCTCCGTAAGGCCGACTGCGAGGTGACGCCAGTCAGGAACGGTCGATGGCGTTCAGCGACATGTGCGGCAGCGCGATCATGAATTCGGGTGATCGGGTTTGGGCCAGCAAAACGATCAGTGAACCGCGCCCATTCGAAGAATGAAGAAACCGCTGCAAGCACCCGGTTGATCGTCGCCGTGCTGAGCCGAGCAGATCGTTCTCCATCGGTCGCGGCCAACGACGGGTACGGCCCGGTGCCGCGGCGACGGCTCGGCTTGCTGCGCAGATGGATCAGCAAGTCAACCGCGCGCGCCGGTGTCAGCGCACGCCAATCCCACCCCTGTTCATCAAGAAAGGAAAGAAGATGCGAAAGATCGTGCTGATAAGCGCGCGCGGTGTTGGGAGAACATCCCGACCCATTCAGGTACGTCACGAACGCGGCGATGGTTGCAGCGAACGAAGATGGATCAGGGCCGGCGCCTTCAAGCTTTGCATCCACCATGGCGCATCTCCGACTGAGTCTAAATCGCCTGCCACGATACGCCCGAAGTCGGTTTTGACCGACTCTGTCTATATAATGGCTGAGACGATCTTCGGGCCGACCCTCACCCTTTCGACCGGGCGCATCATCCCGATCCGATGGGTCGGCGAGCAGCATGTGAAGGAGGACCTCGGCTTCATCCCGAGTTTTGCTGACTGGGTGAAGGCGATCCGTCCCGAGCCCTGGATGGGCCGGACGGAACGGATCGAGGCTCTGGTCGATCCGCATCTCGCCTCGCCCGTGGTCGAGGTCACCTGACATGACCGATCCGGCCTATCAGGGCCTCGGCCTGCTCCCGACGGCCTCGCCCTACGCTGTCCTGCGGGCAGCGGTTCGGGCACCCCACCCCGACACGCGCGCCGTTCGCGGCTTCCGGGCAGCGCGCAAGCGCTTCTACCGGCAGATGCTCTGCGTACATGCCACGCGACAGGCGGCGGGCGACGATCCGACCAGCTGATCGCTCCCGACCACCCCCTCATCCCGACATAGCTCCCGGCCATTTGGCCGGGTCTTCCCCATTCAGGAGGTCCCCATGGCGGATTACTTCACCCATTTCTCGTGCCTGCTCGACGTCGGCACCCCCGAAAAGGCGGCCCGAGCACTCGCGCTGTTCCAAGAACTTCGCGCCGCAGATCAGGACGCCGATGACCCGGAGGTCGCAGGCTTCGACCTCGTGCGCCAGGACGCGCCCAATGGCAGCGCCCTCTGGATCCATGACGACGACCACGGCGATGTCGAGGCCGTCATCCGCTTCGTGCTGCGCCTTGCCGAAGAGCTCGACCTCACCGGCCTCTGGGGGTTCCAGTATGCCCAGACCTGCTCCCGGCCGCGCCTCGACGCCTTGGGCGGCGGCGCGCATGTCATCGATCTTGGCGCCCGCAAATCCATCGGCTGGACGAGCAGTCAGGAATGGCTGGCCGCCGCGCTGAACGGGGAGGACGCACATGCCTGAGGTCATCTGCACCACCGTCTACCAGTTCCCCGAACTCTCGGATGCCGCCAAGGAAAAGGCGCGCAGCTGGTATCGCGAGCTCGGCCCCCACGACGATTGGTGGGACGCGGTCTATGAGGATTTCGAGCGGGTCTGCGAGGTCCTCGGTATCCGCCTGAAGACCACGCCCGTGCGGCTGATGGGCGGCGGGACGCGGGCCAAGCGCTGTATCTGGTTCTCCGGGTTCTGGAGCCAGGGCGACGGGGCCTGCTTCGAGGGTTACTGGTCCCACGCCAAGGGCGCCGCCGCGCGCATCCGGGACTATGCGCCCCTTGATGCCACGCTGCACGGCATTGCCGACCGGCTGCAGGCCATCCAGCGGCGGAACTTCTATCAACTCGCTGCCGAGGTCAGCCATCGTGGCCGCTACTACCACGAGTACACCATGTCGGTCGATGTCAGGAGGGATAGCCCGAGGTGGCAACCGCCGACCGAGGACGCGGAGGAGATCGTGACCGAGGCGCTGCGCGATCTGGCCCGCTGGCTCTACCGCCAGCTTGAGGCGGAATACGACCACCTGACCTCGGACGAGGCCATCGAGGAGGGGATCTTTGTCAACGAGTACACGTTCACGGAAGCCGGGCGGCGGTTCGGGTGAGGCGCACCCTTCGAAGAACTTTCCCGACCGCACGCTTGAAACGTACGTCGATCTGGCGTACATGTCGACAAGACATTTCAGGAGGCGACCATGCTCGGTTTCCACGATACCACGCGCGCAATCGATGAGCGTAACGAGGCCCGGATGAATTTCCGGACGAAGCCGCGCATTAAGACTGCAATCCAGCAGGCCGCGGCACTGTCCGGCGTCGACGACTCCGTCTTCACGATGAACGCCGCCTATCAGGCCGCGCTGGCAACGATCGCGGCGCATGAACGCACCGTGCTGCAGCCGGTCGATCATGAGGCGTTTTTCGCGGCGCTCGATGCACCAGCTGCGCCGACCGATGCCCTGCGCGCGGCCTTCCGTCGACACAGCGACACGGTTGTGTCGAAGTAAATGGCCACGTCACAACCGGCCGCCTACACCATCGAGCCGTTCGATCCTTCGAAGCATGATCGGGCGGCTTTTTCTTGCGGGGTCGAGCAAGTCGACAACTATTTCCAGAAGACCGCGAACAAGCTCGCCAAGGCGGACAATGTCCGCCTCTATGTGATGGTCGACCCTGACGGGACGGTTATCGGCTTCTATGCCCTGAATGCGCACGCCGTTCAGTTCACGGATCTGCCTGCGAAGTTCGCGAGGACCCGGCCTTCGCATGGCAACATTCCTGCCGCCTATATCTCGATGATCGGGCGGGATCGGAAGTTCAGCGGTGCCGGGTTTGGCGGCGATCTTTTGGTCGACGCCCTACGGCGCATTGCCGTTGCGGCCGACGCCATTGGCGTCGCCGTCGTCATGCTCGATGTGCTCGACTGCGGCGATCCAGACCGCGTTGCGCGCCGCAAGGCGCTTTACGAGAGCTACGGGTTTGAGCCGTTGCCTTCGAACCCGCTCAAAATGTTCCTGTCCGTCAGCACGGTTCGCAAGCTGATCGCTGAAGAGGACGACTTGCAGAAAAAGGACGCAGCACTCGCGGATCTGGCGCGGCTCGGACAGGAGTTTGACCGAGGTTGAAGTCCTGAAGGTCGCACCTGCCAACCTATAGGTTGGCAATTGAGTTTCGGTTGCCAAGCCACGGTATGGCAGAAGCTCCGCAAGGCCGGAGCCAGCCGGTGTCGGGATCACTTGTTCCCGTCGATCCACTTCGACATGAGCCCCTTGTCGCGGAAACATTCCTCGGGCACGGCGCGGCGCTTGATCCGAGCGAGTTTCTCCGCGAAGGCCACCTGCTTGGACGTGGGCAGCCGATCCATGTCGGATACCGGCTTCAGCTGGGCCTGCGCATCGATCCAGGCACTCAACGACCGGCGATCCTGCTGAACCTCCCAGGGCAGGAGGGTCTGGTTGCGCAGGGCGAGCGACCGCGCATAGGCGATCTGCTTGGGCGTCGCGGGCAAGGCGTATGTGGTGCTGTCCATGGGGAAACTCCCTTGCTGGCTTGGCTATCAATATAGAACATAACAGGAACAAAATCAAGCTGAGCCTCTGGGACGCGTCGGTTCGAGAGGGAGAGGGGGGCTGGGAAAGATCAGGCCTGAGGGTGCCCAAGAGAGGGTGTCCGGGCCTGATCCTGTCCTTCATTCCGGAGTTTCCCGATGACCTATCTCGCGCCAGTTGCGCCTCCCGTTTCCATTTCATCTCGCGATCCTGCGCCCGCGACCCTCGCCGTGGCCGAGGCGCTGCAGCCCGATCTCGCCCAAGGCGTCCAGATCGACGCGCTGCGTCTGCGGCTAGAGATGGAGCGCGCCTTTGGCGGCCCCGATGCCGATGGCGCCTGGGATTGGAAGCTCGCCTATGAGGCGGGCGAGGCTGCGCTGGTCCTCTTCCTGCGGAAATTCGGCCGTGCGCTGCTGACCCGGGCGGGCTCGCCTGCCGCGCTGCTGCCGATCCTCGCCAAGGTGGCCGGCCTCTTGCCGACGCATACCCGGCGCTCCGAGGAGATGGAGCGGTTCCAGCAATTCTCGACTCCGCTGCCCATGGGGCTCGCGGCCTCGGCGGCTGCGCAGATCACCCCGCGTGACCTCGTCCTCGAGCCTTCCGCCGGGACCGGGCTTCTCGCGATCCTCGCCGAGATCGCTGGCGGCAGTCTCGCGCTGAACGAGCTGGCCGACACCCGCGCCGACCTCCTGCGCCTCCTCTTTCCGGAGCGACCCGTCACCAGTTTTGACGCCGCGCAAATCGACGACCATCTGGACGCGGGCGTTCGTCCGAGCGTCATCCTGATGAACCCGCCCTTCTCTGCCGTGGCCCATGTCGATGGCCGGACGACCGAGGCGACAGCCCGTCATCTGCGCTCTTCCCTTGCCCGCCTCGCGCCCGGCGGGCGTCTGGTGGCCATCACTGGCGCCGGTTTCGCGCCGGATGCGCCCGCCTGGGCGGAAACCTTCGGCCGATTGACCGAGACGGCGCATCTTGTCTTCACCGGCGCCGTCTCCGGTGCCGCATTCGCCAAACACGGCACCAGCTTTGAGACCCGGATCTCGGTCTTCGACAAATGCCGGGGCGGTGAGCGCGGTGGCATAACGGCGGATCTGGCCCGGCCGATGTCCGTCGATGCGCCGCAGCTCCTCGGCCGGATCGTAGCAGAGGTCCCGCCACGCCTCGAGATGGATGCGGGCGTGGGCGCTCAATCGCAGCCCGCTTCCCCTTTCCGGGGACTTCCTCCCCGTGCGTCCGGCCCTGCCGCTCGACCCTTGCGTTCGACGGCAGCGGCCAATGTGGACGTGCATGTCGCCACGCCGGATACGGAGGATCTGGCCTATACCTTGCGCAAGGCCGCGGACGATCTCGGCGCTGCGCGCCTGTCGGACGCGATCTACGAGACCTTCCGCCTGCAGGCGATCGACATCCCCGGCGCGGCCCCGCATCCGACCAAGCTGGTGCAGTCGGCGGCCATGGCCTCAGTTGCCCCCCCAAAACCTTCCCACCACCCGAAACTCCCCGTGGCCGTCCTGCGCGACGGCCTACTATCCGACGCGCAACTCGAGACCGTGATCTACGCGGGCGAAGCGCATGGCGCGTATCTCGCGGGATCGTGGTGCGTCGATGAGACCGGCGACATGGTCTCGGCCGCGCCCGACGATGCCGCGGACGTCGTCCGCTTTCGCCGCGGCTTCTTCCTTGGCGATGGCACCGGCGCGGGCAAGGGCCGCCAGTCGGCTGGGATCCTGCTCGACAACTGGTGCTGGGGCCGCCGCAAGGCGCTCTGGATTTCAAAGAGCGACAAGCTCCTCGAGGACGCGCAGCGCGACTGGTCGGCGCTCGGCCAGGAGCGGCTGTTGGTGACGCCGCTCTCGCGCTTTGCGCAAGGTCGCGACATCCCGCTCTCCGAGGGCATTCTGTTCACCACCTATGCGACGCTGCGCTCGGAGGAACGCGGAGCCAAGAAGTCCCGGGTCGACCAGATCGTCGATTGGCTGGGTGCGGATTTCGACGGGGTGATCGTGTTTGACGAAAGCCATGCCATGGCGAATGCCGCAGGGTCCAAGGGCGAGCGTGGCGATACGGAAGCCTCGCAGCAGGGCAGGGCGGGCCTGCGCCTGCAACACAAGCTGCCAAACGCCCGCGTGGTCTATGTCTCGGCCACAGGGGCAACAACCGTCCACAACCTCGCCTATGCGCAGCGTCTCGGGCTCTGGGGCGGCGAAGATTTCCCCTTCGCAACCCGTGCCGAGTTTGTGCAGGCCATTGAGGCCGGAGGCGTCGCCGCGATGGAGGTCCTCGCCCGCGATTTGCGGTCGCTCGGCCTCTACACCGCCCGGTCGCTTTCCTACGACGGCGTCGAATACGAAATGCTGGAACATGCGCTGACGCCCGAGCAGCGCGGCATCTACGATGCCTATGCCGGGGCCTTCGCCATCATCCACAACAACCTTGCCGCCGCGATGGAGGCGGCGAACATCACCGGAGATTCTGGCACGCTAAACCGCCAGGCCAAGTCCGCCGCACGCTCGGCCTTCGAGTCCGCCAAGCAGCGCTTCTTCGGCCATCTGCTGACGTCGATGAAAACCCCCACCCTGATCGCAAGCATCGAGGCCGATCTCGCCGCAGGCCATGCGGCCGTCATCCAGATCGTCTCGACTGGCGAGGCGCTGATGGAACGCCGCCTGTCAGAGATCCCGACCGAGGAGTGGAACGACATCCGCGTCGACATCACTCCCAGGGAGTATGTTCTCGATTACCTCGCCCATTCCTTCCCGGTGCAGCTCTATGAGCCCTTCACCGACAGCGAGGGCAATCTATCGTCGCGCCCCGTGGTGCGCGACGGCCAGCCCGTCGAATGCCGCGAGGCCGCCCGCAGGCGCGATGCGCTGATCGAGAGGCTCGCCTCGCTGCCACCCGTGCCGGGCGCGCTCGACCAGATCGTCCAGCGCTTCGGCACCGATCTTGTGGCCGAGGTAACGGGCCGCTCGCGCCGCATCGTGAGGAAAGGCGAGGGCCCTGCCGCGCGCCTCGTCGTCGAAAGCCGGGCTGGCTCGGCCAACCTCGCGGAAACTGCCGCCTTCATGGATGACCAGAAACGCATCCTGATCTTCTCCGATGCCGGTGGCACGGGGCGCAGCTATCACGCCGATCTTGGCGCGAAGAACCAGCGCCTGCGGGTCCACTACCTGCTGGAACCCGGCTGGAAGGCCGATGCGGCCATCCAGGGTCTGGGGCGCACCAACCGCACCAATCAGGCACAGCCGCCGCTGTTCCGCCCCGTCGCCACCGATGTAAAGGCGGAGAAGCGGTTCCTCTCCACCATCGCCCGCCGCCTCGACACGCTCGGGGCCATTACGCGCGGCCAGCGCCAGACGGGCGGGCAGGGACTGTTCCGCCCCGAGGATAACCTCGAGTCCCCCTATGCCCGCGACGCCCTGCGCCAACTCTACCGCCGCATCTATCGCGGCGACGTGGCAGGCTGCTCGCTCGGGGACTTCGAGGATGCGACGGGGCTTAGTCTGACCGATGACAACGGTCTGAAGGATGACCTGCCGCCGATCACGACCTTTCTCAATCGCCTGCTCGCGCTGACGATCGACATGCAGGCCGTGCTGTTCTCTGCCTTCGAGGATTTGCTCGATCAGCGTATCGAGGGGGCTATTGCAGCCGGGGTCTACGACCTCGGGCTCGAGACACTGCGCGCCGAGAGCTTCCGCGTCACGGATGCGCGGGTGATCTACACCCATCCCGGCTCCGGCGCGGAAACCAAACTCCTCACCATCTCGGAGAAGCGGCGCAACACGCCGACCTCGCTGGCGGATGCGCTCGACTGGCTCGACGACCCAAAAGCACGCCTGCTGGTCAACAGCCGCTCGGGCCGTGCCGCGGTGCAGGTGCCCGCCACCAGCTTGATGCTAGACGACGGCACGATCGAGTCGCGTCTGAGGCTGGTCCGTCCGACCGAGGCGAGCACGGTTCCGGCCAAGATCATGGAGGATACAAACTGGCTCGAGGCCGACCGCGCAGCCTTCGCTTCCGCGTGGACCGCGGAACTCGCCGAGGTGCCCGAGTTCTCCGAGGCCACGCTCCACATCGTAGCGGGTCTCTTGCTGCCGATCTGGAAGCAGCTTCCCCAGGATGAAACCCGCGTCTACCGGCTGCAGACCGATGACGGCCAGCGCATCATCGGCCGCCGGGTTTCGCCCGCATGGGTCGCGACCACGCTGGCAGACGATGCGCCGAAGCTTGCAGCCGCTGAGGTCCATGCCCTCGTTCTGGAGGGCAAGACCGTCGTGCGACTGGCCGAGGGGATGGAGTTGCACCGGTCCCGCGTCATGGGGGTGAACCGGATCGAACTCTCGGGGTTCACCGAAGCCCAGAAGGATCGCCTAAAGGCGGATGGCTTCTTTTCAGAGATCATCGCCTGGAAGCTCAGGCTATTCTGCCCGACCGATCCCTCCGGGGTCGCGGTCTTCGAGCGGCTGCTTGCGCGGTTTGCGGTCTCCGGTCTACATGCACGCAATGGTTGAATTGTGTGATCATGTCATTGGAAACAGAAGACCTCTTGCGTGAGCTTTCGTCCCGTGCCGAAAGTGTTTGTCGTCATTACCTTCCCGCCGGGCGGCGGGAAGGGTCCTACTGGATCGTGGGCGATCTGCAGAACAATCCCGGTCGGTCGCTGTTTGTGCGTCTGACCGGCCCTTCATCCGGGCCAGGGGCAGCCGGCAAGTTCACTGACGGTGCCACCGGCGAACATGGTGATCTCCTCGATATCATCCGCGAACGGATGGGGATCAGTCGCTTTCCCGACCTTCTCGCCGAGGCGCGTGCGCATCTCGGTCGTCCGGCGCCGGTTCTCCCGGAAGGCCCCGCACCGAGAAGATCAAAGTCCCATGGGGGCACGCCAGAAGCAGCGGCGCGCTTGTTTGCGGCCTCGATGCCGGTCGCAGGCACGCTTGCGGAAACCTATCTCCGCTCCCGGGGCATCACCCTTGGCGGCAAGACGAGCGTCCTTCGCTTTCACCCAAAGTGCTGGCATCGGGATGAGGGCCAGACCAAGAGCATTCCCCGACCGGCGCTGATCGGTGCGGTCACCGATGGGGAAGGGGCCTTGCAGGGTGTGCATCGCACCTGGCTTGCGCCTGACGGACAGGGCAAAGCGGCTGTCGAGACGCAGCGGCGTGCCATGGGTCACCTCCTCGGCAATGCCGTCAGGTTGACCCAGTGTGATGACATCCTCGTCATCGGCGAGGGCATCGAGACCATGCTCTCCGTTCGTGAAGCTGCCCCTGGTCTTCCCGTCTGGGCCGCTCTCTCATCGGGCCACCTCGGAGCCGTCCTGCTGCCCGAGGGGTTGCGGCGCCTCTACATCGCCATCGACCGCGATCCGGCGGGGCAACGCGCAGCGGAGAGGTTGACCGCCAGAGCCGCCGAGGTCGGAATTGCAGTGTGGGTGCTCGAGCCACGGCTCGGGGACTTCAATGACGATCTTCGGGCAGACGGGCCGGCGGTGCTGCGTCAGCATCTGGCAAGACAGATCGGTCCCAAGGATCAGCAGCGCCTGGAAATCTGAGCGTCTCCGCGCAAGGGGCGTTTCAGGACAGTGGGGCAGGGGGGATGGACCATCGCAGGTCTGAAACGTCACCTCCTGCCTCTTCTCGGGACAGCTCATCCACCCGTCCCCCGAGCGGCCTTCAAGAGATGGGCAGGCGGCCGTCAAAGGGGACGACCCTTCAAGGACGGGGGTCAAATGATTTCCGCCGCGGGGGACGAGCCCCCGCTTTGCATCGCGAAGCAAATCAGCCGCCCCCCGTCCTCCTCCACATGCGTTCCGGCCCCCGAAGGCGGGGGTGAAGGGTCCTCCCCCGTGACGGCTTTCGCAGCCCATGAAGGCCGCGCGGGATGACGCGCGGACCAGCCAGGCCCGGAGGCAAGAAGACGATGACGTTCCAAACCCGCGACGGCGCTTACGAACCCGCCCACACCGCATCCCAGACCGCCCATGCGCTGGAAGAGCTTCAGCTCTACGGCTACCGCCCCTTCGAAGACGAGCCCGATCCGCGCCCGATGCCCGACGCAGACCGCCTCCGGGGGGCCGTCGCTGACATCTTCGATGCCCTCGTCGCGAGCCTGGCCGACACCCGCATGGAACCCGACCTCGAAGAAGTACTCTGGAGCCAGGTCAACCTCTTCCACCGTGCCACCGCCCGGATCGAACGGTCGCTTGACGACAACGAGCAGGCGCAGCGCCGCCTCCAGCGGGAACAGGACGGCTCTGAGGTGAAATCGACCGAACTCGAGCGCCTGACGGCCGAGGGCCTGACCCTCACCGAACGGCGGAACTGCATGGACATGATGCGCGATCACGCCGCCTCCGAGTTCTGGCATCATACGGGCTCGACCTGGCGGCCGCGCACCGGCTCAAAGGTGAACCACCAGCACCTGACCGCCGCCCTGATCGACAGCCGCGACTTCCTGGCCGCCAAGCGCCGCGCGGAAACCGAAGTGATGCTGCCCGCAGGCCCCAAAGTCGCCCTCACTGGCGGGACCGACTTCAACGATCACCGCTTGATCTGGGGCAAGCTCGATCAGGTCCGGACCAAATATCCCGACATGGTCCTTCTCCACGGTGGCAGCGCAAAAGGCGCCGAACTCATCGCCGCCAAATGGGCTGAAGCCCGGGGTATCACCCAAGTCGCCTTCAAGCCCGACTGGACCAAGCACGCCAAGGCCGCACCCTTCAAGCGCAACGATGCCATGCTGGATGTGCTCCCCGTCGGCGTCCTCGTCTTCCCGGGCAATGGCATCCAGGAAAACCTCGCGGACAAGGCCAAGAAGCTCGGCATCCCAGTGGTGAAGTTCGAGAAGGGGGCGTGAGCCCCCTTCCACTATCGACCTAGCCTATCGCGCACAAAATCTAGCAGCAGACGCCACAATGACGCCGTTGGCTTTCGCGCTTCATAGTATGCAGTACGCTTGGCATGTTCCTTCTGTCGCCCGGCATGGATTTGTTTTTCGGTCCACTGATTGGACCATTGAACATTCCCGTTCGTGATCAAGTAATGCGATCTGCAGGGCAGTTGCCAGTTTCCAACAGAAGGACGCAGGGTTGGCCCTCGCACGTCTGCCCGAACGGTCCATTCAGTCGGACCAAGGGGCGTTCGAATCTTTTGCCCGCACCCACATGCACAAAGGTGAGCGGCGGTATGGAACTCCTCGGACACGTAAAGAATTCCTGCTTCCAGCACTTTGGGCATGTAATGCACAGATTGCAGCGCAAAATGTTCAGTCTTCACGGGTCGTTACTCCGACGCTCTTCAGGTCAGTCGTGTCAAACAGGAGGTTTTCCCAATCGGACACATCCTTATAGAACCCGCGCAGCTGCTTGTAGCGCGTCACGGCGAGAGCAGCGTTCAAGGCGTTCAGTTCGCCGATCTGAACCTTCGCACGGTACAAGTCTTCCGGATCATCTTGCAGCGGCGCGTGGGACTTGCGCATCACCTCTTCGCTATGTTCGGATGGAAAATATGTGACGCGGACCATGCCGCCCAAACCTTGGTCCTTCCTCTTCAGCCCCATCCCCACGTCAATGAACGGGATCTTCCGCTCCATTAGCGTTCGGAATATCTCTGCACGGGCCGCGCCGTTATCGACGCAAACGAAAGCAAATGTGACACCGCTAAGTTCGTCGTCCGACGAGCCGTCAATGTAAGTGGCTTTGGCCGAGAGCCCATGGCGGAAGTTGCCGTATCGGGCCAGGTAGACTTCGGCCTTCGTCTTGTCGAACTCCGAAGGGTCCAGATGTCCTGGTGATCGAAAGGCGTTATGAACATGGAATCGATCAGCATCGAACGCACGAACTTCTGCAACGGGAGTTTTCACCATGAAATCCAAGACGTAGCTGCCCGTTCCACCGAGGCCGATCACAGCAACAATCTCGCCGTCGAAACAGGTGGTCAGGTCGGCAATTTGCCCCCGGCTTGTCAGCGTGTCCCGAAACTTGAAGATTGGATCCTCTGCAACTTCGTCTGCAACCCGAAAAGTATAAGGTGACGCACCGTAGCGCTCCATCGCGGGACCAGCGATGATATTGGTGTAACTCTCAATCTTCTCGAAGAAGTCAGCAAACCGTTGGGCTACCAATGGTTTGTTCGAAAATCGGCGCTGCACGACAACATCAGAGGCGGCGGTGCTTAGGTGGAGAGAGCAGGGTCCACCGCCGAGGTTCGGGATCGGTGTGCCATCAAGTCCGTGAGGAACCCCGCCAGCAAACCAGACCTGGTGGTCATCCTGCTGAACTCTTAGTTCATCGACGGCGACCAGCGTTGCAACGAAGGCACCGGTCGCAAGTTCAAGATTTGCATCAAGGTATGGAATATCGCGGACAACCAGATAGTTGCTATCTTCGCTGACCGCGAACCCTTTCTCGATTAGGCGCCGGATATCGTCGTTATGACTGGCCAGTAGACGAGACATTGAAAATCATCCCCTCTTTGACTTTCACCGAGCCGCCAGCAACCAAGACACCCTCCGGTTTGTTGCCGTGCCCTTTGGTATACTTGATAGAGTAGGTCGTCTCTGGGTGTTGCGCGAAATCGGGAAACTCCAGCGCGACAACTTGGGTGTAGGTGATCTCGCTGTTCTTCGGCCACTCATGAGGAGTGCCTTCAACGACGATGGTGACCGTCTTAGTGTCCTTCATGGTATTCATCTCCTACTCCTAGCCTTTGGGGGGATACGGGTCATTCCCGTAGGAATTGGCATCCCGGATTTGCCCGTTGGGGCGATGGATGATCACCTCGCCGCGTTCGCGGATCGCGATGTTGCGTGCCTGCTGGGTTGCAGCGGTCTGCGTGGTGTGGACCGAGCTTACACGACCCGCCCCTTCGCGTCTGGTGGCCCAGCCCTGGCTGTGAGGCACGACGTGGATTCTCTTCGACATGTTGACTCCTTCGGGTTGTTTCCACGGGCCGACTTCTCAGATGTGCGAGCCTGTGTTAGAAGCACGATAGGGGAGGATCGCGCGCCGTGTCAAGGTGTGCGAAACGCACGGCCAGAACATGAAGACAGACAAAGCAGCGCTTGTCGCTGCACTCAAGAAAAAGCGGGAAACAGAAGGGCTTAGCATCCGGGCGCTCGCAGAGCGCATCGGCGTCAGTTTTTCATCCCTGGCGCGGATCGAACGCGGTGAGGGTGAACCCGACAATAACTCGTCGATTCGAATTATCGAGTGGTTGGGTGACGATGCTCGGGAAGCGGGCCTAAGTTTTGAGAATGTCGCGCTGGTCCATTTTCGTGCTGGAAAGAACGTACGGGCGAAAACGATCCATTGTCTCCTCAATGCCGCTAGCTGCATCAAAGCCAGCCATCGTACAAACGCTTCGGAACTTTTGAGTAGCCCGCCCTCTGACGCTGAGTTGGCGCCGTCGATTGCTCTTTCGAAACCTGAAATGGAGGAGATGGCCCAGCAACTGCGAAAGGACTTAGGAGTTGAGCCGGACGAGAGGATTGAATCGCTCGATATCAACATCGCCGGTGTCGACGTCTTCCGAGTCTCTGACGTTGAAGGGCTCACCAGGGAATGCGCCGAGTTTCTCTTGGGCGAGGGTGCCCAAGAGTGGTCGGCGATGAGCGTGCCGATGGACCTGTCCGAGGATACGTGGGCCATTCTTCGCAACGATAAACATACGGTGGAGCGCCAGCGTGTGACGTACCTTGAAGAATGCTGGCACATTCTGCTCGGGCATCGTTTGACCCGCATCGCCAAGATCGCCGACGCATATGGCCGGACCTACGATAGTTCTGAAGAACATGATGCCTTTTACCTCGCTGCGGCAACACTCCTTCCAGAAACTGCCGTTCGAACGGCAGTTGAAGCAGGTGAAAGTGCGGCCCAGATTGCAGAGCATTTTGGAGCGTCGGTCGAGTTGGTTGAGTATCGCATCAAACGTCTCGGCTTGTGGCGCGCCTACAAGGACAAAACGGTGAGCCTTAACAGCTGAAAACCGTTTATCTCGGGACTATTTTACATAATCAAAATTATGCGACTCAATTCAGGGCCTCGGCCCGAACGCGCATCTTCGCCGATCACAGCGCCGCGCGTTGTCCTTTCGTTTCGCTTCTGGTCCAGTCGTGCGGCACGAAGTTGATCTGAGGCGGCACCAAGATGAAGACCCCAAATGGCGACCTCGACCGTTGGCCGGATCCGGCCGGCGCTAACGCCCTCCGCAGCGTTTTCGCGCAGGACCTTGTCGTCGAAGGCGATGCCACCTCCAGTGGACCGATCGAGGTCCAAGGCAACGTAGTTGGCTCACTGCGGGCTCCAGAGATCACCGTGGCTGCTTCAGGTCGTGTTGAAGGTTCCATCTTCGCGCACGACCTCGTCGTGCTTGGGGCGGTTTCCGGCACGGTCTCAGCGCGCAACGTTCAGCTCGCGCCGAGTGCAGTCGTGCAGGCCGATGTCATCCATGAGCGGATCGCCATCGAGGCCGGAGCCGAGCTTGAAGGCAGGCTTCAGCGCAGGGCCTAACAGATCTCACTCTGCAAGGTCTGGCGGCAGCATCTGACCGGCCGGCAGATAGCCCCGCCGCATCTTCTGTCGGAGTGTGTGGGATGCCGCCCTCTCCGCTTCTTCAACGGAAGCACAGGTCTCGATGCTCGTCCGGCCGTGGGTCCCGATCCGGCCCCAGGTCCGCAAGACGGATACGTCCCCAAACAGCGTCGCCGCAACATCGATGCAGTAGAAGCGCGACATGTTGGCCTCAGGGTCGATGCGGTGCAGATGTGCCAGAGGCATGGCGGTCCTCCCCCGCTCAGACTCTGCTTTGCGGCTCGCCAAGTCCAATTGCTTTTCTGAATCGATCTGGGCGGTCCGATTCAGAAAGCTGATGGGTCATGGCGACGGATCTCCGGGTGTTTCATCGACAACCTCAACCCAGAGAACGCCGCGCAGGGTTTCTTCCGAGACCAGCCACACGGTCCTGAACCGACCGCTCACGGTGCGATGGCGCTCTGCGACAAGCTCCCGGTTCCCGCAGTCGATCCGCCACAGCCGACGATCGATGATCGACGGCTTGGTCCTGCTTTGGACGACGTCATCCATTCCTGCCCCCGATGAACCGTTGTCGCGCCGCAGTCATGGACATGCGGGCCGTCAGAACATATCTAACGCCATCAGAAGTGGTGCTTTGCTGTCGCCACGCGAACCACGAAAGGTGTTTCTGTCGATGCATGTTCTGTCCCCCGTTCTGGCTATTTCCGCGTTTGCGGCGATGTCTGTTCCCGTCCACGCGCTTGACGACTGGACGGTCGGTGTCGAGCGTGGCCTGCCGACCTACGCGCTCACCAGCGAGGCGGGTGAGGTGCGGCTTGTCTGCGATCCGGATCGCGTCTTCGGGCCGACGCCCAACGGCGCGCTCGTGGTCCGCTTCGACAAAGACGCCGGGCCAGACATGGTTGTCGTTCTCGCAAAGTCGGGCGAACAGGCACGCCTTCCGGTCAAGAACGGCATCTCTGCCCAAGCGACAGCTGACGCTGCGGAATGGGCGAAGATGGTTGCGACCTTCCGGACGGGTGGTGAGTTCGCCCTGGTCACGAGTGCTGACAGCCTGACCTTCGAGACAGCGCCGCTGCCCGAGCTTGCCTGCGAGTGACCTCAGGCAGTTCATCGAATTCTGTTGCATGGTCCGGGTCTATCTGACGCGTCGCGCCTCGATGAGCCGCGACGCTATGGCGGCGAGGAAGGCACCAACGATCGTCGCACGAGGCTCGATCTGCCAGGGATCACCAAGGGCTGCATGCATAGCCCGGATCGCAGAGCCTTGGGCGTAGACGGTCATCGCTTCGCCGACCGCCAGGTCTGTTGCCGCCATGGCGAAGATGCGCCTCGCCTCATCTGCATGCGGCATGATCTCTTCTTCCGCCAAGAGCCGCCGCAGTTCCGCGCGGGCTTCCTTGGCAAAGGCGCGTAGCATGTAGGCCGAGGTCACCTCACCTGCGCCCGGGATCTGCTCCAGACGCCTCTCGGTCGCCAGTGGAAGTCGAAACAGGACCACCAGCTTCTCTTTCCGGGGCTTCGCCAGCTCAGTTGCAGGACCGTCGGGCGACGAAGCGGAGGAATACGGTTGATCCCTCTCCCCTTCCCTCTTTCCGGCTATTCCCGCTTCCGCCAGGGGCGAAGTTGGCAAGTCAGGGAGTTGGGCCTCGATGTTCTCCGCTGGCAGTCCCGCCTCCGGCGCTCGCCGTTCGGCAAGAATGCGCGATTGAACTTCGCGCGAAGACCGCAGCCGCGCGGCGGAGTTCTGCAAGCCCGGCTCTTCGGCCGCCGGGGAGGGGGCGACACGTGCGGGAAGGCGGAAGCGGCTCATGCAGGGATCACCTCGTCGATCCCCGTCAGGACGAGTTCCGCAACTTCGAGCTGGCGGGTGATGGCGTCCGCCAGCAAGCGTCCGCCGGGGGCCTTGGCGTTGGCGCGGGCTGCCGGTCCGAGCGGACCGTGGTAGCCTAGCTGTTCGAGGATCCGCGAATGCGGGACGATCACGTCGAGATGGTCGAGACGCAGGATTTCCTGCAGCACGTCCTGGTCGCGTTTCGGCAGTTGAGCCATTCCCCCTTCCCGGGTTGCGGCGTCGATGATCTTCGGCCCCGCATCCATGACGAGGACGCGCACCGCCGGGAACCGCTCACCTTCGGCAATCGAAGCCCGGAGGTCGTCCATCCAGAGGACGGCGCGATGGGTCATTTCCCATTCGGCGTAGACGGGTCGGGCTGGGATCAGCACCAGATCGGAGATCAGGCAGAAATCCTCTGTGTCGGTATGGGTGCCCGGGCGCGTATCGATCACCACGAGATCAACACCCCGCGCTTCCTCGGCTTCGAGGAGCGACAGTAGCCCCTCCACGCTCTCGGGAGGTGAAAGGATGGCCAGGCTCTCCGGCCACTCGGGCTTTTGCGTGCCCTCCCAGGCGGCCAGTTCGAAACTGTCGCGCCAACGGCCGAGTTGGGCGTTGACGTCGCCATCGATCAGGGTGACGCGACGTCCGAGGTTCAGTGCTGCAGACGCGAGAAGCATGGCGGTCGTGGTCTTGCCCGAGCCGCCCTTGGTCTGCACGATGGTAATGACTTGCATGAAATGACGCCTCCACAAACGGTACTCACTACCCCTGGCACCGACGCCCGGCGCTCTTTCATGACGCTGCGGAGGCCGATGCACCGCAGGCAGGTCAAGACCGCGCGAAGCCTTTGTAAAGGCGTCACTAATCCGACCGGCATCCGGTGCGCCGTTTAGGCACAAGGTTGCAGAAACGTCAAATCGCATGTGCTGGAAGTTGTAACACGACCCGCGCGCCTTCATGTTTCTTAAGGATTCCCACAGCCGTAATGCTGCGGCGCGGCGCCCGAGCGGTTCTGAGGCCTGCCCGTAGTCGTGGCTATCTGCCTTCCGGCCCGTATGACGGTTTGCATGTCTGCATGCTTGCATAGGCGACAGGCTGCGCATCTGCCCTTGAACTCGTCCGCATGGCTGGTCCGAAGGCAAGGCGACAGCAGGCCTTCGTCGGGGAACGATCCCGAACTTGACCCGCCAACCGCCTGCACGCCGGACAATCTGCCTGCTTGCCTGTCGACATGCTTGCCGGTTTGCCCAGTGACGGGTTGACCATGCGCCGAGCCAGCCTGTGGCTTCACGCCCAAAGCAATCCATAGTCTACCATGGGCAGGCCTTGAACCATCGAGCGACCCATTCCCCGACCCCCCTTCCCTTCCCGGGCACCCTTTCCTTCGGATCGTCGAGCCTTTCCTGGCAGTTCCTCCTTTAGGGAACGCAAACCCTCGCAAAACCAAAGGTTACAAGGCGCTCGACCACTTTGGTCTCGCGTCAAACGGAGGCCTTACGGCCGGGGCGCAGGGATGCAGTCGGCGGGCCAGCCGCCGACCCCTGACGCCATAATGAGTCCTCACCGGCTGTCCGGTTTCCGCACGCGGGCTCCTCTTCGGAGGAGCGGAAACCGGCCGGTGAGGACGGTTGGCAGGAACGGTGGTGTGTGGTACATGATGCGCAACGACTTCAAAACACATGTAATGATGCAATGCCACGCTCACGCCTGACCTCTGCCGAGACTGCCGCCGTCAAGGCGCGGCTCCTCGCTGGCGAGAGCGTCGCGGCCGTGGCGAGGTCGATGGGCCGTTCCCGCCAGGCGCTGTCTCGGATCAAGGGCAGCTTTGATCGGAAGGAGGTGCGGCGGCTTTCGGTCAAGCTGAACATCCGCATCACGGAAGACGAGCATGCAGCCTTTCAGGCAGTTGCCGAGGCAAGCGGTCTGACGGTTTCCGAGGCAATCCGGCATCTGGTCAGACAGGCAAGCGATCGTCTGGCCATCCAGGCAGACGAGCTTGATGCCATCGCTGCAGCCAGGCGCGAATTGTCAGCCGTCGGCAACAACCTCAACCAGATCGCCCGTCTGGGGGCAGTCGGACGCCTGACCTGGAATGCCCGCGATGCCGCCCTCGTACGCAAGGTTGGCGCGCGGGTCGATGATCTGGTTGAAGACGTTGTCCACCTCCTGTCGGCGCTGAGGGCCAAGCAGGGACTTGGTGATCAAGCCTCCGCATTTGCCCATGCCGCCGACGCTTCTGCCGTGGCGCCCAAATGACCCGCTCGCCTTCCGTCGAAGATCTGGTTCTCGGTCATGTTCTCGACGATCGGCGTCGTGGGCGCGGCGGAGGAGGCGGCGCGTCGTCTCGGCTCGGCACGCGCAAGGAACGCCAGACCCGGGCACTTCTGCGCAACGCGAGCGGGCCGCGCGGCTGGCAGTCGGTTGTCAAACGTATTGCGGGCGGCAGCGCCCGAACGCCGCAGGAGTTGAATCGCCTTCTCGACTATGTGGCTCGGGAAGAGGGGGTGCAGAGCACCTGGTGTAATTTGGCGGGCTATGAGCGTGACTTCGATCCCGCGCGAACGGAACGAACGGCGGACATCTGGTCTTCGACTTGGACCGGCGCGCCGCGTCGGGGACACGCGGATCATATCGTATTGAGTTTTCCCCGAGGGGTGGACACCGAACGCGCCGAGGTCATCGCCCGGGAATGGGGTCAGGCAGTGTTCGGGTCCGGTGAATATGGGGATGTCTGGCGCTATGTCGCGGCGCTTCACAAGGACACTGACCATCTGCATGCGCATTTCGTGGTCGACAAGCATGGCATCGAGGATGGTCGGTTCCTTTCGATCTGCCGTCATGCCGCGCTGAACTTCGATGTGATGCGCGAACTTCACGCCGAGATCAGCCAGGCGCATGGGCTGAACATTCTCGCCTCGTCGCGCCTTTCCCGCGGCATCATCGAGAACCCGCCGCGCCAGTCCGAGCTGCGTGCATCGCAAGAGGGTGGGAAGTCCACGCCCCCTGCCCCGCCGCCGCTGTCCGATGGGGAGCGGAGCCGACGGCTTGCCGCGATGAAGGGCTTTGCCCGTGAGTACGAAGCCTTAGGCGATCTCGCCGGCCTTGCCGCCGCAACTGGCACTGAGGCGAACGCCTCTTCCTACCTTTCCCGGCTGGCCCGGGCGCTTGGCGCCTCTGCCGCCGCTCTCAGACAAGGAGTTCCCCTGATGCCCGATCACTCGCTTCATGCCGAAGGCGACCCCGCCGCGCGGGTTGAGGCTGCGCGCAGCGAGATGATCGCTTCTGCCACAGAGGCCTGGGAGGCGATCCGCGCCATGGAACCCTCGGCCGAGCGGGTTGACCTTGAACGGAGCTTTGCCGAGCAGGCGCGCGTCTCGCTGAAACTCGCGCCCGACAGTGTCCTCCTGGCAGAGCATGCTCAGGTCGCCGACCGGAATACGGATCCCTACTTCAACCCGACTCTCGCATCACTGGCGCGACTGGAGCAGGGCCAGACCGAGGGTGTTTCTCTCGATGAAGGTCTACGCGCGACCCTTGCACATGTTCGCGACGAGATCGGCGAACGGCTGACGGCGCTGTTCTCGATCCGGGAAGATGAGCTTCGCATAGCCGGCACGTCCGTCGAAGAAATGGTCGCCCGCTTCAGTTTGGCCGAGCGCAGTGAGAGCCAGCGAGCGAGCTGGATCACTGAGCAGCCGAACACAATGCAAAAGGTGTTCTGGATGGAAACGGAGCGCGCGCTTGGCCAAGAAGTTCGGGCAGAAGTCGCTGCTTTCAATTTAGCGCCGGAACTGACCGAGGCCGTCGCGCGCGACCAGTTGCTGAGCGCAGATCGCCATATGAAGCTCTCCGAGGTGCCGGCGCTGGAAGCCATCGTCGACCGCCTGCACGACACCCTGAAACCCGAGGATCTCGACCGCGTCCGGTCCGGAGATCTGGCCCCGCTCAACGAGCAGGTCAGAGATCCAGCACTCCGGGCCGCCGTCGCGCATGAGTTGAAAAACGAGGGCGACCTCGGTCAGTCGAGCGAGGTCGGACCCTGGGCCGACCTCGCACGGGCGCAGCATCGCGCTGCCGAACTGGGTCAGCGCGACCGCGCCGTCGAACGCGACACCGGGCACGAACTCTGAGGACAGACCCATGCTTTCGAATCTCGACACCGCCTGGCGGTATCCGCTGGCGCTGCTCCTTGGCCTGCTGACCGGTCTCTACATCGGCGGCATGCTGGCGACGATCTACGTGATTACTGCTTTCCGGGAGAGCCTCGATACGCTTAGCCCGATGGGCCCCTGGTTCCTTCGCTACGCCTGGGCCGACCTCGCTGCGCGGCCTTCGGTCCTGCAGGGCGCGCTGATCATCACGGGTGCTGTGACCGTCGCCTTGACGCTGGTCGGTCTTGCGGGGGTACATCGCGGCCGCCTCAACCAGTACGACGACGCACATTTCCAGTCGCGCCGTGAGTTGAAGCGCAACCACATGGTCGGAACCCTCGATCAGAACGGGTTCATCTTCGGCAAGCTCGGCCTCCCGAAATCCGACGCGCCCTTCGTGATGGCGCCACCCGACCGCTTCCCCCATGCGATGATGATCGCGCCCACGGGCCGGGGGAAGGGCGTCGGTTTCGTCATTCCGAACCTCCTCCACTTCTCAGGCTCGGCGATCATCCTCGACGTGAAGGGCGAGAACTTCGCCAAGACCTCCATCCACCGCAAGCACGGCCTGAAAAACAGTATCTGGTACTTCTCGCCCTTCGATGAGGACCGGGGCTCTCACCGCTTCAACCCGCTCGCCCGGATCGCCGCCCTGCCCTCGGCCGAGCGTCAGTACACCGCGCTGAACTCGATGGCCGATCTCTTCCTCATCCCGGAAGGCGAAAGCGCACAGAGCTTCTTCAATGCAGGCAAGCGGCTCTTCATCGCCTCCTGCCTCTACGCCATCGAACAGCGCCGCCCAACCTTGGGTTTTGCCGGCGAAATCATGGCTGGGGGTGGCGACAAGAAGAAGAGCTACACGGCCATCGCCGAGACCACAAACATCCCGATCGTCTCCCGCACCTTCCTCGAGATGGCCGACGTTCCGGAAAAGACCCTCGGGGCTTATGTGTCCGTCATCCAGGGATCCGGCCTCGAGCTTTGGAACGACCCGGCGGTCGACCGGGTGACTTCCGCCAGCGACTTCGACTTCTCGACGTTCCGCCGCGATCCCCAGAGCCTCTACATCGTCGTCCAGCCGGAACACCTGAAAACTCTCGCCCCGCTCGTCCGTCTTCTCTTCGCGGATGCCATCGCCTCTTTGCAGCGCCGTGAGCCTGGTCCGGACGAACCCCATGCGGTCATGTTCCTGATGGACGAGTTTGACCAGCTCGGCCGCCAGCCGCTTGTCCTCTCTTCCATCAAGACCATCCGCAGTTTCGGCGGCCGTTTCTTCATCATTTCCCAGACCATTCCCGGCCTCGATGACATCTATGGCGAAACCGGGCGGCGCTCACTGCAGGGTGGCGCAGGCGTGCAGATCTACATGACGCCGCAGGATGATCGTACCGCCGAGGTCCTGTCGAATGCCTTGGGGCGCTCCACAATCACCGCCGTGACCGAGAGTCAGTCGCGGGTGCGTGCGCTGGAGGACAGCGCGAATGTCAGCAGGCGGTCGGAGGAGCGGCCACTGATTTCTGCAAACGAGGTACTGCGGTTTCCGCTGGATGAGGTGCTGGTCCTGCCCGAGGGGCAATATCCCATCCGGGCGCGTCACATCCGGTACTACGAGGATCGGCACTTCGGGCCGATTGATCGGGCGCGGAAAGGGAAGGTGTTACCGACCACACGAGGAAGCGGAGCGGATGGCAGGCATGTTGCTGTTGGGAAGCTGTCGGGGTTGACTGCGTCCGATGGTCCTGCGGGCACCGAGGTCTTCGGAGAAGCGGCACGGGTGTTTCGGGAAATCGCGGAGAGTGCCAAACGGACACGGAAAGTACCGGCTAGGGTCTAACCGGCTCTTGGTCGCTCAACCTCACCGCATACTCCTACGGGCAGATACGGCCCTAAGCGAACGATGGCAGGATTCCCTGCTACCGCAGGTCAGCGTTACATCATGATGGAGAACCAAAAGTTCCGATGGGTTTGCTGTTGCTGATCCGCTTGCGTTCGATTGCTGGATTTAGACGCAATTGACCTTGGCCGTCCCCTTCCTCGAAAGAAGTAGACCTCTTTGCCCCGAAGTGCAGCCAGCCAAAATCGATGATGATCCGGCTAGTGACCCTGGTAAGCTCTGGCAGGATTAACAACCCTACCGGGACCTAGCTAGCAGTTTGGACATGCGTGCTGAGGTCGTGCGCGGCGCAGCGTCCAGTTAACCTGCAGAAAGCTTCAAACTGCGACACGAAGACCTTGCCGGCGAGATGGGTCAGGAACTCCGTTTTGTGCAATCGATCCATGACCGGCCCCTTCACTTCGGAAAAGTGGAGCGTCACACCCATATCGCGCAGGCGGTGATCAAGGGACTCCAGCGTTTCCAGTGCGCTCAGGTCGATTTCGTTCACGGCCGAACACATCAGGATCACATGCCGCAGCGCGCTGTCACCCGTGACGCGTTTCAGGATGACGTCTTCGAGATAGCGCGTATTGGCGAAATAGAGGCTTTCGTCGATGCGGAGGGTCAAGACCGTCGGGTCCGTTTCGACTTTGAACCGATGGATATTGCGGAAATGCTCGGTCCCGGGAACAAGCCCCACTTCAGCCACATGAGGCCGTGAGGTGCGGTACAGGTGGAGGACCAGCGACAGAAGGACCCCCGCGGATACGCCCGCCTCGACACCGACGACCAGCGTGACGGCCATGGTTGCTGCAACGGCCGAAAAATCGGCTTTGGAATACCCCCAACTGCGCTTCAGGATCGACAGGTCCACAAGGCTTAGCACCGCAACGACGATGGTGGCTGCCAGGGTTGCTTTTGGCAGAAAGTGAATGAGCGGCGTCAGGAACAGCGCGGCAAGGGCAAGGCCGATGGCGGTGAAGGCACCCGCTGCAGGCGTTGCGGCACCGGCGTCGTAATTCACGACCGATCGCGCAAAGCCGCCGGTGACGGGAAAGCCACCTGTCAGGGATGCGCCGATGTTTGCCGCGCCGAGCGCGACCAGTTCCTGGTCGGGATCGATCCGCTGGCGGCGCTTGGCAGCAAGGGTCTGACCCACCGAAACCGACTCCACGAAGCCGATCAGGGAAATCAGCGCTGCAGGGAGGAGAAGCGCTTGTATCAGCGACAAGTCAAAGGATGGCAGCGTGAACGGAGGTAGGCTTTGCGGGACGGCACCCACGACCGCCACACCCGAGTTGTCAAGACCAAGCCACCAGACTGCAAACGTGGATGCTGCGATTGCGACCACGGGCCCGGCTTTCGCCAGCATGTCGGCGGGGCGCGCCGAAAGGCCGATCCGGCGCAAGAGGGGCTTCAGACCGCGACGAACCCAGAACAGGAAACCAAGGCTAAAGGCTCCGATGACCAAGGTCGCTAGACTGACTTTGCCCAACTGCGCCAAGAGTGACGCAAGCTGCGGGAAGAGTGCATGACCGTCTGCCTTCAGTCCGGTCAGCGGGCCGATCTGGCTGGCCGCAATCAGGATGCCCGAGGCCGAAATGAAGCCTGAGATAACAGGGTGCGATAGGAAATTCGCCAGGAACCCCAGACGAAGCAAACCCATCACCAGCAGCATCCCGCCAGACAGGAAGGCAAGCGTCAGGGCAGCTACAGCATAACCGGCGGTCCCCGCCTCAGCCACTTGTCCGATCGTGGCGGCTGTCATCAACGACACCACGGCAACCGGTCCGACAGCAAGGACACGGGATGTGCCGAACACCGTGTAAAGCAGGATCGGCACGATCGAGGCATAAAGCCCAGCCTCGGGCGGCAGCCCCGCCAGAAGCGCATAGGCCAACGACTGAGGGATCAGCATGATCGTGACGATCACCGCTGCCAGCAGGTCGTTCGTCAAGACATGGCGGTCATAACTACGGCCCCATTGCAGGATCGGAAGGTAACGTGCGGAGGAGCTCGTGGGCATGGGACAGGTCTTTTTTCTTCGTGAACGCGTTCAGGGACGGAACATTCGTCGGGGGATCAGTCGACGCCCTCAGCGAGGCCGTGCAGCATAAAGGCTCTGCGCACGTGCGCCGGACCGGCAATAGGCCAGAACCTTGCCTTTGGCCGTCGTCACAGCGGTATCAAAGGCTGCGACATCGGCCTCCGTTGCCTGACCCGGACGTATCGGGATGTGGTGGGCGTCAAGACCGGCTGCTTCGGCCGCCGCCTTGATTTCGGCAAATGTCGGTTGGCCACCTTCTTCATGGTCCGGTCGATTGCAGATGACAGTGGTGAACCCTGCCGCCTTGAGTTGCGCTAGTTGCGCGGTGGTGATCTGGGGGCTGATCGCGAAATCGGCCGAGATATGGGTGACATTCTGCATTTCTTGATCCTCTGGCAGAAGCTTGTGGGGTTGGTCCGGCGGCTGGTCGCAGCTGTCACAGACCGTTGAGGGGCACTTTCAGCATCGGGCGGCCGTCCTTGTCGGTCGGAACCTCACCCGCGCGCATGTTGACCTGAAGCGAAGGGATGATGAGCTTCGGCATCGCAAGTGTTGCGTCGCGCTCGGTGCGGAACTTCACGAACTGCTCTTTGGTCGCGCCTTTGCCGACATGGATGTTGTGTTCCTTTTCGGCAGCCACAGTGGTCTCCCACTGGATGTCGCGGCCGTTCGGGCCGTAGTCATGGCACATGAACAGGCGCGTCTCGTCCGGCAGGGCCAGAACCTTCTGAATGCTGTCGTAAAGCGTTGCTGCATCGCCGCCGGGGAAGTCGGCGCGCGCCGATCCGCCATCGGGCATGAACAGCGTGTCGCCGACAAAAGCGGCATCCCCCATCACATGCACCATGCAAGCTGGTGTGTGGCCGGGCGTGTAGATGGCCACAGCCTGCATGTTGCCCACGCTATAGGTGTCGCCATCCTTGAACAGGGCATCAAACTGGCTGCCATCGCGCTGGAATTCGGTCCCTTCGTTGAAGATTTTCCCGAAGGTTTCCTGCACGACCATGATCTTCTCACCGATCCCGATCTTGCCGCCCAAAGCCTGCTGGATGTAGGGCGCGGCCGACAGATGGTCCGCGTGGACATGGGTTTCGATGATCCACTCGAGCTTCAGCTCGTTCTTGCGAATGTAATCGATAATGGCATCAGCGTGGGCATAGGTGATCCGCCCCGCCGCGTAATCGATGTCCATCACCGAGTCGATGACGGCGCAGGCATTCGACGAAGGGTCCTTCACCACATAGCTGATGGTGTTTGTCGCGGGGTCGAAGAAAGCCTCAACCTCGGGCTTGACAGAGATGTCGATCGGATAAGCGTTCATATCGGTATCCTCGAAGTTTCAGGTTTCAGGGCGCAGGACGCGCGCGGCTCGGGCATGGGTCAGGGCCATCAGGCCCTTGGCGGCAAAGATTCCAGCGACCAGGGCCGCGACAAAAACGAAGACATCGATCTGTCCTGTGCCCAAGGCAGGCAGCGCCCCGCCCGGACAGAAGCCAGCAATGCCCCAACCAATCCCGAAGAGTGCCGATCCGCCCAGTAGGCGTGCGTCGATGCGCGGGTTGTCGGGCAAGTGAAACTTAGCATCCAAGACCGGGGTCGGTCTGCTCAACACGATCTTGTAGCCAAAGAAGGCCACAACAACGGCGCCCCCCATCACGAAGACAAGGCTTGGGTCCCAAGTGCCAGCTATGTCGAAGAAGTTCAGCACCTTGGCGGGGTTCGCCATGCCGGAGATGGAGATGCCTACGCCAAAGATCAGGCCGATAAGATAGGTCAAAACAAGGCGCATGGCTCAGGCTCCCAGAACGTGACGGATGATGTAGACGGTCAGGCCGGTGGTCAGCATGAAGGTCAGCGTCGCAGCAATCGACCTGCGCGACAGGCGCGCCATGCCGCAGACACCGTGCCCGGACGTGCAGCCGGAACCGTAGGTGACGCCAATCCCGACCAGAAAACCGCCAAGGACAAGCATGGGCATCGACACCGGTACTTCGACCGCGGGCATCGCTCCGGTCAGCACCAGCAGTGCAAGCGGGCCACTGACCATTCCAGCCAAAATCGCAAGGCGCCAGCCTTTGTCGGGATGGGCGGACGGCGTGAGAACGCCTGCAAGAATGCCAGTCGCCCCCATGATCCGGCCGAGCGATAGCATCAGCAGGACAGAGGCCAAGCCGATCAGGACGCCGCCAGCAAGCGATTGCCAAGGGGTGAAGGCCGTTTCGATGACGGAGAGTTCCAGCATCACTTCACCCCAGCCTTGATGGGGGCCGATCGCTCAGTGATGTTTCTTTTCGTGGCAAGCATGGGTCCAGACCTCCTCTAGAGATTGGAACCCATTTAGGACTCTCGGAATCACCTTTCAGTAACGATGTCACCAAACCCAAGAACTTTGTCAGACGACATCGTTGTAGGCAGCGAAATGCCGTGCGTGTGCTGGCAACCTTACTGGTTTGCCTGAGCAGCTACAGCCTCCACCTCAGGCCGCGTCCAGAGCCGCCAATCTCTCAAGCCCATCCGGCTCCACAAGTTCGACCGATCCGCGTGACTGCTTGATCCAGCCCCTGCGCTGGAACTCTCCCAACTGGCGCGAGATGACCTCTCGTGCCGTCCCGAGTTCGGCGGCCAACTGCTGGTGCGTGGCCTTGATCTGGCCCGTCCCTCGCTCAAGGTCCAGCAGCTTCTGCGCAAGGCGGATGTCGACACGCTGGAAGGCTATGTCTTCGATGATCTGGAACAAATCCGTGATGCGCTTGGAATAGGCCGTGAAGATGAACGTGCGGAAAGTGACGGACTGGGCGATGAGGTCATCGAAGACGGTCCGGGGGATGGCGACCGCACGGACGTCGGTCTCGGCGATCCCCTCGGCCGAATAACCTTCATGGGCCAGCAGACAGGCCGTGGTCAGCACGCAGCTTTGCCCCGCTTCGACCCTGTACAAAACGATTTCTCGACCGGCCTCCGACACCTGCTGCACCCTCACCCGACCCTCCAGCAGAAGAAGCAGGTTTTCCGGCGACTTTCCGGGACCAAAGATCACCGATCCTTCGCGCACCGTGACGACCGCACTTTTGCGGGTCAGCACATCTCTGATCGCTGGCTCCAACCGCGATAGTCCAGGAAACTGCTCGATCCAATCCGCGTTCATTTTGCGCTCTTTTCTGCTTCGTTTTCCCAAGGTGCCGTAATCTCGGGGTTCAGGCGTGGATGTGTTTCTTCACCCCAAAAGTAAAGAAGCGCCCCCGATATGAACATCGAAAGGGCGACGAACAAGAATGGCGCCTCCACCGCCCCCGCCAGATGGGCGGCAAGTCCGACACCAAGCGCCCCGATCCCATAACCCAGATCCCGCCAGAAGCGGTAAATGCCAATGGCCGATCCACGCCAGGCCGGGGGCGTGATGTCTGCCACCGCCGCGCCAAGGTTCGGATACAGCAGCGCCATGCCGAACCCCGCGATCCCCGCGGACACTGCCCACCAAGGGGTGGAGTCCACCACCGCAATCAACGCTACGCCCGCCCCGCAGATCCACATGCCAAGCACGCTCGGCCAGAAGCGCCCGACATGGTCGGACAGGCGACCAGTGACAAGCTGCGACGCCCCCCAGACGAAGCCGTACACCCCCACGATCCAGCCCATCTCGGTCAGGCTGGCACCTTTGGCGGTCAGGTAGACGGGTAGAATCACCCAGACCAATGCATCGACGAATTTTTCGACCAATCCCGCCTGCGACAGGGCAGCCAGCCGTCGGTCGCGCCACGTCATCAGGGCAAATACCTCTCCCGTATCCGGATGGTCCGAAACACCCTTAGGATAGCGCGGCGGGAACATCGGACGGGCTGTCCTGTGTGCCGCCGTTTCCGCCTTTGCCCACGGCAGGGTGTCCTTGATCCAGACCACGGTCAAGAAGATGCCAAGCACCACCACCGCCATTCCGAAGACAAGGAGGCCAAGCCGCGCGCCCAACGCCTCTGCAAAATATGCGGTTATGACTCCAGCCAGGGCGACACCGACATATCCTGAAAACTCATTCAAACCCATCGTGAGGCCTCGCTGGTCGGCGCGCGTGATGTCGAGCTTGGAAGTCTGTGTCATTGACCAGCAGAGTCCCTGATTGACACCCAGCAACACCGTCGCTGCGACGATCCAGCCCCAGTTCGGTGCCGCCCAGATCATGATGGGGATTGGTAGAGCGATGATCCACCCGACCAGTAGAACCCGCTTGCGACCGATGCGCTCTGAAAGGCGACCGGCGACGAAGTTCATGACCGCCTTGACCACGCCAAAGGCCATCACAAAGACGGCCAACATGACGAAAGATCCTCGCACCACTCCGAACTCGGTTTCCGCGAGCGCGGGTATGACTGTGCGAGTCATGCCAATGGCGAAACCAACCAGCAGGACTTGGATGAGTTGATGTGTGAACTGGCCAAAATTCTCACGGATGCCTAGCGGTAAGGAAGCAGTAGACATCGTACTTGGGTCCTTCGTTCACGGTTGCATCAACCTTTGCTTACTGAAACAGGCGATAGCCAGAATGTCACCCTCCAAACCTTGCGACGACAGTCTGCATTCCGCTCTTTGCGACCCTCAAAGGCAAAGCATCTCCGCCACCCCGCGCCGCCCGCCCTGCCGCGAAAGCTGCACCACCAGGTCCACGCTTCCCTCGCAGTACCGCTTCACCTCTTCGAACCCCATTCCAAGCCCGGCGGCCATCACCATGATTGCGAGGCGGTCGACGGCCTTCCGCGCGGTGTCTGCATGGATAGTTGTGAACGACCCACCGTGCCCGGTGTTGATTGCCTCGAGGAAGGTTCGGCTTTCCTCCCCGCGTAGTTCGCCCAAGATGATCCCATCCGGGCGCTTCCGAGGGGAGGCTTCCAGCAATCTCGCTGGCGTCCGTTCCCCTTGGCCACTACGATCCGCCTTGAGCGCTACCGCGTTCTCCTGACGAGGGAACAGCTCATAGACATCCTCAATGGTCAGGATCCGCTCGCCTTGATCCACCATCGACAAGAGGGACCGCGCGAAGGTCGTCTTCCCAGTCGAGGTGCCGCCGCAGATCAGGATGTTCATCCGCTCCTCGACGCAAAGCTGCATGGCCTCGACGACCTGCCCGGCCTCAGCCAGCTTCATCGCCTCCCCTGCCCTTTCCCGACGTATGGCATCGAGATCAACGAGACCGCCATGCATAAGACGCAGTTCAATCAACTGATCGGTAGCGACCTACAACGGCCGGAAGGTGATGGCCATCCCGCCTTCCACGATGGGCGGTGCAACGACCGGTGCTAGGATCGCCATGTCGCCCCAGACGATCTTTCAAGAAACGGTGGGCTTCTTTTCCGAGAACTGCACGCCGACGGCAGAAGCGATAGCCTGGCCGAGGTTGTTCGAGAGAACCCGGTCGATCTACAGATGTGCGAGCCGCTCCATGTGAGTCGCGCCCGTCCACTCGATCCAGACCTTGCCGTCGGGGTTGATCGCCACCTCGACCAGATCGTCCCGCAGGAACAGGGGCGCGAGCGGCGTAAGGTAGGTCCCGAGGAAACTTGGCCGATCATCCATCACCAGATTTCCAGATCGCGATCTACCATGACCGTGATCGCGGCCTCAGGGGCGACGGTGATGATCGGCAAAAGGCTTGTGTAGGCCTCGACGGCTAAGCCCATGGCGGCACTCAGGTCTTCGCCCATGCTCACGGCCGTGTCGGAACTGATCTCGTCAGTGTATTTCGCGGCGGCGACGGCGGGGGCTGCCCCGAGAAGGGAAATGAGCGCAGCTGACCCGAACCGCTCACCAAACCGGCTGTTGACCTTGCCGGTGATGCCAACGCGACCTTGGGCATCGCCACCGAAGGCTTCCATCTGCACGGACTGCCCGTCGGGTTTGACGAGCCGCGTCCAGGCGACGAGGATGCGACCCTGGCCGATGGCCACGTCTGAGGAATAGTCCCCGAAGAGACGCGAGCCTGCCGGGATCAGGATTTGGGCCTGATCGAAGGACCAGACTGGTCGCGTTACGATGGCTGTGATCTGGCCAGGCAGGCTCGAGTCGACCGCGTTCTCGAGGGTCGCTTCGATCATCGTTCCCTGAAGCACGGTGTTCGAGGGATTTGCGATGACCTGGCTCACTTCCGTGGCGGTGGATTCTCGCCCCGACTGCACGTAATCCCGACCTATCGCATCTTGGCCCGCGGCCGGGGCTTGGGACATCCCCACTGCATCCCCTGCCCCACCCGTCTGCCCATCGTTAAAGACGACCGAAGGCGAGGGCCACGCGAGCTGCGAGTTGCGCTTCACGCTCGGCGCGCTTGGCAGCCAATTCAGCCTCACGCATTCAGCAGCACCAGCGGTGTCGGCGCTTGCTTTCAGGACCGCGATCTCCTGATCGAACTGCCGCCGCATGTCCTCCATCAGCGCGAGGTTCTGCGACTGTGCTTCTTCGAGGGCGAGCGCCAGTTCCTTGGCGGTCTGGTCCTTCTCGGCATCGGTCCTGTCGGCAAGATCACCCAACTCGCGCTGCAGCCGTTCGACCTCGGACTGAAGTGTGGCGTTCCGCGCTTCGAGGTCTTCCCGCTGGGAAGCCAGTTCCCCTTCGATGTCGGAGAAGCCATCCCCGGCGGGTTTTGCCTCCGGGCCAGGTTCGATGGCGCCGAATGGCGAGAGCCTACCCCCTGATCCTGGAACTCTTCTACGGCGGAGGTTTCCACATCGGGGATGGTGCGGCTGGAAGGCCAGACCGTCCAGAGCGCCGCAAGGCTCGCCCCCGCCAGCAGCGCACCCATGCCAAGCTTGTGTTGCCGGGTCATCTTCGGCTTGGGTCGCTCGATGTTGTAGTCCGGTTCTGTGCCCTTCTGCGGATCAGTCATCTCGGGATCAGCCATTTCAGAACTCCCATCCCTGTAGCTTGGCGAGCAGGGCCGGATCAGTGGTCACGCCGCCATCCACCCGCTCGATGCAAAAACTGCGTGCCGATCCAGATCGAATAGGCGGAGCGCAGCCCCGAGACGCGGACGATGCTGCCCCGTGTGCCGGAGTTCAGCGTTACTTCGCGTCCCGTCGCATCGACGCCGAAGATCGATGGCCGGAGACCTGGTGCGAAGGCGAAGAAGGTCGCTTGCCCATCGTTCCAGATATGGACGGGTCAGGGTCTCGTCGCCCGACCAGGCACAGCCGATGTCGCGCGACCCTGCGGCTACCGTGGTGCTTTTCGTGCGGCTCGTGCCCGCCTCGGGATAGCGCAGCACCAGCCGGTAGGTCGGATTGCGGGAGCGCCCCTCGCTGATCGACAGCGAGATCGTGCGCCGCCCGGTATAGATCGTCATGTTGGTCTCGGCCCCGGCGATCCAGGGTTTCACGGAAACCGTGGTCCGGTTCGAGAGGACCTCGACCTAGAAGGCCTCGCTGTCGCCGAGAAGGACGGAAACGATCCGCTGTCCGGCGCCCAGTTCGATGGCGGAGTTCACGCGGAGATGCGTGTCGAGCCGGATGACGTCGACGGGGTTGTAGAGAACCGACCGGACGCGGGCATCGGCGCCCATCCAGGCGGCGCGTGATCCTGTGCGCCTTGGCTGGTACCGGTCTTCTCCATGCCCTTGCGGACTTCCTAACCCATCACGATGACGCCTGCCGTCAATTCTGGCCCGTTTCGGACTCGGTGTTTCGCAGTCCAGTCAGCTACTGGGACAGCCGCTTTTACGGAGACATCTTCGGCGTGTTCGAGGTGGCGCTGGAGCTATCATTGACCGCTGTACTATGTTGGCGGATGAGTCGATGGCTTGAGCGCGTTCTGCTTATCGGCCTCGCAGCATTCGTGGTTGTGTCCGTTATCCTTTCCGGCGGTTTGCAAGGACTATACGGCCCGGGCTGAGTGTCAGATGCTGGCCACCACATCGGCGAGCATCTGTCGCACCTGACCCGCAACCTGCTTCAATGCTTCATTCGGAATTGCAGTCATCGAGGCCACCGGATCAATGACGCTGAGCTCGACGCCACCCGGCACTTCGCGAAGGATGACGTTGCAGGGCAACATGGCTCCAACCCTCGGCTCCATCTCCATGGCCTGATGCGCCACGCTTGGATTGCAGGCCCCAAGGATGCGGTAGCCCGGCGTGGAGACGTCCAGCTTCTTCTTCATCGTCGCCTGCACGTCGATCTCGGTCAGCACGCCGAAGCCCTTGGCCGTCAGCGCCGCGCGGGTGCGGGCATCGATACCTGCCACGTCGGCACCGGGGAAGCTGCGGTCGATGGTGTAACTCATGATTTTCTCCTCAGGTTGGGCGATAACGCCGCAGAAGTTAAGCGTTGATCGCGACGAAAATGGTCAACGCAGATATGAACACGGCACCAATGGGCGGGGTCATCAGGAACCTGTGCTGAAGGCGATGCCAAGATCGGCTTCGACCAACGCCGGAAATTCGTTGACCCCGTCACTGACCAAGGCGACCGTGAGGCCCGCGCACACAAATCGCGCACCTTGGCGGCCTTTTGACCGGGCAGCACCTGCGCGAAATATTTGTCCAGCACGAGTTGTGCCGCGACTAATTTCGCCACGCCTTCACAAGTCATCATGATCGACCGCACGCCGCGCGCCCTCAGCCGCGCCACTGCGTCCCGCGATTCTGCGCGCACAATCAAGGGCAAGATGACACCCGAACTCTGCCCATTTGCACAGTCCGCCGCTGGCAGCCCAAGATAAGTAGAACAATCGGTCCTGCATATCAACGCAGAAGGTTGCGACCGATGCCTTGAAAATGCCTTTAGACCGAGCCCGGTTTGTCAGGCCCTTGCACTTAACTTGTTACGCGGTTTCTCCGGGACCCCGTCTACACATGCTCCGGCGGTGCTGACAGGTTTCCATGCGCTCTTTCTTTCAGCAGCGACGCTCACGGGAACGGGTAAAACCGCGACTAAATCGCCTCTGTCGGTCTTTACGTCGGGCTCGGCTGCTCGCCTAGCGTCGATACGGTCGCGCATGGAGCCACGGATCTCTTTACCTGCTCTTTGCATAGCTTATTTGGCTGTGAGTCTCGGGATCCACCGACATCACAAGGACCCCGGCGGCCGCTGACGTTGTTTCTAAATTAGGCGTCATTGGTTCGTCATCTGCAGGAAGGAGCCTGGCATAAGATCCCCCGTCGTCAAATATTCTGCCGGGCATGAAGAGAGCATCGACGATTGCCCCTAGTCGGGCTGGTAACCCGCGATTAATTGGCGCAGGCCGACCATCGCGCCTGCTACGATGGCGGCAAGCGTCACCGGCCCGGACCAAGCCAGCGTCGCGAAGGCCGTGACCCCCTGGCCGACCGAGCAGCCCATCGCCACCACGCCGCCGATGCCCATCAGCGCCGCGCCGCCGACCTGGCGGCCCAGTTCGCGCGGGTCCTCGCAGGCTTCCCAGCGGAAGAGCCCCCGCAGGATCGAGCCGGTCAGCGACCCGACCATCACCCCCACGACCGAGCCGACCGAGAAGGTGATCCCCCCGGCGGTCGCGGTCATCAGGTAGATCAGTGTCCGCCCGACCGGCGCGGTGAAGGACGGGCCCTCGACCGAGATCTCGCCCAGGCTTTCGGCGGCCAGCCAGGACGTGCCCATGAAGCCCCAGGCCACCGCCAGGCCGGCCGCCACGCCCCAGGCGATCTGCCGCGGGTTCTGGCGCAGGCCCGCATGCGCCAGAGCCCAGATCAGGAATCCGCCGGCGATAGCAAGGATGACCACAACCGGCGGCAGGCCAAGCTGGCCGAGGTCGTGCAGGATGCCCTGCGGGCCGGTCGCATCGGGCTGCGGAAACAGCATCACGCGCAAGGGGGCCAGCGGACCGGACAGCGCGACGAAGCCGAAGATGCCCATGACCACCACCACGACCAGCGAGCGCAGGTCGCCGCCGCCAAAGCGCACCAGCGCGCCAAAGCCGCAGTTTCCGGCCAGCGCCATCCCATAGCCGAAGACCAGCCCGCCGAAGATCGAACCGGCCACGTTCCACTGGATCGCATGGTAGAAGGTGCCGCCGAGGTCGATCAGCCCGGCCCTCGCGCCGAACTGCGTGGCAAGGATTGCCACCGCCAGCACGATGCCCCACAGGCGCATCCGCGTCTGGTCGCGGCCATAGACTGCCGATTCCAGGGCGCCGAGGGTGCAGAAATCCCCAAGCCGCGCCGCAAGGCCCAGGACCACACCGCCTGCCAGGCCTACAAGGGCCGCCAGCACTCCGATCGGGACCGTTTCCAGCACCTGCGCCTCCTCCGGCGGTTCAGCCGCCCTCTGATCTGTAAAGTTGTGCCAGGACCTCGATCATCCCGGAAACCTTGGGGTCCAGCAGCGAATAGAAGATGGCCTGCCCCTCGCGCCGGGCACTGACCAGACCCTCAAGACGCAATCGCGCCAGTTGCTGGCTGACGATAGCCTGACGCGCGGACAGGAGGTTTTCAATTTCCGTGACGCTTTTCGGCCCGGTGCGCAGGTGGCACAAAATTGTCAGCCGCCCGTCATGCCCCATCGCCTTCAGCAGCGTGGCGGCCTGTTCGGCGCATCGGACCAGCCCCTCCAGATCGGGATGCGCGTCCCCCGAGGCCGCGCCCGCCTGCCCGCTGTTAAGCTGTTCGTCCCCCGCCAAAGCGCCCGCCCCGGATTTCCCTGTCCCCGTTATTGCGTCCGGCTTTGCCAAAGGGCAACCCACCTCTCGCCAGGAGGCGCCATTCGCCGTGACAGCGCGGCGCGCGCGCCTCAGTCCTGCGCTGCCTCTCCGTCCTGCGCTGCCTCGGCGATCATCCGCGCCAGAAGCGGCCAGAAGAAATCCTCGCCCGGATAGCCTTCGATCCTGCCCGCCTCGGCCCCGTTCTCGACCAGCACGAAGGTCGGCGTGAAGACCGGAGGCGAGACGAGTTCCACCCCCTCGGGCAAGGGATCGCGCAACTGCAACCGGCGCAGAGGTGCGGCGCGGCCTTCCTCGGTCAGGGGATATTCCGGTGCGACCTCCTTGTTCCAGGCGGCGCAATGGATGCAGCCGGGCTGCTCGAACATCAGAAGCTGCACCTCGGCCGCCAATACGGCGACCGACGAGGCGAGCAGGAACGCCGAAGCCAGAAGGCCGGGATAAGTCACGTTGACAGCCTTATAGAAACATAGAACTATCGTAATCTACCTTTGCCCATCCGGCAAGGCAGCGCTTCCCATGGGAGGTGGGCGATGCTTGATATCTCGTTCGGCGGTGCCGCCCTGGCGGGGCTGCTGTCCTTCCTGTCGCCCTGCATCCTTCCGATGGTGCCCTTCTACCTGTCCTATATGGCCGGCCTTTCTGTGCGCGAGCTGCGCGACGGCGACACGATTGCCCCCGGCGCACGCGGACGGCTGGTGGTGCAAGCCCTGGCCTTCGCCATCGGCGTGACCACGATCTTCGTCCTTCTCGGCCTTGGCGCGACGGCCCTGGGCCGCAGCTTTGCCCAGTGGAAAGAGCCGCTGTCCTATGTCGCGGCCGCTGTCCTGATCCTGTTCGGGCTGCATTTCTTGGGCGTCTTCCGCATCGGCTTTCTCTACCGCGAAGCGCGCGTGGAAAGCTCGTCCAACCCGCGGACGCTGGCGGGGGCCTATGTGATGGGACTGGCCTTCGGCTTTGGCTGGACGCCCTGCGTCGGCCCGGCCCTGGCCGCGATCCTGATGGTGGCAAGCGGCATGGGCGACCTATGGCGCGGGGGGATGCTCCTCTTGGTCTACGGCCTGTCGATGACGCTGCCCTTCGTGCTGGCCGCCTTCTTTGCGGGCTCGTTCCTGGCCTGGGTCGCGCGGCATCGCGCGCTGATGGGCCATGTCGAAAAGGCGATGGGCGTGATGCTGATCATCTTCGGCCTCCTCATCGCCACCAATTCCGTGAACCTCATCGCCGACTGGATGATCCGCACGTTCGACTGGTCCGCGACCCTGACCTGACAGGAGAATCCATGCTGCGCCGTCTTTTCCTTCTTGCCGCCCTTGCGCTCTCCACTCCCGCCCTGGCGGTCGAGCTGGGCGACGACGGGCTGCACAAGCCCGACTGGCTGCGCGAGACCTTCAAGGACCTGCGTGAAGATCTGGCCGAGGCCAATGCCGAGGGCAAGCGCCTGATGATCACCTTCGAGCAGCGGGGCTGCATCTATTGCACCGAGATGCACGAGAAGGTCTTCACCGACCCCGCGATCGACAAGCTGATCCGCGATCACTACTTCGTCGTGCAGCTGAACCTGTTCGGCGATGTCGAGGTGACCGATTTCGACGGCACGGTCCTGTCGGAAAAGGACATGGCGATGCGCTGGGGCGTGATGTTCACCCCGACCCTGGTCTTCCTGCCGGTAGAGGTGGCCGAAGGCGTCTCGGCTCCCGAGGCCGCCGTCGCCATGATGCCCGGGGCCATCGGCACGGGCATGTTCGAGTCGCTTCTGATCTGGGTCCGCGACCATGGCTACGAGAGCGGCGAGAACTTCCAGCGATTCGTGGCCGAACGCATGGCCGAAAGCCCCTGAACCGGCAAGAATATTATAGGCATATATCTATATAGTGTTGCTCCTATATTTTTTGTTGCCCGTAGCCTGATTCCGCCCCATAGTCGTATGCGGAGGAATACAGGGAGGATAGGAATGACACGCCAGCCTTGTCTGGTGGCAGCGCTTTCGCTGTCACTTGCAGTGCCAGCCCTGGCAGAGACCGCGCCGAAGGACGTGATCTTCGACGGTGGCAAGGTCGAAGCGTCCCTGACCGGCGCGCCGGGCGATCCGGCCAACGGGGTCAAGGTGATGACCACCAACGCGCTTGGCAACTGCGTTGCCTGCCACACCATCGCGGCCCTGCCTGACGTGCAGTTTCCCGGCGACATCGCGCCTCCTTTGGACGGCGTCGCCAGCCGGTGGAGCGAGGCGGAACTGCGCGGGATCGTCGCCAATGCGAAGATGACCTTCGACGGCAGCTTCATGCCGGCATTCTACAAGACCGAAGGCTTCATTCGCCCGGGCGGCGGCTACACCGGCAAGGCGCCCGAGGGCGATCTGCCGCCGATCCTGACCGGCCAGCAGATCGAGGATGTGGTGGCCTACCTGCTCACCCTCAAGGAATGACGGGCTGACCGCCCCACAGAAAGGAGAGACCCCGTGACCCTGACCAGACGCAAGGCCCTGACTCTCGGCCTTGGCGGCATCGCCTTCGCCGCGATCCCCGGCCTGTCCACTGCCGCGACCGTCGAGGAACTGACCGCAGCCTTCACCGGCGGTGCGGCCCCCGGCACCAGCGGCATCACCCTGACCACACCGGAAATCGCCGAGAACGGCAATACCGTTCCCGTCTCGGTCGATGCACCCGGCGCGGTGGCCATCATGCTTATGGCCTCGGGCAACCCCGAACCGGCCGTGGCCACCTTCACCTTCGGCCCGGCCGCCGGCCGCCAGTTCGCCGCCACCCGCATCCGTCTCGCCAAGACCCAGGACGTGATTGCTATGGCCAAGATGGCCGACGGCTCGATCGTCCAGGCCCAGGCCACCGTCAAGGTCACCATCGGCGGCTGCGGCGGCTGAGATATCAGGAGGAAACACCATGGTCGAAGAAGTCAAACCGCGGGTGAAAGTCCCCAAATCCGCCGCCGCAGGTGAGATTGTCACTATCAAGGCCTTGATCTCGCACACGATGGAGTCCGGTCAGCGCAAGGGATCGGATGGCAACCTGATCCCGCGCAAGATCATCAACCGGTTCACCTGCGATCTGAACGGAGTGAACGTGATCGACGTCGCGATCGACCCGGCGGTGTCCACGAACCCCTACTTCGAATTCGACGCCAAGGTCGATGCCGCCGGCGATTTCAAGTTCACCTGGTATGACGACGACGGCTCGATCTACGAGGACGTGAAACCGATCAACATCGGCTGAGTGGAAAGGACAAGGGAGGAAAACAAGCCATGCACCGCACAGCCAAGACGATTGCAGCCTTCAGCCTTGCCTTTGCCGGTGCGGCTTTGGCGGACCCGGTCGAAGATACGCTGGTGATCGAGGGGGGCGACGGCGAAACGATCGAGATCGTGACGTCTGCACCAGCGCCTGCACATCTTGCCGATGTGATGGACACCATCTACTCCGGCTGGCTTTACCGCGAAGACGAAACGCGCGACCTTCAACGCGACGACTTCGACAATCCGGGTATGCTCTATGTCGACCGCGGGCTTGACCTGTGGAATTCGGCGATCGGCAAAGGCGGCGAAAGCTGCGCGGGCTGTCACCAGGGGCCCGAGACGATGGCGGGTCTGCGTGCGGTAACGCCACGCGTAGATGCGAAGACCGGCGCACTGATGACGGTCGAAAACTACATTGACGCCTGTGTGACCCAGCGCATGGGGCTGGAATCCTGGAACTGGACCGGCAACGAGATGAAGGACATGCTTGCCCTGATCTCGATGCAGTCGCGCGGCATGGCGGTCAATGTGGCCATTGACGGCGCTGCGGCCCCTTTCTGGGAAAAGGGCAAGGAACTCTACTACACCCGGTTCGGTCAGCTTGAGATGTCCTGCGCCAGCTGCCACGAGGACAACCAGGGCAAGTTCATCCGCGCCGACCACCTCAGCCAGGGTCAGATCAACGGCTTTCCGACCTATCGTCTGAAGGATGCCGGCATCCTGTCTGCCCAGCAGCGCTTCGTCGGCTGCGTCCGCGACACCCGGGCCGAGACGTTCAAGCCGAATTCGGATGAGTTCAAGGCACTTGAACTGTTCGTTGCCTCTCGCGGCAACGGGCTCTCGGTCGAAGGCGTCGCAGTACGCCACTAATATCGGGGCCGCGACTGTCGGCCCCGCCACTCAAACCTGTTAACTCCGGGTCGGCCTCTGACGCGCCTGCGCGATCCTATGTGGCCGCCCGGGCTCAAGGGAGACCCGGATGATTACCCGGCGCGAATTTCTTCAGGCCTCTCTCGCTGCATCGGCGATCTATGGGGCCAGCGGTTTCGGCAACTGGTCGCGGCTGGCGGCCCAGCAGGCGCTAACGCAGGACCAGCTCTTGCAGTTCGACGATTTCGGAAATCTCACCCTGATCCACATCACCGACATCCATGCCCAGCTGAAGCCGATCTGGTTCCGCGAGCCGGAGTGGAACATTGGCGTGGGTGATGCCAAGGGACAGCCGCCGCATGTCGTGGGCCGGGCTTTCCAGGACATGTTCGGCATCGCGCCAGGCAGCCCTGACGCCTACGCCCTGACTTACGAAGACTTCGCCGCGCTTGGCCAAGCCTATGGCCGGATGGGCGGGATGGACCGCGTCGCGACCGTGGTCAAGGCGATCCGCGCCGCGCGGCCCGACAGCATCCTTCTGGATGGCGGCGACACCTGGCAGGGCTCGATGACCAGCCTTCTAACCAAGGGGCAGGATTGCGTCAACGTGATGAATGCCCTTGGCGTCGAGGCGATGACCAGCCACTGGGAATGGACGCTTGGCACCGAACGGGTGAACGAGATCGTCGAAAGCCTGCCCTTCCCCTTCCTCGGTGCGAACATCTTCGACGCCGAATGGGATGAACCCGCGTTTGAACCCTACAGGATCTTCGACAAGGGCGGCCTCCGTATCGCCGTGATTGGCCAGGCCTTCCCCTACATGCCCATCGCCAACCCGCGCTGGATGTTCCCCGAATACTCCTTCGGCATCCGTGAGGAACGGATGCAAGCCGTGGTCGACGAGGTCCGCGCCGAGGGCGTCGATCTGGTCGTCTGCCTGTCGCACAACGGCTTTGACGTCGACAAGAAGATGGCCTCCCGCGTCACCGGCATCGACGTGATCCTGACGGGTCACACCCACGATGCGATCCCTGAACCCGTGCTGGTCGGGCAGACGATCCTCATCGCCTCCGGCAGCCACGGCAAGTTCGTCAGCCGCGTCGATCTGGACGTCCAGGGTGGCAAGATGCTGGGCTTCCGCCACAAGCTGATCCCGATCTTCTCGGACGTCATCACCCCAGACGCCGAAATGGCCGCCCTGATCGACGCCGAACGCGCGCCGTTCAAGGCCCAGTTGGAAGAGAAGATCGGCACGACCGACAGCCTCCTCTACCGGCGCGGCAACTTCCAGGGCACTTGGGACGACCTGATCTGCGATGCTGTCCGGTCCGAACGCGACGTGCAGATCGCGCTCAGCCCCGGCGTCCGCTGGGGCGCATCGCTCCTGCCCGGCGACGCGATCACGCGCGAGGACATCCACAACGTCACCTCGATGACCTACGGCCAGGTCTACCGGACCGAAATGACCGGCGAGACGATCAAGACCGTCCTCGAAGACGTCGCCGACAATATCTTCAACCCCGATCCCTACTACCAGCAGGGCGGCGACATGGTCCGCATCGGCGGCATGGGCTTTGCCTGCGACGTGTCGAAACCCATCGGCAACCGAATCAGCGACATGGTGCTGCTTGAAACGGGCGGGGCGATCGACCCGGCCAAGTCCTACACCGTCGGCGGCTGGGCCAGCGTCAACGAGGGCACCGAAGGCCCGCAGATCTGGGACGTAGTGGAAGCGCATATCAGGAAGCTTGGCACCGTCCGGCTTGAGCCCAACCCCTCGGTCACCGTGACCGGAATTTGAATAGGAGCGTTCGCCAGATGACCGACGAACCCACACGCCGCGCCTTTCTGGCCGGCACCGCCGCCGCCGGGGCTGGCCTTGTCGCAAGTGCCGCCACCGCCCAGACCCCCGATCCGCTGATCACCGAGGTGCAGGAATGGGCCTCGGTCTTCGGCGACGCGGTAGATGCCACGCCCTACGGGATGCCGATCGAGTTCGAATCCCACGTCGTGCGCCGCAATGTCGAATGGCTGACCGAAAGCACCGCCTCCTCGATCAACTTCACGCCGATTCATGCGCTGGAAGGCACGATCACGCCCCAGGGCTGCGCCTTTGAACGGCACCATTCCGGGGCAATCTCGCTGTCAAAGCAGGACTACCGGCTGATGATCAACGGGCTGGTCGACAAGCCCCTGGTCTTCACCTTCGAGGACCTGCTGCGCTTTCCCCGCCAGATCAGCATCGCCTTCTGCGAATGCGCGGCGAACGGCGGCATGGAATGGGGCGGCGCGCAGCTGGAAGGCTGCCAGTTCACCCAGGGCATGATCCACAACATGGAATACACCGGCGTCATGTTGCGTGACCTGTTGGCCGAGGCCGGGGTCAAGCCCGAGGGCAAGTGGGTCTACGTCGAAGGCGCCGATGCCTCGTCCAACGGCCGATCGATACCCTTGGAAAAGGCGCTGGACGACGTGATGGTCGCCTTCTTCGCCAATGGCGAGGCGCTGCGCAAGGAACACGGCTACCCCGTCCGCCTGGTCGTTCCCGGCTGGGAAGGCAACATGTGGGTCAAATGGCTGCGCAGGATCTCGGTCTATGACCAGGCCGTCGAAAGCCGCGAGGAAACCTCGAAATACACCGACATGATGCCCGACGGCCGGGCGCGGAAATGGACCTGGGTGATGGACGCGAAATCCGTCATCACCCAGCCCAGCCCGCAGGCCCCCATCCGCCACGGCGCCGGCCCCCTCGTCATCACCGGCCTCGCCTGGTCCGGCAACGGCAAGATCACCCGCGTCGATGTCTCGACCGATGGCGGCAACTCCTGGCACCCCGCCCGCATCACCGGCGAGGCGCGCTCCATGGCGCTGACCCGCTTCCACTACGACATGAACTGGGACGGGTCCGAGATGTTCATCATGTCCCGCGCAGTGGACGAGACCGGCTATGTCCAGCCGACCAAGCAGGCCCTGCGCGAGATCCGGGGCGTGAACAACGTCTACCACAACAACGGCATCCAGGTCTGGTGGGTGCGCGCCGACGGAGAGGTCGAGAATGTCGAAATCGCTTGAGATCCTTCTCGCTTCCCTCCTCCTCGCCACGCCCGCCGCCGCCGAGTCCCTGGGCCTCGGCCGCGAAGCCCTCCCCGAGGAAATCGCCGCCTGGGACGCCACTGTTCTGCCCGACGGCACCGGCCTGCCTGACGGCTCGGGCGACGTGCTGACCGGTGAGGAAGTGTTTGGCGCCAACTGCGCCTCCTGCCACGGTGAATTCGCCGAGGGGCTGGACAGCTGGCCCGTCCTTGCCGGTGGCGACGGCACGCTGACCGATCCGCGCCCGGTCAAGACCATCGGCAGCTACTGGCCCTATCTCTCCACCGTCTACGACTATGTCCACCGCTCGATGCCCTTCGGCCAGGCGCAGACGCTCTCGGTCGACGACACCTATGCGATCACGGCCTTCCTCCTTTACTCCAACGGGCTGGTCGAGGATGACTTCACCCTCACCCGGGAGAACTTCACCACCATCGTGATGCCCAACGCCGAGGGTTTCTACCCCGACGACCGCGCCGAAACCGAATACCCGCTGTTCCGCGCCGAACCCTGCATGGCGGACTGCCGCACCGCCCCGCCCGAGGTGACGAAGCGCGCCATCGAGTTGAACGTGACCCCCAAGGATGAGAACGGCAATCCTGCGGGCACACTGCCGTTGCTGACCGCAGCTTCTCAGACCGCACCGGCCGAAGCTGCGGCCGCTCCGGCCGAGACCCCTGCCGAGCCGGCAGCGGAAACCGCGCCCGAAGCGGCGTCACCCGAGACCGAGACCACCGCCGAGGAACCGGACGCAGCCGACGAGGCCGCCGCCGATCCCGCTCTGATCGAGGCGGGCGAGAAGGTGTTCCGCAAATGCGCCTCGTGCCACAAGGTCGGCGATGATGCGAAACACGCCGTCGGTCCCGCGCTGAATGGCGTCGTCGGCCGGACCATCGCCACGGCCGAGGGCTTCAAGTATTCCAAGCCCCTCGCCGAGCTTGGCGCGGGCGGCGGGATCTGGGACGCGGCCGCTCTGCATGCCTTCCTGGAAGACCCCAAGGGCTTTGCCGCTGGCACCAAGATGTCCTTCGCCGGCCTGAAGAAGCCCGAGGACCGCGACGCCGTCATCGCCTATCTCTCCACCTTCGCCGACTGATGGGATAGCTCCCGGACCCGCTCCGGGGGCACCCTGCCAAGGACCCGCCATGCTGACCCGCCGCCATTTCCTGACCGCTAGCGCCGCCACCCTCGCCGCCCCGCTGGCGCCGCGCCGCCTCTGGGCCGCCAGCACGCTGACGCTGGGCGAGACCCGGATCGACACGCTGTCGGACGGCAACCTCGTCCTGCCCGTCGACTTCATCCTTGGCGGGATGCCCGAGGCCGAGCTTCAGGATATTCGCGCCCGCTATGGCCTGCCCAGCGACCAGCTGACCCCGCCCTGCAACGTCACCCTCCTGCGCGACGGGACCAATACCGTCTTGTTCGACGTGGGCTCCGGCCCGGACTTCCAGCCCTCCGCCGGCAAGCTGACCGAGGCGCTGGCTGCCATGGACCTGACGGTCGAGGACGTGACCCATGTCCTTTTCACCCACGGTCACCCCGATCATCTCTGGGGCCTGCTGGACGATTTCGACGAACCGCTGTTCCCGAATGCCCAGCACATGATCGGGCAGGCCGAATTCGACTACTGGACCGATCCCGAGACCGCTAACACCATCGGCGAGGCGCGGGCCACCTTCGCGGCGGGTGCCTCGCGACGGCTGGGCGTGATCGCGGACAGCCTGCGCCTACTGATCGATGGCGAGGAACCGCTACCCGGCATCTTCGCCCGGCTGACCCCCGGCCATACGCCCGGCCATCTGGCCTATGAGATCGCCGGGCCGACGCCCGCGATGGTGCTGGGCGACTGCATCGGCAACCATCACGTCGCCTTCGAGCGCCCAGACTGGGCCTCGAACTCGGACCAGGACAAGGCGCTTGCCGCCACCACCCGCACAGCCCTGCTTGACCGGCTGGCGGTCGATGGTCACGCGATCATCGGCTTCCACCTGCCCGGCGGCGGGATCGGCCGGGTGGAACGCGCGGACAAGGGCTATCGCTTCGTCGAGGAGACATGACCGCGCGCGGCGGCGTCGCGGCAACTTTGGAGAGGGTGTGACCATGATTAGAACCGGACTTGCAGCCGTCCTTGCTTTCGGCCTTTCGACCGGCCTCGCCACCGCGCAAGAGGCGACGACCTACCCCTTCGACGGCAGTTTCGATGAGGCCACCATGGCTGTCGAGGCCGCCATCATCGGCAAAGGTCTTGTAATCGACTATCGCAGCCATGTCGGCGAGATGCTGAACCGCACCGCCGCCGATGTCGGCAGCGAGGTGAAGGTCTTCGACAATGCCGACGTGTTCCTGTTCTGCTCGGCCGTCCTGTCGCGCAAGGTGATGGAGGCCGACCCCATGAACATCGCCCATTGTCCCTATGGGGTCTTCGTCACCGACCGCGAGGGCCAGGTCGCCGTCGGCTACCGCCAGATGCCCGAAGGCCCGATGCAAGAGGTCCAGACCCTTCTGGACGAGATCGCTCGCGAGGCGACGGGGCAGTAACCGCCCGGCCTCCACTGCGTCTCTGCGGCCGCCAGGATGGTTAAACGTCCGTGAACGGCCGCGGATAATTCCTTGAAATCATTGGTCTCTGGCATTCTGTCCACCGTGGACAGCCGCTCAGGCCACCACCCGACCCCGGGCACCGGCCTGATCTACCAGCCAGTCAGTGATCCCCGCCCCCACCCACATGCAGAACAGCGCGAGCCAGGCTGTCGCCACAAAGATCGACCCCCCGGTGACCCCCGCCCCGATCGCGCAGCCCCCCGCCAGCATCGCCCCGAACCCCATCAGCGCCGCCCCCGTCATCGACCGTCGCATTTGACCCTCGCCCTCGTAGCCCTCGAATTTCAACTCGCGCCCGACCCAGGCCGAGACGAGCGCGCCAAGGAAGACCCCCGGCACCAGCCCGATGTCGAACCCCAGCGCCGGCTCCTCGGTCAGGAAGAACATAAGCGTGTTGGCCGAGGGCCCCGAGAAGGTGGCCGAGGTGACCGCCACCGGCTCGAAGGCGACCTGCGCCAGGCTGAAGGTCAGCACCCACCCCAAGGCGACCGCGAACCCCACGCCCGAGGCGAAGATCATCACCGGCAGCCCGACCCGATTGTGGCGGACAAGGACAAACGCCAGGGCCGCGATGGCGAGGCCCAGCCCCAGGCCCGCCTCGTCGGGCAGGCCGACCGCATGCAGCAGGTTCACATTCGCCCCGCCCGGAGTGACCCAGAGCCCCGCCGCCCATGCGCGGACCGGAGCAAGCCAGCCATGCAGCGACATCTGCGCCACCACCGCGAAGATCAGCCCCGAGATCACCGCCCGCAGGTTGCCCGTCGCCGCCAGCACCAGAAGCCGCCCGGAGCAGCCGCGCGCCAGCACCATTCCCGCGCCGAACATCAGCCCGCCCAGGATGGCCCCCGACCACGACCCCGCGACCGCCATCATCCGCGCCTCTTCCACCCGGAACAGACCCAGAAGATGCGCCGCCTGCACCCAGATCAGCGCGGTCGAAAAGGCCAGAAGCCAGACCGCCACCCTTGGCCCCAGCGCCCCCCGCGCGAATTCGACCGTCGCCGCGCGCAGACAGAACGAGGACCGCTGCGCCGCGATCCCGAAGACGGCCCCCGTCACCAAGCCCATGGCCGTAGCAACGGTGGTTTCATCCGCATGATCAAGAACCCAAATGAGATCCATTGGCACGCCTATTTTCTTAATCATGAGCGTGCTTTGGGCCTCATGCCTTGATCTTAATCAACAAGGTAAAGGGTCAGGTGAGTCGATCGCCACCGGTCCTACTGAACCCTCCCAGAACTCGCTCAGTTCTAGCCTAGGGTTCCGTCCATACTAAATGCTTAGGTCGATGAGGTGGCCACAGAAGTCAGAAGCGACGATTAAGTCCCCGTGCGAAGGAAGACGCTAGGCTAGCACAATCTAGACCTCCATACTGGCCGACGCAGCAACTGCTACAACAACGCCGTCGAAAACAGAATCAAACCGTACTCACATACACAGAAGTGGAACCTTAGCGTTAGCTAACGTCTTTATGTGGCTCGAAACCATAAGGTTTCTTTACGGATGAGGCTCCCATGCCCCGGATCACCCTGTTGCAGATCAACGACACCCATGGCTATCTGGAACCGCATCTCGAATTGGTCTGGACGGACGAGGGTCCCTCGGTCGCAACGATGGGGGGGTTCGCGCGCATCGCGACGATTCTGGCTGCCGCGCGAGCCGAGGCGCCAGATGCGGTGCTGGTCTTCGACAACGGCGACACCTTTCACGGCACGCCCGCCGTGACCCAAAGCCGCGGCGAGGCGGCGGTGCCCGTTCTGAACGCGCTCGGCCTTTCCGCGATGACCGGTCACTGGGACTTTGCCTATGGCCCGGTGCAGGCTGCGCGACTGGCGGAGATGCTGGGCTATCCGCTTCTGGCCGCCAACTGCCACCGCGAGGCCGATGACGCACCGCGCTTCCGCGCGACGCTGACCTGTTCGGCGGGCGGGGTGCGGATCGGCGTGATCGGGCTTGCGGCCACGATCCTCGACAAGACCATGCCGCCGTCGTTCTCGACGGGACTGCGCTTCACCGACGGGATCGAGGAAACCCGAGATCATGCCCTGCGCCTGCGGGCCGACGGCTGCGCCCTGATCGTCGTCCTGTCGCATCTGGGTCTGCCGCAGGATGCCGCGCTGGCGCAGGCGGTCGATGGTATCGACGTCATCCTTTCCGGCCACACACACAACCGGCTTGAAGAGCCTTGGATTGTCAACGGCGCCCTCATCATCCAGTCCGGCTGCCATGGCAGCTTCGTCGGGCGGCTGGATCTGGACATCGACGGCGGTTGCATCGTCGGGCACCGGCACCGCCTGATCCCTGTTTCCGCCAACCTGCCCGAGGATCCCAGGGTCGCGGAACTGGTAACCAGGGCCGTGGCCCCCGAGGCCGATCTGCGCGGTCAGGTGGTCGGCCAAACCGACCGCCTTCTGCACCGAGCGACCTGCATGGACTCCCCCATGGACGACGCGCTGCTTGCCGCCATCGCCTTTGCCGCCGGCACAAAGATCGCCTTCTCAAACGGCTGGCGCTACGGCGCGCCGATCCCGCCTGGCCCGGTGACGCTTCACGACCTGTGGTGCATCATCCCGGTCAATCCCCCGGTCGGCATCGTCTCGCTGAGCGGCGCCGAGATCGTGGAGATGCTGGAGGCAAGCCTCGATGCGGTGTTCGCCACCGACCCTTTCGATCAGCGCGGCGGATATGTCAAACGGTTCTGCGGCTTGACCGTGAACGCCAAACTTGAAAATCCGAAAGGGCACCGGATCGAGATGATCTTCGATGCCGAAGGCAATCGGCTCCATGACGACAAGTCCTACCGCGCCGCCTTCGTCACGAAGCAGGGAGTGCCCACGCGGTTCGGTCGGGATCGCCGGGAACTGGAGATCGCAGCCGTCGACGCCCTACGGGAGTGGTTTGGCGCCGACAGGCCAATGGCTGTGTCGCCGGGCCGACTGCGTATCGTGTGACCGACATCGGAGAGCTTCGAATGCGTCGAGGCCGGGAAGCACCATTCCGACGCCCGAGCGTTCACCAAACCGCGAGCGGGACGCCCCTTAAGCGCCCGTTAAGGTTGCCCTCGCATCCGGCGACGCATGAAAATGCCAAGATCCCTCGCGCTGGTCGCGCTCCTCCTGCTGGTTCTCGCGCAGGTCTCTCCCATCCATGCCCAGACCAAGCCGTTGGATGCGGATCAGGCCTTTCGCCTGACCGAAGATCCCCAACCGGACGGGTCGCGCCTGTTCCGGTTCGATATCGCTCCCGGATACTACCTCTACCGCGAAAACTTTCGCGCGCGTGCCGCCGAAGGTCAGGAGCAGCCGCTGGAAACCCCGCCCGGGGAGGTCAAGGAAGACCAGAACTTCGGTCGGGTCGAAGTCTATCATGGCAGCGTGACCGTCGGGCTGACCGGACCGGGCCCCGAGGTGACGCTGACCTGGCAGGGCTGCAAGGAAGACAGCATCTGCTATCCTCCGCAGAGCCGGGTCGTCGCGGCGTCGACCGATGGGACAGGCCTCGCTTCAACCGATGATGCAGCCGCTGTGGCGGCAAAGGCTCCGACGCTGACCCTTGCCGCCGAACCGGGGCTGATCGACGGGCTGGCGCGGCGGGGCGGCACTGTGTTGGTGCTGGCGGGCTTCCTCGGCTTTGGGCTGTTGCTAGCCTTCACGCCTTGCGTCTTTCCGATGATCCCCATCGTTGCGGGCATGGTTGCGGGCGGGACGCCTCGGCCATCGGCGCGTCGCGGGCTGGTGCTGAGCGGGGTCTATGTCCTCGCGATGGCCTCTGCCTTTGCCGCGCTGGGGGGCCTGGCCGCGTGGTCGGGGCAGAACCTGCAACTAGCTCTGCAATCGCCCGTGGTGCTGATGCTGGGCGCGGGAGTGTTCGGCGTGCTGGCGCTGGCAAGTTTCGGGTGGTTCGAACTGGCGCTGCCGCAGTCCCTGACCGCCGGTCTCGGCCAGGTCACCGGGCGGCGCGGATCGTTGAGCGGGGCGGCGGTTCTGGGCTTCACTTCGGCGCTGATCGTCGGGCCCTGCGTCACAGCGCCGCTCGCCGGGGCGCTTATCTACATCGCACAGACCGGCGACGTCGTCCTCGGGGCGGCGGCCTTGTTCGCGCTGGGGCTGGGACAGGGGCTGCCCCTGCTGGCGGTCGGCGCCTTCGGGCCGCAGATCCTGCCGCGCGCGGGTGCCTGGATGGGTGCGGTGCGCACGGTTTTTGGGGTGATGTTCCTGGGGCTGGCGATCTGGCTGCTGGCGCGGGTTCTTCCGGGGCAGGCGGTTCTGGCGCTGTGGGCCGCGCTGCTGATCGGCTCGGGCGGGGCGCTGTGGCAGCGGGGCTGGGCGCCGGCCGGAGCGGTTCTGGCGCTGGCCGGCGCCCTTCAGGGCGTCGGCGCCGGCCTTGGTGGCGGCGATCCGCTGGCGCCGCTTGAACCTCTGTTGCGGCAGGCGTCGGTGGACGCACCGCAGCAGTCGGCCGCGTTTAGGACCGTGACGACCTCCGCCGCGCTGGATGGGGCGCTTTCGGAAAGCGAAGGCCCGGCGCTGGTCTATGTCACGGCCGACTGGTGCGCCATCTGCCGCAGCATCGGGCGGGGGCCGCTGGCGGACCCGATTGTCACGGCGGCCCTGGGCCCGCTGACGCGGATCAAGGCCGACGTTTCGGACTTTGGAACCGAAAGCCAGGCCCTTCTGGACCGCCTTGGGTCGGTCGGTCCGCCGACGATGGTCTTTCTGGACTCTGCGCGGACCGAGGCGCCGGGCACGCGCCTGATTGGCGCGGTTGACAGCCCGATGATGCTTCGGTCCATCGACGGGGTGGCGCGGTGAACGCCGTCACCATCGGCCCGCTGGCGTTCGAGGCAACGCGCTTTGCCGCCATCCTGGGCATCGCGGCGCTGTTCCTTGCGGCAAGTCTGGCCGACTGGCTGGCGCGGCGGCGCGGCACGGATGGCGGGATCGCGGAGGCGGTCTGGCCGGTACTCCTGAGCTGGGCCGTGGGTGCCCGGCTGGGCTGGGTCGTAATGCACTGGGCCGACTATGCGGCGCATCCGGGGGATATCCTGCGGTTCTGGCAGGGCGGGTTTTCGCTGGGCTGGGGCTTTGCCGCAGCAGGCATCGCGGTCGGCTGGCAAATCCGGCGGCGCCCCGGGCGCGCGCGCTGTCGCTGGCGATGGTCTGCATCATGGCGGTGACGGTGGGGGGGCTGGCTCTTCTGGTGGGGAACGCCCCGGGCCGGATCGCGCTGCCCGATGCCACGCTGCAGGATATGGCGGGACGGCCGGTCTCGCTGATCGCGCCGGACGGCCCTTTGGTCGTGAACCTCTGGGCCAGTTGGTGCCCCCCCTGCCGGCGCGCGCTACCAATGATGGTCGAACAGGCGCAATTGCCCGGAGCGCCGCGTTTTGTCTTTGCCAATCAGGGGGAAACGGCGGTGCAGGTGCAGGCCTTCCTGACCCGGGTCGGCATAGGCCCCGATCACATCGCGCTGGACTTGACGGCCGGCATGATGACTGCCTTCGATGCGGCGGGGCTGCCCCTGACGCTGATCTCCGATGAACGGGGCGAGATGGTCTCGTCGCATGTCGGGGAAATCTCGCGCGCCGAACTGTTGCGCCAAATTGCCAAAATCTCAGGAGTGAAAAGATGATACCCCCTTTTCCGCTTCCACGATGCGCCAAGGCGCTGCCGTTGGGGGGACTGGTTGCGCTGGCCGGCTGCGTCGCTCCGCCCATGGCCGCCGCGCCACCGCCGCATGCGTCTGGTCTGTCGCCCGAGGTATTGGCGCATTATGATGCGATGCCCGATGGCGAGCGGACCATCCCGGCCATCGATCCGAAATACCTGTCGGCCGAAAAGGCGCGGCAGGAGGTGGGTTATTATGCCCCGCATCCGCCCGGTACGATCATTGTCGATCCGGAAGCCCGGTTTCTTTACCAGGTCATGCCCGGCAACCGCGCGATGCGTTATGCCGTGGCGGTGGGCCCCGATGGCTATGCCTTTTCGGGCGAGGCGACGATCCCCTATCAGCGCGACTGGCCCGGCTGGCGACCGACCGACAACATGATTAAACGCGATCCGGGACAGTATGCGCAATATTCTGATGGTCTGCCCGGCGGACTGTCGAACCCTTTGGGCGCGCGTGCGCTCTACCTGTTCCGGGGAGCGCGCGACACCCATTATCGCATCCACGGCACCTCGAACCCCTGGTCGATCGGACAGGCAACGTCGGCCGGGTGCATCCGGCTGTACAACCAGGATATCGTCCACCTTGCCGAAAACACCGCGCCGGGCACCCGCGTGGTCGTGGTGCCCAAAGAGCAGAGCGGCCTGTGGACGCATCCCCCGATCCCCATCCCGAACGGAGAACCGACATGACCCTTGATCTGACCCGCCGTGGCCTGATCGCTCTGGCAGGCACTGCCGGGACGCTGATGCTTTTGCCGCGGGCATCCCTGGCGCAGGAACTGACGCCGGAGGCCGTGTTGCGCGACCCCGATGCGCCTGTTCTCGGCAACCCGGAGGGCGATGTCACGGTGGTCGAATTCTTCGACTATCAGTGCCCTTTCTGCAAAGGGATGCATCCGATGCTGACAGATGTCGTGACCCGAGACGGTAATCTGCGGCTGGTGATGAAGGACTGGCCGATCTTCGGCGCGCCTTCGGTCTATGCCTCGCAGCTTGTGCTCGGGGCGCACGGGCTTGGCCTTTATGACGCAACCCATGCGGCTTTGATGAAGACAGAGGGGCGGCTGAGCGAGGCGCAGATCGACAAGGCACTGGCGCCCGTGGTCGATCCGGCGCGGGCGATGGCGTCCTACAAGGCGGACCGCGGCCGGTGGGACGAACTGCTGCAAAGAAACGACGCCCAGGCAACCGCCCTGGGCTTTCAGGGCACGCCCGGAGTGGCTGTGGACACCACGCTTTTCGCCGGCGCCATCGACCAGACCACGCTGGAACAGGCAATTGCCACAGCCCGCGCCGGATAAACCCCGACATTTGACCCAGAAGAAGGAAAAGACCGATGATGATGAAACGCCGCCAGACCCTGACGCTCGGCCTCGGGGCCGCTGCCGGCCTGATTATGCCTGCCGTGGCGCATGCGCAGAATAGCGTGCGCAACAATGTCTCCAGCTTTTCCATGCAGGACTGGCGCGACCATTTCGACACGCTGGGCAAGGCCACCATCGTGGCCGACACCGTGTCGCGCGCCCTGCATTTCTGGAGTGGTGATGGATCGGATTACCGGATCTACCCGACCTCAGTCCCGATTTCGGACGAGCTGACCAAGCGCGGATATACCGAAATCGTGCGCAAAAAGGTGGGGCCGAGTTGGACCCCGACCCCGTCGCAGATGGAGCGCCATCCTGATTGGAAACCGATCCCGCCCGGACCGGAAAACCCGCTTGGCACGCATGCGATGTACCTGTCCTGGCCCGCCTATATTATTCACGGCACTCATGACACTCGCAAGATCGGACGCCGATCTTCGGACGGATGCATCGGTCTCTACAACGAGATGATCGCTGAACTTTACGCAGTCTGTCCGGTGGGCACCCAGGTGCGTGTAATCTGACGCATCAGGCGGCCGGCAGAATCAGCTCGGCCGCCTCGCCACCACCTGGCCGAGGCAACAAGGTGAATTCCCCGCCCATCCGCTCAACCACGGCGGCCACAATGGAAAGCCCCAATCCGCTACCTCCACGCGAGGGGCTGTTGGCGCCACGATAAAAGCGGTCGGTGACATAGGGGCGGTCATGCTCGCCGATCCCGGGGCCGCGGTCCAGGATGCGAAATCGAACAACGTCCCCTTCGCGGACCATCCTTGCCTCTACGGTGGCTCCGATCGGCGAAGCGAGGACGGCATTTTCCAAAAGGTTGCGCAGAGCTGATGAAAGAATCGCGGACTGCGAGGTGCGCCATTGTCCGGCGCTGGCGTGCACATCCAACCGGACCCCGCGCGTGGTGGCAATGCCGGACAGCATTTCGGTCACCTCGGCGAGGATTCGGGCACCATCCTGTGCGGGGGCACCCGCGGCATCGACCGGATCCTCTGCAGCAACCATGTCCAACAGCTGCCGCACCATCCGGTCGGTGCGATCCACCCCGGTGGCGATTTGCGCCAGGGCATGGCTCCGCGTTGTCTGATCTGGGGCTAAAACCGCGATCTGGGCCTGTGTTTTCAGTCCAGCCAGCGGCGTCTTCAACTCGTGTGCGGCAAAGGCGGTAAAGCTCCGCTCTCGATCGCGCGAAGTTTCGACGCGCCGGAACAGTCCGTTCAGAGCCGCCACCATCGGACGCAGCTCGTGTACAATGCCGAAATCGTTGAGCGGCGCGAAATCGTCGGCGCGTCGGGCAGATAGCGCCTGTGCCAGCGCGTCAAGCGGTGATAATCCCCGACGCACCGACACCCAGGTCAGCACGGCAAGCATCGGCAAAATAAGCGCGGCTGGGCCCACCAATCCGAGGATCACGCCGTCGACTAGCCGGTCGCGCACACTTCGTGCGTCGCCGACCATCACTCTAATGCCCATACCTTCATCGACATGCGTGTAGACGCGCCAGACCATTCCATCGACTTCGCGCTCGGTGAAGCCGGACATGTTCCCGGCCAGCGCAACGGTGGGCGCACCATCCGATCCGCTTTTCAGCGTTCCGTCAAAGCCCCAGACCTGGCAGACCAACTGCCGCGCGAAATCATGCCGCCCTGAGTCAGGCAGAGCGGGCGCGCTGCCGTCCGGCACGACGATCCCGGCCAGATCTGCCGGAACAAAGCCATCGCTGCGGGCGATCAGTGAGGCCACCATCTGTGCCGATTCCTGCAAGCGGCGGTCCAGCACAAGATTGACTTCGGTTCGCGTGGAATGCTGGATCCAAAAGATCGCCGAAAGCCAGACCACTCCGGTCGCCGCAAGTAGCATCAGGAAAAGCCTGAAGCGGATCGATGTCAAATCACCTCCTCGGCAAGACGATATCCGACGCCGCGCACTGTTTCGATGAACTCTGCCCCCAGCTTTACCCGAAGCTTGTGAATGTGCACTTCAATTGTGTTGCTCTCGATGTCTTCCTGCCAGCCGTAGAGCCGATCTTCCAGCGAAGCCTTGGACAGGATCGCGCCTGGACGCTCAATTAATGCCTGCAGCAGAGTGAACTCGTGCCGGGAAAAGCCGACCTCCCGGCCTCCCTTTAGGCCGCGCATCCGGGCCGGGTCCAGTTCCAGACCGTTCCAGCGCAGGACGCTGGTGGCCCTCCCTTCGCGGCGGCGAAGGATGGCGCGCAGTCGGGCGGCCAGTTCCTCTAGTGCAAACGGCTTCGGCAGATAGTCATCCGCCCCGGCATCCAGCCCACGGATCCGCTCGTGTACCCTATCCCGAGCGGTTAAAAGAAGGACAGGAATGTCCTGCCCGGCGGCGCGGATCCGGGTCAAAAAGTCCAGCCCTGACCCATCGGGTAGCATCACGTCCAGCACTACAGCCTGAAAGACGCCATCTTGTAGCGCCGCCGAAGCATCGATGCACCCTGCCACCGCGTCGGGCGAGAAGCCGTGCAGCCGCAGCCCTACCATAAGCCCGTCGCGCAAAAGGTCGTCATCTTCGACAATCAGCACCCGCATCCCTTACCCTTTAGTCGATCCGCCCCCTGCCAGAACGCAGTGGCCTTAAGCCAGCCTTAAGATAGGATCAATTTCCACTCTGTAACCCGGGGTAACACATCCATTTAGTCCAAGATTCTGATCGTGCTGCCACATTCGCGCCGTCGATTTCCATAGATAGTGTGTCGGAGCCAGTGGCCGATCTGGGCGGTGCCCAGCAGGCCGCGATCAATACTGCGCAAGATATGACTGCACAGGGCACCAGCAACCGCAACATACGCTCGACCTTCGCCCCGAGGATGGGCGCTGCATGCACCTGTTCATTGCGGCCTGGGATACCGATGTCCGGCGGCTGAACGACACGGCCGGACTGCCCTACCACAGCGTCGTCACCGCCTTGATCTGAACCCCTGAGCCGAAGGGCAGAACGCAGGTCGATGGATCAGGCCAGTCCGGGCGGGCCAAATTGACAAGGAAAACCGGGTGATAAGCAATGGGCAGCACATTCTGGAAGCCATCGCCAGCACGCCCTGGTGGAACTGCGGCGGTTCGTGCCGCCCGGCAGCGCGCGGATCGTGGCCAAGATGGAATCGGCCAATCCCACCGGCAGCATGTAGGACCGGGCCGCGCTGGCCATCGTGCGCGGCGCGGCGCAGGGCGCGCGGCTGCAGTCCGGCGACACGATTGTCGAATGCACCAGCGGCAGCACCGGAACCTCGCTGGCCAGCGTCGGGGTCGCATCGGGTTACCGATGCCTGCTGGTCGCCTCCGACGCCTTCAGTGCCGAAAAGCTGGCGCATATGCGGGCGCTTGGGGCGGACCTCGAACTCCTGCGCAGCGACAACAAGAAGATCACCGTCGAACTGGTGACCGCCTTGATCGAGACGTCGCGGCAACTCAGCCAGAAGCCCGGCCATTTCTGGGCGGACCAGTTCAACAATGCCGATGTCCTGACCGGCTATGCCGACCTGGGGCACGAGATCTGGGCCCAGACCGACGGGCGCATCGACGCCTTTGTTCAAGGGGTGGGAACCGGCGGCTCGCTGCGCGGTACGGCCGAAGCGCTGCGCCTGCATGATCCGGCCATCCGCATCGTCGCGGTCGAACCCGCCGAGTCGCCGGTCCTGTCGGGCGGCGCGCCCGGGGGCAACCTGATTGAGGGCATCGGCATGGGCTATGTCGTGCCGCTGTGGAAACCCGGCCTGGCCGATGAGATCGTTGCGGTATCGGCCGGCGAAGCCATGGCGATGGCACGCCGGTTGGCCCGCGAAGAAGGGCTGTTCGGCGGCGCTTCGGCTGGCAGAACGGCTTGAGCCGCAGGCAAGCATCGTGACGCTGATGTGCGACAGCGGCATCAAGTATCTGAGCACCGAGGTCTACAAGACCGATTGACGCCCCACCCTCTGGCGAAATGCTTTCCACCAACGCCATGTCATTGTGCGCTGTCAGAGTTCTGGTAAGGACTCGGGGGTCAGGTGCCCTTTCGGGGGAGAATCGGGAAGCCCGCCGCTGTAACGGGGACGACGGAGCGATTGCCACTGGGGATACCCGGGAAGGTGCTTCGGTCGAACGAACCGGAGCCAGAAGACCGGCCTGACAGGACAGCCGACCGTTTGGAAGACGGGGCGGTGCCTGTCATTGCGAGGTTCAGAATGACCCGACACGATCCAGTTGCGCCAGGACCGGCGCGTATCTTTTCTCCGTCCGAGCGCCAGGCACTCTACGACATCATCGCCAGTCGGCGCGATGTCCGCAACGAATTCCGCCCAGATCCGATCGACCCTGCGGCTCTGCGCAGGGTGCTGGAGGCCGCTCATGCGGCGCCATCGGTGGGTTTCATGCAGCCGTGGAACTTCATCCTGATCCGCGATCAGGAACGCCGCGCGCGAATCCATGCCGCCTTTGCCGCAGCCAATGCCGAGGCGGAGGAAATGTTTGAAAGCGAACGTCAGCAGACCTATCGGGCGCTGAAGCTGGAAGGAATCCTCACCGCGCCCTTGAACATCTGCGTGACCTGCGACCGCACACGCGGCGGCAAGGTGATCCTTGGCCGGACCCATCAGCGCGAGATGGACCTTTATTCCACGGTCTGCGCCGTGCAGAACCTCTGGCTTGCGGCGCGCGCAGAGGGGATAGGCGTCGGCTGGGTCAGCATATTCCATCCCAAGGACCTGGCCGAGATCCTGCATATCCAGCCGCACGTCGAGATCGTTGCCTATCTTTGCGTGGGCCATGTTTCAGACCTGTTCGACCAGCCGGAACTTGCCACGCGCGGTTGGCGCCAGCGTCTCGATCTCGACGGCCTGATCTTGCAGGAGGAGTGGGCCTGAGGTCGCGCCATGCCGGCGGTTTAACGCTGTCGGCATGGATCGCGCCCTGATGCTCGGTCTTCCGCAGCACCGGCGCCCAAGGGTTTTGAAAAGCAGACATGGAATCCTCGCGAAACTGACGCACATCCGCCGACAGTGCAGGATGCGTTTAGGGTCTGGACCCGTGCCCCGCAGACACCCATCTTGCCCCGTTTTGCCGTGCGGATCGGTCGGGAACCCCGCCTGCCAGAACTCAGCCACGCCCGCGGTAGCTTGGCACGCCCTGATCGGGAACCCAGACCGCCTTCGGCACCGGACCGGTCTGGTAGAAGACGTCGATCGGGATGCCGCCGCGCGGATACCAATACCCGCCGATACGCAGCCATTCCGGGGCCAAAAGATCGACCAGCCGTCTGCCGATGGAAACCGTGCAATCCTCGTGAAAGGCTCCGTGATTGCGGAAGGCTCCGAGATAGAGTTTCAGCGACTTGCTTTCCACCAACCATTGTCCCGGCACATAATCGATCACCAGATGGGCAAAGTCAGGCTGGCCCGTCATCGGGCAAAGCGAGGTGAACTCGGGCGCGGTGAAGCGAACGCAGTAGGCAGTGCCGGCCTGCGGGTTCGCCACCTTTTCCAGCACCGCAGCCTCGGGGTTCTCCGGCAGCCGGGTGGCACTGCCAAGCTGTTTCAGATCCTTGTAGATATCCGTCATGTCGGTCTCCGTCGCGGTCAGACGCCGCGTTTGTTGCCCCAGATAAGGACGTGCAGTTGCGGCAACACATGGGCTGCGAACCAGTGGTCGGCGACGACCCGGTCGACCAGCCAGCGCAGGCGTTGCAGGATGCCGTTGATGTCGATGCGGGCGTTGTCGTCCTGCGGTCCGGGCGGGGTGTGATTGCCCGGCTGAAGGTAGACCGGCAGCGCCGGGAACCGCGCGGCGGCGGCGCGGGCATAGGTATAATCCGCCTCATCGAAGACCACGAATTTTAGCACCACGCGCGGCCCCGGACCGGCGGCCTCAACGCAGGCGCGCAACGCCTCCCAGTCGGTCTCCATCGCGCTCGACGGTGGCTTCGGGCTAAGCACCAGCAGATCGAGATCGGCAAACCAGTCCCGTGCCACCGAACCCTGCGTTTCCAGTGCAAAGCGGTAGCCTTCGGCCTTTCCAGCCGCGATCAGCCCACCGAGCGGCTGGATTGCCGGATTGCCGCCCGACAGCGACACCATCACCGGCAAGCCGCCCGACAGCGCGCGCACCCGGTCCAGCACGGCGCCGGGGCCCATCGGCAGCCAGTCAGCGCGGAATCGGCGGTCCACGGCATGCAGGCTGTCGCACCAGACACAGCGATAATCGCAGCCGCCGGTCCGCACAAAGACGGTGGGCTGGCCGATCAGCGCGCCTTCACCCTGGATCGTCGGTCCGAAAATCTCGCTGACGCGGATCTCGTCCTGGGCGGTCTGGGTCATGGCCGGAACTCCGCCCAGGTTTTCGGCGTCTCGCTCACCCGCACCGCAACCGTCTCCGGCCAGCGCGACGCGCACCAGTCATGGAAATGCCGTGCCAGATGCTCGGCGGTCACTGTATCATGGCCCAGCACCTCGTTCAGATGGCGATGATCGAAGTGTTCGTCGATGTAACGCTTGAAGGGCGCCAGTTCATGGTAGTCACGCACGAAGCCGAAGGCGTTCAACTCCGCCGCCACAAGCTCTACCACCACGATGTAATTGTGCCCATGCAGCCGGGCGCATTGATGGTCGGCCGGCAGTTGGCACAACTGATGCGAGGCGGAAAAGGCGAACTCCTTGGTGATGCGGAACATCAGACCGTCCCCCGCTTGACGGCTTCGCACCAGAAATCCGCGTCGGCGTATTCGGTCGGATCAGCAATCCCCGCCAGACCGAAGGCCTCGCGCCGCTCAACGCAGGTGCCGCAGCGCCCGCAATGGACTTCACCCCCCTTGTAGCAGGACCACGTCTGCGCAAAGGGCGTGCCGTGCCTTGCACCATCGGTGACGATGGCCGATTTCGGCACGTTCACATAGGGCGCCACTAGCTCAATATCGGCATATCCGTCCAGCGCACGGCGTTGCATGATTTGGAATGCGTCGATGAATCCGGGGCGGCAATCGGGGTAGATGAAATGGTCGCCGCCGTGCACCGCCGTGGCGACGGCATCCGCCCCGCGCGTCGCTGTAACGCCAAAGGCGATGGCCAGCATGATGGCATTGCGGTTCGGCACCACGGTGATGCGCATGGTTTCTTCAGCATAATGCCCGTCGGGCACCGCGACATCATCGGTCAGCGCCGAGCCGGACAGGCTTTGGCCAATCGCGCGAATGTCGATGATCTGATGCGGCACGTTCAGGCGCGTCGCACAGGCAGCCGCAAATTCCAACTCTTTGCGGTGCCGCTGTCCGTAATCAAACGACAGCAGCCCGAGCAGGTCATGTTCGGCCGCGACCCTGTGAGCCAGCGTAACGGAGTCCAATCCGCCGGAGCAGATCACGATGGTTTTCATGCAGGTGTCCTTGTTTTGACCGGGTAGGCTGCGACCGGTATTCTGAGTGCAGTGGCTATACTGCGACGATCGTGGCAAGGGAATACGAAAGCTGTGGCCCGATGCGCGCTTGGTCAGATCCACGCCGCAAGATAGCGTTTCGCCTGCGCGCAGGCTGTAGCCAGATCATGCCCCCGCGCCAGATGGACGGCGATGGCGCTGGCAAGGGTGCAGCCGGTGCCGCGGCGGCTGCCGGGTTTGCGCACATTGGCAAATCGAAGCGGGGCCCTCTCAGGGCGCAGCAGCCAGTCGATCGCCTCGGGGCCTTCGGCATGACCTCCTTTGAGCAACACCGCCCGCGCACCCATGGCGAAAAGGACACTTGCCGTATGGTCCAGTTCGGCACCAGGGGCGAGGCCGGTCAGTATGGCGGCCTCGGGCAGATTCGGAGTGACCACGGCGGCGCGCGGGAGCAGTCGGGCGATCATCGCGGCCCGCCCGGCGGGGTCCAGCAGCGAAACCCCGGCGCTGGTGGCCAGAACCGGATCAAGCACAAAGGGCACATCGGGCAACGCTTCGGCTACCGCCACGACGATCCCTGCATTGGCCAGCATCCCAAGCTTGGCCGCAAGCAGTGGACCGGCGGCGCGGATCTGTGCTGCGACCATGGCAGGCGGTACCGGAAGCACCGCGCAACCCCCCGCTGCATCTTGCGCCGTCACTGCCGTCGCCGCCACCCTTGCCGCGATCGCGTGATCGGCCATAACCGCTAGATCACGCGCCAGCCCGGCCCCTGTGGAACTGTCTAGCCCGGCGATGATCAGTACGCTCATTGCCCGTCCGCCAGCAGGGCCAGCACCTTGGCCCCGCGCGCCGCCAGCACCTGCGCGCCGCGCCACGCGCGCAGGCCGGTCGAACAGCACAGGACCACCCGTCCCGCCGGGATCGGCCAATCGGCCAGATCGCCGGGCGCCACCATCTGCGCCCCCTGAATGCGATGCACGGTGCCCCCGGGGCGCAAATCAATCACCGTATCGTTGGCGACAATCTGCGCGGCGGCGACAAAGCCAAAGCCCGGTGCCTCAGTGGCATCGTCAAAGCCGAAACCGCCAAACCGCCAGTTTGCCATATCAAGCGTTACAATCCGGCCCAGAGGCGATGGCTCCAGCCCGATCAGCACTGACAGCGTCATCTGTGCTTGGACTGCGCCAAGCGCCGCCACCGCTGGCCCCAGCACCCCGGCACCGGCACAACTGTCGACGTGCGCGGGCAAGTCGGGAAACACCGCGCGATAACTGGGCGCCGCCCCGCAAAAGCCGCCTGCATAGCCCGCCCGCCCGATGATCGAGGCAGAGATCAGTGGCTTGCCCGCCGCAAGGCACAGGTCGGACAGGGTGTAGGTCACGGCAAAGTTGTCGGCGGCGTCCACAACCAGATCGGCGTTAGCAATCAGACCGGGGGCATTGGCCGGATCGAGCCGGTCAACAATCGCCGTGGCTTGACCATCTGGGTTCAGCGCTGTGGCACGGGCCGCCGCAGCCACGGCCTTTGGCTCGCCAACGTCGGCGGCGCGGTAAAGCGTCTGGCGGTGCAGGTTGGACATCTCCACCTGATCCGGGTCCATGATCGTCAGGTGCCCCACACCCGCCGCCGCCAGCGCCGGGATCACCGTGCAGCCAAGGCCACCCGCGCCGATGATGAGCACATGCGCCGCCGTCAGCCGCGCCTGCCCAATGGCCCCGACACCCGGCACCTGCATCTGGCGCGCGTATCGGCTCATGCGATGGCTCCGGTCGCTTGCACCCAGAGGCGCGTCTGCGCCTCGGGGTCGTGGGCGGTCACCAGATCAGTAACGACAGCCGCCACATCCGCTCCCGCCGCGAACACCTCGGGCAGCCGCGCTGGTGTCAGCCCGCCGATGGCCACCAAAGGTACCGCCCCGATCCGCGATTTCCAGCGCGTCAGTTTGGCCAGCCCCTGCGGATGCCACGGCATCTGCTTCAAAAGCGTCGGCCAGATCGGACCCAACGCGATATAGGCGGGGTTCAAGTCAAGGGCCCGGTCCAGTTCCGCCCGGTCATGGGTCGACACCCCCAGCCGCACCCCGGCGCGGGCGATGGCGTTTGTGTCGGCGCTGTCCAAATCCTCTTGCCCCAGGTGGATGAAATCCGCCCCGTGATCCAGCGCCGCCTGCCAGTGATCATTAACGACCAGTTGCGCGCCGTGGCGGGCACAGATGGCCAGCGCCGTCGTAATCTGCGCCGGAACCTCGGCCACATCGCCCTTGAACCGCAATTGCACCAGCCGCACGCCCAAAGGCACCAGCCGCGCAATCATCGCTGCATCTGGCAGCACCGGGTAAAAGCGGGGCAGGATCATCGCAGCCCCCCAAGCCCCAGATCGGCCATGCCCAGAACCGGGGTCGACGGCACCGCCATGTCCCGCGGCGGCATCAGCCCCGCCTCAAACGCCGCCCGCCCCGCCGCAATCGCCTGACCGAAGGCCCGTCCCATGGCCACCGGGTCACCAGCCTTGGCGACGGCGGTGTTCAGCAGCACCGCGTCAAACCCCATTTCCATCGCCTGCGCTGCCTGACTGGGCGCGCCGATCCCGGCATCAATGATCAACGGCACGCTGGGGAAATGCGCCCGCATCGCGTTCAACGCATCCACATGGCGCAGCCCCCGGCCTGACCCGATGGGCGCGCCCCATGGCATCAGCACCCGGCAGCCCGCATCGAGTAGGCGTTCGGCCACGATCAAGTCTTCAGTAGTGTAGGGAAACACCGCAAATCCATCGGCGCAAAGTACCCGCGCCGCCTCGACCAACGCAAAGGGGTCAGGTTGCAGCGTGTCGGCATTGCCAATCACCTCCAGCTTGATCCAGTTGGTACCGAACACCTCGCGCGCCATCTGCGCCGTGGTGATCGCCTCTTGCGCCGAATGGCAACCGGCGGTGTTGGGCAGGATGCGCGCGCCGGTGGCCTGCAAGAGCGGCCAAAAGCCGTTTGCGCCGCCATTTGCGGTTTCCCGGCGCAGGGATACCGTGATTACCCCACAGCCGGCGGCAGCGATGGCATCGGTCAGCACCAGAGGTGAGGGGTATTGCGCTGTTCCCAACAGCAGGCGTGACGACAAGTCCACATCATAAAGCCGCATCTCAGCCCCCCTGCATCGGGGCCAGAACCTCGACCCGGTCGCCGTCGTGGAGCGGGGTTGTAGCGCGGGCGGCGACGGGGATGAAACCGCCGTTCAACGCGGTGGCAAGGGTGGAGCTGCCGTAGCCAAGGGCCGTCAGCGCATCGGCCAGATTTGCGGCGGCAACCTCGGTCGGGAGGCCGTTCAGTTCAATGCGCAAAGGCGGCCTCCTGTGGTGCAAGGTCGATTTCGTCAGCCAGTTGTTTGGCCAGTGCTGGGGCGGTCAAAAAGCCGTGGCGATAGAGCCCGTTCAGATGCCAACGCCCTGCCGCCTGTGTCAGGCGCGGCACATTATCGGCAAAGGCGGGGCGCAGGCCGCTGCCCATCTCGACAATCGCCGCCTCGGCAAAGCCGGGATGCAGCGCGAAGGCCGCCGACATCAACTCACTGGCGCTGCGCAGCGTGACCGGTCCGACGGCGTCGCTTTCCACCATCGTCGCACCGACCATGAACCGCCCGCCTTCGCGCGGCACGACATAGACCGGAAAGCGCGGATGCAGCAGGCGGATGGGTCGAGTCAGGGTGACATTGGGGCAATGCAGCAGCAGCATTTCGCCCCGCACGGCGCGCAGGCCCAGCAAGGTATCACGCGCCGCGATGCCACGGCAGTCGATATTGGCCTGATCGGGCGCAAGATGCGTATCATAGCGGATGGCCACCCTGCGTTGGCGCAACCCATCCGCCAGCGCCTGCAGGGCCACGCGCGGGTCCAGATGCGCCTCGGCCTCATAAAGAAGCGCATTGGCAAATCGGCCCGCAAGAGCGGGTTCAAGCTCCGCGATGCGGTCCGCACCGATCCGCGCGTAGCCCGTTGTGCGAGTAGCGAACCGATCAAGTTCCGCCCGGTCGCGGGCTGGGGCGACCACCAGCGTGCCGTGCCGCACCACGCCGGGCACCCGCGCTGCCCACCATTCGGCGGCAGTGGCGCCCAGTCGCGCCACCTCCGGCGGGGCACTTTCCGCCTCAACGAATGGGGCCAGCATCCCCCCCGCCAGCCAGCTTGCACCCGCACCCTCGGGGCCGCTGTCCACCACCTCCACGGACAGACCGCGTTCGGCCAGCACGGTCGCGGCGCACAGCCCCGCGACCCCGGCCCCCAGAATGGTGATCATTCCGCAACCTCTGCGGCAGGCAGATAAACCTCGCCCTTCTCGCGGAACTTCGCCGCCATCGCCGCCATGCCGTCCTTCTGCGCCTCGGCCCTTATGTCATGGCTGATCCGCATCGAGCAGAACTTCGGCCCGCACATCGAACAGAAATGCGCGGTTTTATGCGCCTCTTTCGGCAAGGTTTCGTCGTGCATGCTGCGCGCGGTTTCGGGGTCGAGCGACAAGTTGAACTGATCTTCCCAGCGGAATTCGAACCGCGCGCTGCTTAACGCATCATCGCGCGCCTGCGCCCCCGGCAGCCCCTTGGCCAGATCAGCAGCATGCGCGGCAATTTTGTAAGTGATCACCCCGGTTTTTACATCGGCGCGATCGGGCAGGCCCAGATGTTCCTTCGGTGTCACATAGCACAGCATCGCGGTGCCGAACCAACCGATCATCGCCGCGCCAATGGCGCTGGTGATATGGTCATAGCCGGGGGCGATATCGGTGGTCAGCGGCCCCAGCGTATAGAACGGCGCTTCGCCACAGGTGGCCAGCTGCTTGTCCATGTTTGCCTTGATCTTGTGCATCGCCACATGACCCGGCCCTTCGATCATCACCTGACAATCCTTGGCCCAGGCGATCTGCGTCAGCTCGCCCAAAGTCTCTAACTCTGCAAACTGCGCCGCATCATTTGCATCGGCGATGGAGCCTGGGCGCAACCCGTCGCCCAGACTAAAGCTGACATCATAGGCGCGCATGATGTCGCAGATTTCGTCGAAATGCTCGTAAAGGAAGCTTTCGCGGTGGTGATGCAGGCACCATTTCGCCATGATCGACCCGCCGCGCGACACGATGCCCGTCACCCGGTTCACCGTCAGTGGGATATGGTGCAGCTGCACGCCCGCATGGATGGTAAAATAATCTACTCCCTGTTCGGCTTGTTCTATTAGCGTGTCGCGGTAGATTTCCCATGTCAGGTTTTCGGCAACGCCATCAACCTTTTCCAGCGCCTGGTACAAGGGCACGGTGCCGATCGGCACCGGAGCGTTGCGCAGGATCCATTCGCGGGTGTTGTGAATGTTGCGCCCGGTCGACAGGTCCATCACCGTGTCGGCCCCCCAGCGGATCGACCAGACCATCTTGTCCACCTCTTCAGCCATCGACGAGGTGACAGCGCTGGTGCCCATGTTGGCGTTGATCTTGACCGCGAAGTTGCGCCCGATGATCATCGGTTCCAGTTCGGGATGGTTGATGTTGGCCGGGATGATTGCGCGCCCGGCGGCGATTTCCTGACGCACGAATTCGGGTGTCACATAGTCCGGGATCGACGCCCCGAAATCCTCGCCGTCGCGCGGGGTGGGCAGGGCGGCGGCGCGGCCCAAATTCTCGCGGATCGCCACATATTCCATCTCGGCAGTGATGATGCCCGCGCGGGCATAGGCCAGTTGCGTGACCGCCTTGCCGCCCATGGCGCGCAGCGGGTTGGTCTGCACCGGAAAGTCAGGCACCAGCCGCGTGCCGGTTGCAAAGCCGTTGTCGGCGGGCTGGACGCTGCGCGCCGTATAGGCCTCGCAATCTCCTCGCGCCGCCATCCACGCGCTGCGGACGGGGGCCAGACCCCTGGCAATATCGGTTTGTACCGCCGGGTCGGTATAGGGGCCGGAGGCGTCATAAATGGTTACCGGAGGCTCGCCAGCCGAGGGATGTACGGCGATTTCGCGCATCGGCACGCGAATTTCGGGATGGATCACCCCCGCCACATAGCGTTTGGAAGAGGCGGGCAGCGGCCCGGTGGTGACGGCGGGCAACGCAGGTGCAGTTGCGAGCGCGTTGGTCTGGTCAATTTGGTTCATCAAAGCCTCTTTCGCGTTGATGACCCGTGCTAAAGGGAGAGAAGCGGGGGTTTCCCCCATGGCACCTGACCGCAAAACTACGGAATAGGCGACCGCTTGTGCTTCCTACGCCAGTATCAACTGGGTCAGGTTCAAAGGGTCGCTTCACCGGGGTTGCCCCCCATCAGCCTCTCAGTCCCTTCGGCGGGACTCCCCTGACAGTGCCGGTTTTGTAAGCAGGCACAAACGTCCCGTCAATAGCCGCTGTCCGGTCAGTTTCTAAACAGCAGCGCCGACCCCAGTGCATCCCGCGCTGTCCCGACCATAAGTGCGGGCGTCTTTTCCATCCACGCATGAACCGTGGACCGTGCGTCGGGCATGGCAGCCAATCCGCCGCCCCCGGAGGTTCGCGCAAGGTGTCCGTCTGTCCACATCGTGTCATTCCCCGGCAAGCCGGACAGACGGGGGCGATGCTGTGGCCCCTGGCCGGGACGCGGCAAAGCTGCTCCGTTGCAGCCAGCGGGGCAACGATCGCGCGAGTGCCTTGTCGCCGATCAGGACGATCTGCTCCCGCGCGAACTCCTGTGCAAAGCTGCTGTGCCCCATCCAGACCGAAGTGATTGCGCGCAGATCAGCCGAGACATAAAGATCAACATCGAATTTCGGATTAACCATGCACAGGTCGGTTGCGCCATCCGTTCGGACGATCAGCCAGTAGTTGCAGTCCGGTTTCCCGTCGATCTTCAGGATGAACTGGACCACAACCTTGCGACGAGGCAGCTCGCTGACCACAATCTTGCGCCGGATGTTCCACATGAGGAGGTGATCGTCGAGACACTCAAGTTGAAGATCCGGATCGATGTGCCGATGCGCCCAGGCTCCAAGAGCGTGCACAAGAGGCTCAAGCTCGTCTGCCGTCGGCGTCGTACGATAGTCGATATGCCCGTCGGAATCCGTGGTCCGGGTCACGAGACCTTTCACTTCCATTTCCTTCAGGCGCCGCGAGAGCAAGCTGGGCGACATGCCCGGAACGCCGCGCTGGATTTCGGAAAAGCGGGTCGAGCCCGACCACATCTCGCACAGGATGAGCATGGTCCAGCGGGGCTCCAGCATCTCGCACGCCATCGCAACAGGGCAAAACTGCTGGTAACCTTGGGGTGCCATTGCATTTCTCCGAAGCGGTGCTGAACTCGATGATGCGCCATCGCGGCGGGTCCAGCTACTTCTGAAAGTGTAGTGCATCTTCTTCAATCTGTGTAGTGGATGCACGTCGCGACCCCGCGCTATCCTGCCTGCAACGTTCAGCGGAGCGGAGGGCTTTCATGCGAATGGCCGACACCGATTGCTCTGACAGCGGGTGCGATACCCCGATGTTCGAGGTCAGCCTTGATCCGGCGGACTGGGAACAGGCTCGGACCATCGCCCACCGCATGGTCGACGACGCGATCGAGCATCTGCGTGAAGTTCGCGAGCGGTCCGTATGGCGCGAGATGCCGCCGCAAGTGCGCGAGGCGTTTAGTGCGCCGCCCCCCGTCAGCCCGGAACCGCTCGGGGACGTCTATGGGACATTCAGGGACCAGGTCCTGCCCTATTCCATGGGCAACATCCATCCGCGCTTCTGGATGTGGTACATGGGCGCGGGCACCTTTACAGGGGCCGTGGGAGATTTCCTAGCGGCCATCGAAGGGTCCAACCTTGGCGGCGGAAACCACGCCGCGGCCTTGCTCGACGGCCAGGTGATCGGATGGATCCGGTCTATGATGGAGTTCCCTGAGACGGCGAGCGGAACGCTGGTGGATGGCGGATCCAAGGCCAACATCATCGGCCTCACCGTCGCAAGGAACGCCATGGCCGGGGGGGATGTGCGTGAGGAAGGGATTGCGGGCCTCTCACAACAGCTTCGGTTCTACGCCTCCGATCAGGTTCACAGCTGCCATCAGAAGGCCGTGGAACTCCTTGGTGTCGGCAACAGGGCGCTGGTGCGAGTGCCGACAGACTCCGAATGCCGCATGGATCTGGGAGCGCTCCGTTCGGCGATCGCAGTCGATCGCGCGGCGGGCTTCCGGCCGGCCTGCGTGATCGCCACGGCCGGCACCACCAACACCGGCGCCATCGACGACCTTCCGGCCATCAAAGCGCTATGCCGCGACGAGGGCCTGTGGTTCCACATCGACGGCTGCATCGGGGCACTCTTGGCCATTGCACCGCGCCACCGGCATCTGGTTGCCGGCATCAGCGAGGCCGACAGCCTGGCTCTCGATCTTCACAAGTGGCTGCACGTGCCGTTCGAGGCAGGATGCGCCATCGTCCGGGAGGCCTCGGTCCACCGGGCAACCTTTGCCCTTCATCCGGAGTATCTGGAGGAAAAGCCGCGAGGCATCGCCGCAGCAGAATACCTTTTCGACTATGGTTTGCAGACCTCACGGGGGTTCCGCGCGCTGAAGGTCTGGATGACGCTGAAAGAGCATGGACTGAATAGGTTAGGGCGGCTGATTGACCAGAACATCGATCAAGCCCAATACCTTTCTGACCTGGTCCGCAGCGACGAGCGCCTGGAACTCGTCGCGCCCACATTGATCAACATCCTCTGTTTCCGCTTCAACCCCGGCGGTTTAGACGAAGCGCAACTGCGCGAAATCAACAACGAGATCATGCTGCAGTTACAAGAGGACGGCACGGCTGCCCTGTCGGACACCACGGTCCATGGTCGGCATTGCCTGCGCGTCGCAATCTGCAACCACCGTACGCGACGCGAGGACCTGGACGTGCTGGTTCGGGAGGTTGTGCGGCTGGGCGAGAGCCTGATGATAGGCAGCTTGATCGAAATGCCCCTGTACACCCGACGTGCGGTCGGCGGGCAGGCCCTCCAGCCATCGCCGACGATTCAGATTAAGCCGAGGAGTAGAACGTCAGGGAAAGAACGAACGTCGAGCTGCTGAATACTGACTCATTCAAGGAAGGAGAGAAGCGATGAACCCGAACAAGGCACTCTGGGAGAAGGGCGACTTCACCAAAATTGCAGCGGCAATGCGCGATAGCGGCGATGCGCTGGTCGAGGGCCTGCGCCTGCGGCCGGGCATGGACGTGCTCGACCTTGGCTGCGGCGACGGCACGACCGCCCTTCCGGCCGCGCGGAGGGGTGCGAACGTCCTTGGCGTGGACATTGCCGCGAATCTGGTCGCCGCCGGCAACGCGCGCGCGGCCGAGGCACGCCTCGAGAACCTGCGCTTTCAGGAGGGCGACGCGTCTGACCTCAGGGATCTGACGGACGCCGGCTTCGATCTGGTAATCAGCATGTTCGGCGCGATGTTCGCGCCGCGTCCTTTCGATGTGGCACGCGAAATGGTGCGTGTGACCCGGCCGGGGGGCCACATCGTCATGGGAAACTGGATTCCGGGCGACCCGACACTCATCGCGCAGGTCCTCAAGACCAGCGCGGCTTACACGCCGCCTCCGCCCGAGGGGTTTGTCAGCCCGGTGAGCTGGGGGGTCGAGGATAACGTGCGCGAGCGCTTTGGCGCGGCCGGGGTGCCGACCGAGAACATTTCCTGCGCGCGCGAAACCTATGTGTTCCGGCATCCCGGCCCGCCGAGCGAACTGTTCGGGACCTTCAAGAAATATTATGGCCCGACCATGAACGCGTTCGAGGCGGCCACTAAGGACGGACGAGCGGATCAGCTGGACGCTGAGTTGAGCCAGCTGTTCGAGCAATATAACCAAGGCGGAGCAGGGAGGACCGAAATTCCGGCGACCTTCCTCAAGGTAACGGTTTCGAAACCATAGTCGCATCGGTCCTTTCGCAAACTTCCACAGTCGACCGGGCGGGTTGTGGCCAGACAGTGCAGTCCGAAGTGCAGCCCGGCGCGCGTCTGTCGAGGGACGATTGTAAATCATCTGCGCCGGTGCCGAGAATTTTCAGCGTCTAAATCGGGGCGACAGCCCCCAAAGAACGCGGACCACCTGAAACTGCCGGGCTGCGCGGGTCTCCTCCCGACGCAGCCCGATTTAATAGCTCTAAAGCGGGCAGCTTTCCATCTTCATGTAGACCGGTGGTCACACTCATCGATGCCCTCCCTGCTTTTTGATATCTTGGGCATCTGAGAAACCTGAAAGGCCGGCATCTGCGAGTTGTTCGAGATCGGGCAGATCGCGCAGCGATTGCATCCCGAAGGCGGCAAGGAAGGTTTCCGTCGTGACGAAGGTATAAGGCGCACCACGGCGGGGTTCGCGGGGACCAGTGCCGATCAGGTCGCGCTCGGCCAACCGGCCGATCAGATCGCGGCTGACCTCCTTCCCGAAGATGTCCTTCAACCCGTCGCGGCTGATTGGCTGATGAAACGCAATGGCCGCCAGCACGGCCAGATCGTATTCCGACAGGTTCAGCGCCTGGCTGCCCACATCCGCCGCGGTGCGGATCGCTGGGGCATAGGCGGGCTTGGTTCGCAGTATCCATCCCGCGCCGACCTGCGCCACCTCATAGGGTCGGCCTTCCAGATCCATTGCCAGATCCTCGATCAACAGATCGACCGATGCCCCCTGCCCCACCACGCGCGCCAGATCATCCCGCTCGACTGGTGCCGCGCTCGCAAACAGCACCGCCTCGATCCGGCGCATCCATTCCCGCCAGCGCAGCTCAGGGGGAAGAGCGGCCAGTTCGCGGTCAAGTTCTGTGTCCTCGCGCCGCCCCATGCTCAGACCCCGTACAGGCGGAACGTGTCCCGCCCTGTCAGTTCGCGCACAACGCCAAGCGCAACCAGTCGGTCGCAGAGCCGTCGCGCTGCCCGATCCGACATGAAGGCCAATGCCCCCGGCGCCAGCACATCGCACGACAGGAACAGATCGACCGCCCGGCCCGCCGCCTTGGCTCGCAGCTTCGGGGCCACTGCCCGAAGGCGGGCCGCCGCCCGGACCAGATCGCCGGCCAGCGGCAGCGCCTGCCCGACGGCCAAGACCACGGCGCGGTGACAGGCCAACCGCAGATCATCGCCCCGCAGGCGCAGATCGCGGGGCTTGAGCGTCAGCGCCAGAAGCGGCAGCACATGCGTTGCCCCCAACGCCCTTGCCAAAGCCGCATCGGCCAGGATCAGAGCGGCGACCTCCATCCGCGGATGATCGGTCAAAACCGCCTCGATCCCTCTCGCCGCGCGGTCCACCGGTGTCGGTCCGGTGGCATCAAGGCAAAGTGCGATCCGCTCTGCCGCTATCCCTTCCAACGCATTGAACAGATGCGCCACCGAAACCGGCCGCGCCGCCGCGCGTGACCACTGCCGTGCGATCCGCCCCGCCGGGCCGGGGTCGTCGCCCGGTCCCGTCAGGTGCAGCGCATCGCGCAGGGCGCCCTGCCCTTCCCTTCGCCCCGCCATCGCAGCGCAGTTCTCGGCTGCCGCCAGGGCCAGACGGTCGCGCCACAGCGCCAGAGGCACATCCCCCGACGTCATTGCCTGACCCAGATGCGCCAGCGCGGCCCCGGACCGGAAAGCCGCAGCCTCCGGCGCCTCGGACGGCGCATCGACGATCCAGCCCGGCAGCGGAGGCAGCATCGGCAAGGTTTCCAAAGGCTCGGCGCGCGGTTTTTCCATGCCTACAGCCTAATTTGGGACGGCGCTTTCTGCCAGAGAAATGCTTCAATAGCGCCGCAGCCTTATCAGCGCAATTGTGTCCAATAAGATTGCATTATCGGACACAGCGAGAGTATGGTCCACGGCATGGACCAAACGCCCGAGAAATTGCCCTCAGAGCCCCCTGAACGGTCCAATGTCCGTGAAGAGGACGATAGCCTTGGACCGGATAGCGGCGACCCTGCCCTGCCCTCCCACGTCGCAGGCTCCGGCGCACTGGATCGTCTTGTTGAAACCGCGCGGGACTATGCGCGGCAAGCAGTGTCGGAAAACACGCTCACAGCCTATGCCAAGGACTGGGCCCACTTTTCGCGCTGGTGCCGAATGCGAGGGGCCGACCCCCTGCCCCCCTCACCGCAACTCATTGGTCTTTATATCGCCAATCTCGCCGCCCCTGCCGGGCGGGCGCCTGCCCTTTCCGTTTCCTCGATCGAGCGACGGCTTTCCGGCCTCGCCTGGGGCTATGCTCAGCGCGGCGAAAAGCTGGACCGCAAGGATCGCCACATCGCAAGCGTCCTGGCCGGCATCCGGCGCAAACATGCGCGTCCGCCTGTGCAGAAAGAGGCGATCCTGCCCGAAGATCTGCGCGACATGCTGGCCACCCTGCGCCACGATCTGCGCGGCCTGCGCGATCGGGCCATCCTGCTCATCGGCTTTGCCGGCGGCCTGCGGCGCTCCGAAATCGTCAGCCTCGACCACGGCCGCGACGACACGCCCGATTCTGGTGGCTGGGTAGAGGAGCTGGAGGACGGGGTCCTAATCACCCTGCGCGGCAAGACCGGGTGGCGCGAGGTGGAAATCGCGCGCGGCTCCTCGAACCAGACCTGCCCCGTCCATGCCCTGACGCAATGGCTGCACTACGCCCAGATCGACTTCGGCCCGCTCTTCGTGGCGGTCTCCCGAACGGGGCTGAAGGCCACCGGAGAGCGGCTTTCGGACAAGCACGTCGCCCGGCTGATCAAAATGTGCGCCCGCGAGGCGGGCCTGCGGCCAGACCTGCCAGAGGCCGAGGGAATCCGGCTCTTCTCCGGCCATTCCTTGCGCGCAGGGTTGGCCAGCAGCGCCGAGATCGATGAACGCTATGTCCAGAAACAGCTCGGCCACGCCTCGGCAGAGATGACCCGCCGCTACCAGCGTCGCCGCGACAGGTTCCGCGTTAACCTGACCAAGGCCGCAGGACTGTAGCCCCCTGCCCTTCTGACGCGCCTTTGCTGAAATCCCAAGCTCCAAACTGACCGTCTAGATTTCAGCTAAGCGCTCCAATTGAAATCCGGGACAAAATGCGACGGCCGTGCAGTGACGACGCCGTTACTGGATTGGTACACGCAGGTTACTTTGCCGTTGATCCTGGTTGGGCAGGACAACGTGTGGGGCGGTCAATCTTCAAACCCTGCCAAAGCGTCGCAATGGCGGCCCGAGCAACCTGCATCCAAACATTGTCCATCTCGAACGCCCGGTCTTCGAAAAGTCGGACTCCAGCGCGTCAGGCTCGTTACCTTGGCAGTTGGCGGAAGCCGCTCCTTCGCCCTCAATCACGCGCACCCTGGAGGACGTTGGAGCTGCGTCGAGCTTAGGCGCGGGACAAGAGCGACGTCGGGCGCATTCGCGACAAGCTTTGTGTGATCAGGCCCGCCAGAACAGCTTTCAGAGCATCGCCTGGGAGAAATGCCGCAGCGAGGAAGGTTGCTTCCCCAAGCGTCTTGCCGAGCATTAGTGCCATGCCGGCGATCCCGAAAAGATAGAGAGCGCCAATTCCGCCGATCACTGAAGCTGCGGTGGCTGAAATTGCGGGGGAAAGTGTCGTGCGCTCCATGACCCATCCCGCGACGAATGCTGCAACAGGAAAGCCAACGAGAAAGCCCACTGATGGGCCAGCAAAGACCCCGATGCCGCCGCGACCGCCCGCTAGCAGCGGGAGCCCGGCTGCCACGAGCGTCAGAAACAGGAGCACCGCAAGCGCTCCACGCTTTGCTCCCAGGACCGTTCCCGCGAGCATGATGCCCAACGACTGTGCGGTGATCGGAACTCCTGCGGACAGATCGATCTTGGGGACCAGGCCCAGAACAGCGATCAGCGCCGCAAAAAGCGCAATGTGAGAAAGGTTGCGTTCCATCACGTCCCCCATTTTGCGCCGCTTAGACCAGCCAGAGTTCGCGAATGCAAGATTTTCTGAAACCTGGGCAAACATTCTTCCGTTTGACTAAGCGATCCGCCAGCAGCACGAGCGCCGCCCTGCGAAGACGCTTCGGTCCTACCCAAGACGTCGTCTCGTGGAGTCATTCGGTCGTTTATTGCTGATATATGAAACTGCAAATGGCCTGATTTTATGCCCCTGATCGGCTACGCGCGCGTCTCGACCGAGGATCAGACCCCCCTGCCCCAGTCGCAGGCCCTGAAATCCGCGGGCTGCGTCGAGATCCACGAGGAGCAGGCCTCGGGCGGCAATCGTGCGCGACCGGTGCTTGCGCGGTTGTTGGAACGCATCGGCAAGGGCGACACGCTGGTCGTCGTGCGGATCGACCGTCTCGCGCGATCCCTCTCGCATCTGCTGGAGGTGATCGAGCGGCTGGAAGCCAAGGGCGCCTTCTTCCGCTCGCTCATGGACCCGATCGACACGTCCTCCCCGCAGGGCAAATTCACTCTCCAGGTCCTGGGCGCCGCCGCTGAGTTCGAGCGCGCCCTGATCCGCGAACGCACCAAGGCCGGACTGGCCAGCGCACGGACCAAAGGCAGGGTCGGCGGTAACCCGGGCCTGCGCGCCCGTGATCCGGCGGCGCTGCGCAAGGTCCGGCTGGCGCGGCAGGACGGCTACATGGAACGCCTGAACGAGACGGCGCAGGACTGGGTGCCCCATGTGCGACGCCTGCGGCCCGACATGGCCTGGGAAGACGTGCTGCGCATCGTCAACGGCCCCCTGCCCCGCGAGCGCCAATGGACGCAAAGCCGCCTTTTGCGCGCAGTCAACGCCTATGTGCGGGACGGCTTCCTACCGCCCACAGTACTGGACCGCGCCGGCCGCCGCGAGACCGACGACCGCCTGCCCGCCATCGTCGCCGCCATCAAGGGCGCGGACCCCGACATCACACTTCAGGCGATCTGCACTCGACTGGAAGCGATGCGCGAGCGTACGCCCCGCGGGCGGACAAGCTGGCAACCCTCCTCGGTGAAGATGCTGCTGGAAAGGGCTGAGAGGCTGGGGCTGCTTGCGTAGTCGAGATACCTTGCAAATTCTCCATGACATGGAAGGATTACAAGGCTTTGGCCAGCGCCATGCTCAGAAACTCTCTGCTCACGCAAAGGGGTTGATGATGCGAAGCTGGCCTTCGACCAGCAGGCCATCTTGCATGTCCTCGCTCCACAGCGTGGTGCAGCCCGCAACCAAAGCGCTGGCCACGATCATCGCGTCGTAGATCGAGAAGCCGTAGCGTTCCGCCAAGGCACGGCCGACGTCATGGGTCTGGAGGGTCAGGTCTTCGACGGGGCACAAAGCACGCACTCCTTCGAGAAACGCCCCTGCTTCTTCCCAGCTTAGGCCAGCCTTGCGGCGACAGTTCACCAGCGTCTCGTTTAGGACCTGAACGCTGATCCGGGGCCCCTGCCCCAGGATAATCTCGGCGCGATCGGCCTTTGGGCCATCGTCGAGCAGGTAAAGAACGACATTCGTGTCCGCGAACTCAGCGCTCATGCGCGTCATCTCGGCTCAGGCGCTCTGCAGCGGGCAGCTTGCCCCGGAAGCGGCGCAGACCCGTAAGCACCTCATCCGCGCGCGCCAGACGACGAACTCTGACCTGGCCGTCGTCCTTGACCAGATCGATCTGATCGCCTTCCTTGAGGCCAAGTTCCCGGACAAGCTCCGCGGGCAAGCGGACAGCGAGCGAGTTGCCCCATTTTGCGACCTGCATCGTGACCTCCTGCGTTGATCTACGTTTCGTAATGTATATCAAATGGGTTGCGCCGACAAGCTTGTACCCGTACCCGGGCTACTCTTGTGCGTCCCGCAACGGCTGACACCAGATTTAGAAAGGTCTTGCACGAATCTGAGTCCTCCGGCAATAGTCACGGAAAAGGGCGACTAAACGCCGAAATCCGTGAACACGCCACGGACGCGAGAGGGCAGATGAGCAGAGCCGAGACACCGGAAGACCTGAACGCTGTGATCCGTCAGCACTCTGAGTTGCTGGCGGCGCAACTGCATTCGCAGCGTGAGAGCCTGTTCCCGCCCGACGCTTCTAAGACTATGCGCAAATTCACCTCAGGTGAAGCTGCTGCTCTGCTGGGCGTCAACGACTCATACCTCAGAAAGCTTCACCTTGATGGCAAGGGGCCGTCGCCCGAAGTCTCATCGGGGAACAGGAGGCACTACTCGGCCGAAGATATTCATAACTTAAGGATACTGCTGGAGAAAACGGCTCGCAAGCCGGGAGATTACCTGCCTGGTCGTCGTGCTGGAGACCATCTTCAGATCATCGGGGTAATGAACTTCAAAGGTGGAAGCGGCAAGACAACCTCCTCGGCGCATCTTGCTCAAAGGTTGGCCCTCAAGGGGTACCGTGTCTTGGCGATCGACCTTGATCCGCAGGCCTCGCTCACGGCCTTGCACGGGGTTCAGCCGGAATTTGACCTGCTTGACGGCGGCACGCTCTACGATGCGATCCGCTACGAAGATCCTGTTCCGATCGCCCAGGTCATCCGCAAGACCTACATACCAAACTTGGATCTGATTCCCGGAAACCTCGAACTCATGGAGTTCGAGCACGAAACGCCGCGGGCACTGTCTCGCGGCAACGCGGGCTTGTTCTTCTTCCGCGTGAAGGAAGCTCTGGCGCAGGTCGATGACCGGTACGATGTCGTCGTTATCGACTGCCCTCCGCAGCTCGGGTTCTTGACCATGTCGGCGCTGTCTGCCGCGACGGGCGTTCTGGTGACGATCCATCCCGAGATGCTCGACGTGATGTCGATGAGCCAGTTCCTCAGGATGACGGCCGACCTCATGGATGTCATCGCCGATAGCGGAGCCGACATGTCGCATGACTGGATGCGCTATCTCTTGACCCGCTACGAGCCGACGGATGCACCACAGAATCGCATCGTTGCCTTCCTGCGAACTATGTACGGAGACAAGGTATTGAACGCACCGATGCTCAAGTCGACGGCCATCTCGGATGCCGGCCTGACAAAGCAGACCCTGTACGAGGTCGAACGGAGCGCCTTCACCCGGACAACCTATGACCGGGCAGTCGAAAGTCTGAATGCCGTCAACGATGAGATTGCCCAGCTCATTCAGAGGACGTGGGGGCGCTGATGACCGATAGCAAGAAAAAGCGCATGTCCATGCTCGACAGTCTGGCAGCAGCGGGGACGCCCCCTGCCCCGGGCAGCATGATGTCAAGCAATCGGGCCCTGCGCTCCGCGCGTGATGCCGTAGATGCCCATCATGTCTGGGAACTCGACCCGGTCGAGATCGAGGACGAGAGGTATTCGGATCGCCTCGACCCCAAGGATGTGGATGATCTGCGTGCGTCGATCGAGCAGAACGGCCAGACCGTCCCCATTCTCGTAAGGCGCCACCCGACCGAGACCAATCGCTATCTACTCGTCTATGGACGCCGCCGTCTTGAGGCCATTCGTGCCTCCGACAAGGTCAAGAAGGTTCGAGCGCTTATCGCGAACCTGGACGACACGGCCGCGCTGCGTGCCCAGGTTTCCGAAAACACTGGAAGGCGCGATCTGAGCTATATCGAACGCGCCCTCTTCGCCCAGGAGCTGCTCGCCAGCGGCTTTGGTTCGCAGGCTCAGATTGCCGAAGTGCTGAATGTGACCCGTTCTGCTGTGTCGATGTCGATCTCGGTTGCCAAGTCGATCGGGACCGACTTGGCCCGTGCGATTGGACCGGCTCATGGAATCGGGCGCCCCAGATGGGAATCGTTGGCGAAGGAACTCTCCAATACCGGCATGGGCATGGACGAGCTTTGCCGTGTTGCAAGTGATGCCCGAGGCAAGGCGGCTGCAGTCGAACAGGCCGAAGAGGAGCCCCAGCTTGATCCTTCGGTCGCGGCATTTGAAGCCGTTGTCCGCCATGTGAAGAAGACCACTGGTCCTTCTCTTGGCAGAAAGCCGAGACCCAAAGCGACGCCTCTTTTGATCGATGGCGCACCTGCGGGCGCCATAAAGCGGTCGGCTCGGGCGGTCAGGCTGGACCTTACGGATGTGGACGATGCCTTTGCGCAGTGGCTCGACGCCCGTGCGCAGGACGTCCTCGACGAGCTTCATGATCGCTGGAGACGCGAGACATGAAGAGAGGCAGAGCAGCAACAAAAAGGAGGCACGGTACAGGCTAAAGAAAAGGTCCCGCAAAGCTTGCGCTCCACGAGACCCCAACTTTGATCTTAGCACCTTCAAGGTAGTGGGCCAGCGCGCAAACCGCAAGTCATATGTGATTCGCGGAACGGTCTTTCTATGCCTTCGTGAACTGACATCATGGAGTACACACCGATTTCGCCGTTTATGCGGCCAATCTCGCACGCCCATCTGCGCGTGGTCGAGCGACCTGAGGCGTCTGTTCCGGGCAAGCCCATCAACAAGTGGGAACTCCTGCGCGAACTGTCCAAGGCGCAAGCGGCCTTTGGGGTCACGGAACGTGATCTGACGGTCATGCAGTGTCTCCTCAGCTTCTTCCCGGACGATGCGCTTGGCGGGAACGCTGAAATGGTCGTCTTCCCGTCCAACAAGGCGATCTGCGAGCGCCTGAATGGCATGCCCTGCTCCACCATGCGCCGACACTTGGCGCGCCTTGTCGAGGCAGGCTTGCTCATGCGGCGCGATAGCCCCAACGGGAAGCGATATGTCCGCAAGCACGGCGAAGAGCGCGTGGCTTTTGGGTTCGACCTGTCGCCGCTCTACTGTCGGACCGAGGAGATTACACGGGCCGCAGAGGCCGTGCGTGAGGCCGAGGACCGTGTGCGGCGACTGCGGGAGGTCGTGAGCCTGATGCGGCGCGATCTCGCCGCCCTCGCGGAGTTTGGAGAGGAGCTCCAGCCAGGCCTTGGCCTATGGGATCAGTTTCGCGACAAGGCTGTCCTCACAGCGCGCGCCCTGCGCCGCAAGCTTACGCTTGAAGAGCTCTCCGCATATCGGATCGGCCTCGAAGCCCTTCTTGATCATGCACGCAACGTCATTGATGGGCCTGAAACAGAAAAAATGAACACCAATGGTGCCCAGTTTGAGCGCCATCATCATAATTCAAATGAAGAATCTATAGATATTGAACCTGCCTTAGAAAAAGGAGGGGCGTCGGCCGCCGCGCCAGATGTTGAAACGGATGCACCTGGTGCTAACGTGGAAGAAGCGGACACAAGACGCGTGCCAAAGATCCCGCTCCATCTGGTGATCGCTGGCTGCCCGTCGCTCAAAACCTTTTACCAGGGCGACATCCGCCATTGGCATCAGCTCTTCGACGCGGCTTGCCATGTACGGCCCGCCATGGGGATCAGTGCGTCCGCTTGGGAAGAAGCACAACGGTTCATGGGCCCTGAGCAGGCATCCATCGTAGTTGTGGCCATGCTGGAACGCTTTGCCGACATCCGATCGCCCGGTGGCTACCTCCGCGCGCTGACATCGAAGGCGGCAGCGGGCGAGTTCTCCTGCGGGCCGATGATCATGGCGCTGATGTCCCGGCGAACCGCGGCATAATGTTCACAGCTGTGAACTGGCTCGAGCGGGACGAGAGTTCACAGCTGTGAACTACATGACAGGTCGCAAGACGATGAACGAACAGAGGGAAAGGTTGGGGGTTTGAGGGGTGACGGGAAGTGAGATCGGGAGAGTGGCTCCCGGCGCCCGTCGCGGAGAAGATCTGATGGCGAAAGCAGCCCAGAAAGTCACCCTGTCCCCCGCACGGGACATCCCCTTCGACAAGCTCGCGCTGAGCCAGTCCAACGTGCGGCGCATCAACGCTGGCGTCTCGGTCGAGGAACTTGCCGAGGACATCGCGCGGCGCGGCCTGCTGCAGGGCTTGAACGTCCGGCCCATGCTCGATGCCGATGGGGTGGAGACCGGCATGTTCGAGATCCCGGCCGGTGGTCGTCGCTTCCAGGCGCTGTCGTTGCTGGTGAAGCAGAAGCGGCTGGCGAAGACCGCGCCGATCCCCTGCATCGTGCGAGATGCCGCGTCCGAGATTCTGGCCGAGGACGACTCGCTCGCGGAGAACATGCAGCGCGTCGCCCTGCATCCGCTCGACCAGTTCCGTGCGTTTCAGGCGCTGCGCGAAAAGGGTCAGGGCGAGGAAGCGATCGCGGCAGCGTTCTTCGTGACGCCGCAGATCGTCAAGCAGCGCCTGAAACTTGCCTCCGTGACCCCTGCCCTGCTCGAGGTCTATGCCGAGGATGGCATGACGTTGGAACAGCTGATGGCGTTCACGGTGAACCCCGACCACGGGCGTCAGATGCAGGTCTGGGACGCGGTGAAGAACTCCTGGAACAAAGAGCCCTACGCCATCCGCCGCATGCTGACCGAGAGCTCGGTTCGGGCCTCGGATCGTCGCGCCGTCTTCGTCGGTATCGATGCCTATGAGGCCGCGGGCGGTGTTGTGCTGCGCGATCTCTTCCAGGGCGATGATGGTGGTTGGCTCGAGGACCCTGCCCTTCTCGATCGGCTGGTGGCCGAGAAGCTTCAGGCTGAAGCCGAAGCGCTCACTTCCGAAGGCTGGAAGTGGATCGAGGTCGCGACCGACCTGCCCTATGGCTACAGCCACGGTCTGCGGCGTCTCCTCGGTGATCCCGCGCGGATGACCGACGAGGAAAGCGCGTCCCATGCGGCGTTGCTCTCCGAATACCGCGCGCTGGAGGAGGAATACTCCGGCCAGGACGAGTACCCCGAGGAGATCGATGCGCGCCTCGGTCAGCTCGAGATGGCGATGGAAGCGCTCGAACAGCGGGCCTTGATCTACGACCCGGCCGAAGTTGCGCGCGCGGGCGTCTTCGTCACGCTGGATCGGGATGGCAGCCTGGCTGTCTATCGCGGCTATGTCCGGCCCGAGGACGAGCCGCGCGAGGAGACCGCGGTCCAGGAGGGCGACGACGCGGACGGCATGGGGCAGGGGGGTGATGTCGGGGGTTCCAGCTGGAAACCGTCGGCGACCTCTGCTGGCGGCACCGTCATTACTTCGGGTGGTCAACCGATCGGCGCCGATCCGACCGATGATGAGGACGATGGCGCGCTGAAACCGCTGCCCGAGCGGCTGGTCATGGAACTGACCGCCCACAGGACCCTTGCACTGCGCGAAGCCATCGGACGCTCGCCGGACGTCGCGCTGACGCTCCTGCTCCTGAAACTGGTGACGGATACGTTCCGCACCTCCTCTGCCTCGGGCAGCTGTCTCGAAGCCTCCGTTCGTCACGTCTACATGTCGGCGCAGGCGCCCGATCTGAAGGACAGCGTCGTGGCGAAGCTCGTCGATGAGCGTCACGCCGCCTGGGAGGCCGATCTGCCCCTCGGCGATGATGTGGCGCTCTGGGACTATCTTGCGGCCCTCGACCAGGGCAGCCGTCTGGCTCTTCTGGCGCATTGCCTCAGCTTTGGGATCAACGCGCTCCATGAGAAGGTGAACCCCTATGGAGCGGGTATCTCGGCCAGCGGTCTGACCCGCCGCATGGCTCATGCCGATCTGGTGGCCCGTGCCGTCGATCTCGACATGGTCAAGGCAGGCTGGGAGCCGACCGTCGATGGTTACCTCAACCGTGTGCCCAAGGCCCGGATCCTCGAGGCTGTGCGCGAGGCAAGGGGGGAGGGCACCGCGCAGCTGCTCGACCATCTGAAGAAGGGTGAGATGGCCACGGAAGCCGAGCGGCTCCTCAAAGGCAGCGGCTGGTTGCCCGAGGTCCTGCGCCGGGCCGATCTGGTGGCGTTCGACGGCGAGGCGGTCGGAGAAGGGCAGGGGGAGGACGCTGGTCAGCCCGAAGAGGTCGATCTCCCGGCCTTCCTGACGGCTGATCTGCCGGACAGCTATGCGTCAATGATGGCAGCGGAGTGATCTGAGCCATCCGGGGCGGGGAAACCCGCCCCAATCTCACAAAATACAGCAATATCAATATGATGAATGCGAACACTCGCATTCGGGATGAGGAATCATGTCTGCAACGACCATCATCGACACAGCCCCTTTGGGGGCGCTGATTCGCTATACCGACGGTAATCCCAAGCCGCCAGCACGTTTCACCAAGAAGCTCGCGGCCTGGGAGCGCTCGAACGGTGTCGGCCGCCTTGTGAAGAAGGAACCGCCCAGGGTCTATCCGACCTGGACCGCTCCGGCCTCCTTCACGCTCCATGAGGGGAATTTCTCCTCGGACGGGGTCATCCTGGTCACCATCATGCGCAGTCATTCGGCGGATAGCCGTCTGATCTTCGAGGTGGCCGAGGAACCGAAGCCCGGGCAGGTCTGTGTGCTGCTGGACTTCGGGGGCAATACGGAACTGCTGCATCTGGCGGAGTCCGTCACCGCAGCCGAGCTTTGGATCGCGCGGGAGGGCTATCGCAACGCACGGTTTGAGATCGTCGGCGCCGACGACGGCGATAGGGCAGGGGGCGCGGACCTGGCCGCCTGAGCCCTGTCAAGGCGTGAGGGGACTGCCCTCCGGCAGGCCTCTTACCGACCACACCCCTCGTCCCGCGAAATCGCGGGGCATCAAGGGATTCATCCCCCAAGAAGCAGGTCTTCAGCCAAGAGCCTGCCCGGGAGGCTGGCAGCGTTACATGCATCAGCGGGACAACCGGCTCCTGACGTTGGGGCACCATCCCCCGCTCGCCATTCCCTTCCTTGCCCCGAATCCCGTCTTCGAGATCAACCCGCGAGGGGTCGGACTACGGGCAAGCCCGTGCCGCCGGGTGGATTCGGACGAGCCGAACGCACCCGGTGATGTCAGCCAGTCTTCGGGCCTGCGGGGTCCTGTCGCGCGGGGGATGGTCCCCCGCCTCCAAGACAGGAGCCAAACAGATGTCCCGCAAAGATGCTCACGCTTTCGCCGCCTCCCTCGCCGCCACGCTCATGGTCTCAATCGTCGTCTTCCAGGCAGGGGATGGAACCTTCGGCGCCGTCCCCGCCGATGAAATCGACGGCGACGAGGTCGTGATCGTCTCGGAATACGATCCCTTCGGGTGAGGCTTCGGCCTCACTTCCAGAGGGCCCGGGTACGGCGCAGACGCGCCGCCGGGCCTATCGTCGGCCGAGTGGCCTTGCGCCGATGAAATGCACGGTCATCGGACTATTGCGCGCCTGCCATCACTGGCAGGCCATCCTCGCGCCATTCCGGCAAACCGCCGTCAAGGCGGCGCGCATTGAGGCCGTGTTTGCGTAGGGCGGCGACAGCCTGGTGGGCATAGATGCAATAGGGGCCCCTGCAATAGGCCACGATTTCGGTGGCCGGATCGAGCGTCGGGACAATCCGCTCGATCTCCGTCAGCGTCATGTTGAGCGCCCCCGGAATGTGACCCACAGCGTATTCATCTGCGGGGCGTACATCGAGCACGGTCACAGAGCCCTCGGCGATCCGGGCTGCTAGGTCCTCCCTGCTTACTGGCTCAGGGGCATCCTCGCCGCTTGAAAGCCCTCGCAAGAGGCGCTCGACTTGCGCGAGGTTCCGCTCCGCGACGACGCGCAGAAGGTCCATGAGCGCGAGCGTCTTCGCGTCGGTCAGCCGGTAGATCACCGCCTTGCCGTCGCGGCGACTGGTGACGAGAGCGGCTCGGCGCAACTGTTGTAGGTGTTGCGAGCAGTTGGCGATGGTGAGGTCCGTTTTGTCGGCCAGCGCCTCCACCCCACGCTCCCCTTGCGCCAGTTGTTCTAACAGCATCAGACGCGCCGGTGCCGACATGGCGCGCGCGACGAGGGCGTATTCCTCCAGCAGGGCGAGCTTAGGGCCGATTGACAAATCATGTCTCCTGACGCTACATCATTCAAGCGATAACTTGAATAATAGCGACTCCATCGCGCCCCACAAGCCCCAAGGCCCGCGCCCCATGTCCGAGACCATCCTTGCCACCGAGGCGACCATCCGTCTTGCCATCTTTCTGGGTGTTCTGGCAGCGATGGCGCTTTGGGAAGTGGCAGCCCCCCGGCGTCGGCGGGAGATTCCTCGGGTGATCCGCTGGACGAACAATCTCGCGCTCGTGGTGGTCGACACAATCATCCTACGGCTGTCGTTCCCGATCCTTGCGGTCGGGTTGGCCGTCATGGCCGAGGATCGCGGCTGGGGCCTGTTCAACAATCTCGATGTGCCGTTCTGGGTCGCGATCATCGTCTCGATGCTGCTGCTCGATCTGACGATCTATCTTCAGCATGTGATGTTCCATGCAGTGCCTGGGCTCTGGCGGCTGCACCGGATGCATCACGCCGATCTCGACTTCGACGCAACGACAGGTCTGCGCTTCCACCCGGTGGAAATCCTCATTTCGATGGGTATCAAGCTGGCGGCGGTTGCGGCCCTGGGCCCGCCAGCTGTCGCAGTGCTACTGTTCGAGGTGATCCTCAACGCGACCGCACTGTTCAACCACGCCAACATCGATCTGCCGCGCCCGGTGGACAGGGTGCTGCGCCTCTTCGTCGTCACCCCGGACATGCACCGCGTCCATCATTCAGTCGACCCGCGCGAGACCAACTCGAACTACGGCTTCAACCTGCCGTGGTGGGACCGGCTCTTGGGTACCTACATCGCCCAACCGGCAAAGGGGCACGAGGGGATGGACATAGGGATCGAGCAGTTCCGCACGCGCCGTGACCTGTGGCTTGACCGGATGCTGACGCAGCCGCTGCGCGGACCAGTCAGCGGTCATGCTCTTGACTTACCGATAGCGCCAAAGGACCGACAAGCTTGACCCTCAAACAGTAACGCGCCAATTAAGCGGAATTTGGTTCCCGGCCTTGCGATCTGGGGCTTGTTGGACGTTATGCAGCCTTCGGCCAGCGGCGATGCAGGTCGTCGATCACCACGGCGTGGGCGTGAAGCTCGCCATGCTCGGCCAGATGCGGGTGGCCTGGTGGAAGTTCCGGGTGGTCATGCGGAAGGATTGTCTGGTCGTTCGCGGGCCAGAGGTGCCACACGGCGGCAAGGCCTGCGGCGCCGATGACGGCCAGACTGATGGCCGCCACCGAAAGTCCAGCTCCCGCGCCGATCCATCCGGCAAGTGGATAGGTGACCAGCCAGCACGCATGCGAAAGTGCGAATTGCGCGGCAAAGACAGAACCCCGGTCGGCCTCGCGCGCTGAGCGATTGATGATCCGCCCGATGGGGGTTTGCGTCAGCGAGAAGCCGAAGCCGATCACGGCCCAAAGTGCGATCAGCGCGGCAAGGCTACCCACCAGCGGCACCAACGCCACGCCTGCGACCATCAGAGCCGCCCCGCCGATCATCACGGGGCGGTCTTCCAGACGGTCCAGGATGCGCGGCAGCAGGAAAGCCGCCAGCATCGACCCGGCGCCAAAGCCTGCGAAGGCGAGCGCCACGGCTTCCTCGCCCAGACCCAATCGGGCCTGCACCAGAACGACCGTGTTCACGTAGACCATTGCGCCGGCTGCGGCGACAGCGGCCTCCATCACCATCAGCCCGCGCAGGCGCGGGGTGCGGGTGTAGATGCGGATGCCCTTGGTTACGTCGGCCCAGAAGTGGCCGGGTTCGGCCTTCGCCCGCGCTGGCAGGCGCGCCGTCACAACAAGCGCAGCCGAAGCAAGAAAACCCACGACCGTGCCCAGAAACAGCACTGGGAAGCTGACGACCGTCAGAAGCGCCGCAGCCAGCATGGGCGAGGCGAGCTGTTCGAGATCTTCGGCTAGCCGGAGGAGGGACAAGGCGTTGGTGTAGTCGTCCTCGTCTTTCAGCACGTCGGGAATGACTGCCTGGAAGGCCGGGGTGAACCCGGCCGAGGCGGCCTGAAGGGCAAAAATCAGGACGTAGACCTGCCAGACCTGATCCACGAAGGGCAGGAAGGCGATCACGCCCGCCCGGATCAGGTCCAGTGCTACAAGAAAGGCTCGGCGCGGCAGGCGTTCGGCGATGGCCGCTGACACCGGCGCAAGCGTCACATAGGCCACCATCTTTATCGCCAGGGCCGTGCCCAGTACGGCCCCTGCGTTTTCCCCCGCCAACTGCCAGGCGAGAAGGCCAAGCGCGACGGTGGCAAGCCCCGTGCCGACCAGCGCCACGATCTGTGCGGCGAAGAGATGTCGGAACGTGGGGTTGCGCAGGGCGCTAAGCATCAGAGCAGCTTTGTCAGGGACTTGATCTCGGCCAGATCATGAGTCCCTGCGCCCGTCAGGCAATGGTCTATATGGTCGTGGATCAGCGCCCGCTTTGCCTCGGCCACGGCGCGCTCGACGGCGTGCAGCTGCGTGGCCAGATCGACGCAAGGCCGCCCCTCCTCGATCATGCCGATGACGCGGCGCAGATGCCCCTCGGCGCGCTTCAGTCGGGTGGCGATGGCGGGGTGGCTTGCGTGGGTGTGATCTTCTGCCATATAGAGGAGATTATCCCCCCTGGGGGGATGAGGCAAGAGAGTGAAGGGGGCCAACCCCAAAGGACGAGGATGCGAGCAATCTCGGTAACTTGGGCAGCGATCAGGGCGCTTTGCGTCTGTCTGCTCATGGCCCTGTCGCTGGCGGTTGCTCCGGCCGTGGAAGCGTTGAAGCACGGGCCCGGCGCGATGGCCGCAGAGGCTGATCATCGTGCCTATCATGCCGAGCATGGCCATGTGCATGACATTGCCGGGTCGGATCATCATGACTCGAGCGATCATGATCATGTTGGCGCGGCCTTGCTCGCGGCGCCAGGAGCCGAAGTCCCGCCACCCCCTGCGCGGACGCTGCGCCCCGCCTCCTTTGCGGCTGATGGGACTACCCGTGACGGGCCGCGACGGCCACCCCGACTGACGATGACCTGAGCCGCCGCCTGCGTCAGCGGGCGGTCCGACAGTTCCATCAGTCAGGAAAATCTAACGATGACATCCAACCCAAGGGCGCACCGACGCCCATCCCTGCCGTGGCAGGTACTTCTCGCGGTCGCCACCACTCTTGCCGCCCTGCTGCTTGCGGGCGCGGCCCTTGCCCACAACGTCACCGAAGGCGACGCGGGCTATGTGCAGGAGGTGACGGGCTTCCGCCCCATCGCCTTCATCTATCTCGGCGCCAAGCACATGGTGACGGGCTACGACCACCTTCTCTTTCTCGCCGGGGTGATCTTCTTCCTCTACCGGTCCAAGGACATCGCCACCTACGTCAGTATCTTCGCCATCGGCCATTCGGTCACGATGATCGCGGGCGTCTGGTGGTCCATCTCGATCAACGCCTACATCATCGATGCAATCATCGCGTTTTCGGTGGTCTACAAGGCGCTCGACAACCTCGGCGCCTTCCGCCTGTGGTTCGGGGTTCAGCCAAACACCAAGGCCGCGACGCTGATCTTCGGCCTGCTGCACGGCTTCGGCTTGGCCACCAAGATTCAGGATTACGATATCTCGCCCGACGGCCTGCTGGGTAACCTGATCGCCTTCAACGTGGGGGTGGAGCTTGGCCAGCTGATGGCGCTCGCCCTGATCCTGACGGCGATGACCCACTGGCGGGCGCGCCCCGCCTTCGCGCGGCAGGCCTATGCCGCGAATGTCCTGATGATGGTGGCTGGCTTTGCCCTGATGGGCCTGCAGATCACCGGATATTTCGTCGCCTGAAAGGAGGGCGAGACCCATGACCAACCGTTTCGATATCTCGAAAGCCCCCTTGCGGCCCGAACCCCGCCATCCTGCGGCGGCTGCACCCATCCAGTCCGTTCCGGCGACACCCGGCGGGTTGATCCGGTCCACCCTGCTGGCCGCCGGGGCGGCAGGGGCGATCCTCGTCCTCTTCTGGCTGCCCGCCGAATACGGGATCGACCCGACCGGCGTCGGTGGCCTGACCGGGCTGACCGAGATGGGCGAGATCAAGCAGCAGCTTGCTGCGGAAGCCGAGGCCGATGTCCAGGCCGCCGCAGCGGCGCCTGTCGCTGCCGTTGAAAACACGCCTGCCACGGCCGCCCCCGCGCCCGAAATCCTGGAGCGGCTTGACCGGATCGACGCCCAGCTTGCGGCCATCTCTGCCGTGATCGGCACGCCGCCCAGCCTGACCGAGCCTGCGGCGGCTGCCACGGTCGTTGCAGAACCAGCGCCCGAAGCGGCGGCAGCCCCTGCGCCCGACCCGGTCGAGGCCGCCGTCGCCGAGGCCGCCGCACCGGAACCGGCCACCCCCGAATGGCGCGATGAGGTCAGCTACACACTGAACCCTGGCGAGGGGATCGAGGTGAAGCTCTCCATGGAGGAAGGCCAGACCGCCCGGTTCTTCTGGACGGCGAACGGCAGCGTGGTGAACTTTGATCTTCACGGCGACGGCAGCGGCGAGAGCATCAGCTACGAACAGGGCCGGGCCGTGCCCGAGGCCTCAGGCGACCTCACTGCCGCCTTCACTGGCAACCACGGCTGGTTCTGGCGCAACCGCACCGAGGCGCCGGTCACCGTGACCCTGCGCACGGGTGGGGATTACGCAGAGATCAAGGCTCCGTGATCACTTCGGCGGGGGCAGACCAAATCTGTCTGCCCCCGCCGGGCTCGATGTTTCTAGATCGCACTCATAAGCGGGACGAAAATTCGCTAGCCCCGCTGAAAACTGCCCTGCGCAGTTTCTACGTCCCCTGGCTAGATCTCCATTTGGCTAGAGGTCTTCCCAGAAGCCAGCGCGTCTGCGAACCACTGCGGTTTCCGGCCGCGGCCAGACCATGTGATGCCTGCGTTCTCAGGGTGACGATACTTCGCCACGGCTGGCGCACGGGTGGTTTTCACCTCAATACAAATCAGGTCGGCGAGGGAGTAGCCCATCTCCTTGGCGATGGCTTCCAGCTTGGCGCGGGCTTCGGCCTTATGACGGTCCTCATAGGTGGAAATCGCCTTGGCGAGGTCCTTCTGCAATTGCCGCAGTTCCTTGAGCGACATCGCCTCGAGATTGAAATCAGCCATTGGGCCCTCGTGTCCTGAATGATGCGTCCGGGATAGCCGTCAGGCTGCAACATCGCAACTCCTACGGAGGACGCCGCGATAGGGCAGGGAGATGAGGTTGGCTTGAGCTGCCGGGTCGGCGGTTTCGCAACTGTTTCAACCCGGTTGCCTTGGTGAGGAAGGCCGAGTTCTGCGAGAGCCCCAGGTCGCCCCTATCCCCGGTGCCATCCCTTCGACTGACAATCCCCTAAGCCTGTTCGGCCTCTGGCGCGCAACCCCGCGTCAGTCCGGCCCGTGTTGCCCCTCTGGGGCTGCCCGCTCCACTCCGGCCCTCTGGAGGTTTCCGGTCGCCGTTCCGCCTCCCGTGCACGCCTCAGCCGACAGGCTTTTTCCGGGTCTTGTCGAAGGGACGGTCCCAGGGACAGGAAACACAGGAGCTTACCATGCAGAACATCGTTAACCTCGCCGGCAACATCGGTCAAAAGCCCGAAGTGCGCTCGACCCAAAGCGGCACGAAGATCACCAACTTCACCCTGGCCACCTCGCGGCCGCGCCTCTCGGAAGGTCGCGTGATCCGCGACGAGAACGGCTACCGGGTCATGGACACCGAATGGCACCGCATCACCTGCTTCAACGGCCTCGGCAAGACCGTCGCGGAGCACTGCGAAAAGGGTATGAAGGTCCTCGTCCATGGCCGCATCCACTACACGAAGTGGACCGACGCAACCGGCACCGATCGCTACGGCTGCGAGATCATCGCCGAGAAGGTTGACTTCCTGAGCCGCCCGAAGTCGGCCGAGAACGAAAACCCCGAGCTGGTCGACCGCGACGACGAGATCCCGTTCTGAGGAACGGGGTCTCCCCCTCGGGCCCGGCGGAGCAACCCGCCGGGTTCTGGGCTTCGCGACCGTCGAATGCCCCTCCCGTCCAATCGGTCATTTCGATAGCTGGGCCGCCCCAGAAATCGAAGGATGGAAAATGAAATCAACGTCTTCTGCACTCACGCCGCGTAAGATCGCCGAGTTTTGCAAGAGCCGGTTCACGATGATCTTCACCGAAGGTGAGGTGCGCTTGCTCTACGGCTGCTTGGTCGACCTGCTCGAGCGAGCCGAATACCCGCCCTATCGGGGCAGTGGCCTCGACTTGCCGTCTCTGTCGGCCATGCTCGACATCAATGTCGAGCGGCTCCGCGCCCATCGGGCGCACTTGCAGCCGATCTTCGATGCTGTGGCACGGGAAGTTTCGAATGTGGCCTTGCGACAGGCTCGCACGGCGAGCCACTCAATGCGTTCCAAGGTCACCGCGCCTTCCCCGAACCGTGCTGACGTTCCCACGACCAGCACCGAGAAGGTTCGCAAGAAGCCCGGTGTCCGGCCGCGGGCGATCGTCGAGTTTCCCGAGCCACTGGACACGACATGGAAGGACCCCGCGACCTTTGGCGAAGCCCTTCAACTGCATGCCCGCCGTCATGGCGAAACCATCTACCACCTCTACAACGCGGTGGTTAGACCCGAGGACGGTATCAATCGTAGCACGCTGATCAGCTGGGGGCGCGGCAAGAAGGTCCCGCGCGCCGCGATCAGCCTGGAAATCTTGGGCGGATCGAACGTCGCTATCGGCTACGCGCAGGCTACTTCCTGAGCCTGTCCGGTACTCCGGATCGAGCACCAGGCGATTTTGATCTGGACGACATTTCCCCATCTGAGCGCCGGCGTCTAGCGTGGCACCTGCCCGAAGATTTCAACCGACGGCCAAGCCAGGAGAAGGCAGAAATCCTGAACTGGGTCCGCACCGTGATCATAAGCGGGTCAACGGACTATCGCAGGTATCAGGCAGCGGCCATTCGCCAGTGCTATGCGGTTCGCTTCAGCTGTGCCTCGGGGCCGGTCCGCAAGTCTTCACCCGCACGGACGCCGGAAGAGTCTGGCATCGTCATCGCGCCGAAGCGCCTGAGCGACGAGATGGCCGAATTCCTTCGCTTCAAGACGTCGACATTCGCTGCCTTCGGCATGCAGCGGAATGGGGTGTGGGGCACGGAAACAGCTCCCCAGAAGGTGGAGCATTTCGGGCTGTGGTTCGGGGCGTTCGTGGCCCCACCCGAGAGCGAAGTACAGGGTCTCGGTGTCGATCCAAAACTTCTGACCTTTGCCATGATGATCTTCCCCCAGGTTTGGGATTGGTACCTTCATTGGCGCGAGCGTCGTCGCGGCTTTTACACCAAATGGGAGATCGACCTGCTATCGATCGCTGCAGCGATCTGCCGAGAAGAGACCGGTTGGCTGCGTCAATCGCCCCGCATGGGGAGCAGCCTTCGGCCGATTGAGGGCTTGGTTACCGAGGCTGATATCAACGCGGTGCAGTCGGATTGGCCCGCCGCCTGCGACCGCATGTACAAACACGCCCGTCGTCGGATCAAGGAGATCGACCGCGTTGCCCGCATTCATCGAGACCCTTTCGAGCCCATCCTGCCGGTGCTCGAAGCGCCAAGTCCGGTCGGCGAGTACCGCAAGATCACCGAAGAAATCCTGCAGCGGATGCCAGATGAACGGAACAACGCCCGTGCGGCAGCAGAAGCTGTCCGCGCTTTCCTGATGCTGCGCATCGGTCTTCACACGGGGCTGCGGCAGAAGAACTTGCGCGAACTGATGCTGTGTCGGTCAGGGACTTTGCCGACCTCGGAGCGCAAGCTGGAGGACCTTAAGCGGGGCGAATTGCGTTGGAGCAGCCGCGACCAGGGTTGGGAAATCTTGATCCCGTCGGTCGCCTTCAAGAACGCCAACTCATCGTTCTTCGGCTCAAAACCATTTCGCCTGATCCTGCCGGACCTCGGGCGACTTTACGAACTGATCGAAGCTTGGATCGAGCGGCATCGCGCGCGGCTGATCGGCGAGGCGGCTGACCCGGGTACGTTCTTCGTCAAGACGGCGAAGATGACCAGCACCAATGCGGCCTACTGCCAGAACACATTCTATGAGGGATGGCGCACCGCGATCCAGCACTACGAGATCTATAACCCTTGGACCAAGCGCGGCGCGATTGAAGGCCTGTTGCCGCACGGGCCGCACAATGTGCGGGACGTTCTGGCCACCCATATCCTGAAGCGCACCGAGTCCTACGAACAAGCGAGCTACGCCATTCAGGATACACCGGATATGGTCGCGCAGCACTACGGTCGGTTCTTGCCTCAGGACAAATCCGAGATCGCGGCACGGATCCTGAACCAGGTCTGGGAAGCGGCCTGATCAGATGAGGCGGTGTGGGTCCGGACGTGTCCCGACCCACACTCCAAATCCGAGAGTGGCACTGCCTAGTGGCATGTGATAGTGGCGTAGGCTCGCTTTACCCTATCTTTTTCCGAAGCTAGCGAATATGTTACGTGTCACTCCTAGTGGCATTCCGGAGTCCGCTTGACCTACATCGTGTCCCCATCGCGGATTGAGCCTGCTCGGCTCGAAGATGGCATCCCGCTTGACCTGGTCGAGACAGCAAACCGGCTGATCCAATCGTCGCGCGGTTTGGGTCGCAATATGCCTGTCCGTACCTTAGCCGACTTGGCCGCGATGGTGCGGATGATGAACAGCTACTATTCCAACCGTATCGAGGGCAACAACACCCGTCCGCGCGACATCGAACGGGCGCTCGCTGGTGACTTTGACGCTGATCCGGGACGTCGGGCGCTGCAGCAAGAACATGCGGCGCATGTCCGCCTGCAGGAAGAGATCGACCGCCGGGCGGTCGAGGGCACTCTCCCAGATCCGAGTGACCCGTCGTTCATCAAATGGCTGCACGAAGCCTTCTATGAAGGTGCCACCGAAGAGATGCTGACCCTGCGCCATGGCGGCCAGGTGGTCCGGATCGTGCCCGGGGAGTGGCGGCAGGGCGATGTGGAAGTTGGCGCCCATGTCCCGCCCCCGTTTGATGCGGTTCCCTCGTTCATGGCGCATTTCCACACCCGGTTTCGGTTGGATTGGCTTCATGGTCAGGTCACGCGCACACTCGCCGTGGCGACGGCGCACCATCGCTTCAACTTCATCCACCCGTTCTACGACGGGAACGGTCGCGTCAGCCGTTTGATGTCGCATGCGATGGCTCATCACGCCGGGATCGGGGCGGGCGGGCTTTGGTCAGTTTCGCGTGGCTTGGCGCGCGGTCTGCAAGACGGTCTCCCGGGCCGCGAGGAGTACCGCGAGATGATGCAACTTGCTGATCGTGTCCGTCAGGGCGACCGTGATGGGCGCGGGAACCTCTCTTTGGCAGCGCTGGTCAGCTTTACCAAATGGTTCCTGGCGGTTTGCGAGGATCAAGTCACCTTCATGGCGGGCATGTTCGACTTCGACCGACTGGGCGAGCGGCTGGCCCGTTACGCTGCGCTTTCAGGTCTCGGCGAGAGGGCAGGGGACCTGCTACGCATCATCCTCCTGCGCGGTGAGGTCGACCGTGGTGACGTGGCCGCCCTGCTGGGCGTGGCCCCACGAACTGCACGGGCCACGATGAAATCCCTCCTGGACGATGGCGTGGTCGGGTCCGAGACTCCGCGTGGAGCCTTGATGCTGCGCTTTCCGAGCAAAACCCACGATGTGTTGTTTCCACGTCTGTTTGATGCCGTTTGACGGCGGCTGATCTCTGGATCGCGCGGGAGGGCTTTCGCAACGCGCGGCTCGAGATAGTCGGTGCCGAGGACGGCAAGGGGGCAGGTGGCGCGGACCTGGCCGCCTGAGCCCTGACAATGCGTGAGGGGCCTACCCATGGGCGTGCCTCTCACCGACCACACCCAGGTCCCGCAAAATCGCGGGGCAACAAAGGATCCATCCCCCAAGACGGAGGTCATCAACCAAGAGCCTGGCCGGAAGGCTGGCGGCGTTCCAAGCATCAGCGGGACAACCGGCTCCTGACGTTGGGGCACCATCCCTCGCTCGCCATTCCCTTCCTTGCCCCGAATCCCGTCTTCGAGATCAACCCGCGAGGGGTCGGACTACGGGCGAGCCCGTGCCGCCGGGTGGATTCGGGGCATGCCCGAACGCACCCGGTGATGTCAGCCAGTCTTCGGGCCTGCGGGGTCCTGTTGCGCGGGGGATGGTCCCCCGCCTCCAAGACAGGAGCCAAACAGATGTCCCGCAAAGATGCTCACGCTTTCGCCGCCTCCCTTGCCGCCACGCTCATGGTCTCGATCGTCGTCTTCCAGGCAGGGGATGGAACGTTCGGCGCCGTCCCCGCCGATGAAATCGACGGAGACGAGGTTGTGATCGTCTCGGAATACGATCCCTTCGGGTAAGGCTTCGGCCTCACTTCCAGAAGGTCCGGGTACAGTGCAGACACGCCTCCGAGGCCTTTGACAGCCTAAGGACCGGCGAAGCCGGTCCGATGCGCGCTGATCATCCACCTGCCACCGGCCGGGTATCTTCACTTTGGATGGACAGTAGGCATTTACTTCATTGATCTGCAAGGTTGCAAACGAACTTGGCATGCCGACTAAGGTCTTCAATCCTTCCTAGAACTTCCACATCTTGCCCAGCGGTGCCGATCGGGCGAAGTGGTGGATTGTCGCCATGCCGGCATGGGCGATCAGATAGACCCAGACGAGATTGGCGAGCGCAAAGTGAATCGTCATGGCCAGCGAACCATCGGGTTCAGGTGATTGGAGGCCTGTCCAGACCTGCGCCGCATAGACCCCGCCGCTGACCGCCATAGCCGTCATTAAGAGCAGGCCGAGTCCGTGAACTGCCGATGCAAGGGGACCGGTTTCCTCATAGGCGGGCAGTTGTCCGTGCAAAAGGCGGCGCAAGTGGTTGCTCACGTCCGTCGCGAAGGCGCGGCGTCGCGCGCTCGAGAACCAGGGGAAGAGCGCCGAGGGAGCCGTTCCGCGACTCCGGAACGTCAGGGTCATCCAGAACAAGAAGGCAAAGGCCAGCGCCGCGAAACCGGAGTAGCGGTGAAGCTGGAAGATCGCGTCGCCTGCCGTCGTGTCGGTCGGGCCCTGCATGATGAGGCTTGTGGCAAGTTGGGTGCAGATGGACAGAGCAAGCCCTGCATGGACGAGGCGGGTCGAGAGGCTGTGCTGATCCGGCTGAAGAGTTTCAAGTGCGAGGGACATTGGAGGGAAGCCTTGTTGGCGGGTTGTTCCCCTCATATGGCAGCCGCCGTCCCGGATTGCCTTGCCGCCACCTTACGATTTCGTAAGAACCGACGCCTCCGGCGCAATCGAATGGAAAACCATTGAAACCCGGAGTCCTGGCCCGTTGTCCTCGAGAACCAGCTCGGCCCCATGCAGAGCGGCGATGGCCGCGACAAGGCTGAGGCCAAGCCCGGTTCCGGAAACCGATCGGCTGGCGTCGAGCCGCACGAACCGCTCCAGCACCCGGGCGCGGTCGGCTTCGGGAATGCCCGGGCCATTGTCCGAAACCTCAAGGAAAGGACGCGCATCGCGCAGTCCGGCCCTGATCCGGACGTGTGTCGGGGGCGGGCAATGCCCGATGGCGTTGGCCACGAGGTTGGTCAGGGCCTGCGAGAGCATGTCCTCGTCTCCCTCCACCTTGATGGGCATCATGGGCAGGTCGAGATCGAGGGTGTGGCCCCTGTCCTCGGCAGAGGCTTGCAGGATCTCGTGAACTGAGGCCGCCAGCGCTGCCAAGTCTACCGCTTCGTCGCGCCGCGCCACCGTGCCGGATTGCAGGCGGGCAAGTCGGAGGATCGCATCGAATGTCGCCGAGATGGCGTCGATATCTATCAGGGCCGAGCCGATTTCGTGCCGAGTCTCGGTCGGCACATCGGCAGACAGGGCCTGAGGCTCGAGCCGCATCCGGAGACGCGCGAGCGGGGCGCGCAGGTCGTGGGCGACATCGGTGGAGACCTGCCGGATAGACGCGACCCCCGCTTCGAGCCGGTCGAGCATCCGGTCCACCCGGACTGCCAGCGCCGCCAGATCGTCATTGCCGGTGTCGCCGATCCGGCGGTCAAGTCTGCCTTCGCCAACTTCGTCCAGGACCCTGTCCATCCCGTCAATGCGCCTTTCGTTCTTACGGGCGATAACGACCGCGAGTCCTATGGACAGGAGCGTGGCAAGAACCAGCGACCAGGCGGTTGTCTGGATCAGGATTTCGCCGCTTTCAGCGACCCATGCCTCGTCACGTGCCGCGATAACCCAGCCTAGGTCGGTCCGGATTCCGTAGGCAAGGTAGGCCTCGGCACTCTCGGTGCCGGTCACGTCGCTTTCCGGAATGTCCTGACCGACCAGCAGCCGTCGCGCGCCTTCGAACGGCTCGGCGACATGCAATGATCCGAGTGCCTGACCGGATCCGGCGTCGACAAAGGCGAACAGGCTAGCACCGTCCCGGCTGGATCGCACTTGCGCGAGGATCTGTTCCCGCAGGTCAGTCCTGTCCCCTGTTGCCGCGATCCTTGCGAGACTTTCAGCTCCCGACCTGACGTCAGCGGATAGGCGGGCAGTCATCTCGCGCGACAGGAACAGGTAGGAGAGCCCTCCCGCGGACAGTGTGCCGATGGCAAACACCGCCGACAGCGCCAGAGCGAAGCGCATCGACCAGGACAGTGGCCGCCTCATGGCTGGAGCACGTAACCGACCCCGTGCAGCGTCACGAGGTAGTGCTTGTCGAAGGGCTTGTCGATCTTGTTGCGCAGTCGGCTGATATGGGTTTCGACCACGCTGGTCTTGGGGTCGAAATGGAGCCCCCAGACCGATTCCAGAAGCACGGTTCGGGTCTGAACGCGACCGGGCCGTTCCATGAAATGCTTCAGGAGCAGGAATTCGCGGGGCTGAAGGTCGATACTTTCGCCATCTCGCGTGACTTCGCGTTTCAGCAAGTCGAGCCGCAGTTCACCGATGACGAGTTCCAGTACCTCATCGCGCGTCGCTGGCCTTCGGCAGATCGTGTCGATCCGAGCCAGCAGTTCGACGAAGGCGAAGGGTTTGACGATGTAATCGTCGGCGCCGCCCCGCAGGCCCGCCACCCGGTCGTCGACCGCGCCCATTGCCGTCAGCAGGATCGCGGGTGTGTCGATCTTGGCCGCACGCAGTGACTTCAGCACCGACAGACCGTCGAGCCCGGGCATCATGCGGTCGAGGATCAAGAGCTCATAGTCACCCGACATGGCCTGAGACAGCGCGTCTTTCCCGTTGGTCAGATGGTCGACGACATGGCCTTCCCCGGAGAGACCCTTCACCACGTAGGCGGCTGTTTCGCTATCGTCTTCGGCCAAAAGGATCTTCATGCGCCGCGGTCTTTCCAAAAATGCGTCCCGGCCGCCTAACGCGGCCGGGCAATGGTCTGAATTTTCGAGGGGACGTTGGATCAGCCGTCGTTCGTTTCGCCGTCGTGATCTTCTTCGTCCTGGCCGTCGCCCTGATCCTCGTGATCATCCATAGACGAAGACAGGGCCGAGGCGAAGACTTCGCCGGTCTTGGCGTCGATCAATACGGTCCAGGGCTGTCCGTCGCTGCCGATCACCACCGCCTCGTAGGCCGCGCGCCCGTTCTCGTCGCCAAAGGCGACGGTCGCCAGCGTGCCGGCATGGGCCTGAAGGGCGGCATCACTTGCTTGGCTGATCGTGACCGATGCGGAGCGGAACATGTCGAGCTCGCTCTGGTCCATGGTTTCGGCCGATGCCGCGAACGGCAGGGCCCCAAGGAGCGCGGCGGGCAGGAGGAGTATGGTCTTGCGAAGCATGGGATAGGTTCCTTTTAATGCACAGGTCTTTTCGCCTGCATTCTACAATTGGGCATCGAGTCCAAGGATCGCTTTTCCGGCTTTTTACAACTTCGTAAGAACCAAGGCTTTGGGAATTTTACTGTTTTCAGATAGGGTTTCCCGAGGGTAGTCACATCCCGATCACCGAAACGCCGAGCGGACCGGAGTGAGGATGGCCCAACTGAACTTACAATTCCTGCGAAGCGCCGCGCCCATCATTCTGGGCGCCGGTCTCTTCGCCTTGGGGCTCTATGCGCTCTATCACCTCCTGAAGCCCGTCAACCCGGCCGACGTCGCAGCGCAGATCAGGGCGACTCCAATGGGTGCGCTTGCCGCGGCGTTCGGGGCGACCGCCATCGGGTACGTCGCGCTTATCTTCTATGACTGGTTCGGCCTTCGGTTCATCGGGAAAACGCTTGACCGGGGCGTCGTGGCGCTGGGTGGCTTCCTTGGATATGCCTTCGGCAACACGATTGGCGTCAGCGTCATCTCCGGCGGCGCGGTACGATACCGGATCTATTCCGCCGTCGGCCTGAACGCATTCGAGGTGGCCGCCGTTTCTGGCTACATTGCGATCGCCCTCGGCACTGGATTGACCCTCGTCGGCATCGCGGCCCTGGCCGTCCATCCCGCCGCAGTCGGTGCCTGGCTCCCCTATGCCCCATCGACTATCCAGGTCGTTGCCGCCGGGATTACCACGGTTTCGGTTGCCCTCATCGCCTGGATGTCCGTCTCGCAGCGTTCGCTGAGCATTCGCGGTCATGAACTGCACCTGCCGCCGCCTGCCGACCTTACCGGACAACTTGTCGTCACCCTGATCGACATCGCCGCTGCCTCGTTCGCCTTGTGGGTTCTTCTTCCCGCCGGAAAACCCGACTATGCTACCTTCGTCGCCATCTATGCCGCCGCGACGATGATCGGAGTGCTGAGCCACGTTCCGGGCGGCATCGGTGTCTTCGAGACGGTGGTCATCGGCACCTTGCCTGGCTCGGTGCCGGCCGGGGATGCAGCTGCGGCACTGCTCCTCTTCCGCCTGGTCTACTATCTGGTTCCGTTCGCATTTGCCTTCCTGCTGGTCGCCCTGAACGAGATCCGGCTGGCCAGCGGCTTCGGCAGCCGTCTTATTGCCCGGGCACCGGCCCTGCAACCGGCCTTTGCCACGCTGCACGGGTTCTCGCCGGGTGTCGTCGCAACCGTCGCCTTCGGCTTAGGGGCCTGGCTGCTGCTCATCACGATGTTGCCTTCCGTGCGCGCGGAAGCGATGGCGGAAGGCGACGTCGTCGGTGTGCTTCTGCTCGAAGGCGGAACCCTCGCGTCGGCGATTGCAGGCGTCACGCTGATCATCGTGTCGCATGGCCTCGCGCGCCGGGTTTCCTCGGCCTGGTGGTTCGCCATCGGTGCGCTGTCGGCGGGGGCCGTCGCGTCGCTCCTCAACGATTTCGCGTTCGAGAACGCGGCTTTCCTGGGGGCCGGTGCGCTTCTGCTCCTGCCGTTCAGGAAAGCTTTCGACCGACCCGGCCGCCTGACGGCCGGCGTCTTCGATACCCGATGGTTCGCCACGGTCATCGGCGTCGGGGTCGCAACCGCTGCGTTCTTCTTCTTCGTGCACAAGGCCGTCCCGTATTCGAATGACCTGTGGTCGGAGTTCTCGCACGACTCGAACACACCCCGTGCGCTCCGAGCGGGACTCGCGGCGACCGCGCTCATGTTCTTTTTCGGGATCTACCTCCTGACGCGCCCGATCCGGCGGAAACCGCCCGAGGAGGCGCGCCCGGCATCGATGTCCCAGGCCGCCGTCCTGTGCGAGATGTCCGAAGACCCGCAGGCCTGGCTGAGCCAGACCGGAGACAAGCGGTTCCTGTTTTCCGAAACCGGAAAATCCTTCATCATGTATGCCGTCCGGGGCGGATCGTGGATTGCGCTCGGCGACCCGGTTGGCGAGCGGGCAGAGTTTGAAGCACTCGCCTGGTCCTTTGCCGACCAGGCCGCCCGGTCCAACGCGCGCTCCGTCTTCTACGAGGTCAGCGCGCGCAACCTCGGGCTCTGGGTCGAACTCGGCCTGACGTTGCACAAGGTCGGAGAGGAAGCGGTCGTCCGGCTTCCCGAGTTCAGCCTCGCGGGCGGTCGGTTCAAGACCATGCGCGCCGCGATGAGCAAGCACCAGCGCGACGGGTACGAGTTCACCATGTTGACATCGCCCCATACCCCCGAACTCATTGCCGAACTTCGTGCAATCTCGGATGCGTGGCTCGGCGGCAAGACCGGACGCGAGAAGGGCTTTTCTGTCGGGCGCTTCGATCCGGACTATCTGGCGCTGTTCGACATCTCGGTTGTACGAAGGGATGGTCGCATCGTCGCCTTCGCCAATATTCTGGCGTCAAAAGGCGGCGCACACCTGGCCGTCGATCTGATGCGCTATCTGCCCGAAGAGGCCTCGGGCCTCATGGAATACATGTTCCTCAGCCTCATCGAACACTACAAGGCGAAAGGGGCGCTGGAATTCAGCCTTGGCACCGCGCCTCTGTCGGGGCTGTCCGAGCGGTCGGTCGCGCGATCGTGGAACCGTTTCGGGCGGCTCATCTATCGTCACGGCGGCGCATTCTACAACTTCGAGGGGCTCAGGACCTTCAAGCAGAAGTTTCAGCCGGACTGGCGCCCGCGCTATCTGGCGCTGCCGCCCAACGTCTCGCCGATGCGCGTTATGGGTGACGTGGCCCTCCTGATTGCGGGCTCGGCGCGCGGCCTGATTGCGAAGTGACCTCATGAGCCTGTCCCTCGACCAGATCCTTCCCTCGCTCCAGGCGCTCGGCGTTCTCAGTTACTGGCTCATTGGGCTCGCCTCGATGCTTGAGGCGTTCTTTGTCACCGGCGTCGTCATTCCCGGGACGCTAATCGTGGATGCCGGCGGCATCCTCGTCCAGCGCGGGTTGCTGGACTTCTTTGATCTCGCCTGGTTCGTCGCGCTCGGGTCGGTCCTCGGATCGGAACTGAGCTACTGGACCGGCAAGCTGGCCATGAACCGCCTGCCGGGCCGGCGCCGCATCGGGGAGTCCGCCGCCTTTGCCCGCGCCAAGGGACTTTTCGAGAAGCGGGGCGGTATGGCACTGGTAATCGGCCGGTTCCTCGGGCCGGTGGCGGGGCTCGTTCCACTCGTCGCGGGCATGGCAGACATGGACCGCCGCAAGTTCCTGATCTGGAACATCCTGGGCAGCATTCCCTATGCGCTTGCCCATGTCGCGATCGGCTATTTCCTGGGCGATGTCATGGGCCGGATCGGCGGATCACTGACCCGGGTCGCGGTCTTGACCGGTGTCGTTCTTCTGGCGCTGATCATTCTCTGGACCACGCTCTATTCGGCGCTGAGACTGCTGCCGCTCGTATGGGCGGTCATGTCTGCCGCGCTGCGCAGTCTCGCAGACATCCCCGCAGTGCGGCACCGGATCGAGGACCACCCTGAGACAGCACGCTGGGTCGAGGCGCGACTCGACCGCAACGCGTTCTCGGGGCTGACGCTCAGCCTCTTGGCACTGATCTTCGTCTATATCGGTGCCGTCTGGGCCGACTCCGTCTTCGAGTTTCTCTCGGGCGATCCCTTGATTGGGCTCGACAACCGTCTGTCCGAGTTGATCCACCATTTCCAGTCGCCGGGTCCGATCCGGGTGGCGTCGTTCATCACCGCAGTTGGCGGCTGGCAGGTCGTTCTGCCGGTCATGGTGGCGGCGCTGATCTGGCTGATAACGGAAGGGCGGCGCGCGCTCGCGGTTGGACTGGCGGTTTCGGTGGCCGGAAACACCATTACCGTTGCGGCGCTCAAACTCGCCTTCGGGCGTCCGCGCTCGCCTCTCGGTGTCTTCGCCGAGACCTCTGGCAGCTTCCCTTCCGGACATGCTGCGGCTTCGGTCGCAGCCTATGGAATGCTGATGTATGTCGTCTGGCGGGCGGGGAGGCTCCGTGCCGAGACGGCGCTTCTGCTGGCTGGCCTCATGGCCTTCGCCATCGGCGTCAGCCGCATCTACCTGATCGAGCACTACCTCAGCGATGTCCTGAACGGCTGGCTGGTCGGTGCGCTCTGGGTGACGGTCGGCATCGCGATCTCGGAATGGCGACTGTCGCAGACCTCCGCCGCGACGGCGCCGATGGCCGACAGGGCGAGGGTCGCGGTTCTCTCCCTGGCCGCAGGACTGGCCGTGCTGGCCGCGTCAAACGTCTGGCGCTATGACCATCCGCGCAATGTCCCTGTCCAGGTCGCTGATCAGGTTCTGTCAGATGCCGCTGCTCTGGCGCAAATGGGCCTCCCTGCGCAAACCGAGTCGCTGATGGGCTCGCCGGTGCATCCGGTCTCTCTCGTCGTTTTCGCCCGAGACGAATTTGCTCTTTCCGATGCTGTCCTCGCATCGGACTGGACAGCGGCGCAGCTGCCGACCCCGGGCCTTGTCTTCGACGCAATCTTCGCAGCGGTCGGCGGCAGCGAAGATTCAACCGTCGAGACCGTCTCGCATTTCTGGCGCGGGCAGCCCAACGATCTCGCCTTCGTGCAGCGTGCGCCGGGCGCGACGTCATCGCTGGCCGATCCAAAACTCCGCTTCTGGCGCACCGAATTCGTCACTGCCGATGGGTTGCGCGCCTTTGTCGGAACCGTGGGTGTCGACGAGGCAGGAGAGACGGAAACGACGCAGCCCATTGGGGCCAGCCCGATGCTCCGAGATACGCTTGTTCAGGGCCTTGTGGCACGTGGCGCGACCGTCCTCGCCGCGTCGCACACCTCGGACAACGTCGTGTCCATCGTCCTGCCCTGAGAAAATCAGCTTCTTACCGAAGTGTAAGAAGCTTGCCAGACGCTTCGGGAAAGTCGCTGTCAGAACCGCGCATACGGACCTCGGTTGGAGGCCCGCGTGCATATCGACAGGACGCCTCCCATGAACGCCACCTTTCGGAACTTTGCCTTGTCGGCGACGCTGATAGCTGTCCCGGCCGCAGGGTTCGCGCTGGCCGAGATGATGATCTCGCCCGCCGCACAAACCACCGCCGCAACGCAATCGCCCGGGCTGGGCGACCTCTCGGCCTACAAGACCATCGTGGCCGATACCCAGACCATCGCCGCCACCGGCGATCTCAAAGCCGCCGAACACCGCATCACCGACCTTGAGACTCTGTGGGACCAGAACGCCTCGGCCCTGCGGCAAGCTGACCGTGCCGCCTGGAATACAGTCGATGCGGCCGCTGACGAGGCCTTCTCGGCTTTGCGAGCGGGAACTCCCGACCAAGCGACCGTCGATGCCGCGCTTGCTGCCCTGTCCACCACGCTCGATGCCCCCGTGCCAGCTGCAGCGTCTAGCCCCATTCAATACGTCTCCGGCATCGCCGTGACCGATGAGAGCGGCCGCGCCATCCCTTGCGAGGACCTGATCGGCCAGCTTCGCAGTGCGATCGGCAACACCACTCCGCCCGCCACTGTCGCCGACCTGCAGTCCAAGGCGCTCGAGCGCTGCAATGCCGATGATGACGCCCATGCCGACGCCTTCTCGGTGCAGGCGCTGGCCCTTCTGAACGGATGATCCCATCATGACTGACGTAACTTTCGCCGACTTCGACCGCCCCAAGCTACAACCCGTGGGCGTGAACCGGGTGCCCGAAGTCACCCCCGGGTTCTGGCTCATCAAGCTCATGGCCGTGACCATGGGCGAAACCGCCGCCGACTTCCTTGCGGTCAACCTTGGCCTCGGTCTTGGCGCGACGACGGTCCTGATGACCGCTGTCCTTGTCGCAGCCATGCTCTGGCAGTTCCGCCAGAAGGCCTACGTTCCTGCTTATTACTGGATTGCGGTCGTCCTGATTTCGGTCGTCGGCACATTAATCACCGACAACATGACCGACGCGCTTGGGATTCCGCTGCTCACCTCGACCATCGGCTTCACGCTCGCGCTCGCTGCCATCTTCGCGGTCTGGTTCGCGATGGAACGTACGCTTTCGATCCACGAGGTATACACCTTCCGTCGCGAAGCCTTCTACTGGCTTGCGATCCTTTTCACTTTCGCTCTCGGCACGGCGGTCGGCGACCTGATCTCCGAAGCCTTCGGCGTGGGCTTCGCCGGGACCGGGGTGCTGTTCGGGCTGATCATCGCCTCGCTTGCCCTTGGGTATTTCGCTCTTGGCCTCGACGGGATGTGGGCTTTCTGGCTCTGCTACATCTTCACCCGCCCGCTCGGTGCGTCCTTTGGCGACTTCCTGGCACAACCGACCGAGTTCGGCGGCCTCGGACTTGGGACCATCGTCACCAGCTTCGCCTTCCTCGCGGTAATCGCCGGGACGGTGTTTGTGATGACCACCCGGGCCGCACCGGACCCGGCTGAGTGATCCCGGCCAATCCAGACGACGTTGGCCCCGGCGCATGTCGGGACCATCGCTCCCCCGATAAGGACCCAACCCATGCCTTCCTCCAATTCTGCTGTCTCGACCCACGGCCTCGGAATATCTTATGGCGATGCTGTGGCGCTTCATCCGCTGACGCTTGATGTCCAGAAGGGCGAAGTCTTCGGCTTTCTCGGCCATAACGGCGCGGGCAAGACGACGACCATCCGTCTTCTGACAACGCTGCTGGAACCGACCACTGGCAGCGCACGCGTTGCGGGGCATGATATCATCTCCGATCCTTTGAAAGTTCGCGCGGCCATTGGCTATCTGCCAGAGAATGTGCGCCTTTATGACCGGTTCACGACCCGCGAAAACCTGATGTTTTTCGCCCGCCTGTCGGGCTTGGAAAAGCCCGCTGATGCGGTGCACGAAACGCTGGACTTCCTTAATATCACGGAATTGGCGGATCGCCGTGTTGGCACCTTTTCCAAGGGAATGCGGCAGCGGGTCGGCCTTGCACAGGCGATCCTGCACCGGCCCGACGTCCTGTTTCTGGACGAGCCGACCTCGGGCCTCGACCCGATGGGCGTGCGCCAACTGCGCGAGATTATCGACCGACTGAACGCCGCCGGGATGACGATCTTCATGAACACGCACCTTCTGTCGGAAGTGGCGCGCAGCTGCACGTCCATCGGTGTTCTGGCGCAGGGCAGGCTCGTCTTCCGCGACACGATGCAGGTGGTCGCCGCCCGCTATGACGAACACAGCCTGGAAGAGCTTTACGTTGGCGTCGCCGCGGGGCACTCCGAGGTGGCGGCATGACCCCTTCGCGACTTCTTGCGCGCCAATCGCTGGCGGGGTTGATGCGGGATCGTTCGGTTCTGATCCTTGTGGCGTTCTTTGCGGCGATGGTGATGGTAACGGCTTGGCTTGGCTGGTCTGCCACGAACACCGTCAACGCGATCTACGCCGATGCGGCGCAATACCTGGCCGGCGCAGGCCAGCCCGTGCCGTCGAACCCTGTCGGCCAGTCCGCGCCCTTGGCGGTTCTGCGCAACCTTGGCGTCTACATCAGCCTGATTGGCACCTTCGGCGCGATCGTGATCGGGCAGCTATTGATCGAGGCTGACCGTCGCGCTGGGACGCTGCCTTTGCTCGGCACCCGCCCATTTGCGCGGCGCGACTACGCCTTGGGTAAGATGCGCGCCCTTGGGGTCGCGACGGGCGCCATGATGGCAGTTGCCGGTCTGATCTCTGTCGCCACGCTGTTCACCATCCCGTCTCTGGTCGTCAGGTCGGCGGATCTGGCCCGGCTCGGGTTGTTCCTTATCCTTGGCTGGGCTTACATTACCACCTTCGGGCTGGTCGCCCTCGGGGCTGCGGCCCGGATGCCAGCAACAGCAAGCGGGTTGATCTCGGCATCGGTGGTCTGGTTGGTCGTGACTTTCGTCTTGCCGGAACTGACGGCGAACATCCATCCGACCGCCTCGATCAACCCTGTATCGACCTTGGCGGCCACGCCGGATTCGGCCTTCTTCCGGGTGACATCGACACTTCTTGGCCCCGTCTCCCTCTCCGAGGCCTTCGCATGGCTGTCTGGCGATCTGCTCAGCTTCCTGCCGGACGGCCTTGCCCCGCGCGGTCCGGTTCCGCCGTTGGTCACCCTGCCGCTGGCGCTGCTCCTCGCCTTCCTCTTCGCCCTGCGCTCTGCCGCAAAGCTTGACCTTACCGCCGGAGGCCCCGATGCCTAATATCCTTCCCTCCATTCGGGGCAGCGTCATGACCATCGCGCTGCGTGACGCGCGTGAACAGTTGCGCGACCGATTTTTGTTCTGGGCGACGCTGGCCCTTGTCGTCGCCTCCACCGCCTCGCTGGTCACCGGGGCCATTGCGCTCCACAGCGATGCTGCGACTTATGCCGCCGCGCGGGATCAACTGCTTGCCCTTGGCAAGGATGCCGCTGCCATCGCGGCGCCCGAGTTCTATCCGCTTAAGTTGATGCGCGGCATGATCGAACAGGTCGAGATCATGGGGGCGGTCATCGCGCTGGTTGCGGGCTACCGCGCCGCTGCTGCCGAACGTGGACGACAGACGCTGGCCCTGATTCTGACCAGGCCGCTACCGCATTGGGCCTACCGCCTTGCCAAGATCATCGGTGGCATGGGGCTCGCGGCGGTTTCGCTGGGGATCGTGATCATCGCCACAGCCATCCTGTTGCCCGTCGTCTCGGGCATCGGCCTTGGCACGGACGACGCGCTGCGGCTGGCCCTGACATGGGCGGCTGGCGTCTTCTACCTGACGGTGCTCTTTACGCTTGGTTTCGGACTCAGCCTCTGGGCCAGAAGCCCGGCCAGTGGCCTGATCGCGGCCTTCGCACTGTGGATCCTCGTCGTTCTGGTCGCCCCGCAGATTGGCGATACGATGGATCCTGACAATCAGGTTGCTGGCGGCGTCTTTGCCCAGCTTTCGGTCCCGAAGGCCGAACAGGATCGAATCAAGGCCGGGTTCGCTGGATACGAGACCTTCCGCAACGGGATCGAGGTTGCCTCGGTCACCAAGCACTTCGAGCGGTTCACCTTCGCCATCCTCGGCATAAAGGACACGTACACCGGTGCCCCCGTCGACAAGGTGCTGGCCGAGAAACGGGGCGACCTGCTGTTCCTTTTCCTCTTCTCCCTCGGGCTTGGCGGCCTTGTGCTGCTGCGCCCGATCAACCCCGACCGTCTGACCAAGGAGTCCTGACATGAAGACGATCCTCTCCACCACCCTGGCGGCCCTGCTCCTGAGCACGAGCTTGGTCCATGCCCAGACTTCGGGCACCGACACGGACGGCGATGGCGTGCCGGATATCTCGGAGCCGCTGCTGCATACTGACCCGATGAACCCTGACACCGATGGCGACGGCCAAAACGATCTGGCCGACAGCGATCCGGTCAACGCGCCCGACCCCACGGTTGCGGGTGGAGCGACTTCCACCTATCGGCTTGGCGAGATTCTCGTCGAAAACAACGTCGATCCCGCCACAAAGACCGACGCGCCCGACCATCTCGAGATTCAGGTGTTCAACGATGGTGCTGCCGACCTGACGGCTCTGACGATGTACTACACGCTGACAGATGCCGATAGTGGCGCAAAGGAAGCCTACGTCTTTCGTCCGCATGTCACCGTACCCGCCGGCGGAGAGGCTCGCATTCATGTCGACGAAGGCACCGCACCGGGCCATCTCCGAGCCAATCCGAACTCGCTTTACGTGACCAGTCTTGCGGGAAAGCACGTCACGGTCTCGGTCCAGGCCGATGGATTTGCCGCAGTTCAGGGAGCTGTAGAGAAGGATCCGGGCGGCGCAGAAACTGCGGACTGATCGTCCCGTTACTGGACGGCGATGGAATGTTTCACCAACAATGTGGGACATTACACACACCGCCTGGAGCGCATGGAGAAGCGGATGCCGAGGTCATCGGCTCCGCATCTCGGCGACACCGGCCGGCAGATGTTGAAGGAGCCATGCATGCGCGATGAAACCGAAGGGCGGCAGCCCTATCCTGCGAAACCAGGACGGCATTTCCACTGGCCGACACACCACGCCTCGTCAGTCTTCGGCGATGACTGGTTCGGCAAACGTGCGGAAACCTTTGCGCGGCTTTTCGGAACTCCCGTCTTCCTCATCGCGCAAACCGTGATCGTGGGCGCCTGGATCCTGATCAACGTTGGCGGGTGGACGAAATTCGATCCATATCCGTTTATCCTACTGAACCTCATGTTCAGCCTCCAGGCGGCCTATGCCGCACCGCTGATCCTTCTTGCCCAGACGCGACAGGCGGATCGCGACAAGCTGGACGCTGCCGCCGATGCTCAGCATCGCGAGGCCCTGGCCGCGGCCTCGGAACAACGTCAGGCTATTGCCGCGCAGCAGACGGCCCACCTTGTCGAACTTTTGAAACAGAATACCGAGCTGACAGAACTCACGCGGAAGCTTAGCGAGCGTATTGAGAAGATGACAAGCGAGGTACACGGTAAGGTCATCTCGCGCGGGAGTTGAAGTTTGACCTGCTCAACAAGACCATGTCTTGGTCGTTGCCAACGCAGACCCGGAACTCGTACCTGCGCAGTCAAAACGGTAGGAGGGTTCGCTCAGCCGACCTTCACACTCCGAAAATGCTGCAGAAATTACGAATGGCCGGTTTGGTGAAACCGCTCCGCATCGCTGACAATCATTGCGGTTGGCCGGGCTGGGCCAATCGCGTCGACCAAGACCTCAAGTTGTAGCCAGATCGCTCGCGGTCTTTCCCGCCTCCAACGCCTCCACGAACCACTGCGGCTTGCGCCCACGACCGGACCAGGTGAGCGCCGGGTTCTCACGGTGCCGGTATTTCGCCGCAGCAGGCGCGCGGGAGGATTTCGTCTCAGTGCTGACGAGTTCGGCCAGAGAGTAGCCCAGGTCCCGGGCGAGAGCTTCCACCTTGGCGCGGGCTTCCGCCTTCTGACGATCCTCGAATGTGGAGATCGCCTTGGCAACGTCCTTCTGCATTTTCTTCAGCTCGCCAAGCGACAATGCCTCGAGATCGTAGTCAGCCATTGATGCGGTCCGTGTCCTGAATGTCCAGGTATCGATAGCCCGTCGCGTCAGGGTGCCGCAACTCCCGGGGGGCAAGGGCAAGGGAAGGGGTGACGGAGGCTGGTGATCGGCACTTCCGTCGCCAAGGAGGTGCTGAACTCGGAGTCAGGCTGTCCCGATTGGCAAGGGGACATGGTCTGGCATGGGCTCCCCGCGGATCTCTGGCTTCTGGGCCATCCCTTCGACTGACAATCCCCTAATCCCGTTCGGGCTCCTGCGCGCAACCCCGCGTCAGCCCGGGCCGTGTTGCCCCTTTGGGGCTGTCCGCTCCACCCCGGTCCTCTGGGGGTTTCCGGCGTCCGTTCCGTCCACCGTGCACGCGTCACCCGACGGGCTTTTTCCGGGTCTTGTCGAAGGGACGGTCCCGAAGACAGGACACACAGGAGCTTACCATGCAGAACATCGTCATCCTCGCCGGCAACATCGGTCAGACCCCCGAAGTCCGCACTACCCAGGGCGGCACCAAGATCACCAACTTCAGCCTCGCCACCTCCCGCCCCCGCATCTCGGAAGGTCGCGTGATGCGCGACGAGAACGGCTACCGGGTCATGGACACCGAATGGCACCGCATCACCTGCTTCAACGGTCTCGGCAAGACCGTCGCAGAGCACTGCGAAAAGGGCATGAAGGTCCTCGTCCACGGCCGCATCCACTACACCAAGTGGACCGACGCCACCGGCACGGACCGCTATGGCTGCGAGATCATCGCCGAGAAGGTCGACTTCCTGAGCCGCCCGAAGTCGGCCGAGAATGAAAATCCCGAGCTGGTCGACCGCGACGATGAGATCCCGTTCTGAGAACGGGATATCTCCTCCAGCCCGGCGGGGAAACCCGCCGGGTTCGATCCATTACTGTTCGATCGCAGAGGTTTCTGCTCGCAGACTTTGCGAGTGAGAGGGCTTCAGCGCAGCCTGAAAGAAAACACGGTCGATCCCGACGCGAAGAACCATCGCGTCGGGATCACCACTCTTAAGTAGCGTTCAGCTCCGCATATTCCCCGCCCGTGCGTAGGGTCACGGTCACTGGCGCTTCGGTGCGGTTGCGCCAGAACCAGCCATGGTTGCCGGTGAAGGCGGCGATCAGGTCTCCGGTGGCCTCGGGCACGGCACGGCCCTGCTCGTAGCTGATGCTCTGACCCCCGCCATCACCGTGGAGGTCGAAGTTCACGACGCCGCCATTTGCCGTCCAGAAGAAGCGGGCGACCTGGCCCTCTTCCATCGTGAGCTTCACCTCGATCCCCTCGCTAGGATCCAGAGTGTAGCTGATTTCATCGCGCCATTCCGGGGCTGCGGCCTCGGCCACGGCTTCTTCGACGGGTTCTCCGGTAGTGGGGGCAGCTTCTGCCTCAGGGGCAGCTGGCGCCGCGGCTGTTTCCACCGGGGCCGTGGCCGCTAGTTCGACAGCAGCGGGTGGCGCACCGATCACGGCCGCCAAGGCGGCAAGCTGGGCGTCAATCCTGTCCAGACGCTGGACGATCTCAGCAGGGACGGCGACGGGGGCCTGGGCGGGAGGAGCGACAGCCTCGGCTGCTGCAGCCTGAGCGTCAGCCTCTGCTTCGGCGGCAAGCTGCTGCTTGATCTCGCCCATCTCCGTCAGGCCGGTCAGCGCGCCGACGCGGGTGGGGTCGATGCCGTATTCGGCCGGAAGCCAGAACAGGACGAGGATCGCCCCTGCCGCCCCGGCGGCGATGAGCGTCGACCGGATCAGCCCGCCCGACGTGGCAGGAACGGACTGGACGGGTGCAGCCACGCCGTGCTGGCGAGGTTCGGCCCGCAGGGGCGGCGCCTTGGAGATATCGAAACGATTGTTCATGGGTCTCGCCCTCCTTTCAGGCGACAAAATAGCCGGTGATCTGCAGGCCCATCAGGGCAAAGCCAGCCACCATCATCAGGACATTCGCGGCATAGGCCTGCCGCGCGAAGGCGGGCCGCGCCCGCCAGTGGGTCATCGCCGTCAGGATCAGGGCGAGCGCCATCAGCTGGCCAAGCTCCACCCCACGTTGAAGGCGATGAGGTTGCCCAGAAGGCCATCGGGCGAGATCTCATATTCCTGAATCTTGGTGGCTAGACCAAAACCGTGCAGCAGGCCGAAGATCAGCGTCGCCGCCTTGGTGTTCGGCTGGACCCCGAACCAGAGGCGGAACGCACCCAGGTTGTCTAACGCCTTGTAGATCACCGAGAAGGCGATGATCGCGTCGATGATGTAGGCATCGATCGATATCGACCACCAGACGCCCGCGATCATCGTGATCGAATGGCCGATGGCGAAGATGCTTACGTAGGTCGCGATGTCCTTGGACCGGTAGAGGAAGAAGATCACCCCGGCGAGGAACAGGAGGTGGTCATAGCCCGTCACCATGTGCTTGGCGCCGAGATAGATGAAGGTGATGGGGCGGAAGCCCGTCACCTCCTGCACATAGCCTGCGTCGCCTTCGATGACAGCGTGCGCGAGGGCCGCGCCTGCAAGCAGCAATGCGGCAAGGGTGGTGGCGAGGGCGGTCCTCGGCACCGCGCTTGCCATCAAGATGGTGGCCTATGTGACTCTGGCCCCGGTGGCCGCCGCGATTGCGGAACGCCTGCCGCGCCGTGCGTTTCTGGTTGCACTGGACCTGATCCGCGCAACCGTGATCGCCTTCTTGCCCTTCGTGGATCAGGCCTGGCAGGTCTATGTCCTGATCTTCTTCCTGCAGGCCGCCTCTGCCGGGTTCACCCCGGCCTTCCAGGCGGTCATCCCAGACGTCCTGAAAGACGCGGACGACTACACCAACGCACTGTCACTCTTGCGGCTGGCCGAGGATCTGGAGCAGCTTGCCTCGCCCATGCTGGCGGCGGCCTTGCTGACCGTCGTTAGCTTCCCTGTACTGTTCGCGGGCACGGTCGCTGGCTTTGTCGCCTCGGCACTGCTCGTGGTCACCGCGCGCCTTCCGGAGCAGGTGGCGTCAGACTCCGGCCACTTCTGGGCCGACGTAACCAAGGGCATCCGCATCTACACCCGCACCCCGCGTCTGCGCGGACTGATGATGATGGAGGCTGCCGTCGCGGCAGCCGGAGCCATGGTCTACGTCAACACGGTCGTGCTGGTGCAGGCCCGGCTGGGACTGGGAGAGGAAGCTGTGGCGCTTGCCTTCGCGGGCTTCGGTGCCGGGTCGATGCTGGCGGCCTTCCTTCTGCCGCGCATACTCGACCGGCTGGAGGACCGTCCGGTCATGATCGGAGGTGCGGCGTTGATGGTCGCAGGCGTGGCGGTGGTGCCCCTGGTCGGCGGCCTTTCCGCGCTCATCGCTCTTTGGGCCGTGATCGGCTTCGGCTTCTCGCTGACGCAAACTCCTATCGGACGGATCATCAACCGCTCCGCGCGCGAGGCCGACCGCGGAGCGGTCTTCGCCGCGCAGTTCGCGCTGTCCCATGCATGTTGGCTGGTGACCTATCCCCTTGCAGGCTGGATCGGCACAGGCGCAGGATTGTCGGCTGCGGCCCTGACTCTAGCAGTCATCGGCGCTGCGGGGTTGCTGGCGGTGCTCGGCATATGGCCTTCCAACGATCCCGCTGTGGTGGTTCACGAACATCCGGACCTGGCACCTGACCATCCGCATCTGGCAGAACACGGGGCTCAGCATTCCCACGCCTTGATGATTGACGATCTGCATCGAAGATGGCCGAAGGCAGCCTGACCCTCAGGCGAGTTGACGCCGCAAGGGGATTAAGCCGATCATCGCAATCGAGGCGAAGGCTGCGCCGGCAAGGAAGGTAGCCTCGGACCCGAACGCTTGCCAAAGGCCTCCCGCGATTACGCTTGCCAGCAGCATTGCTGCACCGGTGATTAGGTTGAACATCCCGAACGCCGTTCCGCGCAATTCGGACGGAACGGCTTCGGCAACCAAGGCGGAGAGCAGCCCCTGTGTCAGACCCATATGCAGCCCCCAGAGCATGACCCCAAGCCCAAGGCCCAAGACCCCCGGTAGAAGTGCCAGTACAAGATCGGCGGCAATCAGCAGGACCAGGCCGCTCATCAGCAAAGTGGGGCGGTCCATCCGGTCGGACAGTACACCTGCAGGAAGGGCAGACAGAGCATAGACGGCGTTCATGCCGACTAGAACCAGCGGAACCAGCATCAGAGACAGCCCCACCTCCTCCGCACGCAGGATGAGAAACGCTTCGGAAAACCGTGCAAGGGTGAACATGGTCGCAAGGCCGACAATAGCCCAGTAGATGCCACCTAGGAGGCGAAGTTCGGCTCGGGACAAGGGGTTGCGTACCTTGCGCAGCCCTGCCGGCCGCGGCGGTTCCTTCACCGCAAACACGATCAGTCCAAGGGCCATGAACGCCGGAATGACTGCTATCCAGAAGACCGCGCGGAAGTCATTGGCAAAAGCCCACATCAGCAAAATGGCCAACAACGGTCCGAGGAATGCTCCGAGCGTGTCGAGCGATTGGCGAAGACCGAAGGCCGCGCCACGCCGACCTTCTGGGGCAAGGTCGGCGACCAGCGCATCGCGCGGTGCGCCTCGTATACCTTTGCCGATACGGTCGATGAACCGGGCTCCGATCAAGGCATCCATCCCCGATGCCAGAGGAAAGACAGGCTTCGCAATCGCCGCAAGGCCATACCCGATGGTAGCCAGTTCCTTGCGTCGTCCGATCCGGTCTGACAGTGCCCCGGAAAAAACCTTGGTGATCGCGGCCGTTGCCTCCGCGATGCCTTCGATGATGCCGACGGCCAAAGCCGTCGCGCCGAGTCCCACCGTCAGGTAGACAGGCAAGAGTGCGTGGATCATCTCGGACGACACGTCCATCAGCATCGACACGAATCCAAGCGCCCAAATGCCTGCTGGAAGTCCCCGCCAACCAAAACCAGAGCCTGTGACTCCAGGGGTGGTACCTGAAGGAAGGTCGCGGGGTTTCGGACTGGTTGGCTGGTCGCTCATGAAACGCGGGTAACTTCAACGGTCAAGTGATCTGGCCCAAGGGAACATATTCGGCTTTTGCCGCGCATGTGATCAGAGACGTCCCGCGCAATCGCTGCGGTGCTCCAGTGTTACGCGGCGCGAGTCTGCACCTCGATGGTAATGTGCGAAAGCTCGTGCATGTCTGCCAGACGCTTGCGGTATTCCTCAACAGGCTTTGGATCGGTGCTGACAATGGACAAGATCGCCCCGTGATGTCCGGGACCAAGCTGCCAGACATGCAGATCGACGACTTCGTCGGTCGGTGTGGCAATGGCGGAGCGGATGTCGTCGGGCAGATCTTCGTCCTCTGGGATGTAGTCCACGAGAACCACGCCGCTATCGCGCAACAGGCCCCATGACCACCTCAGAATGACCAGCGCGCCGATAATCCCGATCACCGGGTCGAGCCATGTCCAGCCATAGCTGCGCCCCGCGAGCAGCGCGACAATCGCCATGACAGAGGTCAGTGCGTCGGCCAGTACGTGCAGATAGGCAGCACGCAGATTGTTGTCGCGCTCGCCCGAGGGCGCGTGGCCGCCGTCATGGTGATGATCGTCATGATCATGATCGTGGGCATGATGGTGATGATGCCCGTGATGGTGATGGTCGTCTTTCAGCAACCATGCGCTGACGAGGTTCACAACTAGACCGATCACGGCCACGATGATCGCTTCGTCGAAACGGATAGGCACCGGGCTGTAGAGCCGGATCAGGCTTTCCCACCCGATGAGCAGTGCCACGATGGCAAGCACTGTCGCGCTGCCAAAGGCCGCCAGATCACCAATCTTACCTGTGCCGAAGGTGAACCGTGGGTTGCTGGCGTTGCGGCGAGCAAAGCGGTAGGCCAAAGCGGTAATCAAGAGCGCTGAGGCATGGGTCGACATGTGCCAACCATCGGCAAAAAGCGCCATGGAGCCGTAGATCGTTCCGGCAGCGATTTCGGCAACCATCATCACCGCCGTCAGGGCGATGACCGCCCATGTCTTGCGTTCGTTGCGGTCGTGGTCCCGACCCAGAAAAACGTGATCATGTGGTCCGGATGCGCTCATTGTCATTTCAGATGCCTCCGCATGACTTCGACAAGCTCCATCGCGCCTGCAGCGCGAGCGGCATCGTCATCGGCTTTGACCACATGGCTCTGCAGGTGATCTTCCAAGAGCTCCACAACCAGACCGTTCGTTGCCCCGCGCACCGAAGCGGCAAGGTTCAAAATGTCTGCACAGGGGGCGCCGGCCTCGAGCGAACGCTCGATCGCCTCCATTTGCCCTTTCAGACGACGTACGCGAGCCAGGAGTGTAGCTTGGTGGTGGGATGTGTGACTCATAGGGTAGGGGGCTACCCTATATTTCCAAGTCCTTCAAGGATGAATTTGTGGCTCACCCTTCGACAGGGTTGGACCGATGCTGGTTACGGCCCGAAGAGTAAGAGGAGTGCCGGTTTCCCGGTGACGGGTTGAGGGTTGGGAGAGTGGCTCCCGGCGCCCGTCGCGGGAGATAACCGATGGGCGTTGTTGAAGTTCTGGATCCGGTCGCACCGACGCGGACTGGTGGCTGGAAAGTCGACGTGAGCCGGGGTGAGCGGAACGGGCGGGTGTCGTCCGAATGGTTCAACCGGCCAGATGATGAGCGGTATCTGTCGCTCGACGATCTCTGGACATCGGTGAAGGGCCGCTCCGAGCGCAGCCGCAGCCGGATCGTGCAGACCGCCGACATCCACGTCGAGGCCGCGCGCGACAACCCGGAGCGCTTGCACCTGATGCTGCCGAAGGCACATGAACCGGTCGCACCCACGCACTGGGCCTTCGGCCAGCTTGCCAGCATCGTTGGCGCTCCGGCTTCCTACTTGCGGCAGCTGCCCGCGCCGCTGGCGGGGATCAACCTGCAATACGGCCTGACCAACCACCGCGCCGAGCAGGTGAAGACCTTCGAAACCGAAGATGGCCGCACCGAACTGCGTGCCGTGACCGGCCCCGACTATGGCCGCATCCATGACCATGAACTGGTCGAGGCGGTGCAGCGCATCGCGGGCAATGGCACCGGTGACACGCGCTGGAAGGTGCCGGGCGTGCTCGACTGGTCGACCGGGGTCTACAACCCCGATGTCGAGATTAGCCGCGACACTACCACGCTCTATGCCTCGGACCGCGATGTCTTCCTCTTCTTGGTCGACGATCACAACCCGATCGAGGCGGGCCGTTTGCCCGATGGCTCCCCCGATCTCTATTTCCGGGGCTTCTACTGCTGGAATTCCGAGGTGGGCGCGAAGACACTTGGGATGGCGAGCTTCTATCTTCGCGCGGTGTGCCAGAACCGCAACCTGTGGGGCGTCGAGGATTTCCAGGAGATCACCATCCGCCACTCGAAGTATGCCGCATCCCGCTTTGCCCATGAGGCGGCCCCGGCGCTGACGCGCTTCGCCAATTCCTCGCCGCAGGGCTTCGTGAACGGCATCAAGGCCGCACGGCAGCAGATCGTCGCGCGGACGGACGAGGACAGGGATGACTTCCTGAGAAAACGCGGCTTCTCGAAGGCGGAGTCGGGCAAGATCATCGAGAAGGTGCTGATGGAAGAGGGCCGCCCGCCCGAGAGCATCTTCGACTTCGTGCAGGGCATCACGCGGCTCGCGCGCGACAAGACCCAGCAGGACGCCCGCCTCGACATGGAAGGGCGCGCCAAGAAGCTCATCGATCGGGTCGGCTGACGCCGGGCCCGACATCGCGACCGCCCTCGCGCGCGGCGGTCGCACTTTCCCCTTCAAACAGCATGCCGCAGGCCCCGCCTCGAGAGGGCAGGGGGCTTCGGCCTGCGCTTTTCAGCGAGATCCCATGACCCCCCAGGAAGAAACTATCGTCCTCGAGGCACGTGACATCCTCGGCCGCTACCTCAGCCAGAACCCGGTCATCGGCAGCTGGCAGGCGCTCATGGACTATTGCGCGCTCACCGTCCGCGGACCGGTCGAGCGCTTCCACGTCCTCTATCTCGACCGCAAGAACCGCATCATCTCCGATGAGCTCCTGTCGACTGGCACAGTTGATCACGTCCCGGTTTATCCGCGCGAGGTGATCAAGCGGGCGTTGATGCTGAACGCCAGCGCCTTGATCCTGGTCCACAACCATCCATCGGGCGACCCGACGCCGTCGGAGGCAGATCTCAGCATGACCAAGGAGATCCAGAAGGGCTGCAAGTACCTCGGGCTGACGCTGCACGACCACATCATAGTTGGTGCCGGGACGGAGCTGAGCCTGCGGGCACTCGGCAAGCTCTGACGCTGCGGCCAGATCCATCACCGTCGCCCCTTCGAGGAAGAGGGCGGCGGTTTGGTCTTTGACGGTGAAGCGGGGAGAGAGGCTTCCCGCGCCGTCGGAGATCTGCCCATGTTCGACCTGCCCTTGCCGAACCACCCGACCGCCTACGCGCGGGGCGTTCCGCCGCTTTTTCCCTCGGGCGACGCTGACCCCAATCATCCCTTCGCCCTGACCCTGTCGCGCCGCGCACCGACTGATCTCATGTCGGGCCGCGCCGCGCCCCTAGTGCTCGCCCGCTTCGCGACGCTGGCCGAGGCCATGCAGGGCGCGATCGACCATGCCGAGGGGATGGACACGAACGCCGCGCCCCAGCTTCTGGCGATCCTCGACCGCGACGAGCGCCTTGTGCTGGCCGGGGCCGCCAGCGACCACGCCGTCGCCTGGTGCCACCCGGTGACGAGCGGTGCCGAGGCGCGGGGCGTCGTAACCGAGGCAAGCCAGCTGCGCGCGCAGGCGGGCCGCGCGGCTGCTTGGGGTGAGCCCGATCTGGCGCAGCGGCTACGCCACCGCGCCGATCTTCTTGATGCGCGTCTCGTCGACCCGCTCTGGCGCGCCTTCGCCGCCCGGGCGCTGCAGGTCGCGGCGTGATGCCCGAGAGGCAGAGAAGGGCCGGGGGATTTGGAGCTTGTCCGGGGGAGAGAGATCGCCCGGCCCGGCTTCAATCCCTTTCCCCTACAGGAGACCCCCGATGACCCTGACTGAACCCACCCTCGCGCCGCCGATGGCACCCACGACCGTCGACATGGCGCAGATCTTCGCGGCGCATGCCGAACGCACCACCCGGATCGAAGCGCTGCGCCCGGGCAACAAGGACCGCCTCTTCGACGGCCTCATGGCCGCCGACATCACCCATGTCACAGTGACTTTCGACGGTGCCGGGGACAGTGGCCAGATCGAAAGCATCGGCGCCTGGTCCGGCGAGACCGCCGTCGAGTTCCCAGCGACCGAGATCGCCTATGCGGCATTGACCTGGGACGACCCCGAGGTCGAGATGCGGCAGCTCTCGCTGGAGGATGTGGTCGAGCAACTCGCCTACGATTTCCTCTCCGATACCCATGGCGGTTGGGAAAACAACGACGGCGCCTACGGCGAGTTCTGCTTCGACGCCGCGGCCCGCTGCATCCACCTCGAGTTCAACGAACGCTTCACGTCGTCCGAACTCTACACTCACCATTTCTGAGGGGGCGGGTATGGCACATCCCTATCACCACGCCCTGTCCTCGGTGAAGAAATGGGGCGGCACGGTCGACGATTTCATCTCGGTGCATGCCTGGTTCGATGCCAGCAAGGAGATCACGGCCGACTTCCGGCATCGGGCGCTGCGCCACCATGCCGAGGGCATCTTTATGGCCGTTACATGGACAGGCAAGTGTAAAGGTGCAGGGGTATTGGGTAGGAACAGGCCGACCGCCGCGCTCCCCAAAAAGCTGGCGGTGGTCGGCCTGTTCCGTGTCCGGGGGCGTATTTCATTCCAATTCCTCGCCGAGGTCGGTCAAGAGTTGTTCGACTCTTCTTGCGACGGCGCAATGACGTTCGACTTCGCGCGACCAAGAGCGGGCGCGCGCGTCTTCGGCGAGAGACAGTTCCAATCGACGGCGTTCGCGCAGCCGCGGCGCGTAGCACGGCGTCGTTACAAAGCGAGAACAGCTCAGGTAAAGGTCGCATTCGCAAGGACCTTCCGAGGGCAACCTCAGACAATGTCCCAGTTCCAGCGCAGTCTTGAAGAAGTTGCTGCGAAGCCAGTCGACCGCGCTTTCGCCAAGATTTCCGGATCGGATCACTTCCGCTCCTGCACCCGCAATCATGGCGCCTGGTTCCAGAACGGACTGGTAGTCGCGCAGCACCTCTGCGTCGCCGATCCGCGCATATACCATAGTCATCTGAGGGCTTTCGTGGCCGAGGACGCTCATGATGGTGTGAAGCTTTGCACCGCGTTCTGCGAGTTCGGTTCCGAGCGTGTGGCGGAATCGGTGCATGGTCACGGTTGGCCTGCCTCGGGCGTCGACCAAGCCCGTGGCGGCACACACCCGCTTCAATGGCGCACCAAACAGATGGCGTCCGCTCATCAGTTTTCCGCGCCAGACGAACACGAACCGGACGAGATCGCCTGTCCGTTCGTCGGGCAGCATTCGGTCTGCGACCTTAGCGCGGAGACCCAGCACAACCCGAAGGGCCTCTGCGGCCTCATCATGCAGTGGGATTTGGCGCTCACGGGCGGTCTTACCGACAGGCAGCCGAAGGCGCGCCGTGCCATCGGCGTATTGGTCGAGGCAGTCCACAGATAGGCGCTGAATTTCGCTGCGGCGCGCACCTGACCACCTAGCGAGGAGCATAGCTGCGCGCTGGAACGGATCGGAAAGCGCCCGGATTTCCTCCATCAGCCGTTCGAGCTCAGCACGAGGGATGTATCGGGGAATTCGGTCGGGCACGCGCGGCAGATCGCGTTTTGCCACGAGCGGCCATCGCGGCACTTCAGTCCACGCCCAGTCCTCGGCATCCTTGAAGAATTGTGCCAGCCGGACAACGCGTCCCCTCTGAGAATTCGCAGTGAGTGGTCGCCCGGTCTTTGGCGACAACTCGGTCTTCATCGCGTTCATCCAGCTGACGATGTGCTCATGCTTTACCTGCCCAAAGGTGCGCACTTCTGGTGCCGTTTTGGCCAAATGCTGCAGAAATCGGCGGGCGGTAAGCGCGTGGTGGTACACGGTGACCGGTCGCAAGCTTGGTGCACGGCGTACAAGCCATTCATCGATCAATGCGCCCATTTCAGGCTGTGCCGCCTTCAAATCCGCCGATGGCATGATCTTTCGCGGCGGGTCGTCGACTTGCCCGCGGTGATAGAGTGCCAAGCGCAGCTGGCCGATCATCGTAATCCAAGCTTTGGAGACCAGACGATACCGGTCGCTCGAGGTCCAGTAGGCACCAAGATCTGATCTATCGCCGAACATCCGAACGGCGACGAGGAGCTCATTGATGTCGTTCTGACGCAAAGCGCTGACCAGTTGGGGTCCCTGGTGAAGGGCGAGACGCCCGAGCGTCCACCGCATTGCTCGATCAGCACCCGCATAGACGAGACCTAGGTCTGTCGCCTCGCGCGCAAGTCTCTCGACACCGAGATCGATATCCAACAGCCGTGCCACGTCGTGAACGCAAAGGTCGCCGACGGCGAGCAGCCACGGATAATCCAATCGTAGATGCCCTTTCAGCGCCAGATAGTAGAGATAGGCGCGCGCGAAATAGGAGGGTCGATCCTGAAGGGTAGCTCTGGTTTGCCCGTTGATCCGACCGACACGGACTGCGAGCGGCGCGGCCAGCCATTCTTCAATGTGTGGCCAGGCCTCGACGAATTGCTTGCGCTGACTTCGGCGTTGTTGGACGAACTGCTTCGTCGGATAGCAGCGTTGTAGAAACGCGTCGTATTCATCGGCCGAACAGTGGCTGCTGCGAAAGAGAGATGGGGCATTGATCGAACGTGCCTGCATCGCTGCCGCGGAGACTGGGCCCCGCATCACTTTGCGCCTTCCGCAGGGTCCTGCACCTTCTCGTCTGGAAGGCCGAGGGCACGGCGATATTCGGCGACAACAATCGGATCGGAAACCCGGGTGTAAACGCGGGTTGCTTCTGGCGATGCATGACCAAGCCTTCGCTGAAGCGTCAGCTCGCGCATCCCGGCCTCCCACATCTTTGTTGCATGTGTATGGCGCAGGGCATGTGGGGTCACCCATGGTTTACGTATGTTCGCACGATCGCACGCCCTCGCAAAAAGCTTGGCCAGCGCGGCGTAGGAAAGTGGCTCATGCCTGCGTGGGCCACTGCCACCGACTAGAAACAGGAAGGGACTGTCTGTATCCTGTGGTCGTTCGGTCATGACATATCCGCTGACTGACTGCAGCGTTGCAGTTTCATGCAAATCGACGACGCGCTCAGATCGTGACTTGCTCCGAACGCCGCGCGGGTGATCGAAACGCACCCTGACGGTCACCCGTCGCCTGCCATATGCGATGTCGGCGAGGTGCAAGCCAAGCACCTCACCTGGTCGCAGACCGCCGTCGAGCATCAAGCGAATGATTGCCAGATCGCGGCGCGTTCGCAGCTGCGCGATCAGCGCGTCGACCTGCTCATCCGCCATCGGGCGGGGCAAACGATGGATCTGCCGCAACCGCACCGGGCTCCGTAAGGCCGACTGCGAGGTGACGCCAGTCAGGAACGGTCGATGGCGTTCAGCGACATGTGCGGCAGCGCGATCATGAATTCGGGTGATCGGGTTTGGGCCAGCAAAACGATCAGTGAACCGCGCCCATTCGAAGAATGAAGAAACCGCTGCAAGCACCCGGTTGATCGTCGCCGTGCTGAGCCGAGCAGATCGTTCTCCATCGGTCGCGGCCAACGACGGGTACGGCCCGGTGCCGCGGCGACGGCTCGGCTTGCTGCGCAGATGGATCAGCAAGTCAACCGCGCGCGCCGGTGTCAGCGCACGCCAATCCCACCCCTGTTCATCAAGAAAGGAAAGAAGATGCGAAAGATCGTGCTGATAAGCGCGCGCGGTGTTGGGAGAACATCCCGACCCATTCAGGTACGTCACGAACGCGGCGATGGTTGCAGCGAACGAAGATGGATCAGGGCCGGCGCCTTCAAGCTTTGCATCCACCATGGCGCATCTCCGACTGAGTCTAAATCGCCTGCCACGATACGCCCGAAGTCGGTTTTGACCGACTCTGTCTATATAATGCTGGAGACGATCTTCGGGCCGACGATCACACTGTCGACGGGCCGGATCATCCCAACCCGATGGGTCGGCGAGCAGCACGTCCGCGAAGATTTGGGCTTCATCCCCAGCTTTTCGGACTGGGTCAAGGCGATCCGGCCGGAACCTTGGATGGGGCGAACTGAGAAGCTTGAGCCTTTGGTCGATCCGCACCTGGTATCGCCCGTGTTGGAGGTCAAGTGACGTGGACCCGTTCTATCCCCATCTGAATCTTCCCCTGACGGCAAAACCGCGTGATGTCATCAAGGCTGCGGTCAAAGCGCTGCATCCGTGGATTCGCCGCCAGCCCGGTCTGCGGCTGTCGCGGCGGCGGTTCTACCGCGACATGCTGAATGCGCATGAGGCTGCACAGGACAGGGCAAGGTCAGCGTCGTCCTGACCGGCAGACACCCGACCCCAAAGACTTACCCCCCTCCAATCACACCGCCCGGCCCTTCGGTCGGGTGGTTCTCATTCAGGAGTCACCTATGGCTGATTACTTCACGCATTTCTCGTGCCTGCTCGATGTTGGCACTTCGGAAAACGCACTTGCCGCGCATCGCATGTTCGTCCAGTCGCGGCTTGAAGACGCGGACCGCGATGAACCACTTTGCAGCGGCTTTGAACTTTCGCTGCAAGAGGGCGACGCTGCGCATATCCTCTGGATCCACGACGATGAATCTGGCGACGTCGAACAGGTGATCGGCTTCGTGCTGTGCCTTGCCGAGGCGTTCGACCTCAAGGGCCTTTGGGGTTTCACCTACGCTCTGACCTGCTCCCGGCCACGCCTCGACGCCTTCGGCGGCGGCGCGCATGTCATCGATCTCGGTGCCCGCAAATCCATCGGCTGGACCAGCAGCCAGGAATGGCTTGCCGCCGCGCTGAACGGGGATGACGTCGATGCCTGAAGTCATCTGCACCACCGTCTACCAGTTCCCCGAACTCTCGGATACAGCCAAAGAAAAGGCGCGCAGCTGGTACCGCGAACTCGAGCCCCATGACGCTTGGTGGGACGCGGTCTACGAGGATTTCGAGCGGGTCTGTGAAATCCTCGGCATTCGTTTGAAGACCAGGCCCGTTCGCCTTATGGGTGGCGGGATGCGGGCCAAACCCTGCATCTGGTTCTCCGGCTTCTGGAGCCAGGGCGACGGGGCGTCCTTCGAAGGGTACCTCAGTCACTCGAAGGGCGCACCGGCGCGCATCCGGGACTACGCCCCGACGGACGCGACGCTGCACGGCATCGCCGACCGCCTGCAAGCCATCCAGCGGCGGAACTTCTACCAGCTCGCCGCCGAGGCCAGTCACCGTGGCCGATACTATCACGAATATTCCATGTCGGTGGACGTCACGCGCGACAGCCCGACCTGCCAATCGCCGACCGAAGATGCCGAAGAGACCTTGACCGAAGCCCTGCGCGATCTCGCCGACAACGATTCATTATGCACCTCTTTCTAAGTGTTTGTAATCATTGGGAGCGTGGCTTGCCGAGGGTCGCGACACGGGGCTTTACGGTGCTTCACGGCTTCGACAACCTCCTCGCGCTCCAGATCGACAACCTTTATCTGATGTGGAGCATGCCGCATAACCTGTTCAGCAGGCAGGATTTTCTCTTTGATCAAGCGGCGGACAACGTGATGTGACACGCCGAGCTTCTCTGCCGCTTCGGCCATCGTCAGCCACCCGCCCTGTTTGTCGGCTGACGCGTAAGCTCGTATGCCATTGATCTTCCGGGTGGAGGAAACACGCTTCGCAGTCCAACTGTGATCGCACCCCGTGCGCAGGCTCATTCGGTTGAGCGTCGCCGCAATGTCACTATCACTCCAACGCCCGGCCATGGATCGGATCAAGGTCAAAGCATCTTCGGAAGTCACGCGGCCATGCTGGCCGGGTTTGGGCTTCTTGACGCGCAGCTGGGAGTGTTGGCCACCTTGCCAGTGGATGGTCAGGATCACTTCGCGACTTTGCTCATCGACGTCCGCGACAATGTCTTTGATCAGCGTGCGCACCAAGCGTTGGCGAGTCCGTGCGCTGACGCCAGCCGCGTTCCAGGCCGCGGCCACGTCTTCAGCCAAGCCCTCAAGGTCGGGCGGTTCCACTGCGGCGATGGGGGCCTCCCCAACGTCAACGCGCATTCTGCACGCCTCGAGACGCTGCAGGGTCGCCTCCCAGTTCCGTTCAAGCGTTGCGGCAATAAGCCGGTTCTCGGGATCGCAGGCCGCATAGCGGCGCTCTGCCAGCCCAGCCTCATACTGCGCCTTCTGCAAGTCGAGTTCCGCAGCGCGTCGTCGTTCTTCGCTGGCCATTGTCAGCATTCGTTCTGCCTCCCTAGCTGCTTCTACCGCAACGGGCTGCACCACGCGAAGAATCTCCGCGGCGATCGCGGCGTCGATCCGCGACCCGCCAAAATGAAGACACCGGTTGTGGCCAAGCATCGAATTCATATAGTCGCAACGGTAGACCGGGCTCAGGGCCTGGCCGGGATAGGTGACCGTGATACGGCAGCCGCATCGCGCGCAGGACATCAACCCAGAGAGCAGCGCGCGCCCGCCGCGCCCAGACTTTACACCGCCTTTCCGACCGTGCGCATTGGTCGCCAGGTGGCCCAGATTGCGCTCATATTCTTCCCAGCCGATATAACCTTCATGGTGGTCCTTCAGAAAGATCTCCCATTCTTCCATGGGCTTGCCATGGCCGTAGGACTTGTGTGCTCGCCCATCGACTATCTCGGCGCGGGGTCCGCTTTTCCCATAAGCGTAGATCCCAGCATAGAAGGGGTTCTTTAGCACAGAGATAACGTTACGATACCGGACTGGTGTCCAATCGAATGAGGTCATGTATCGCCCTTCGGATGGGCGTGGGAACGAGAGCTTGTCCTGCGTCAGCGACAAAAGGACCTGACGGCCGCTTTTCAGTTCCCGGAAGCGGCTGAAGATCAGGCGGATGGCCTCCTGCACACGCAGATCGGGATCAAATCCAAGGCCCGCATCGCGGTGCCAAACATAGCCGATGGGTACGTTGATGCGCAGCTCGCCCCGTTTGGCCTTGGACCGAGCCGCCTCGAGCATACGCGCCCGTAGAATGCCGAGTTCGAACTCGCTGATCGTTCCCTTCATGCCGAGCAACAGACGATCATTGGGGGAACAAGGATTGTAAATGCCGTCTTGGTCGATGACCCGTGCGTCGGCTAGACCGCAAAGCTCCAGCAGGTGGTGCCAGTCACGCCCGTTTCGGGCGAGGCGCGAAGCGTCGAGGCAAAGCACTGCGCCCACATCCCCGGCGCAGAGCCAGGCGACGAGACGTTCGAAGCCTGGGCGGGCGACAGCGCCGCTGGCTGAGCGCCCGAGATCATCGTCGATGACCTCGACCTGTTGGAATCCATGCCGACGAGCCGTATTCACAAGGTCGTACTGGCTTCGCTGGCTTTCAAGATTGTGCAGGACCTGACTTTGTGTCGATTGCCGCACATAAACGACAGCCTTGCGCTTCAGAATTGCCGGGGGAAGAGGGCTAAGCGCGTTCATGCGGCTCCTCCTTCCCGGCAGCCTCGGTCGCCTCCATCAGCAGGTTCGCCAGCGCCACCAGGACTGCTTCGCGTTGCCTCGGGCTCATGCCGCGCATCTTGTGGGAATCGAACGCCATGATCATTTGGCGGGAACTCTCGGGCGGATTCGATGTCGATCGCTTCATCGGGGGGAATCTCCAGAACTGAACTTACAGTCGAGGAGCATACCCGTCCGCGATGAGTGGCGAGGAATTCGGCGAGTTCGACGAGGGCGCTAAGCGAAACGCGCGCCTCGCCAATCGCCATGCCCACGCAGGCGACCGGATCGAGCATCCAGGTGGAAATTATGATGACATGCCCCGGCGCGGCTTCAACGCGCGCCATCGCACCGTTCCGGGACCGATCGACGCCTTCGCACCGCACCCGCCTTCCGAAAAGCGGGTGGTAAGGGTAATGCACGGTCACAAACTCGCCGATATGGGCAGAATGACCCTGAGATGGCCCGTTGGCTCTATCGGCAGCTTCAGGCCGAATACGATCACCTCACGTCGGACGAGGCCATCGAGGAGGGCATCATCGTCAACGAGTACACCTTCACCGAAGGAGGGCGGCGGTTTGGGTCAAGTTGAAGTGGCGCGCATTGCAAACTGTCAGAAACTTGCGTATATTTCTGACAGGAGAAAGATCATGGAACGACTTTCAGAACAGATCATCCAGCAGGCTGCCGCCTTGCCAGAAGGAACGCCGCTTGCGGCGAAGGGGTTATTGCACCTCGGATCGCGGGCTGCAGTGGATCAGGCCCTCTCGCGCCTGACCGAGCGCGGCCAACTCATCCGGGCCGGGCGTGGCGTTTATCTGCGTCCTGTCCAAACGCGGTTTGGGCCGAGAAGCCCTTCGATTGAGCAAGCAGTTGAGGCTTTGGCTCAGCAACGTGGAGAGGTCATTGTGCCCAACGGTGCCGCCGCTGCGAATGCGCTTGGCCTAACGACTCAAGTACCTGTCCGGTCTGTTTACCTGACCTCTGGGCGCAGCCGAACCCTGACGATGGGCAAGCAATCCGTCGAGCTGCGCCATGCGCCGAAGTGGCAGCTCTCGCTTGCCGGCAAAACTGCTGGGCAGGCCGTCAGGGCCTTGGCATGGCTCGGGCCAGAGCAGGCAGAGAGCGCGTTGCAAACGCTAAAGGCAAAACTGCCGAATGCCGTGTTGATGGAGTTGGTGATGGCGGCACCCCAGTTCCCCACATGGCTTGCCCGCACTGTTGGTAAAGTCGCGCATGGCTGAAGCATTTCTAACCCTCGAGGCGGCTGATCGCCTCGATGTTTTGGGTATTGCCGCAGATCGTCTCGGTCGGCCCTCGCATCTGTTGGAAAAGGATGTGTGGGTCGTCTGGGCCTTGCAGGTTCTTTTTGAATCCGCTGTCAAAGACGATCTGGTGTTCAAGGGCGGCACCTCTCTTTCGAAAGCCTACGGCGTCATTGACCGGTTTTCTGAAGATGTCGATCTGACCTATGACATCCGCGCCCTCGTGCCTGAGTTGGTGGAGGCGCGGGGTAACGCCATTCCTGCGACGACCAGCGAAGAGCGCCGGTGGTCGCGTCGGGTTCGCGAGGTTCTGCCCCTTTGGGTCGCGGACACAGTTCAGCCGATCATCACGAAGGCTATTGCTCTGCAGGGCCTTCAAGCAGCGATCCGCCCAGATGGCGACAAGCTCTTCATCGACTACCCGCCAGTCGCCAAAGGTACGGGATATGTCTCACCAAGTGTCATGCTCGAATTCGGGGCAAGATCGACAGGTGAGCCCGCATCAATGCGCAGCATCGTTTGTGACGCGGCGGGGCCTGTCGAAGGGGTGAGTTTCCCAACAGCCCTTCCCCGGGTTATGCATGCAGAACGTACTTTCTGGGAGAAGGCCACCGCCATACACGTCTTCTGCCAGCAAGAGCGCATGCGGGGCGACAGATTTTCCAGGCACTGGCACGACCTCACCCGACTTGACGCCGCCGGCATTGCTGACGCTGCCATTGGCGATCATGCCCTTGCGCGTGCTGTCGCCAGCCACAAAAGCATGTTCTTTGCGGAAAAGGATTCGCACGGCCAGAAGATCGACTATCTGGCTGCGGTCACTGGTAGGTTGCAGCTGGTTCCTGCCGGAGCAGCCTTTGATCTACTGGCTGAAGACTACCGACGCATGTCGGAGGACGGGCTCTTCGCGACGGAGCCCGAAGCATTTCACCTGCTCATGGAGCGGTGTGAAATCATCGCACGTAAGGCAAACGCTCTCGCGCCGCAGACCTAGCTGCAGTCCAGCTAAGTTCACCTATTCCCGTCGATCCACTTCGACATCAGGCCTTTATCGCGAAAGCATTCATCCGGGACAGCGCGCCGTTTGATGCGTGCGAGACGCTCGGCAAAGGCGACCTGCTTGGAGGACGGCCGGCTGTCGAGCGCGGAGAGGGGTTTCATCTGCGCCTGCGCATCGATCCAGGTGCTTAAGGAGCGCCGATCCTGCTGGATCTCCCACGGCAGCAGGGTCTGGTTTCGCAGGGCCAATGACCGCGCATAGGCGATCTGACGCGGGGTGGCGGGCAGGGCAAAGGTCGTGGCTTCCATGGGATATCTCCCTTGTGGCGTTGAGTTTGTATATAGAACATTAAGGGAACAAAATCAAGCCGCGCATCCGTAGTTCCGGGGTTTGAGAGGCAGAGGGGAGCGGGAAAAGGCTAAACCGAAGGGGGACAGAGAGAGTGCCCCGACGGTTTGTCCTTGTCCCAATCCGGAGATCCCCGATGACGTTTCAGACTTCAGTCGCAACTGCGCTGCCGCTGGTAGCCCCGCTGCAATGCCCCGACACCGCCGCCGCTATTGTGATCGTGGCGCAATCTCTGCAGCCGGATCTGGCGCAGGGTTTTCAGATCGACGCCCTGCGCCTGCGTCTCGAAATGGAGCGCACCTTTGGCGGCACCGATGCGATGGGCGCTTGGGATTGGAAACTGGCGTATGAGGCGGGCGAGGTTGCGCTTGTCCTCTTCCTGCGGAAATTCGGCCGTGCGCTGTTGGCTCGGGCTGGCTCGCCTGCAGCGCTGCTGCCCATCCTCGCCAAGGTGGCGGGCCTCTTGCCCACGCACACCCGGCGCTCGGAGGAGATGGAGCGATTCCAGCAATTCTCGACGCCGCTGCCTATGGGACTCGCGGCGCTCGCGGCTGCGCAGATCACTCCCCGTGACTTGGTCCTCGAGCCTTCGGCCGGGACCGGGCTTCTGGCGATCCTCGCCGAGATCGCGGGCGGCAGCCTCGCACTGAACGAGTTGGCAGACACCCGCGCCGACCTTCTGCGACTGCTGTTTCCGGGCTGCCCGGTCACTCGCTTTGACGCCGCGCAGATTGACGATCATCTCGACGCGGGCATGCGCCCGAGCGTCATCCTGATGAACCCGCCGTTCTCGGCGGTGGCAAATGTCGATGGCCGCACCACCGAAGCGACGGCGCGGCATCTGCGCTCGGCGCTTGCCCGGCTGGCCCCTGGTGGGCGGCTGGTCGCCATCACCGGTGCCGGTTTCGCGCCCGACGCTCCGGCCTGGGCCGAGACTTTCGACCGCCTAACCGAGTCCGCGCATCTGGTTTTCACCGGCGCTGTGTCGGGAGCCGCCTTCGCCAAGCATGGCACCACTTTAGAGACCCGGATTTCGGTCTTCGACAAATGCTATAGTGGCGAGATGGGTGGCGTCACCGCTGACCTGCGTCAGCCAACGTCTCCGGATGTAGCGCATCTCCTCTCCCGGATCACCGCTGACGTTCCGCCACGCTTTGAGTCGGATCAGGCCGCCACGGCAAGTCAGAGCCGTTTTTCCCTCTTCGCGGGAAACTCTGCCCCCTCCACGCGCAAGGCCATTGGCATATCTCGCGTGACTTCTGCGGCCCAACCCGCGCAAGCCATCGCTAAGATCGAGGCCGAAGACCTCGCCTATACCCTGTGCGAGGGGCGCGACAACGATGATACTGCGCGCCTGTCGGATGCGATTTACGAGACCTTCCGCCTGCAGGCGATCGACATCCCCGGGGCAGAACCACACCCGACCAAGCTGGTGCAATCGGCGGCCATGGCCTCGGCCGCGCCCCCAAAACCCAGCTACCGCCCGAAGCTGCCCGCTGCCGTGTTGCGCGATGGCCTTCTGTCCGACGCGCAGCTGGAGACCGTGATCTACGCTGGTGAAGCGCATGGCGCCTGTCTCGCGGGGTCGTGGACAGTCGATGAAACCGGCGACATGGTCTCGGCCGCGCCCGATGATGCCCCTGACGCCATCCGTTTCCGTCGTGGCTTCTTTCTTGGCGATGGCACGGGGGCGGGCAAGGGCCGCCAATCGGCCGGGATACTGCTCGACAACTGGTGCCAAGGCCGCCGGAAGGCCCTCTGGGTGTCAAAGAGCGACAAGCTCTTGGAGGATGCTCAGCGCGATTGGTCGGCTCTCGGGCAAGAGCGGCTGCTTGTCACGCCGCTGTCGCGCTTTGCGCAAGGCCGCGACATCCCCCTCACCGAGGGCATCCTCTTCACCACCTACGCCACACTTCGCTCAGAAGAACGCGGGGCCAAGAAATCCCGCGTCGACCAGATCGCGGACTGGCTCGGGGTCGACTTCGATGGTGTCATCATCTTCGATGAAAGCCACGCGATGGCCAATGCCGCCGGCTCGAAGGGCGAGCGTGGCGACACTGAGGCCTCGCAGCAGGGCAGGGCAGGCCTGCGCCTGCAGCACAAGCTACCGAATGCGCGGGTGGTCTATGTCTCGGCCACCGGGGCGACCTCAGTTCACAACCTCGCCTATGCACAACGCCTCGGCCTTTGGGGCGGGGAAGACTTCCCCTTCGCAACGCGCGCCGAATTCGTCGAGGCCATTGAGGCAGGCGGCGTCGCCGCCATGGAGGTGTTAGCCCGCGACCTGCGGTCTCTTGGCCTCTACACCGCCCGTTCGCTCTCCTATGACGGCGTCGAATACGAGATGCTGGAGCATGCGCTGACCCCGGAGCAGCGCGGCATCTACGATGCCTATGCCGGGGCTTTCGCCATCATCCACAACAACCTCGCCGCTGCGATGGAGGCCGCCAACATCACTGGCCCGGCCAGCTCGACAGGCTCCAACGGCACGCTGAACCGCCAGGCCAAGTCCGCCGCGCGCTCGGCCTTCGAGTCTGCCAAGCAGCGCTTCTTCGGCCACCTTCTGACCTCGATGAAAACCCCCACGCTGATCGCGTCCATCGAGGCCGACCTCGCAGCGGGCCATGCCGCCGTCATCCAGATCGTCTCGACCGGCGAGGCGCTGATGGAACGTCGCCTCTCGGACATCCCGACCGAGGAATGGAGCGACATCCGCGCCGACATCACCCCGCGGGAATATGTCCTCGATTACCTCGCCCATTCCTTCCCGGTGCAGCTCTATGAGCCCTTCACTGACAGCGAGGGCAAACTGTCGTCGCGGCCCGTGTTCGGTGATGGCCAGCCCGTCGAGTGTCGGGAGGCTGCCCGCAGCCGCGACGCCCTGATCGAAAAGCTGGCCTCGCTTCCCCCCGTGCCCGGCGCGCTGGATCAGATCGTGCAGCGCTTCGGCACCGATCTCGTGGCGGAAGTGACGGGCCGCTCGCGCCGCATCGTGAGGAAGGGCGAAGGGCATGCCGCGCGCCTCGTCGTGGAAAGCCGGGCGGGGTCTGCCAATCTCGCGGAAACCGCCTCTTTCATGGATGACCAGAAACGCATCCTGATCTTCTCAGATGCTGGCGGCACGGGACGCAGCTATCATGCAGATCTCGGGGCGAAGAACCAGCGACTGCGCGTCCATTATCTTCTGGAGCCGGGCTGGAAGGCGGATGCGGCCATTCAGGGACTGGGTCGCACCAACCGCACCAATCAGGCGCAGCCGCCGCTCTTCCGGCCCGTGGCCACGGATGTGAAGGCAGAAAAGCGTTTTCTCAGCACCATCGCCCGTCGCCTCGACACGCTCGGTGCCATCACGCGCGGCCAGCGCCAGACCGGCGGGCAGGGGCTGTTCCGACCCGAGGACAACCTCGAGTCGCCTTACGCCCGCGATGCCCTGCGCCAGCTTTACCGCAAACTCTATCGCGGCGATGTGCCGGGCTGCTCACTCGGGGCCTTCGAGGATGCGACGGGGCTCAGCCTGACCGATGACAATGGTCTGAAGGACGACTTGCCGCCGATCACGACCTTCCTCAATCGCCTGCTGGCGCTGACGATTGACATGCAGGCCGTGCTGTTTTCGGCCTTCGAGGAATTGCTCGACCAGCGGATCGAGGGCGCCATCGCGGCCGGGGTCTATGACCTCGGGCTCGAGACGCTGCGCGCCGAGAGCTTCCACGTCACGGATGCACGGGTGATCTACACCCATCCCGGCTCCGGTGCAGAAACCCAGCTTCTGACCATCGCGGAGAAGCGGCGCAACACGCCGACCTCGCTGGCCGATGCGCTGGACTGGCTTGATGACCCGAAGGCACGGCTCCTGGTCAACAGCCGCTCGGGCCGGGCCGCCGTGCAGGTGCCTGCCACCAGCCTGATGCTGGACGACGGCACCATTGAGCCGCGCCTGCGTCTGATCCGTCCGACCGAGGCGAGCACAGTCCCGGCCAAGATGATGGAGGACACCCACTGGCTGGAAGCCGACCGCGCCACCTTCGCCGCCGCCTGGACCGCGGAACTGGCTGAGGTGCCGGAGTTCTCGGAAGCCACGCTGCACATCGTCGCGGGGCTTCTGTTGCCGATCTGGAAGCAGCTCCCACAGGACGAAACCCGCGTCTACCGGCTCCAAACCGATGACGGCCAACGCATCATCGGCCGCCGCGTCTCACCCGCCTGGGTCGCGACCACGCTTGCGGATGACGCGCCGAAGCTCAGTGCAGCGCAGGTCCATGCCCTCGTTCTGGAGGGCAAGACCGTGGTGCGGCTGGCCGAAGGAATGGAGTTGCACCGCTCCCGCGTCATGGGGGTCAACCGGATCGAGCTCTCCGGGTTCACGGAAGCGCAGAAGGACCGGCTCAAGGCTGATGGCTTCTTCTCGGAAATCATCAGCTGGAAGCTGCGGCTATTCTGTCCCGCCGATGCGAGTGGGATCGCCGTGCTCGACCACCTGCTTGCACGCTTCACCATCCAGGGTCTACATGCACGCAAAGGTTGTTAATCGTGTGTGCCATGTCATTGGAAACAGAAGATCTGCTGCGGGATCTCTCGCAAAATGCCGAGAGCGTTTGCCGCCATTATCTTCCCGCCGGCAGGCGGGAAGGCTCCTATTGGATGGTCGGTGATCTGCAAAACAATCCGGGCCGCTCGCTGTTCGTCAGGCTGACCGGTCCCACCTCGGGGCCGGGAGCTCGGGGCAAATGGACCGATTCAGCCACGTCGGAATTCGGCGATCTCCTCGACATCATCCGCGAACGCACGGGGATCACCCGCTTTCCCGACCTTTTGGCCGAGGCCCGCGCGCATCTTGGCCGTCCGCAGCCGGTTCTCCCGGATGCCAATTCCCCACGCAGCCAAAAATCCCCGTCGGGTACGCCAGCAGCAGCGGCGCGCTTGTTTGCGGCCTCGCTGCCATTGGCAGGCACTCTGGCAGAAGCCTACCTGCGCGCCCGGGGCATCACCCAAGCGTTGCCGAGTTCAAGCCTGCGCTTCCACCCGAAGTGCTGGCATCGGGATGAGGGCCAGACCAAGCCTGTTCCCAGACCTGCGATGATCGCGGCGGTCACCGATGGGGCAGGGGCCCTGCAGGGCGTGCATCGCACTTGGCTTGAGCCCGACGGACAGGACAAGGCGGCTGTCGACACACCGCGGCGGGCTATGGGTCACCTCCTCGGCAATGCTGTCAGGATCGCTCCTGCAGATCAAACCCTCGTGCTGGGGGAAGGCATCGAGACCATGCTGTCCGTTCGCGAGGCGGCACCTTCGTTGCCCGTCTGGGCGGCGCTCTCGTCGAGTCACCTCGGAGCCGTCTTATTGCCTGCAGGGTTGCAGCGCCTTTACATCGCCATCGACCGCGATCCGGCGGGGCAGCGCGCGGCGGAAAGGTTGACCGCCAGAGCAACCGAGGCCGGGATTGCCGTACGGGTGCTCGAGCCGCGTCTCGGGGATTTCAACGACGATCTCCGAGCCCACGGCGCTGAGGCGCTGAGCCAGCACCTGGCACAGCAGATCGACCTCGAGGATCAGCATCGGCTGACGATCTGAACCCTAAAAGCGCAAAGGCAGTCTGGAAGCGGGGCAGGGGTCACGCAGCGCTTGAGGAACCGGGTCGCGTCTTTCCACGCATCCCGGCTGTCAAACCCGCGCAGGCACCCGCACGTCCTTCAAGAGATGGGCAGGCGGCCGTCAAAGCGGCCGCCCCTTCAAGGACGGGGGGCAACTGATTTCCGCCGGCGGGGCTCGCCCCGCCTTTGCATCGCGAAGCAAATCAGCCGCCCCCCGTCCTCCTCCACATGCGTTCCGGCCCCAAAGAAGGGGTGAAGGGGCGTCCCCAGTGACAGCTTTCGCAGCCCATGAAGGCCGCGCGGGATGTCGCGCGGGACCGAGCAGCCGGAGGCAAAAGACCATGACGACCCAATTCCAGAGCGAGGATTTCGACCGCAGCCCCGCCCTTTCCCAGACCGCCTGGGCGCTTCAGGAGCTTCAGCTCTACGGCACCCGTGCCTTCCAGGACGAGGTCGATCTGCGCCCGATGCCGGAGGCCGAGCGCCTTATCGACGCGGTCAGCGATATCTTCGATGCCCTCGTCGCAACCCTTGGGGACACCCGCATGGAACCCGACCTCGAAGAATTGCTCTGGGGTCAGGTCAACCTCTTCCACCGCGCCGCCGCCCGCACGGAACGCCTGCTCGATGACAACGAAGTGGCGCAACACCGCCTGCAGCGCGAACAGGACGGCTCCGAGGTGAAATCCACCGAGCTTGAGCGCTTGACGGCCGAAGGCACCAGCCTTGTCGAACGGCGGCATTGTCTTGAAGCCTTCCGCGACCGCAGCGCGGAGGCGTTTGAGCTTCATACCGGTTCGACATGGCGGCCGCGCTCTGGCTCGATGGTGAACCACAAGCACCTGACTGCAGCGCTGATCGACAGCCGCGATTTCCTGGCCGCCAAGCGCCGCTCGGAAACCGAGGTGATGCTCCCCACGGGCCCCAAGGTCGCCCTCACCGGCGGGACCGACTTCAACGATCATCGCCTGATTTGGGGCAAGCTTGACCAGGTCCGGACCAAACATCCCGACATGGTGCTCTTGCACGGTGGCAGCCCCAAGGGAGCTGAGCTCATCGCCGCCAAATGGGCCGAAGCCCGCGGCGTGACGCAGGTTGCCTTCAAGCCCGACTGGACCAAGCACGCCAAGGCCGCGCCATTCAAGCGCAACGACGCCATGCTGGACGTGCTGCCCGTGGGCGTTCTTGTCTTCCCGGGAAATGGCATCCAGGAAAACCTCGCCGATAAGGCCAAGAAGCTGGGCATCCCTGTCCTGAAGTTCGAGAAGGGGGCGTGAGCCCCCTTTTTATCGACACTGGAGCAAAGGCGAATTTTTGTAGTCGCCGCCCTGCTGGTTCATCGCTAAGTTGATGAAATACATAGTCAGGGGTGCTTATGACTGCCATCGACCGAATCCTACAGTCTTACCGCGACGCTGCAGCTACAGAGCGTGAAAAGGGCACCTATTTCGAACGGTTGGCCCTCGTGTTTTTCATGAATGACCCTGTTCAGTCAGAAGAATATGAAGCGGTCTGGACTTGGTCGGAATGGGCAAAAACCAATGGCCGCGACGGCAAAGACGTCGGTATCGACCTGGTTGCAAAACTGCGTAATGAGGCAGGCTTCGCAGCCATTCAAGCAAAGTTTTACGCTGCGGATGCCCGTATCCAGAAGGCCCACATCGACAGTTTTATTTCGGCTTCTGGCAAGGAGCCTTTCAGCAGGCGCGTCGTTCTTGATACTACTGAAAAGGAATGGGGTACCAACGCCGAGGAGATGATCCGGGACCAGGCAATCCCCGTCGTTCGCATCGGCCTGACCGACCTTCGCGAAAGCCGGATCGACTGGACGATTTTTGAGGCGCGCGGCGAAATCGTCCTCAGCGCCAAGAAGTCTCTGCTGGACCATCAGAAGGATGCGCTGGCAGACGTCAGCAAGGGCCTCGCGGCGGCCGACCGCGGCAAGATGATCATGGCTTGCGGCACGGGCAAGACCTTCACCTCGCTGAAGATCGCAGAAGCCATCGCAGGCAAGGGCAAGCGCGTCCTGTTTATGGTGCCGTCGCTGGCACTCATGTCCCAGACTGTGCGTGAATGGACAAATGACACCGAAACGCCAATCCGGGCCTTCGCCGTCTGTTCTGACGCCCATGTCGGCAAGCGCCGCAAAAGCACGGACGACATCGCGGAAATCGAGATCCACGATCTAGCGTTCCCGGCCACCACTGACCCGGTCAAGGTCGCAGAGAAAGCGGGCGAGGACGATCCGGATCGGATGACCGTCATCTTTTCAACCTACCAGTCCATCGTCACGCTTTCCCGCGCGCAGGAAGCGGGACTGCCCGAGTTCGATCTGATCATCTGCGATGAGGCGCACCGCACCACGGGCGCCACCCTTGACGGCGAGGAAGAGTCGAACTTCGTCAAGATCCACAGCAATGACAATGTGAAAGCCCGCAAGCGCCTCTACATGACGGCGACGCCCCGGATATTTGGCGACAATGTGCGCAGCAAGGCGGATGAGGTCGGCGCCGAGCTGGCCTCGATGGATAACCCGGCCCTCTTCGGCGAGACACTGTTTTACCGGGGTTTCGGCTGGGCGGTTCAGAATGGCCTGCTGACCGATTACAAGGTCATCGTTCTGGCGATGGACGAGGGCCTGGTCAGTGCGGCCGTGCAAAAGCGGCTCGGCGATGCGGGCAGCGAACTGGTTCTGGACGACGCCACCAAGATCATCGGCTGCTACAAGGCGCTGACCAAGATTGACCTGAAGGCCGATGTCTCCACCGACCCCCATCCTATGCGCCGCGCGCTGGCCTTCGCCAAGGACATCCGCAGTTCCAAGCTAATCCGTGACGAATTCACCGCCGTGGTCGATGAATACCTCGGCCAAGACAGCCTGATCGACGAAGACATCCCCTCTGACCACCTCCAGTGCCAGATTGAACACGTCGACGGCACCTTCAACGCCAAAACACGCGGCACTTTGCTGGATTGGCTGAAGGCTGACGCGGGCGACAATGTCTGCCGTATCCTGACCAACGCCCGCTGCCTGTCCGAGGGCGTCGATGTTCCCGCCCTCGACGCCATCATGTTCCTCCACCCCCGCAAGAGCCAGATCGATGTCGTCCAGTCAGTCGGCCGCGTGATGCGCCGCGCCGACGGAAAGAAGATGGGTTACGTCATCCTGCCCGTGGGCGTCCCTGCCGGGGTTCCGCCCGAACAGGCGCTGGCCGACAATGAACGCTACCGCGTCGTCTGGCAGATCCTGAACGCCCTGCGCGCCCACGATGAACGCTTCGACAGCACCATCAACAAGGCGTCCCTCGGTCAGGACATCTCGGACAAGGTCGAGATCGTCGGCATCAATGCCGAATCTGAAGAACTGCGTTCCGTTACCGCTGTCGTCCAGAACCTGCCGAGCAAGACCAAGGCCGCCAGTTCCGGCATCGGGTCGGGCAGCGGCGGTCCCGGCGACGATGTCATCGAAGGACCAGAACCCACCCAAACCGAAATGACCTTCTCGATCGACGAATTCTCCCGCGCCATCATGGCCAAGATCGTCAAGAAGTGCGGCACCCGCGACTATTGGGAGGACTGGTCAGCCTCCATCGCCGAAATCGCCAAGAACCACATAACCCGCCTGACTGCCCTGCTGAAGGATCCCGACACCGAGGCCCGCCGCGCCTTCGATGCCTTCCTTGGCGAACTGCGCGACGATCTGAACGACACCATCTCCGAAGGCGACGCCATCGAGATGCTGGCACAGCACATCATCACCCGACCTGTGTTCGAAACCTTGTTCGAAGGCCACAAGTTCACCGCCGAAAACCCCGTCTCCCGCGCCATGCAGCGCGTGCTGGATGTGCTGAACGAGGCCAACCTCGACAAGGAATCCCGCGACCTCGAGAAGTTCTACGCCAGCGTCAAGCTGCGGTCACAGGGCATCACCGATCCGCAGGCCAAGCAGAAACTGATCGTCGAGCTGTACGACAAGTTCTTCCGCCGTGCCTTCCCCCGCACCACCGAAAAGCTGGGCATCGTCTACACCCCTGTCGAGATCGTGGATTTCATCATCCATTCGGTGAACGAGGTACTGCAGTCCGAATTCGGCCAGACCCTTGGCTCCCCCGGCGTCCACATCATCGACCCCTTCACCGGCACCGGCACCTTCATCACCCGCCTGCTGCAATCCGGCCTGATCGCGCCCGAAGAGATGGAACACAAGTTCCGCCACGAGATCCACGCCAACGAAATCGTGCTGCTGGCCTATTACATCGCCGCAATCAACATCGAGGCGGTCTATCACGGGCTGCAGGGCGGCGAGTATGTGCCGTTCGAGGGCATTTGCCTGACCGACACCTTCCAGATGTATGAAAGCGACGACCTGATCTCGCATTACATGCCGGATAACTCCGAGCGGCGGAAAAGGCAGAAGGAGACAGATATTCGGGTGATCGTAGGGAATCCGCCTTATTCGGCGGGTCAGGGCAGTGCGAACGACAACAATGCCAATGTGGTCTACCCGACGCTAGACGGTCGCATCCGCGATACATATGCCGCGCAATCCGCGAACACAAATATGCGGTCGCTCTATGACAGTTACATTCGGGCTGTTCGATGGGGATCAGATCGCATTGGTGAAGCTGGCGTCATGGCCTACGTCAGCAATGCCGGTTGGCTTGACGGCACGGCGGCAGATGGTATGCGCGCCTGCTTGGAAAGCGAGTTCTCGAACCTTTATATCTTCCATCTGCGCGGAAATGCACGAACATCGGGTGAGCAGCGCAGGAAGGAAAGAGGAAATGTTTTTGGCGAAGGGACGCGGACACCAATTTCTATCAACGTGTTCGTCAAAGACCCTGGCGCTGCCAAGCATGGTCAAATCCACTTTCACGACATCGGTGACTATCTCGATCAGAAAGAAAAGCTCTCTATTGTACGCGAATTTGGAAGCATAAGCGGTATTTCCAAAGTCAACGGATGGGTCCCAATAATTCCAAATCAACATCATGATTGGATCGGTCAGCGCGGACAGGACTTTGAGAAGTTTCTGCCGATCTCGGCAAAGGGCGGCATCGAAGCTGGCCTTTTCGAAACGCATTCGGCGGGTTTGAAAACAAATCGCGACGTATGGGTCTACGATTCATCCAAGAGACAGCTTGAGGCCCGTACTCAGGCAAGCATTCGATTTTTCAATCACCAAGTTGATCTAAGGCAGGTCAATCCCAACTACTCCATCGACACGGAACCAACAAAATTCAAATGGTGCCAAGCAACGATAGGGAGTGTCGAAAAAGGCAGAAAGATCGAGTTCCATGAGCAGGTTATTCAGCAGGCCATGTATCGGCCCTTCTTGAGGAATTGGGTTTACAAGCACAAGTCCTTGAATTGGAGCAGTTATTTGATGCCCCGGTTCTTTCCTGAGGCGTCGACCAATAACCTTGCAATCTGCGCTTCTGGGCCGGGTGGGCGAGGGAACTTCTCCGCGTTGATGACAAATGCAGTTCCCAGCATCCACTTTTCTGATGTCGACGGGGTGCAGTGCTATCCACTGAGGTTGTTCTCCGACACACCGGAAGTAGCCGAAACTGACCTGTTCGCGTCGACAGCACCATCAAAAGAAGGTCTCGACGGGATTACGGACGCAGGCCTAAACCACTTCCGGGATGCCTATCCCGGTGAGACTATCACCAAGGAAGACCTGTTCTACTACGTCTACGGCCTGCTGCACTCCGAGGACTACCGCACGAAATACGCCGACAACCTGTCCAAAGAACTGCCCCGCATCCCCCGCGTGAAAACCGCCGCCGACTTCTGGGCCTTCTGCCGCGCGGGCCGCGAACTCGGCGATCTGCATGTGAACTATGAAACCGTCGAACCCTACCCGGTCACGATCAAGCAAGGCGACCTGCGCCTGGCCGACATCAAGAACCCCGAGGCCTTCTACCGCGTCACGAAATGGGCTTTCGGCAAGGCGGGCAAGGAAAAGGACAAGACCACCGTCATCTACAACGCCAACATAACCATGCAGGACGTGCCCTTGGAGGCCTACGACTACGTCGTGAACGGCAAGCCCGCGCTGGAATGGGTGATGGAACGCCAGGTGGTCAAGACCGACAAAGACAGCGGCATCGAAAACGACGCCAACCGCTATGCCATCGAGACGATGAACAACCCAGCCTACCCCCTGGAACTGTTCCAACGCGTCATCACCGTCAGCCTGCGAACCATGGAAATCGTGCGCGGCCTGCCGAAGCTGGACGTGATGGCATGATGATCCGGGGCTTGATGCTTGCACTTACATTGATCCCGACCGGCGTCAGTGCACAGCAGGGGTTCAGTTGTTCCTACGGTGACCGGGGAGCATGCCTCGGATTTGGCGATACGGTCTGCTCGAGCAGTGGCATGTGCGTCGACCAGAACGCAGCCTGTTTCGACAAGTACCAATGCGACTACGAAGGCTTCACGTGCAAATCCAACGTGACCGAATGCGCCGCAGCCTATGACAAGCTGCTCGGTGAAAACAACACGTTGGTTGATGAATACAATGGCCTGCTCAAGAAGCACAAAGAGCTGGCCACAGAATTTGACGAAACGATCACCGCAGCCCGGGCGCTGAAATCCGACTACGACCGATTGGAGGCCACCTTGGCCGACATGGAAACCTGTCTGCTCTACGCCAGCACACTTGATGATGCGAAGCTTTGTACGCCCTGAAAGGTTTTCCCGGCTTTCAGTGAAGCGTCCTGCCTGTTAGATTCTGGATACCTTACTGCCCGGTAGAAATGTCCGCATCCTCTGACCAGTTCGAAGTTTTCCCCCGCTTGCTGCATTTGCGGCGGCTTGACCCTGCGCGCAACATGCGGCGCTACTATCGGATGGCAATTGAGAGCGATCTCTTCGGTAAGTCCAGTCTGGTGCGAGAATGGGGGCGGATCGGATCACGTGGGCAGATGCTAGTCGAAACCCACTCTGACGAAGGGCAGGCCGTCAACGCCCTGATGAAACTTGCGCGAGCCAAGGAGCGGAAAGGTTACGTTCGCTGACGGGCGGACCAGAGAGGTCCAACGCGACCCAAGGCGATCTGAAATCGCTTCGAGCGCTGACAAATTGTCATTCAACACAGGTAGGCGATGCTTTTCGCGTTCCTTGCCATGAGCGATAGAACTGGTTTCTAGGCACCTTCTCCAAGGTGCTGTTTCCGGGGCTGCGCCTCGGCTATGCCGTCATCCCGGATCCACTGCTCGAAACCATCATGGCGTTGCGCAGCCGCACGGACCGCAGCCCGCCGACGCTTGCCGAA